>NZ_VWWL01000021.1 GCF_011752995.1 Burkholderia sp. Ax-1724
GTTGGTTTTTAAAGATCAGTCCACAAACTCACAGCACCCAAACCACCCGGCACCGCTTCGTTCGCGTCGCTGCGTCTGCAGCAGAGAAACGAGATTATGCTGACCGCCCCGCATCACGTCAAGACCCCTGTGCGAATTTTCTTGCGAAGGGCTTCATACCACAACCGTACCATGCAGCAAAGACCAATATCCGTAACTGAAAGCCGCAACAAAAGATCGCCACGAATTAATTTAGTTATCCAATTTAATTCGGCCATCGCCAGAAGCGGGAAAACACCGAAACCGCCCCTCGCCGACAAAGACGCCCATCCATTTCACTCGACAACTAAAGTTTTACCCGCCGCCGCCGTCAACCAGTTATCTCGCCAACCCAACAAGCTGCCGACCATGGACAACCCTGTCGAGGAACACGTCGACGATACCCCGCCTGCCGCCTCATCTCCGGCACTCAATCCCGATGCGGTCCCGGTAGGTTCACCGCTCGCCTGGCCGATCGTCGATGCCGACGGCACGCTGCTCTTCGCGAGCGGCACGGTCCTCGCGACCACGGACGAGCGTACGTTTCTGTTCACGCACTTCCAGCCGCAACGCGGCGACCTGCTGGGTCCGAACGCGCAGCGGCCGGCCGAACCCGCCCCGCAGCCGCCCCCCGCCGGCGAACAGACGGTCAGGGACATGCACCTCGAGATCGGCGCATTGATCGGCATGCGCTCCCTCGTCAGCGGCAGCGCGCCGATGCACCCGTGCCGCATCATCGGTTTCGCGCCGAATCATGCGCTCTTCGTCACGCCGCCGTTACAGAATGGCCGCCTGCTGCCGCTCGCGCCCGGCGAAAACGTCGAGATCGTCGCGATCGCGAGCCAGGCCGTATTCCGTTTCGTCTGCACGGTCGAAGCAGTCTGCCGCCTGCCGTTCGACTATCTCGTCCTGTCGAAACCCGGCGCGATCCGGCGTCTGCGCGAACGTAAATCGATCCGTGTCCATGCGCACCTCGCGGTGCGCTTCGGCATCGGCGAAACCGGCGAGAACTACGAAGGGCTCGGGCTCGCGAAAGGCATCAGCGCGCTCGGCATGTCGCTGAGCGCCTCGTGGACGCTCGGCTCGGTCGGCGAGCGGCTGCGTCTCGCGTTTCGTCTGAAGTCGGCCGAACTCGATACCGAGATCGAGACCACGGCGGTCATCCGCAACGTGCAGAAAGGCAGCGCGCCCGGCGAGCCGTCGACTCATGGGCTAGAACTGGACCAGCTCGACACCGCGCAGCAGATGGCGATGAAAGTCTTCGTGTTCGATCGCCACGACGACGTGCTGTACTGGTCCAACGCCACGGCCTGAAGAAACGGCATCGCTGAGCGGCACGCATAACGCGGCGCGGCGCCGCGCATGCGAATCGCGCAAATTCGCACGCCACCGCACGAACACAACCCACGCGCCGCTCAGTTGCCCAACCGCTCAGCCGATCAACTCTTCCGGCGTCAAATACCGCGCGCCCCACGCATCGGCGAACGCTGCGCAACGGCCAAGCCGTAGCGCGCCGCGCTCGAAATCGACGAACACCACCTCATCGACATCAAGCGGACGCTCGGGCTCGTCGCGCGAGCGGCCATCGCTCAGAATCCATAGCCAGCGTTGCTGCGCCGGCCGTCTGCGCGCGCTGCGCCCGAGCAGTTGCGCGGCCCGCCGCACGCCCGACGCCAGCGGCGAACCGCCGCCGCCGCCCACCGGTTGCAGCCATCGCTCGTTCCACCAGCGCGGCACGGCCGGACCGAAACGCACGTCCGCTCCCGCACCGCCGAAGCAGATCAGCACGACTTCGGCGCGCATCGCGCTGGCCTCGTCGAACAGCGCGATCAACAGGCCTTTCGCCAAGGCGAGCCGCTGACCGGCCAGCATCGACCCCGAACAATCGAGCACGAAGCAATGCAGTACACCACCGCGCGGCACTTCAGGCACGAAGCGCAGATGCTCGCGACGCAGCGTGCGCTCGCGCATCGCGGCAAGCGTCGGCGTCCACGCAATGCGTCGGCCCGGCTCGCCGCGCGCAGCGCTGCGTACACCCGCACCCATGCCATGCCGCCATCGAAAACCGCTGCGCGAGTCAGCGGCGGCGCCCTTCCGATGGCTCAGCGTTTTTTTACGCCGAGCGGGATCACGCTTTTGACCGGCACGGCCGCGGTCGGCTCCGGCGGCAGATAGCCCCAGTCGGTGTCGGCGGAAGATGGCGAGGTTTCGCTCGCATGGCGCGAGTCGCCGGCCGACGTATCCGGCTGACGATGCGCCGCGCTCTCACGCGCATCGCTTTCCGACTCATCGTATTGCCGGGCACGCGGCTCATGCTCATGCTCATGCTTACGCCGCCGATGCAGCAGCACGGCCTCGGCCACCCGATCCACATGCCGCGCGGTCACGCCAGCCGACTGCTCCAGCGCCGCGAGCGCACGCGCCGCGCGCAGCATCACGAGATCGGCGCGCAAACCGTCCACGGCCGCGTCGATGCACAACGCACTCACGTGCGCATGCACGGCGTCGTCGAACGAGAGTTGCGGCAGCACCGCGCGCGCCGCGCGAATCCGCTGCACGTACGCGGCCTGCTGCTCAGCGTGAGTGGCACAAAATGCCGCCGGATCATGATCGAACGCGAGCCGCGCCTTGACGATCGCCTGCCGTGTCGACGGCTCGAACGCGTTGCGCAACTCGACCATCAAACCGAAACGGTCGATCAGTTGAGGCCGCAACTCGCCCTCTTCGGGATTCATCGTGCCGATCAGCACGAAGCTCGCGTCATGGCTATGCGATACGCCATCGCGTTCGACGGTATTCACGCCGCTCGCCGCCGCATCGAGCAACGCGTCGACGAGCGCATCGGACAGCAGATTGACCTCATCGACATACAGCACGCCGCGATGCGCCTTCGCAAGCAGCCCCGGCGAGAAGCGCACCGCGCCGTCGCGCAGCACGGTTTCGATATCGAGTGTGCCGATCAGCCGATCCTCGCTCGCACCGAGCGGCAGATTCACGAGTTGTCCTTCCGGCAGCAATTCGGCGAGCGCGCGCGCCGCGGTCGACTTCGCCGTGCCGCGCGGCCCGCTGATCAGCACACCGCCGAGGCCCGGATCGATCGCCGCAAGCAACAAGGCCTGCTGCAACGGCGCCTGGCCGATCAGTGCGGCAAAGGGAAAAACCGGCCGCCGGGCCGAACCCGATGCGGTGCCCGATACCGTATCCACGCCGCTCATCTCTCCCGCCTCTCGCGTCACCCCATTCATCTCTGCCTTCCTTCGATCTGCTGTTCGCTCGCGAGCAGATGCTGCTCCACCTGCGCGCGATAGTCGCCGGGCGCCTGCCACAGCCCGCGCTGCATCGCTTCGAGCAGACGCTCGCAGACCGAATGCAGCGCATGCGGATTGTGCCGTTGCATGAACGCGCGCGTATCGGCATCGTTCAGATACGCGTCGGCGACGAGCGCGTATTGATGATCCGCGACCACGCGCGCGGTCGCATCGTAGCCGTACAGATAATCGACGGTCGCCGCGATCTCGGCCGCGCCTTTATAACCGTGGCGCTTCACGCCATCGAGCCATTTCGGATTGACCACCCGCGAGCGGATCACGCGCGCGATCTCCTCGCGCAACGTACGCACACGCGGCGCGGCCGGATTGCTGTGATCGGCGTGATAAACGCTCGGCTGCTGGCCGGCCAGATGCCGTACCGCCGCGACCATGCCGCCCTGGAACTGGTAATAGTCGTTCGAGTCGAGCACGTCGTGCTCGCGGTTGTCCTGGTTTTGCAGCACCACGTCCATTGCCGCGAGACGCGTGCCGAACGCGTGCTGCGCTGCCTCGCCCGCGCTTTTCTGCGTGTACGCGTAACCTCCCCATGCCTGATACGCGTTCGCGAGATCGGCGTCGGTCTGCCAGTGGCGCGAGTCGATCATCTCCTGCACACCCGCGCCATACGCGCCGGGCCGCGCGCTGAAGACGCGCCAGCCGGCCCGCTTGCGCGCTTCGGCCGGCTCCATGCCGCGCGCGATCAGCGCATCGCGTTCGCGCTGCACGCGCGCGCGGATCGGATTCAACGCTTCGGGTTCGTCGAGTTCGGCGACGGCTTGCACGGCCGCATCGAACAGATGCATCACGTTCGCAAACGCATCGCGGAAGAAACCGGATACGCGCAACGTCACGTCGATACGCGGACGGTCGAAGGCTTCGATCGGCATGATCTCGAAGTCGGTCACGCGATGGCTGCCCGGCGCCCACTTCGGCCGCACACCAAGCAGCGCGAGCGCCTGCGCGATATCGTCACCACCGGTGCGCATCGTCGCGGTGCCCCATACCGACAGGCCGATCGCGCGCGGATAATCGCCATGTTCCTGCAAATGCCGCTCGATCAGCTGCTGCGCGGATTTCAGGCCGAGCGCCCAGGCCGCTTGCGTCGGCACCGCGCGCGTGTCGACCGAATAGAAGTTGCGGCCGGTCGGCAACACGTCGGGCCGTCCGCGCGACGGCGAGCCGCTCGGCCCCGGCGGCACGAAACGGCCTTCGAGGCCGCGCTTCAGTTGCAGCATTTCCTGCGGGCCACAGGCGTCGAGACGCGGCAGCACGTCGTCGCGCAAACGTTCGATAACTAGCGCCGCTTGCGGCAAGTTGCTCTCAAACGATGGAGCCGCACGCGCGCCATCCGCTTCATCGCTGCCCACACCACACACCCCGAGCAACAACTCCGCCGCGAGCATCTCCAGCCGCTCGCGCGTATCGCCGTAATGCCGCCACGGCGCGTCGCTGACCCGCTGCAACACGGCCGGGCGCGGACCGTCCCACGGCGCGGCCCAATCGACCGTCAACGGATCGAACAGATGATCGATACGCAGATCGCGCGCCAGCGCGTCGACGAGCCCCGCTCTGCGCCCCTGTCCATCGCCGATCGGAAAGCGCCCGAGCGCAAGCAGCGTATCTCGCCGCTGCACGCCGGCCGGCGATTGCCCGAACGTATGCAGACCATCGCGAATCTGCGCTTCCTTCAGTTCGCACAACCACGCATCGACGCGCGTAAGCAGCGCGTCTTCATCATCCTGGCCATTCGGCGCGGCGAGGCTCAGTTCCTCGTGCAGGCGGTGCTCGACGATCGTCGCGAGAATCGTGCGGCGCAGCAGCTTCGCGCGGCGCGGATCGACCATCAGCGCTTCGTAGTATTCGTCGACCTGGCGTTCGAGATCCTGCAGCGGTCCATAGTTTTCGGCGCGCGTGAGCGGCGGCATCAGATGATCGACGATGACCGCCTGCGTGCGCCGCTTGGCCTGGCTGCCCTCGCCCGGATCGTTGACGATGAACGGATACAGATGCGGCATCGGCCCGAGAATCAGATCGGGCCAGCACGCCTCGCTCAGCGCGACGCTCTTGCCGG
The DNA here is from genome assembly GCF_011752995.1 of Burkholderia sp. Ax-1724. Classification (GTDB taxonomy): domain Bacteria; phylum Pseudomonadota; class Gammaproteobacteria; order Burkholderiales; family Burkholderiaceae; genus Paraburkholderia. Next base: position 5,398 of record NZ_VWWL01000021.1, read on the forward strand.
GCAGCCATTCGAGGTTGCCGTGCTTGCCGACGTGCACGACCGCGTCGATGCCGAACTGCCGGCGCAGCCAGAAATAGAACGCGAGATAGGCATGCGGCGGCACGAGTTCGGCATCGTGATAGCTCGCGTAATCGCCCTGCTCGCGCGAACGCGCGGGCTGAATGCCGACGAATACGTGCCCGCAGCGCCAGCCCGCGATCATGAAGCGCCCGCGCCGCAGCGTCGGGTCCTGCTCGGGCGGGCCCCAGCGTGCGTTCAACGCATCGCGCACGCTCGCCGGCAGCGCGTTGAAATGCGCGAGATAGTCGTCGAGTGCAAGGCTTTGCAAGGCCGGACGCAGATCGCGCACGACCGGATCGTTGGTCACGCCTTCGGTGAGTTTCTGCAACAACGCAGCGCCGTTTTCGGGCAATTCGCCAACACGATAGCCCTCGCCGCGCAGCATCGACAGAATGCCGACCACCGAAGCCGGCGTATCGAGCCCGACGCCATTGCCGATGCGCCCTTCGCTCATCGGATAGTTCGCGAGAATCAGCGCGAGCTTCTTGTCCGCATTGTCGAGCGAACGTAGACGGCACCAGCGGCGGCTCAGTTCGGCGAGAAAACGCACGCGTTCGAGGTCGGGCTGATAGCGGACCACGTCGACCTCGGTATGCGGACAACGATAGGCGAGCCCCTTGAAGCTGATCGCACGCGTGATGATGCGGCCGTCCACTTCCGGCAGCGCGATATGCATTGCGATGTCGCGCGAATTGAGGCCGTGATTGTCCTTGAGCCAGTCCTCGCGATTGCCGCCGCTCAGGATCACCTGCAACACCGGCGCGTCGCCGGCCAGCGCGAGCGGCTCGGGGTCGTCGATCGCGGACGCGGCGAACGCGGTCGTATTGAGCACGAGTGCAGCATCGTGCTGCGCGCACAGCGACTGCACGACTTCGCGGCTCACCGCATCTTTCAGCGACGTGATCGCGAGCGGCAGCGGATTGAGCCCTTGCGCTTCGAGCGCGTCGATCAGCGCATCGAACACCGCGGTATTGGCAGCCTGCAGATGCGCCTTGTAGAACAGAATCGCGACCACAGGCGCGTCCTGGCGCCAGCGCGCCTGCCAGTCGGCGATGGTCGGCGTGTCGTGCGCGGGATGATAGAGCGACGCGGCCGGCAACGCGCGCGGCGGCTCGGGCTCGCGTCCCCAATCGAGCGCGCGATAGGCGATGCAGCGCAGGAACGCCTCGGCATTCTGCGGGCCGCCCTCGCGCAGATAACGCCACAACTGATGGCACAGCTCGGCGCTCGCGGTACTGCGCGCGAGCAGGTTCGGGTCTTCCTGCAAATCGCCGGAAAACATCGCAAGCGTTTGCTGCCTGCGCTGCGCGAGCGCGACGACCTGCTCGATGCCGTACGGCCAGTAAGCCTCGCCGCCGAGATGATCGACCACGACGACGCGTGCATGCTGCAACACGTCGTCGAGATAGAAATCGACCGACGCCGGCTGCCGCAAATAGGTGACGTTGGCGAGCCGCAGGCTCGGGAAGCCGTCGCCGAGACGCGGAACCACGCTCGCGAGCAGCGACAGCGTGGTGTCGGCGGAACTGAGCACGACGATATCGGCAGGCTGCTGATCGATACGGATCACGCCCTGCGTATCGTCGACGAAACCGCCCGGCGTCGTGCGTAGCAGATGCATGAGCGCTTACGCCTGGTGTGCGGCAACGCTCGCGGGCGCAGGAGCGGCGGCGTCGAGTGCCGCGTCGAACGCGCGTTGCAGCGTGGCCTGATCGAGGTCTTCGCCGATCAGCACGAAACGGCTGCCGGCGTGCGCGCCGCCGTCATTTTCACCGGCCTGCCAGCGCCGGTCGAAATAGCTGTCGAAGCGCCGCCCCACGCCCTGAATCACGAGGCGCATCGCCGCGCCCGGCAACGCGGCAAAGCCCTTCACGCGATAAATCGTGTGGCCTTCGACAAGCGTCTGCAATGCGGCGATCGCCGCGTCGCGCGACGACACACGCGCTTCCACGACGACCGAATCGAATTCGTCGTGGTGGTGGTCGGGATCGTCGGCGGAACCGTGATGATCGTGGCGCAGGTGGATCGTCTCTTCCGAAGCCGCTTCGAGCCCGAGCAGCGTGTGCAGATCGAGCTGGCCCTGCTGCGCGCGCACGATCTTCACCTGCGGCGGAATCTCCTCGCGAATCAGCGCTTCGACCGCGCGCTGCTGCGCATCGTCGACGAGGTCGGTCTTGTTCAGGATCACGAGATCGGCCGCGGACAACTGATCTTCGAACAGATCGTGCAGCGGCGATTCGTGATCGAGATTCGGATCGGCCTTGCGCTGCGCATCGACGGCGACCGGGTTCGCGGCAAACTGGCCGCTCGCGGCAGCCGGACCATCGACGACGGTCACGACCGCGTCGACCGTGAAGCTGCTCTTGATCTGCGGCCAGTTGAACGCCTGCACGAGCGGCTTCGGCAATGCGAGACCCGAGGTTTCGATCAGCACGTGATCGATTTCGCCGCGGCGCTCGACGAGCTTTTCCATCACCGGAAAAAACTCTTCCTGCACGGTGCAGCAGAGGCAACCGTTCGCGAGTTCATACAGTTGCCCTTCGGTTTCGACGCCGTTTTCATCGCAGCCGATGCCGCAACCCTTGAGGATCTCCCCGTCGATGCCGAGTTCGCCGAACTCGTTGACGATCACCGCGATGCGCTTGCCGCCCGCATGCTGAAGAATGTGCCGCAGCAGCGTGGTTTTGCCGCTGCCGAGAAAGCCCGTGACGATCGTGACGGGGATCTTGCGCAATTGAGTTTGCATCGTGAGGTTCATCCGAAGGCGTTGCGCCGCGCATGCCGGAACGAGCGCCGGCGTTGCCGCGACAACGGAAAACAGAAAGCGGAAAGTGAGGTCGTGAACGCGACGCCGCATCCCCGTGGCGTCCGTCCTGCATCTTCGGGCCGGTATCCGGGCTGGCGAAAGCGCCGCTTCCCCTTCCCGGCCGAGTGGTTTCTCGACCAGTGGTGATATGCCGACGCAGCCTTGCGCGTGGACATCGAAGCCGGCTCCGCGGTGGCCGGCCATGCAGCCGATACCGCTTTTCGCTTACCGTTGCGGGGACAGCACAGGTTGGCCCGTTCCAGAGCAGGTGGGCTCCCTGTTTCCCGTTTAACTGCACGCGCATGGATGCGCGCGCGAGCACCAGAAGTGCGTGCGAGTGTAGGCCCACGGCCATGCGCAGTCAAGGAAAGGACACCGCGTGAAGCGCCGCGCGCGCTTATCCGGCGGGGCGCCATGTGCTATCGTATGCGCGCGTTTGGTGCCCGCACATGCGCTCGCGTGTGCAGTTAAACGGGAAACAGGCAGCGCGTCATGCGTTCAATCTGTGCTGTCCCCGCAACGGTAAGCGACCTGCGACGCAAGCGCCGTTCCGGCCGCGTCGCACATGCGTTTTTCGCGCCACTGTCCGATGAATCCGGACGGGAAGGCAAAGCGCGTGAGGCCGCCAGCCCGGATACCGGCCAGACGCGGAGGCGGCGCCGCGTTCATCGCTGCGCTGCCGGCCGCCGGAATCCGCGGGGAACGGATGTGATGGCGTTCAAGCATGGCCGCGCCAAGCGTGGCGTTTTTCCACGGGGTTTTCGCCGCGAAAACGCAACGCGCCGCGCGATGGTCCAAGCCCGGATTCGCAGTACCGCATGACCTCGATCTTCCTTGCCGCGCGCGCCCTTGCAGGCAGCCGCCCTTTTTCCATTACCGCGAGGCGTTTGCCTTGCATGCCACGATGACGCGCGCCTCGCTCGCCAGCGCCGGGCACGAGGCCTCTTGCGCTGACGCGAATGCCGAAGCCAAAGCCGATGCCGCTCGACACACCGGACGCCCGGGCAAGACGCTCGGCGTCGGCATCGGCTGTCGCCTCGGCAGTTCGGCGCAACAGATCGAAGCGGCGGTGCGCGCCGCGCTCGGCTCGCACGCGTGCGTCGCTTCTTTCGAACAGATTCACGCCGTCGCCACGCTCGACGCCAAAGCCCATGAAGCGGGCCTGCGCGAATTCTGCGCGCGTCATGCGCTGCCGTTGCAGGTGTTCAGCCGCGAGCAGATCGCCGCGGTGCCGGTCGCCACGCCGTCGCTGGCCGCGCAAACGCATCTCGGCGTCGATGGCGTTTGCGAACCCTGCGCGCTGCTCGCGGCGCAGACCCTGGCGGCTGCGTCAGCCGCTGCATCGCCCACACAGCCCGCGCGCCTGCTCGTACCCAAGACCGTGCACGACGGCGTTACCGTCGCGATCGCCTCGGCCAGCAGCGACGCCGACACCGCTCCAACCCAACCCGACACTCCCCAACAGGACCTTCGATGAAAACCGATCCCGAATCGCATCAACGCATGACCGAACGCCGCCGCGAGGGCCATGAAAAGAAACAGGCCGCCGCGACCGTCGAGAAAGGCCTGCTGATCGTCAACACCGGCACCGGCAAGGGCAAGAGCACGGCCGCGTTCGGCATGGCCGTGCGCGTGCTCGGCCACGGCATGCGCCTTGGCGTCGTGCAGTTCATCAAGGGCGCGCTGCATACCTCGGAGCGCGACTTTCTCGGCGCGATCGCACACTGCGATTTCGTCACGATGGGCGACGGCTACACCTGGAACACCCAGAACCGCGACGCCGACATCGCCACCGCGCGCAAGGGCTGGGACGAGGCGCGCCGGATGATCGAAAGCGGCGACTATCAGATGGTGATCCTCGACGAACTGAACACCGTGCTCAAGTACGAATACCTGCCGCTCGACGAAGTGCTGTCGGTCATCAACGCGCGCGCGCCGATGCTGCACGTCGTCGTGACCGGCCGCCATGCGCCGGACGCGCTGATCGAAGCCGCCGATCTCGTCACCGAAATGCGCGCGATCAAGCATCCGTATCGCGAGCAGGGCGTGAAGGCGCAGCGCGGCGTGGAGTTCTGAGCGATGCCGTCAGCGCCCGAAGCGACGCGCCGCCCGGCCTGTCCCGCGCTCTTTATCAGCGCGCCCGCCTCGGGCCAGGGCAAGACCACGATCACGGCGGGGCTCGCGCGCCTGCACCGGCGGCTCGGACGGCGCGTGCGCGTGTTCAAGACCGGCCCGGACTTTCTCGACCCGATGATCCTCGCGCGCGCGAGCGGCGCGCCGGTGCTGTCGCTCGATCTGTGGATGGTCGGTGAAACCGCGTGCCGCAACCTGCTCGCGCAAGCGGCGGCCGAGGCCGATCTGATCCTGATCGAAGGCGTGATGGGCCTGTTCGACGGCACGCCGAGCAGCGCCGATCTCGCCGCGACGTTCGGCGTGCCGGTGCTCGCGGTGATCTCCGCGCAGGCGATGGCGCAGACCTTCGGCGCGCTCGCGTTCGGGCTCGCGCGCTTTCGGCCCGAACTGCCGTTTCATGGCGTGCTCGCGAATCGCGTCGGCTCGGCGCGCCACGCGCAGATGCTGCAGGAAGCGCTGCCGCCCGAATTGCACTGGTGCGGGCACATCGCCGCGAGCGACGAAATCACGCTGCCCGACCGGCACCTTGGCCTGCACCAGGCAAACGAAATCGACGACCTCGACGCGCGCCTCGAGCGCGCGGCCGATACGCTCGCGGCGACCGCGCTCGCCGAATTGCCGCCGGCCGTCGACTTCGGTACGCCCGCGCCCGACGTCCTGCCGCGCCTGCTCGAAGGCAAGCGGATCGCGATAGCGCGCGACGCCGCGTTCTCGTTCATCTATCCGGCCAACGTCGCGCTGCTCGAAGCGCTCGGCGCACAAGTGCACGACTTCTCGCCGCTCGCCGACGAAGCCCTGCCCGACGACATCGACGCGCTCTATCTGCCGGGCGGCTATCCCGAGCTGCACGCGGCGACGCTGGCCGGCAACGCGCGCAGCGCCGCGTCGATCCGCGCGCACGTCGCGGCGGGCAAGCCCGTGGTCGCCGAATGCGGCGGCATGCTCTATCTGCTCGACCGGCTGACCGACGCGCACGGCACGAGCACGCCCATGCTCGGCCTCGTGCCCGGTCACGCGACGCTGCAAAAGCGCTTCGCCGCGCTCGGCATGCAGCAGATCGACAGCCTGCACGGCCCGCTGACCGGCCACACGTTCCACTACTCGAAGCTCAGCACGCCGCTCGCGCCGCTGCGCTTCGCCACACGCGCGCACAGCGACGCCGCCGGCGAGGCGGTTTATCGCGTGGGCCCGATTGTGGCAACCTATATGCACGCCTACTGGCCTTCCAACCCGGCCTTCACGGCCGCCCTGTTCCATGGCGCAGCCTTTTGACGATTCCGAGCGCGACGCGGTATATCGCGCGATTTACGAACGCCGCGACATGCGCCACTTCGTGGCCGATCCGGTCGATCCCGCTGTGCTGCGGCGTCTGCTCGACGCCGCGCATCACGCGCCGAGCGTCGGCTTCATGCAGCCGTGGCGCATCGCGCGCATTACCGATTCAACCCTGCGCACGGCCCTGCACGACATCGTCGAGCGCGAACGGCTCGCCACCGCCGACGCGCTCGGCAAGCGCCGCGACGAGTTCATGAAGCTCAAGGTGGAGGGCATGCTCGAATGCGCGGAACTGCTCGTGATCGCGCTGATGGACGGGCGCGAGCGGCACGTGTTCGGACGCCGCACGCTGCCGGAGATGGACCTTGCCTCGGTTGCGTGCGCGATCCAGAACATGTGGCTCGCCGCGCGCGCGGAAGGGCTCGGGCTCGGCTGGGTGTCGCTGTTCGACGTCGAGGCGGTGCGCGAGCTGCTGCGCATGCCCGCGGGCGCGCGGCCGGTCGCGATTCTGTGCCTCGGCCACGTCGACCGGTTTTACAGCGAGCCGATGCTCGAAACCGAGCGCTGGGCGAGCCGTCTGCCGCTTGCCGATTGCGTGTTCGAAAACTGCTGGCCGCAGAGTGATGTTGTGGAGCGCGAGTAAGGCGCGCACAAGGCCGGGGCGGCCCCGGCTTGCCGCTTTAGCCGGGTCTGGATGAACCAGGTTTGGGCCTCGTTTCGACTTCGTCCCAACCCGGCCCAAGCCCAGGCTCAGCCCCGTCAGCCCCAACCCAACAGCGCCGTTAGCCCAAAGCCTATCCCTGCCTTAGCGTTGCCTCAACGCTGCAACGGCTGCAACGGCTTCATCGACTCCACACTCGCCGCGCCGCTCGTCTTGTCGATGCTCAGCTTCACGCGCCAGTCGGCCGGTTCGTCGAACGGCAGCTTCGCGAGCGCCGTTTTCGCGAGCAGCGGCAGCGCATGCAGCGGGTCCGCATTGCGATCGACGAACACCGCGCTGACCTTGTAGCGCTCCTCGCCATTCGCGTAGTCGAAGAAGCGCAGCGTCAGCGTATGGCGGTACGCGCGCCCGAACATCAGCGCACCGAGCCCGCCGCCCGAGTCGCCGCAGTCGGCCGGCTCGCAATCCTTGCCGCCGATGCCGACCGACGCGAGGCGCGTGCTGTACGCCATCGACACACGGTAATGCGCCTGCTTGCCGTCGCTATCGACGAAACCGTGTTTCGCCAGCTCGTCGCGCACCAGCTTCTCCGCCTGCGGATGATCGGTGCTGCCTTCCTGCGGCTGCGTGCGCGCCATCGCATAGGTCGGCTCGCCTTGCAGCGCGGCGGCGGCAGGGTCGGGCCGCGCGACGTGCACGTCGGCGCTCGGGCCCGCGCAGCCGGTCAGGCTCGCCGCGGCCAGTGCCGCGCAAAGATAGAAGACTTTTGCCATTTCCTCGTTTCTCTTGGATGGATCGCTCTCGGGTCAATCGGATAGGACACGCGCGCGGCGCGATCGGTTCGGCCGCTTACGCGTCGGTTAGGCGTCGTCGAGCGCGGGCAGCCAGATCGTGAAAGCGGTGCCCTCGCCCGTGGCGCTGACGACCTCGACACCGCCGCCGTGACGGGTCACGACGGTCTTCACGAACACCATGCCCAGTCCCGCGCCGCCCACTTCCGGCCGCTCCGCCTCGTGAAAGCGCCGGAAGCGCTCGAACAGCCCGGCCTGCTGCTCCTTCGGAATGCCGTAGCCCTGATCGCGGATCGTGCACGACACGCGCCGCGCCGTGCCGCCCGGGTGCGGCCCCGCCGGCAGGCTCGCGAAGCTGCAGACGATGCGCGTGTCTGGCGGACTGTACTTGATCGCGTTGTTCAGAATATTGACAAAAGCACGCGTCATCAGCGAGCGATCGGCGCAAATCCAGTGGCCGTCGCTGTCGGCGTCGCCCGTCTCGGTGTGCAGCGCGATGCGCTTCGCGTGCGCCTGCGGCCAGACTTCGTCGCTCGCGTCGATCACCAGTTCGGTCAGGCTCTGCGGTTCGAGCACATAGGTTTGCGACTCGGCCCGCGCGAGCTGCACGAAGTCGTCGGCGAGCGTCAGCGCGCGCTGCGCATAGCGCTCGATACGTTCGAGCAGGCCGCGCGCGAGCGCCGGCTCGGTCCGCGCGCGCTCCATCTCGACCAGCGCCAGGATCGACGCCTGCGGCGAGCGCATGTCGTGCGACAGCAGCCGCAGCGCGTCCTCGCGCTGACGCTCGGCTGCATGCAGCGCCGACACGTCGACGAGACCGGCGATCCAGCCGGTCGTCTCGCCCTGCGCGTTGGTGCAGGTCGCATAGCGCAGCAGATGGTCGCGCTCCTTCGCGTCGCGCACTTCGACACCTTGCGCCATCAACGCGGCGAATTCGTCGCGCCTCGGATCGAGCGGCGCCGGCCAGTGCGCATGCGCGGACAGGTTGCGCTCGGCGTCCGAGGCCGCGCCGCTGTCGATCGTCTTCACGAGCGTCAGGCCGCCGAGCACCGTGTGCATCGGCTGGTCCTCGGGCATCGCTGCGCCGAGCCGCGCGAAATGCGCCTTGGCCGCGTGGTTCGCGATCAGCACGATGCCGCGCAGATCGCTCACGAGAATCGGCTCGGGCACGCTGTCGAGGCTGTCCCACACGAAGCGCTTCATGTCCTGCACGCGCTGCGCGGCCTGCGCCATCAGCGCCATGTGCTGTTCGAGCACATCGCCGCCGAACTCGCGGCGGCTGCGCGGCGCCTCGGGCAGCAGATGCGGTTCGTCGGCGAGACGCTGCAGTTCGCCGCGCAGATAGGCCATCGTCATTTCGAGGCGGCGCCAGTTCCAGATCGGATAGACGATCACCACGCCGAGGATCGCCGGCACCGGCGACATCCAGAGCCGACCGCCGTAGAGCAGTCCCGCGCTACCGGCCGCGGCGAGCAGCACGAGCGTGCCGGTCAGGAGCAGCGAGCGGCGCGGCGACAGCACGAGAAAGCCGGCGAGCAGCGCGGCGAGCGGCGCGAGCGACGCCGCGAACACGAACCAGCGCCCGACCGGCTCGATCTCGCGGCCGGTCAGCAGCGTGTCGAGCACGTTCGCGTGAATGTAGACGCCGGGCAGCGGCCCCAGCTCGCCGGACACCGGCGTCGCGAAGCGATCGTACAGGCCCGAGGCCGTCACGCCGATCACGACGATGCGCCCGCGCAGCTGATCGGCCGGCACCTTGCCGTCGAGCACGTCCGCGAAACTGAGCTTCGTGTAGTTGCCGGCGTTCGAGCCGAACGGGATCAGGAAACGGCCCTCGCCGCCGTCACTGCCTCGGGCTTTCCCGCGCACGGGCTCGGCCGAGCGGCGCGGCGGCGGACCGCCGCGCAGATGCAGCTTGCCGCTCTCGACCGCTTCGGCGACGAGCAGCATCAGTTGCGGCCAGCGCGAGCTGTCGTCGCCCTGGAAGCGCGCGACGCTGCGCACGATGCCGTCGCTATCGACCTCGAAATTGATGTGGCCGATCCCGGCGGCCGCGCGCGCGAGCGGCGCGACCGGCTCGACGACGACCCGGCGGCCAGTGTCGTCGGGCGACGTGAGCAGCAGGGGCAGATAGGTCGGGCTCAGCGCGACCGCGTGGGCGAGCGCGGCGTCGTCGAGATTCGGTTCGGTGAACAGCACGTCGTAGACCACCGCGGCCGGTTGCGCCGCCGCGATCCGTTCGAGCAGCTTCGCATGGACGCTGCGCGGCCACGGCCAGCGGCCGAGCCGCGCGATGCTCGCGTTGTCGATCTCGACCATCACGATGTCGGACAGCAAGGGCTGCGCGCGGGCGCCGAGGAAGCGGTCGTACACGAGTTGATCGATGCCGCCGCTTAGCCGCCCGAACGAAGTGAGCAGGATCACCACGATGCCGAGGCAGCCGACCGCTACCCACTCGATCAGGAAACGCCGGCCGGCGCGCCGGCCCAAACGGGCGCGTGGATCGAGGCTCAAGCGCGCGGAGGTCGTGGGAATAGTGGGCAACGAACGATGTAATCCGGGACGGGGGGACGAAGAGACGGACCGGCCACGGGGCCGGTCCCGAGAATCTACCAGCGTCAGCGCGCCAGCGTAAAGGAGCGGACCGAACTGTTCTTTTCGTAGAACCGGCCGTTTTCGAACTGCTCGGCGACGATCATCCAGTAGTAGTCGCCCGCGGGCAGGTCGCTCACCACCAGCTGGCCGCCGGGCAGATCGGCGCGATCGACGATCGGATGACTCAGGTCTTTGGTTTTGGCGAGCACGAAACGGAAGCGCGTCGGCACGTTGCTCTGGCTCACGAACCAGCGGAATTCGTAGTCGTGGCTGCCCGCGCGCTGCGCGGCCGAGGCATCGAGCCCGAGCTGACGGCGCTCGAACGCATAGACCTTCGGCAGGCCGTCGAGACCGTTGCCGTCGGTCGAGGCGATCCGCACGAAATACGTGCCGTCGGGCAAAGCGCCGAAATCCGCGTGCGGCGCGCTCACGCGCATGTCGCGCACGAGATCGAGCTGGTCGGCGTCGTGCGAAATCTGCAGGCGATAGCCGACCGCGTGCTCGGCCGGCGCGAGATCGAACGCGACGGTCTTGCCGTCCTGCACGCGCGCGGGCTGCAGCAGTGCCGGCGCCGGCAACAGCTCGACCGGACTGCCGACCGCGCCGCCCGCATGCGTGATGTTGCCGAAGCTCGCCTTGACCAGTTGCTCGGACGCCTGCAGCGGCACACCCGGCGCCGGCGCGGCGCGCCGTCCACCCTGCGCGCCCTGCGCGGCCGGATCGACGCCGACCGCGCCGTCGAGCACCGCGACCGAAGTGGTCTGCGCGCCGCCGTCGTAATCGACGCGAAAACGCGTGCCGCGCACGCCCGCGACCACCGACGGCGAGCGGATCTGGAAGCGGTCGTCGGGCCGCGTCGCATGCGTCACCTGGCTCTCGACTTCGCCGCGATGCAAATCGAAAACGCGGTCGCCCGTGCCGGTCAGCACGGTGTGCCGCAATTTCTCGATGTCGAGTTCGCCGTCCTGCGCGACCGTGACGTACGAGCCGTCGGGCAGTTCGAGCGTGGCGAAGCCGTTCGTGCCGGTGCGTACGCGATCGCCTTCGGCAAGCGTCGTGCCGGTCTTGAGCGGCAGGTACGGGCTCGTGCCGAAGGCGTGCTCGACCGGTCCGCTCATCGCGACGACACGCGCCGTGTCCCGATCCTGGCGAAGCTTGTCGGTCGGCAGACGCAGCACGATGCCGGCCGGCATGCGGCGCGGCGCGGGTACGTGATTAAGGCGGCTCAACAAGGCCCAGTCGGCGGGATCGGCCATATAACGGCCGGCGATGTCGTACAGCGTGTCGCCCTCGTGGGTCGTGTACGACACGTAAGCAGGCGGCGCCTTGACACCGGCTGGCGCGCCACTCGCGCGCGCCTGCGCGGCGGCGCTCCCGCCGATTGCGCTCGTTGCCATCAGGCAGGCCAGCGCGAGCCACGCGGTGGAGCGGCGGCCCGGCATGGCAGCGCGGGTGCGCGCTGCCGTATCCACGAAAACCGTCACGCCTCCCCCGCTTCGGAACGTTCCGCGGCGGCCGGCGGCGCATCGGTTTCGATCCGCTCGAGGCGATAGCCGTAGCCGTAGATCGGCGTCAGACGGTAGCCCTGCTCCGGGCGCAAACCGAGCTTGCTGCGCAGCATCGAGACGTGGGTGTCCATCGTGCGCGACGGGATGTCGGTGGCCTGCTTCCAGATCACGTCGAGAATATGCGCGCGCGACAGCGGCCTGCTCAGGTGCTGGAACAGCAGCAGCGCAAGCTCGAACTCTTTCTGCGTGACGGCGACCGGCGTGCCGCGCACGACGACGTGCTTGGCGCCGAGGTCGAACTCGAAGTCGCCGAAGACTTCCTTGCTCGCCGGGGGCTTCAGATAGTAGGCGCGGCGCAGCAGCGAACCGACGCGCGCAAGCAGTACCGCGGCGGAGACGGGCTTGACGAGATAGTCGTCCGCGCCGGTATTCAGGATCGAGGTGATGTCGGTTTCGCGGCCCCGGCTCGTCATGAACAGAACCGGCAGGCGCTCGGAGAGGCTTTCGCGCACCCAGCGCAGCACCTCTTCGCCGGACATGTCGGGAACGTTCCAGTCGAGCACGAGCAGATCGAACGTCTGACGCCGCAGCTGGCGCACCAGTTCTCTGCCCGCACCAAAGGCGTGGCAGACATGCCCCGCCGCCGACAGCGTTTGACAAACAAGATCGGCCTGGGCCGAATCATCATCGAGGACTGCAATTCTCATAACACCCCACAACGCAATAGCGCCTTTCCTGGCGGGTCGCCGGCTAACCGGCAGAGCGCCGGGATGACGGTGCGAACCGCCGATCCGGCTTCCCCAAAAAGAGTCCGGCTGCTATTCCTGAATAAATGGTCCTTTGCCTTCGCCCCCGTTTCGCACTGCTTTCGCATAAGCTCGAAATCAGCGCATAGACGAAATTGCATTCGATTATGCGGGGCAGATCATCATAATCGAAACCCTCTTTTTCCGGCTGCCGTGTGGCGGCAATCCGTCGCGAAAAAAACCTGATTGAAAGCGTCCTACGCGTTTTTCTTAGATTTTCCTATGACCGCCGGTGTATGCCGGAGTCCCGGGAAATGCACGTGCTCAAGACTGTTATCGTTGCCGGGAAAGTGTTTGGCCCCGTCTGCAAATCCCCTTTCAGCCAGTTCGTGAAAGAACTTCGATTTAACAATTTGTTGGCTAGTATAGGAATAGTCTCAAGATAAATGGTTTAAACATTGTCAGATTTCGTTGAAACTTCGTGTCGCCGAATGCCTCCGCGATCGACTCGCAAGAACGCCGATACCCGTTGGCTTGCGCGAGATCGAACGAGGGATCGGAATTGATTCGGATCGGGCAGGAAGCAGCGAAAGACCAGGATGGCCGGCGGCCGGTCGATAAAAAAAGCGGCGGCGCCTCACCGAGGTAACGCCGCCTCAAACACTACACACGCTCGCCGGGGTCTAGCCGCACGAGTCACGCCACGGTAGCCGCGACGACATTCGCGCTCAAGAGGAAAGAACTGCCTTTGTAACCGCTCGCGAGATAACTCTTACCGGCTCCACGGCGGACGACGGCGCCGAAGGTCGGTGCCATATGCGTCCGATCTTGATATGAGCAGACCCCGTCTCGCGCATCGACTTACATTAAACTTACGTATGTAAGAGTTTTGTTACAACTTGCCTTCGCGCTCCGGGGTTCCGATCTCACGCCGTCGGCTTCCCTCACCTCGCGCCTTCGATCTCCGGCATCGGCGCGAACAGTGCCTCGAGGTCGTCGTCGGAGAATTTCGCCGTGCCGGCGGCGTCTTCCGCGAGGATGCTGTCGGCCAGCACGGCCTTCTGCTCCTGCAACGCCACGATCTTTTCCTCGATGCTGCCCGCCGCGATCAGCTTGTAGACGAACACCGGCTTGTCCTGGCCGAGCCGGTGCGCGCGGTCGGTGGCCTGATTCTCGGCGGCGGGGTTCCACCACGGGTCGTAGTGGATCACCGTGTCGGCGGCGGTCAGGTTCAGCCCCACGCCGCCCGCTTTCAGGCTGATCAGGAAGAGCGGCACGTCGCCCTGCTGGAACCGCTCGACGGGCGTCACGCGATCGGCCGTGGTGCCGGTCAGCATCACGTAGGGAATCGCGGCTTCGTCGAGCGCGGCGGCAATCAGCGCGAGCATGCCGGTGAACTGCGAGAACAGCAGTACGCGGCGCCCTTCTTCGATCAGCTCGGGCAGCATCGACAACAGCAGATCGAGCTTGGCCGAGCGCATCTGGCGCTCGCCACGCGCGGCAGCGCCGCCGGCCACGCCGGCTGCGGCGACCAGCCGCGGATCGCAACACACCTGGCGCAGCTTCAGCAACGCGTCGAGCACGATGATGTGGCTGCGCGCGAGCCCCTGTGCGCTGACCGCCGCGCGCACCTTTTCCTGCATGGCGATACGCACCGTCTCGTACAGATCGCGCTGCGCGCCTTCGAGATCGACCGGGCACACGATCGTGGTCTTGGCCGGCAGTTCCTTCGCGACTTCGTCCTTGCGACGGCGCAGCATGAACGGCCTGATGCGGCGCGCGAGCAGCGCGCGGCGCACGTCGTCGCCGTTCTTCTCGATCGGATTGCGCCAGCGCCGCGTGAAGTCCTTCTGGGTGCCGAGAAAGCCCGGCAGCAGAAAATCGAACTGCGACCATAGCTCGCCGAGATGATTTTCGAGCGGCGTGCCCGTCAGACACAGCCGATGCCGCGCGCGCAACCCGCGAATCGCCTGCGCGGCCTTGGTGGACGCGTTCTTCACGTACTGCGCTTCGTCGAGAATCAGCAGGTGGTAGTCGTGTTCGGCCAGCACCTTCTGGTCGCGCCACAGCAGCGCATAGGTCGTCAGGATCAGCTCGTGTGCGCCGATCTGCTCGAAGCGCTCCTTGCGTTGCGGCCCGTTGAGCACGAGCACCTTCAACTCCGGCGCGAAGCGGCGCGCTTCCTCGCGCCAGTTGTGCACGAGCGTGGTCGGCACGACGATCAGCGCGGGACGCGCAAGCCGCCCGGCTTCTTTCTCCGCGAGAATATGCGCGAGCGTCTGCACGGTTTTGCCGAGGCCCATGTCGTCGGCGAGCACGCCCGCGAGATCCTGCTCGCGCAGAAATTGCATCCAGTCGAGGCCCTGCTGCTGATACGCGCGCAACGCCGCCTTCAGACCGCGCGGCACCGGCACTGCGCGCAGCCCCGGCCCGGCTTGCAGACGGCGCGCGAGTTCGCGGATCGAGTCGTCGCCGCTGAATTGCCAGCGGCCGGTGTCGTCGAGCGCGGCGAGCCGGCCGGCATCGACGGCGGCCACGCGCAGCGGCGCGCCTTCGGCGAGCGCGCCGCCGAGCGAGTCGAACAGATCGACGAGCACGCGCACGACCGGCTTCAGGCGATCGGCGCGCAGCCGCAGCCGCTTGTTTTCCTCGGTCTTCAGCTCGATCGGCTCGCTGTCGCCGATCGTTTCGAGCGCGCCGCCAAGCCAGCGCCGGTCGCGCCGGAACAGGTCGGCAAGCAGCGGTTCGAGCCGCACGTTGCGCTCGCCGACGCGAATGCCCATCTCGAGATCGAACCAGCCGTCGCCGGCCTCGCGCGCGGTGCCGTCGATCGCGTCGATCTCGATCACGTTGTAGCGGAATTCCGGCGCCATCGTCACGCGCCAGCCCTTGGCGACGAGCTCGGGCACCGCGTCGTTGACGAACCCGGACCATGCATCGGCATCGGGCAGACCGAGCATCGTGTCGGGCAAGAGGCGCGACGCATAGACGCTGCGCGTCGGCACCTTCTGCAGACCGGTCTTGCGCAGTTCGAGCAGGCGCTTTTTCTCGGCCTCGTAGTGGCGGCGGATATGGATCACGTCGCCGCCCGGCAGCGGCACGAGCGTCACACTGCTGTCGGCGTTGATGCTGACGCCGTCGTAGTCGAAGCTCACGGCGGCCAGTTCGAGCGCCGCCGACTTGCGCGGGCCCGCCGCTTTCGCCGCCTTCGCCGCTTTTGCGCCCGCGGCCTCATGGCTGTCGAGCGTGAGCACCGGCACCGGATCGACGTCGATCACGCGCAGCGCGGACGCCTCGTGAGTGGGCGGCGGCGGCAGTTCCGGCGCCACCTCGCGCAATACCGACGCGACGAGCGGCGCCTCGGCGAGCGAGATCGGCGGCATGGCGAGGTAATCGGGCAACTGCTGGAACGGCAGCGAGAGCGGCACGATACCGGCCTCGTGCGCGACGCCGTCGACGTACCAGACCGGCTCGGTCGGCAGCACCATGCTCGCGCGCGGCTCGGTGCGCAGCACCGGACGCAGACGCCGGTCGGCCAGCGGCTCCCATTCGATGCGGCCGGGCCGGTCGGCGGCGCGCGCGAGCGGCCTCGGCCCCGCCTCGCCCGGTGCGGTTCCGAAGTCGAAGAACAGGCGGCCGGTCAGGATCAGCTTCTGCAAGGTCTCGGCGCCGCTCGCGCCGCGCAGCACGAACTGGCCGAAATCCTCGCGCGAGCGGCCAAGCCACAGGCCGCGCAGGATCGACAGGTCTTCGTCGGACACGAAGCGAGGCTGCTTCAGAAGCGCGGCCTCGACGTCGTCCCAGGTCTCGCCGATTTCGACGATCGTGCCGTCGGCCGCGCAGCGGGCGCGGTGCAGCACGACTTCGTGGCGCATCTGAAAACGCGACCAGTTGAGCCGGTAGACCAGCGTTTCGGAGCGGGCGGCGCCCGCCTTGCGCACCTCGGCTTTCTTCGCGGCGGCATCGGCCGCCTGCGAGCGGGCGCGAAAACGTTCAAGCCAGCTCACGAGTTCCGGACGCACGCTCGACGACGGCTCGCCGGGCGCGACGATCGTCGGCTCCGCGACGGAAGCATCCGCCCTGCGCTCGCCGCTCTCTTCTTCCACCTGCGTGATGTGATCCATCTCGTCGTGATAGTCGAGTTCCGCGAGCAGCAGCGCCGCGACGTGCTTGCAATCGCGGCCGACCGGGCACGTGCAGTCGCTTTGCGCCCACGGCGAACCGCCGTCGGTGCGAAAACGCACGCGCGTCCGGTACGGCCGCGGCCGCGAGCCCTGCACGTCGCCGCTCAGCGTCGCGCCCTGCCACGTCACGTTGCTGACCGCGCCTACCGAGCGCGCTTTCGCGACCGTCCAGTCACCGAGCCATTCCGTAATGCTTTCCCGATCGAAGAAAACTGACGACATCCGCGTGCATTCCTGTTCAAACCGGCGAAGGCAGGCGCGACCGCCCGGCGACGTGGTCCGGCGGCGCTTGCCTGTGCTCGCTTGCGATAGCCCGCCATTTTACGCGTCGAACAGACGTGGCCGTATCGGCCAATCGCAGCGGAAATCGCCCCGGCTCCTGCCCGGACCCGCTCAGCGGAGCTTCGCCCCTCTGCGCGGCAGCGCGGCATCGGCGCGGCGCGCCACGCCCTGCCGCTCCTCGAACCGATCCACCTTGAAGCAACGCCCCGCCGCCCACTCGGCCTGAAGCGCGTCGCGCACCCCGAGCAGTACACGGCGCTGCTCGTCGAGCCGCGTGCGCAGCGCATCGATTTCGCCGAGCCTCCGATCGATCCGTCCGAGCAGTCCGTCCTGCGAAAAATCCCCCATTTCCTTGATCGCCGTCTGCATTTCGTCCAGCGTAAAGCCGAGCTTTTGCGCCAGTTGAATCTGCTTGAGCCGCTCTTCCGCCGATTCGTCGTAGATCCGGTAACCGTTCGCCCCGCGCGTGGCCGCAGGCAATAAGCCGCGCTGTTCGTAGAAACGGATTGCCGAAGCGGCCATGCCGGTGCGCGCGGCCAGTTCTCCAATCTTCATCTGACTTGACCTTCAAGTGAACTTGAAACCTAGTATAAGCGCCGTTTCCAAGACGAAAAGGCCGCCCGATGGTATCGCCATTGTTCGCTCCGCTTCCTCTCCCCAACGGTCATACCCTGCCGAACCGCATCGCAAAAGCCGCGATGGAAGAAAATCTGGCCGACGCCGGACAACTGCCGGGGCCCGCGCTCTGGCGTCTCTACGCCGCGTGGGGAGCGGGCGGCGCCGGCCTGCTGATTACCGGCAACGTGATGATCGACCGGCGCGCCCTGACCGGTCCCGGCGGTGTCGTGCTGGAGCGCGGCACGCCTCTCGAACCGTTCAGGCGCTGGGCCGAAGCAGCGCGGCGGCACGGCGCGCGCACATGGATGCAGATCAATCACCCCGGCCGCCAGGTCATCGCGGCGCTGGGGCATGACGCCTGGGCGCCATCCGCGATCGCACTCGACCTCGGGCGCCACAGCAAGCTTTTTGCTCGGCCGCGTGCCATGACTGCCGGCGAAATCCACGAGGTCGTCGAGCGTTTCGCCGATACCGCGGCGGCGGCTCAGGCGGCCGGCTTCGACGGCGTCGAAATCCACGCGGCACATGGCTACCTGATCTCGCAATTCCTGTCCCCCTTGACCAATCGACGCGACGACGCATGGGGCGGCTCACTCGAGAACCGCGCGCGGCTGCTGCTGTCCGTCGTGCGCGCGGTGCGCGAGCGCGTCGGCACGGCATTCGGCGTCGCGGTCAAACTCAATTCCGCCGATTTCCAGCGCGGTGGATTTTCCGAGGATGACGCCCGGCAAATCGTGCTGTGGCTCAACAACGAAGCCGTCGACCTGGTCGAGCTTTCGGGCGGAAGCTACGAAAGTCCTGCCATGCAGGGACGTACCGCGGACGGCCGCACGCTGGCCCGCGAAGCCTACTTTCTGAGGTTCGCGCGCGAGATCGCCGCCGTGGCCTGCATGCCCGTCATGACGACCGGCGGCATCCGCCGGCAGGCAATCGCGGAATCGGTGCTCGACGCGGGCGTCGCGGTTGTCGGCATGGCCACCGCGCTTGCATCCGTGCCGGACCTGCCGCAACGCTGGCATGACGGTCAGCCGGTCGATGCGCCGCTCGTTGCGGTCCGCTGGCAAGACAAGGCAGCGGCCGGGCTCGCGACCATGGCGCTCGTGAAGCGCCGGCTTTATGCCATCGCCGCGGGACGTCGTCCCCGGCGTTCGTATTCGGCCGTCTACAGTCTCGTTATTGATCGGATTCGCACACGAAAATTGGCCGCCCGATATCATGAATGGCGAAACGCCAATCGATAAACGCTATTCGTTCCTTTGACCCAACCCGATCTCATGCGCATGTTGCAGATGTCCTGATTCGATGCTCATTTCTTGCACCTGTCTGCTGCACGGCCCGATTGATATCGTTTCGATTTTCCTCGCATGGGGAACACAGCAAATAGAAAATCAAATGGCCAAAGAGAAAGTGACATGAATATCGACAAGTTCAAACAACAGCACATTGAGATCATGAGTACCGTGACGCAATTGCGCAGCCTCAGTCAAGCCGGCGTTGTGGAACACGCCGCGGAGATCGCAAGGCAGATTGTCTCCATGAGCGCCACCATCAAGCTGCATTTGTCGGTCGAGGACGCGGTGCTGTATCCGGCCTTGCAGAAATCGTCCGACCGGTCGCATGCGGTATTGGGCCATCGCTACCAGGCGGAAATGGGGGATCTGAGCGCGGCCTACATGAAGTTTGCCGGCAAATGGCTGTCCGCTCGACGCATCGCCGACGACGTCGACGGCTTCCGGTCCGAAGCGAACCTGGTATTCAAGGCGCTTCACGAGCGGATTCAGAAGGAAAATATCGAGCTGTATCCTACGCTGGAAAAAATATAACCGGCTATTCCGTGGTCTCAAACGGACTGTCGTCACGCCCCTCGCTATAGGTACAGCTGCCTGTGCCTATAGCGAGGGGCGTGAGGTGCCTGCCATAGAGAAAACGAATACGCTACGGAATCCGAAGCGTTCGGGCGGTCCATCGGTTCCGTGCGCGTGATGGATCGCACCGATGTCCACTCTGCGGATCTCCGCACGGAAAAGTTCGCCCTGAACTTCAATTGCCGGAATAGATCGACCGCAGACCGGGGATTTCGCCTGTATTGCCCCGCACGGCTACGCCGGACTGCGACGATCCACTAACACGGCCGCCTACGTCCGTCGCCGACGTCCCGACGTGGCCGCTGGCGATCCGGCTCTGCGCTTCCAGAAGTTTTGTCGGGTAAGACGCGTCGGTATCGCCGTCGTATCCGGCCTGCCGAAGCTGGGCCAGTTCGCTGCGAACCTCGGCGCGAGTGACGGAATGCCCGGATTGGGCAAATGTCAGCGCCGGAACAAACGAGAGTGCCAGAAGGGAAAAAACGAGTCTGCGTTTCATGATCGATACCTCATTGGAAAAGGTGATATAGCTGACGACTTGGCTGTGCTTCGTCGTGGTTCCCAGTGTAGGCAGCAGTATTCCGCTGTTTAAGCGGCACGACGGATACTCACCCTTTCATCCGATGCCGGTAATCGAGCACAGCGTCGCTCAACGGCAGCAATGCTCATTCTTGACATAAACGTCAAAAATGAGCACTATACGTCCATGCCGGATTCGCTTCGGCGCTTTAGCAGGAACGTCTGTCATGGACACCATTCAAAGCATGCGCATGTTCGTTCGCGTCGTCGAAGCCGGCACCTTCACTGCCGTCGCGCATGAAAACGATACGACCACGGCCCAGATCTCGCGCGCTGTTTCGTCGCTGGAGAAGCAGTTGCAGGCCACGCTGCTCCGCCGCAGCACCCGCCATCTCTCGCTGACCGAAGCGGGAGCGCGCTATTACGAGCGCGTCAAGGCCATCCTTGCCGATGTCGATCTCGCACACGCCGAGGCACGCAGCATGGTGACCACGCTCTCGGGCCATCTGCGCGTGCATTCGTCACCCGGGCTCGCCCAGCGTTTCGTCACCGCATCGCTGCTCGCCTATCAGGCCGATCATCCCGACGTAACGGTCGAACTCGGCGTCGAGCAGGATGTGCCGAACCTTGTCGAAGACGGCTACGACGTATCGCTGATATGCGCGTCGCAACTCGCGGATTCCGGCTATGTCGCCCGCATTCTCGGAACGACGCATTCCGTGCTCGTCGCCTCGCCGGCGTATCTTTCCGCGCATGGCGAACCCGGCGAGCCGGCCGATCTTGCGAACCACACACTGCTGCGGTTTGCGAGTCCTATTGGGCCGGCCAACGAATGGCACCTCGAAAACGCGAATGGCGCCATGACGGTGCCCGTGAACGCGTCGCCGTTCCAGGTGAATACGCCCGATGCGCTCGCTCATGCGTTGCGTATGGGCACCGGCATCGGTGCGCTCGCGGTCTACAGCGTGTTCGACGATCTGCGCAGTGGCGCGCTCGTGAGGGTGCTTCCGCAATATCGGCTTCGCCCGTTTAACGTGTACGCGATATACGCTCCGGGACGTTACCCGGACGCCAAGGTTCGCACCCTGATCGAGCATCTTCGAACGACGATTCAGGAAGGACTGACACAGATGCAGCGCGAACTCGATGCGCTAACGGACACTCGGGCTCTGACTTCGCCAAAGATCGCTGCGCTGCCGGCAACGTCTGCGCCATTGCTCAGGGCCGTTGCGCGAGTGGCGTCCGCGTAACGCACGAAAGGACACGGCGGGAGAGGCGGCCGGTTCTCCCGCGCCAAGGCGCGCTGACACGCCGTATCCGCACACGATGAATCCGCGCCCGATGAAGCGCGCGGCAACATCACGCAACGTTGCATCCCCCACCTGGAATCGCAACACGCAATGTATATATCGCGGCCAGCCGCTTTCGGCTCATCAGATCTTCCGGCGGACCGTCGAACGTGCAACAAAACAGCGTCCGCCCGTCATGGCCGCCGAGTTGGCAAGCCACGGCGCGCCGGTCTCCCAGCGAAATCCTGTCCGTGACGACACCGCCGTCCAGAACACGGAGCACCTCCCCGGTATTGAAGCACGGCACCCATACGCCGCCTTCGCGATCGACGCAGATGCCATCGGGTTGATGCTCATTCAGGTCCGCATAGATGCGGCGCCCCGAAAGATTGCCCTTGTCATCCCGCTCGAAGCTGGTGAGGCGATTCGACCATGACTCCGCAACCACGAGTGTCCGCCCACCGTCCTTCAGTACCACGCCGTTAGGAAAATCCAATCCGCTTGCGGCGACGCGCGCCGAGCCGTCCGGTTCCACGACGTAGAGATCGGCAGGCGCTTTGCCGGCACCGCCAAAGAGATCGTAGCCAAAGTTTCCGACATAGACTCGCCCCTGCCCGTCTACGACCAGATCGTTCAGATCGGCGGGCGCGAGTGCGGACAAATCGGCGTGCAGCACCAGCTTGCCGTCGACGATACGCATCAGTTTCCGGTCGACCATCGACACGACGACCGGCGTGCCGTCCGGCAGAAAGCCGAGCCCCGACGGGCGATGCGGAACCTCGCAGACGACCTCGCGATCGCCCTCAACGGTAACGCGATAAAGCTTCATGTCCGCGATATCGGAAACCCAGAGATGGCCGCCGTACCAGCGTGGACCTTCGAGGAAGGCAAAATGGTCGGCGAGTAATTGAGCCGGTTCGGTTCTCATTCGTATGACATCCTGATCATTGGATTGCGCAACCTCCGCGCTGGCCAGATGGCTTTCGCGGTTATCCGGCGCTGAGGTCGGCCAGGGAGAAGCCGGATCGCGCGCGGCATACGCGCGATCCGGTGAGCGGGCGGATCAGATATAGCGATTCGCCCGCTCCGTAAACGCGCCGTAGCCGAGACGTGCTTCGAACACATCGGCAGGTTCGATATAAGCGTCGGTGCGGCTCGTATCCGACGAGCTTCGATAGGTTGCCAGCGCCGCCCCCAGCGATTTCGCCACGGCTTGCAGGCAGAATCCGTAATCGAGGACGATATCCGCGGCGCCGTCCCATTGGCTGCGATCGGTCACCGAGGGATGACCGATGGTGACGTATTTCGCGGGCACCATCCTGCGAATTCGCCGCAACGTTTCCGGCGTCGCGCCATTGGCGAAAATGTACTCGATGCCGATCTCCGCGAAGGCCCTGATACGGCGAATCGCTTCGTTCTCGTCTTGCAGCGCCCACATCGCATCGGTTCTTGCCATGATGATGAAGTCCGCGGAACTGCGCGCGTCGAGCGCCGCGCGCAGTCGCGCGAGCATCTGCTCGAGCGGAATCAGACGTTGCGGCAAATGGGTGTGTTTGCCGCCGGCGTGGTCTTCGATATGAATGGCCGCGACACCAGCCTGCTCGAATTCGCGTACCGTGCGCCAGATATTGCCGGGCTCGAAGAAACCGCCTTCGGCGTCGGCGATCACCGGCACCGAAACCGCCGAGACGACTTTTCGCGCATGGTCGACGAGCTGGTCCAGCGTCAGGCTGCCGACGTCGGGCATGCCGTAGGCGGCGGCCGCAGTCGCATAGCTGCCGACATAGACGGCGCCAAATCCCGCGCTCTCGACGAGCTTCGCGCTAAACGCGTCGTACGCACCGGGAATGACGAGGGCACGGGTTTCGTTCGCCGCGCCTCTGAGGACAGCCGATACTTCACCGGATTGTCGAATGGGTAGGAGTGTTGTCATTGCTTGAGCGCCTATCACGGGCGGCTGGAAGATAAAGACTGGAGATATTTGACAAGACCGCCCTCGCCGATGATCTGAAGCTCGGAAGCGCCGAACGGTTCAAACGGCAGCGAGCGCTCCGAGGTTCTGTTTCTGACGATGTTTTCGCTCCAGACCACTTCGAGCTGATCCCACCGCTGCGCGAATTCGAGAATGCCTGGGCAGGTAATCTGCGGAAATCCTTCCGCCATTTCGCCCCACCAGTAGCCCGGCGAAAACGACTCCGCGATGACGCAGGAAATGCCCAGATCGCGCATTGCGGTCATCGGGGGATAGTGAGGATGACCATAGCCGAAATTGTGGCCGCCGATCAGGATATCGCCCGGCTGAACGGTCGAGACGAAATCGGGGTCGATCGATTTCATCACGATGCGCCGCAATTCTCCGGCGTCCTGTATGCGGATATTCTTGACGCCGACAATCTGGTCGACGTCGTAGTCATCGTCGGGAAACACGAATGCAATACGCCCGCGAAGATTTTTCAGGCTCATGTTCGTTCTCACAGGTATTCGCGCGGGTCGGCAATACAGCCTTCGATCGCCGCGGCCGCGACAGCGCCAGCGTTGCAGAGAAAGATTTCCGCGTCGGCGCTGCCCATGCGTCCCGGAACATTGAGCGTGCCCGTGGAAACGGCGCGTTGTCCCGCGGATAGTGTTCCCATGCGTCCGTAGCAGTAGTCGCAACTGGGCGACGAGACAAAGGCGCCGGCTTCGACGAGCGCCGCGAGAATCCCTTCGCGCGCGGCATCGAGCATGATCTGCCGGGACGTCGGCACGATGTTGAGGTTGAATCCGTCGGCGACTGTCTGGCCACGCAGAACAGCCGCTGCCGCCCTCAGATCCTCCAGGCGTCCCGATGCACACGACCCCAGATATCCGGCCTGCACGGGCAAGCCGATGAAATCCCGCAGGTCGCGTGTGTTCGCGGGGCTGGGCGGCACGACGACAATGGGCTCGATCGCACTCAAATCGATTTCGTGAATCGCGGAGTAATGCGCGTCGGGATCGCTGTAGAGCGGCTCGATGGTCTTCCTTGCCCTCGGCAGGGCAACGCGCAGGCGCTCCTTGTCCGGATTCACGATGGCGGAAATGGCGCCGGTGAACATCGCAAGCCCGGTCAGCGTCTGCAACCCCTCGATCGAAAAGGCGTCGAGCCCCGCTCCCGCGAACTCCATGACCTTGAAACGGCAGCCGCCCGAGCCGATTTGCCTCACGATGTGATGCAACACGTCTCGCGCCATCACGCCCGCATTGAGCTTGCCTTTCAGGTCGATGCGAACGGTATGCGGCACACGCAGCGCAATGCGCTCGCGCGAATAGGCTTCGAGCATGTTCCGGTGAATGCCGAGCGCGAGGGTCCCGAACGTCCCCAACTGGCTGATATGCGGATCGAAATGGACGACCAGCGCGCCGGGAACGGCATAACCCTCCTCGGCGGCAACCTGGTGCCCGATGCCCTTTCGCTCGAAAAGCGCAACACGGTTCTCCGATGCCCACTGCCGGGTCTCGCCATGAAAGACCTCTTCGTCGGCCGAGATCGCGGGAACCATGTGATCGATGAAAAGCCCGAACCGGTCGGGCTCGGCGATCCGCTCGATGCCGAGGTCTTTCTTCAACTGGCTGAAGTACACATTCGTGTAGCCGGGGAAGTCGTATGCCAGCACGAAGTCCGGCTTGACCATCACTTCATCGCCCGGCGCAACCGAATCCAGGCCCGCTGCACGGGCCATGATTTTTTCGGTGATTGTGGAACCCATGGTCTTTCCTCTGAATAACTGCATTCGCTCGTTATGCGAATATCAGTGCGCAGATTATGTGGACCAATCACCTGGGGTTGAAGCGCAAAATATGAATTGCAGCTAGCAGCGTTTTAACTGGATCGAGTGAGATCCCCGCTGTTCAGGCCTTTCATGGAGTACGGCCCCGATTAACACTAAAACGGACAAGGTGTTTTTCCACCGAGCCCGTTTACCGATTCAAGCGTCCCGGCCGATGTTGCCGGCCGTGTTCGCGCTTCGTTTAGCCGTGATTCATTGAGGCAGGACGCCAGAACATGGCGTCATGCCTCGATATCGAGGTCGTGTGAGCCACGCCTCGCCCCTACTACCGTACGTTAGATCCTGACACCGCACATGCCGGCGATAATGGCTGCCGCAATAACGGCACTCACGGCCACACCGGCAAACCAGGCCCGGTTTACGATGCGTCGGTCCATGCCATGGGCATTGAGTACGACTCTGAAACCTGCAACGAGGTGGCCCAATACGAAGAACACGCCGAGTGCATAGTGCGGCAGCAGGCGAATGTTCCATGGGTCATGAATAAGACCCGTCGGCGCGCCGGTCGCGAAGTTCCAGTCGGTCGGAATGTGCAGATACCAACGCGCGTAGATGAAAACCGAGTTCATATGCCCCAGGATGAACAGGGAAAGATACGCACCTGAGGCGATCTGGAAAGTACGGAAGAAATCATGCCGTGTTTCGCTCCAGCGCCAGCTCAGATAGAGACCACTGACGATCTGGAACAGGAAGGCGGCAACCAGCACCGGCTCGACGAATCTGTCCCGATAGACAGACCGGCCGACATCCATGACCGCGGCATGCGCGCTCGGGCCGATCAACCCTGTCAGATGATTCCCCAGGTGGAAAAGCACATAAAAGCAGAGGATCACAGCGCTTACGCCGTGAGCGACCCGCCACTTTCCAAGACCCGGCGCCACGGTGCGGCGCGTTTCGTCGCCGGTATGACGGAGCGCGCCCACCACAGCTGCGATCCAGATGACACACCAGACCCAGGGATCCGGAATGGGACTGCTTAGCAAAGTCTGCACGACGCCGAGAAAGACATACAAGGTCGGTGCGACTACGCTGAAGTAGGCAAGACGACGAAAACCGGTATGAATGTGCGGCCGGCATGCGACTGCAATCCCGAGCATGGGCGCGGCAAAGGAGAACACCAGCACGAACGCCGCAGCGGCGATATCGACGACGGTCGGCGTCGTCCCGGGAGACCCGACCAGTACATGAAAAAGCATCAGCAGGAAGGGATAGGCTGCCGCGGCCAATGGCGCGATGAATACGGCCGGGTCGATGCTTTGCACCGCCAGGCGCCCAGCGCTCTCTATTGCATTCTCTTCTCTGACGAGCATGGTGTCATCCTGGAGTGAACGTTGTTTCATGAGTTAAAGCCATCAGCCCGGTTGGCCGTCGCGCCGTTCCAGCCGCACGGCGCCGATTCCTGCCGTATCCATGGTGGCGATCAGGGCATCACGCTCCGCGGCCAGTTGATCGTTGTCGAGAAACGCGGTGGCCTGCAAGGCGAAAAACTGCAGGGAGTTCAATCCCACACAGCCGAATGCAGCCGTCAGATAAGGCGTCAGAAAGTCCGGCTGTTTCGCGCGAGCGCCCGTGAAAACTCCGCCGGAAGCAATGCCGATATAAACCGGCTTGTCCTGCAGCAGACCGATCTTTTCCCCTGTCGGCGCGACGCCGATCGTGCGGCCCATCCGGAGAATCTGATCGATCCAGGCCTTGAGTACGGAAGGCACCGTGAAATTGTTCATCGGCGTACCCACGACCAGAATATCCGCAGCCTCGATCTCTCCGATCAACTGCTCCGACAGATGCGTGGCCGCATCCGCCTGCGCGGAAGCCAATGCTCCCGGCGAAGACAGCACCGTGGCATAGCCGGCCTCCGTATGAGGGATGGGATGGCGGCCCAGATCGCGGCGCACGACGGACACGGCGGAATCCACGGAGAGAAGTCGCGCGACGATGGCAGCCGAAAGTTTCCGGCTATGCGAGTCTTCCCTCGGGCTGCAATCGATGTGCAGGATTTTCATGACGCACTCTCCAGTGAATCGATAAACCAAAGTTGATGGGACGCGGAATTTCGCGTACCCAATGTAACACGGACTATAATTATCCTTGTTACTCTTTGCAAGTGCTTCTAGCGGAGCAGTGCATGCCCTTACCCCTGCGAACTACAGGTCGAGTACGAGCGTCCCCGATTTGCAGCCCGACACGCAGACTGTCATCACGGCATGGCTCGCGCGTTCAGCAGACGTCAGCACCGAATCGCGATGATCGGGCTCTCCTTCGAGCACGCGCGTCTTGCATGCGCCGCAAAGCCCTTGCGTGCAGCCATGCGCGACCTCGATGCCCTCGTCGAGCAGTGTCTGCAATAGCGACTTCGCGGGCGTCACCGCGAGCTTGCGCCCGGTGCGCCGCAGTTCGACTTCATAGCTCGACTGCTGCGTGGCCGGCAGATCGCGTGCAACAAAGCGCTCCACATGCGCATGCTCCCGCCCCAGTTCGGCACAGAGCCGCTCGAAGTCGTCGAGCATCGACGCCGGACCGCATGCATAGAAATGCGCATCCGCCGGACGGCTTGCCAGAAAGTGCCGCAGATCCACCCGATCCCCGTGCTCGTCATTGAAATGCCACGTCACCGGCAAACCGAATGCTTCGATCTGCTTGACGAATGCCGCATCGCTACGCGAACGCGCGCAATACAGCAGTTCGACCGGGCGCCCCAAGGCCATCAGGCGACGGACCATGCCGAGAATCGGCGTAATGCCGATACCGCCTGCGATCAGCACGCTATGCGCGGCGTCTTCGTGCAACGGAAAGTTATTGCGCGGCTTCGAAATTTCGATGGTCGAGCCCACGCGCAGGCCGTCGTGGATGTAGCGCGAGCCGCCCCGGCTCTCCGGCACGCGATAAACGCCCACCACGTAGCGCCCCGTCTCGCCCGGCGCATTGCAAAGCGAATAGCTGCGTACCATGCCGTCGGGCAAATGCAGATCGATATGCGAACCCGCGTCGAACGGCGGAAACGCCTCGTTTGCCTGCGGCGTCAATTCGATACTGACGATGCCCCTGGCCTCGCGATGGATCGCGCACACCGTCGCATTGAGCCGATCGCTTGCCACCGGCTTGCGCACGCGCGGCGGATGGTAGACGACCAGCATCTCGAGCGCGTCTTCACCGAGATTGCGGAACGAATGCGGCACGCCGGCCGAAATCGGGCTGACCGATCCGGCCTTCACGTCCTTGACTTCGTCGCCGACCGTCACCTCGCCGCGGCCGGACAGCACGTAGAACAGATGCGCGTGCGGCTCGACGTGCGTGGGCGAAGAACCGCCCGGTCCGACCGATGTTAGTTCGATGCTGTAGGCGTTGCCGGTATAGGCGGCATCGGTGAGGGTCTTGTAGCCGGACCGGTTGATGAACAGACCAGTCAACGGAACCCATGGCCGGTCATCGACGTGCCATGTTATCGGCCCGCTTTCCGCGGCCACGGTTGGACTGGGAACTTCGCGCGCGGCGTCGCTCATTGCGATCTCCTCTTCAATGGGGTTCTTTTCGCTGCGACTCGTCCATTACCGGGCTGCCTTCGCCCCGCCTGGGTTCGCAGCTATACTCGATCAATCGATCTCGGCAGTGATACTAGGAACTCGCCGAAAGTCGATCAAGATTGATTCTGAAAATCGACCATGAAACCGAAGAAGGATTTCCTGACCCGGGAGGAGGCACTCGCGACGCTAGGCGTAAAAACCGCGACGCTCTACACCTATGTGAGCCGTGGCCTGATTCGCAGCACCCCCGCGGAAGGCACGAACCGGCATCTCTATGCGCGGGAAGACGTCGAACGCTTCGCGGCACGCGGTCGTGGACGCCTGCCTCGCGCCGTCACGGCCGCGACGTCGATGCGCTGGGGCGAACCGGTGGTGATGTCGTCCATCACCAGCATCGAGGAGCGCGGCCCCGTTTACCGCAATCGTCCGGCCATCGATCTCGCCATGGGCGGGCATGCGTTCGAAGTCGTCGCGCACTTTCTCGTGACCGGCAACTGGCAGGAAGCCGAGGCCGACTGGCCCGCCGTCGATATGCCCGCCGATGTGGCAACCTTACTGCACGCTCATTCCCGCACGATGACTCCTGCCGACATCGGCCACTTCATGGCGATGCTCGCGATCGCGCTCAGTACGCGGGGACGCGACCAGCACGAAATAGCACACGGCGCCGCGATGCCCGCATTGAGGACGATGCTGGAAACCTTCGCGGGATGTTTCGGCTATCTGTCACCGGAAGGCAGCCATGCCGCGCGCAATCCGGGCGAGCGTCTCGCCGCGCACGCGCTGCGCGCGAGCGGCGCAGCGCTGACGCCGCAGGCCGTCGCGGCCGTCGACGCCACCCTGGTCGTACTCGCCGATCACGAACTCGCGCCAGCAACGTTCGCCGCGCGCGTGGCCGCTTCCAGCGACGCGAGCCTCTACAACTGCATCGCCTCGGCAATCGGTGCGCACGTCGGCTACGCGACGGGTGCGGGAACGGCGCGTGTCGAGACACAACTCTTCGAAACGTGTACCGAAAGCGCGCTGGAGGCGAAGCTCGAACTCGTGCGCAATCATGGCGTCGCGCTGTTCGGTTTCAATCATCCGCTGTACCCTCACGGGGACCCTCGCGCGGCGCTGATCCTTTCTCTCGCCGCGCGCTGCGGCGCCGATCGTCCGGACGTCGCGAACATGCTCAGGTTCGTCGAGCGCGTGAGAGCCGAGGCGGACATGACGCCGGGCCTCGCTCTTGCGCTCGTCACGCTCGCCCGCGCGCTGGATATGCCGCGCGGCAGCGCCGCGGCACTCTGGATTCTCGCGCGCACGGCCGGCTGGGGCGCTCATGTGGTCGAGCAACGCGCTCAGGCCTTCATGCTGCGCCCGCGCGCCAGGTACATTCCGGCCCCGCTCGCGGACGACTGAAGCGTTCGCCCCCGCTTCTAGATACGACCTGCGCCAATCTCCTGTGCCACATACGCACGCAGGCATTCCACCCATGCCTTGATCTTCGCGTCCAGGTACTTGCGCGATGCGTACATCGCGTAGATGGTCATGCTCTGCAGTTCGAATTCGGGCAGCACGCGCACCAGTTTGCCGCTCGTCAGCAACGGCACGGCGGACGGCATCGGCAGCGGTCCGATGCCCGCGCCGTACGCAAGCGCGCTCGCCAGCGCTTCGGGAGAGTTCAAGCGCAATCGCCCCGGCGGCAGATCGATTTCCGTCGCGCCGTCGGGACCGACGAAGTGCCAGCGGCTGACCGGCAAATACGGCGTAACCAGTTGCAGACAGGCATGAGCGGCCAGATCGTCCACCTTCTCGGGCGTACCCTCGCGCTCGACATAGGCCGGCGAAGCACACAGCACGCTCGGCATCGTACAGATGCGCGTGGAGACGAGCGCCGAATCGGGCAATTGCGTGCTGGTGATCCGCAAGGTCACGTCGAAGCCCTCGTCGATCAGATCCGGCGTCTCCTGAGAAAGCGTCAGATCGGCGCGTACATCGGGATAAGCCTCCAGGTAGCGAACCAACGCCGGGACCACATAAGTCTGACCAAAGCTCAACGGCGCATGAATGCGCAGCACGCCCGCCGGCAACGACTGCGTGGAACGTACCTCGTCCTCCGAAAGATCGATCAGCGAGCAGATCTCGTCGCAGCGCTGTAAATACTGGTTGCCGGCCTCCGTCATCGCAACGCGACGCGTCGTGCGGTGTAACAGCCGTGTGCGCAGGTGTACCTCCAGCTCCGAAATGGCGCGCGATGCCTGGGCGGTGGTGATCTCCAGTTGCCGTGCGGCGGCGGTGAAGCTCGAGGCTTCCGCCACCCGCTTGAAAATTTTTATGTTGCGCAGCAGATCCATGACTCTTCCTGGTTATCGCTTTGCGGCGCATACGGCAAGAATTAAGCCGGTCTGCGAAATCGCAAATGCACTTCGTCATCCTGTTTAACTGGACATCGACGAGAGGAGCTACGCGGGAAGTATATCCCATAACTGCGATCATGTAAGTCGCAGTTATAAAATCGTCAGGATACGATGATGATGTAGTGGTTGCGGGCAAAGCCAAAGTTGTGTACCCTCATAACTACGATCAAAATTATCTTAGTTATCATGTCTCACATCAGCACGGGCGTCGAGTACGGTTTGCACTGCCTGCTGTACCTGACCCGCCCTCACGGCGCCGCGGAAGAAGCCAGCGTGCGCGATCTGGCCGAGCTTCAGGGCCTGCCTGGCGAGTTTGTGGCGAAGCTGTTCACCAGGCTCGCCAAGGCCGGGCTGGTCGTGGCCACGGAAGGCGTCAAAGGCGGGTTCAAGCTGGCGCGGTCGGCCAATCGTATCACCGTGCTCGACGTGCTCGATGCCATCGATGGCGGCAAGTCGTTGTTCGAATGCCGCGAAATCCGCAGCCGCTGCGCAATCTTCGACCATGCGGCTCCCGGTTGGGCAACGCGAGGCGTTTGCTCGGTCCACGCGGTCATGCAGGCGGCGGAAAAAGCCATGCGCAGCGAATTGAAGCAGCACACACTGGATGACCTCGCTCGACGCGTCGCCGACAAGTCTCCCCCGGCCTACGGGGTTCAGGTCGTCAAATGGCTGTCGGATCGCACGGCTAATCGGCTTGATGACAAGCCGGCGTCTGCGCGCGCAAGAGCACGCAAGCAGGCTTGAATCAGTGTGGCAGCGTTGCCCGCCGGCGTTGCCAGCGTTAACGCTACCTGGCGCCGCTTAACACCACTTAACATCGCCTCGCTCGAAGTGTCACGCAGGGCTATCGCCTGCGCGACGACCGGTAGACTGCGGCAAAACGACGCTCCAGATGAGCCGCCGCGAGACTTATCGAGGCTTGCGGCTGGCCAGCCGAATGTCCTCGACCGGTATCCCCAAAGACAGCGTGCGATTGATCGCCGTGGGCTTCTCTACGAGGTCCTGCAGCGAATATCCGTCGAGCACGTCCAGATAGGCCTGCAGGGCTCGATGCAGAACACCACGCAGCCCGCAAACTCGCGTGATGACGCAGCGATTGCCGTCGCGGAAGCACTCCACCATGCCGAAATCCGGCTCGGTGGCGCACACCACCTCCTTCAGATTGATGTCCACGGCGGGACGGCCAAGTCGAATGCCGCCGGAGCGCCCCCGCATGGTCAGCAAATATCCCTTCTGCCCCAGGTTCTGGACGATCTTCACCAGGTGGTTCTTGGGAATGCTGAAAGCATCTGAGATCTGCTGGATCGTGACCGGTTCATCGGGATGAACGGCCACGTAGATCAAGACGCGAAGACTGTAGTCGGTATAGTCGGTGAGCTTCATGGGATCCACTCGAAGAACGCGCTTGCACTCGCGCTACAAGGGGAGACGTCTCGCCCCTAGTAGAAAGCCGGCATCTTAACATGTACCAAGAATGCGTCTTTTTTATGGGACAAGATTCCGGATGTACACACAATAAGTTGCATCTCTGATGCATGTTTTATAGAATTTTACCGGTATCAAGTAGCCAGCAGATCAGGGACGCGGTTCTTCTCTGCCTTATTTGATGCATTTTCAATATGTCTTTCTGGAGATTCGCATGCTGTCCGAGAATTCAAGGCCCTATATCGATGCAAGCGTTCCTGTGCTCAGAGAGCATGGCGTAGCGATTACCCAGCTCTTCTATCGAACCATGTTCGAGGAACATCCGTCGCTCACCAACCTGTTCAACATGGGCAACCAGGCCAATGGCTCCCAGCAGCAGTCCCTGGCATCCGCGGTATTCGCCTATGCCGCAAACTACAACAATAGCGATGCGCTCGCCCCTGTCCTCGGACGAATTGCACATAAGCACGCCTCCGTGGGCTTGACCTCCGCGCACTATCCGATCGTGGGAAAACACCTGCTCGGCGCCATCGCCACGACGCTGGGCGATGCCGCAACGCCCGAGTTGCTGGGAGCCTGGGACGAAGCCTACTGGCTGATCGCGGGAGAACTCATCGCGGCGGAAAGCCGGCTCTACGAGCGCTCCGGCGTTGCTCCCGGCCACCGCAACATCATGCGAGTGACCGGGCGCGTCATGCAGGCCGAAGACATCGTCAGCCTGACGCTCGTGCCGGAATCCGGCGAGCAGCCGGCGAGTTTTCACCCGGGGCAGTATGTGACGGTCGTGGTGGAATTGCGGCCCGGCGTCTACCAGCAGCGTCAATACAGCCTCTCGGATGCGCCCAATGGCATGGCATGGCGAATCTCGGTACGGCGCGAGAGGGGGGTGAACGCCAATCCCGTTGGCGCGGTATCGAACTGGATTCACGACAACATCCAGGCGGGCGACACGCTCGCAGTCAGCCAGCCCTTCGGCGATTTCGCCCCTGCGCTCAACGGCGAAGGCCCCATTGCCCTGCTCTCGGCCGGTGTCGGCATTACGCCGATGGTGTCGGTACTCAACGCGCTGGCGAACCAGGGAACCCATCGCAAGGTGGTATTTGCCCATGCGGCAAGAAGCCGCGCCTACCTGGCACACCTCGATGACATCGAGGCGGCCGGACGCACGCTTGCGCACCTGAAGCTTCATTTTTACGTGGAGTCCGGTGAGGCGACCGGGCTCGCGAACGCGCCGACAAGATCGGGACGCATGGAAGCAGGCGAGCTGGTTGCCGAAGATCCCGATCTCGCCAATGCGACCTTCTACCTGTGTGGACCGTTGCCTTTCATGCAGGCTCAAAGGGCTTCACTATTGGCGCAAGGCGTGCCGGCCGACAAAATCCATCGCGAAGTGTTTGGACCGGATCTTCTGGACCATCTTCTCTAATCGCGATCGAATCCAGGCCGATCGCCGCGTCAGACCGGCAGGCCTGGATATGGGTCGAATCGAGCGAGGCGACGCCAGATGCGTGTCTTTTCCGCGATCGAATCTGGCAGGTTTCGGCCCATTGACGTCCACTTCCTTGCGGGGCGCGAGCGCGTAAAGAGGCCCGCTCCACGCGTGGCCCCGCACCGCGCTCGCTTGCAATCCATAATACGACCCGATATAGTCTGCGTTATAGACTGTTGAGGCACTTCGTGCTATGGCATACATCGGAACCGGCGTCGAATACGCCTTGCACTGCCTTCTCTGGCTCGTCGCTCCTCTCGAACATCGGCCCAGCAGCCGCGATCTGGCGGAGATTCAAGGCGTTCCAACCGCGTTCGTCGCGAAGATATTCCCGAAGCTGGAAAAGGCCGGCATCGTCGAAGCAAGCGGCGGCATTCGCGGCGGATACCGCCTCGCCCGCGCGCCCGAGGAAATCAGCGTCCTTGACGTGGTGGATGCGGTCGAGGGGCGCAAAGCGCTGTTCGATTGTCAGGAAGTCAGAGGGCGCTGCGCCCTGTTTGACAACAAGCCACCCAGATGGGCAACTCAGGGCGTGTGCGGCATTCATGCGGTCATGCTCAATGCCGAGAAGGTACTGCGCGACGAACTGGCGAAAACCAGTCTCGCCCGGCTCTCAGCCGGGGTTCTCGGTAAAGGCATCCCGGCGGGTTTTGCGAGCCAGGTGCACACATGGTTTGCCGGCCGGCATGAAGCGCGCGAGGATGCGCGCATCACCGGAATGCGATCCCGCTCGACCACGCGCGAAGATACCTGACAGGTTCGATCACCCGGTGGCGTCGCGCGGCACGACTCTGCGCGAGGCCGCTATTGCCTGAATCGCGCGGCACGCGTTATTGCCGCATCCCGATTGCCAGCCGGTTGAATGCGCTCATCAATGCAATGGCAAAGCACAGGTCCGAAATCTCGACGTCGCTGAAATGCGCCTTGAGCGGCTCGTAATCCTCGTCGGGAGCGTGTGTGCGGTCCACGTGCGTCAGCGACTCGGTCCAGGCCAGCGCGGCACGCTCACGTTCGCTGAAATGCTCGCTCACCCGCCAGCCCGCGAGACTATCCAGCTTGCTATCGGGCACGCCGCCGGCGCGCAGCGCCTTGGCATGCATTTCCAGGCAATAGGCGCAGCCGTTGATCTGCGACATCCGCAACCAGACTAGCTCGATCAGCTCCTTGCCAAGACTGCTTTTATCCAGCGCGACTTTGGTGGCGCCGAGCCCACGGTAGGCTTCGGGGGAGAGGGTGTGATAAGGCAAACGTTTCGGGCTACTCATAAGAAATCTCCTACAACAAGGCAAGCTGCTAGAACGAAGTCGGGTTCGCTACGTGCGCGGTTACGTGCGCGACCTAGAGCGGCTGACGGAAGTGCATCCCCACGGCCAGAAGACCCTGACGGAAATAGAAGCGTTGTCCAAGCGAATTGGCGAGACCCGTGTCAAGCACGAAGTTCGTGCACCTCTGCTTGCACGCCTCTTCGCGCAAGGCATCGATCAGCCTGGCGCCCAAGCCGTGGCCGCGAGCGTCGGCAGCCGTCACCAGGTCGTCGACATAGAGGAAGCGCCCGTACAACAGGTTTTCCTGAAGGCGATAGCCCGCCAGGGCCTTGACCTGATCGCCCTGCCATACGGCCAGCAAGCGATATCCCTGCCCGGCCTGACGACGCGCTTGCGCGGTGAAGGTGGCGGCGTCGGTCAGATGCGGGCGTAATTCGCGCATGACCGCAAAGCTGGCCTGATAGTCCTGATCGCTATCGATAGGACTCAATCGAAAGGTGCTCATGTGTATTCGTGTCCGTTGTTATACGGACACTAATTTAGGACAATCATGGCCTATTCGACAGGTCCAAAAACTGAATTAATTAATGGGGCATTTGTCATGGATTTGCAGCACCTGAAGCCGAGCCGGGAGCAAGACGCGCCGATCTATCTGCAGTTGTACCGGCGCTACCGGGAAGCGATCGCTGCCGGCAAGCTGCAACCAGGGGATCGCGTGCCGTCGGTGCGCAGCCTCGCGAGCGAACTGAACCTCGCACGCGGCACGGTGGAAATGGCCTACCAGATGCTGTCGAGCGAAGGATATTTCGTCGCGCGAGGCGCTGCGGGAACCGTTGTCTCTCCCCGGCTGGCGAACCTGGCCGAGCCGGGCAAGGCGAGAGCCGCGGTCCATTCCGCTCACGAATCCCACCGCCCGCAGGCCGCCGCGAGCGAGGTGCGGCCCTTCCAGCTCGGCCTGCCCGCGCTGGACGAGTTTCCGCGCAAGGCGTGGGCGCGCCTTGCCGGACGCAACCTGCGCAGCCTGGAAACCGTAGCCATGACCTACCCCGATCCCGCGGGATACGCCCCTCTACGGCATGCCATCGCGACCTATCTCGGCATCTCGCGCGGCATCGCGTGCTCGCACGAGCAGGTCTTCGTGACGGCGGGCTACCGGGGAGCACTCGAACTCGTGCGCCATACGTTGCTACAGCAGGGCGACCTCGGCTGGTATGAAGAGCCGGGGTACATTTTCGCCCGGCAGCATCTGGAACGCGCCGGGATGCGCCTCGCGCCGATCGCCGTCGACGATGAAGGCCTCGACGTGGCGCTCGGCCAGCGAAGCGCCGCCGAAGCGCGCTTCGCGGTCGTCACGCCCACGCATCAAAGCCCCACGGGGGTGGCCTTGTCATTGCCGCGACGACTCGAACTGCTGGAGTGGGCGAGGCATCGCCGCGCATGGATCATCGAGGACGACTACGACAGCGAGTTCCGCTACCACGGTCGCCCCCTGCCCCCGCTCAAGAGCCTCGATCGCAATGGACGCGTGCTCTACACCGGCACGTTCAGCAAGGTACTGTTCCCCGGCCTGCGGCTGGCCTATCTGGTCGTTCCCGAGGCGCACGTCGGCAAGTTCAGGGACAGGGCAGACCACCTTCCCGGCCCGGGTTCCATCTTGCCGCAAGCGATCGTCGCCGATTTCATGGCGCAGGGGCACTTCGCCCGGCACTTGCGCAAGATGCGCGCGCTCTATGCCGAGCGGCGAGGCTATCTGTTCGAGGCCCTGACGCGGACGATGGGAAGCGCCCTGCAGATCCAGCCCCAGGCAGGTGGCCTCCACTTGCTCGCTCACCTGCCCCCACGGCAAAACGACAAACTCGTGACAGCGGCGGCTCAGGCCGCGGGGCTCGCCGTCGACGCACTGAGTCACTGGCGGCTGCGCAAATCGCCGCAAGGCGGTCTGCTGATGGGCTTTGCCAACTTCGCAACCGCCGCAGAAGCGGCCGCGGCGGTTCGGCGTTTACGCGACGTATTGTGAGCGTGTGAGCGAGGCGGTTCGCGTTGACAGTTTCAGCCAACGCTCTAGACTTGGCCATCCGACCGGATCGGCAAGCAACGAGGATTCGAATGAACAGGGCGACAATGCCGGCAACCCGCCGCTGGAGCACCGATGCCGTATCGCCGCGCGAGCGGCTCGATTACTGGCGCGAGGCCGTCTGTGAAGGCTTTCTGGAAATGACCGTCGACGCGTCGGCAAGCTCGTTTCACGGCACGCTGGAATCGGCGCCGCTCGAAGGCATCGGCATCAACCGCGTACGGAGCAGCACGCAGCATGTGTATCGCACCGCGCGTGCGATTTCCCGCGCGCGGGAAAACTATTTCTATCTGCTTTGCAAAACTGACTTCGCGTGGTTCGCCGAGCAGGACAGCCACCGCGCGGCGTTGCAGCCAGGCGACCTGCTGCTGGTCGATTCGCGCCGCAGCTACGCGTTTCATCTGATGTCGTCGGCCGACACGCTCTCGCTGGAATTGCCGACCGCCTGGGTGGAGCGCTGGCTCCCTCGTCCTGGCGACCACGTCGCGCGGCGCATCGACGGCCATCGCGGCTGGGGTTCGGTATTGAGCCGCTTCGCCTGCGAGCTCACCCCCGAGATGGCGATGCGCCCGCCGCTGCCCGCCCGGCTGCTGGCCGACCAGTTGGGCGCACTCCTCGCTCTCGCCTGCGATAGTCACGGCCCTGCGGTGGCACCGGCCGCCGCCGAACTGCGTGCGCGCGTACTCGACGCGATTCGCGAACGTCATACCGAGCCCCGCGTGACGGCACAGGAACTGGCCGAAGGCCTCGGCATTTCCGAGCGCAGCCTGCATCGGTGTCTCGCCGGCACCGGCACGACCTTCGCCAGCGCCCTACTCGAAAACCGCCTCGCGACCGCCAAAGCACTGCTCGAACAAGCGCGCTTCGACCGGCTGACGATCGCGGAAGTCGGCTACCGCGCCGGCTTTGCCGACCCGTCCCATTTCGCGCGCGTGTGCCGCCGGCATCTCGGTGCGACTCCGCAGGCCTTGCGTCGACAGTTTCGCTGAGCGAGCTTCGACTGGCAGCGTGGGACGATCCCGTTGGCGGAACAAAACGATCCAACAGCCGCGCCGCGAATTAGACTAAGCCTCCCGAAAACCATCGAGAGGCAAACAATGGCCGATACCTATCTGCTCGTGCATGGCGCATGGCATACCGGTGCGGAGTTCGAAGCCGTGGCCGACGCGATCCGCGCGGCCGGCTGCACCGTGCACTGCCCGACCCTCGCGGGCAACCGCCCCGGCGACGACCGCGCCACGACCGGACTCGCCGACGCAATCGATTCGCTGGTCCACTTTATCGAGGATAACGAATTATTCGATATCACACTGGTCGGTCACAGCTACGCGGGCATGGTGATCTCCGGCGTGGCCGATCGCCTGACCGAGCGGCTCAGGCGCATCGTGTATGTGAACGCGTTCGTGCCGCTGGACGGCGAGTGCCTGAATGATCTGGTCCCGCCGCATCACGCGGCGCTGTTCGACGCGATGGCCGCGGCCAACGGCAATGCGCTGATGCTGCCGTTCGAGGTCTGGAGAGAAAGCTTCATCAACGATGCAGACCTCGCGCTCGCGCGCTCCAGTTACGCGCAGCTCAATCCTCAGCCGTACCGGACCTTTACCGAGGCGATCTCCCTGAGCCGCCCGCTCGCGGCGCTGCCGCTCGGCAAATCCTATCTGAACTGCCAGCAGGACACCGCGATGCCGCATAGCCTGCCGTGGCATCCGCGCCTGTCCGAGCGGCTGGGACTGTTCCGGCTCGTCGAATGTCCCGGCAGCCACGAGACGCTGTTTTCGGCGCCGCAGCGGCTCGCGCAGGCGATCATCGAAGCCGGACGGGATTGATTCACGCCACCCCGGCGGATCGCCGATCGCGCCATCCGATCCGCGTACATCCGCCGATCTCTCCCTTTTGACCGAGTGGCCCTTCAGAAAAAAAGCTTGCGCATCCAAACTACGACAAATAGAATCGTAGTTATCGGCAGCAGTGATGCCTTCCTCAACTTCGATCATCAGATCAGGAGCGATAAAACATGAAACAACGGATTCTTGTCATCGGCGCCGGCTTTGCCGGTACGTGGAGCGCACTGGCTTCGGCCCGTCTGCTCGATATGGTCGGTCGCACCGACGTGGAAATCGTCCTCGTCGCACCGGAGCCGACCCTGCACGTCCGCCCTCGCCTCTACGAGCAAAACCCCGGCGGCATGAAGGCTCCGCTGCTGGACCTCTTCAAGACCGTCGGCGTCGAGTTCGTGCAGGGCAAGGTGGACCACATCGACGTCGAAAAGAAGAAAGTGACGGTCGAGGGTATCGGTGCCGACAGCTCGCGTCAGGAATTGAGCTATGACCGCCTGGTGCTGGCGGCAGGCAGCCGTCTGTTCAGCCCGCCGATTCCCGGCCTCAAGGAACATGCGTTCAACGTCGACCAGATCGCCGACGCGACGCGGCTCGAAACCCATCTCCATGGCCTGGCAAACCGCCCCGCAAGCGCCGGGCGCAATACGGTGGTGGTCGCCGGCGCGGGTTTCACCGGCATCGAAACCGCGGCGGAAATGCCCGCCCGCCTGCGCGAGGTTCTCGGCCAGGATGCGGACGTGAACGTCATCATGGTCGAGCGCAACGATGCGATCGGTCCGGACCTCGGTCCCGGCCCGCGGCCGATCATCACGCAGGCACTGACCGAACTGGGCGTGAAATGGAAGCTCGGCTCGGGCGTGGCGTCGATCGACGCGCAAGGCGTGACGCTGGAAAGCGGCGAACGCATCGAAGCCGACACGGTCGTCTGGACCGCCGGCGCGCGCGCCAACACGCTGACGGCACAGATTCCCGCCGAGCGCGATAACTTCGGACGTCTACATGTCGACAGCAACCTGAAGGTCAAGGGCCTCGATGCCGTCTATGCGACCGGCGACTGCGCCCGCGCCGCCACCGACGATGAAGGCAACCACACGATGATGGCTTGCCAGCACGCGATCGCCCTGGGCCGCTCGGCGGGCCACAACGTCACGGCAGACCTGCTGGGCGAAGAGCCGATTCCGTACAGCCAGCCCAAGTACGTGACCTGCCTCGACCTCGGGCCGTGGGGCGCCGTCTATACGGAAGGCTGGGACCGTCAGGTCAAGCTGACCGGTGCCGAAGCGAAGAAGCTGAAGACGGAAATCAACAGCGTGTGGATCTATCCGCCGAGCGGCGCCGACCGTGCCGCGGCACTGGCAAGCGCGGACCCGCGCCTCGTCGTGGTGGCCTGATCAGGCACGCTTGCGGCTGCGGCCGCTAACCGGTTCGGCCCTGTCGCCGCGCCGGTTGGCAGCCCGATCCGAGAGCCATTGCACCACCTGCGTACCGAAGGCGGCCGGCGCCTTGCTTTCGGTACGCTGAGCGAGATCGGCCAGTGTGTGGCGCTTGAGTTCCGAGCGCATCACTTTTTCCGCCGCCTGCATGACCGCGTGGATCGAACAGACGCCGCGCGTCGCCCAGCCCGGCGCTTCGTCGCCGAATATTGCGCAGCGCGCGCGGATTTCGCGGCAATCGAACAGGGCTTTCTCGCCGTCGATCGCGACGACCACGTCATGAACGGTGATGCGAGCAGCGGGCCGGGCCAGCCTGAAGCCTCCCTTGATGCCCTCCGTGGCGACCACGATTTCGGCCTTCGCGAGTTTCGTGAAGAGCTTCGCCAGAAAGTCGGCGGGAACACCCTGCAACTCGGCGAGATCGCGCACGCTCGCCCCGCCGGTGGACACATCGGAGTCGGCCAGATACAGCAGGCAATGCAAGCCGTATTCGACTCCGGAACTGATGTGGGACATAAACAACCAGGATTTATTGGATCGTAGTTCAAAGCCTATACGAGTCCTCATCCTGACGCAAGTTACGCCCACGGGTCCGCGGAGTCCGCGGGGTCCGTGCAACACAGGAAGTCGCCCGGATGCCCCGCTCCGTGGATGGACGATCTCCGCTTCAGAAGCTCGTCCTGATACCCGCCATCACGCCAAGCTGGCTGGTTCCCGCAGGCGGAGTGGTTCCGCCGCCGCCCAGGCTCACCGTATAGCTCGCCTTGGCGCTATTGCTCAGATAACCGCTCTGGAGATAGACGGAGGTTCGTTTCGAAAGAAAATAGGTTCCCCTAACGATTGCCATCGTGGCTCGGGTATCCTGCTGCGCATTGACGATCCTGACAATCTGCCCGTCGATCAGACAGGCAGGGGTGACCTGATAGGAGGCGTTGGCAAAGAACATGTCATAGCGTCCCTCGGGCGCGGGCCCTTCCGTCGTCACGTACCGGCCGATCCATCCGCCGCCGAACTTCAACGAACCCCAGATGCCATAGCCGTTGATCGTGGTGTGGACGTCCTTGTCCATATTGCCGGTCAACGGTGTGGGCGGCATGCCGTCGAAGAAGCTGACGGCGGCGCCCGGTCCGCCATGCTGTACGTCGTATGCCGCGGCAACGCCGTAGCTCGCACTGTCGTATTTGAGCATCGCGGTCCATTGACTGCACTGGGACATATGGCCGGCCGCCGAACCCACACACGTACCCTGGCCCGGCGTGTTTCCCGTGCCGGCGGAATCGCGGCCGAATGAGTAGGTCGCCCCGACGGTCACACCGTGAAAGGTGCCTTTATAGGCAACGGCATTGTCGCTACGTGCAACGGCAAGATACGGATCGACGGAACTGATGCTATAGATGTTCGGGCCGAGGACATTCGCATCCGCCAATGCCCATGTCGTCATGTTGTATTGGCGGCCAAACGATAGCAATCCGTAGGGCGTATCGAGGCCGACAAAGGCCTGGCGGCCGAACAGCCGGCCGCCTTGTCCCAGGCTGCCGTTGTTCGAATTGAAGCCGCTCTCCAGCGTGAAGACCGTACTGATCCCTCCGCCCAGGCTCTCGCTTCCGCGAATTCCCCATCTGGACGGCACTTCGCCCGTCAGACTCGGCATGCGGACCAGCCCGCTATTGCCCGACGCATGCGAAACGTATTCGATGCCTGTATCGATGATTCCGTAAAGGCTCACAGAGTCGGCTGCATGCGCATAACCGGACAATAGCAGAGCCATTCCGAGCGTATTTCGGAAAATATAAAGTCGCATTTCTGTCTCCAAACCAGGGGTCTCGTTTTTTTCTTTGTCGGTGACGGAAGTCAGGGAATCTCTCGCGGACCCGCTGCTTCCGTCATCTTTGCCATCTCAGACTGAGATTTTCTGCTTATCCTTCCGCGCTCGACTCCACTCCCTTTTGCTGGCTAATAGGCGGGGGCGCCTGGACTGTCGGGGCCGCCGCGTCGAATAAGGCCGCGCGATCCCTCGTGAGCGGGGGATAAATGCGTTGGCGATTGATCGTCTCCTTGACTTTCTTCGCCCGCGCTCCTTGCGCCGCCAACTTGCGGTCCCAGCCTTCGGTATAGACAGCCCCCCAGGGACCGAGGTCGAGAATGGTCGTATACCAGTCGATGTCGAGCGACAACATCGGCAGACCCAACAGATCGCAGACGACGTTGTGCCCGGCAAATCGCCCCATCGGACGACCGTGCTGGCAAGACATGACCGACGCGTGCTCGCCGTCGAAAAGCGCGCGCGCCACGTCGCCTGCCGCAAATACGTCGCGAACGCCTTCGACCTGCATGTATGCGTTCACGGGAACGCGGCCGAGTGCGTCGTGCTCGACAGGAAGACATTTCGTCAAGGCATTGGCCCGCATCCCGCCGCACCACACGATCGTCGATGCGTCGATTCGCTTTCCGTCGGCCAGTGTCAGCCCTTTGCGGTCCACCGCCTGAAGCTCCATGCCCGGCATCAACTCGACGCCCAGTTCGGTGAGCGCATGCTCGATGACGGGTTGCGCACCGCCCATAGCCGTTGCGATCTCCGGCGTGCGATCCGCGAGAATCACGCGAATGTCCGAACCGTCGCTCCGGGAATCTCCACGAGATGCAGCGAGGCTGCGCAGTCTGCTCGGCAATTCGGCCGCGATTTCGATTCCAGTCAGGCCGGCGCCGATGACGACGGCGGTCAGACTCCCTGCCTCGGTGGACGTCACGACGTTTTCAAGGTGCTGTTCCAGTCGCTTCGCACCCGCGTAGGTATCGACGTCGAACGCATGTTCGGCGAGGCCGGCAACCGGCGCGTAGGCGAGCTGGCTTCCCGAGGCCAGTACGAGCCTGTCGTAGGAGATCGATCTGGCATCGCCGTCGACCTTCACGGTGACACGCTTCGCCGAGGAATCGATGTCCGTCGCTTCCCCTTTGAGCCATAAGACGCCCGCCGGATCGAGCACATCGTCCAGAGGGACCAGCGTCTCCTCGAGATTCTCTTCGTAGTTCCGAACCCGAATGCTGTGATTGGCCGTCGGATTCACCAGCACCACTTCGACTTCCGAGTTCATGTTCT
This sequence comes from Burkholderia sp. Ax-1724, assembly GCF_011752995.1. Lineage (GTDB taxonomy): Bacteria > Pseudomonadota > Gammaproteobacteria > Burkholderiales > Burkholderiaceae > Paraburkholderia. The sequence goes on from NZ_VWWL01000021.1 coordinate 49,077, forward strand.
GTTCGTCGATCTTGCGTGCGGCCCCGAGGGCGCTCCACAATCCGGCAAACCCACCACCAATTATCAATATTCTCTTCATGACGATTTTCCGAATAAACAATATTGAAGTTAAACCGATTAATTGATGTCGTTATTTTTTGTTTCGGTCATAAACAGCGCGCCAACGACGAACGCCAACGCGGCGACACCAATCGGATACCAGAGTCCGGCGTAAATGTTGCCGACTGAAAGATTGAGTGCCGAAACGACGAACGGCAGCATGCCTCCAAACCAGCCGGCTCCTATGTGATAGGGCAGCGAAAGCGACGTATACCGAACGTTCGCGGGAAACAGTTCGACCATGAAGGCAACAATCGGACCGTAAATCATGGTCAACAGTATGATGAGATACCAGAGCAGCAGAAATACCATCGGCTTATTGACCTGGGTCTCGTCGGCATGTTCCCGCCAACCCGCACTTTCGAGCGCGGCTTTCAGCTTTGCGGCGTCGAACCCTTCAATCCGCTGCGAGCCGATCGTCGTGACCATCCCGGTGCCGTCCGCGGGCTGCGTTCTGTACGAGACACCGGCAAGGCTCAGGTAGTCGCGAGTCTTATCGCACGCAGTAACCGCTGGGGAGAACAGGCGGAATGTGCAGTCGTTAGCCGATACGTCAATGGCGGTGTCCGCCAGAAACTTCTCCAGCTGCGGATTGGCATAGTGCGTGAGCGCCTTGAATGCCGGCTGAATCGTGAGCGCGGCGGCAAGACAGGCCAGTACCATGATCCACTTTCGACCGAAATGATCCGACAACCACCCCGACACAAAATAGAACGGAGCCGCTGCGATCAATGACGTGACCATCAGGACGTTGGTCGTCTCGGGATCGACCCTCAGGACGGTACTCACGAAGTAGAACGAATAGAAGTGCCCGGTGCCGTAAAGCACGCCGACTCCCGCTGCCGCGCTAAACAACAGAACGAGTACTTTCTTCAGGTTCTGCCGGTCGAGAAAACTGGCGGCAATCGGGTTGCGAGCGAGCTTTCCCTGAGCCTTGCATTGCTCGAAGACCGGCGATTCGTTCAGCCCCGCACGCAACTTGATGGCCGTGTAGAGAAGCATCAGCGACACGAGAAACGGAATTCGCCATCCCCACTTATCGAACATCGCGGTGCTCATCCAGGCACGCGACATCGTCACGACGATGATCGACAGCACCAGACCGCCCGTCGCCGTCATTTGCAGGCAACTGCTGACCAGCCCCCGGCGGCGCTTATCCGCATGCTCGGTCAGGTACGTGGCGGCACCGCCCACCTCGCCGCCGAGTGCCAGTCCCTGCAAGAGGCGCAATACGACCAGCAGAACAGGCGCGAGAACGCCGATCTGCGAATACGTCGGCAGTAAGCCGATGCCCATCGTTGCACCGCCAATGAGTACGATGGTCATGCCAAATGTTCGCTTTCTCCCGATCCGGTCGCCGATATAGCCGAAAATGATCGCGCCGATCGGTCTGAGTACAAACGCTGCGCCGAAAACCGCCAGACTCGACAACATCGCCGCCGTCGGATTACCGGGTGGAAAAAACAGATGGGCGAACGTACCGGCGAGCGCCGCGTAGATGTACAGGTCGTACCACTCCAGGAGCGCGCCGAACGATGAGGCAATAACGATTCTCGATCCCCGTACGATCCGATGCCGTCTTGGCAAATGCTGTCCATCCCTGCTGCCGACTGCTGTATTGTCCACTTCCATGTCTCCTACCTTTCTTTAAATATGGCGAATATAGAAGGCGGCTATAGTCTTCGATCGATGCAACATCACGATCAGCCCCTTTTATTCGGGCACCGCTCTATCGCCAAGCCGAATGCGCTTGTCCGATTCCAGCACGGTAGACCCGGTCACCGGGCAGGTCTATAAATCGAAATCAATATGCATTATTATGATTTTCTATAAACCCGCCCCCAAGAGGCTGACGCCGTTTTCGGGAGTTGAAAGATGTGACCGGGCTTGCCGGCCATACACCGGGTAGCGCGACAAATCATCGGATTGATGAGCCGCATAACTGCCAGTGCCTTCCCGGCGCGATCCTCGTTTACCCGCTTATCGACGGCCAATCGATGGGGATGCATGATGCGGAATCGCATCGAGCGCGCATCGGGGCTGCAAGCGGAGCATCGTACCCGTCGGCAGACGCAGCCTCCGCCGCGTCCTCCACGCCCCCGATATTGCATACCTCAGGAGCGAATGGGCGTGAGCGCGCCTCTAACGCTACCGCGCGAGTACACGATTGAAGGATGTTGGCAATGAATGACATTGACCTGAAGCTGCTGCAAATCTTCGACGAAATCTATACCGGCGGGAGCGTATCTCGCGCAGCCGAAAAGCTTGCCCTGAGTCAACCCACGTTGAGCGTCGGTCTCTCCAAGCTAAGACGCCGTTTCAATGATCCGCTCTTCGTTCGGGGAGCGGGGGGGATGCGCCCGACACCTCATGCGGAAGCGCTCATCGAGCCAATCCGCGAAGTTCTTCGACTCTTGCAATACACGCTCTCGCTTCAAGCCGTATTCGATCCGATGTCATCGGCGCGCGTTTTCCGGATCGCGATGACAGACATTAGCCAGGTGGTATTGCTACCGCAAATTCTGGCTCAAGTCCGCGTGACGGCACCGAACGTACGCATCGAGACGTCGCATATTTCGGCGGACACGCCGACGCAACTCGAAACCGGCGAAATCGACCTGACGATCGGCTACATGCCGCATATCGAGGCTGGCTTCTATCAACAAAAGTTATTCGACGATCACGTCGTCTGTCTATTGCGAACCGGTCATCCACGGATCGGCCCGCGTCTGACGCTCAAGAGCTACCTGAGCGAAGCGCACCTGGAAGTACAGGTGACCGGCAGCGGATTCGTGGCGGTAACGAAAATGCTCGAGACGGAAGCACCTCAGCGACGGGTGCATCTGCGCATTCCGAGTTATCTGGGGATTGGAGAGATATTGGCCGGCAGCGATCTGCTCGCCACCGTTCCGCACCTGCTCGCCGACGTATTGCAAAGGCGCAACGCGCTACGGGCGCTACCGGTTCCCATCGGTTTGCCCTGCTTCACCATTCGGCAGTACTGGCATGCGCGGTTTCATCACAATCCGGCATGCCGCTGGATCAGGCAAACCGTTGGCGATTTATTTAACGGCCTGGGTTCTTCCGTCACGCCGGAGCATCCTGTGGGAGAAGAGCAATCCTGAGTCTTCAGATCAAGCGCGTGAAGCCCCCTTCCCTTGCCTACGCCCGGCGCGATCCGTTTCAGGTAACCGCCGCTCTGACCGATCGGTCAGCCGTTTGACGCATCGCGGCGATACACGCCACGACACGCGCCGCGATACCCTTCCGGCTATTCAACGCGCCCCATTCTTGCCTGCATTGAAAATCGATCTGTAATACGCATCCCCACTATCAAGGTGAGTACGGAATCCGAATCCCTGATCGAGCATGGCCTGCATGTCGTGACGCTCGATACGCATCACATAGCTATGCTCATTGGTCACCAGTGCGCAGGCACCGCCCGGCACATCGACCGAGCGAAACCACTTGCCGGGATCGGCGTGGCCACTGGGGAACGTCTGTCCCTTGAACTCAACCTGCCATCCGCCATCGAGCAGAATCCAGTACGGTGCTTCCGGGTCCGCGGTGCCGTCGCATTTCGCAATCACCGCACCGGGGTCCGCTTCCCACTCGTGCGAGTGGTCGATCACCCATTGCAGTTGAGCCGTCGTCAGCGCGGTAAAAAATGGCGTGTGCCGCAAGAGATGCAAATAGGTAATGGAAGGTTTCATTGTCATATTCCTGACGGCGTCCGGCTCGCGTTTACCGCTGCAGGACGCGATACCGAGCGCCGAAATCAACGCCAGCAGCGGGATCGAAAAGCGCCTGCACCAACGGGCCAAACGTCCGCGTTCCCGCTCATGTGAAGTGTCGCGGCTTACCATGTGATGACTGCCGGGCTCACGCGATACCGCGCAAAGCATTGGCCACGATCGCAGCGCGAGATAAATTTTCTGCACCCATCGAACATCTCCCGTTCAGTGTGAATCACAGGCAGCATGATGACCGATATTGGCGCCCAGATAATTAGCTGCGTTTCCTCATCAGAATTCCATTTGCCTCAACTATCGAGCCGGACCTCGCCCAGACGGGGGAAACACCGTCTCCCGACGTTTGCACCCAGCCCATCCAATAGGGTGAATACTTATACAAAAAAATCTTATTTTGATAAAAATTTCAGTATTATTATATTGATATTCTCAATTTTTCAGAGACACCGGGAATGAAGAACTTCGTTACCGTCTCCACGGCAGCGATCCCGCCCGCGGGACAGGCGACCGAATGGGCGCGAGCGATCGGCGAACGCTTCAGCGAGCGTTTCGGCGGCCGGCTTTTCGACCCAGCGACCGGCGAGTCCTTCTCGGGCCAGATCGGTTATGCCGATGTCGGGCAAATCCAGCTTTGCCGGCTGGCGGCCCAAGGGCATCGCGTGGAAAACACGCCGGGAAGCGAGGCCAGTTCCAGCCGGTACAAGCTGACGATCCAGCTCGAAGGTACGTCCGAATTCGAGCAGGATGGTTTAAAGGCGAAGCTTTCTCCAGGGCACTGGGCCATCTACGACACCGCGCGCCCCTATCTGATGAATGCGCCCGATGCCATTCACGTAGCGATTGCGACTATTCCAAAGGACATGATGCGTCTCTCGCTCACCGAGCGTTGCGCACTGGTCCATCCGCTGACCTCCCATAGCGGTGCGGGCCTCGCGCTGTCCCGCTACATCATCGATCGCCTGCAGGCATTCGAACTCTCACCGGAACTCGATGCCGATGCATCGGCCGACCCGATCGAGCAGGACCTGACTACCCAGATCAGAATCGCACTGCAGGATCAGGTGTCGGAAACCAGAAAGCATCTGCACCCGAGGATGCTGCGCACACGCATCATCGAATACATCGAGCAGAATCTCGCCGATCCCGAACTCACCGTTGAGCGAATCGCGCTCGACCTGAACTGCTCGAAGCGTTACCTGCACACGGTATTCGATAGCGGCACCCACACTCTCTCCCGGTACATCCTGCAGCTGCGGCTCATGCATGTCTGTCGCGATCTGGGCAACCTGGCGTTGCAGCAATGCTCGATTACCCAGCTGGCGATGAAATGGGGCTTTGTGAGCCCCGGTCATTTCAGCCGCACCTTCAAGGAAATGTTCGGCGTGTCGCCCCGCGACTACCGGCGAGGCACGACTCAGCCGAGCCCGCTCGACTGACACAGGATATTGGCCGCCATCCCGCCATCACACGGGATGTTGACGCCTCGTACCCACCGGCTACCGTCGTCGCACAGAAACGCCACGAGCGGAGCAATGTCGTCGGGCCGCCCCGCGCGCTCGACGAGCCGCATGTCTTCCTCAGCCCGCTTGCCTAGCATCTTCAGAAAGTCCTGGTGAATGGGCGTCTCCACCGGCCCGGGGCTGATCGCATTCATGCGGATGCCGCGGCTACGCCACGCCCAGCGCATCTGCAGTGTCCATGCAATTAGCGCCTCCTTCGACAAAAAGTACGCGCGCGCGTCGTCGACGCCATTCGCTTCGCAGAACGCATCGACGTCCTCCAGGTTGCTCACGCCGAGCAGCGCCCGAACCTGACCGATCTGATCGGCCCAGCCGAATCCCGCCAGCGACGCCAGATTGACGATCGAGGCACCGTCGTTCATCAGCGGCAGCAAAGCCAGCGTCAATTGGCGTAACCCGACGAAATTGACCTGCAGCACGGGTGTGCGCCCTTTCGTCGGCGGCAGTCCGGCGATATTGCACAGCGCGTCCAATCGGCCGTGAACCTGCTTTGCAACCGAATCGATCGAATCGGCTTGCGCAAGATCGGCCCGAATGAACTGATCACACAGCCCCGCCGCGGGCTCGTTCCGGTCCACCGCAATAACGCGCGCGCCCTGCGCCCGGACCGTTGCCGCGCACTCGGCGCCGATACCCGAGGCGGCCCCGGTGATCAAAATGGTCTTGCCTTGCAACGACATTTTCGACGTCTCCTTGAGGTTGTCTCGATGGCGCCGGAAATCCGGTGCCGACCGTGCCGACTCTAGTCGCCCCCCGGCTACGCGTCTTGCCTGACAGTGCAGTGTCGGCGCGATTCCGTCCTGCACGTGCGCAGCGAAATTGCACTATCAGGCAAGTCGATCAAGGTTGGTTCTCCTACATTCGCATCCACACAGTCCTGTCACATGGAGACACCTCTTGAGAACCGTCCAGTTGCTCATCGCGGGACGCCCGCAGCCGGCCGTTGCCGGCGCGACGTTTGATCGTGCCAATCCGCAATCGAATCAGGTTGTCACGCGCGCCGCCTCGGCCGGCATCGAGGACGCCCGGCTCGCGGCCGATGCCGCGCAAGCCGCCTTCGCGGTCTGGTCCCGAACCGGCCCTTCGATCAGGCGCGAGATTCTGCTGCGCGCCGCCGACCTGATGGAGCAGAAGAAAAATCTCTTCGTCGAAACCATGCAGAGCGAAACCGGTGCGACGCGCGTCTGGGCCGAGCACAACGTGTTCGCCGCGGCCGCGATTCTCCGCGAAGCCGCCAGCATGACAACCCAGATCGCAGGCGAAGTCGTTCCGTCGGACGAAGGCCGTCTGTCGTTTGCGGTACGGCAGCCGGCCGGCGTCGTGCTCGGCATCGCCCCCTGGAATGCGCCGATCGTGCTCGGCACGCGTGCGATTGCGATGCCGCTCGCCTGCGGCAACACGGTCATCCTGAAGGCATCGGAAATGTGTCCCGCGACCCATTCGCTGATTGCGGACGTGCTCGTCGAAGCCGGACTCGGCAACGGCGAAGTCAACGTCATCACACATGCGCCGGCGGCGGCCGGCGAAGTGGCCGATACGTTGATCGCGCACCCCGCCGTTCGGCGCATCAATTTCACCGGCTCGACCCGGGTCGGCCAGTTGATCGCCGAACGGGCAGCACGTGTACTCAAGCCGGTGCTGCTCGAACTGGGCGGCAAGTCTCCGCTGATCGTACTCGACGACGCCGATGTCGAACGCGCCGTCGCCGCCGCTGCATTCGGCGCGTTTTTCAACCAGGGGCAAATCTGCATGTCGACCGAGCGCATCGTCGTCACGCCCGCGATTGCCGAGTCTTTCGTCGCGCGTCTCGCCGACAAGGCCGCGCGCCTGAGCGTGGGCGATCCGCGCACCACTGACGCGCCGCTTGGTGCGCTCGCCAGCGCCGGCGCCAGTGCGCGTATCAACGAACTCATCGACGACGCGCTGGCGCGAGGCGCCACGCTGCTGGCCGGCGGCAAGGCTGAGGGCGTATTCATGCCGGCCACGGTGCTCGACGGCGTCACGCGCGAGATGTCGATTTACCACGAGGAAACGTTCGGCCCCGTCGTTTGCATCATGCGGGCGGAGAACGACGAACACGCCGTCGAGATCGCCAACGACTCGGAATTCGGTTTGTCCGCGGCGGTATTCAGCAACGACATCGAACGCGCCTTCGCGGTCACGAAGCAGATTCGCTCAGGCATCTGCCACATCAACGGCGCGACGGTCAGCGACGAACCGCAGATGCCGTTCGGCGGCACCGGCCGTAGCGGCTACGGACGCTTCGGCGGCAAAGCCGGTATCGCCGAATTCACGGAGCTGCGGTGGATCACCGTGGCCTCCACGGCTCCCGCTTTTCCGATCTGAGCGAACCCGACAGCGACCCCGACACGCCCCGCGTGCCGGCAATCAACCCACCGAGGAAATAACACATGGCTCTACATCCGACGAACGATCGCGCACATGCGCTGCAGGCGGGCTGGACCCGCTTCGATCTCGGCGGCTTTCAGTGCACGGTCGTGACCGACGGCCTGCTGCACCTCGGCCCGCCGCGCAACACGTTTCCGAAAGCCGATGTCGAGGAAATCGACGACCTGCTGCTTCAGGCCTTCCTGCCGACCGAAACGATCGCGCTCGATCAGAACGTACTCCTTGTCAATACCGGCGAGCATCTGGTGCTGTTCGACACGGGCGTCGGCATCAACGCCGAACTGGGCGTCAAGACGTTCGGCCCGAATACCGGCCGCGCCATCATCAATATGTGGGCGGCCGGTATCGAGCCGGAAGACATCGATATCGTGGCCCTGACCCATACCCACCCGGACCACTGCTGGGGTCTCGTCGACGACAACGACCGCAAGCTGTTCCCGAATGCGCGCATCGCCGTGAGCCGGGCCGACGTCGACTACTGGACGAACCTCGAGAACATTCGCGATTCGATGTCCGACCATATGAAAGACCACTTCTACGGCGCTCACAAGAATCTCGCGCCGTATCGCGACGTCATCACATTCATTGAGGATGGCCAGGAGATCGTGCCGGGCATCCGCGCTCATGCCACGCCCGGCCATAGCCCCGGCCATACGATCTACGCAATCTCCAGCGAGGGGCACACGCTCGTGTGCTGGGGCGACCTCTGCCATCACCAGGTGCTGCTGCTTAGGCGGCCGGAATGGGCGTTCCTGTTCGACTACGACAGTTCCATTGCGGCGGCCACGCGCATGAGAGTGCTGGAGTGGATCGAGAAGCAGGAGCATCAGGTCCTCTCGTATCACTTTCCGTTTCCGGGGCGCGGGCATCTGCGCCGCAACGGCGACGGCTACGACTGGCTCCCCTCGCCGATCCAGCTCGAACGAGTCTGAGCGCCCCACTCCATCAGGATACCTATTTCATCATGAACACCGCTTACCGCTGCACGTGTGGTCTCATCGACGTCCACGCACACTGCCTGCCGCCGGCCTACCGCAAGGCGCTCGACGACGCCGGCCTCGCCACGCTCGACGGCGGCTACCCCGTTCCCGAGTGGAGCCCGGAAAAAGCCACCGCCGTCATGGAAGAAAACGGCATCGACACCATGATGCTCTCCGTGTCCTCGCCGAGCGTCAGTTTCCTCTCCGGACGCGAAGCGCGCGTGCGGCTTGCCCGCACCATCAACGAAGACATCGCGCAACTCCGGCGCGACTACCCAGGCCGCTTCGGCGGCTTCATGACGCTGCCGTTGCCGCACGTGGCCGACTCCCTCGCCGAAATCGACTATGCCTTCGACAAGCTGGGTCTCGACGGCCTGATCGTCGAAACGAACAGCGATGGCAAGTACCTCGGCGACCCCGCGTTCGCACCGATATTCGACCGGCTCAACGAACGGCACGCCACGATCTTCCTGCATCCGACCGCCCCGGCCTGCTTTTCGGCCGTCGGACTCGGACGCCCGGCGCCGCTGTTCGAGTTCCCATGCGACACCGCGCGCACGGTTATCGACCTCGTGTTCTCGGACACGCTCAAGCGCTGCGCCAATCTGAAGCTCATCGTGCCGCACGCGGGCGGCGTGCTTGCCGCGATCGCGCACCGGATCGCGCTGCTCTCGCCGATGCCGGTCATGAAGCCAGGCCCCAAGCCATCCGCCGAGGTCATCGCGGAATTGCAGGGGCTCTATTACGACCTCGCCATGTCGGCCAACCAGCCCACCTTCGACGTGCTGCGCACACTCGCCCCGCTCTCGCAGATCATGGTCGGCACCGACTTTCCGTTCCAGCCGGCGCACAACGTCGCGCGCAATATCGCGGATTTCCGCACGCTCGACGGCCTCACTGCGGAACAGCATCGGGCCATTGCGCGCGAAAACGCGCTGCGGCTCTTTCCGCGCTTCGCCAGCGCGAATGCTTAGGCTGACTGACTAATCCACCCTGAAATACAACACATCACACCAAGGAGACAATCATGAAAACCGTGCTCGTAGACGATCTCATCGATGAGCGTCCATTCGGCCTCTTCCAGGCGTCGATCTTCGCCATCTGCTTCCTGATCGCCTTGATGGATGGCGCCAACGTGCAGGTCATGGGTCTGAGCGCACCGCTGCTCGCCAATGACTTGAAGCTGACACCAGCCCAGCTCGGCCCCATCTTCGCCGGCTCCGAGCTCGGTTTCATGATCGGCGCGCTGCTGCTCGGTCCGGTTGCCGACCGCATCGGCCGCAAGACCGTGCTGATCGCCTGCGCGAGCCTGTTCGGACTGGCGTCGCTTTGCACGGTGACGGCGCCCGGATTCGTCACGCTGCTCGTGCTGCGTATCGTGACGGGTATCGGACTCGGCGGCGCGGCACCGTGTCTCGTCAGCCTGACGACCGAATACGTCTCCCGGCGCCATCGCGGCCGCATCGCCTCGCTGCTGTGGGCCGCCATGCCGGCCGGCGGCGTCATCGCCGGCTTTGCGGCGAGCATCGTGATTCCGCAGTATGGCTGGAGGGCCATGTTCTATCTGAGCGGCATCGTGCCGATCGCCGCCGCGGTGCTGGTGTGGCTCTTCGTGCCCGAATCGGTGCGGCTGCTGATCCTGTCCGGCGCGCGGGACGATCGCATCGCGCGGATCGTCAGGCGTCTCGCGCCTTCTTCCCTCGCCGGCGAGCCGGTGCGCTACGCGACCCATGAGCATCAGGAAAAGGGCTTGCCGGTCAAGCATCTGTTCGTCGACGGCCGCGCGCCGCTCACGGCCCTGCTGTGGCTCGCGTTCTTCCTCAACTTCCTCGCCTTGATCGCGACACTGGCCTGGGCCAGCACGCTGCTGCGTAGCGCGGCCATGTCGGTGGCCGCCGCGTCCACGGTCCTCGCCTGGAACAACGTGGGCGGCACGATCGGCGTCGCCATCGCCGGCGCGGTGATGGAGCGCCTCGGCACCTGTCGCTTCCTCGCCGCGATCTATGCGCTCGGGGCCATCGTTCTTGCGCTTACAGGGCTCAGTACACCTAACACCGCGCTGGTTTCGCTGTGCTCGGGTCTCACGGGTCTGTTCGTCGGCGGTGCCACTTCGGGCCTGATCGCCATCGCCTCGATGACCTATCCGACCGCCATCCGTTCGACCGGCGTGGGCTGGGCGCTTGCCGCCGGGCGCCTCGGCGGCGCCGTCGGCCCCGTTGCGGTCGGCGCGCTGGTCGCCACGGGCCTGCCCGTTGCGCACATCTTCGTCACCACGGCAGCCCCGGTGCTCGGCGCGTCGCTCGTGATGCTCGCGATGAGCCGCCTCGGCGCCGCCCGCACCGTCGATCGCGCCGAATTCGCCACGCATTGAACGACGGGCTGCCCGATCTGCGGCAGCCCTTCTACAACAAGAAACAACAAGAATCCGGAGACAACCCTCATGTTCAGACACACCATTCTCGCATCGGCTACCCTGCTCGCCTGCGGCAGCGCCGCCGCTCAAAGCTCCGTCACCATCTTCGGCATGATGGACGCCGGCATAACCTACGTGAACAATTCGGGCGGCAAGAGCAAGACCTTTTTCGACGACGGCATCTATTACCCCAACATGCTTGGCTTTCTCGGCCAGGAAGACCTGGGGGGCGGCACGAAGGCCATTTTCGAACTGGTCAACCAGTTTTCTCTCGCGAACGGCTCGACCATTCCGACCGCCAATGCGCTGTTCAACCGCACCGCCTATGTGGGTCTGTCGAATACACAGTTGGGACGACTGACGTTCGGTACGCAATACGACTTCATGAAAGATCAGCTGCTGTCCTACGACGCATCGCTGTACACCGGCGGTTTCTATAACTTTCGCGAAGGCCCCTTCCAGACCCTCGGCATTCCGGGCAATCCGACCGGCTCATGGGACTTCGACCGCATCGGCGGATCGTCGCGCATGCAGAACTCCGTCAAATACCAGTCCGTCGATTACAGCGGATTCTCGTTCGGGATGATGTACGGCTTCGGCAATGTCGCCGGTTCCGTATCGGCCGACAATGCCGTCAGCGCGGCGCTCGAATACCGGCACGGCGGATTCGGCATCGCCGCCGCCTATACCGAGATCAAGTATCCAGAGATGAGCAACGGCCACGATGGCATCCGCAATTGGGGAGTCGGCACCCAATACGATACCGGCAAGGTTCTCGCCAATCTGCTCTATACGAACACCCGCAACACGCTGACAGGCGGCCAGATCGATATGGTCCAGATCGGCGCGAACTGGCACGTCACGCCGTTCTGGTCGCTCGGCGCCGATTACCAGTACATGCAGGGCAACGCCGTGCTCCTGGACAACAAAGCCCATGAAGTTGCTGCGTCGGTCATGTACTCGTTGTCCAAACGCACGAGCGTCTACGTGGAAGGTATCTATCAGCGGGCGACGGGCAGCAACGGCAGCGCGACCGCCTGGATCAACGGCTTGAGCGCACCGTCGAGCACAGGCTCGCAGTTGCTGACCAGAATCGGGATGACCACCACGTTCTGAACTCGCGTCTGAGTTCGTGTCTGAACTCGCGGCGATCCTGCGCGGCATGGCGGCACGGTACTGCTGCAAAGCATTGCCGCGCTGCCCGATACGAATCCGGGGCCACCGACATTCCCGCACCTTCATCGGGTCGCCATAAGACAGCGGCCCGTCTCTTTTGAGTCCTCTCCCTTCTACGCGTGGCGTCATGAACCCAACAACACGCGGCGGCGCCGTTCTCGGCACCCCGGCCCTGCCGCTTCGGCAACCCGCCACCGGTTACCGAAGCGGCCTGCGCGCGCTTCTCGGTGCATCCGGCCCTGCCCTCGTCGCCTCTGTCGCCTATCTGGACCCGGGCAACATCATCACCAACCTTCAGGCCGGGGCAAGATACGGCGACGAACTGCTCTGGGTGGTTCTGCTCGCCAGCGTGGTGGCAATGCTGTTCCAGTCGCTGTCGGCAAAGCTCGGCATCGTGACGGGCCGCAATCTTGCCGATATCTGCCGCGACAGCTTGCCTCGCCGCTACGTCATCGCGCTCTGGCTTCTCTGCGAAGCGGCCGCCATCGCAACCGACCTTGCAGAGGTGATCGGCAGTTCGATCGGCATCTCCCTGCTTTTCAATCTCTCGCTGCTCAACGCCATGCTGCTGACCGTCGCCGCCACCTACTCGCTTCTGCAACTCGAAACGCGCGGTTACAGGCCGCTCGAACTCGTGATCGGCGCATTCGTGAGCGTGATCGGGATGGCGTATCTCGTCGAGGTATCGCGGATGCCGGTGAACTGGTCATCGGTCTGGGCGCACAGCATCCCGTCGCGTTTCACCGATCACGGCGCACTCGGTCTCGCGGTCGCCATAGTCGGCGCGACGATCATGCCGCACGCGCTGTTCCTTCATTCATGCCTGACCCAGAACCGCGTATCGGCCGGTGCCGTACGCGAGCCACGCGCGCGGATCAGACTATCGAACATCGAGGTAATCGTCGCGCTGGGCGCGGCAGGGTTGATCAACATGGTCATGGTCGTCATCGCGTCGGTTGCGTTTCACAACGGACACGCCGAGACGGCCGATATTGCCTCGGCAACGCGGCTTTTGACGCCGCTGTTCGGTGCGTTCGCCGGCACTCTCTTCCTGATCGCGCTGGTCGCGTCGGGCATATCGAGTTCCGTGGTCGGCACGCTGGCCGGGCAGATCATCGTTCAGGGATTCGTCGGATACCGGATTCCGTTGTGGCTCAGAAGGGGCCTCACCGTGGTTCCGGCCATCGTCGTGATTGCATCGGGTCTCGACGTCACCACCGTGCTCATCGCCAGCCAGATCGTTCTGAGCCTCGCGTTGCCGGTGCCGATGATCGCGCTCGTCTGGTTCACCTCGCGCCGCAGCGTCATGGGTGAGCACCACAACCACAGGTCCGTCACCGTGCTCGCCATTGCAGCGACTGTGCTGGTGCTGGTTCTCAACGGCGTCCTGTTGTGGCAAGCGGTAAGCGGCTAGTCGGGCGAACAGTTAGCGGGTAGCGGGTAAGCAGCTAAGCGCGTGAGCCGATGAGCGCCCCGCGTGACCCGCCCGCCGGTTAAACCGCTTCGGCCTCGGCACGCAAAGCCGTTTCGACTTCGCGTGCGCCGGTCGACACCAACGCGGCCAGGCGGGCGATCATTTTTTCGTCTGTCTCATCCGACACCACGTAGCTGATACTGCCGATTCCCACCCGGTCCAACGACAGCACGGCCGCGGCGATCCCGACGAGTCCCGCATCCACTTCCCCGCGCGTCACGAGACTGCCGTGTCTGCGCCATTCCGTCAGCACGGAGCGGAATGCCGGCAGCGTGCGGCCCAACCCGGCCTTCGCAATCGCTTTGGTATTGTTTTCGAAGAGCGCCTTGATCCGCCGGGGCGGCATGTACGCGAGCAGCATCTTCGAAGTCGCGCCGTAGAAAAGCGGCATCGGCCGCCCGCGCTCGTAGCTGATCGCCGTCGGGCTACCCTTCGCATTGACGCGATGAATGCACAGCACGTCGTCGCCGACCGCGCGGCATAGCAGCACGACCGACCCGGGCGGAGCGTAAGTGGAGAGATCTTCCATGACGGGACGTGCCGCGATCAGCAAGGGATCGGTCAACTGCAACTGACGGTCCAGCTGGGTGATGGTCGGCCCCAGTCCGTACCGGCCAGGCCGCGTGGTCGCAACCAGTCCCGCCTCGTCGAGCGCGGCGAGATAGCGGTAGGCGGTGGCGATCCCCACCTCGAGTTCCGAGGCCACCTCTTCGGCAGTCCATTCCGGATGTTCGACCGTGAACAGTTTCAGAACGGAGAGGGAACGGTCAGATGCGGACATGGCGGGAAATCGGTAGCTGACGGGAAACTGATTTTCTCATCATGAGATAATTTCCGCCAGATAGGTACTCGCGTTTACACGGCGCTCGATGACGGCACAAGACCGTTGTCGGGGAGCGCCGCGCCCCGGCTTCCAGGGTTCGTGTTCGCATTGCATCGAACGTGGCCGGGAGACTGCCGGGGAATCATGCCGCTTCACACGGACCATACGAACCATGCAGGGGCAGGCATCAGGTCCGAACCCAGGCACGTCCCCACGAATTCAGCGTACGTTCGTTGTGCGGCCAAACTCCGGGCGTGTCGCCAACGCCGACGCGAACCAGTTCCGCGGAGAACTCCAGCCGGTTGCCGTCCGGATCGGTCACCATGAAAAACAGGTTGTCGCCGGGACCATGCCGCCCCGGACCGAAGAAGATCGGCACTTCGGCCCTGGCGAAGCGGTCGCCCCAGTCGCGGATATCGTTCCACTCGTTCGTCTCGTAGCAGTGGTGATCCCAGACATTCTGGCTGCCCTGAAAGAACGCCAGCGAGTGATGCTCGTCGTCCGACCGCAGGAAGACGACCATCGTCTTGCCGTCGTCGCTGACTACTTCGTCGGAAATCGCATAGCCCACGGTCTCCGTGTAGAACGCCACGACGCGTTCGAGCTCCGTCGTCTGGAACACGGTGTGCTGAAGACGCGCGGGCAAGCCATCGCGCGAAGGCGACCCCGCCGTGAGACCGAAGGACACGCATCGCCCCTGCGGGTCGCGAATCATGAACGCACCGGGCCGATACAGCACGCTATCGGCCGGCTCGCACGTGACGTTGCGCGCAACCAGACGTTGACGCAACGCCGCGAGGTCTGCCTCGGTATCGACCACGAAGCACGAACACGGCTGGCGTCCGCTCAGGGAATCGCTGATTTCCACCGCGCGCCCCGGTCCGGTCAGGACGATCCTGCCGTCGGGCAACGTGACGTCCACCAGATCGAGCTGCTTGCGATAGAAATCGGCGAGCCGGTGCGGCTCGGCCGATACGATATGGAGGTGATGCAGTCTTGCAGGCGTTGCCTGCTGAAGCGTAGTAGACATGATTATTTCCCTCATACATGGGGCGACGTGGCAACCTCGGTCACCTTCCGGCTTTCCGGCGCGCACTCGCCAGGCTGATTGATACCGAGCTGGACCGCATAGGCGGTGGCAAACTGCGACTGCTCTTCCGCGCGGAATGCCCCGGCCACATAGCGGTCGGGACGAAGCAGCAGGATTTGCCCCACGCAGCCGCCGAGCGGCACCTTGAACACATCGTTCTCGTCGACGACGAACTGCAATGAGCCGCGATTCTGTCCAACGGGCATGGACGAGCCGGCAGGCAGCACGTGCACGCGCGTGCAGCGCAGGCTATTCCATAGAGGATGGCCCAGATCGGCGAGGCGGCTGCCGCCCACCGGGCCATACTGCACGAGCGAGAATCCTTGCCCCGTCAGATCGTCGAGAAGGACTTTCATTCCATCCGGGGTCCGAACCATCGGCTGCGGCAACATGCGGCCACGGAAGCTCCGCTTGCCGAGTCCGGCGTCCGGACCGAGCAGCCCTTCCCTGAAGCGCGGCTTCGGCTTGAATTTCATCTGCAGGAAATAGTCCCGTAACGGCGGCACATAAGCCGCAAACGTGAAAAACGCTTGCCACAGGAACGCGCTCAACCGCGACGACGGCGCCATCACGATGCCCAGATTGAGCGCGAGCCGAATCAGCGCCCACGCATGGCCGCGACGCTCCGTCTCGTACGAATCGAGCACCCGTTCTGGCAAACGGCCATCCAGTACGGCCGCGAGTTTCCAGCCGAGATTGAAGGCGTCGCGCACGCCGCTATTCATACCCTGCCCGGCGTACGGCGGCGTCAGATGCGCGGCGTCGCCGGCGAGAAACACGCGCCCTTCCTGCCAACGCTCGGCCACGCGCGCGTGAAACGTATAGACCGTCTTGCGGATGATGTTCGTCTCCCGGTCACCCCTGAACGGCATGAGCAGCTTGCGAACCGTCGCCGGTTCCATGATCGCCTCGGCGGATTCGTCGGGATGAACGAGGATTTCGAAGCGCCGGGTCCGATGCGGACCGGGCACGTCGACCACCGCCCGCCCCGCGTCGCAGTACACACGCATCTGCGAGAACGTATCGTCGTCGTCCTCGGTATCGATCACGAGCCAACGCGACTTGAATGTCGAGCCGACCATCCTGATGCCGAGCATCTCGCGTATCGGGCTGCGGCCGCCATCGCACGCGACCAGATACTTCGCGTGGATCTCGATCTCTTCCCCGGCGGCACTGACCCTGGCCGTAACACCCCGTTCGCCCTGCTCGAACGACTCCAGCGTGTGGCCAAACAGCACCTGCCCCGATGCGAACCGGTTCAGGCCGTCGCGCACGGTCGCCTCGAAAAGCGGTTGCCGGAACGCATTGCGACGCGGAAAGCCATACTCGCTTGCGGTCGGAATCACCTTGCCGAAACACCGGCCACCGTGGCGGGTAAAGTAGTGCACGCCGTAACCGGGCACGACGTCCTTCATCACGGCTTCCGACAGACCGACCGCCTGCATGGTCCGCAGCGATTCGTCGTCGATCGACACGGCACGCGGCTCGCCAATGGTCGACGGCTTGCGATCCACGAGCACGAACCGTGCGCCGGCACGTCCGAGCACGTTCGAAAGCGTCAGCCCCGTCGGGCCACCGCCGACGACCAGCACGTCAGTATCAATGATCTTCAATTCTCGACTCCATCAACAATCCACCGCACTACTAAATATCGTGCGACGGATCGCCCGCCTCGCGGCGGTTGTCTCCTACCTTCTGGTTAGTACCGGGTCTCGTCGACCACGATATTGCGCAGCGTGCCGATACGGGAAATCTCCACCTCGACCACATCGCCCGCCTTCATCCACAGTGGCGGCGTACGGAATGCACCCACGCCGCCCGTCGTCCCGGTGATGATCACATCGCCGGCGTGCAGCTCGGTAAACGTCGAGCAGTATTCGATCAGTCGGCCTACGTCGAAAATCAGGTCGTCGGTGTTCGCTTCCTGCACGACCGCGCCATTGAGGCGCGTGGTCAACGTGAGTGCCGACGGGTCGCCCACCTCGTCGGCCGTCACCAGCCACGGACCGAAGCCGCCGGTCGACGGGAAATTCTTGCCGGGAATGAACTGGATCGTGTGTTTCTGCCAGTCGCGCACGCTGCCATCGTTGTAACAGGAATAGCCCGCGATATAGCTTGCCGCGTCCTCACGGCGCACGTGACGCGCTGTCTTGCCGATCACGACCGCGAGTTCGCCTTCGAAGTCGAGCTTTTCGGATGCGAGCGGACGCACGATCGGACCGCCATGCGCAACCTGCGAATCGGCCCAGCGGGTGAAGATCATCGGATGAACGGGAATCTCGCGCCCGGTCTCCTTGACGTGCGAAAGATAGTTGATGCCGACGCACAGGATCTTCGCCGGGTCCGGCACGACAGGCAGCAGCTTCACGTCGCTCAGTGCGATACGCACAGCCTGCCCCGCCGCCCATTTCCCGATAGCCGGCAGGCTACCGTTGGCCAGCGCGGCCTTGAGCGACCCACCGACTTCGCCCGCGATGGGCGCCAGATCCACCACATGTTCGCCTTCCACCACGCCGAACGATGCGGTGCCACGATATTCGAAACTCGCCAGCTTCATTCCATTTCCTCCCGGATCAATGAAGGCGATCATAGCTCAACCAGATTTCATGTCAACATTTTTATCGTATTTCGATAATTTCGTTTTTATCGTAAATTCTCAAATATCACAAAAGTAAAAGACATGCTCCGCCATGCGAAGCAGCCGGCCGATCGGCCGGAGCGCTCGGCAGGCGCTCGCGAAACCGTGACTCGGAATGGGAGTGCCCCGGCTGCGCGACAAGGCGCGCAACCGGGGCCTGCTGTGAAGAATGGGGGGATCGCCCGGCGCCGGCACCGCAAGCCGGCGCCGGGCGGTTCACGCACGGCTCAAAAGTCCGCGTGCAGGCTGACGTAGGCGGCCAACGGCGCGCCGAGGTAAGCGCCGACCACGTTGGTGGCGATGTAGTAGCGCTGGTTGGTGACGTTGTCGATGTTCAGATCGATGCCCCAGTGATGCTCCGAGTAACCGAACTGCAGATTCTCGATCAGGGACGCGGGCGCCCAGTCGTAGCCGTTGGCATAACCGTTCGACATCCGGCTCATGTAATTGACGCCGGCACCCGCATGAAAGCCGGTTCTGCCGAAGAGGCTGAAGCGATACGTCGTCCACAGGTTCGCCATATAGGCGGGCACGCCCTGCGGGGCCGTGCCGACCGCACCCGGCGTATCGGGGCTATAGGTGATGCGCGCGTGCTCCGCGGTGAAATTCGCGTACACGTGCCAGTTGTCCGTGAGATCCGCGTCGAACGAGGCCTCGGCGCCGCGCGTGCGCTGCGAATCGAACGCGAGCTGGTCATTGCCGTACGGCGTCGCCACGTTGTCCCGCTTCACGTCGAACAACGCCGTGTTGAGCACGTAGCGCCCATCGTCGAACGACCACTTCACGCCCAGCTCGTATTGCAGCGCCGATTCCGGCGCGCCGATGGAAAACGCCGTGTTTTCCGAGTTGAAATTCGCGAGGTAGCTGCGCGATACGCCGAAATACGGCGTCATCCAGGGCGTGAGCTTGTACAGGATGCCGGCGTTCCAGCTGGTCGGCGCATCGTTGCGTGTATACGTATTACCCTGAACCAGCGTGATGCCGTCGTTGGCGGTGCGGTTCGGCTCGCCGGGGAGCGGATTCAGGCCTAGCGACGTATTAAACCAGTCCTTGCGCACACCCGCGCGAATCTTCAACTGGTCCGTCACGTCCACCTGATCGGTCGCGTAAAGGCTGTAGAAGTTCGCGGTCACATGGTCGTTCTGGCACGAGTGAGACGGCGCGCACAGGAACTTCAGGCTGGAGATAGACGTTTCCAGCGGCACCGGTGCGAAGATGTCGCCGATGTCGGGCAGGTCCGCCGTCGCCTTGGCGCTGTTGAGGTCCTGGTACAGGTATTCGAAGCCCGTCAGCAGCGTATGGTGGATGCTGCCCGTCGAGAACTTCCAGATCGGCTCCAACTGATAGTCGAGCGTGTTGAGCGAATCGTCCTCATCGCGCAACTGGCGGCCGGTGAACGTGTTGCCCTTGACCTTCGCGTGCGTGCTGTCGCCGTTGCTGTAGAAGTCCAGCGTATGGTGCATATACGACAGACGGTTGTTGATCGTCAGGTAGTCGCTGATGCGCCACTCGTCCGAGAGCGTGGCACGCAGATAGTTGCCGTGCGCATTCGCAAACGGCGTCGAGTATTTCGCGTCGAACGGCACATTGCGGATCGGCGCCCCTTTGTAGTAGATCATCCCGTATGAGTCGGGCGTTGCCATGTAGTCCTGTGCATCGAGCGAGAATTCGATCTTGTGGTCGCCGATTTTCCATTGCAGATCGGGACGGATTTCCTTGTTCCACGATGCCAGCGAACGGTAGCCGTCGGAGCGGCCGGCGGTAGCATCCAGGCGATAGTTCAGTCCGTCAATGCCGGTTGGGCCGGTAACGTAGCCACTGGCGTTGACCGTGCCGAACGAGCCGGCCTGAATGTCCCCACCCCAGTGGAACTGTGCCGAAGGCGTGTAGTGGATCAGGTTGATCGAGCCACCCGGCGGCCCGCTGCCGAGCAGCGCGGACCCCGGTCCCTTGAGCACTTCGATGCGCTCGACGCCCAGCAGGGAATGCGTCGGGCCATTGACCTGATCGCCGTCCGAGAAGCCGTCGTCATAGGTCTGCGCCTGCAGACCGCGAATCATGAAGTGGTCGGTAAAGCCCTTCGAATCGGTGCCGCCATAGTTCACGCCGGACACGTTGCCCTTGCGGATCGCGTCCTGCAACGACGTGACGCCCTGCTCGTCGAGAATCGCACGCGGAATGACCTCGACACTCATCGGCAGATCGCCGAGCGGGGTGCCGGTCTTGCTGACATTGACGGTCTGGTCGGGATCGTTGACGTTGTCGGAAGCATCCTCTGCTCGCGTTCCCGTAACGACGACGGTCCCCAATGTGGCGGGCACCTGAGTCTGTTGAGCGGCCGGAGGCGGACTCTCCTCGGCTTTCGCCGCCTTGGCGAGCCACAAAGTCGCACAGGCAACGGATACGGCTATGGCGATTCTGGAGGGCAAAGTTCTCATCAATTTCATGGCATTGCAAGGGTTTATAGATTTTATGCAGTGCAAATCAACGACTTGTGTCTTGCCCAGATGCGTTCACGCAGCGCTATCCGGGACACGTTGGCCGACGTCGACGATCGCCCGATAGAAGCCGTGCGCGCCGACACCCGGCCCATGATGCATCGGCGGGGCTTTGCCGCGGTGCGATCGCCTGCTTGATCGACGCCGAGGCAATTAGAAATATGAAGATCATGCGCGGAGCCGTTGCAGGAAGCTCGCCTCGTAACGGGCTCATGCTTCGGCTCGGTAACGGACCGACCACCTGGATCGGTTTGACTGAAAGTTGCGGGTTCAACAGAGAACTGTTCGGTTAGCTCTGATCGTGAAACTGCTTATGCTGTATGTGCCTGCCACGCAGAAAGGCCAATTTATCTTTCAAGCGTGTCAGAGACATGAACAAGGACACGGGGGCCAGGCGCCAAAAAGGGTTGGACCCGTAAAGCAAGGCGGGCCCGCCGGATGATCGGCGTGCTACCGCATGGAAGATTTATGCAACATGGATTACGAAAAAACAGTGGATCTTCGACATCACGCGTTTCCCGCAATACATTGCAAAATACTTTCAACCACCTTTTGCAGATTCCAGTGACACGCGTGCCGGACGAAGAACGGCTTCGCCAGTTCGTTCTTCGCGAAGATGGCGGCTGTTTCATTGCCACTATGCTGCCAATGTCCTGGGACCATCACACGGATTCTGCTTCGATACTTCGGACTTATCCTGCGCAAACAGATGGCGTTACTTCACGTTCATGCGAGGGTCAACCTGCACCTCGCCTTTCAAGAAATCATGCAAGTTTATAAACAGGTAGTTCACCCAATAAACCATCCGATCATGGATGACGATCAATGGCCCCGATCTCCGCCACCTGAACCCATGACACACCCTGCCCCAGCAGCTCTTTTCTATTCATATAAATAGACATCCGAAATAATTTAAAAAAGAAAGGAATCGTTCTGTATTTGTCATTCCCCATCTCGCAACAAATCGTTCATGAAATGCCGCTACGTTAGTTGTGACTGAGCGCGAGCTCGTCCAACAAGAGGTTTTCAACTCATTACGGAGGTGTTTCAGATGGCCATCGCAACTCCTCGCTCTGCTTTTCGTCCTACCATTCTCGCCCTTGCACTCGCCTGCGCCAGCGCGGGCGCCAGTGCCGATCCGTCTTTCGGCGGACCGGGCCTGCTGGTCGTCAGCCGCAGCGTCTACGACAATATGTCGAGCAACGTGCAGACCGGCACGATCCTGCCGCCCGGCTGCAAGAACACCCAGGTGGGCTGCCCGAGCGGCAACGGCGCCACGAACGACGGCACCTATCCCTATGTCTTCAACAACGCGCTCTACGATGGGAGCTTCGGCATCACGGCACGCATCTTTCTGGATGCCACCACGCCGGACGGCAAAGTCGTGAACTCGCTCGAAGTGCCGAACAGCCTGCATCCCGGCGACGGCCACGACCAGCTCGTGACGAGCTTCAGCTCCAAGTCCGAGCTTGGCCTGAACCTCTCCACGGACGGCCAGTATCTGACGTTCATGGGCTATGTCGCGCCCGTCGACGCCATCGACGTGTCGAACTCGAACACGCCGGGCGCAAACGATCCGACGAATCCGGTTGGCGAGGCGTTCTATCGCGCCGTTGCGCGCGTCGACCAGCAAGGGCATTTCACCTTCACCGAGACCAACGCGTATAGCGGCAACAACGGCCGCAACGCGATTCTCAACAACAACAATGCCAACGGCAATGGCGACGGCTTCTACTACACCGTCGGCAACGCGGGCAACGGTGCAAACCCACAGCCCGTGAACGTGATCCTTGGCGCGGGCTCGCAGTTCATCGAGGCGACGCATCAGCACGAGGCACAGCAAACGCCGGGCACGCCCACGCCGCTCGGCAGCTTTTCCGTCACGCAGCTGGGCGCCCCGGCCGACAAGGTCGGCAAGGACGACAACTTCCGCGGCCTGACCGTGTTCAACAACGTCGTGTACTTCACCAAGGGCAGCGGCGGCAACGGCGTGAATACGGTCTACTTCGTCGATACGACGGGCAACGCCTGCCCCTCGGGCGTGGGCGTGCCCGCACCGGGCGCGAAGCTGCCGACGCAGCCGCTCGCCTACAATCCGGCGACGGTCCAGGCGAGCGGCCTGCCAGACAATGTGTGCGTGCTAGCGGGTTTCCCCAAGACTCCTAACAAAACGGCGACCACGACGGCCTACCCGTTCGGCATCTGGTTCGCCAATGCCAACACGCTCTATGTCTCCGACGAAGGCGACGGTTACGCGGGCGGCACCGATCTCTACACGCACGCTGCGGCTCAGACCACCGCGGGCCTGCAAAAGTGGGTGTATAACGCCGGCACGAAGTCGTGGAAGCTCGCCTACACGCTGCAAAACGGCCTCGGTCTCGGCACGGCCGACACGGTGCCGGGCTACCCGAGCGGCTCGAACAGCGCGACCGGCCTGCCCTGGGCGCCCGCCACCGATGGCCTGCGCAATCTCACGGGTCATATCGACGGCGACGGCACGGTCACCCTCTGGGCCATTACCTCGACCGTGAGCGGCAGCGGCGATCAGGGCGCAGACCCGAACCATCTCGTCGCGATTCGCGACGTGCTGGGCAACACGACAGTGAGCGGCGCGGCGCAGGAGAGCTTCGTCACGCTGCGTAAGGCGAACTTCGGCGAGGTGCTGCGTGGCGTCTCGCTCGCGCCGGGCGCGCTCAACGGCCAGTGGTTCTGAGCACGAAGCAGTCTGAAGCAGCCTGAAGAAGTCGCGATGTAAGAGCGGCCGGGTGGCACGCCACCCGGCCGCTCTTATACATGATGAATGCGCCGCGAAAGATAACGACGGCTCGCTGCCACAATCGCCCTATCGGTCGCGGGCTGCAGCTTCGTACGTCCCGACTATGCCGCGAGCATCGCGACGGACACCACGGCTCAACGACATCGGCTCCGAAACTTTCGTGAGCGTTTCGTGAGCGGGCAACAGCCCGCAAAGATTTTCGAGGACACAGCCGCGGCACGTCCAGGATGAGACTGGATCACACCACTCATCGATCATCGTGATACCGCCGAAGCAATGGATCATTGTGCAGTTCGGGCAACGCCCAGACTCCGCACTTCGATATCGACGAAGCCAACACGCTTGTCAAGGAAGTCGTCCAGGCTATTTCCGCCACACCGTCATGACGCGAAGCGAGCTATGTGCCGGTCGCCGCTAATTGAATCGGTGCACCAGTTGCTCCGCATGCTCGACGGCAGCCTGGCCCTTCCCGGGGTCCTGATGAGAGCCGGGCATCGGCCGATCAGGCTCCAGGTCCATCGACGGGTCAAGGATGCTGGTGTTGGAATACAGGCAGGTCCAGTCGGGCACCTCGGGATTACCCGGATCATGCTCGCACATCCAGTTGATGCCGCATAGGCGGCAACTGTACCGTTGGACCAGTACGGGGCGGCGCTGTAATGGACGCAGTTTCCTCGGACTGTTCAATGCACGCAGTCCGTGGTGAGGCTGGGCCATTTCACTCGCTAGCATTCGCTGACACGCTTCGCAAGCCATCTTGGGTCGTGAAAACCGGTCGATTGAATGTTCAGGGAACGCAGATTAACACAGGAAAAAATTGTCGCCCAGCACCCATCTCGTAGCGGTGAAAATCCATTCTCACGAACTGCGAAGTATCGGCGGAAACGGTGTGCCCGATCGCGCCACGCACGACACGCTCCCGTTGCCGTTCATCCCTTGCCGAGCGGCGGCCGCGTGGGGAATCCGGCCATATTGCTCAGTTGCGCCAGTTCATTGGCCGCCTCGCGCAGCAGCACCGAGTACTCGTGAATCTTCTCGGCCGTCAGCCGCACTCTCGGCCCGGCCAGGCTGATGACGCCGACGCAGCGCGAGCCGCTCACCACCGGCGTCGCCACCGCCGACATGCGCGGCGCAAACACCTCGTCGATCATCGCATAGCCACGCACGCGCGCGGCGTGCAGGAAGCCGAGCAGCGCTTTTAGCGTCGTCGGCGCATGGGGGCCGAACTCGTTCGGCTGTCCGAAGCCCTGCTTGAGGACCAGCGCGACCGCCTGTTCGTCGGTCATCGTCATGAGCCATGCATGTCCGGTCGACGTGCACGAAAGCCGCGCGGCCTGGCCCATGTCGGGATCGTAGCGAAAACCCGTGCGCTGTCCGTCCGCTTTCCCGACCCAGATGATCGCCTCCCCGTCCACCAGCGAGAGCCGCGCGAGCTCGCCGGTCTGCGCGGCGACGCGCTCGATGATCGGCTGGGCGATATCCGCGATACCCGTGAGGCTCAGGAATTCGAGGCCATTCGAGGTCATGCGCATCGTCAGGATGTAGCGGCTGTGATCGACCAGTTGCCTGACATACCCGCCGTCGACGAGCTCCGCGAGCACGCGGTGGCACGTGCTGCGCGGCAAGGCCAGTGCATCGGCAATGGCCAGCAGACCCGCGCCTTCGCCTTGCGAAGCGAGGAAATCGAGAATTCTCAGGCCGTTTTTAAGCGACATCTCGCGCACTCTTCATGATGTGAAATGTAATTCCGGTGCGGAACGCCCCGCCTTTGCAGCGCAAACAATAGCACCAGTTCGTCGCCACATACGAACGCCCGACCATATCGAACATTGGGGAGACACCATGTCAGTTCTCGCTGACCCAGACATCGCCGCGCGTGAACGATCCGCGCACTCTCACTTGATGGCGCGTCGCGCCGTGGCGGGGGCCACCGTCGGCACCGCGCTGGAATGGTTCGACTTCGCGTTGTACGGCGCTGTCGCGGCCACGCTTTTTCCGCGGCTGTTTTTCCCGTCGCTCGACCCGACCGCCTCGCTGCTCGCGTCGCTGGCGAGCTTCTGGGCCGGGCTCGCCGCCCGCCCGCTCGGCGCGGTGATCTGCGGCATGCTCGGCGACCGCTGGGGCCGCCGCAACCTGATGCTGGTCACGGTCTCGGTGATGGGCGCGTCGTCGTTCCTGATGGGGCTGCTGCCCACTTACCAGCAGGTCGGCATCCTCGCGCCGACGCTGCTCGTCACGCTGCGCATCATCCAGGGTTTCGCGCTCGGCGGGGAATCGACGGGTGCGCAACTGATGGCGGTCGAGCATGCGTCTCCGACACGGCGCGGGCTGTATTCAGGTCTGCTTGGCATCTGCTCGCCGCTTAGCCAGATCCTCGCCAATCTCGCGCTGTTCATGCTGGCAAGCCTGCTGTCGACCGAAGACTTCGAATCCTGGGGATGGAGAGTCCCGTTCCTCGCGAGCTTCGTGCTTCTGCTGCTCGGCATCTATATCCGTATGAAGGTCAGCGAAACGCCGGCCTTCGAAGCGCTCAGAAAGAACGGCGGGCAGGCACGCGCCGCCAATCCGCTCGGCCTCGTCTGCCGCTTCCACTGGCGTACCGCGCTGCGCCTGACCTTGTTCTTCTGCGGTCCGGCAGCGCTGTTCTATCTGATCGTGGTCTTCTCGCTGAGCTATCTGACGAAGAACCTCGGCGTGCCGAAACAGACGGGCTTCATGCTTCTGATGGTCGCCAACGTCTGCGCGATCGTGGGCGCGCTGGCGGGCGGCTATCTGAGCGACCGGATCGGACGCAAACGCGCGCTGCTGATCGGTTCGTTCTGCACACTGGTCTGCTGCCTGATCTACTTTCCGATCCTCAACCACGGATCGATCGGCATGACGATGGCCGTGATGGGCGCCTTCCTCGGCTTCACGCAATTCCAGAGCGGCATCCAGCCGGTATGGTTCGCCGAGTCCTTTCCCACCGAGGCGCGCTACACCGGTTCCGCGCTATCGTACTCGGGAGCCAACCTGCTCACCGGCGGGCCGATGCCGATCGTTGCCGTGGCGCTGCTCAATGCGTTTCACGGTTCGCCGTGGGCCATCGTCGCGGTCTGCGGCTCGCTGAACCTGCTCTCCTTCCTCATGATCGCGGTATCGCGCGAAACCCGCGACACGGCCCTCGAACGCTCCACTACACATTGAAACCATGACTCGCAAGCTCTACATCCTGAACGGCTCCAACCTCAACATGCTCGGCATGAGGGAGCCTCAGCTTTACGGCAGCACCACGCTGAAGGACATCGAACGGAACTGCGCCGCGCTGGCCGACACGCTCGGGTTCGACTGCGTATTCCGTCAGACCAACAGCGAAAGCACGCTGATCGACTGGACCCAGGAAGCGTTCCTGCAGGATGCCGCGCTCATCATCAATCCGGCCGGCTTTTCGTTCGGGCGAATTCCAGTGCTCGACGCGGTCAAGCTGATTCGCCGGCCGGTGGTGGAAGTGCATATCACCAATATCCACCGCCGCTCCGAGGAATACCGCCACTCGACGATCTCGGTGGCGGCCACGGCCGTGATCTGCGGGGCGGGCGCCAACGGCTACCTGCTGGCGATCCGCGCCGTTGACGACCTGTGGGGCGAGCGGAGTTGATTCCGCTACAGCCAGCGCCAGATGCCCGCCGCCATACCGGCGAGCGGGATATGCGCCCAGGTCGCCGCTAACCAGACGACGAGGCCGCCCAACAGAGCGTGCAACCCGAATCCACCGAACCGCGCGCGGCCGGCGACGATAGCCGCGAACGGCAGATAGCTCGTTCTGGACTCCCAGGCGGGCCACTGATCGGGCTGGAGCCGCTCCTTCTTATGGTCCTGCAAGGCGGCGCCGACAAGCGCGAGAACGACGATGGCCGCCGCGACGATGATGCTTTTGGTCACGGGAAACACCGCGATGTGGCACAGCCCCCACAGCGCGAACGACCACATCATCGGGTGACGCGTCACCGCGTAAACGCCGAGTGCCGCTTCCGGGAACGAGCCGGGCCGGCCACCCGTGGGCAGCGCCGGGTTTCGGATCAGGGAGCCCATCAGAAGAATCGAAGCGATCAGCATGACCACGGTCACGATCGCCCAGAGCGTGTTGCCTGCTGGCCAGAGTGGCGCCGTCAGCGGTGCCTTTCGATAAGCGAGAATCAGCCAGCCGAACGTCAGGAGTGCAATCAGCGAATAGACGCCCTGGAAGCCCGCTTCGCCAATTGCGCCGACCAGGCGGCTGCGCAACGGATGGGACAATAGGAAATGGCTGCCGACGAAAACGACGGCAGCCGCCAGCACTGCATTGATGCTTCCCATGGGCTCGGCTCCTCAAGTGTCATGAGTTCGACTTCCAGTATGTCGATTGCCGTCTGAGTTGCCACGGATTGGTTGGAAATAGGTGGGCCGCTACAACTTCCCGGCAATTCGCGAAAAGCTGCTTGCCATATTACATGTCCTCGTACGGTTCGTTCTACCAATGCGCGGTTTGAGGAGATTGGCCACAAACCGCCGGCGGCGCTTTTCTGTCGGGTATTCGCGGGTGGCGGACGAGCGTCGGCTGGGAACAGGAGATCGTCCGCACCTCATGCCCATGGCGCTGACAAATCGCCTGCACACTGCCTCGCGAACACGCCTTCCGTTCCGACCCGCCCACATCGTTACCCGCGCGCGCCGACCACAACATCACACGGCAATCGGCTCCAGCCGCCCGAGCAGTTCATCTTTGCGCTCCCTGAGCCAGGGCGGCAACTGGAACTCCTCGCCGAAATGTCCGGGTTCTTCGTCGATGGCAAAGCCGATATCGGTTGTCGCCGCTTCGAAAATAACGCCGCCGGGCATCTTGAAGTACATCGAACGAAAGTAGTTCCGGTCGACCGATTCCGATGTGTCGATATAGCCGAGCCCCATCAGCTTCGTCTTGAGTGCATCCTGATCGTGCTTGCTGTCCACTGCGAACGCGACGTGATGAACCGTGCCTTCGCCATAGATCGTCGAACCCTGGTGACGATCCGGCTCGTGAAGAAATTCGACGACCATCCCGGGCCCGCCCGTATGCGTCTCGAAGCGATGGTAAGGCCCGGACTCTCCGACATAGCGAAAATCGAGAACCTCGCTCATGAACGGGATCGACTCCGACACCTCGCGCAGCGAGAGCGTAACGCTATGCACGCCGCGCACGGCAACGTCTTCCGGAATATCGTCGGTCGTGCAAGGCTGCCTCGTATCGGCGTCCGTCTCCACGAGATCGAACTCGATGCCACACGGATGCTGGAACCGTTGACGTTTTTCGCCGAAGCGCTCAGTCACCGCATCGTCGTGCGCCACGCCCATGGCGCTGAATCGTGCCCGCCAGAACCCGAGCGAATCGCGCGGCACCGAATAGTTGATGACCCGCACCTGTCCCGATCCGGCCCGGGCCTTGACGCCCTTCTGCCTGAACGGAAACGAGGTCACCAGGGTTCCCGGCTCGCCATCCGGATTGCCGTAGTACAGGTGATAGATCGGATCTTTCCCGTCGAACAATACCGTCTTCTTGACAAGCTTCTGCCCGAGAAGCTTCACATAGAAACTGACGTCCTCCTGCGCGCCGCCCACTCCCGCCGTCAGGTGATGAAATCCTTTGATCGCTACCATGATTGCCTCCTGCCTGAAATGGTTTCTCACATCCAATCGCGAAGATCGTGATTGATCCTGATTGGTCACCGAAAGCTTAGTCGGTACGTTTCGATTGAGAAAACATCGCCGGTTGAACGATAAGTTCGACGATGGCGAACGATCATGAAATAGCGCGCCGCGCACTGCCCGCGAGACCCGCCCTCTCGCGCCGCACGCAGTACACTGTGCCCCACCCGGCTCCGTGTGGAGCCGCAAGCGCGGCCGCAAACCATCAACAAGGCGAAAACAATGCTTGACCTGAAGGACGTCTACTTCTTTGTACAGGTTGCCGACCGTGGCGGATTCACCTCCGCCGGCGACATGCTCGGGGTCCAGAAGTCCACGCTGAGCCACCGCATCAAGGAACTCGAAGCTTTCCTGGGCGTTCGCCTGATCAACCGTACGTCAAGGCAGTTTTCCATGACCGAGGTCGGCGCGGAGTTCTATCAATACGCGGTTGCGCTGCTGCGTAGCGCGGAAGTCGCCGAAGAAGCCATGCGCCAGCGGCTCGCCGAGCCTAGCGGGGTCATCCGCATTACCGCCCCGATCGAAATTGCGCAATACATCCTGCGCGATGTGCTGCCGGCCTTCCTGCGCGCGCATCCGAAAGTGTCCATCCACGAAAACGCGACGGATCGCCTGGTCGACATCGTGGGCGAAGGCTACGATCTTGCGATTCGCGG
Source organism: Burkholderia sp. Ax-1724 (assembly GCF_011752995.1). Taxonomy (GTDB): domain Bacteria; phylum Pseudomonadota; class Gammaproteobacteria; order Burkholderiales; family Burkholderiaceae; genus Paraburkholderia. The sequence goes on from NZ_VWWL01000021.1 coordinate 79,081, forward strand.
ACACGCTACGAGGCTTCAGGATTCCAATCTGATTCAACGGCCGCTGACGAGCGCGCCATGGTATCTGTTTGCCAGCCCCGAATACCTCGAACAGAACCCGCCACTCGAACGTCCCGAACAGCTCGAAGCGCACACGACGCTCTCGATCGCCCGCAAAGGTCCGTCGCAATGGCAACTCCAGGGGCCGAGCGGCGAACTCGTCACGGTCCCGATCGCGCCACGCTACCAGAGCAACAACCTGATTTCGCTCAAAGAGGCCGCGAGCACCAATCTCGGCATCGCGGCGCTGCCCGGCTATATCTGCCGCGCCGAACTGCAAGCCGGCACGCTCCGTCAGCTATTGCCCGGATGGATCGCCGCCGAAGCGCATATTTCCGCGCTGATCCCTTACCGCAAGGGACTGCTTCCGGCCGTACGATCACTCGTCGATTTCCTCGCGGCGGAACTGCCCAGAGTGATGGCTTTCGGCCAGGCATCGACTTCCTGAGCCCACACCGCCGCGCGCTTTCCGCATGACAGCGGCGCGACGTGCGCCGTTCACGCCACGTTCGATTTTTCTGGACGCTGCGTTCACGCAGCGCGTATTCCAGAACACGGCGCGATCCCCTATCCTGGTCTCCATCGGAACATGACAGACAACGTTCTCCCTGGAGCAGAATCGATGCAACGTCTCAACTGGCTTCCCCACGGTGCGATCTACTGGGGACGTGACATCCTCGCGGAATCGGCGGCGGCACTCGGACAGCACGGCATCGGACGGCCACTGGTTTTTACGGTCGAGCGTCTGCGGCCATTCTACGAACAGCATCTGTCCGCCCATCTCGAACAAGCCGTGGGCATCTTCGGCAAACTGCCGGCCCACGCCCCGGACACGGCCGTTCGACATGGCCTCGACGAAGCCGTGCGGCTCGGCGCCGATTCGATCGTCGCGCTCGGCGGCGGCTCCGTTCTCGACGCGGCCAAGGCCGCCTCGCACTTTCACCACGAGCGCACGGGGCGCTTTCTGCCGATTGCCGCTTTTCCCACCACCTTGTCGGGAGCAGAGTTTTCGCACTATTTCGGCGTCACGGAAACTCATGGTGCGGAGCCGTTCAAGCGAAGCTACGCGGTCCGCGATACGGTGCCCAAAGTCGTGGCGCTCGATCCGAGGCTGCTATTGAATACGCCTCGCGAGCTCCTGCTGACTTCGGCGATCAAGGGAATCGACCATGCCGTCGAAGGCATGCGGGAAGTCGATGTGGCGCATCCGCATGCGGTGCTGGCGTCAGCGGGCGTCGAGCGATTTTTCTCGGTGCTCGAAAAGTGGCCGCACGGGCTCGAGACCCGCGACGCCCTGGAGCAGGGCCTCATTACGCTCGACGATCTGCTGCAACTCCAGCTCGCTGCGTGGCAATGTTATTTCTTCCCCGCATCGGTCCTCTATGGTCTGAGCCACCGCATCGGGCACATCCTCGGGGGTACGTTCGGCCTGCCGCATAGCGCGACTTCGTGCATCACGCTGGCGCCGGTATTGCGCGCCAGCACGGACCGCTACGGCGACAAACTGCGGATCTTTTGCGCCGGTGCCCCGCACAAAGAAGCCGCGTTTCTGCTGGCCGACAGGATATCGGCATGCGTCGAACGGCTCGGTTTGCCATCGAGGCTGAGAGACCTCCGTTTCGATCAAGCTCATCTCGTCAAGGTTGCCGAACTGCTCCTGAAGAACTATCCGACCGAAGTCGGCGACCTGAACGATCACAGCCGGGCCGCACTCGAAACGTTTCTGGAGCATCTATGGTAACGAGTCACAATGCGATGGTCTCCGACGAGACGACCCGCGCGCCGGGTTTGCGTGACGCGCTCACCGCGCTACGCAGTGCACGCGCGACCTCCCGCGAGCTGACGGAGTCGGCGCTCGAACGTGCGGAGTACAGCAGGAAGCAGTTCAATGCGTTCTCGGTGATCGATTGGGATCACGCCTTGCGCGCGGCTTCCGAGAGCGATCGACGCTATGCCGCGGGCCAGCCGAGGCCGCTCGAAGGCGTGCCGATCGCGGTCAAGGATCTGATCGACACTCGCGGTATCGAAACACGTTATGGTTCGCCGGCTTATCTGGGCCATATTCCCGACGCCGACGCCGATATCGTCAGGACACTCGTGGAAAAAGGCGCGATCGTCATCGGCAAAACGACCACCCACGAGTTTGCCTGGGGCGTCACGACATCGAGCACGGCATTCGGCGATACCCTGAATCCGCTGGACACGCATCGCATACCCGGCGGATCGAGCGGCGGCGCGGCAGCGGCGATCGCGGCCGGCGCCGTGGCGGCAGGACTGGGCACCGACACGGGCGGCTCGGTCCGGATACCCGCAGCACTCTGCGGAGTCGCAGGCTTCAAACCGACTTTGGGCAAGCTGTCGACGCGCGGCATTTTTCCGCTTGCTCCGAGCGTCGATCATCCGGGCTTCCTTGGCCGCAATGTCGACGACATTCTGATCCTGGCCGGCGCCAGCAACATCGACATCTGCGAAAGCGATGCATGGCTCTCCGCGCGGCTCGGCGTTATCGATTCCATTCCGCCGGTGCCGCTCAGCGCGGAAGTCGCCACGGCATTCGAGCATGCGGTGGGCAAACTCAGCGGCGTATTCGCGATGGAGCACGTCGAGACGAAGACACTCTTCGACGGCGTGTACGATTCGTTCGCCACCATCGTGCTGACCGAAGGCAGTATCGAACACCTGCGACGAAACCCGTTGTCCCGCATTGCTGCCGGCTATGGCGCGGAGACCCAGGAGCGGCTCGCGATGGCGCAGGACAGGACGATTCGCGGCTACGCGGACGCGCAGCAGACGAGGCATGCATTCATTCAACGGCTACACGCGGCTCTCGCGACAGTCGATTATCTGCTCCTGCCGACCTGTCCGTGCGTGGCACCGTTGACGGGCATGCAGACCCTGTCCATAGGCGCCTGGTCGGGGACCGTGCGGCAAGCGCTCATGAATTACACGGCGCCGTTCAACGTGTCGGGCTTTCCCGCGATCTCCATTCCGCTTGCATCGCCCACGGATTCGCTGCCCGTTGCCATGCAGATCGTGGCAAGGCCAGGCGACGATGGCGCGCTTCTGAAAGTCGCGAGCGAGGTCGAGTGCATTTTTGGGGGTGTTCGATAGGTGACTTGACAACGTAGGCGGTCGCGGCAAGCCTTGGCTAACAAGAAGAAGCGTGGATGTGCCGGTTCAGGGTAGGCGGTCTTCTCACGACATTCGCCGTGGCCGCAGCCATTTGTGATGTCGGCGGAACGCTTTGGGCCTATACATTGCCGGTCTGCACGACACATTCCGCCTGAGCATACGTCTGCTAAGCTGCCGCAAGACACGCTCTCGTGAACCTTCATAATGCATCGCATATCGATTGCAATCCGCACGCTTTTCGCGCTGTGCTTACTCGGTGCGACATTCAATCATCTCGCAGCGATCGTGCAACACGGGTTGCTTTGGGATTACGGCTACGGCACCGCAATCTCCCCATTCAGTAAAGTCTATTGGGACACGCTGACGATTCTCGATCCGCTCGCCGCTGTGCTTTTGTTTCTCAAACCACGAGCGGGTGTGCGGCTAACGGTACTCATAATCGCGAGCTATGTTCTGCATAACACCTACTACGTTGCGATTCACGACCAATGGTCAGCGCCATTCTATCTGGCACAAGCCGGATTTCTCGTTGTTGTTCTTTGCCTCTCCCCCCTCGCCATGCGAGGCCTCTCGCCGCGGAACGTAGACGTCGCCGATGTTCGTGTTCCCGCAACCAGCGGCAACTTTGTGGCTTCGCAACCACCGAGCGCAACGGGCCATAACCGGTCGGTCGACACCGACGCCTGAATCGCTGACAATGAGTGGCTGCTTGCCGTTATACCCCTGAGTCTCGACCACGATCATGCACAAATTCTGCTGTCTGTTTCTCTCGATCACGCTCGCCGCCCCGCTCTCGGCCTTGGCGTACGGTAGTGATAATCCAGACTACGATCAATGCATTCTGCATGCGCTGGGAAACAGTCAAAGCAGCTTCGCGGCTCGCGAGATCAGCAACTCGTGCAGCGCGCTTTACAAAAATGGCGCGATGCTTTTACCGCGCGAAAAAGCGTATCACCTGTGTGTCCTGCAAAATCTGCAGACCGTGAGAGGGGCATTTGCGGTCAACGAGATACTGCATGCATGTCGACGTCAGAATCAGATGTAAAACAAATGCCGTTGACGATTACAACCCCGAGATTCACGAGATTCAAAAAATCACGAACCCTGCGGGCTCAATCCATCTTGAACCTGCACGCCTGAGTAGTGCACTCCGTGCGCGTGCCGACGATAGCCCATCGGGAAAGACGCATGCGATTGCGCGCAAACGCGCGATACGCTGCGCGAAAGAAAGGGCGCAGCATGGGCACCCGCAACGGCGCGACCATCCAGCCTTTACCGACAGCGGCATAGGCAGCCACGAGTGTGTCGATCCCGATCAGGCAGCGCCCGTCTGCCGTCCATGCATGTATCTGCCGGTTCAGTGCGGCCAGATCGGTGCCGAGCGGCACCGGATCGAAATCCGGTTGGGCGATATCGACGAACGCGAGCCTCCCGTGTCGATCCCACGCCCGCAAGCGCTTCGCCTCCGCAACACAGAGCGGGCAATTTCCGTCGATATAGAGCGTCAATGAAATCGCTTGCATCACTGCTCTCCTTGCGAAATTTTCTGTTGTTTCTGTCAAAACAGAAACTAGATGACGACGCGCAACCCGTCAAGCAAAATTTCTCTCTTGACAGAAATTACTGAAACCAATAAATTTCGAGTCATGAAACTTACACCGATTGCCGAGCGCTTCATTCTTCACTGGGGCGAGATGGGTTCGCGCTGGGGCGTGAACCGCACCGTCGCGCAGATTCACGCCCTGCTCTACCTGCTCGGGCGGCCGCTTGCCGCGGACGAGATTGCCGACACGCTCGGCGTCGCGCGCTCCAATGTCAGCACGAGCCTGAAGGAACTTCAGTCGTGGCGGCTCGCAAAGGTCGTCCATGTCATGGGAGACCGTCGCGACCATTTTGAAACCTCTACGGATATTTGGGAGCTATTCAAACTGATCGTTGAAGGCCGGCGGCAACGCGAGATTGATCCGACGCTGACCATGCTGCGCGACAGTCTGATCAGTCCCGAGATAGCGCGTGAGAGCGCGGAAACCGGGCAACGAATCCAGGAAACGCTGGCGTTTCTGGAAACCCTCACGACATGGTCGGACGAAATGCTGCGCATGAAACCGGAAACGCTGATGAAAGCCCTCGGAATCGGCGCGAAGATAAGCCGGACCGTGCGGCGCACCAAAAACCAGCCGACGAAAGGATAAACGGAATGGAGCGGGCGACCCGTCGCCCGTTTTTTTTGACCTTGAAATTTCTGTAATTACAGAAATTTCAGAATAAAGGAGAATAAGATGACTGTCGTACTGTCTTTGATTTTCGAATGGACGGTCCCACTCTTTGCGGGTCTGTTTGTGGTCCGCTACCTGAAAAACGTCTTGTGGCGAGTACTCGTTGATCTCTGCGGGACATCCGAGCGCGCGGAGTTCTGGGTTCGCATCAGTGCGGTGCTGATCGCGGCAACACCACTGCTGTTCGTGCTGGCGACGAGCATCAACCCCGTGGCTTGCTCGACAGGAGACCTGATTTGCTCGATCGGTCTGTTGCGCAGGACGTGCATCTTTACGCTGCTCGGGATGCTTGCGGCAGTCGGTGGTGTCGCCGTGATCGTTGGCCGTTACATTCCGCGCGAAGCCCGGGCGGCGCGCGCCGGGTCCAGCACGGCGAGGGCGGCATGAACGTACTCGTTTGCGGAGCCAATGGTTTTATTGGGCAGGCGCTTTGCACCGCGCTCATTCGAAGCGGACATCGAGTATCAAAAGCCGTGCGCAACGCGAAGGATCGCGATGAATTCGAGGCCGACTACAGCACCGACCTCGACCCGGCATGTTGGGCATCGAAGCTGCACGATGTCGATGTCGTCATCAATGCCGTCGGAATCCTGGTCGAGCGAGGCGAGCAAACGTTCGAACGCGTCCATCAGCGCGCACCGATCGCACTTTTCGACGCTGCCCGTGAGGCTGGTGTCAGATACGTCGTGCAGATCTCGGCACTGGGAGCCCACACCGGCACGACGGCTTACTTTAAAAGCAAGCGAGCCGCGGACGAATACCTGCTCTCGTTACCTGTCGAACATCACATTCTCAGGCCCGCTCTCGTTTATGGGCCCGACGGTAAATCGTCGCGCTTCTTTCGCGCCGTTGCCGCCTCACCCATCCATCCTCTTCCGGCCGGAGGACATCAATGGATCCGACCGATCCATGTGAATGATCTTGCCGAAATTGTCGTGCGGCTGATCGGCCGCGTGAATGAACCGCCGCAGCCCGCCATTGGAAGCGAGGTGAGCATCCGTGCAAATATTCCGCCGATCCTGGAACTCGTCGGAGAAACGGAGCTTGAGTACAAGGACATGCTCGCCATCTACCGCGCTTCGATGGCGTTTGCGCCAGCATGGCAACTCCCTATTTCGCGCTGGTTTATCGATATCGCTGCAAGAGCCTGTGACCGGATACCCGGCTCGATGTTGACGCAGGACACCTGGCATATGCTCCAGCAAGGCAGTTCGGCCGACGTGAATTCAACGACCCAAATTTTAGGCCGCTCCCCCGCCGGCATCGAAACGTTCATCGCGCCTGCCGAAGCCATGTCGTTGAGGCAAACCGCGCTGGCCCCATGGCGTTCGCTGTTTTTGCGTATCGCCCTCGCGATCACCTGGCTCGGAACGGCCGTATGTAGTGCGTTCGTCTATCCGCAAGTCGCAAGCCTTGCACTACTCGCTCGCCTGCACCTTCGCGGCGGCGCGGCTCTCGCATTGCTCTATGGAGCGTCCATGATCGATGCCGTCATCGGTATGCTCACGTTGACCTATCCAGGGAAACGTTTGTGGATCGCGCAGATATGCCTTGTCAGTCTGTACTCGTGCGCCGTCGCCATCGCGCTACCTGAATTCCTCTGGCATCCGCTTGGCCCGATCCTGAAGAACGTCCCTATTCTCGCCTTGCTCAGCGTATTGACGATGGAGGAAACAAGACCATGAACGTCTATCTCGCGATCAAGACATTGCATATCGTCTCATCCGCCGTGCTCGTGGGAACGGGCTTCGGCACCGCATTCTATTTGTTCTGCGCAAACAGGACGCGAAGCGTGCCGGGAATCGCGCTGGTATCGCGACTCGTGGTTCGGGCGGATTGCTGGTTCACGAGCCCCGCGGTCGTCATTCAGCCGGTTTCCGGACTGTGGCTTGCGCATGCCGCGGGTTGGACATGGCAGACGCCATGGATTATCGCCGCCGTCTGCCTTTATCTGCTCGCCGGTGCGTGCTGGTTGCCGGTTGTCTGGCTGCAGTTGCGAATGGCAATGATCGCCTCCGGCGCAAACCAGGCCGGCATGCCTGCGCTCCCCCAGCAATACTGGCGATACGCACGCTATTGGGAATGGCTGGGCTATCCCGCCTTCGCCGCCATGTTGATCGTCTACGGGCTCATGGTGTTCAAGCCGTCGCTGTGATTGACGACAGGCGGGCAAGGACCGGTTGAACGCGCGGAACCGGACGTCTCTACACGAGTGGCAAATGACTCTTGATGGCCGGGAGTACCTGCTGCACAAACGTCCCACGGAACGGGTATTGGACTCTTCAACCGCGAGTTTTCTCGCCGAGATTCACCCCAAGAAAAACACACTATTGAAACGAAGATAGTGTTACCCCGCCGCAATATCCGGAGAGCTATGCGCCATGCACAATTCGCAATGCGCGACTCTCGCACTCACGCCCCTTAATCATCCGAATATAGCGCCCTGGCAAGCTGCTCCGCAGCTTGCCTTCGTTTTCCATACGCCGCCTGTCGAGTGCCGCCGGAAAGCCTCGCCGACGAAATCCTCGCTGCACGACAGCATTCTTTTTTATCAGTAGAATGCTGCAATCGCACAGGCCCATTTCGTTCCGCAATCCGTTCCGAAACCGGCCTTCAGCCCCTTGGCTAACGAGTCCCGTTAAAACCGTGGTGCCGTTAGCACATGTGCTGTCGCGAGGCGACGCGTGCAGGACAGAGGCATAACCTGTCTCGCCGATGCAGTTCGGGAAGAAGTGGTGCCCACCCAGAAAAAACCGGTTGCCGTGGCGGCAACTGAAATACCGATGGCGACGCTTCGGCGTCTGAACGAGGGAAACCATCGGTGCCAAGCTGGCCGACCTGCCAGCCTGGCTGCTCTGGGGTATGGCGCACCAAATTTCAAACCAGCTTCTCGTAGTACTTACCTGGCCGCAATATTGTGTATTACAAAACGCAAATCGATCCGGTAGTGAGCTTCCTCAACTCGCAAGGCGAGCAGGTACGGGGCACGATCATCAATCTCCAGCGCAAGTCCCTGGTGATGGAAGTCTATAACCCCTACTCGATCGTCCAGGTCAGCGAGGTGCTGAGCGACCTGTCGGTCAAGATGGGCGTGGAACACGTCTATTCGGGCAAGGCCGTCGTCATCAGCATGGTCAATACGGGCCTGACGGCCATTGTCTCCGTCACGCTGATCGCCGAGTGGCGGGAACTGAGCGGCGGCACGCTCGAAGCGCGCGCGGTGGGGGAAGAAGCCAGCCGCTTCGTGCAGGACTGGACCGAGCGTTTCCAGATCCGCCGTGACTACCAGATCGCGGTCAACCAGATCCGGGCTTTTCTCTCGGACATGTCGCGCTGGGTCGAGCAGGCGGACCTGGGCGACACCATGCCGAAGGAAGGCAAAAGCCTGCGCGAGGACTTTTTCCTCGAACTGGCATCGCCGCTGATGGAAAAGACCAAGCTCTACTTCGACGAATTCGAAGGCGAAGCGCGCCTCGTCGACGAAGAACTGGCGCCGGCGCACCGTGCCTTTGCCCAGGCCGCGCTCCATCCGCTGCTGCTGCGCTCGCCCTTCGTCTTCCGCACCTTCACGAAGCCGCTCGGCTATGCCGGCGACTACCAGATGGTCAACCAGATGCTCGACGATCCCCGCCAGGGCCCGAGCACGTACTTCCAGATCGTCAACGCGGCCTTCCTGCAGACGGCCGTGGCACGCGCGCACCGCAATCGCATCGATCTGCTGGTGGACTACCTGACCCGGCTGGCCAACGAAGCGCGCGCTGCACAGCGGCCGTTCCGGGTGCTGAACGTGGGTTGCGGCCCCGCTCAGGAAATCCAGCGCTTCATGCATGAATACGACGAACCGGAGTGGCTGTCGTTCGAGCTGCTCGACTTCAGCCAGGAGACTCTGGACTGGACGCGCGAGCGCCTCGGGTCCATCGCGCAGAAACAGGCCGCGCGCATGAGCATCAGCTACACGCACGATTCGGTCCATCACCTGCTCAAGCGCCGCATGGATGCGGATGCGGCGGACGTCCGCGAGTTCGACGCGGTCTATTGCGCGGGCCTGTTCGACTACCTGTCGGACAAGGTCTGTGCGCGGCTGAACCAGTATTTCGCCAGCCGTATCCGCCGCGGCGGCCGCCTGCTGGTCACCAACGTCCACGCCGACAACCCGGAGCGCTTCAGCATGGAACACGTGCTGGAGTGGTACCTGATCTATCGCAACGAGGCGCAGATGGCCGACATCATGCCGGAGAACTGCGGCGAGCCGCGTCTGTACACGGACCCGACCGGCGTTAACGTGTTCGCCGAGGCGGTGATCGGCCCGCAACAAGTAGCCTGAGATGACGACATCCCTGGTTGGGTTGCAATCGAACTATCGTGAAGAGCTGCGCGACTACCGGTTGCTGTGCAGCAAGGCCGGCGGCCTGACCGTGATCGTGCTGGTGCTGATGGGCGTGGCGATGGACTATGTCGTGTATCCGGCCGAGCAGAAGCGCTTTGCCATCGTCCGGGTGCTGACCAGCGCGGCCATCGGCCTGGCCTTGCTCTCGCTTTACACGAAAGCGGGTAAACGCCACGTGCAGGTCATCACCTTCTTCTGGCTGCTGCTGCCGCAGGTCATGATCTCGTGGATGATTTACGCCACCCAGGGCGAGGCGTCGCTGTTCTATGCCGGGCTCATGCTGACGATCTTCGCGGTCGGCATCCTGTTTCCCGCCGGCTACTGGCAGACGCTGGCATTCGGCCTCGCCACGGTCCTGCTTTACTACATCGCCTGCCAGGCCCATCCGGGTGGCATCCTGGACCCGAGCAAATTCCAGTTCCAGCTCATCCTGATCTTCTTCTGCGCGGTGGCCAGCTCCATTTACACCTACTTCAACGAGAAGGGCCGTTTCCAGCTTTTCCGGCTCAAGGACGAAGTGGCGCACAAGAACGACGAGCTGGCCCGCACCAATGAAAGCCTGTCGCAGATCAAGGGCCAGTTGCTGCAGCAGGAGAAGATGGCGGCCATCGGTACGTTGTCCGCGGGGCTGCTGCACGAGGTCAACAACCCGGTCAACTTCTGCCTGATGGCGATCGAAGTGGCCATGGAAGAATCGCAGGTCAAGGAAAGCCCGTCGCTACAGGAATGCCTGACGGACGCGCGGCAAGGCATGCACCGCATCCAGCACATCGTGTCGGACCTGAAGACTTTTGCCTATCGCAAGCCCGGCGCGACCGCGGAGGGCGTGCCGTTCCTGTTCGAGAAGGCGCTCGACGCGTCGATCCGGTTGAGCGCCCATGAGCTGCGCGGCGTGACGCTCACGCGCGAGCTGCCTGGCGACACCCTGGTGCTCGGCGACGAAGCCGCCATCATCGGCGTGCTCATCAACCTGTTCTCGAATGCCGCGCTGGCCATGCACAAGGCCGGCACCGCGGCACCGCAGCTTCATGTCATGGCGCAATGGCGCGACGAGCGGCTGCACGTGAATGTGCGCGACAACGGCCCGGGAATTGCCGCGGAAAATCTGGCGCGCGTGTTCGAACCCTTCTTCACGACCCGCGAAGTCGGCCAGGGCCTCGGCCTTGGCCTGTCCATCAGCTATGCGGTGGTGGAGCGGCACGGCGGCACCCTGTTCGCAGAAAGCCAGTTGGGCGAATGGACCGCGTTCAACTTCGACCTGCCACGCGTCGAGTGATGCCGAGATGAGCGAGACACAACAAGCCCGGCAGACCGTCGTCTATGTCGACGACGAGGAGTTGGCCCGCAAGTACTTCGCGCGTTCGGCCGGCGGCGACTACGAGGTGCTGCTCGCCGACGGCGCGGACGAGGCCATGTCGATCCTGCGCCGCGAAGGTGCGCGGGTGGCGGTCCTCGTGACCGACTTTCGCATGCCGGGCCCGAACGGCGACGAGCTGCTGCGGCAGGTCGCCCGGGAGTATCCGCATATCGTGCGAATCCTCGTGACCGCCTACGCGGACTACGGCGCGCTGCTGGAAGTGGTCAATTCCGGCGAGGTGTTTCGAATCCTGGAGAAGCCGCTAGGCGTGAGCGCGGTCCGCGAGGTGCTGGCCGCGGCGACGGCAGTCCCGATATCGCGCCCGAAGTGATGCCGCGCGCGTTGCTCGAAGCAGTTATCGCTCGCGCCGGCGTGAGCGGCTTCAAGATGATTTTCCGCAAGCGCGTCATGCCGTTCCCGGGCGGCCGTATCGGGATCGCATCCGCGTCCGGCGCCGGCACGAGCGTGGCGCTGGATTGCCCCAATTTGAAGATTCGAATGCACAGGAGTGACCAATGAGCAATACGATTGCCGACCAGACACCGCCCCCGGCGATTCTGTTCGTTGACGACGAAGCCACCGCGGTCAAATACTTCGAGCGCGCCATCGGCGCGATCGCGCCGGTGGTGACGGGCGCCTCCGTGGAAGACGGCAAGGCGATGCTGGACGCCCACGCCGCCAGCCTGGCCGTGCTGGTGTCCGACCAGCGCATGCCGGGCGAATACGGCAACGAACTGCTGCGTTATGCACGCGAGCGCTATCCCCACATCGTGCGGATTCTGACGACGGCCTATTCGGAACTGGACCAGACCGTCGAGGCCGTCAACCAGGGCCAGATACATCGCTATATCAAGAAGCCGTGGGACATCTCGGCGCTGCGCATGGAAATGAAGCAGGCGCTGGAACTGGCGGGACTGCGCAAGGAACGCGACCAGCTCGTGCGCGAGAAGCTCGGCGTGCTGCAGACGCAGACCGTGGCCACCCGCGTCGGCATCGTGCACACGCTGTGCGCGAGCCTGATCGGCCCGGACCGCTTCCAGCCGGTGGAAACCTACCTGGCCGGCACCGACCTGGCGGGTACGCGCAAGGTGGAGCCGGACTGGCAGCGCATGGACTACGCCGACCTCGTGCGTGCCGAGAGCGAATGCAGCGGGCGCTTCGGCCACGCGGTCGGCACGCGCCTCGCGGAGCTGCGCACGCAGAATGCGGGGCGCGGCGCGGCCGATGCGGTGCGCGTCGTGACCGAAGTTCTGGGCGCCGCGGTGCGCGGCGACGGCGATGCGCTGATCTGGACTTCGCCGGCCACGCTGAGCGAGTTCCTCACCCGCCCGGTCGGTCAAGCCGTATCGAGCGAACACGCGGCCTGGCTGGCCTGCCTGCTCTGGCTGGAAGAAGCCGGCGGCGCCCTGCAGTTCGTGCGCGACGGCGACGCCATCGTCTGCCGCGCCGGCACGCGGGCGGCCAGTTTTGCGGCCGACCGCCTGGCGGCCTGGATCGAGCGGTTCTCGGAGCCGGCGTTCGGCTAGGTGAAAGGGACCATCCGCGCTTAAACGCGACAACGGGCGGTGATCGCCTCGTCAGGGCACGAGGCAAATGACCGCTGTCATTCAGCCGCGTGTTGCGCGCCCGGGAACGAGCGGCGTGGGCCGATCGTATCCGGCAGAATCAGGCGAAGATCGTTGAGAGCCATTCGATCGATCCTCCTATCAGCGCGAAGCAAAATTGGCAAAGCACTCCACAATCGCAGCCTGAACCGTAACGACCGCCGCATCGCGCAGCGAACTGTTACGCCAACCAAGCTCGATGGCATAGTGTGGCAGGACCAGCGGACAGGCCAGCAACCGCAAACCCGTCATGCGCGCGATCGCATCGGCCGCGTGCCGCGGAATCGTCGCCACGGCGCGGCTCCCCTTCAATAAAAAGGGCAAGCCGGCGAAATGCGTGGTCGATCCGATGACCTTGCGTTTCAGGCCGAGTGCGGCCAGCCCTTCGTCGACAATCCCCACCACGCCGCCGGCAGACACGAGGATATGCCCACGCGCGACATATTCCTCGATCGTCAATTCGCTTGCCGCGCCCTTGAGACTGGCACGGTCGGCCAGACAGGCATAGTCCCCCTCGGCCAGCACCTGATGGCCGAGTCCTCGCAACGCGAGTCCGCCCGCCGTGATAGCCAGATCCATTTCCTGGTTTGCCAGCGAATCGCTGACGATCTGGCTGTACGTCTGTCGAAAAATGATCCGTAAGCCAGGGGCGCGCCGGTCAACCGCATCCATGATCTTGCGTCCCACGGCGATCTCGATGTCGTCGGAGAGGCCGATCGATACGGCACGGCCATAAAAAGACCTAGCGTCCGGCGTCGAGATCGTGAGACTGAGACGAAATCGGTCGAGCGCCTCGCTGATGATGGGTTTCAGTTCCCGGGCTCTCGAAGTCGGCGCAAGTCCGCGCCCCGTGCGGACAAACAGCGTGTCCGAATAGACGTCCCGAAGCCGCCTCAATGCGGCACTGACTGCGGACTGCGTCATGTCCAGGCGGATTGCGGCCCGGCTTGCCCCGCCTTCCTCAAACAGCGCCTCGAAGATTTTCAGAAGATTCAGGTCGACCGTCGAGATATCAATATGGCTCATATCGGAAAGTTGAGATATGCGTTTTCTCCATTCTATGGCTGCGCGATGATGAGCGCATCAACCGTTCCCCTGGAGAACACCATGCCTAAATCGACAGTTGCCGCATTGCAGATCGGCGCATCACCGCAGGGCAAAGCGGCAACGCTTCAACATATCCTGTCGTTCGAGGATCAGATTCGCGCATCCGGCGCGAGTCTCGTCGTCATGCCCGAAGCCTTGCTCGGCGGCTACCCGAAAGGCGAGACATTCGGCACGCGGCTCGGCTACCGGCTGCCCGAAGGGCGTGAAGTCTTCGCCAGGTATTTCGAGAACGCGATCGACGTGCCCGGCCCGGAAACCGACGCGCTCGCCGAGCTCTCCACGCGATGCAATGCGTCGATCGTCATGGGCGTCATCGAACGCTCGGGAAGCACGCTGTATTGCACCGCGCTGTTCTTCACCCCCGATGACGGACTCGTGGCCAAACATCGCAAGCTGATGCCGACGGGAACGGAACGCCTGATCTGGGGACAAGGCGACGGCTCGACGCTGCCGGCGGTGGAAACAAAGACCGGCGTCGTCGGCGCGGCGATCTGCTGGGAGAACCATATGCCGTTGCTGCGCACGGCGATGTATGCGAAAGGCGTGCAGATATGGTGCGCGCCCACGGTCGACGAACGCGACATCTGGCAATGCTCCATGCGGCACATTGCTCACGAAGGCCGGGTCTTCGTCATCAGTGCGTGCCAGGTGCAGCCGTCGCCGGCCGCGCTGGGCATCGAGGTGCCCGGCTGGGACAAAGACCGTCCTCTGATCAACGGCGGAAGCCTGATCGTCGGGCCGCTGGGCGAAGTGCTCGCCGGCCCGCTGCACGGCGAGACGGGACTGGTCGTGGCCGAGATCGATACCGATGAAATCATTCGGGCTCGCTACGATTTCGACGTGACCGGCCACTATTCGCGACCGGACGTTTTCTCGCTCTCGGTCGACGAGCGGCCAAAGCGTACCGTCGCGTTCACCTCGTCGTAAAACTAGCGGCCCGTCAGTTCGCGCAGCTTTTCCGCCTCGCGCATGAGCGCGGCGATGACGCGCTCCCGTTTCTCCGGGAAGCGGGCCGATATGCAGGCGACGTTCAAGGCAAGCGTCGGGCGGCCTGGGCCGCCGGATATGCACGTCGCCACGCCGGTCCCGCCCAGGTCGGACTCGTCGGCCACCACGCAGTAGCCGTCGATCCGCGCTTGCGCGACGATCTGCTCGATGCGCTTCAGGTCGGTGATCGTGACCGGCGTGACCGCAACGATCTCGTGCTGCCGCAGCAGGCGATGGCCGATGTCTTCCGGCAGCACCGACAGGATGACCCGCCCCATCGCCGTGCAATGAACCGGCAGCAGCCTGTTCGAAAACCCTTCATAGCGAACCGGCTGACTGGAAAGCGTTTGTTTGACGATCTTGATGTGCCCGTCGTTGGTGAGGGAGCCGAGGGTGACCGTCTCGCCCAGCTCTTCGCCCAAAGCGGACATGACCGGTTCGACGAGCGCGAGCACGCGCGCCATCTGGTCGCCGCCCCAGCCGAAACCATGCTCGCGGAAATACGTGTTCAGCTCGTACATGCCCCGGTCGTCGCGAACCAGGTAGCCGCGCGCGCACAACGTCTTCAGCAGGCCAAAGGCACTGCTCTTCGGCAGGCCGAACGTGGCGGTGACCGTGGCCAGGTTTGCGGCCCCCTCGAGGCCGGCAAAAAATTCCAGAAGGTCCAGGACTCGCGCCGCGGAGCGCACAACCTCACTCATGGTGATCTCTTCGATTAGCAGTGACTTCCCGTCTCGCGGGCCGTTCATCAGTCATTTTTACGATAGCCCGGAATCATACGCTAGTCGGTTCGCGTCAGCCCCGGCAACGGATACGCGGCCGCGGATACGCCACGACAGGCCGGCCGTTGCGGCACGTGACGGGTTAACCCCAGTAGGCACGGACTTTTGCTCGTGAAAATATGTTTTCAAATACGAACGACGTTCGTATATACGAACGTCGCTGCGTAAGCTGCATAAGCATCACCGACGTGCATTCAAGACAACCGACAGGCGAATCGCATGAGAAGCTCAAACACCCTTCTGGCTAGTGAGGAAATGAAGACAGCCCACGAAGAGGTCAAACCGCGCAAGCAACTGGCGGCGGCCATGATCGGCAACGTGCTGGAGTACTACGACCTGATCGTCTACGCCTTTCTCGCCCCGACGCTCGGCCACAAGTTCTTCCAGGGCGACGCGGTCGTAGCCCTGCTGGCGAGTTTCGCGACCTTCGGCGTCGGCTTTCTCGCCCGCCCGCTCGGCGGCGTCATCATCGGACGCATCGCCGACACGCTCGGCCGCAAGATCGCGCTGCAGATCACGATCTTCGGCATGGCGCTCGGCACGGTCGGGATCGGCCTGCTTCCGACCTACCAGAACATCGGCGTCATCGCCCCCGCTCTGCTCGTGGTCCTGCGCATCGCCCAGGGGCTCGCGGCCGGCGGAGAATGGGGCAGTTCCACCTCGCTGATCGTGGAATCGGCGCCTGACGGCAAGCGCGGCATTTTTGGCGGCTTCGGCCAGGCATCGATTGCCAGCGGCACCCTCGTTTCGAGCCTTGTCGTCACCGTCGTCACCTCGATGTTCACGGCACAGCAGATGGACGCATGGGCCTGGCGCGTGCCGTTCCTGCTCGGCGGGATCCTCGTGGTCGTGGGCGTCTACATGCGCCGCACGCTGCGCGAAACGCCCGCTTTCGAAGAGTCGCAGGCCAAGGGCGAGACGGTCGCCAAGCCGACCAAAGGCGCGGCCTTCGCGATGATGAGCCGGGCGTTCGGCTTCACGATCATCTGGACCGTTTCGTACTACGTGATGCTGTCTTACCTGCCGACCTTCATGGTGCAGCATGTCGGCCTCACGCAGATGCAGGCGCTCACCTCGAATGCCATCGCGCTCGTCATCCTGGTGGCCGCGACGCCGTTTTTCGGCTGGCTGTCCGACCGTTGGGGCCGCAAGCCCTTGCTCCTCTCCTGCTGCATCGTCTTCACGATCTTTGCCTACCCGTTGTTCTCGCTGCTGCTGAAGCACCCGAGCCTCGGCAACGCGCTCGCGATCCAGATCTTCTTCAACATCTTTATCGCCGCCTTCTCGGGAGCCGGGCCGGCCGCGTTGTGCGAGATGTTCCCGACGAAGTCGCGCACGACGCTGCTGTCCATCGGCTACAGCCTCGCAACCGCGATCTTCGGCGGATTCGCACCGTTCATCGCCACCACGCTGATCCAGCAGACCGGCTCGCCCATCTCTCCGGCGTACTACCTGATTGCATCGGCGATCGTCTCGGGCGTGGTCATTCTTGGCCTCAAGGAGACGGCTCATGGATCACTCGATTGACCACACGGGCTGATAGAAAGCATGGAACATGACATCCTGATCTGGGGCACCGGCGCGATTGGTGGCACGGTCGGCGCTCATCTGCGGCAAGCCGGATACGACGTGACGTTCGTGGACGTCGTCGCGGAGCACGTCGACGCGATCCGCACACCCGGCAAAGGCCTCGCCATCACGGGGCCGGTCAGCAATCCGCACGTTACCGCGCCGGCTTTCACGCCTGAGGAACTCACGGGAAAATGGCGACGCATTTTCCTGTGCGTCAAGGCACAGCACACCGAAGAGGCAGCGCGGCGTCTCGTGCCGTTCCTCGACGATCACGGCTACGTGCTCTCGCTGCAAAACGGCCTGTGCGAAAACTACATCGCGCAGATCGTCGGCAAGGAGCGCGTGATCGGTGCCTTCGTCAATTTCGGGGCCGACTGGATCGGCCCTGGCGAAGTCCACTTCGGCAATCGCGCAGCGGTCGTGCTCGGCGAACTCGACGGCTCGCCGAGCGCACGACTCGAACAACTGCTCGCGGACATGCGGCATTTCGAGCCCGAGGCCATCGCCACCGACGACATCAACGCATACCTCTGGGGCAAGCTCGCCTACGGAGCGATGCTCCATGCACAAGCCGTCGGCGAACTCGGCATTGCGGACTGCCTCGCCCGTCCCGAGTTGCTGCCGCTCTGGCAGCGGCTCGGCTGCGAAGTCATGAGCGTGGCGGACGCACAGGGCATCGAGCCCAAGGGCTTCAACGGCTTTTGCCCCGAGGCATTCCGTGCCAACGCGCCGGTTGCCGAAGTCGAAGCCACGGTCGCCGCGATGGTCGAGTTCAACCGGCCCAATGCCAAGACCCACTCCGGCATATGGCGCGACCTCGCCATCCGCAAGCGCAAGACCGAAGTCGACATGCAAGTGGGCGAAGTGGTCCGCGCCGGCCTGCGCCTCGGCATCGCGACGCCGACCCTCGCGGCCCTGCAAAACATGATTCACGAAATCGAAGACGGCCGACGCGCCCTCGCGGACGCCAACCTTCTGGAGCTGATCGCATGAAACTGGATTTTTCGGAGCAGGTCGTCGCCGTCACCGGCGCAGGCAGCACCTTCGGGGCCACCATCGCCACGCAATTTGCCGAGCTGGGTGCAACGGTCTACGCGACCGACGTGAGCGAAGCCGCCCTGCGCCCGCTCGTGGAAAAAGGCGTACGGACCGCGGTCGTCGACCTGCTCGACCGGCGCGCGGCGGCCGACTGGATCACATCCGTCGCTCATTCGGCCGGCAAGGTGGACGTCCTCGTGAACAACGCCGGCGGGGTCATGGGACACGCCCACAAGCCCATCGAGTCGGTCACCGACGCCGAATGGGACGGCATCATGGACATCAATCTCGGCAGTGCGTTCGCGCTGGCTCGCGCCGTCGCCCCCGTGATGAAAGCGCGGAAAAGCGGCGCCATCGTCACGATTGCCTCCGGCGCGGCGCTGCAGGCATCGCTCACGGGCGTGCAGGCGTACTGCGCGGCCAAACACGCCTCGCTGGGCCTCACCCGCCAGCTCGCTCATGAGTTGGGCCCTTACGGCGTGCGCGTGAATGCGCTCGCGCCCGGCTTCGTTCGCACGAATGCCGCAACCGAGGCCCAATGGGACGCGATGGGCGAAGAGAAGCAGGCCGCCCTGATGCGCAGCATCGCACTCGGCCGCCTGGGCACACCGCAGGATATCGCCAACGTCACCGTGTTCCTCGCGTCGCCGTTGGCGTCCTTCGTAACCGGGCAAATCATTGCCGTCGACGGCGGCAAGTAAGTCATCAGCAAGACAAGGAGTTGGACAGCATGAGCAACAACACGAACAACGAAGAACTGAAGCCGTGGCAATGGGACGAACCGAAATGGCGCGGACTCCTCAACCAGGTGCGTGCCGGCCGCTCGCTCAAACCGGCTTCCTGGCCCGGCAATGCGCCGTGCGCGGTCGCGCTCTCCTTCGACAGCGACCATGAAACCGGCGAGCTGCGCGACGGCGGACAATCCATCGGCCGCATGAGCTGGGGCCAATACGGCAATCGCGTCGGCGTGCCGCGCATCGAACGGACGCTCGACAAGTTCGACGCCAAGGCAAGCTTCTATGTGCCCGCCGTCGCGGCGCTCACCTACCCCGACGAACAGAAACGCCTCGCCGATGCCGGCCACGAAATCGGCCTGCATGGCTGGATTCACGAGCTCAACTCGATTCTTCCGTACGAAGCCGAACGCGACCTGCTGCTGCGCGCTTCCGACACGCTGACCTCGATCACCGGCGTGCGGCCCGTCGGCATGCGCACCCCCTCGTGGGATTTCAGCCCTCATACGCTGCGCATCGCGGTGGAAATGGGCCTCGAATACGATTCCTCGCTGATGGCGGACGACGACTGCTACGAGCTGCTTCTGGACGGCAAGCCGACGGACGTGGTCGAACTGCCGGTCGAATGGATTCGCGACGATGCCGTGTATTTCAACATGCACCGCTTCCAGTCGCTGCGCCCCTACACCGCGCCGGCCGACGTGTTCGACATCTTCAAGCGGGAACTGGACGCCGCCATTGAAGAAGGCGGCATCTTCCAGTTGACGATGCACCCGCACATGATCAGCGCGCGCTCGCGAATCTGGATTCTCGAGGAGTTGCTCCGTTACGCCCGCGAACACAAAACGTGGATTGCCACGCATGCGGATATCGTGCGGTATGCAAAGACGCATGCTGTCTGAAATCCGTGAGGAGGCCTTCTTGACCTCGACGGAAAACGAGGCCGCTTCAAATAGCAACCCGACGTAACCATTGCAGACGCCAACAACATGGTTTCCTACGAACCCCTGGACCACCCGGTGCATAACTGGTCGGTCAGAAAGCCCATCGCCGAATCTTCGCGCGGCGTGGTCGTCTCCCAGTCGTACGATGCTTCCGCCGTCGGCGCGGCGGTGCTCGAAGCAGGCGGCAACGCCGTCGACGCGGCCGTGGCGGTCGCCTTCGCGCTCGCCGTCGTCGAGCCCTGGAACTCCGGGCTCGGCGGCATCGGCTTCGCCCTTTACCAGGGCCATGACGAGAAGGCCGCGACCTCGATCCACTTCGGCCCCGTGGCGCCGCAGAAACTGCGCCCGGAGCTGTTTCCGCTGACCGGCAAGCCTGCCACGGACATGTTTCCGTGGCCGCAGGTGCAAGACGACGCAAACTCCCATGGGCCGCTGTCGTTCTGCCTGCCGACGGCCGTGGCCGGCTACGGCACGATGCTCGAACGATGGGGCACGATGCCGCTGTCGGAAGTGATTCAACCCGCGATTGCCCTCGCGAAACGCGGCCTCGCCTCGGACTGGTTCACCACCCTGATGCTCGCGCAGGCCGCGCCGATCATGCGCCGCTATGCCGAGACTTCGCGGATCTTTCTGCGCGATGGCCTGCCGCCCGTGCCGCCGTACCAGGGCACGCCCGGGTTCCTGCCGTTGGGCCGCCTTGCGGACACGCTGCAGCAGATCGCCCAGCAGGGATGGCGCGATTTCTATCGCGGCGACCTGGCGAAAACCATCGTCGACGATATCGCCGGCATGGGCGGCCTGATCGGGCGCGACGAACTGGAAGCCTATGCGGTCGAAACGTCCGGCGCCTTGTCGGTGCCATGGGGGGAATCGACGATACAGCTTTCGTCGGGCCTCAACGCCGGCCCGACGCTCGCGGACGCGCTCGCCGCCTTGCAGCCGCCATCGAGCCGCGGCAGCGAAACCCGGCCTTCCGCGCAGTGGTACGCCGGCATGGCCCAGGCGCTCAAGTCGGCGTACCGCAAGCGCCTGCACGAGGACAGCGATCCGCATTCGCCCAAGGGCTGCACCACCCACATCAACGTCTGCGATGCAAACGGTTCGATGGTCGCCTTGACGACGACGCTGCTGTCGTCGATGGGCAGTCGCGTCGTGCTGCCCTCGACCGGATTCGTGATGAACAACGGGGTGATGTGGTTCGACCCGCGGCCGGGCACATCGAACAGCATCGCGGGTGGCAAGAAGGCGCTTTCGAACATGTGTCCTGCCATCATCGCCCGCGACGGCCGCCCGGTTGTCGTCGGCGGAGCGGCCGGCGGCCGGCGGATCATGGCCGCGATCGCACAGCTCCTGCTGTTCGTGCACGACTTCGATATGGACGTGGGCGATGCCGGGCACTGGCCGAGGATCGACGTATCGGGACCGGAGCGCCTGAGCGCGGACCGCAGGCTCTCCGCAGACGTGCTGGATACGCTGCGCCAGCTCGGAGAATGCGAGGTCGTGGACCACAACGTCCTGCCCATCAACTTCGCCCGCCCGAGCATTATCGAGCGCTTCGACGGCGTGACCGCCCGAGGCGTGAGCGATGCGTTTTCGCCGTGGTCGGCGGCGCTGAGTCCACGTTGAATTCGTGTTGAATCTGCGCTGAGTCTTTGGCGTCACCCTGCCTTGCTGAGGTGGCTTGCGTTCGCTACGGCTGCGCAAGCCACCCTCTCGTGGCACCGCCGCGATAACGAGGTTCGCTGAACGTCGATCGCAAGCAGCACACCGTATTTCAATGTTATCCAAACAACAGATTATTATTTAGCATAACAAAACATGAAGAAGATCGGACTTGCATGGTCGAAAGCCCTGATAGCCACGGCGGGTGCGCTAATGGTTCCGCTATCGGCCCACGCCCAAAGCGGCGTCACGCTCTATGGCATCGTCGACGCCGGCGTCGAATATCTGACCAACGCGAACAAGACTTCACATTCGCTGGTGCAACTGCAGGACGGCAATATCCAGGAATCGCGCTGGGGAATCCGGGCGCGCGAAGATCTCGGTAATGGCTGGCAAGCTTCCGTCTGGCTGGAATCGGGCTTCGACGAAACCAAGGGCACCCTGGGACAGGGTAACCGCCTGTTCGGCCGGCAAGCTGCGCTCGGCCTGAGCGGGCACGACAACGAACTCTGGCTCGGTCGCGTATACAACCCCATCTACGACGTGCTCAACGGCTACGATCCCACCACGTACGCCCAATATTCGCTGGCGACGCTGGACCCCGGGCTCGTGAGTCGTGGAGACCAGTCCATCCGCTACACGCGCACGCTCGGCGACTTCAGGCTCACCGGCTTCTACAGCATGGGGTACGACAGCATCGGCACGCCGATTGGCGGCACCGCCGGCGGCGCGTCGACAGCGAAAGACCTTGCGTTCACGGCCCAGTACAAAGGTCCGGTCTTCAGCGGCGTCCTCGCCTACGACAATCTGCACGGGCCGTTGTCCAGCACCGGCTCGGGGCTGGGCACGCTCTCGGCTGGCCTCACGCCCGCCACGTCCGTCCCGGGAGACCGCGCGAGGCGCTACGTGGCCGCCGCAAGCGTCAACGTCGACAAATGGGTATTCATGGCGGGGTATCGGCTTCTGAAGACGGAGTTCCTGGCAAACTCCATCAACTCCAATCTTTATTGGGGAGGCGCGCGCGTGAAGGTCACGCCCGCACTCACGCTAATTGGCAGCCTTTATCACGTCGACGTCCCGGGAAAAGACGTGAAGGCAACGAATACTGTTTTTTCGGCGATGTACGCCCTGTCGAAGAATACTTACCTGTATTCGAATGCGAGCTATATGTTCAATTCGAAGAACAGCACGGCGGGTGTCGATGTCGGCGGCATGACGCTGGCAGGAAAGAACCAGTTGGGCATTCAGGCCGGCATTTTCCAGCGCTTCTGATTCGACGGATCACGTCGTGAATCCGGGCCATGGAACTTTCGATGTCGCTCCGCATCCTGAAGCGCCGTCCTCTCGTACCAGCCCGGTTCAATCAACGGTAGTCGTGAACTTTCTCCGACCTCAAAGGCGGTTTCTCTCTCCTGTTCTCAACGCTTGCGAAGCCCACAGCCGGGACGCATGCATAGGCGTCGATCACGCATCCCGGAAGTCGGCGGCGCCTGAAACAGGTGGCAAGTATTCGCATCGCCGCTGCACGCGACGTTCTCGTGCCGGCTTTTGATAGGGTCCAGGATACGCTTCTCGCATCCCGCGATGACGCGCCGCACTTTGTCGATGCGGCCGGGGTGACGAGGCCACCGCCATGCATCCCCGTCAATCTCATCGCGCAGTCTTTGCAGTACGGTCTTCGCACGAGTCTCGCGCTCTGCTGTCATAACAAGCTCCGTTCTTTATTGGTGATTTATGTGGGAAAAGAGATTGTTCCACAGCCTTACGCGGTGATCCATACAGACGCGAGTCAATGAACCTGATTGCGAGGCAACGACTCCAAGAACACGCTCATCCATCAATACAAATCGACCGACGAAGGAGAGTCGGACATCAGCCGCGCACACCGAACACCGCAAGCAGCGTCTCCCCCGCCGCCGCCTCGATTGCCGCAACGGGATCGTGAGGATGCGCCAGCAGACACGTGCGCGTGCTGCCGGCCGCCAGTACGCCCCAGACATAGGCATCGACCCAGTCGGTCCGCAGGCCCAGCTTGCCGAGCATGACGAACGAGCCGATCCCCCGTAGCTGCCGGATCTCGGCGGCAATGGGCGCGAGCGCGGCGTCACGTGCCGCCGCGCGTAGCAGCGCATTGAGCGCCGCGAGCGACTCGAGCCCGTCCCCTTTCTGCAGCAGCACGTTGGCCTCGACGAACTCGTCTGCCGCACGACGCTCCAGCGCGTCGACCCGCGCGCGCATGCGCTGGCACAGCGCATCGAAGGCCGCATAGATCAGATCGTTCCTGGTCCGAAAAAAGTAGGTGACCGAAGCAAGCGACACGCCGGCCAGCGTCGCGACCTCGCGTTGCGTGAGGCGGTCCGCGCCCTGCTTCGCTATCGTCGTCATGGCGGCGTCGAGAATCGCCTGTGTGGTCCTGCTCGCGCGCGCCGACCCCGTCACCGTGCGCGCCTCGTCGAGCGCGGCCCTTTCGCGATCCGCCATGGCGGGCTTGCGGCGCTCGACGAGCGCGACCGGCTGCCTGCCGAGGCGCTGCTGGAGTCGCACGGCCGGCGCCGCTATCCACGCGGCACAAGCCACGGCCTCGGTTTCGCCAATCAGAAGACCGGTAAGCCCGAGTGCGAAGTCTGCCCATACGCGCGCCGCGGCCTCGCTCGCCCCGAAGCGGCTCGCGAATTCGAACCAGAATCGCGCCTCGATATGCGCTTCGCCGAGCGCGGCTTCACGCAGGCCGGGCTCGCGGCCCGAATTGCTCTCGTGCTCCAGTTCGAGCAATAACAGGTTCGCCGCGCGCTCACGCTCCAGCCGCGCCTGCAGCACGGCGGCAAACACATAAGGCCAGTCTGCCCAGTCCGGCACCATGGCATATCCGCACTCCAGCGCAGCCTCACGCGCCCTGGCCGAGCGCTCGGCGGCCTCGCCATGGAGCGCCAGCAGCAGCTTGTCCCGGCTGCCGAAGTGATAGTTGATCGCGGAGGCGCTACCGCCCGTCTGCAACGCAAGCGCGCGGGCACTCAAGGCGGCGAGCCCCTGCTCGCATGCCAGATCGAACGCGGCCTGCTTGAGGCGCTCCGCGCTCGGGCCTGCTGAGGTTTCGATGCTCAACGGCACCTCCCGCGGGCAGTTCGGCCATTCAGCCCAAAACTGTACAACTGTTTCATATTTCTTCCTGTCTCTCGTGTTGATCTGGCCGCTTCGCACGCCCTGATCGCAGCTCGAAGCCGAGATTGTAGCCGATCAACATCTTGTAAACCTCACGTCATATTCCTCATTTTTCTTGGCGATGAAGGCTACGTCCGGAGCTGCGTGAGCCGTGCGATGTCACAGCGCCGCCTTAATAGCCAGATACTGTACAAGTGTTCTAGTTGATTCGTGAAGCATGACAGACACGCTTCGACTCCGACGCTTTACGTCCGCTCTCATGGAGTTTCTATGCAGTCATCCAAGGCCACGCCGGGCCATCGCTTCAGCATCGCGGTCATCCCCGACACACAAAACTACACGAGTCATACCCAGCAGCGCGAGGCGGGTTTCCCGTTCAACTCCCGCGAAATTCTCTGGGACATGATGCACTACATCGCGCGCAACGCCGTGAAGAACGGCGGCGAAATCGCCTTCGCTACCGGGCTCGGCGATATGTGGCAGCATCCGGTGAGCAACGCGCTCGACCGCGAGCACGCTGCGCGCGGCGACAAGGCCGTCGCCAATCCCATCATCGACTCGCTGATTCCACCTTCGCCCGAGAAAGTGGTCGAGGTCGAGATTCCCGCGGCGAAGGCCGCCTACGAGATCATCGCGGGCACGCTGCCGTTCTCGGTCGTGCCCGGCAATCACGACCACGATCATCTCTGGACCGACGCCAACCATCCGCCCAGCGCGCGCGAGCTCGTGCCCGGCGATTACAGCGGCATCGGCGGCCTGCATTGCGGCGAGCTGGTGAACTGGACGCGCAACTTCGGCGCCGGCACACCCTTCTTCAAGGGTCAGCCGTGGTATGTGGCATCGCTGCGCGGCGGCGCGAACAGCGCGCAGATTTTCAACGGCGGCGGCTATCGCTTCCTGCATCTCGGCATGGAGATGTCGCCGGACAGCGAGGTGATCGAATGGGCCGAATCGGTGCTCGCCGCGTTTCCTGGCCTGCCGACGATCGTTTCCATTCACGAGTTCCTCAACAGCAACGGCCGCCGCGAATCGATCGAATGTCTCGATCTTTCGCGTCTCGATCCGCAGCGCCATGACCCCGAGCGCCTGTGGGAGCGCTTCGTTTCGCGGCACGACCCGATTCTCGCGGTGCTCAACGGCCACTTTCACGGCGTGCAGCATCGCATCGACAAGAACCGGCACGGCCACGACGTCTATCAGTTCCTCACCAACTATCAAAGCCGCAAGCAGTCGCTGCGCATGACCTCGCCCGATACGCGCGTGATCGACGGCATCGGCGACGGCTGGCTGCGCCTCATGGAATTCGATCTCGATGCACAACGCCCGCAGTTGCGTCTGCGTGCCTGGTCCACCTACTTCAAGACCTATTCCTCGCAATTGCCCGAATACGGCGCGTGGTATCGCGCGGAACACCCGGAACTGAGCGAAGCGCAAATCGCCGCGCTCGACGACTTCACGATCGAGCTCGGCGACTTCCACGAGCGTTTTAGCGGCGCGCGCATCGACGGCGACGTCGATACGCCGGCCGGCACACATCCGACCTGATCGACGGTTAACCAAGGACTTCGCCATGGAAACCACCACGCCGATCGCACCGCCGCGCGCGGGCGTCTCACCCGCGCACGCCCGCCACCACGCCGCACCGCCGCGGCGCGCCACTGCGCTTTACATTCTCGTGTTGCTCGCACTGGTTTCACTGCTCGGCTATTACGATCGCTTCCTGATCGCAATCGTCACGCAGGCCATCAAGTCGGACATGCACGTGAGCGACGCCCGCATCAGCCTGCTTTCGGGACTCGGCTTCGCCGCCGTGTACTCGCTGCTCGCGGTGCCGATCGCGCGCCTGTCGGACGGCGGCCGGCGCGTGCGCGTGCTGAGCCTTTCGCTGACCGTCTGGTCGGCGATGACCGCGCTGTGCGGCGTCGCGCCCAGCTTTGGCGTGCTGCTGTTGGCGCGGCTCGGTGTAGGCGTCGGCGAGGCCGGCGGCAATCCGACGATTCATGCGCTCGTCTCGGACACGTTCGAGCGGCGCTGGCGCGGCACGGCGCTATCGGTCGTGGTGGTGGTGGGCGGTTGCGGCTATATGGCGGCAAGCTTCATCGGCGGCTGGATCGTCGATCACTGGGGCTGGCGCATGGCCTTCATTGCCGGCGCGGCGCCCGGTCCGCTGCTCGCGCTGCTGCTCTGGCTCACCGTCAAGGAGCCGCACGCCGCCGCACCGCGCGTGCAGGAAAGCCTCTGGCGCGCAACCCGCGTGCTGCTCGCGCGCCGTGCGTTCCTGCTCCTTTGCCTGGGCGTAGCGGTGTGCTCGGTGGGCTCATTCGCAGTACTGAGCTGGGTGCCGGCGTTTCTCATGCGCCACTACCATCTCACGGCCGCGCGCGTGGGCGCCACCTACGGGCTGACGATGGGCCTTGCGACTATCGCCGCGCTGCTGTTCGGCGGCGTGCTCGTCGACCTGCTCGCACGCCGCGACATGCGCTGGAGCCTGCGCCTGCCCGCGCTGTCGTTCGCGCTCGCCTCGCCGCTCACGCTCGCGTTCCTGTACACCGATAGCCTGGACATCGCGCTCGCCATCTCGCTGCCCATGACGTTCTTCGCCGGTCTCTCGACGAGCCCTTCCTACGCGCTGATCCAGTCCCTCGCGGGCAGCCGCTATCGGGCAACGGCCTCGGCGTTGTTCCTGCTCTTCACTTACCTGATCGGCATGGGCATCGGTCCCTCGCTTGCGGGCGTGCTCAGCGACTTCTTTGCCGCGAGTGCCGGCCCCGATGCCTTGCGTCACGCACTTGCCGTCGTTTCGCTCACCTATATTGCCGGGGCGCTGCTGATCGCGAGCGGATCGCGCACGCTGCTGCGCGAACTCGCGATGGCGGAGCACGACTGATCCGCGCCCGCCGCGCGATTGCCGCGCCCTTGCCCACATCACGACAACAGAACCCCAGCACGACAGCTAACCGCTTCGCACGCCCCCTTCCACTACGCTATTTCGCCGCTCCGACCATGAACGCTCACTGCCGCTCCTTACGACAGACTCGCCAGAGCCTGCCCGCGCGTCGAAGACGCCGCTTTCTCCCGCACCGTCCCGCCATGAGCGCGATGCTGCTCTCGGGTGCCTTCACGTTGCTGTGCAACGCCGAAAGTGCCTGGTCCGACACGCTCAATTCCGCGCAGGCCGACCCGGCCGTCGACGCCGCTCGCGCCGCCGCGCTCACGACGCCGCCCGCCTCCGCTCTGGCGCCCGGCAGCGAATTCGCGTCGCTGCAGCCGAAAGGCTTCAACCTCGCGCTGCCCGGCCCCGCCGACACGGTCGACCCCGAGGCTTTCGGCATGCGCCGCGCGCTGGCCGACGCCGGTATCGGCTTTATCGGCATGAATCTGTTCAACATGGCGTACAACACGCTGCAAGGCTCGGCGCGCAGCAATAACGGCACACAGCAGTACAACGGCCAAACCTTTTCGTACACCAACAGTTTTATCGCCGGCGTGACGTATGATCTCTCGCGCTTCGGCATTCCGGACGGCCAGTTCTACGTCGCGGGTATCAACACGACGGTTTCCTGGGCGCCGCTCGGCCCCAACAAGACCAGTCTCTCGCAGATGACCTACTACCAGACGCTATTCAGCAAGCGCCTGGAACTCAAGCTCGGCTATACGACGAACACGTGGCAATTCGCCAATATCTACGTGGGCGGCAGCCTGGCCTCGAGCGTGTTCGGCCCTTCGGGCAGCATTCCGATTCAGGGCGGCATGTCGAGCAATAGCACGCCCACTCCGGGGATCAACCTCAAGTATTGGGTGACCGACAAGTGGTACCTGCAGGGTGCGGTACAGCGCTCCGTCAATCCCGACGGCCTGCAGGCCGAGACCCAATACAATCCCACGGGCTTCGACTGGTCCACGCCGAACTCGGGCGCCCTCTATCTCGGCGAAGCGGGCTATCAGCGCGCGCCGGCGGCAGACCGGCCGATGACGTGGATGCGCGTCGGCGGCGCGTACAACACGAGCAACTTCAAGAGCTACGAGCATCCCGGCACGCGCGTCGACCATAACGGCTATCTCTACTTCGTCGGCGATCGTCAGCTGTGGCAGACGCATCCTTCGGGCGCACCGGGGCGCGGACTCTATGCGGGAGCCTCGGTCATGTATGCGCCTCCTTACGCGAATGCCGTTTCGCAGTACTATGAATTACGGCTGTACGCCAAAGGGATATTCGAGAGCCGGCCTTACGATCTGATCTCGCTTGTCGCGACCGATAGCGTGTGGGGCAGCGACGCGATCCGCGTTTCGCAGGCGGCCGGCAATCTCGTGCATCGAGACAGCAAGGCGATTACGCTTTCCTGGAGCGCGCGGCTCGTGCGCGGCGTTTACGGCAGTCTCGGCGTCGGATACGTCAACCATCCGACCAGCATTGCCTATAAGCCGGAAACGGGCTCGGCACTCAATCTGCTCGGCAATCTGAATATTTTCTTCTAAGGAATCGACAGGGCAGCGACTCTCGTTGTTAGTCGATCTTGAGTCGCTGCAATTTCCGCCGTCACGCCGCCGCACCAATCGTCATGCCGCAGAGCGGCGATCGGACAGCGAACCGCTCCAGGCAATCGAAGTTTTTCCGCCCAACCCGGCCTCTGTCGGCTAGCGCATTTTCGGTAACGTTCTGCTTTTCTTACTGTCCCTTCACCGAGGCCCGGAACGGCTGAAAGGCCTTCCACATTTCCTTCGAAAAAATTTCCGGTTCCTCGAACGCCGCGAAGTGGCCACCGGCGTCTACCCGGTTCCAGTAAAAAATTTCGCTCCAGGATTGTTCCGCCCACGCCCGAGGTGGATTGAAAGTCTCGGAAGGAAACAGGCTGGCGCCCATGGGGATTTCGATTTTTCCGCCGCCGGACCGGCTCGGCGAGAAGAACTCGTGGCTGCGAATGGTTTCTCCAACGCCTTCCCAATACAACCGCGATGCAGATGTTCCTGTACCGGTGTACCAATAGAGCGAAATGTCATCCAGCATTTGATCGCGAGTCAAAGCGTCCTCGGGTTTTCCGAAGTTGTCCGTCCAATCCCAGAACTTCTCATAGATCCACATGGCAAGTGCCAGCGGCGAATCATTGAGTGCGTAGCCAATGGTTTGCGGGCGAGTGTTCATCTGATCGGCGTAACCCGTGCCCCGGGTGACGAAGTATTCGATGCCGGCCAGTGCTTTCATCTCTTCCTTCGTTGGATTTGACGGGAGTTCTGCGGGAACGACCATGGGAAGATTCACATGGGCTGCGAGAAGGCCTTGAGGCCTCTGGCTGGCAAGCGCCGTCGTGATGGCGGAGCCCCAATCCCCACCTTGGGCCACCCAGCCTCGGTAACCCAGACGCTCTGTCATCAGTACAGCCCAGGCACGCGCTATACGGCTCGGGTTCCAACCCAGATCACGAGGTATGTCCGAAAGACCATAACCGGGAATGGCCGGGACAACGACGTGAAAAGCATCTTCCTCCCTCCCCCCAAACCGGGTCGGGTCGGTCAGGCGCTCGATGACATCGAGAAATTCGGCTACGGACCCCGGCCAGCCATGCGTCATGATGATAGGTAAGGCGTTCTCATGCGCCGATCGCGCGTGAATGAAGTAGATGCCAACCCCATCGATCCGGGTGCGGAATTGCGGAAAACTATTCAGGCGCGCCTCAAATCGGTGCCAGTCATAACTTTGCTTCCAATACGCGATCAAGTCCTGGGCCGCGGCTAAAGGCACGCCCTGAGACCAGTCGGCTACCAACTCGCGGTCCGGCCAGCGAATCAGGTCGAGGCGGTTTTTTAGATCGTCAATCGCCGCCTGAGGCACATCGAGTTCGAACGGGGTAACGCGCTCGGTCGCCGGCGGCAATACGAGTGTTTGCGCAGGCACGGGCATCGAAGAGTTCATAGGGGTTCCTGGTGGGCGCTGCCCGCGCTCGATACAGCTCGACAGCGAAGTTAGGCGGCACTATATTGTAACGATCGCTACAATATAGTGCGCTAAATTCGTGCCGTCAACGAAATTGTAGCGGTCGTTACAATTAAGGAAAATCGGACTATGGCTCGGAAAATTGCATTCGACTACGAAGAGGCCCTTGACGCCGCCCTCGCACTATTCTGGCAACGCGGCTATGCCCAGACCGGATTGCGTGACTTACTGAAGGTCATGCGCATTGGAGAAGGGTCTTTTTACAATAGCCACAAAAGCAAGAAGCAGTTGTACTTTGCTTGCATTGAACGCTACGAAAAGCAGATCGTTGCCAGGCGCATGGAAGCTCTCGCGAACGCGCCGACAGCGCTCGAAGGAGTCCAGGCATTTTTTGCAGTAGTCCTTGACTGTCTGGACGATTCCGCAACCCCATCGAAGTTGTGCATGCTGGCCGCCATGGAAGCTCCGGAGGTATTGGACGATCCCGACTTGCGCAAGCGCGCGGAGCGGAGCCTCACGGAACTGCAATCGGCAGTGGCTACCCGGTTGCGCGAAGACAAGGAAAAGGGGCTATTGCAGCCGTCGCTGGCCCCCATGATGGTCGCCTCCATCATCGTCACCTTCCTGCAAGGTCTCTGGCGCGTGGCGATGGTTTCTTACGATCGCGCAAACATCGAGCAACAACTCGACGTGCTTCTCCATGGTATTGGCGTAAGTAATCAGATCTGCTGATCGTATTCCACGCCGAAGCCTTCCGGTCGGATAGTGCACGTGAGTCTCGCGCCTCGCTCTGCCAAAGAATTGGGAACGGGGCGGACGCGATAGAATCGTGCGACCTGTCACGTCAGTCCGGGGGAAACGATGGAACACCGCAAGCCCTTGCCTTCTCCTCCAATGGCCGTCCTGGCCGCCGGGGTCCGTTCGCTGCTCGTGGCCACGCTCGCGGCAGCTTCCCTGCTATGCGCCCGCACGGCGTCTGCCGCCGAATTGATCCAGATCCCGAGCCGGCCGGACGTCACGCAAGGCATCTGGCTCGATGCGCCATCGAGCACCCCGCCCTGGATCGTGATCCTGTTCGCCGGCGACAACGGCAACGTCGGGCTGGCCAGTAGCGGCCCGATGCGAATGGCGGGCAATTTCGTCCTCCGGACTGCCTCGTACTGGACCGGCCTCGGCGACGCCGCGGTGATCTTCGACACGCCTTCGGATCATCCGGATGGCATGGACGACCCCTTCCGCCTGAGCGACCCGGCCCGCCAGGACGTCGCAGCCGCGATCTCGGTACTGCGGCAGCGCTACCCGCAAGCGAAGATCGCACTGGTCGGCACGAGCCGCGGCACGATTACGGTCGGCAATCTGCTCAAGCGCAGCCCTGATATCGCCGACGCGTTCGTCCTCACCTCGCCCGTCACGGTGGCAAGAGGTTCGCAAGCCGGGCTATCGGGGCTCGCGTGGCCGGAAAATCATGCGCGCGTGCTGGTCGTCTCCAATGAAAACGACGGCTGCATGGTTTCCCCATTCGGCAATGCACGGAGTCTCGCGTCCGGCAATGGCTTCGCCTTCATCGCCGTCTCCAGTTCGGCGGGAGGCGGCAGCAAGCGAGCCGAATGCGGCGCCCACGCGCCTCACGGCTTTCTTGGGATCGAGCAGCAAGTTCTGGACGACATCAGCGGCTGGCTGCAGCACTGATCGTTCGATCACTCCGAACCCGTGAGCGGCCGATAAGCGACCGCCTTGATCTCGACTCTCAGATGCGGGTGCGGCAACTGGTGGACCGCAACCGTCGTGCGGGCAGGCCCGGAAAAGTCGAAGTACTCCGCGTAGACCTCGTTGTAGCCCTTGAAGTCCCCCATATCGACCAGATAAGTGCAGACTTCGACCACGTCCTCAAGGCCCGCCTTTTCGCTCTCGAGAATTGACCGGATGTTCTCGATAACCGCCCGCGTTTGCTCGCGAATGTCCATTGTGAGAACGCCTGGCTCGTCCGAACTCGCGCCCGCAACACTGTTGTCGGCCCGGCGCGAACTCGTGCCGGAGACGAATAGAAAATCACCCGCGCGTTTGATATGCGGATACTTCCCTCTGGGAGTCGCACGCCCCGGCACAACGGTTGCCGTCGTTGCCTGGTTCCGGAAGTCCTTCACTTGCTCACCTCCTGTTGAAGGAACATGGCACTCACTGCTCTACGCTTACACATACGTTGGTCAGCTCCGAATAGAAATTGAGTGAATGCAAACCGCCCTCGCGCCCGACGCCGGAAAGGCCGTTTCCACCAAATGGCGAGCGCAAGTCTCTCAGGAACCAGGTATTGACCCACGCGGTCCCGACATTCATCGACTCCGCCACGCGATGAGCGCGATGTACATTGGAAGTCCAGATCGTGGCCGCAAGACCGTATTCGGTGTCGTTAGCACGATCGACCACCTCCGTCTCGCTGTCGAAGGGAGAGATATGGCAGATGGGGCCAAAAATCTCCTCCTTGATGCACCGGGCACTGTCTTGCAGTCCTGAGATAAGCGTGGGTTGTACCCAGAAACCCGCATCGAGTTCGCCACCCAATTGGGGAATGCTGCCGCCGGCATGGAAAATCGCCCCCTCTTCGCGAGCGAGCTGGTAGTACGACAGCACCTTGTCGCGATGGGCCGCAGAGATGAGCGGACCCAGCGTCGTCGAAGAATCCGTCGATGTTCCGAGCTTGAGAGCCGAGACGCGCTCAACCATGGTTGCGACGAATCGTTCGTAGATTGGTCGCTCGACAAAGATGCGTTCCGAGCACAGACATACCTGGCCGCTGTTCAAAAAGATGGCACGCATCATGCCCTCGACGGTCTTATCGAAATCGCAGTCGGCGAATACGATAGCCGCGTTTTTTCCTCCAAGCTCGAACGAGACGGGCTTCACATGCTTCGCCGCTGCATGCATGATTGCGGTTCCCGTCGCGGACTCGCCGGTAAATGTAATGGCGTTGATCTTCGGGTGCGTGGTAATGAATTCGCCCGCCGATCCCGGTCCCTTTCCATGCACGAGATTGAATACGCCGGGCGGCAAGCCCACCTTATGCATCACCTCGGCCAGCAACGTGGCTGTGCCCGGTGTTTCTTCAGAGGGTTTCGCAACCACGGCATTTCCGCATGCAAGAGCCGGAGCCACTTTCCAGGTCAACAGAAGCAACGGTAAATTCCATGGCGAAATGACTCCCACGACCCCGAGTGGCTTGCGCACGGTGTAGTTCAACGCATGATTGCGGTCCGATAATTCGGTTCTAT
This sequence comes from Burkholderia sp. Ax-1724, assembly GCF_011752995.1. Taxonomy (GTDB): domain Bacteria; phylum Pseudomonadota; class Gammaproteobacteria; order Burkholderiales; family Burkholderiaceae; genus Paraburkholderia. Next base: position 113,056 of record NZ_VWWL01000021.1, read on the forward strand.
ACGACTCGAGCGGAGCCGTCTTCAGAATGTCGGCAAACATCCTGAAATTCGCCGCGCCTCTGGGAATATCCACATTTGAAGCAAGAGACACCGGCTTGCCGGTATCACTCATTTCGGCTTCGAGAAAGTCGTCGAAGCGGCGTTCGATCTCGTCAGCAATCCCGTACAGCATGGCCGCGCGCGTCGCAACCTTCAGCCTGCCCCATCCTCCCCGCACCGCACGATGTCCCGCGTCGACCGCGAAATCCACGAGTTCCCGGTCAGCTTCATGTACCTCGCCAATGATCCTTCCGTTAGCCGGATTGTGATTCGGGAAACGGCTGTTGCTTTCGATAAACTCCCCGTTTACAAAATTTCTGAAATGCTTCACAGCTTCTCCTCGAAACGATCACCGTGTTGAGCCGATGGCAATACGATCAGTATGACCAGGTAAAGATGCCACCGATGTGGTATCTCAAGGTCAGATCACGAATTCCACGATGGTACCGCCGCTGCCATACAGCGGCGAATACTCATGAATCCTGGCGCTGGAAAACCGCCCATCCAGCGCCCCCAGGATCCAGAAGAAGTGCTTGAATCCCATGTCGACCCGGGCCTCCGACGCATACTGGGGAATGGCCGAGCGAAGCTCGTCAACGGCTCCGGCCTCGATCAACTGCAAAATGCGACGGTTCCACCGATCATCGCCTTCTGAAATGATGTGATCGGCACTCGGATCAATCGGCTCGCGAAACATCGAATACGACAGTCCACCGATCCCCACGACGGCGACTTTCTTGCCAGCCGCATCTGCCGCGCGGGATGCAATCCGTCCGAGTGCCTCCGTTTGCCGCGGGCTGTGGTACAGGTTGTTGGCAGCAATGACAACCGGCAGATCCGGTGTCCCGAACCCCATCAGGGTTGCGGCGGTAATGGTGCCGGTATCGATCGGAAAACCGTCGTAATCGACGCCTTTTGCATGAACACCGCCTTGCCTGCAACCCTGGACACACGCTTCAGCAAGTTCCACGTCACTCGATATGTCGAACGGTAGATCACCGAACTCATGCCAGTTTTCGTCTACGTGCAGTCCCGTGCTTTTGGCCCGGTTGATCCACAACTGGTCAAGCACGGCCATCCATTGGGTCGAATAGACAAGGACAACGTCGGGTTTTGAACCCGCCAGGACCTGACCCGCTTCACGCATTGCCGATGCGAGCCGCCGCCACGGCGGTACATCGCCGCGCAGCTGAGGAAGCGGGCTTCCCGGTACGAGAAATGCCGATACGATGGTCACGGAATACTCCAGCTCATGTTCGTAGCAAAAGCGCACGACATACCGCCGTACACAGTCATGAATGCTGCTCAGGCGTGGAGCGCCGGTTCGAGCGCCGCCAGGCCGGCTTCTTCAAGATGCCACTCCATCACGGCGTTTCCCGTTCCAATGACGGTTCCATATCCATAGAACTTCCCCGCCAGTTCGGGATACCCCATGGCTGAGTGCATCCACGTAAACGCGCCTGACTTGACCTCTGCAAATGCCTCGTCGATGAATTGCGGCAAGAGTGAGAATGTTTCCCGCATCTTGCCCTTGCGCATCAGATCGATCAGACGCATGTCCCATTTATAACTGTCGTAGCGCTCGGGATGCTCCTTGGACATGTCTTCAGGGAGTGCGGGTTCTTCGTGAAAATGTCTGTGCGACAGCGTGTTGCTCGCAAGCAGCACAGCGCGGCGACCGCTCTTTCTGATAGCTTCGCGCGTGGCCTTCCCCAGAATGTCCATCTCCCCGAGTCCCTCGCCGGTATTGAGGTAGTACGGACTGTTATTGGCCGAAATACCGACGACGGGGATATCCCATTGTGGTCGCACCATATGCAACGTCACGATCGTGCCGTAGTCGACTCGAAACGCAGGATTGCGCATCATTTTGGTCACGAGGCCGAGGGCTCGGCCTTCTTCGCAGCAGGCCTCCGCCAATTCCACATCGACTTTGAGCGAAAAGTCGTACCGGAAAATATTTGAAAAGATCGGATCGACCGATCTGCCAGAGAGCTCGGGAACACCAAGAAAATGATGTCCGACCTGCGTAATCCAATGCGGCGAATGCACGAGCAGGACGTCGGGTTTCAGACGCTCGATACTTTCTCGAGCATGATCGTACGCCCAGCGCAATACTTCCCACCCTCCCTCGGAACGCGGCTCATTCTGTGCCGGATTTTCTCCGTAGACGAGATGCGGCGGATGCGGTGCCAACATGCCAGAAAGAATTCGACCTCCGCTCACGATTGCCTCCTTTCAGACAACTAGCTGGAATTCAATTTCGACTGCCGCCCCAAGCGGCAGTCCCGCTACGACGACAAAGCTTCTTGCTGGCAGCGGCTCATTCCTGAAGAACTCGTCCCATGCATCATTCACGGCTGCGGCACTCTCGTGGCCGGCGCAGTATACCCGCGCGAACACGAGGGTTCTAAGTGACCACTTCTCCGCCTCGCAAAGTGCGAGCAAGTTGTGCAACACCTGCCGGGTCTCCTCCGCCGCACCACCCGTTGCCAATTCGCCCGTCATCCGGTCGAGTCCAATCAGTCCGGACACGAACACTAGAGAACCTACCCGGACAACCGGTGTATAGCGAAACCTCGGAGCCGGCAATGCCGAAGGTCTCATAAGTCGACGCACCTCGTTCCTCCATCCGCTGCCGGATATTCCGGCATAAACACATTCAAATAGTACGTACACGTCATTTATAAGCAAGTCAATTCGCTCTATGGCAATTCAAAGTCTAAGTAGCACAACTTGCACTGTCAAACTAAAAATAGCCAAAATTATTGGGATTAACCCGAATTCACTCCGAGATCATGCCTGGTTAAGACTGGTCAAGCCAACACCTTGATAGTCTGCCGGCATCAATCGCATTGTCTCTATACGTATAATATGTCGGCAACCGACTGTAGCCATCTGCCCGTTATGCGCCTTCACGGACACCGGCGAGCGACCTGTTATTCGACTCTGGAACCCACGATATGCATAAAAAAAAGAACTACCCTGAATTGTCCCCAGTCACCACGAAGATTCTGGACGCTTTCCGGCTGGATCAAGTGACGTCGCATCTCTTGCGTCGTGCTCACTTCAAAGCGGAAGAGTTGTTTGCCTCGGAATTCCACGATGAATCGGTCACGCCGCGACAGAAAGCTGCCCTGATCGCCCTCTATCAACATCCCGGAATGAGTCAAAACCTGCTCGCGGAACAGCTTTTTATGGACCGCAATACCGTCGCCGAGATGGTAAAGCGGCTGTGCGCCAACCGTCTTATCGAACGAACCCCGGCCGCAACCGATGCCCGGGCGTATGAATTATTTCTCGCCCCTGCCGGCGCGGCGCTGCTTGATCGAATGATGACGCGTGACTCAAGCGTCGAAAAGAAACTTCTCGAACGCCTGCCGCAGGAATACCGCCCGCTGTTCCTGAAATGTCTGCGCCTGATCGTGCAGGAAAGCGATTGACTTCGTCGAACGAGCGTCACCCATACCGATTCATTCAGTCAGGGTTGCGGATCGCCGATGGCTGCTGGCGTCGGTTGCCAGTACGCCGCCCGAGGCAAGCGAAACCAGGTCCAACGCGACATCGACGATCATGTCCTCCTGACCGCCCACCATCTTCCGACGCCCCAGTTCCACAAGGATATCGACCGTTTTCAACCCGTACTTTCTCGCCGCAAGTTCTGCATGCCTGAGAAAACTCGAGTAGACGCCCGCATAACCGAGTGCCAACGTTTCACGATCGACCCTGACGGGCCGGTCCTGAAGTGGACGCACGAGGTCATCGGCGGCGTCCATCAGGCGGTATAAATCGCAGCCATGACGCCATCCCTGCCGCTCCGCGGCGGCAACGAACACTTCAAGCGGCGCATTACCCGCGCCTGCCCCCATTCCAGCCAGGCTTGCATCGATACGGTCACAGCCTTCTTCGAGTGCCACGAGCGAATTGGCAACCCCGAGACCCAGGTTGTGATGAGCATGCATGCCGGTCAACGTCTGCGGCTTCAGTACGTCCTTGAATGCCCGGAATCGCTCCCTGACATCGTTCATTCCAAGCGCCCCGCCCGAATCGACGACATAGACACAGGTTGCACCGTAGCGCTCCATCAGCCGGGCCTGCTCCGCGAGCCTGGCGGGCGTCGTCATATGGCTCATCATCAGAAAGCCGACGGCGTCCATTCCAAGCTTGCTTGCGAACTCCAGATGCTGTCGCGATACGTCGGCCTCGGTGCAATGCGTCGCCACACGGACAATTCTCGCACCGGCATCGTACGCATTCCGCAAGTCATGAATCGTGCCGATTCCCGGAATGAGCAAGGTCGCAATTTTCGCGTGCGTGACGCTCGCCGCGGCAGCTTCGATCCATGCGACGTCCGAATGCAAGCCGAAGCCATAGTTAAAGCTCGATCCTTCAATGCCGTCGCCGTGAGCGACTTCTATGCTATCGACACCGGCCGCGTCGAGAGCGGACGCGATCAATCTTACGTTTTCGATACTATATTGATGCCGAATCGCGTGACTACCGTCACGCAAAGTGACATCGGAAACGTAGATTTTGCGGTTCATGCTGTTCACTTACGCAACCTCCTTCCGACCACGCGCCACGCCGGCCGCCATTCGCCGGCGAGCCATCGTTTCCCCACAAGCCAGTGCCGCCGATGTCATGATGTCCAGATTGCCGGCGTAGGCAGGCAGATAGTGGCCGGCGCCTTCGACTTCGAGAAAGACCGAGGTTTTCAAGCCGTGTCTTGTACCCACGCCCGGCACATTCAATGGCTTGTCCCGTTCGATCATGTCGAACTGCACCTTCTGCTTCAGACGATAACCCGGGACGTACGCTTGCACGGCGGCGACCATGCGCTCGATGCCTGCATCGACAGCGCGCGTGTCGACAGCGTCCGACAGAACGAACACGGTATCGCGCATGGCAAGCGGCGGCTCGGCCGGGTTCAGGATGATGATGGCCTTGCCTCGCGTTGCACCCCCGATCTGTTCAATAGCGGCTCGCGTCGTTTCGGTGAATTCATCGATGTTGGCGCGCGTGCCCGGGCCTGCCGACCTGCTACTGATCGACGCGACGATTTCGGCATAGTGCACCTTGGCGACTTGAGACACCGCGGCGACGATCGGGATCGTGGCCTGCCCTCCACACGTGACCATGTTCACGTTGGAGGCGTTTTCCGACTCCAGGTTGATCGCCGGAATCACGTACGGCCCAATAGCGGCCGGTGTGAGGTCAATGACCTGAATGCTGTGTGCCTGCAGGATCTCGTTGTGACGCGCATGTGCATCCGCCGATGTGGCGTCGAACACGATGTCGATCTCGCCAAACATCCCCAGCTCGAGCAAGCCTTCAATGCCTTTCGCGGTCGTCATCACGCCCATGCGCGCGGCACGGGCCAGGCCATCCGATGCGGGATCGACGCCGACCATGGCGCCCATTTCCAGGTACCGGCCATTACGCAGGATCTTGATCATCAGGTCGGTGCCGATATTCCCGGACCCGATGATTGCCACCTTTAGCTTGTCCGTCATGCCGCCCTCCATAACGCTTCGCCCTACTGACCGATCAATCGCTGCCTGTCCGTGTGGAAACCGGCACGGCCGATCCGTTCCATCTCCACGCCAATGTACTGCCCGGGTTTGAGCCATTCGGCCGAAGTCGCACCGCCCGCCATCACGACGTCGCCCGCCTCCAATGGCTCACCCGCCGCCGCGGAAAGGCGCGCTGCCGCCACCAGCGAACGTAGCGGATGGCCGAGCAGCGCGGCCGTAGAACCGACTTGAACGGTTCGTCCGTCAATGCTCATCACGAGCCCGAGATTCGAGAAGTCTGCGCGTGGATCGCTCCACGGCCCGATGACGAAACCGCTGGACGACGCGTTGTCTGCGATAACCTCGCTCAAGCTGAAGCGGAAGTCGCGGTAACGCGAATCGATGATCTCCAGTGCGGGAGCGATCGCCTCGACAGCAGCCAGCGCAGCAGGGCCCGTCTCGTTGCCGTGAAGACCCCGCTTCAGAACAAAGGCCAGCTCGGGTTCGACCCGCGGATGCACATAGCGCGACAGGTCGATTGCCGAACCTTCTTCAACCTGCATCGCGGACGTCAGACGCCCCCAGATAACATCGGAAAGACCCATCTGCGCCATCTTGGCGCGACTGGTAAAGCCCATTTTTACGCCGACTCGTCGCTCGCCTCGCACGAGACGTCGCTCGATCGACGTGCGCTGGATCGCGTACGCGTCCTCAAGCGACAACGCTCCCTGAGGATCGAATTGCGATATCGCGTGCGCGTGACGAGCTGCGTCGTCGAGTTGTGCGGCAATGGATTGGATCTGGCTCATCAGGATGGCTCTTTCGAATGGGATTCAAAAACAGCGCTGACGGAACCGAGACCATGAATATGAGCTTCAAATCGGTCTCCGGGCTCGACCGATACCATCGGACCCAGCGCGCCCGACAACACCACGCTGCCGGCGCGCAGCGGCGTGCCTCGCTCGATCACGGTGCGCGCCAGCCATGTGACCGCGTTGAGCGGATGGCCAAGGCAAGCAGCCCCCGCCCCGACCGAGACGGGTTCGCCGCGACGCTCGAGCAGCATGCCGCACAGCCGGAGATCGAAGGCATCCAGCTTCACGGGGCGGCCCCCCAATACGAACGCCGACGACGATGCGTTGTCCGCTACGGTGTCGACGATGCCGATATTCCAGCTCGCAATGCGACTGCCTACGATCTCGATCGCGGGCAGCGCATAGTCGACGGCGGCCACGACATCCGCGAACGTTGCATGCCCCGCGTCGCCCACGTGGATATCGCGGCCCAGCACGAACGCGATCTCAGCCTCGACCTTCGGCTGTGTGAGCAAGCCAACGGGAACCGGTTCGCCGTGTCCGAAGCTCATGTCGTCAAACAGGACGCCAAAATCCGGTTGATCGACGCCGAGCTGTCGTTGAACTGCCACGGACGTCAGGCCGATCTTGGCGCCGACGATGCGCCGCCCCTCATCGATCCGCCACTGGACGTTCTCGCTCTGGACCGCATAAGCGTCGTCGATGGTCATGTCAGGGTACGTTTCGCGCAACGGCGCCAGAAACGCATGCGTGTGGGCCGCGGCGCGCAGAGCCGACGCCGCATCCTTGATCTGCCCGGCGTTCATCTCACCGCTCCAGCCGGAGACGCGCTCACGTCACTCGCCGCGACCAGCTCGTCTTTGGTTTGAGCGCCTACGGCCCAGTGAGCGGACGGCACCTGAGTGGCATAGACGCGGATACTGTCGAGCGGTGCGCCGATACTCTCGTGAACGGCAATCGCAACGGCCTTGACACAGGCCTTGACGGCATCGTCACTGCGACCGGCAACGAGGGAAATGTGCACGATAGGCATAGAGAATCCATCCTGATTGAGCGGCGAGCACGAACGGCACCGCGATGTACGTCATCTTGCCGAGGCCGCCCGGATACAGTCCAATACCGTTTTTTGCCGTTACGATACGGTTTCGGTATGAAGGAGACCCGTGGTCCATGGAACTGAAACAGATGCGTTACTTCCTGGCTGTCGCTGAAGAACAGCACTTCGGGCGTGCCGCGCAACGCCTGCATATGGCCCAGCCGCCGTTGACCCGGCATATCAGGGCTCTGGAAGACGAATTGGGCGCGGCGCTATTCGTTCGCACCCCCAAGGGAGCGGAACTGACGGAAGCGGGCAGAACATTGCTCGCGGAAGTACCCAATATCCTGACGCTCACGCGGCGCGCCACGGAACATACCCAACTGGCAGGCCAAGGCATGTTGGGCAGGCTCGATGTCGGCATCTTTACGTCAGGGGTACTACATGCGATACCCCAGCTGCTGGCAAGATTTCATGCAGATCGGCCGGGCGTGAAAATCGGCTTGCACAACCTGTCGAAGGCCGGCCAAATCGAGGCGTTACGCGAGCGCCGCATCAGCGTCGGATTTAATCGCTACGTGCCCGCTGAAGACGACATTGTCGTAGAGATGGTGCTGAAGGAACAATTTATCGTCGCCCTGCACGAGCAGCATCCACTCGCTCGCAAGAACACCCTATCGCTCGGTGATCTGGACAACCAGCCCATGATTCTCTATCCCAATGCGGCGCTTCGCGGTCTCGCGCAGGAAGTCACCGACGCATTTGCCGAAGAACGCATCGCGCTCGTCGTGGAGCAGGAAGTCGAGGATGTCATTACCGCGATGAGTCTTGCCGCGAGCCGTTTCGGCGTCTGTATTACAACGGCCTCTGCGGCAAATCTCAAACTACCGGGCCTCGCTTATCGGCCATTGCGTTCGCGACGTCTTCGCCATATCGAACTGAACTGCCTGTACCGGAAAGGCGATACGGCGCCCGCGCTGACGGCGTTTCTGGAAGTCGTGCGGGCGTTTCGCCGGCAGTCGGCGCGAATGAGGTCTGCTCCCTGACGGCGATCGGCACTTTCCCGACTGCTGCCGCTATTACACCGTTGCAGAAGCAGCGCCGCCGCAAGCGCAGTGCGTGTCGTGCACATGCCCGTTCGAATCGTCCCACGCCGACGTCAAAATGATCTTGCAAAAGTTCAGTCGCCTGTACGTGGGGTCGCGAAGATCGAGCACATCGGCCTTGACGTTACCGAATGTCGTCTCGGGTTTCTTCTTCGTGCCATGAGCAAACGCATCGATGATGCCGTTCTTGAAGTCCTTTTCGCGCGGATGAGCCTCCACCACCTGCACCCGCTGCTCCTCGCTGAACTCGCCGTACGCAAGCCCAAGTACGTCCATCTCGACACCCGCCGTCACCAGCGAGACCACCGGCTTCAGGTGTTCCGGCACGCCGGGCGTCGTATGCAATGCGATCGACAGCCATACCTGCTCGATGTCGTACTCGCTCACGTTGTACTGCCTGAGGAAATCTCGCGCCGCATTCGCCCCATCGACTTCGAAGCGGTCCGCCTTGCTGCTATAGGCATCGACCAAACCGATGTCATGAAACATCGCGCCGATATAGAGCAATTCCGCATCGTATTTGAACTGCTTTCTCTCTCCGGTAAGGGCACCAAAAAGAAACACGCGCCGCGAATGGTTATAGAGCAGGTCCGATTCGGTGTCGCGAACAAATTCGGTCGCCGCGCGTGCCATCGCGCTGTCGGGAATCCGGATTCCGGCAATGGTAGTGGCCATAGGATGACTCCTTTTGAGGTAGGTAACATGACTCGCGGGTACGAGCCCGCTTTATCGGGTTCAAGTATTGCGATATCGCACTGCTCCCTCAATAGTCGAATGCAAGGCATTTCTGCCAGGCGACCGTCGTTTCCTGCCATCGCATGTGGCGTGCCGATCAGGCATCGATTCGAGCCATGTACACCAGGCGTTTCCGATACTCAGCCGGCGTTATCCCGACATGCCTCGCAAAGGATTGTCTCAGCGTGTCGACATGGGAGAATCTGCATTGGGCGGTGACCCGTTCGGGCGTGTCGTGCCCGTCAGCGTATTTCGATCCTGCAGCGGGATATCGAGGTATCCCGCGAGCCGGATCACCCTCTCCCGGCTCAGCTGAGCCTTGCCGGTCTCCAGACACGACAGGTGGCGCCGGCGGCACGAGACCATGCCCCCGGAGGTCAAGTCGTGCCGCAATCGGTCCGAACGGACGGGACAACCTCCGGCACCGCGGAGGCCAAACCGTCACGGATCGCATAGGCCGTCAGTTCGGCCACGTTGTGCAACGCCAGCTTCGACATCAGGTTCTGCCGATGTTTTCTCACGGTGAGTACGCTCAACGTCAGCTTTCTCGCGATGTCCTGGCTGGAGTATCCGTTTGCGATCAGGACGAGAATCTCCTTCTCGCGAGATGTCATCGATTGCCCAGCGCCGTGGTCAGTGCTTTCCAGCGCGTGGGCGAGTACCTTGCTCACGTAGCGGGTGCCGGAGAAGACGAGGGAAATGGCCTGCAGCAGTTCGCTGCTGTCCTCGTGTTTGAGCACGTATCCGTCCACCCCGGCAGCCAGCGCGGATCGCACCGCGGACGCATTCTGGTTGCCCGTAACGACCAGGATTCCGGTTCCCGGCGATTCGGTCTTGATTTGCTGGGCCAGATCGAGGCCGCGGCAACCGGGTAAATCCAGATCGAGCAGCAACAAATCCGCTCGCGTCTCGCGTACGAGTCGACTCACGGCCGCCCCGTCTCCCGTTTCGCCCACAACGCGCCAGTTGGGTTGGGTCATCAACAGCAATTTCATCCCGTCGCGGATCATGGCGTGATCTTCAGCCAGTACGATATTTTTCATTTTTCTTTCGCTGTTTTTCGAGCCGACTGACAGCCCGCGTTCTTACGACAATGCCGGACGAGTGTCCGATACACTGCCCCTATGGCCGACGGTATTTTACGAAAAGCCCGATTCCACACAAGTTCAGATAAAAACATCTTCAAGATGGCGAGAAGAAAGATACCTCAAGAACATAGTGCCGACGTGCGACTGGAACTGATCAATACGTTGTATCGCCAGTCGCCGCCGATTCTCTTCGGCAATCTCGCGGTGGTCAGCCTGACGATCTTCCTGCTGTGGCACGAGGTTCCTCGGCACGATCTGCTTGCCTGGGCTGCCGCGATCTACGTGTTGACGAGCATTCGTTTCGTGATGATATGGCGAGATCGCCGGACCGCCAGGCACCCGGTAGAAACAGCGAACAGCCGCGCGATGCGCTACACCTTCTTCGCCGCCCTGTCCGGCTGTCTGTGGGGTTCCATGGGCGTTCTGTTCTTCGCCCCGGACAACACCATCGTGACAGTACTGACCTGCATCGTGCTGGCAGGCATGACCGGCGGTTCGGTTGCCTCACTGTCCTCCTGGTGGCCGACCTACGTCACGTTTGCACTGCTGACTGTCCTGCCGTTTGCCATTCGCTCGTTTGCGTACGGCAACGCGCTGTTCTCGGTGCTGGGATTCCTTTCGCTGTTTCTGCTGGGGGTGAATCTCGCCTTCAGCCGAACGCTGCAGCACACCGTGCGGGACACCGTCTGCTTGCGCTTCGAAAATATCGGCCTGATCCGGCAGTTGACCGAGGAAAAGGAGCGGGCCGAATTCGCCAATCGAAGCAAATCGCAATTCCTCGCTGCCGCCAGCCATGACCTGCGCCAGCCGACCCATGCGCTGGGTCTCTACATCGCGACGCTGCGCGCGATGGCCGAGGCTCCGGCCGTCGAGCGCGAAGCGCTCAACGACATTGCCGAACGGCTTCGGACCGCGCTGAAAGGCATGTCTCAATTGCTGAACGTATTGCTGGATATTTCGCGGCTCGACGCCGGCGTCGTCGAAGTCGAACCGCGCCGCTTCGAGTTGCAGCATGAACTGGACGCGCTGGAGAACCAGTTTTTGCAGGCGGTGACGGCCAAAGGCCTGACGCTCAGAATCAGGCCGACTTCGATCTGGCTGGAAACGGATGCCGTCCTGCTGCGCAACATGCTCTCGAACCTGTTGTCCAATGCCGTGCGCTACACCCGCCGCGGAGGCATTCTGGTTGCCAGCCGGCATCGCGGCGACCATGTGGAGATCCAGGTATTCGACACCGGCATCGGCATCGAGCCCGATCAGCTATCGAACATCTTCCGCGAGTTCTATCAGGTCGATAATGCGGCACGCGACCGGGAACAAGGGCTGGGCCTCGGCCTCGCCATCGTGCAGCGTACGGCGGCACTGCTGGGAGCCCGTGTCCATGTTCGTTCCGTGCCGGGGCGCGGCTCGCGATTCTCCGTGCGGCTGCGGTCGATGCCGCATGCCATGACGCCCGGCGCCAGGGGAGAGGGACGGCTCGGCCTGCCGGCCCGGGAGCGCCGGCAGAAGACGATTCTGGTCGTCGACGACGACCGCGATGTGCTGTCCAGCATGGAGAGCCTGCTGCGGGCGTGGGGACACACGGCGATCACCGCACAATCGCTGGAACACGCGGTCGCGGCGGCAAAGTCGCATCGCGACGCGCTGGAAATGCTCGTGACCGACTTCAGGTTGACGAGGCACGTCAGCGGCACCGATATTATCCATGCCGTATTCGATTCCATCGATCGCACAATACCGGCAATCATCATTACCGGGGATACCTCGACAGACGGCATCAATGCCACGTCGTCGAGCGGCTTTCGCGTCATGCACAAACCGCTCGATCCGCAGGAACTCCGTGCGTTGATCGACGCGCCGCCCGGCTGAGCGCGTCTCGCCATCTCACCATCCCGCGGCCTCATGCGAGGCGCCGCACCACGCCGACAGCTTTGCCGGGTAAATACTGCATATGCAGTATTTACTCGGAACCCGCCCGTCCGGTACCGTTCTACCCATTGAGAAACAGAACAAGCGCGAGAGACCTCGGGGAAAGCGGGGAAGACCGAAAACAACACGGCAAACGGCCCATTGAAGGCCGGGCAGTTTCGTATGGATCGGGGAAATAATGAATTGCCAGCAGATCGAACAGGACATTCGACATCTCGAACACGTCATTGTTCGACTGTCGGTTTTGGACTCTATTCCGCTTTCGCTTTCATATTGGCGTAATCGTGTCGAGGCGATGCAAACCGTAGAACTCATCCCCGCACAGACCTTACGGGTGAAGCGGATCCGCGCGGCGATAGGCGAAATCGACGAACGTATCGGCACCGCCAGCTCCGAACTGTGTAGCAACGGGTAAGCGCACGACACGATCCTCAGCGAATCGAACCACGATATTCCGCCGACGTCGGGCACGGGGCCTCCCAAGTCATTGCCGATTACCCGACAGGGCGCACCTCGCCCGTCGTAGTCAGTAGCCAGAAAAGAACACCGAGGAAAGGCATTGACGTTGTCGTGTCCTGTCGGCAACAGATCGACACGTATGTTCGCCTGTCAACCCAACCGCATGCATGCCGAATGGCATGACACGTCCTGCCCGGCACGTGAGCTGCCAAAGGAAACGAAATTGACGACTTTCTTCGCCATGCTCGGCGTTTTCGCGCTCAATGTCCTGACGCCCGGCGCCTCTTTCGTCCTGACAGTTAGCAATGCCATGAATCATGGTCAGCGTTCGGGCTTGTTCATCGCACTGGGTTTGGCGACGGCCGACACCCTGTTTGCGGTAGCAGCTACCGCCGGCCTCGCGACCCTTTTAGGCCAGAGCATTTTCCTTGTGAAAGGCATCAGTCTGCTCGGCGGACTCTGGTTTATCCAGGGCGGATTGCGGTTCATGCTGAGCAACCGGACACCGTCTCCCTCGTCCGATGCACAAAGGCGTGCAGTCGCCTTGAGCGCCTCGCATGCCTACCGGATCGGCCTCACTGCCGGCATGCTCAATGCACAGGCCATCATCTTTTTTTCGTCCCTGTTTCTCACGGCTCTTTCCGTCAAACCGCCGCTCTCCGTGGCGGTGGCTCTGGTCGTTGGCGTGGCCTGCGTCAGCGTGTTGACCCGCTGCAATATCGTACTGGTTGCCACGGTCAAGTCAGTGGCGAATTTCTACGCGAAACAGCGTCGGCGCGTCGAGTTCCTTTCCGGCAGTACCTTGACTGCCTTCGGGTTGAAACTGGCGGTTCCAGCCGCAACGGCGCTTGCTGCCCGGTTGCTCGTCGCCTGAGAACGACTCACCGGGTGGGTCCGCTGCCGAAGCATGAAACGTCGGCATGCTGCTGTATCGCCGGGCCGGCCTGCTGTGCCGCTTTGGCGGCGACCCTTCGCTATCTGCGCAATCGCTTCGCGAAGCGATCCCATACCGGCACGCTGGCTGATTATGATCAGATCACGCCATGGCGCATGAGGGGCAACTGACCTGCGATCCAACCTGCTTTGCTGCATCGCCATTTCGCCGTTTCTTTCAACGGCCCTGTTTCCCACGCTATTTGCCGATAACCGATCGCATACGCCGCAACCCTGAGAATCGCCCATGCCATCGATCAATCGTTCCACCTCTGCGTCGCCGCCTCTCAATCCCACTGAGCACGCACGCGGTACCCAGCCAGCCGAATCTCGCCGCCTCCAGCAACCGCGATCGCCGACCCACCCCAGTGCCGTTGGGGATCTGGCAGCCCTGTCCAATCTAAGTTCAGAGCGAAAGCGGAGCCCGCCACCACCGCTCAATATCCGCGAATACCTTGTGATTCGTCATGAACGAACAAAGAACCTCGTCATTGGCTGCGGCACGACTCCGCAGCAAGTCACAATGGGCACGATGCAGGGCACAACATGCACAAACCGGAGCGACCATCACAACGACTTCACCGTGGATATCAGCCCTGACGCGGGTGCCAACCTGACCCTCGACTTTGCCGACTATAAAAACAGCGAGCTATACGAACATGGCAAGGGTCGATTCGACACCGTGGCTTTCGAGTACCTCAATCGCGGCCCCCGCGATCGATTCAGCCAGACCGAGATCGACGGCTGGATTGAAGGCGCGGACACGCTGCTGAACAAGTCAGGGAAAGTCATCTTTTACAACGGTGACGGAAGTTACCGGGCACAGGCTCGCGCTGCTCTGGAAGCACGCGGCTATAAAGTGACGGAAATCACCCATCCCCCGACTTCAAAGTATCCGTACGGGCAGGTCTATTGCGAAGGCGTGAAAGACACCTCGATGCTTTCGAACTTGATAGGCTGGCTCAGGGCATAACAGTCCTGCAACGATAGCCCCCGCCACACAGCCCATCGGCAGTTCAACCGCAGCTAACCACCGGCATCCGCATCTCGTCGTCTCATGCCGTCGACAGCGTCCTCATGAGCAAACCTGGCGATGCTCGCATCGTATCGCGCACCCCTGCCGCCGAGAGCCGTTGTCGCTCGCTTCGCACTGTCGAGCAAAGCCACCAACGCAACGTTCATGACGGCCGGGACATCGAATCGGCCTTTAGGTCCGGATAACGTCAGCGCCCCCACCAGTTGCCCCGTCGAATCGAACACCGGCACCGAGGCCGAGGCCGTTTCAGGATCGCGTTCGCCGTACGAGACGGCCCAAAGCCGTTCGCGCACCTCATCCCAGCGCGGGTCCAATAATTCGGTGAACGCGAGCAGCACCTTGCCGGAGGCGCCCCTGTCGATCGCAAACTCCTCGCCGACGCGTATCGCGACCCGGACACTTCTCGACGGCTCCACCCGGTAGAGCACCAGCCGCTGATCGCCCTGCCGCACGTAAAAAGAGGCCGTCTCGCCCTGCTCCCGACTCAACTGCTGAAGTATCGGCTCGACCACCGGACCGACCTGAAATGACCGCTGATACAGCGTGGCGAGACGCAACGGCTGATGGCCGATCGCGTACTGCCCGTCATTCAGCTTCCGGATGAATCCGCCATGCTCCAAAGCCCCGAGCAGCCGCAAAACCGTGCTCTTGTACAAGCCGGTTCGGCGCGAAAGTTCGGTGAGCGTCAGGCGGTCATCGGTCGGTCCAAAGGCGTTGAGAATCGCGAATGCGCGATCCAGGACCGCAACGCCACTCGACGTTTCCGACGCATCGGCCGACGGCTCCGTCGGCGCAAGCGCATTGTTAGACATGTGTTCTCCTCCTTGATCGTCACCCCGACTTTACAGTTCTACTCAACAGAACTCAAGTTCTATTATTTTAGAAATTCTGGGGTTTACCCCTCTTAACCGGCCTCCTATGCACGCCTATAGTTCTTTCAAACAGAACATAGGTCTATCCAATAGAACTTAGTAAGAACTTAGGAGCCAGTGATGAGTACGTCCAACCCCAAGGTGTTGATCAGCGAAGTCGGGCCGCGCGATGGCCTGCAAAGCATCAAAAGCGTCATGCCGACAGCGGCCAAGCTGCGCTGGATCTCCGCGCTGGCCGCCGGCGGACTCAAGGAGATCGAGGTGGGCTCGTTCGTGCCGCCGAAGCTGCTGCCGCAAATGGCCGACATCCGCGAGGTCGTGGCGCATGCGCTGTCGATTCCGGGCTTGCACGTCGCGGTCCTCGCGCCGAATCTGCGCGGCGCCCAGAGCGCCTTCGAAGCCGGCGTGCACAAGGTGACGCTGCCCGTCTCGGTGACCAACGAGCATTCGATGGCCAATATCCGCAAGACGACGGCGCAGATGATCGAAGAGGTCCGCAGCATCGTTGCATTGCGTAACGAGCGGTTTCCCGGCGTGCAGATCGAAGCGGGGGTGTCGGTCGCATTCGGCTGCACGATCGCCGGCACGGTCACCGACGACGAGACGATGCGCATGTGCGCCGCGATGGCCGAATGCGGCGTGGACGAGATCGGCCTGTCCGACACCAGTGGCTACGCCAACCCGGCGCAGGTTCGCCGTCTGTTCCGCCGGCTGCAATCCGAATTCGGCGGCAAGGCGGGCGGCGCGCACTTCCACAACACGCGCGGCCAGGGACTGGCCAATGTGGTTGCCGCGCTCGATGTCGGCGTGACGACGATCGATTCGAGTCAGGCCGGCCTTGGCGGCTGCCCGTATGCACCGGGCGCCACCGGCAACATCGTCACGGAAGACCTGGCGTTCCTGCTGGAAGCCATGGGCTACGACACGGGCGTCGACATCGACCAACTCGTCGCCGCGCGCGCGATTCTGGCCGAAGCGTTGCCGGGAGAAGCGTTGTACGGGCACGTGCAGGACGCCGGGCTGCCAAAAGGTTTTACCTATTCAGACGGGCGCGTACCGAGCGCGCCGCAACCGGAAGGCTGCCTGCTGGGAGTGGCGCAATGAGCGAGGTGCAAGCGAATCAGGCGCTGCCGTATAGCGGCGTACGCGTCGTCGAGATGACGCATATGGTGATGGGACCGACGTGCGGCATGGTACTCGCCGACCTGGGCGCGGAAGTCATCAAGGTCGAACCGATAGCGGGCGACAGTACGCGCGTACTGCGCGGCTCCGGAGCCGGTTTCTTCGGTACCTTCAACCGGAACAAGAAGAGCATCGCCGTCGACGTGAAAGATGCACGCGGGCTCGAAATTCTGCACAAGCTGCTTGGCGGTGCTGACGTGTTCAGCGAGAACTTCAAAAGCGGCACGATGGACAAGCTCGGCCTCGGCTATGCCGCGCTTTCGCGGCTCAATCCGCGTCTCGTCTACGTATCGCATAAGGGATTCCTGCCCGGTCCGTACGATCACCGTACCGCGCTCGACGAGGTCGTGCAGATGATGGGCGGCCTCGCCTACATGACAGGACCGGAAGACCGTCCGTTGCGGGCCGGCACGAGCGTCAACGACATCATGGGCGGCATGTTCGGCGCGATCGGCGCGATGGCGGCGCTCGCTCAACGCGAGCGCACCGGGCTGGGCCAGGAAGTTCAAAGCGCACTATTCGAGAACAACGTGTTTCTCGTCGCACAGCACATGATGCAGTTCGCCGTGACCGGAAAAGCCGCCGCGCCGATGCCGAGCCGCATCTCCGCATGGGGCATCTACGACGTGTTTTCGGTCAGGGACGGCGAACAGATCTTTCTCGCGGTCGTGTCCGACACGCAATGGGCGATCTTCTGCGACGCGTTCGGCCTCGCGGACCTGAAGGCGGACGCGCGCATCGCGACCAACAATCAACGGGTGCAGGCGCGCGACTGGTTGATGCCGCAGCTTCGCAAGCATATGGAAGCCTTCACCGCGGCCGAGATCAGCGCGATCTTCGAACGCAACGGGTTGCCGTATGCGCCGATTACGAAGCCTCAGGATCTGTTCGACGACCCTCACCTGCTCGCCACGGGCGGGCTCGCCGACGTGACGTTGCCGGCCGACGCCAGCGGTGCCGGCCAGGCCGTCGCCACGAAAACCGCGCTGCTGCCTTTGACGCTCGGCGGGGACCGGTTGCAACTGCGTGCCGCGCCGCCTTCACTCGGTCAGGACACGCGGGCGCTTCTCATGCAGCTCGGCTACACGCCGGAAGATCTCAGACAGTTGACCGAAGCGGGCGTCGTCAGGTGTCAGGACCCGCAGCCCGGCGATACGACGAGGCCATCGGCGAACGAAGCCGCCAGCGCCTGATACCCGAACAGCACACGGAGAATCACGGTGCCGCGCGTAAGCGGCATGGCTCGACTCGGCCAGTGATTCGACAGGAGACGATAGATGACATCCCTTTCCTCGACTATAGCGGCCGACAGCCTTGCCGATTCCGCGCTCGAGCAGCAGGCCGTGAAAAAGGCCGCGTGGCGCTTTATCCCGCTTCTCGCGCTCGCCTATTTCTTCAATTACCTGGATCGCACCAGCGTGGGCTTCGCCGCGCTGACCATGAACCACGACCTCGGCCTGAGCGCCACGCAGTTCGGCTGGGGTGCCGGCATCATGTTCGCGGGCTACTGTATCTTCGAAGTGCCAAGCAATCTCGCGCTGTATCGCTTCGGCGCGCGGCGCTGGCTGGCGCGCATCATGATTACGTGGGGCTTTTTTGCGGCGGCCACGGCGCTTGCGGTGGGGCCGAAGAGCTTTTACGCAGTCCGGCTCCTGCTGGGTATCGGCGAAGCCGGCTTTTTCCCCGGCGTTATCTTCTTTCTGGCCATCTGGTTTCCCGCGAGTTATCGCACGCGTGTGCTCGCGTGGTTCACCGTCTCCACGCCGCTTTCATCGTTCGTCGGTGCGCCTCTCTCCGCCTGGCTGCTCAATATGGACGGCTTCCTCGGGCTCGCTGGCTGGAGATGGATGTTCATTGCGCAAGGACTGCCCGCATGCCTACTCGGCTTCCTCGTGCTGAAGATGCTCGTGAACAGGCCGGCCGATGCCGCGTGGCTGTCGCCGGAAGAACGGCAGGCGCTGCAGAGCGCCTTCGACCGCGAGGGCTCGGCCAGCCAGAAGAAGAAGGATTTCTCCGCCGCGTTGAAGGATGTGCGCACGTACATTCTCGCGATGATCTCGTTCGGCTTCACGATGGGCTCCTACGGCATCGGCATCTGGCTGCCGCAGATGCTCAAGGCGCACGGCATGAGCGTGACGCAGACCGGCTGGGTTTCGGCGATACCGTACTTCTTTGCCACCATTGCGCTGCTCTGGTGGGCGAGGCGCGTCGACCGCCGCGGCGGCCCCGTCGCGAATCTGGCGGTGGGTCTTCTGATCGGGGCCGTGGCGCTCGGCGTATCGACCCACTTCCATCACCTGGTGCCCGCCATGACGGGTATCACGCTGGCGCTCATCGGTACGATCGCGGGCCGCACGATTTTCTATACGTTGCCGGCCAGGTTCCTTTCGGGGCAGGCGGCCGCCGGCGGCCTTGCGCTGATCAATTCGATCGGCGCGCTGGGCGGGTTTGCGGGACCGTATCTCGTGGGTTATCTCAAGGACAGCTTCGGCACGTTCACGGCCGGCATGATCGGTCTGTCGATCGTGCTGTTCGTCACGACCTTGCTGACCCTCTCGCTGTATGCCTTCAGCACGGAAAAGTGAAGATGACCCAGCTTCGTTCGCCACGACGGCGCCGGCTCCTCGGGATGGCGGCCGCATCGATCATGATCCCCGCCGTCACCGCGCGGCACGGATTCGCAAAAGAGGAAACGCACGGCATGAACACGACCAGCAACTACCTTCCCGTTCGCGCGGCATGGCTCGCCTCGGGCACCGAAGCCGCGCTCGAACCGGACCTGCCGATCATCGACGCGCATCATCACTTCTACGAGCGGCCGGGATGGACGTACCTGCTCGACGACTATCTCGAGGACGCGAGATCGGGCCACAACATCACCGCGTCGGTGTACATGCAGGCACTCACGCGTTATCGGCAATCGGGCCCGGAACCGTTGCGCCCGGTTGGAGAAATCGAATACGTGGCTCAGGTAACGTCACCGTTGCAGAAGAGCAAGCCGCAGGTCGCAAAAGGTATCGTGGGCTATGCGGACCTGCGCCGCGGCGCGGCGGTGCGCGAGGTTCTCGAAGCGGAGCTTCAGGCCGGCGACGGCCGCTTGCGGGGCGTGCGGCACCTCGCGACGTGGGATGCGGACGCGACGCTCGTGAATCCGTTGTCGGCCTCGCCGCGCGGACTGCTGCTCGATCCGGCCTATCGCGCGGGCGTGGCGCAACTCGGCGCACTGGGTCTTTCCTGCGATGCGTGGCTCTTCTTTCCTCAGTTACCCGAACTATTCGATCTGGCGAAGGCTTATCCCGACATTCCGTTCATCATCAACCATTGCGGCGGTGTCGTGAGAATCGCCAGCTACGCGGACAAACACAAGGAAGTGTTCGAGGCATGGTCGCGTTCGATGCGCGAACTAGCGCAGTTGCCCAACGTGTATGTGAAGCTCGGTGGCCTCGGCATGCGCATCAACGGGTTTGACTTCGAGAAAGGCGAGCGGCCGCCTTCGTCGAGTCAACTCGCCGAAACGTGGAAACCGTGGATGCATACATGCATCGAGGCTTTCGGCGTGGACCGGTGCATGTTCGAAAGCAATTTCCCCGTCGATAAAGGCTCGTATCCTTATAGCAACGGCTGGAATGCATTTAAACGCCTGACCGCGCAGGCGAGTGCGCAGGATCGGGAAGCCCTGTTCCGGGGCACGGTGTCGAAGGTCTACCGTCTCGCGTAATCTTCTGCGCTGTCGTTGGCCGATGGAGCAAACGACAGCGCCGGGGATGACCCGTTCATTCCCGAATGACCTGAATGCGTCCCGCCTTGACGGCCGATTTCAAAACCGTCCAGTCGGCTTCATTCTGGTCCGCGTAAGCGAGCGCGAATTGCACGATCGCTTCGTCGAATGCATCCGACTTGCCGACATATCCGCTGAGCAACGCGGGGTCCCCCGCTTTCGCCATCGAATGAGCCAGCGCGTGGGCACAGGACACCGCATACTCGCCGAGATCTTCGACATCGAAAGTCGTAAAGTCGAATGCGCCCTTCATGTCGCGCAATTGCCGCACGTAGAAGTCGTTGCCTGTGTGACGCATCTTCGACCAGCCAAGAAAGATGTCGCTGGCCGACTGCAGCAGGCGCTGCCCGTTCACCACGCGCTGACCGTGATTGGGATAACGGCTCGGCGGCAGATAGCCCTCCAGCACGGAAGCCCGCGCTTCCTTGAGTTGCAGGAACAGCGGGCATTGTCCGTCGGCCATGAATAGCGCTTCGTAGCAACGCGTTCCCACGGACCCGATGCCGACCACTCGAATCGCGACATCCACCAGTTCATAGCGATCGAACAGCGTGCGGCGGTCGTCGGGAAGCGTCAGCCGGTAGTCGGCGAAGAAGCGCCGCACCATCGCGTCGTACTGCTTGTTCTCGTGCGGGCTTTCAAACGGCACGTGATACACGAGCGGCGGCTGATCCTTGATGCGCAGCTTGCCGTTCACGAGCTCGGTTGCATGATTCACCACGGAACGCGATGACTGCTGCTTCGCCTTGTCGATAACGGCCTGCTCTTTCTGCCGCTCCTGCGCCGAATCGGCAATGGCCAGCATGTTGTCCGAGTTGAACTGGGCATACCAGATATCGAGCGTGTCCATCCGGCTGAATTCGGCGATCTGCTGCCGGAAGGTCTCGCATAGCCGGCGCACCACACCGCGCTGGTCACGCTGCGCGAAACCGCGTTCGCGTGCGGCAATCACGAATGAGGTGGCCAGCCGGCGCACGTCCCAGTCGAACGGACCCGGCAGCGTTTCGTCGAAGTCGTTGGGGCCGAAGAGAATGCGCCGCTCCGGGCTGGCAAACAAGCCGAAGTTGGCGAGATGCGCGTCGCCGCCCAATTGCACGATCACATCCGAATGCGGCAGCTTCGACAGATCGTGCGCCATCAACGGCGCGGCACCGCGATAGAACGCGAACGGATTCGCGACCATCCGCCCGTAGCGGATCGGTATCAGCTCGGTCACGCGGCCGGCGTTGGACGCGTCGAGCAGCGCGATGGGATCGCGATCCGTCACCTTGCATTCCGCAAGCTTCTCGCGCGGCACCTTGCTGCGCGCCGCCTTGCCCGCCTCGACGCGCCTGGCGGATGCGCCGCGCCCCGCAAACAGCATGGACGGATCTTCCTGTGTCGCGAGTGTGCCTGGGTCGGCGGCGGGCGTGGCCGCTTTGGTGCGCTTTGCGTCGCTTGAATCGGGCATGCGTCACTCCTCGTTCTGTTAGAGACGGAGGCGGATGTTCGCCATTGCGCTTAGCTTCATTCCGGCCTGGCGCCCGGCGGGGACGAAGGCATCTTTATTCTGCCCGCAGGTCTATGCCGGGTTTGACGCCTGGCTCCAGGATCGAAGGCCTCCCTGATTCCTGCCTGCCACGGCATTATTCCATACTGTTAGGAAGTCAATTCTGCTGTTAGTCTCCCGAACCATCCTGGAGACGGCGTTTCCGCTCAATGCGGTCACGCAGATGCCGTCAGCGATACTGACAGGCCATATTCATTTTCAAAGTGATGGATTGAGCCTTGCCGATCGTTCAAAGATCGAATGGCGGCTGTCGGTGACGACGCATATGTACTGGAGTTCCGACAACCGTTACACCCGAAGTCGGGCCGAGACAGAAGCATACCAATGCGGACAAAGCCCGTACTCCTCTGCTCCTATGTAAATAGCCGTGACGGTTGAGCGACGCTGGCCCTGGCGATCGACTGCCATACGCGCAAACTGCCTGGCTGGCAGATCACCCTTCCGGGTGGATGGTGTCGTGGCGATGCGTGAAAGGTTGTCGCTCCCCGGCGCAGGTAAATCAAAGCGGGCCATCGCTATGCAACCCTAAACTACTCGTTCTCCTCGAAGTAGTGAAGAGGCCTTTCCTGATGGACCTCCGCCTGCAAACCTACGCCAGAACCTACGCCGAGTTCCCTCGCAACTTCCTAGCATATTAGTGTCGCATTTCTGCAACAAAGAAGCAAAACGTGCTGGACTGGCCCTCGCATGCCGACAAGCAGTCACCCAATAGAACTAGAACGCCTTCGATCAGGACCCAACACCCACTCGATTGTCAATCGAAAGCTGAAAGCCTTGTGGAGACGGAGCTACCAAGCGTTTGAGTCACGGTAATACCGTCACCGATACCGACACTACAGGTCGGCACTTGACGGCTTTCGGCAACCGGCTCTGGATAGTCACCCGCGTCCCTCGACCAAATCGTCGAGGTCATCGCCCAAAAAGAGAAGTTGAGGTCGACGATACCGTCATTAATACCGTCACGTCCCCCATTTTTTCAAACGCTGTCGGTCATGCTCGCTGGCATGTATTAGACACACGCTTCGCTATGTTGCCTCGCGAGTCCAAGCTCACGCTGAACCGTTCCTGATCTTGCTGGCGCACAGTGCATGTCCGCTACAAACAACGAACCACAGCTGATGTTGGCACGCTTGTTGGGCGGAGACGGAGGCATCTTTACCCTGCCCGCAGGCCCATACCCGGTTTGACTCCCGATTCTGGAATCAAAGGTCACCCCTACTTTCACCCCCACTCTTTTCTGCCCAGCATCGCCCCACATTGTGAAAATTCAATTCTGCTGTCAGTGGGTAGTGCCCCTATTTTTGGCTCTTATTCGCCCCCCTACTAGACAGGAAGCCGCAGCCCCCGTATCAACGCTCTTTCTGTCACCTCGTGAACACCGTTCATTGACGAACCAGATTTCGTAGATGCGAAATTACCTGGAAGATGAATGAATTGAACACAGTGAAGCGATTCAAGCATGAAAACGCAGGTCGCTTCGCCGCAAACCGAAAACCGCCAACGCAGCAACCACAGCTGCCGCAACAGCAGCCTGAAACGCAATCTGATAGCTGCCAGTACGAGAAAATATCTGCGCGAACAGCGCGGGGCCGCATCCAAGTCCAATGCTGAAGCAGAACATCAGCGAACCGTAAATGGCACCCAGGTGCCGACGACCAAACACGCGTGACGTCATATAAGCAAGCGCGTCGATTTCCGACCCCAGCGTAAAGCCGATCAGGATCGCAGCAACAGGTACTGTTACTACTGATATCCCCGCGGACAGGCAAACATAGCCGATCGCGGTGCCGACAAACACAGCGGCGGTAATCCACGGCGCAAAAAACCGGTCGAGCAGCGCGCCGCAGCCAACCCGACCGACCATCATCGCGATGCCGACAACCGTCATCACCAACGCGCCTTGTTGAGCCTTCAGTCCATAGTCTGATAGCACGATTGGCAACACCCATGTGCCTGCGCCGACCACCACCGAAATCAGGAAGAAACTGAGTGCCATCAGCCAGAACGCACGCGTCAGTAAAGCTGCACTCAGTGAGAGACCGGTAGATTTGTTCCCGGTAGCCTCGCGCGAGACCGGCACGACTATGCTGCCGCCCCGCGGCGGTTCATGCAGCAACCAATGCACGGACGGCACGCTGACTAGCCATACGAACACACCCAGACAAAGATAGGCAGCGCGCCAGCCGACTGAATCGATCAGCGCCGCCGACAATGGCGGCAACAATGCCACGCCGAGCCCGCTTAGCATCAACGCAAGCCCCAAAGCGAATCCCAGATGTTTGTCGTACCAACCGGCCACCGCCTTCACATAGGTAACCGGTACCTGCGCCGCGCCGAGTAGAAAACTCAGCGCAAAGAACAGCACGAAGCTGTTCGCACTGCTCGATAGCAGGCCAATCATCGCCACCCCCAGACCCAACAATGGCCCCGCGAATCGCGCGACGTACCGAGAGCCGAAGCGATCGACCGCAAGCCCCGTCAGCGGCCCACACAGTGCCAGCAGAATCTGGCCATACAGCACTGCAGAGCTGATGGTCGTGCGCGACCAGCCGGTATCAGCAATGATCGGCTTGACGAACACGCCAAAGCTGAACAACAGCACTGGCCCTGTATTGACCAGCATATTCAGGCCAGCACCGGCGACCACTGCGCCCGCACGCACCGAACCACCGGAGCGCACGCTGCGACGCCACCCGGAAAGCGAACTCATTGGTCGGTTTCCCGCAGTACGGTAACGTCGTGCTCGCCTAGTGCAGGAGCGGAAAAACGGGCAGTGAGCAGGTTGCCGTCGAACACACCAGGATAGCGCACCGAACGGACCGGGCCGAACGGCGTATCGAGCGTTGAATACAGCCGGTTGTGAAGCACTTGCGGGTCGTCGAGGTGCTGATCCGGGTCGTTGACAGGACCGCATGGCACCTCGAGTTCACGGAATTTCTCGAGCCACTCACGGCTGGTACGCTCCTTGAGCGGCACTGCAATACGCTGAAAGAACGTACTCGTCATTTCGGCCTTGTCGGCAATGCCGCGTAGCTCGTCTTTCCACTCCGGGTGGCCGATCGCTTCGAGCGTCTTCGCCAGTTGTTTTCCCGACACCGGCGATAGCACGATGTGGCCGTCCTGCGTCGCGACGACGGGTTGCGGCGGTGCCCGCCATGACGAATCGTCATTCAGATACGTGCGATGCTGGAACATGTCCGGGAAATTGAAGTACGAGACCATGTCGAGCATCGAAGTCTGAATATGCACGCCTTTGCCATTACGATTGCGCGCCAGCAGCCCAGCCAGCGCCAATTGACAGACGAAGCTCGCGGAAAGCTTGTCGACCATGAAACTATTGGTAGCTTTCGGCACACCGCCTGCAGCCTCGTACGCGATCAGACCGGTTCTTCCTTGCACCAGCGCATCGAAAACCGGCTCTCGCGCAGCATCGCCGTCAGGTCCATAGCCCGTGATCGAAAGGCGAATCAGCGATGCATTGAGCGCCTCGACCGTTTCCTTGCCGACACCCAGTTTTTCGGCGACATGCGGGCGCAGATTGTCGATGTAAATATCCGCCCCGCTCAGCAACTGTTTGAATGATTCGAGACCTTGCGGTGTCTTCAGGTCCAGTACGACCCCCTGCTTGCCGCGATTAGCATTTCCCCACACGACGCCCACGCCATGACGGCTCAAGCCGAAGTTACGATAGGGATCGCCGCCGGGCGGTTCGACCTTGATCACATCAGCGCCCAGATCGGAGAGCATCTGCGCGGCGAACGGTCCGGCCAGATAGCTGGCCGCTTCGACGATTCTGATGCCGGCCAGCGGGCGAATAAAGGCCTCGTTGGCTGACGCGGACGTTTCAGGCGTGGTGTGCATTGACATGCTTTGAACTCTCAGGAATACCGTTATATAGGATGACTTACACTGCGGGCTCGCAGTTGCGCGAGTGCAAGAACCGTGTCGACGGTGGGAG
This sequence comes from Burkholderia sp. Ax-1724, assembly GCF_011752995.1. Classification (GTDB taxonomy): domain Bacteria; phylum Pseudomonadota; class Gammaproteobacteria; order Burkholderiales; family Burkholderiaceae; genus Paraburkholderia. The sequence continues at coordinate 139,084 of NZ_VWWL01000021.1, forward strand.
TGGGTATGGCGGCAAGCGTGCGCAGTGCGTCGATGGAGCGCGTCAGCACGTCGAGTTCGAGCGGACGGCCGTGCTCGAGATCCTGCAGCATCGACATCTTGTGTGCGCGAGCGCCCAGTGTGACGGCAATGCGCTTGTCCGGTACCTGCGGGATATCGACGCCGAGTTGCCGGCCAATTGCATCGGCCTCTTCCATCATGGCCTTGACGACCGGCAACACGCCTCGTGCCTCTGTCATTTCGCCGAGGCGCGCAAGCGTGAGCACGGCCACCGGATTCCAGCACAGGCTGTTGACGAACTTGACCCAGATATCGCCGCGGATATTCTCGCGCACCGGCGCGTAAATACCGGCATCGCTCAGAAGTTCGCTCAGGCACACGACGCGCTCACTTCTGGAACCGTCGATTTCGCCGACGGGACAGGCAGCCCGCTCGCCATCCTGTACGACGTGACCCGGCTCGGGCGAGTGCGCACCGATCCAGTAAGCGACACCCAGTGCCTGTGCCGGGGGCATGGCGCGCCAATGACGATCATCCGGATCGAGAAGCGTCAGCCGGCTGTCGGCAACAGCGCCTTGCTGACCGTAGAAGAAGTAGTACGGAATGCCAGTGGTCGGCGGAAGCACAGTCGTTCTCGCGCCAATCAGCGGCGCGATCGTGTCGAGCACGCTATCGACCTGGTGTGCCTTCAGCGTAAGAAAAATATAGTCTTGCGGACCTAGCTCGCGCGGGTCGTCAACTGCATTGACCGCGACGGAGAACGTCTCGCGCGGCGTGGTGATATGCAGGCCGGCCGCATGCAGCGCGGCAAGCGTGCGCCCGCGCGCGACGACACTCACCTCGGCGCGCGCCACGCGCGCCAGATGCCCTGCGATATACCCGCCTATTGCGCCAGCGCCGACCATGGCAATCCTGATCTTTTGCGTCATGGCTGCAATTAGTAGAGGGCACCGTTCACGTCGACGATTGCACCGTACATGTAGCTGGCCGCGTCGCTCACCAGAAAGCCCACTACGTTCGCGATTTCTTCGGGTTCCGCGGCACGCTGCGGCGCGGTGCCGGCGATGAACTTCTCGCGCGCGGCTTTCGGCACGGCAGCCCCCATCGCGGTATTGACCGTGCCGGGCGAAACCGCGTTGACACGGATATCGTGCGCGCCCAACGGCTTTGCAAGACCGCGCGTAATAGCCATGACCGCGGCCTTCGATCCGCCGTAATCCGTCACCGCGCTGCCGGTATGTCCCACGATCGAAGCCAGATTCACGATCGCCCCGCCGCCGCCCACCTCGACCAGGCGTCGCGCCACCGCCTGCGAAGCGAAGAACATGCCGCGCACGTTGACATCGAAGGTAAAGGCGTAGTCAGCGGGCGTGATGTCGAAAAACGTCTTGCCGTGCCAGACACCCGCGTTGTTGACCAATACCCGCACGGTGCCGTACTGGTTATCGATCGCGGCAAACGCCGCGCCGATTGCGTCGATGTCGGTCAGATCGCACTGGCGATATGCACCGCCTCGTGCGCTTTTTTCGGCAATGTCGAGACCTACCGCGGTATATCCCTGCTTCTCCAGCACGGTGCAGATAGCCTGGCCAATCAGACCATTCGCACCGGTAACGACAGCGACTTTTTCTGACATGTTTTCTACTCCACGTGAACTCATAAAGTGGCCGCACCCGGCACATCGCTCAGCCCGCTGTTCAGCACATTATTCAGCGCGCTTCCCAGGCAGCCAATGGATTGGCGAGCACGCTGTCCGTGTGCTCGCCGAGTCGCGGCGGTGGGCGGCGAATCTCGTTCGGCGTCGCGGAAAATTGCAGCGGGTTTTTGAGGACCGAGAGCGGGCCCGCAGACGGATGTTCTATCGAGTGCACGAGATCACCGGCGACGCGCGGATCGTTGAAGACCTCGTCCCACGTGCGTACCGCGCCATAAATCGCGCCCGCTTCACGCAACACCGTTTCCCATTCGGCCAGCGTGCGCTCACGAAATGCCGCCGCGACCCGCTCGTCGAGCAACTGACGGTTCTTCAGACGTGCGGACTTCGTCGCGAACAATGGATCGATCGCCATCTCACCCAACCCCAGAGCGCGCGCGAGGATGACCCAGAATTTGTCGTTGATCGAGATCACCATGATCTCGCGGCCATCGCGTGTCGCGTAGGTATTGTTGGGCACGATGTCCCAATGCTCGTTGCCGGTCCGGGGCGGCGTCTTGCCAGTTGCTGCGTAATAGACGTCACGCGGCGCGATACTGAAGATCGACGCGTCGAGCATCGACAGATCGACTCGCTGGCCGACACCGGTTTCGTAGCGCGCGATAACCGCGTTGAGAATGCCGGCCGTGGCAAGCAGTGCGGTCACGAGATCGGAGAAAGGAAAGCCCGTTTTGAGCGGGCCGCTTTGCGTCGTCCCCGTTATCTGCATCAGGCCGGATTCGGCTTGCACCACCTGGTCGAGCGCCGGACGATCGCGGTCCGGGCCATCGCGACCGAAACCCGTAATCGAGCAGAAGATGAGCCTCGGGTTGAGCACCCTCAACTCGTCATAGCCCAGCCCCAGCTTCTCGGCAAGTCCTGGACGAAAATTCTCGACGAGGACGTCGGCCTGGGCGGCCAAAGCCTTGACCGTTTCGCGTCCCTGCTCGGTTTTCAGATCGAGCACGACGCCGCGCTTGTTGCGATTCATGCTGAGAAAGAACACGCCGTCGCCACCCAGCGTCACTTCACCCGATGCGCGAAACGGATCGCCTTCCGGTGCTTCGATCTTGATGACGTCGGCGCCGAAATCGCCGAGCATCATCGTGGCCATCGGCCCCGTCATCATCTGCGTGAAATCCAGCACGCGCAATTTGTGTAAAGCACCCAACGTCATCTCCTTTCCATGAAACCCGCGTGCATAACAAGGCAGCGTTCGGGCGCGCTTACGAGGGCGTATCCGCGCCGTCCGACGATTTATAGAACGCTTCCCGGCCGTGGCTCGATGCCCGCACGCCGGACTCGCGCTTTGCCTTCATGAAATTGAACTCGTCTTTCTCGTAGCGCACGTTAGTCGCGAGTGCATGCATCACATAGCCGTACGAGAACTGACTCGTGAGCCGCAGCGAGTCATAAGCCAGATGCGCCGCCGCCTTGCCGATCGCCAGGCCGTCACGTGGCAGGCGCACGATACGTTCCGCCCATGCTTCGCCGGCCTCGGTGAGTTCCGCTTGCGGCACGACCCTGTTCACGAGTCCTGCGGCAAGTGCGTCCTGTGCGCTCCACAGTTCGGCAAGCAACAGGAGCTCGCGTGCCTTGCGTGGCCCCATCGCCATGATTTCCCAGGCGCCAAAGTACGACGCCCCGGACAGGCCGAGCTTCTGCTCCGGATGGCCGATCTTCGCGTTGTCCGACGCAATCGACAGGTCGCAACCTTCGGCGATGTACAAGCCCGCCCCGATGCAATAGCCGCTGATCAATGCAAGCGTCGGTTTGGGCGACAGAAAAATACGCTGAAAACGGGCAATGTAGTGCCTGTCGTGATGCAGGCGCGCCCGCTGACTTGGACGACGCGGTTTGCCCGTCGCATCTAGTTGCGGTTCGCCGTATTCGTGGCCGACTTCAGCAAGATCGTGTCCGGTACAGAAGTCTCCACCCGCCCCGCGAAACACGATTACACGTACATCGTCATCGGCCTCGGCGCGATCGAGGTGATCCATCAACATGTCCAGCATCTGTTCAGTAAGCGCGTTCTTCTTCTCGGGGCGGTTGAACGTGATGTACGCGCGACCGTCTCGTGCTTCGTAGGTCACCAGTTGACTTAGGGTTTCATTCACTTCAATTACCTCATCGGTTGAGCCAGTTAAACGGAGTAAGCGGAGTCCAGACAGCGGCAGGATGACTGTCAGGCGCCACGCGCGCCGGTTCTATTCGAGTAGATCAATCGAGATTGATGGCGACGCTTTTCACGTCTGTGTACAGTTCGAGCACCTCGCGACCCCGTTCACGGCCCCAGCCCGATTGCTTGAAACCGCCAAACGGCAATGCCGGATCGGGCACGGAATGCGCGTTCACGCCGACCGAGCCGGCCTTGATGCGCCGCGCGAGTTTGTGTGCGACGCCAAGGTTGCGAGTCCAGATGCTGGCTGCAAGCCCGTAGCTCGTATCGTTCGCGAGCTCTGCAAGCTGCTCGATTTCGTCGTCGCGAAAGCTCATTGCGCACAGCACGGGGCCGAAGATTTCTTCGCGCACCACTGACATCGTCGGCCGGGTATTCTTGAGGACGGCCGGCGTCACGAAATAGCCTTGTTCCGCCTCGCTCGGTGCACCGCCCAGAACCGTCGCTCCATCCTTGCGCGCGGCTTCGAGATAGCCGGTGACGCGGGCGTGCTGCGCAGCTGAAATCAGCGGTCCCATCTTCGTGTCCGCGTCGAGCCCGTAACCGATTTGCCAGCCGGACACCTCGGCGTACACCTGATCGACCAGTTCGTCATAGATGTGCTCGTGTACATAGAGCCGCGTTCCCGCGGAGCACACCTGGCCGGTATTGAAGAAAGCTGCGCGTGCCAGTGCCGGCGCTGCTTTCTGGATATCGGCATCGGGAAAAACGATGACGGGCGATTTACCACCTAGTTCGAGCGACACGCGCTTCATGTTGCCGAGCGCCGCTTTGACGACGAGCTTGCCGACTTCCGTCGACCCGGTGAAGGCGATTTTGTCCACCTGGTGATGCGCCGCCAACGCGTACCCCGCGGTTTCACCGTAACCCGTAACGACATTGACGACACCGGGCGGGAAGCCGGCTTCGAGAATCAGTTCGCCGAGACGCAAGGCGGTCAACGATGTTTGCTCCGCCGGCTTGAGAACGATCGTGCAGCCTACCGCGAGTGCCGGCGCGATTTTCCATATCGCCATGCCGAGCGGGTAATTCCACGGCACGATCTGCCCCACCACGCCAATCGGGTCGCGCGTCGAATAGGCATGCCATTCGCCGGGAACGGAGACATCGATCGTTTCGCCGCCGAACTTCGTCGCCCAGCCGGCGTAGTAGCGAACCATATCGATGGAGCCGAGGACATCCACTGCCCGCGCGAACACCACCGGTTTGCCGTTGTCGAGCGATTCGAGCTGAGCCAGTTCGTCAGCATGATCGTTCATCAGATCGGCAAGCTTCCACAGCAGCCTGCCGCGCTCCGCGGGCTTGACGCGGCGCCATGGGCCGCTGTCGAACGCCACGCGGGCGGCACGTACGGCACGGTCCACGTCGGCAGCTTCACCGGCTGCGACTTGCGTCAACAACTCGCCTGTGCCGGGATCCTCGACATCGAGTGTCTTGCCAGACAGTGCCTCGCTCCACTTACCGTCGATCAGCAATCCATGCTGTCGCTGAACGAACTGGCGCACGGCCTGACTGAGTGACGGATGGGCTAGTCCACGTTGCATCGATCGTCTCCAGATGAGTAGCTACCGCGCGAAGGGTCGGCAACTCAGATGTCAATATTTATATAGATTAAATGGTTCAACCTTTCAAGTAAACTATTTCGAGCAGAAAAATGCGTCGACGCATCATCGATAAAAAAGACACGTCTTCATGTACACCAATGCATCGTCCGCGGGGTACCATCGGCACTCAATCCCACTTAGGCTCGACTCATGGATACTGCACAACGAACGAGACAAGCACGGGCAACACCATCTCACGAGAGTCCTGATGCGCCAGCCTCATCCGTGTCGCACACACCCGTTCAGGCTCGTCGCGCATTCGAGGAAGTGGCGTTGCAAATCCGCGCGCAACTCGGCAGCGGCGAATTGCGTCCAGGCGACCGGCTTCCCGCTGAGCGCGATCTGGCCGAGCAATTCGGCTTGAGTCGCAACACCGTGCGCGAAGCACTGAGAACCCTGGAGATATCCGGAGTCCTTGAATTTCGCAAAGGGACCACCGGTGGGGCTTTCGTGCGCGAAGGCCAGGGCGACGGCGTGGTCACCGGCATCGCCGACCTGTTCCGGCTCGGCACCCTCGGCCACGAACACCTGACCGAGGCACGCATGGTCGTTGCGTTAGCGACCACGCGCGCCACCTGCGAACGCGGGTCCGAAGCGGATCTCGACGCGCTGGTCAACAATGTGCGTGCCGCCGAAACAGCGGTGAAGGCAGGTAATATCAGCGAACGCGTATCGATCAATCTCGAGTTCTTCCGCATTCTCGCGAATGCGTCGCGCAACCCGCTGCTCATCATCCTCACCGACGCGCTAATCGAGATTCAGGTCCTGCTGCTCGAAGTCCTGACACCCGCGCCGAGCAGCACGGTGATGGCGTCGCGTCGCCGGTTATTGAAGCAACTGCTCGCAAGGGACACCGAGAACGCAGTTGGAGAAATGGAAGTTCATCTGAAGGCGCTTGAGCGCCACTATCTGCCACAGCGTGAAGACGCGACATCGCACTCGCCAAACACCGGAGCGTGGCAGAAAATCAGGCGGCGAACCTGACGCGCATCACGCCGCCCTTACCCGACTCTCAGGGTTTCGGCCGGAACGTGTCGAGATTCGCGGCCACGAAACGGGTGCCATTCTCAGCCACCTCGATGAACGTGAACCAGTGCTCGTCGGGCGGCCCCTGGTGCCGCGTCGCGCTGAACTGATAGTGCGTGCCCGTTGCTCCCTCGATGCCGTCGAACGAACCGATCTTTTCGACGGCATCGCGCAATGCCGCTCGCGCCTGTTCCACATTGCCACTATCGACGGCCTTGATGACATCGGGTTGGGCCAATGCGCGGAACGCGGCCTGGGCCGCGTCGTAGGCCACGGCCGGATACAAGTTCGGCAGATGCGGACCAAAGCGCGTATTGAATGCGGCGAAGAACGCTTTTACGTCGGCACGATTCGGGTCGACCGTGTTCGGCACAAGTACGCCGTCGGCACTCGAACCAGCCAACTTGAGCAAAGCCTGCTGCAAGGCGCTGCGCACCACGACGGTAGGCACCTTCAGATTCAGTTGCTGCGCCGTTCTCAGCACGCGCGCACCGTCCGCGGGATAGGGAAAGATCACCATCGCATCGGGCTTCGCATCGCGAATACTCAGCAGTTGCGGCGTCAGATCGGCTGCCCCGGTATCGTAGGTTTGCTGCACCACCACGGAAATGTGACGAGCCGCCAACGCGGCAAGTATCGCGCGCTGACCATCAATACCGAATGGTGCCGAGCAGTTGATGATCGCAATGCGCCGAAAGCCCTGCTTCGCGAGCAGATCGGCCACGGCCCCGGCATCCTGCCGGTTCGCCGGACCGAAACGAAACAGGTAAGGCGCGGGCGGGTCGGTAAGTTTGTCGACCGTTGCGCCCATTACGAAAAACGGAATCCTGTCCTCGTTCGCAGCAGCGGCAATACCCGTCGCCACCGCGGCCGGATTTGCGCCGATAATCAGCAGCGCATGATCATCTTCTGCGCAACGTGCCGCAAACGAAGCCGACAGTTGCGGATCAGTCTTGCCGTCATAGCCGATCAGTTCCACCTGATGGCCGGCGACACCACCGGCAGCGTTGATCTGATCGACCGCAAGACGAACGGCCTGATATCCCTGCGTGCCGGTATCAGCGGCCGCGCCACTGCGATCGTCGATATGACAGATTTTCAGCACAGGCGCCGCGGCCAATGCGGTATGCGCCCACGCGCTCGCGAGCAACGCGAGTACCACAGCCCGCAACAGCCAGCGCCCTCGCCGTGCAGCGTTGAGCAAACCAGATATCCCGCCGGAACGTCGCCGCATGATGTCTCCTGATCGATAAGTTTATTTTAAAACCATTGAATGGCCCAACCATTTGAAAATATGTCATCGAGCGTGACGATGTCAAGGAGAGCGATACCAGGGGAAACGACGTAAGTGTCAGGACTCGGCAACCGCGCGCTTGCGCACGAAGCACAGCAGAATCACGCCGAGCAATGGGCCGATGGCAATGACACCCAGCGTATTCGTCAGCGAGCGTCCATGCTGGAACACATAGCCTGCAACGATAGGCGAGATAAAGCTGCCTACCGACCAGACGGTATTGACAAAGCCAGCCGCTGCGCCAGCCAGTTGCGGTCCTGATGCCTGGGTGAACAGGCCGATCAGAAGCGGCGTATAGCCGTAAGCGGCCGCGCCGAGAAACGGTGCAATTGCATAATACGAGGAAATCGACGAGCAATTTCCGAACACAATTAGCAGCACGATAAAGATTACGAGGTTGAGAATCGTGACGATCTTTGCGTAATTGACCAACCGATCGTACAGCCAACCGAACAGCGGCTTCGACACGAACGCACCGACACCAAACCACACCAGTACGGAACCCGCCACTACCGGCGATATACCGTGTGCAATGGTCATCAGCGCGTTCGCCCACGCGACGAAACCGAGCGTACCGTACAACGCCCCGGCACCGCCGAGGGCAAGCAGCAACAGGTTGCGATTCTTCAGCAACGAAGCGATCTGCTTCCGCGTGATATGCGGCACCGATTGTCCGTCGGGCGTGTTGCGAATCACGCAGAAACAGATAAGAGAAAAGACCAATGTCGCGATGCCGAGGATCTGATACGCCGCCTGCCAGCCGTAAGCCGCGGCGATACGTGGCACGGTTGCATTCGCCACCACGACCGAGATCGACGTACCGGTCGCCCAGATGCCGAACGCCCTGCCCTTGTCCTTGCCGAACCACATCGTCAGGATCTTGATGGTCGGGCCATATTCCGCGCCCGCGGCAAAACCCATCAACAAATGTAGCGCGACTGCCATTCCGAACGTCTGTACGAACCCGAAACAGAATGTCAGCACGCCAAGTGGAAACATTGAGATCGCCAATGTTGCGCGGCTGCCAAACCTGTCGGCAAGAATCCCACCGATTGGACACGATACCGTATAGCCCACATAAAACGCAGTAGTCAGCGAGCCCAGCAACGCGAGCTTGAACCCCAGCGCGTGCCCCACTGGGGCGGCAATGCTGGCCCATGCAAAACGGTCTACGCAACTCACCATGAACGCGGCCCAGATCACGAGCAGGATCACCCATCGAAAGCTTCTGATAGTGGCATCGTTCAGGGTTGTCGCCGATACGTCGCCTACCATCAGTTGCATGCGAGATTTCATCACGTCGTCCTCAGATTTTTTCACCGGCAGGTATCACATCCATCGCAAAACATAATGGTTCATCCATTGTAAAAACAAAACGATTGCTGTATACCCTACCGCCGGAAATGCAGCAGCGTGCCGTTTCCTCGACGAATCCGCATTGACATCCATACTGACGCAGCCATATATTAATGGTTCATCCAATGACACAACGGTGACTTTACTAGCTGCGTACTTCCATGTAGAGCCACGACGGCTTGACTGCAGCGGCACAGAACATAGTGGACGTCGCGATCATCGGCGACAGGCTGGCCGGCTTATCCTGCACGGTTCGTGCAATGGAATCCGGCGTGCTGGAGCGCCCCGAACTGGTGGTCGAGCTTCTCGTGCCTCGCTAGCCATCCACTCGCCCATACGGCCAACATCCAGTCCTGAGGACTGCTTCCGTCACCGTCTTTGAGCCGCGCCACCATGAATACATCCTGTGCTTCCACTCAAACCCTCGTGCGTGCGCCATCGCTGTTCATCCTTGTTTGCATCACACTGTCCGGTACGTTTCCGCTTCATGTATTCGTGCCCGCTCTGCCGTCGGCGGCTCGCGATCTGCATGCATCGACGGCAGGAATCGGTTTGACGATCACGCTATACATCATTGGGCTTTCAATCGGCCAGCTCATCTACGGACCACTCTCGGATCGCTACGGGCGGCGTCCAGTGCTATTGGCAGGACTGACGTTGTTTGCGATAGCCAGCGTCGCGGCCGCTTGCGCCCCGTCGTTGAAGTGGCTCGAACTCGCCCGAGTCTTGCAGGCGCTGGGTGGCTGTTCCGGGCTCGTACTCGGACGCGCGATTGCCAGAGACAGTTCGGGCTCGACGACGTTGATCCGGCGCCTTGCCACACTCAGCATTGCGATGGCGGTTGCAACAGCGGTCGCGCCCGTGATCGGCGCGCAATTCGTTGCCCATCTCGGCTGGCGCTGGATCTTCATCACGATGAGCGCGACGAATGTGCTCGTGCTTGTCTCCGTGTGGCTCGTAGTACCGGAAACGCACGTCCCGTCGCGCAATTTCCGGATCGGTCGCTACCTGATCAGCTATACCCACCTGCTGCGCTCGCCGTCGTTTCTCGCATATAGCATCGGCGGCGCCAGTGCGACCACCGGCATCTACGCTTTCCTGTCCGCTTCGCCATTCATTCTCGAGTCGCGTCTCGGACTGTCGCCGCAAGCGTTCGGTTTCGCGTACTTCTCGCTAGTGGTCGGACTGGCAAGCGGCCAAAGCGCAGCCAAACACATGGCAGGAAGTTTTCCCGCGCGATCGGCACTGCTGATAGCGGCCGCCATCATGGCGGGCGCGTCGCTGAGCCTCATCGTGTCGTATGCCGCCAATTCGATCACACTCGTCTCGGTGATGGTACCGATGATCGTCATGTTCTTTGCAACCGGACTGTCGAGCCCTTATGCGATCAGCAGCGCGCTCGATGTCGATGCCTCCGTGGTCGGCGCGGCGGCCGGTCTCTATGGCTGCCTGCAGATGGCATATGGGTCACTCTGCACTGCCGCGATCGGCCTCTCGCCAAGCGATCCAACCATTTCAATGATCGTCGCGCTGATTGTCTCGAGCGCAATCGCATGGTTTTCGTTCAAGGCCGCGCCGCGACCGGTCGCGCTGGCCGATGCCGAGGAAGTCGTGGATCAGAGTTCGATCGCGTGACTGTTTCCTGGAATACAACCGACAAATACCCGGATGAATACCCGGCGAAAGCGCGCCGGCATGTTCGCGATGCATGACGGTATGCATTAGGGTTTGCTCGGTTTGACAGCAAAATTGGATACTTTATATTTTCGATCAATGGTTCATCCAATAACAATACAAAGAGCCAGAAAACATTCAATAAAACCCGGTTCATGAAGCGCCGATCCGGTGCAATAAGAAACCCAGGAGACAATGTTGAAGCTCACAAAAACCTTGATAGGTGCGCTAACTCTCGCGGTATGGGCACCCGCTTTCGCAGAGAGCAGCGTCACGCTATATGGTCTGTTGGATGAAGGTATTAACTACGTCAACAACGCACAGACTGCCAAAGCCGGTGCGCCGAACGGTAGAACCGGCGGCAGCGTCATCTCCATGACAACGGGTCTGGTGCAGGCTTCACGTTGGGGCCTCAAAGGTGTCGAAGATCTGGGTGACGGCTACAAGGCAGTCTTCACGCTTGAGGACGGCTTCGACGTCGGCACCGGTAAATTCCAGCAGGGCGGTACCTTTTTCGGCCGCCAGGCGTTCGTCGGAGTGACGGCGCCGTGGGGCTCACTGACCGCCGGCCGACAATACGACTCGATCGTCGACGTGATCGGCGTGATGCAGGCAGGCACGTACGCGGGCGGCGCATTCGCCGACCACCCTGGCGACATCGATAACGTAGCGGATTCCCAGCGCATCAATAACTCGATCAAATATACGAGCCCGACCTATCACGGGCTTCTTGTAACCGGCGTGTATAGCTTCGGCGGTGCGCCGGGAGAGTTCGGCAAGAACAGTATCTGGTCGGTCGGCGCGCGTTACACCACCGGGCCTGTTATTGCCGCAGCCGGATACATGCATATCGACAACCCAAACCAGTCGTTCTGGGGCAATGGTTCGACAGGTTCACCCACGGGCAATAACCTCGGCTCCGTGACTGGTGTCCAGGTCAATCCGATTTACGGCGGGTTTGCATCGGCTGGGAAGCTGCTAATCTTCGCGTCGGCGCTGCAATACACGACAGGCGGCCTGACGATCGGCGGTGGCTATACGAATACCCGCTTCCAGAATCTGAACAGTCCGAACTCGGGTACGCTGAGCCAAACCAATCCATTTGGGTACACCGGCAACGCGGCATTCAACAACTACTCGATCTTTGCGGGCTATTACGTCACACCGACGCTCGAAATCGGTGCGGCGTACAACTATCTCACTGGCGGCGCCGTTGACGGGAAGAAGCCCGCCAAATACCAGACTGTCAATGCAATCGCCGATTACTTCCTGTCGAAGCGAACCGACCTCTATCTGACGGGAGCATTCATGAAAGCCTCCGGTGTCGATTCGACCAATCAGGCTGCTGTGCCTTACCTGGTCACACTCACGCCGAGCGACACATCGAACCAGGTGGTGGTTCGGGTCGGTATCCGGCACAAGTTTTAAGGCGCGGTCACGTACGGCGACTCGACCATCGGCACCATTGCTCGCCGTATCCCAATCTTTCGGCATTCATCTGGCCGCGTACTGCCCCGTATATCGGGCAATACGCGGCCACTTCGTTTTTGAGCACAGCGCTTCGACTGTCTGCCTTACCCGTTGCGAGCTTCTCCCGGCGCCGCACTCCCGCGTGCCTCAGCATCACTACCGCTTGACATCGTCAAAGCGATCCATCATGATAATTTCAAAGGTTGATCCAATGATATTAATTACTATCACGAGATACGAATATTCACACGGCAGCAAATCCAGCCAGAGAGACGCCCGATGTCAGACCCCAACACCCTCGACCACACCACATCCTCCGCTCAAGCTACAGTACCGAAGCGGCCGCTCGACGGTATCGTCGTCGTGGAAACCTCAAGTTTTCTCACGGGACCGTTTGCCTCGATGATGCTCGCCGATCTCGGCGCCGACGTCATCAAGGTCGAGCCGCCTGGCGGCGACGGATTCCGCAAATTCGGCCACAACCGTGAAGGCTACGGCGCGTCGTGGACCAACGCGAATCGCGGCAAACGCAGCGTCGTGATCGATCTGAAAACGGCAGAAGGCACGCACCGCCTGCATAACCTGCTAGAACGCGCGGACATCCTCATCGAGAACTGGCGGCCCCGCGTCGCCGCGTCGCTCGGGCTCGGCCGCGATGTACTGGAAACGCGCTATCCGCGTCTGATCCGGTTGTCGATCAACGGCTTCGGCGACACTGGCGCGCTTGCCAATGCCCCTGCTTTCGACTCGCTGATCCAGGGCCGCACCGGCATCGTCGCGTCAGAGGGACGCAACGGCAAGCCCGCGGTAACGCCGTTCAATATGGTCGACAAGGTCACCGGTGCATTCGGCGCGCAGGCTGTGCTGGCCGCTCTGTACGAGCGCGAGAAAACCGGCAAAGGCGGCTATGTTCAGTTGCCGATGCTCGACGTGATGGGCTATTTCAACTTCCCCGACATGTTCCAGCACCGCACATTCGAGGGCGACACGTCCGCGTGGAAACCACCCGCATCGCAAGTGCTGGAGACAGCCGATGGTTTCGTCGTGATCTCACCTGCCAACGGCGCGCAAATGTCGAAGACGCTCAACGCGATCGAACGCCCGGAATGGAAGGACGAATTCAAGCAGATGCGTGACCCGGTCGCCATGGCTGAAGAGTTTTTTCGCCGCGTCGGCGCGGTTGTCAAGGAAAACAACACGGCATTCTGGCTGCAACGCTTCAGCGAGATGGACGTGCCTGCCGCGCCGGTGTTCTCACTCGACGAGTTCCTGCATGACCCGCAGGTAGAAAACAATCAGGTGTACAGCTTCGTGGATTCGCCGGTCGGCCCGATTCGCACGGCGCGTTACCCGGCCAGTTTCGACGACCGCAGGCTGACTGCGCGTTCGGGGCCACCCGCTATCGGCGAACACGATGAGGCAATCGGCGGACACTGAGACGGCGCACGCAATAGCCAGAAACACGGAACAACTCAACCAGGAAATTGACATGAAACTTGCAAGTTTCGATGGCGGACGAATCGGCGTCGTGGTCGGTGACGATATCGTCGACGTATCCGATCTCGTGAACGCCACGCCGGACACGTGGCCGCCGGTTGGCATGCTGCACGTGATCGACCGCTTTGCCGCGTTGCGCGACAAACTCGAGGACCATGCGCAAAGCGGCAATCGCGTGCCGCTTTCGAGCGTGAAGCTGGAAACGCCGGTCGCGTGGCCTAACAAGGTGATCGCATTCCCGGCGAACTACCACGCGCACGTGGAAGAAATGAAGCGCGGCACCGGGCTCATTTCGCCATTCAAGGCGGACGGCCAAGGCTTTTTCCTGAAGGCGAACTCGAGCCTGAGCGGGCCGTCCGAGCCGATCGTGCTACCCGCGATTGCGAATCGTCAGATTCATCACGAATGCGAGCTCGCGATCATTCTCGGTAAAGGCGGCCGTGAAATCAGCCGCGCCGCTGCGCTCGAACACGTGTTCGGCTACGCGTGCCTGATTGACGTAGTGGTGCGTGGCAAGGAAGAGCGCGTGATGCGCAAATCCTATGACACGTTCTGCCCGGTCGGCCCCTACCTCGTGACCGCCGACGAAGTGCCTGACTACGACGCGATCGATCTGCAACTCTCGGTGAACGGCGAGATTAGACAGAAAGCCAGTACGCGGGATCTGATCGTCGATATTCCGGAGATGATTCGCATGGCCTCCGCCGTCATGACGCTCTACCCCGGTGACATCATCGCAACCGGTACGCCTGCCGGCGTCGGCCCGCTTCATGGCGGCGACAAGGTCACGATCGAAATCGCCGGAGTCGGCGCGATGACGCTCGACGTCGTGCAGAGCCAAGGGGGCAATCACCCTGTGTGGGACAAACCGGTCAACTGAACGGAAGCAGGCGAACGCATGGATACTGCCCGAACGAAACCGCCCGTGCACCACAGTCTGCATACGCGCCGTATGAAGATGGAAGACGGCGTCACCTTGAGCGCGACGGAAAGCGGTGAACCCGGTCGGCCCGCCGTGATCCTGCTGCACGGCGGTGGCCAGACACGTCATTCCTGGCGCGGCACGGTCAAAACACTCGGTGAGCTCGGCTACCATGCACTCGCATTCGACGCACGCGGTCACGGCGAAAGCGACTGGTCGGCTGAACTGAACTACTCCTATAACCACCTTGCCGACGACCTCGAAGCCGTGATCGGCATGGTGGCTGCCGAACCGGTGCTCATCGGCGCGTCGATGGGGGGAATGACGGCAATGCATACCGTCGGTCGCAGCAAGGGCAAGCTGGCCCGTGCGCTGGTGCTGGTGGACATCGCGCCGCGCGTCGACCCGAGGGGCCTACGTCGTGTCCACGACTTCCTCAACGGCTATCCGGACGGTTTCGCCAATATCGAAGAGGCTTCTGATGCGGTCGCGGCTTACAACCCGCATCGTCCGCGCCCTCGTGATCCGCGCGGGTTGATGAAGAATCTTCGCCTGCGCGAAGACGGACGTCTCTATTGGCATTGGGACCCGCGTTTCTTCGCCAGTCGCAACGACGAGCAGCGCGAGAAAAGCACCAACCGTCTGCTCGACATGTGCCCAAACATCAAGATCCCCACTTTGCTCGTGCATGGTGCGCAGAGCGATGTCGTCTCAAGCAGCGGGATCGATGAATTGCGCGCACGTTTGCCGCAACTGGAAACGGCGTTGATGCCGGGCGCCGGGCATATGATCGCGGGCGATCGCAACGATGCGTTCAACTCGGCCATCCTGGAGTTTCTGGACCGTCTTGTGCCGACAGGCACAAGCGCCACACGCGACTGAACTGCACTAAAAGCAGACTGCCTGATCTCTCCAGGATCGAATATCGTTCTTCCGCAGTAAGGGAGAACGATTTTTTTATTCCACCACCGGCACGCTGCCCGTATATGCCAGCGCGCACAGCATCATCGCGCACACCAGTCGGTCTTTCGTCGTGACCGCATGGTTTTGCAAATCAAGCCACCACGCTCTGCTGTACGTTTTCATGAAGGGCTCCTCAGTTATGTCGGTGCTGCATATCTTGCGTCGCCGGCCAGGACATACGCGGCCTTTTCAGCCGCGTGTCCTTTTCTTAAGCCTCGTTCTGCTGTGCCAATGACATCGTGTTCGTCTTCGTATTAGCCGAACCGCGCACCGTATCGATCAGCGCGAGCGGATCGTCCGGCAGTTCATCGCCACGCCAGGCCACCTGTCCGTCTGGACGCACCAGCACGAGTCGCCGTTCATACAGGCGGCGCGCTTCCTCGTTATCGATATCGACCGACCTGAACGGCACATGACGCCGGGCCGCAGCGTCGCGCAATGCCTCGCTCTCCGTGACCGCCGGCGAGAAGCACATCAGCACGAACTCCTTACCGAACAGGTCGAGCGTCGATTCGTCCTGCGCAAGCCACACGTGCGGCGCACGTGAGCCCGGACGCGCTGTCTGCACGTAGGACGACACCTCATCGGGCGGTTGCGGCGTGCCATCGGGAACGATGATCGGCGAACCCTCGTACATATACCCAAGGTGAATGCCGATCGAGAACCACTCGCGCTTCATCAGTTCTGTGTATTGAATGCCGAACTCGATACGCGCCGCTTCGGAACCGGGACCATCTTCGAAGATTTCCCTGGACGGCGACAACACCCTCGGCGAGAGCATCCGTTTGAGATTGCCGGTCGCCTCCGCGACGTTGCGGATCGCCACCGGGCGCTGTTCCGTTTCATAAGTCGCAAGCAGGTGCTCGCCACCCCAGCCGTGCAACGTGGCGGCAAGTTTCCACGACAGATTGACCGCGTCCTGAATACCGGTGTTCATGCCGAAGCCTCCGGTGGGGGACGTCAGATGCGCTGCATCACCGGCGATGAACACGCGCTTCGTGCCATAGCTGTCCGCCACCAACTGGCGGCGAACCCACGGCAGCATCGACAGAATCTCGAAGTCGAACTCGCGGCCGACCGCGCGAACGATCGCGGCACTCATCTGCTCCTCTGTGAGCGTGAGCCGTGTTTCGTCGCCAACGAGCGAGAAGCGCCACTGATCGCGTCCGTTGATGGCGACAAGCGTGGCCCACGTTCCCTCGGGGCCGATGAAGATATAGCGGTACGCCGGCTTCTTGTCATGCAACGCTTCGAGATTGTCGCTACGGAACACCACGTTGGTGGTATACGTCAGCGTCGGCTCGCCGGTCATGCCGATACCCAGCGCTTGACGCACAACGCTCGCGCCGCCGTCCGAGCCAACCAGATAGCTCGCCTCGATTACCGACTCTTCGCCGGTTTTCACGTCGCGCACCTTGGCGACCACACCGTCCGAGGTCTCGCTGAATTCGACCAGCTCCGTGTTGTATCGAATCTCGACGCCTTTCTGTTGTTGCGCGAAGCGACGCAGCACCGGATCGAAGAAATTTTGCGGACAGCGTTCGCGCTTTTGCGGACTCTGCGGCGGACACTTTTCGTCCTGTGGGCTGGGAAATACTTCCCGACCGAATTCGTAGCCCTTCAGTCCTGTCACCCAGGCGCAGTCTTGCGGATAGGCGCGGTTATAGCCAGCATCATGTACCCACGGCACGATACCCCAGCGCCGACAATATTCCATGGTACGCACGCCGACCATGTCCATCTTCGGCTGGGTTACCTGGCCATCGCTTCGTTCGATCAGCGTGCACGGCACGCCGCGAAAACCGAGGTCGCCGGCGAGTGCCAGTCCGATTGGGCCAGCGCCCACAATCAATACGGGTGTTTGCATCTACAGTCTCCCAGTGTTTATCGACTTTCCCAGTTCCGTCATGCCGGTGCGACCTCGACGGCCTCTTCGCGATACAGGCCGAGCTTGCGCAGTGCCGGAATGTCGTTGACCTGAAACAGCATCGTGGACGTCTCGTGAGAGCGATTGATATGCTCATGCACAGCCCAGGGCGGAATCGCCATGAAGTCGCCCGCGCCCCATTCGAACGTCGTGCCGTTGACGATCGTCGCGCCCTCTCCACGCATCACGTAATAGACGACGCTGCCCGTGTGGCGATGTGCTTTCGTATGCATGCCTGGTCGCAACGATTGCAACACCGTGCCGATCGTCGGCAACGCCGGGCCACCTGTCACCGGATTGACGTATTCGAGTGCGGTGTCGTCGAATGGATCGGGGGGCAACCCAGCTGCAAGACGCAGCGCCTCCTGTGCGCGTTCCGCCGAGTAAACCAGCAGCGGATTGAGTTCGGGTACGGCGGTATCGTTGAGTGGACGCATGAGACCACTGCCGTAGCGGCGATACGAGTGATCCGGAATCGCCAGTACCGGCTGGCGTGGTGTAGCGGAGCCCTCGAAGAAAGTCGCGTGCATCGAGCGCACCAGCGAGATGTCGAGCACGTCCAGCCAGATCATCGGCTCATCGCCTTTGTGTTCGTGATCGTGCCAGGCCCAAGCCGGCGTGAGCACGAGATCGCCCTCATTCATCTCATAGCGTTCGCCGTCGACGATCGTGTCTGCCCCACGGCCCTGCATGATGAAACGCAGCGCGCTGGCTGTATGGCGATGGGCGGTGGCGATCTCGCCAGGCAGGATGTACTGGATCGAGGCCCAGATCGTCGGCGTGGTGCCAAACGGCAACCCGCGGTTGGCGAGACGCAAGGTCCTACGCTGACCGCCCGCTTCAAGCTTGATATTCGCCCCGATTTTCTCGAGCAGACGCGCGAGATCGGCGGCTTTCCAGTGCGCCGCCTGCATCGTCGATTGTGGCTCGCGCGTGAAAAGCGGGCCATCGGTGGGTTGGGCGATACGGCAGTTATAGCTGTCCAGCTCGTCTGCCAGTGCCTTGCGTTGCGCGGTGTCCGACATGACTGTTTCGTTCATGGCAACTCCGGTTGATTTTGTCCGTCGGGATGCGGCGATTGTTGGCTTGTCGTTATCGAAGTGCTTCTACCAGCTCAGGTACGGCGGTAAACAGGTCATTCACGAGACCATAATCGGCGACGCTGAAAATCGGCGCTTCCTCGTCCTTGTTGATCGCGACGATCACCTTCGAGTCCTTCATGCCCGCCAGATGCTGGATCGCCCCCGAGATGCCGACCGCGACGTACAGTTGCGGTGCGACGATCTTGCCGGTCTGACCCACCTGATAGTCGTTCGGCACGTAGCCCGCGTCGACCGCCGCGCGCGAGGCGCCCAGCGCCGCGCCGAGCTTGTCGGCCAGCGGCTCCAGAACCTTCGTGTAGT
>NZ_VWWL01000022.1 GCF_011752995.1 Burkholderia sp. Ax-1724
TGCTCAATATAGCCACGTCGATCACTCCGTTCCCCCGCCCGTTGCCGAGCAGGTCAGTGTTCTACGTGGGTCAAGATTCGATGCAAATTACTGCCGAGGGTGGGTCAGGATTCCGTGCAAATCAACACACTTTTGCTAAAAACAAAATTTTTTCGTGCGTCAAGCCGCCGAAAACCACCAGCAAAAAAGACCACCGGCGCCACATGATTGTGTCGCGCACACTTGGAGCAATAGCTAGGATCCACAGTTCGAGAGGGTGTTGAAGGTCGCTAGCGCAAAGGGCATTTTCTTGAACTTGGTATCCATTGCTAAGTGGGCAGTTGATCGATTAGTTTGGTAGTCCTCCGCTCCTGTAATAATTTGTTGCAAAAAACTGCGGCGATAAGGCCGTTACCTCTCAGGTCGTACCCGTAAGACGGTAGGCACCGCTAATGCCTTATTTGGCGCGCCTCTCCCCGCTTTTTTCGATCCCAGCCGGGTTCAAAACCCCTCAAACAACCGATCAGAAAAAACCAACCCCGCATCCGCAGTCAGCGCCTCGAAGCACGTATCCTCGACAAACGGCAAGCCGGCCGAACGGCGCCCATTCACAAGAAGCCGGATCATGCTCGAAAACGCAATCATGTTCTCGGCGCTTTCGCGGCTTATCGGCTTCTCTCCCGGCGTAAACGACTGAAACACCTCGCCATTCGCTTTAAAGTAGATGGGGATACCCGGCAATTCCCCGGATATCAAAGAGGTTGCGTACCTTCGCCCGGAAAAATAAGCCTCGGGGTCGGCCAGAATCGAATGACAGAACGGAAGAAAACTATCCAATAGCTGTGTCTCCACAACGTTGAACAGGTGATCCGTAGCAACGGTAATATTGGTTAAGCTTCTCTCCAGTCGCTGACTCGCCCTCTGATGGAATCCGTCCAGCACGCTGTTGAGATCGTGGAAGCCCCACTCCGCCAAAAAAGACGCGGCATGTTGATGTGCCTCGGCGACGTCGATGGTCCCGCTTCCATTGCGCAAGACGTGTTCGATTAACGCAAAATACAATGCGCCCGCCGAAACTTCGACTTCCTTTCCCTCTACTGTTCTAGCGTTTCCCTGCAGCGCAACCCAAAGAAGATAGTTCATCACGGAGCCGGCTCCATGGCGGCCGGCGAATTTTCCCGTCAGCAGCAAATCCTCGGCGACACCATTGATCAGCCACGTGTAGGTTCTCGCGTTCGGGCCGCCATGTATCAGTTTCCAGAGAATTTCATATGCTTCGCCCCCAAACAGGTCGTACACGACTTCGAGCTGAACGAGGACGGCACTCGCCTCGAGCAAATGCTTCACGCCGACCCACGAATACACTCCGCTACCGACTACGCCGGCCTTATCCAGCAAAGAATCCAGTTCCGTATACTTCGACACGAATTCCAGCACGTCCTGATCTATTCCGTTCATGGACGGCGCATGCATGGACAAGGGCAGCGGAATAGGTTGCGATGCATTCCTGCTTTGCCAGTCTTTTAGCTTTCGTTGCAGTTTCGGCACATTCTTGTAATGCACGAAGTACTGCCGCAAGATGCGCTGGCCTACGATCGTCGACATCAGATCGTGCGAGTGTCTAGCCTCATGAAAAAAGCATGACAGATAAGCGAGAAAGATCCCCACCGTTCTGTCGCTGGGGTCGATCTTTTTGAAGTGCTCGAAATAGTCGCGAGCCGCTTCATTGAATCGGGATTCCGATCGCAGCGTCTCGTCTGGGCCGTGCAAACCCAACAGCCGCTGGACAGCTTGGGAAACGGCCGCCGGGGTTGACTCGAGTCCAAGTCGATCGAAGTCGATGTAGATGGCCAGGCTGTCGGTCAGAGCCTTGGCGAAGCCATCACTGCCATACAGGGCGTTCAACGATCGGCCTTTTCCGCGAGGATCTTGCGAAGCTGTTCGGTGGACTCGGGATCGTCCGTATTCAGCTCGAAAATCGTGCCGTCGGAAAATCGGATTGGAACGACCTTCGACTCCTTTGAGCGCCCCATATATCGCTTGCAAACAAGCTCGATGATCAATTTTGCGGCGATGCCTTGCGCGGCGGCACCCACCACCTTCAGGAGTATCCAGCCGATGGCCGCGCCCGATATCGGATCGAAGGAGAGTTCGTCTTTGGCGGACTCGCTGTCTGGCTCGGGCAGCCGGTAGCTTACCTGGCAGTTTTCGGAAAGCTCTCGTGCAACTTCGGCAACGTCCTGTCCCATGTCGACGGGAAGCTGTATGCCAAACTTCACGGTTTGCTGAGTCATGTTATGCGCTCCTGTTTCTTGATTTGAATTCGGACATGATGCGAAAAGCGGTTGAGCTGCTGCCCAGGCTATGCAGGCGCGCGACAGTCATCAGCACGGCGTCCAGCGGCTGAGCGGACAATTGCGACGCGGGCGGGAGTGGTTTGCCTAATCTCTCGCAGCAGAATAACAATCCCGGTACGTCCTGGACTTTTCCATAGATACGCGCGGCCTGGCCATACACGGTTTCGTGTTGCTGCTTTGGAACGATCTCGTCAATGTAGGGAAGATATCGGTCGACGTGAAACGCCGCGCCGACGTAGTCCTCGATCAGTCCGTAGTAGCTCGCCATACCCACGTGCGCGCCGAGCCGTTCCTTTCGTTGTTCATAAGCGGCGAGATTCAGAATGACCTCGAAAAAACCTCGCGCGGCATCGATGGCGGCATCGGTGGCTTCTGCGCCGAGTTTTAGCCACATGTTGCCGGCAGTGAGCAGATTGGCCAAATAGTATTTCGCGTCGTCTCGAACCCACTTTGCAGCAAGAACACCGAGCCACGCGACGCGTGCCGCAAGCATTGCCTGACCATTGACCTCCAGGTGCTCTGCATAGACGCCCAATTGCTGCGCGAGCCATGGCGTCGTCGCTTTTTCAAGCCACCTGAACTTCTTCTCGCTGATCGTCTCGGCAGACTCCGCGTACTGAATCAGCGATTGGAACCGCTCGATATCCTCAGACGTACGAGCGAGTTTCGCTGTCCCCGGTTCTTCAGGAACATAAAACTTCAGGAATGCCGGCGTCGGGGTCGTCTCGGTCACGGTGAACGTCCAGATAGGTACGGGTAAAACATAGCTGAGCGGAATGCGGCAGGCAAGCCGGATTCGACGTCTTCAGCATGGATGGTTGGCGGGCGCTCTATCAGCTCTGAGCGCAACCGCGTGTTATCGGACGATGCCGGGTGCGAGGGTTCGAGCGGAGCGTACGTGGTTCGCGTTTCAACAAGCTTGTTGAAAGCCGCCCGCCCCATTAGAATCCTTCGGTCACTGGGGAGTAGCCTTCCTTCATCCTTTGAAGGAGAGCGCGTCAACATACTTGGCCTGCGGGTCATGGCGCGTTCGACCGGGTCGGTTTGGCGAGACCATTGACGCACTGCCTCGTTCCGGTCGGACGGGCGGCGGTGCGTCATGGGTTCGTCATCTACGTCCGACCGCGGAGTTTGCCCTGTGAATCACCGTCGCCCATCGTCAGTCTCCCCGCGTGTTTTTGCCTTCGCTTATTGCCCGGTTGATCCGGTGAGCGGCCGCACTTTTCGCGCACAGCCGGGGAGCCACGCATGACCGGTCTGTTCCTCGAACTCGCCTGCATGCTGGTCGTCATTCTGGTGGCGGCCGAACTCTTCACCAATGCGCTGGAACATCTCGGCGAACGTCTGAAAATCTCCGAAGGCGTGACGGGTTCGCTATTCGCGGCGGTCGGCACCGCGTTGCCTGAAACGCTCGTGCCGCTGCTCGCGATTGCGGGAAGCCAGGCCGGCAGCTCGGTCAATCAGGAGATCGGCGTCGGCGCGATTCTCGGCGCACCGCTGATGCTCTCCACGCTGTCGACGTTTCTGATGACGCTCGCGATCCTGCGCATGCGCGGCGTCAAGGGCTGGATCACGCCCGAGCGCACCGGCTTCACGCGCGACCTCAACTATTTCCTCTGCGCGTTCCTGCTCGCGGCCGTGGCGATGTACGTGCCGCACGAGCAGATCATCGTGCGCGCGCTCTTCAGCGTCGCGCTGGTCGGCGTGTACGTCACCTATGTGGTGATGACGTTCCGCGCATCGGGCGGGCTCGTCGAGGCGGGACACGGCACCGAAGCGCCCGGCAGGATGATGCTCGCGCGCATCGGCGTGCCGACCAATCTCGCGACGATCGCGCTGCAACTCGCGCTCGCGGTCGCGTTGCTGGTGTGGGGCGCGGAGGGCTTCATCCACGGTGTGCGGGGCGTGTCGGCGGCGCTCGGCGTATCGCCGCTGCTGCTGTCGCTGCTGATCATTCCGATCGCCACCGAATTGCCCGAGAAGGTCAACAGCATCCTGTGGGTGCGGCGTGGCAAGGACACGCTCGCGTTCGGCAACATCACCGGGGCGATGGTGTTCCAGGGGACGCTGCTGCCCGCGATCGGCATTCTGCTGACGCCGTGGACGCCGCGTATCGAAGTGGTGACGGGCGTCGTGATTACGCTGGCCGCGGCCGCGTGGCTGCGTATCAACATACGCGAGCGGGGCTTGCGGGTGGGCGCGCTGCTCGTGTGCGGGGTGCTGTATGCCGTGTATCTGACGGTAACGTTGACGCGCTAGGCGCGGCAAAGCGGGCTTACCGCTGTGTTATCGGCAGGATTCCGACGGACTTGAGGCCTGTGCCGGCGAATCGCCTGCCGCCCCGGTTTACCGGCGCTTCAGCCGGGGCGGAGCGACGAATATGCGGGTTATTCCATAAAGTTTTTCCTGAGTGGGCCGATACCCCAAACAAGGCGGGCGGCAAACGAACAGCAGTTGCCTCGTTCGCTGATGCCTTGGTCTATACGGCATGTAACGGGCTGACGGCCCCAACAGGAGAATTTTCATGCTCGGAATTAACAGCAACATCAACTCGCTGGTCGCGCAGCAGAACCTGACCAACTCGGGTAGCGCACTCTCGCAAGCAATTACGCGTCTGTCGTCGGGCAAGCGCATCAACA
Organism: Burkholderia sp. Ax-1724; assembly: GCF_011752995.1. Lineage (GTDB taxonomy): Bacteria > Pseudomonadota > Gammaproteobacteria > Burkholderiales > Burkholderiaceae > Paraburkholderia. The sequence continues at coordinate 4,976 of NZ_VWWL01000022.1, forward strand.
GCGCAGCGGACGACGCAGCCGGCCTCGCCATCTCGAACATCATGCAGACCCAGATCAACGGTCTGACGCAAGGTGTGTCGAACTCGAACGACGGCGTTTCGATGGTGCAAACCGCATCGAGCGGCCTGTCGTCGCTGACGAGCAGCCTGCAGCGCATCCGCGACCTCGCAACGGAAGCCTCCAACGGCGGCATGACCGATACCGACCGCGCAGCGCTGCAACAGGAAGTCGCGCAGCAGATTCAGGAAGTGAACCGTATCGCTTCGCAAACGACGTACAACGGCATGAACGTGCTGAACGGTTCGCTCGGCAGCGTGTCGTTCCAGGTCGGCGCGAATGTCGGTCAGACGATCAGCCTGAACCTCTCGCAAAACGTGTCGGCGGCATCGCTCGGCGGTGGTGCGGTGCAGGCGGGCGATACGGTCGCGTCGCTGGCTGTTTCTCTCGACTCGAACGGTGGTGCCTGGGCGGCCGGCACGTCGACGGGCACGGAAATCACGCAGTTGAACGTGCTGTCGGACGGCAAGGGCGGCTTCACGTACACGGACCAGAACGGCAACGCGCTTTCGTTCGATCCGACCGCCGCAACCACCCAGGCTTTCACCGTCAGCGCCACCACCGGCGCGCTGTCGATCACTGCCGGCGGCTCGCTCGATGCGGCCACCCAGATGGTTGCAATCAATGGCGCCAACGCCAAGCCTCAGACCGCTGGCGCGACGCTCGGCACGATCACCGGTCTCGACATCAGCGCGACGACCGGCGCGGACGCGACGACCCCGTCGTCCACGGATATCACGTCGATCACGGTGAAGTCGGACGGTAACCAGGGTCTGACGTTCTGGGATCAGAACGGCAACCAGATCACGAGCGGCACCACGGCAGGCGCGGCGATTCTCGGTACCAACGGTCTCGGCTATACGGCCCCCACGGGCGGTGCAGCCGGAACTTTGGGCACGACGCTCGGCGCCAACGTCACGCAGACGGCGAACCCGTGGACGGCCAGCTCGACCGCCACGACGCAAACCGTCGACCAGATCGACGTCAGCACCGTCGCGGGCGCCAACAAGGCGATCGAATCGATCGACGACGCACTGAACACGGTCAACAACATGCAGGCTACGCTCGGCGCCGCGCAAAACCGCTTCACGGCAATCAGCACGACGCAGCAAGCCCAGTCGACCGATCTGTCGTCGGCCCAGTCGCAAATCCAGGACGCCGACTTCGCGCAGGAAACGGCTGCGCTGAGCAAGGCGCAAGTGCTGCAGCAAGCGGGCATCTCGGTGCTGGCGCAAGCGAACTCGCAGCCGCAGCAGATTCTGAAGCTCCTGCAGTAACACGCTTTACGCAGCATGCGTTCCGCGCCCCGCCGCCGTATCCGGTGCGCGGCACGCAAACCGGTCGGGAGGCTTGCCTCCCGATTGCCATTTCTCAGATCTGAATCGATTCACACGGCATCGCCGAAACACGGAGCCTGTCCATGTCCACCGTATCCTCGACCGCAAGTTCGATCTCCAGCACTGCCGCCGCCACCGCCGCCGCCACGACCGCGGCAGCCAATGCCGCGGTGCAGGAAGCTGCGCAGTCGGTTATCAGCGGCTCGACCGGCAATTCGTCGATGGACGTGAGCTCGCTCGTGACCGCGCTCGTCAACGCCAAGATCGCCGGCCAGGCCGCGACGCTGAGCGCGCAGACAACCCAGGACAACACGGAAATCTCCGCGTACGGCACGCTCTCCGCCGCGCTTTCCGCGCTGCAGGCCGGCCTCACCTCGCTCTCGAACGGCTCGACCGTCAACGACTTCACGGCAGCGGCCAGTGGCAACGGCATCACGGCCTCGGCGGGAGCCGGTGCGGTGGCCGGTTCGTATTCGCTCGACGTGGCTCAGGTGGCGACGGCGCAGGTGCTGACATCGACGGGCTATGACGGGACCAAGGCGCTCGCTTCGGGCCCGAGCACGATGACGCTGTCGGTCGGCGGCGCGAGCACGACGATCTCGCTCGACAGCACCAACAGCACGGTTTCCGGCATCGCCGCGGCCATCAACGGCGCGAGCAACAATCCCGGCGTCACGGCGACTGTCGTGAACGGCGCGGACGGCGCGCACCTCGTGCTGCACGCGGCATCCGCCGGCTCCGCGAATGCCATCAGCGTCCAGGTCACCGATTCGAATTCGAGCGATCCGCTGAACAATCTCGCCGTGTCGAGCAACAAGGGCACGTCGCTGGCCGGCAACGCGAGCGCGACCGGCGCGCAGCTCAAGGCCAATCAGTCGACCCTCAACGACGGTTCGTCGACCGGCGTCACCAGCACCGCTTCCTGGACCCAGACGACGGCCGCCCAGGACGCCTATTTCACGATCGACGGCACGGGCGTCACCAGTTCGACGAACAGCGTGACGTCCGCACTTTCAGGCATCACGCTGAACCTGTCGGCCGCTTCGGTCGATACGACCGGCTCTTCGCCGCAGACGGTGACAGTCGCCCAGGACACCACCTCGCAGGCCAATGCGATCAACCAGTTCGTCACGCTGTACAACACGCTCGTCACGACGATGGGCACGCTGACCTCGTACACCGCGGGTTCGACGTCGCAAGGCGTGCTGCTCGGCGACACGACGCTGAACATGGTGCAGAATCAGCTCGCCTCGATCGTCGCGACGGGCGTGAAAAGCAACGGCACGACGACGAACCTCGCTTCGATCGGCATTACGCTGGGCGCGGACGGCTCGCTCTCGGTCGACAGCACCAAGCTGAACAATGCGCTGCAGAGCAATCAGGCGACCGTGGCGACGCTGTTCAATTCCACCAACGGCGTCGCGCAACAGCTGAACACCAACATCACCGGCTATCTATCGACCACCGGGATCATCACGTCGCGCACCAACGCGCTCAATGCCGACCTGACGAGCCTCGGGACGCAACAGACGTCGCTGTCGACCTATCAGACGCAACTCACCAGTATGTACACCGCGCAGTTCACGGCGCTCAACTCGCTGTTGGCGACGACGAACAACAACTCGCAATATTTGACGCAGCTCTTCGGCGGCACGAACAGCGCCGGCGCGCTGGCCACCAACAAGAACTGAGCGGAACAGGGAGATACGACATGGAACTCGCGGCGCCGATCGATCGCATCTGGCAACTTACCAAGTCCATCGAGCAGGCGGTGGCCGTCGCCGAATGGGAGCGGGCGGCGCAGCTTGCGAGCGAGCGCTCGCCGCTTATCATGTCACTCTCCGCGCAGCAGGCGGGCGCCGCGCTCGATGTGCTCAAGGCGGTTCAGGCAATCGACGAGCGGATCGCCGCGGAGGCGCGCCTGGCGCAGAACGAGCTCAGTGCTGAATATCGGGCGGCGATGCAGGCGGCCGGTCATGCGGGGCAGTATCAGCGCGTCGCGCAATTCTGACGCCGGTCTGATGCCGGTGCGTCGCGCCGGGTTTTGAGCTGTCTGCGCTCGCCGCGTTCTCGCGGACGCGCGTATCGAGTGCCTTGAGCGACCGGCTTGTCCGCCGGTTTGGCGCCAGGCGCGTGACGTTCGATTCTCCGCGCGCTCGATCGCGTCGCCGAGCGGCATGGCAGCACGCCGGCCGCGATCGCACTTGTCTGGTCGATCGTCCGCCAGAGCGTTGCTGCCCCAATTGCGAGCGCGACCTCGGTCGAACAGCTAAAAAGTCTCGCAAATGCCGTCGAGCTCGCGCTGAGTGCCGGCGATATCCGCGAACTGGACGCGGCGAGCACCCGATGGGACGGGCAAAGCGGGCTGCGAGGCCGACGCGGAGCGGCGGTCGGGCTTGTTGCGCCAGCGCTAGGGAAAAGCCTGGCGCAATCGCTAAACCCCTGGTAGGATGGAGAGTTTCCTGATATGATCGGGAGTGAATTGAGATCTTTGCCTGTTTCGTCAGTGTTTTTTCAGTGATGAAAGGTTGGCGAAACGGCAACAGACGCGGCTTTTGCAATACGTCTGTCCGCGTTCCGCGGTGAACTCCCCACCTCTCTTTTCCGGCCTCCGTGGCCGCTTGCCTCTCGCTTCATTATTCGTGGTTTGGCCGGGGTTGTGTTTCTGCCTCGCGTTTGCCTGTTACTGGCCATGAATCGAAGCGACCGGAGGGCCGGCGCGTGAGTGGTTGCCTGAGGTAACCGCCATGCAATTAAACCCGTATCTAGTGATTGAGTTAGGAATTACATGACGACGATTCTTCTGAAGGAAAACGAGCCGTTCGAAGTGGCAATTCGCCGCTTTCGTCGCGCAATCGAAAAGAATGGCCTGATCGCTGAACTGCGTGAGCGCCAGGCATACGAAAAGCCGACCACGGCACGTAAGCGCAAGAAGGCTGCTGCGGTCAAGCGCCTGCACAAGCGTCTGCGCAGCCAGATGCTGCCGAAAAAGCTGCACTAAGCACGCTTTTCCACAGGCCGAACGGCGGTGTGAGCTTCGAAAGAAGCCACATCGCCGTTTTGCTTTTGGGGGCTTGTTTGCGAGAGCCGGGCATGGCCGGTTGCGGATTGGGATGACTGCCGGCGTTTATTGATGCCTGGATTTTGCGTCAGGAGCGCTTTTTTCAGCACGCAGGATCGATCAACGCTGTTTCAATCCGCCTTGCGCTTGCGCACCTTTTTGCCGAGCGCCGCGCATCGTGCGCGACACATACAGGTCGTCTCGTGGTCGTTCACCATGCCGACCGCCTGCATGAACGCATAGCAGATCGTCGAGCCGACGAACTTGCAGCCATAGCGTTTCAACGCCTTGCTCAATGCGTCCGACACGTCTGTCGACGCGGGCGCATGCTTGTACGACTCCCATTCGTTCTGGATCGGCGTGTCGTCGACGAAAGACCATACGAAGTTCGCGAGCGAGCCGTGCTCGGCCTGAATCTGCTGCACGGCGCGCGCGTTCTGAATGGCCGCCTCGATCTTGCCACGATGACGCACGATGCTTTCGTCGGCGACGAGTGTGTCGACGTGTTTCGGCGTGAAGCGCGCGACCTTATCGATGTCGAAGCCGGCGAAGGCGCGGCGATAACCAGCCCGCTTATTGAGTATTGTCGACCACGACAAACCGGCCTGCGCGCCTTCGAGCACGAGCATCTCGAACAGGTGCGGGTCGTCACGCGAGGGCACGCCCCATTCGGCATCGTGGTACTGTGCGAGCGCTTCGCTCGATACCCAGTTGCATCGCTGTGTCACTGTCGCGCTCCCGTGCGGTCATGTCGTTCGCCAGCATAGCCGAAGCGGGACACTCCGCAAGCTAGCCGTTCGGCCAATTGCGAGATTGGAGCCGACCTGCCACGCTACGCGTTATTCACCCACGATACTCATTCGATTCGATGAATCACGACTTCTTTCTGATTGGCGTCGACGGCGGCGGTACCGGCACGCGCGTCGTGCTCGGAGACGCGCAGGGCCGCGAACTGGCACAAGCAACAGGTGGTCCGTCGGGCCTCGGGCTCGGCATCGCGGGCGCGTGGCAGTCCATTCAGAGCGCTTGCGGCGAAGCGTTCGCACGTGCGGGCATGGCGTTGGACTGGTCGCGCTGTGTACTCGGTTGCGGCCTCGCGGGCGTCAACAATCGCGACTGGCTCGCCGAGTTCCATGCGCAGGCGCCGAAGCTCGCTGGCCTTGCCGTCGAGAGCGACGCCTATACGACCCTGCTCGGCGCGCACGACGGCGCGCCTGGCGTGATCGTGGCGCTCGGCACAGGCAGCGTTGCGGCATCGCTTGCGAGCGACGGCGAGTTTCGCATGGCGAGCGGCTATGGCTTCCCGTCGGGCGATGAGGCGAGCGGCGCGTGGCTCGGCGTGCGGCTCATCGTCCATGCGCAGCAGGCGCTCGACGGCCGCGTGCCGCTCGACGATCTTGCGCAGGCGCTGCTCGTTCACACAGGCGTGCGGGATCGCGACAGCCTCGTCGTGTGGCTCTGCGCGGCCAATCAGACGGCGTATGCGCGGCTCGCGCCCATCGCGATCGCCCATCGCACGCATCCGTTCGCGGCCCGGCTGCTCAACGAGGCCGGTGCCGAGGTGGGCAAGATGATTGCCGCGCTGGACGCTTCGGCGAGCCTGCCGGTCGCGCTGTGCGGTGGGCTCGGCGCGCCGCTGCGCGAATATGTGCCGCAAGCGTATCAGGCGCGTTTGCGGGAGCCGCTTGCCGATTCGGCGCACGGCGGGTTGCAACTGGCCCGGCGCGAAGCGGCGCGGCTCGTTGGCTGATTGGCTGATTGGCTGATGTTCGGCAACCGAAGGCTGAGGACGCTTGTAGCTTTGTGCTCGTCGTGGTGCTGTTACGCATGCCGCTTAAAGTGGGGCTGCCAATGCGATCAGTCTGGCCTATTCACCTGCGGCAGCCGCCACGCCCGCCAACGGTAAAATACGCACTTTGACGCTGCCCTGACGGCTCACAACCGCCGGTTCTCACCATGTACAAAGTCATCGCCACGGATCTCGACGGCACGCTGCTCAACGCCGATCATCAGGCGGACCCGTTCACGGTTGCCACGGTGCGCAAGCTCGAACGCGACGGACTGCAGTTCGTGATCGCCACGGGGCGGCATTATTGCGACGTCGCGGGAATTCGCGACCTGCTCGGCATCAACCCGTATCTGATCACGTCGAACGGCGCGCGCATTCACGCGCCGGACAACACAGTCATTCACGCCGACGACCTGCCGCCTGCCGTCGTCCAGCGGCTCGTGCAACCTGACATTGCCGGTGCGCATGGCCGCGCGATCGTCAATCTGTTTGCCGACGCGGCATGGCTCATCGATCGCGACGCGCCCGATCTGCTGAAGTTTCATCAGGACTCGGGCTTCACCTATGAAGTGACCGATCTGCCGAATCACGATGGCGCCGACATCGCGAAGGTGCTGTACATCGGCGATCCGGCCGATCTCGCGCAGATCGCCGCCAATCTCGAACGCGAATTCGGCGAGCGCCTGTACGTAACTTATTCGTTGCCGGATTGTCTGGAAGTGATGACGGCGAATGTGTCGAAGGGGCGCGCGTTGCAGATCGTGCTCGAGCGCCTTGGCATCGATGCCGCGCAATGCGTCGCGTTCGGCGACAACATGAACGACATCGATCTGCTCGAAACGGCCGGCCATCCGTTCATGATGAACAACGCCAATCCCGACCTCGTCACGCGTCTGCCGCATGTGCCGCGCATCGGCAACAACTTCGAGGCGGGCGTGGCGCACCATTTGCGCAAGCTCTTCTCGCTCGGCGACGAACTGGCTTCCTGAACCGGAATGAAACCGGCCCGCATTCGCTTTCGCGGAGGCGGGCCGGTGGTGGCGCGAACGCCCGATCGTGCGGGCTTCGATTGATCGCGAACTGCCGATTGATGCCAATGGCGAGCCAGCCGGGCTGGCGCAGCGTCATCCACGCCGATTCCCGATACAACCCAGCCGACGTTCAACCCGCCTCGGCTCGATTCTCAATCCCGCCAACCACGATGCCCGCCGCGATCGTCGCGGCCCCAGCGGCGGTCGTTGTGACCCCAGCCGCGGTCATAGCGGCGATAGTCGCGGTAGTAGCCATGATTCCAGCCGCCGTAGTACACCGGCTCCGGTGCCGCGTAGACGCGCGCGGGGGCGGCATAAACCGGAGCGCCGAGCGACAGGCCGATGTTCAGATCCGTATGCGCTTGCGCGACTCCGCATGCGCCCGCCGCGAGTCCGGCAGCAACCAGCAGGTGAGTGACGATGCGTTTCATGTTGTTCTCCTGTGAAGCGACGTAGGTTTGTCGCACAGGACCAATGTACGCACCGAGGGCGGTTCGGACTGCGACGAGATGTTACGGACTGCAAGCATCGTCGAGGCAATCGAAGGGCGCCGGAAATCTGATGCGTTCGCGGCGGTCATTCGCCGCGTCGCGCCGGATGCACCGCTATGTAAGGCTGTGCGGCTGACGGGCGCATCCGGCCGCGTCGCGTATCGCTCGTTGCATACGACCCACGTCGCAACGCGCGTAATAGCGGCTTACATTTGTATTACCCGATTAATCGGCCGCATTCGCTGAAGCGCCGCTTGCGGCCGCCGAAGCAGCCGGCAGTGCCGCGCAAGGGCAATCGGCCGCGCGTCCGTCCAGGCCTTCCCGATCGTGTTTGAAGCTCGCACGAGGCGTGCCGTTTTGCCAGTCGAGCCGAACGATATAGATGCTGTCGAAATCCGCGCTGCGCCACTTCGGGACGTCGGCCGCGTTGCCACCATATGCGCTCATCATTTGCCGCGACAGTTTTTCGATCAGCCGGTGTTCCCATGCGATGACGATCAGCTTGCCCTGGTTGGCCGGATCGGCGAGCGCATTGCCCAACTGGTCGATCTGCGCAAAACCGTACGGCGTTTGCACGGGCATCTGAAATTGAATGGCGGTCGGCTCGATCGTCGCGAGCGGACGGACGTAATAGTAGGGATGGCCGTTGTCGTCTTTCTGCTGACCGGGATCCGGCGCGTAGATCGCATCGGGTTTGCCGAATTTGGCGGCGATGACGGCCGGCAGGGCGAGAGCACGGTTGAGCCCCTGGCAGTCGAGCTGACCGTAGCCTTGAGCGGGTTTCTCGCCATGTCGAACGAAGACGAGCGTTTCGATATTGCCGTCTGCCTTCTCCGTGACCGCCGTTGCAGGCGTCGCCGCATGCGCCGCCTGCAGCGCGAGTACGCCGGCGCACAAGCTGCCGATCGAAAGTGCTGCGCCATGCAGCCATCCACGGAAACGATTCATCGGTCACCCCTGCGCAAAAGGCCGTGATGTCGTCCGATTCTAGCAGCGCGCTTCCTTAATACGCGGTGGCTGGCTTATGCCACACTCTCGTTCGATTGCATAAAAAACGGGCGCCGTAGCGCCCGCTTTTACTGATTGCGCCATTCACGCAATTTACACAATTACGCTTTGCACAAGCGCTTCGTCAATCGAGCGCCAGTTGTTGTGCATTGTCGCTGCGATTTTCGGCGAGGAGCGGATAAACGACGCCCGCGATTACCGCGCCGATAATCGGCGCAACCCAGAACAGCCACAGCTGATCGACCGCCGCGCCGCCGACGAACAGCGCCGGGCCGGTCGAGCGTGCCGGGTTGACCGACGTGTTGGTGACCGGAATCGAAATCAGGTGGATCAGCGTCAGGCACAGGCCGATCGCGATCGGTGCGAAGCCGGCCGGCGCGCGCCGGTCGGTTGCGCCGAGGATCACGAACAGGAAGAAGCCGGTCATCACGACTTCGCAGATGAACGCCGCGGCGAGCGAGTAATGGCCCGGCGAGTGCTCGCCGTAACCGTTCGTGGCAAAGCCGCTGGCGACGAGATCGAAGCCCGGCTTGCCCGACGCGATCAGCGACAGCACGAACGCACCGAGCACCGCGCCGATCACCTGCGCGACGATGTACGGCAGCAGGTCACGCACCGGAAAGCGGCCGGCGACGGTGAGGCCGACGCTCACGGCCGGATTCAGATGGCAGCCGGAAATATGGCCGATTGCAAACGCCATTGTCAGCACGGTCAGGCCGAATGCGAGCGACACGCCGACGAAGCCGATGCCCAGACCGTGAACCGGCCCGGCAAAATTCGCCGCGAGAACCGCGCTGCCGCAGCCTCCGAGTACGAGCCAGAAAGTGCCGAAAACTTCGGCGACAAGGCGCTTTGACAGCTGCATGATTGGTAATCCTAAAAAAGTGCTCAGGGAGCATGAATCGCTAACGACGAAAACATGCCTTGAGCGCGCAATTCTAGTCAGCAGAATCCAATTCGAGTGTCAAGAATTGTCAAGGCTGTGTCGCTTATGGGGATTATTATGGGATAAACCGAAGGTTTTACAATTCACCAGATTTTAATAATTATCAGAGGAAATCTTCATAAATGGGTATTATTGGCCATTGCGAATTTTTATAATTGCAGTTAGTCTGCGGTCGAATGAGTTCTAGAAAAGGGGAGAACCGAATGTCTCAATATGCAGACCTCAAGGCGCAGATCGCCAAATTGCAGGCACAGGCAGAAGAAGCACGCCGCACGGAGATCGACAATGTCATCGCTGACATCCGCCAGAAGATCGCCGAATACGGTCTGACCGCGCAGGATCTCGGCTTCGCGGTCGCCGCCAAGCGCGGCCGTCCGCCCAAGAAGACGCCGCTGCCGGCGAAATACCAGGACCCGAAATCGGGCAGTACGTGGAGCGGGCGCGGCAAGCCGCCCAAGTGGATCGTCGGCAAGAATCGCGAGCGCTTTCTGATCGGCTCGGTCTGAGTTCGCGGCCGTGGCTGTGAAAGCGGGCTGAAGGTTTTTCGGCCGCCGCTTTTATCGGCGATGGGGCGTGCGATATGAAAGCTCAGCCATGCCGGCATTAAAAAAAGCCGCCCACGTGGGCGGCTTTTTCTTGGCGATCACGAAGATTACCGTGATTTCCCCGCACGCAAACGATTTCCATGCCGGATTTGTCCGCTATGGGTTCGTTTGAAGCGAACGGCTCAGTCCGTTATTCAAAGCCCGCTGAAAGCAGCCGGAAGCAAAAGTTTCCAGCTGCCTTTCAAACGGGTTTAGCCGACCGCCACCTGGCGCAATACCGGGCGGCTCGCCGTTTCAATCAGTGCCGAATAGCCGTCGATATAGTTCTGCGCCATCGTTTTCGAGCTGAAACGGCGTTCGAATTGCGTGCGGATTTCGCTGCGCGACAGCTCGTCGAGACGCTGCAGCGCGGCCACCGCGCCCTGCACGTCCTCGACGATGTAGCCGGTCACGCCATGATCGATCACTTCCGGCACCGAGCCGCGGTTGAACGCGATCACCGGCGTGCCGCACGCCATCGACTCGATCATCACGAGGCCGAACGGCTCCGACCAGTCGATCGGGAACAGCAGCGCCTTCGCGCCCGACAGGAACTCGGGCTTCTGCGCCTCGTTGATCTCGCCGACGAACTCCACATGCGCCATCGACAGCAACGGCTCGATCTCGCGCTTGAAGTACTCCATGTCGACCTTGTCCACCTTGGCGGCGATCTTCAGCGGCAGACCGCTTTGCGCAGCGATCTTGATGGCTGTATCGACGCGTTTTTCGGGGCAGATGCGGCCGAGGAACGCCAGATACTCGGGCTTCCTGTGCGGCTGCGGTGTGAGCAGTTGCTCCGGCAGGCCGTGATAGATCGTGTTGAGCCAGTTGGCCTGCGGCAGCGGAATCCGCTGCGAATCCGAAATCGACACGACCGGCACATGCGAGAACGCGTCGAACACCGGCTGCAATTCCGGTAGATCGAGACGGCCGTGCAGCGTCGTCACGAACGGCGTGTCCATGGTCGTGAAAAGCGGAAACGGCATGTAGTCGAGGTGAAAGTGCAGCACGTCGAACTCGTGCGCGACCTTGCGCACTTTTTCCAGCATCAGCACGTGCGGCGCCAGCGCGTCGCGAATCGTCGGATCGAGGCGCAGCGCGCGCGGCCAGCATGCATCGAGATTCGCGGACGTGACCGAGTCGCCGCTCGCGAACAGCGTGACGTCGTGTCCGAGGTCGACCAGTGCCTCGGTCAGGTACGACACGACGCGTTCGGTGCCGCCGTAGAGTTTCGGCGGGACGGCTTCATACAGCGGCGCAATTTGTGCGATTCGCATGCGGTTTCTCCTGTGTCAATCGGAGTGGACGCTTTGAGGCGTGCTCCGATCCCTTGCGAAAAGGGGGGGTTACTAGGGGCTTCGCGCTGCGGCGCTCGAATAGCGCGAGGAGCGAATGCCACGGACGGCTGGGCGCGGTTTGCCCCCGCCCGAGGGGGCTCCGAATCGGCATCGGGTAATCCCTTAGCTTCATTATCGGGATGAACCGCGCTAATTCGAGTTATTTTTCAAACGCTTAATGTTGTTACAGCGCGAAACATGAGCCGCTACAGCTCAATCGACAGGCTGTCCCGATACTCGGGACGCGTGTTTGCGCATAGTAAACAAACACTCAAAAACGCGTACGCGAGCCGAGCAAGCCGCGCGCCCGGGCGATCGGACGGCAATCGGGAATCGTCTAATAGGGCTTTATTGCAGAGCGGTGAAAAGGTCTTATAATCATCGGCCACCGCCCCGCGGTGCGACGATAAGCCGCTGCAAACTCACCATTCGGCACATGGCATCGCCCCGGAAATTCCCAAAGTGCATAGCACGTCCCTGCCCGCGCGCCGCTTCATCCCATTTATTGCATCGGCTCAGCCTGGTATGTAGGAAAAATTCCTACATAAATGACGGATTAATCCGTCAAAAAGGCAGGGTGTCTCTCCGATTTTCGGCAGCGCCCCCTTTCGAGACAATGCTTGCAACACAGGAAACGAGCCGATTCGCACACTTCGGGTGAATGCGTTCGAGCAAACGTTTTCGCAAAATGGCCTGACCAGCCAGATAAACGTCCGGGGGGAAATCATGAGCACGAATAGCGATATGCTCAATGAGATCAGAGAAGTTAACCTGTCTTATCTCCTGCTCGCGCAGCGTCTGCTGCGCGAAGACAAGCCTATGGGCATGTTTCGCATGGGAATCTCGGATCAGCTCGCAGAGGTGATCGCCAATCTGTCGCTGGCGCAGACCGTCAAGCTGGCGGCGTCCAACCAGATGCTGTGCCGTTTCCGTTTCGACGACCACGCCGTGCTGTCCGCCCTCGCGGACAAGGACAAGGCGAGCGTCGTCGCGCAGGCGCACTCGGCAATCCTGATGGCGAGCCAGCCGGTCGAGCAACTCGGCTGATGGCCGGTAAAAGCGTCGTACTCGAAGTCAGGGAAATCACTCTCGCCATCGAGCTGATCGAACTCGGTGCGCGTCTGCAGTTGCTGGAAGCGGAAACCAGCCTGTCGCGCGACCGGCTCATCAGGCTGTACAAGGAACTGAAAGGGGTATCGCCGCCCAAGGGCATGCTGCCGTTTTCGACCGACTGGTTCATGACCTGGCAGCCGAACTTTCATTCGTCCCTGTTCTACAACACCTACCGCTTCATCACGGACCACGGCGGTTGCCGCGCGATCGAGTCGATCGTGAAGAGCTACCGGCTCTATCTGGAACACGTTCAGTTGCACGGCGACGAGCCGGTGCTGAGCCTCACGCGTGCATGGACGCTCGTGCGCTTCTTCGACTCCGGCATGCTGCAGATGAGCACCTGCTGCCGCTGCGGCGGACACTTCGTCGCCCACGCGCACGAACCGCGGCGCGGCTTCGTCTGCGGGCTGTGCCAGCCGCCCTCGCGCGCGGGCAAGACGAAGAAATCGGCTGAGCGTGCCGGCACGCCCGCGAGAACGGCAACCGTGGGGATGGCCGGCGCCAGGGCGCGCGGGGCAGGCAACGTCCGCGACGCCGTGGGCGCAACCGCCGCAGCTACGGCCACGGCCACTGCTGCCATGCGTGCCGTCAATGCAGTCAATGCCGCGCGCACTGCCATGACGCCCGAGCCCGTCGTCGTCGCCGCTGGACCCTGATCCTTCCCCTAACGCCCCTCAATACCTCGGGCGCACACCCGAGCGCAGCAGCGCTTTTCCCCGAAAGTTTTCCGCACGACTGCCGTAAACAAAACTAACGACGGCTCCCGTCGCTTTTTTGTGAGGGCTCGGCAGTGCTGATTTTCGTGGGAACACTCGTGACGCTATTGTCCGTTTTCGGCGGTTACGCGCTCGAAGGCGGCCATCTCGGCGCGCTGCTGCAACCCGTTGAAGTGCTGATGATCGCCGGCGCCGGATTCGGCGCGTTCATTCTCGGTAACGGGATGAAGACGATCAAGGCAACGCTGCGCGTCATCCCGACCCTGTTCAAGGGGGCCAAATACAACAAGGACGTCTATATGGAGCTGATGGCGCTCCTCTACGTCCTGCTCGCGAAGGCGCGCAAGGAAGGCACGCTGACGCTGGAGGCCGACATCGACGATCCGTCGAAGAGCCCGATTTTCACGCAGTACCCGAAGATTCTCGCCGACAAGCACATCATCGAATTCCTGACCGACTATCTGCGCCTGATGGTCGGCGGCAACATGAACGCGTTCGAGATCGAGAGCCTGATGGACGAGGAGATCGAGACGCACCACCAGGAAGGCGAAGCGCCCGCGCACGCGCTGACCAAGGTCGGCGACGCGATGCCGGCGTTCGGCATCGTCGCCGCGGTGATGGGCGTGGTCCACACGATGGCCTCGGCCGACAAGCCGCCCGCCGTGCTCGGCGAGATGATCGCCCAGGCGCTGGTCGGCACCTTCCTCGGCATTCTGCTTTCGTACGGGCTGATCGGGCCGCTCGCGAGCGTTGCCGAGCAGCGCGTGACCGAGTCGACCAAGATGTTCCAGTGCATCAAGGTGACGATCCTCGCGAGCCTGAACGGCTACGCGCCGGCCATTGCCGTCGAGTTCGGCCGCAAGGTGCTCTTCTCGACCGAGCGCCCGTCGTTCGCCGAGCTCGAAGAGCACGTGCGCCGCGTCAAGGCCAAATAACCAGGCGGCTAAACCGATGAGCAAGGACAAAGACCGCGCGATCGTCGTCAAGCGTTCCACGCCGAAGAAGGCCGGCCACCACGGCGGCGCGTGGAAGCTCGCGTACGCGGACTTCATGACCGCGATGATGGCGTTCTTCCTGCTGATGTGGCTGCTGAGTTCGGCGTCCACGGTGCAGTTGCGCGGCATCGCCGACTACTTCAACCAGCCGCTGAAGATCACGCTGTGGGGCGGCGATCGCAGCGCGGAGGATTCGAGCATCCTGAAGGGCGGCGGGCGCGACATCTCGACCGACGCGCAGGGCGTGACCCGCTCGACCGACGGCAGCAGCAGCCGCGCCGAGCGCAGCGCGTCGCACAACAACGAGGACTCGGTGAAGCAGTTGCAGGGCGAGCTCGAACGCCAGGAGCAGGTGCGTCTGCACGACCTGCAGGTCAAGCTGATGGCCGCGATCGAGGCGAACCCGGTGCTGCGCCAGTTCAAGCAGCAGATCCGCATCGACTCGACGCTGACGGGCCTGCGCATCGAGATCGTCGATTCGCAGAAGCGGCCGATGTTCGCGACCGCCAACGACGAAGTCGAGCCGTACATGCGCGACATCCTGCGCGAGATCGGCCACACGCTGAACGACGTGCCGAACCGCATCATCGTGCAGGGCCACACCGACGCCGTGCCGTACGCGGGCGGCGAGAAGGGCTACAGCAACTGGGAGCTGTCGGCCGATCGCGCGAATGCGTCGCGCCGCGAGCTGATCGCGGGCGGCATGGACGAAGCGAAGGTGATGCGCGTGCTCGGCCTCGCCTCGACGCAGAACCTGAACAAGGCGGACCCGCTCGATCCGGAGAACCGCCGCATCAGCATCATCGTGTTGAACAAAAAGTCGGAAGAGGCGCTCGATCACGACGACTCGACGACGACCACCTTGTCGGACGACGCAGCAGGCTCGAAGCCGTTGCTGCAAAAACTTGCGCAGCCGGCGACGGCTGCACCGAAGCCGACGGCGTCAACGCCGCCGGCCCAGTAACAGGAACAGGATTCGGCCGCCGGGCCGGAACGCGCCTCGCCGGCGCGCTCCGCCCGGGGCCGGGGTTTAAGCGCAGCGAGGTTTTCATGATCAGGCACATCCTGGCAATCGACGATTCGGCATCGATGCGGCAGATCCTTGCCGCGACGCTGACGAGCGCCGGCTATGAGGTCACGCTCGCGGCGGACGGCAACGAGGGGCTCGAAAACGCGCTCGCGACGTCGTTCGATCTCGTGCTGACCGACCAGCACATGCCGGGCCGGACCGGCCTCGATCTGATCGCCGCGCTGCGCGGCAATCCGGCGTACCAGGCGACGCCGATTCTCGTCCTCACGACGGAA
This sequence comes from Burkholderia sp. Ax-1724, assembly GCF_011752995.1. Lineage (GTDB taxonomy): Bacteria > Pseudomonadota > Gammaproteobacteria > Burkholderiales > Burkholderiaceae > Paraburkholderia. Next base: position 20,746 of record NZ_VWWL01000022.1, read on the forward strand.
TCGGGCGAGTCGTTCAAGAGCGCGGCGCGCGAGGCGGGCGCGACCGGCTGGATCGAAAAGCCGCTCGACCCGGACCTGCTGACCGAACTGGTCGCGGCGCTGGCCGAGCCGGAAGCGACCTGACAGGCGGAACCGGTGCGGCAAGCGCCACCTTCGGACACAGTACATAGCTCTCGACGCGGCTGCACGGCAGCTCACGCTCAGACAGGAACTCTCGCGGTGACCCAGGCATGACACTCGACATCACACAGTTCTATCAGACCTTCTTCGACGAAGCGGACGAACTGCTCGCGCAGATGGAGCAACTGCTGCTCAATCTGGACGTGGCGCGCCCGGACCCCGAAGACCTCGCGGCGATTTTCCGCGCCGCGCATTCGATCAAGGGCGGCGCGGCGACCTTCGGCTTCACTGCGCTCACGGAGACGACGCACATTCTCGAGTCGCTACTCGATCGCGCGCGCAACAACGAACTCGTGCTGCGCAAGGACATGATCGACACGTTCCTCGAAACCAAGGACGTGCTGTCGGGCCAGCTCGCCGACTACCGCGCGAGCGCCGAGCCCGATGCGGCGGTGGCGCGCGCGATCTGCGCGAAGCTCGAACAGCTGCATGCGGAAAGCCGCATGGGCGGCGCGCCGGCAGAGGCGCCGGCGGCGGCCGCACCGGTCGCGCAAACGGCACAGGCAGTGGCACAAGCCGAGGCACCGGTCGCAGCCGCGCAGGTACAAGTGCAGGCACAGGCACGCGCAGCGGAACACGCAGCACCAGAACAAAACGGCACCCCGCCCGAGCACGTCGTCGAACAGGCGGTGCAAGCGGCGGCGGGCGAGCGGACCGGCGACGGCGAGGCAGAAGCCAAGGCCGACGGCGCCGGTCCTCATCTGAAAATTACGCTACGGGGCGTGGGAGAGAAAGACCAGGAACTGCTTGCCGAAGAGCTGGGCAACCTGGGCAATATCGTCGGGCAGGTCAAGAGCGGCAGCGATCTGATGCTGTGGCTTTCGACCGACGTACCTTCCGACGACATCATCGCCGTGTGCTGTTTCGTGATCGACGAAAGTCAGATCTCGATCGGCCGCGGCACCGCACCGGCGGATGAGGCGCAGCAAGGCGAACCTGGAACGCCCGATGCTGCCGCTCAGTCGCCGGCGCAAACCGTGTATGTCGCGAGCGCTGTTCCGGCGGCGCAGCCGGTCGGTTACGCGGAGCATGCGGCCGTGTCGGCCACTGCGGTCTCACTGGCTGCGCCCGCGGGCGCAGCCAGTGAGACCGGCGGCGCCGAGCCGGGGGCGTCGTCCGCCGTGTCGGTGCAAGCGGTTCAGGCGGTTCAGGAGGCTCAGGCAACAGCGGCGGCGAAGCCCGCTGCCGGCGCACCCGCCGACCCGGACCGCAAGGCGGGCCGGACGGCCGCGGCGGCGGCCAATGGCGAAGGCAGTTCGATTCGCGTCGGCGTCGAGAAGGTCGATCAGCTAATCAACCTGGTCGGCGAACTGGTGATTACGCAGGCGATGCTTGCGGAAACCACCAGCATGTTCGACCCGGCGCTGCACGACCGGCTCTTCAACGGCATGGCGCAACTCGAACGCAACGCGCGCGATCTGCAGGAAGCGGTGATGTCGATCCGCATGATGCCGATGGATTACGTGTTCAGCCGCTTCCCGCGTCTGGTGCGCGATCTCGCGGCGAAACTCGGCAAGGAGGTCGAACTCGTCACCTTCGGTCAGGCGACCGAGCTCGACAAGAGCCTCATCGAACGGATCATCGATCCGCTCACGCACCTCGTGCGCAACAGCCTCGACCACGGCATCGAAACCGTGGAAGCGCGGCGCGCGGCGGGCAAGGATTCGACGGGGCAACTGGTGCTGTCGGCGGCGCACCACGGCGGCAACATCGTGATCGAGGTCAGCGACGACGGCGCGGGCCTGCGGCGCGACAAGATTCTCGCGAAGGCGGCCAAGCAGGGCATGCAGGTCAGCGACACGATGAGCGACGAGGAAGTCTGGAACCTGATCTTCCTGCCGGGCTTCTCGACGGCGGAGCAGGTCACGGACGTGTCGGGCCGCGGCGTCGGCATGGACGTGGTGAAGCGCAACATCCAGTCGATGGGCGGTCACGTCGAAATTACGTCGCACGCGGGCAAGGGCAGCACCACGCGCATCGTCTTGCCGCTCACGCTCGCGATTCTCGACGGCATGTCGGTGAAGGTCGGCAACGAGATTTTCATCCTGCCGCTGAACTTCGTGATGGAGTCGCTGCAGCCGCTGGCCGAAGACATCTACACGGTCGCCAACGGCGAGCGCGTGGTGCGCGTGCGCGGCGAATATCTGCCGCTCGTCGCGTTGCACGAAGTGTTCAACGTCGCGGATGCGAAGCAGGACCCGACCCAGAGCATCGTCACGATCATGCAGACCGAGGGGCGCCGCTTCGCGATGCTGATCGACGAACTGGTCGGCCAGCAGCAGGTGGTCGTGAAGAATCTGGAAACGAACTACCGCAAGGTACACGGCATTTCCGCCGCGACCATTCTCGGCGACGGCAGTGTCGCGCTGATCGTGGACGTGGCGGCGCTCAATCGCGAATCGCGTCATGCGCATGGGCACGGCGCGATGAGTCTCGCGTGAGGCCGGGCATGAGCGGCGCAAGAGGCACAAGAGGTATGAGCGGCACGACCGCGCGGGCGGCATCCGCACCGGCAGTCTCCGCAACACACATTCAACCCATTTCATCCCAACCGTTTGGGGGCTAACGTGGCAGAAGTCCAATCCATCAATTCGAGCGCCGCGAGCGGAGCGAACGGTCGCCGCGACACGCAGCAGGCGGACGCCGGCGGTCAGGAATTCCTCGTCTTCACGCTCGGCGCCGAAGAGTACGGCATCGACATCCTGAAGGTGCAGGAAATCCGCGGCTACGACAACGTGACGCGCATCGCCAATGCGCCCGAGTTCATCAAGGGCGTCATCAACCTGCGCGGCATCATCGTGCCGATCGTCGACATGCGCATCAAGTTCCATCTGGGCCGCGTCGAGTACGACCATCAGACCGTCGTGATCATCCTGAACGTCGCGCATCGCGTGGTCGGCATGGTCGTCGACGGCGTCTCGGACGTGCTCACGCTCGCGGTCGACCAGATCATGCCGGCGCCCGAATTCGGCGCGACGCTGACGACCGAGTACCTGACGGGCCTCGGCACGGTCGACGGCCGCATGCTGATCCTGATGGACATCGAGAAGCTCATGACCAGCTCCGAGATGGCGCTGACCGAAACGCTCGGCGTCTGAGCGCCGCGTGAACGGCAGCAGCAAGGCAAACCGCAAGGAAAACATGGCAATGGGAGCGTCAAGATGCTGAGCAGGTGGTCGATCCGCACCTCGCTGACGATGGTGGGGATTTTTCTGGTTGCGCTGACCGTGGTGGCCGGCGCGCTCGGGCTGACGGCGCTCAAGCGCGCCAGCGCCTCGCTCGATCGCCTCGCGCGCGGCGAGTTCGTCGCGATGCACGCGCTCGACGACGCGTCGGCGTATCTGCTGCGCGCGCGCGTCGCGGTCGACCGCTTCAACACGATGACGGCGGCGGGCAATGCGGACGAAGCGAAGCAGACGCTCGGCCGGGCGCAGGAATTGCTCGATAAGGGCAATCAGAGTTGGCAGGTGTATCTCGACACGCCGAAGCACGGCGTCGATCAGGCTCTGCTCGACGACGTGGCCGCCAAACACACGACCGTGATGCACGACGGCGTGGACGCGGAATTCGCCGCATTGAACGCGAACAACCTCGACGCGTATCACGCGATCGCCGACATGAAGATCAGCCCGATGTTCATCGCCTACGACACGGCTTCGGCCGCGGTCATCAAGGCGTTGCAGCAGAGCGTGCTCGATCAGCAGGCGAGCGCGCAGTCCAATGCCTCGCTGATGATGACGCTGATCGGCGCCGTGACCGTGCTCGCGCTGCTGCTCGTGTTCGGCATCCGCTTCGCGCTGGGCCGGCTCATCGTGCAGCCTCTCGCGGACGCGACCGCCTGCTTCGAGCGCATTGCCGCGGGCGATCTGTCGGGCACCGTCGAGGTGTTCAGCCGCAATGAAATCGGCCGGCTGTTCGACGGCATCCGGCGCATGCAGGAAAGCCTCGCGACGATGGTGCGCGCGGTGCGTAGCAGCACCGAGTCGATCGATACCGGCGCGCGCGAAATCGCCATGGGCAACACCGATCTGTCTCAGCGCACCGAGCAGCAGGCCGCGTCGTTGCAGGAAACCGCGTCGAGCATGGATCAGCTGACCGGCACCGTGCGGCAGAACGCCGAGAACGCGCGCCAGGCGAGCCAGCTTGCCGTGAACGCATCCGACATCGCGACGCGCGGCGGCGACGTGGTGAGCCAGGTCGTCACGACGATGCAGGCGATCGCGAGCAGTTCGAACAAGGTCGTCGACATCATCGGCGTGATCGAGGGCATCGCGTTCCAGACCAACATCCTCGCGCTGAACGCGGCGGTCGAGGCCGCGCGCGCCGGTGAGCAGGGCCGCGGTTTCGCGGTCGTCGCGGGCGAAGTGCGCAGCCTCGCGCAGCGCAGCGCGAGCGCCGCGAAGGAGATCAAGGAGCTGATCGGCGATTCGGCCGACAAGGTACACAGCGGCTCGGAGCTAGTGGGCCGCGCGGGCACGACGATGGACGAGATCGTCCAGGCGGTGCGGCGCGTGACCGACATCATGGGCGAGATCAGCGCCGCCTCGGAAGAGCAGTCGGGCGGCATCGAGCAGGTCAATCGCGCGGTCGTGCAGATGGATTCGGTCACGCAGCAGAACGCCGCGCTGGTCGAGCAGGCAGCGGCCGCGGCGGCATCGCTCGAAGATCAGACGCGCCAGTTGCAGGCCGTGCTGAGCGGCTGGACAGTCGCCGGCGGTTCGGTGCGCGGCGGCACGGCGCCGGCGCGTCTCCCGACGGCGGCGCAGCCGAGCGGCGTGACTGGCAGGCCGCCCGCCAAAGCGATGACGCCGCAAGCGGCGAGCGCGAACCGTGCAACAGGCAACGCAACGGGCAAGGCGGGCAACGCCGCCGCGACGGCAAGCGCTGCCGTCGCCACCCACGAGGCCGGCGCCCGCGTCGAACCGGCGCTGAAGCCGAAGCCGGCCAGCGCCGCCGCGCGCCCGGCCACAGCGGCTCCCGCGCTTGCCGCGAGCACCGCGACGGCGGGCTCGGACGCCGACTGGGAAACGTTCTAGACCTCTCATGATGACGCGCGCACCGCAACGCCCCGCTCGGGCGGTCCCCGACCGGATCGAGCCGGCGAGACCCGCCGAAACGGGGCGTGACTTCGAATTCACGTCGGCCGACTTCGCCCGCATCCGCGATCTGATTCATCGCTCGGCGGGCATTTCGCTGTCGGATCACAAGCGCGACATGGCGTACAGCCGCCTTGCGCGCCGCTTGCGCGCGCGCGGCCTCGAGACGTTCCGGCAGTATCTCGATCTGCTCGAAGCGGAAAACGACCCGGCCGAGTGGGAAGCGTTCACCAACGCGCTGACCACCAACCTCACCGCGTTCTTTCGCGAAGCGCATCACTTTCCGATCCTCGCCGACTTCGTGCCGCGCCGCGCGCAGCCGGTTTCCGTGTGGTGCTCGGCCGCCTCGACGGGCGAAGAGCCGTACTCGATCGCGATGACGCTGATCGAAGCGCTCGGCGAGAGCGGCGCGCGGCAGGCGTCGGTGCTCGCGACCGACATCGACACCCAGGTGCTCGCGAAGGCCGAGGCCGGCGTCTATCCGTTCGACCAGGTCAAGAACCTCTCGCCCGAGCGGCTGAAGCGCTTCTTCCTGAAGGGCACGGGCACGCATGCGGGAATGGTCAAGGTGCGGCCCGAAGTGCGCGCGCTCGTGCGCTTCGAGCAGTTGAACCTGACCGATCGCGACTACCCGTTGCGCACGCAGTTCGACGCGATCTTCTGCCGCAACGTGATGATCTATTTCGACAAGCCGACGCAGGCCCAGGTGCTCACGCGCTTCGAGCCGCTGATGAAGCCGGGCGGCCTGCTGTTCGCCGGTCATTCGGAGAACTTCACGTACGTGACGCAGGCGTTCCGGCTGCGCGGACAGACCGTCTATGAACTGACGCGCGACGCAGGCGGCGAACGCCCGCCCGCGCGCACTGCGGTGCATCACACGACGAGCGGGGTGACAGCATGAGCAGCGCGTTGCCGATCGCATCCAATCTCTACTACGACAACCACTTCAAGCGCCCCGGCGTGAAGCTGTTGCCCAACGAGTTCTACACGACACACGAGGACATGGTGCTCGTGACCGTGCTCGGCTCGTGCGTCGCGGCCTGCATTCAGGACCGTACCGCCGGTATCGGCGGCATGAATCACTTCATGCTGCCCGACGACGGCGCCGACGTCGCGCAGGCCGCGTCGGACTCGATGCGCTACGGCGCTTACGCGATGGAAGTGCTGATCAACGAACTGATCAAGGCCGGCGGGCGGCGCGAGCGTTTCGAAGCGAAGGTGTTCGGCGGCGGCGCGGTGCTCGCCGGCATGACGACGATGAACATCGGCGATCGCAACTCCGAATTCGTGCGCCGCTATCTCGCTACCGAAAAAATCCGCATCGTCGCCGAGGACCTGCAGGGTTCGCATCCGCGCAAGGTCGCGTTCATGCCGCGCACGGGCCAGGTGATGGTGAAGAAACTGCGCGTGCAGCAGGAAGCGGGCGTGGCCGAGCGCGAACAGGCGCTCGTGCGGCAAAGCGCCGAAGCGCGCGCCGAGCGGCTTGCGGCGGCGCGCAGGCGGGTCGAGCTGTTCGCTTCGCCGGCCGCCGCGCGGCCGAGAATCGAACTGTTCGGCGCGAGCCCGCGCCCGACTTATTCCAACAACGCCAGAACCACAGAGGAGGCGTGAGCGCTGTGCAAAAGATCAAGGTACTGTGCGTCGACGATTCGGCGCTGATTCGCAGTCTGATGACCGAGATCATCAACGGCCAGCCGGACATGACGGTGGTGGCGACGGCGCCCGACCCGCTCGTCGCGCGCGAACTCATCAAGCAGCACAACCCCGACGTGTTGACGCTCGACGTCGAAATGCCGCGCATGGACGGCCTCGACTTCCTCGAAAAGCTGATGCGCCTGCGGCCGATGCCGGTCGTGATGGTGTCGTCGCTGACCGAGCGCGGCAACGAAATCACGCTGCGCGCGCTCGAACTGGGCGCGGTCGATTTCGTGACCAAGCCGAAGGTGGGCATTCGCGACGGCATGCTCGACTACGCGGAAAAGCTCGCCGACAAGGTGCGCGCGGCCGCCCGCGCGCGCGTGCGCCAGGCCGCGCCCGTGCAGCATGCGGCCGCGCACGCCGCGCATGCGCCGGCCGGCAACACGCCGCTCTTCAACAACCCGTTGCTGAGTACCGAGAAGCTCATCATCGTTGGCGCGTCGACGGGCGGCACCGAGGCGATCCGCGAAGTGCTCGTGCCGCTGCCGCCCGACGCGCCCGCGGTGCTGATCGCGCAGCATATGCCGCCGGGCTTCACGAAATCTTTCGCGCAACGCCTCAATGGTTTGTGCCGGATTACCGTTAAAGAAGCGGAGCACGGCGAGCGCGTGCTGCCGGGGCATGCGTATATCGCGCCCGGCCACGCGCATCTGCTGCTCGCGAGGAGCGGCGCGAACTATATCGCGCACCTGTCCGACGACCCGCCGGTGAACCGGCATCGTCCGTCGGTCGACGTGCTGTTCAGATCGGCCGCGCAGCATGCGGGCAAGAACGCGGTCGGCGTGATTCTGACCGGCATGGGGCGCGATGGCGCGGCCGGTCTGCTGGAGATGAAAAGGGCCGGTGCCTATACGCTGGCGCAGGACGAAGCGAGCTGCATCGTGTTCGGCATGCCGCGCGAGGCGATCGCGCTCGGCGCCGCCGACGAAATCGCCGCGCTGCCGGAAATGAGCCGGCGCGTGATGGCGCGTTTGTCGTCGATGGGCGAACGCGTTCAGCGGGTATGATGCGCCCGCGTAGATTGAGGCGGCCACTCGCCGCATCATGAATCAAGAAAGGGAATAGAAATGGATAAGGGAATGAAGATTCTGGTGGTTGACGATTTTCCGACGATGCGCCGGATCGTCCGCAATCTGCTCAAGGAGCTCGGCTACGCGAACGTCGACGAGGCGGAAGACGGCCAGGCCGGTCTCGCGCGTCTGCGCGGCGGCAGCTACGACTTCGTGATCTCCGACTGGAACATGCCGAACCTCGACGGTCTCGCGATGCTCAAGGAAATCCGCGTCGACGCCAATCTCTCGCATCTGCCGGTGCTGATGGTGACGGCCGAGTCGAAGAAGGAAAACATCATCGCCGCGGCCCAGGCCGGCGCGAGCGGTTACGTCGTCAAGCCGTTCACGGCCGCGACGCTCGACGAGAAGCTCAACAAGATTCTCGAGAAGATGGCGAAAGCCGGGAGCTGACGTGACTGCGCCGACCCAAACGCCTGGCGCCGACGCGGCCCAAGAGAGCGGCGACTTCGCATCGGACCGCATCCTCGCGCGCATCGGCCAGCTGACGCGCACGCTGCGCGATTCGATGCGCGAACTCGGGCTCGACAAGCACGTCGAGCGCGCGGCCGAAGCCGTGCCCGATGCGCGCGACCGCCTGAAGTACATCGCCAACATGACCGAGCAGGCCGCCGAGCGCGTGCTGTCGGCGATCGACATCGCGAAGCCGGTGCAGGAGCAATTGCGCGAGGACGCGGGCGAACTCGACGCGCGCTGGGAGCAGTGGTACGCGGCGCCGATCGAGCGCGAGGAAGTGCGCGCGCTCATGAACGACACGCGCACGTTCCTGCGCGGCGTGCCCGAGGCGACCAGCGCGACCAATGCGCAGTTGATGGAGATCATGCTCGCGCAGGACTTCCAGGACCTGACCGGCCAGGTGATCAAGAAGATCACCGAGGTCGTGTATCTGATCGAGCAGCAGCTGCTCGGCGTGCTCGTCGAGAACATCGCGCTCGAGCGGCGCGAGCAGTTCGCGGCGAACGCGGCGGCGCTCGCGGCCGAGGTGTCGCCGACCGGCAGCCCCGAGCATCTGCTGAACGGTCCGCAGATCAATCCGGAAAGCAAAACCGACGTGGTGCAGGATCAATCGCAGGTCGACGATCTGCTCGCAAGCCTCGGCTTCTGAGGCCGGCGCGCGCGTTGGCGAGCCCGCCCGTTGCAGACGGTTTCCTGTCTGTAATGGACGGTAAGGCCTACGCGCGTTCGCGCCCTCTGCAGGCCGGCATCAGGCGCAGGCATACTACGAGGTCGAAGCGCGGCACGGCGTTCCGGCAGCGTCGGGCGGTCACCCGATGAGGTAGACTCCCCAAGGTTGCGAGCGGGGCTGTGCCGTATCATCTGCCTACCTGCGGCCGGTTCGCGCGACGCGTGCGCCGCGCTCGCAGTCCAGGAGGAGCATCGTTATGCGCAGTCGTGTACGTCGCGCCGTGCAAGCCGTGGCGCTGGTTTTACCGTGTTCTCTCGCGGCCTTGATGGCCGCGCAGTCCGCTCATGCGGCACTCGGCGCCGCGCCGATGACGCCGCCCGCGGACGCTTCGGTTTCTTCCCGCGTGGTGCAGCCCGCCAGTAGCGCGGCGCAGAGCGTGATGCGCTCGGCATCGAGTGCGGCTTCCGCCGCGTCATCCACGGCGGCTTCCTATACGGTGCGCGAGACCACGTTCGGCAACGGCACCGTGGTCCGCGAATATCTTGCCGCCAACGGCTCCGTGTTCGGCATCGCGTGGCATGGTCCGCAAATGCCCGATCTCAATGATCTGCTCGGTAGTTATTTCCCGCAGTACGTGGCGGGCGTGAAGGCCGCGCGCGCGGCGCGCGGCAATGCGCGCGGTCCGGTCAGCGTCGAGCAGAGCGGACTCGTGGTGCAGTCGGCCGGCCACATGGGCGCGTTCAGCGGCGTCGCGTGGCTGCCGTCCGCGCTGCCCGCCGGTGTCAGCGGCTCCGATATCCAGTAATGAGGACGACGATGCGAACCATGCACACGATCGCCAAAGTCAAAGGCTGGAAGCAGGCCATGCTGGCCGTATTCGCTGTCGTGCTCGCGGCCACGCTCGCCGCATGCGGCGGCGGTGGCGGTGGCGGCGGCGACAACAACTCCAGTTCCAGCAACAACGGCTCGAGCACGCTGAACGGCGGCTCGCTGCCGGCCAGCCCGACCCAGCAGCCGATCGCCTCGAGCGCCGCGAACACGGTGCCGATCACGGTCGGCGCCGGGGTGAGCGGCGTGCCGAATATTCCGGCCGTCAGCGTGACGATCTGCGTGCCGGGCACGAGCAACTGCCAGACGATCAACAACATCCAGCTCGACACCGGCTCGTTCGGGCTGCGCGTGGTGAGCTCGGTGCTCAATCAGTCGCTGCTCGCCGCGTTGCCGACGAGCGCGTCGGCGAGCGATGGCGCGCCGCTCGCCGAATGCGCGACGTTCGCCGACGGCTACACGTGGGGCTCCGTGCGTACCGCGATCGTCAAGGTGGGCGGCGAGACGACGAGCGCGAGCGGCATCCCGCTGCAGATCATCGGCGACATGAACGCGAGCACGATACCCGCGCGCGGCTGCGGCAGCGGCCCGGCCGAGAACACGGCCAGCGAGCTCGGCGCGAACGGCATTCTCGGCGTGGGCACCGCGCCCATCGATTGCGGCGCCACCTGCGCGAATGCCGCCACCGCGGCGACCTACAGCAACTACTTCGCCTGCCCGAGCGGCGCGTCCTGCATACGCGCGGCGGTGCAGACCACGCAGCAGGTCGCCAATCCGGTGGCGAATTTCCTCGCCGACAACAACGGCGTGATCGTGCAGATGCCGCCGCTGCCCGACGCCGGCGCGCCATCGGCGAACGGTACGCTCGTGTTCGGCATCGGCACGCAGTCGAACAACGCGCTCGCCGCCGCGCAGACCTTCACGACCGACCCGTACGGCGACCTGAACAGCAGCGTGTACAACGGCACGACGGTGCAGGCGTTCCTCGATTCCGGCTCGAACGGCTACTTCTTCGCCGATAGTTCGCTCGCGCTGTGCGGCAGCAACTTCCCGGGCTTCTACTGCCCGTCGTCGGCGCAAACCCGCTCGGTCAAGCTGGTCGGCCTGAACAACGCCTCGACAACGGCCAGCATCGGCATCGTGAGCGCGGCGACGCTGTTCGGCAACGCCGCCAACTATGCGTTCAACGACCTCGCCGGCCAGATCGGCGGCAACAGCAGCTTCGACCTCGGTCTGCCGTTCTTCTATGGCCGCTACGTGTACTACGGCATCGACAAGACCGCGAACGGCGGGGCCGCGCCTTTCGTCGCCTTCTGAGCGTTTCGAGCGCCCAGCCGGACGTCGGGCCGGCTGAATCCCGGGCCGGGACACCCCGGCCCGAAGTCCGGCAGGCTGCGCGAGATCGCGTGGCCTGACGGGCCATCCGTCGAAATACCCCGGTTTCTCCGCCCTTATCCGCCGATCGGCGCTTGCGTCGAGCGGGAATAATCGCTCTCACTGGAAAGAGGCGCCGTGCCTCGGCCGACTGGAGAGCTTCGTGGCAGAGGATAGCGACCTCGAAAAAACCGAATCCGCCACTCCCCGGCGCCTGCAGAAGGCGCGCGAGGAAGGGCAGGTCGCGCGTTCGCGGGAGCTGTCGACGTTCGCCTTGCTGGCGGCGGGGTTCTACGGCGTGTGGGGTCTGTCCGGCCAGATCGGCGATCATCTCGAGGCGATGTTGCGCGCCTCGTTCGCGTTCAATCACGCGAGCACGTTCGACGCCAACCGCATGCTGAGCGGCGCCGGCTCGGCCGCGCGCGAAGGGCTCTATGCGTTGCTGCCGATTCTCGGCCTGACCGGCGCGGCCGCGCTGCTCGCGCCGATGGCGCTCGGCGGCTGGCAGCTTTCGGCGAAAGGGCTCGAACCGAAGTTCAGCCGGCTCAATCCGGTCGAGGGCCTGGGCCGCATCTTTTCGATCAACGGACCGATCCAGCTCGGCATGTCGATCGCGAAGACGCTCGTGGTCGGGCTGATCGGCGGCACGGCGATCTGGAACCGTCGCGAGGCATTCCTCGCGCTCGCGACGCAGCCGCTCCATCTCGCGCTCGCCAACTCCGTGCATCTGATCGCCGTGTGCTGCGGCATGACGGTGGCGGGCATGTTCGCGGTGGCCGCGCTCGACGTGCCGTACCAGCTCTGGCAGTTCCACAAGAAGCTGCGCATGACCAAGGAAGAGGTGAAGCGCGAGCATCGCGAGAGCGAAGGCGATCCGCACATCAAGGGCAAGATTCGCCAGCAGCAGCGCGCGATTGCGCGGCGCCGGATGATGGCGCAGGTGCCGAAGGCCGACGTCGTCGTGACGAACCCGACGCACTTCGCAGTCGCGCTGCAATACACCGACGGCGAGATGCGCGCGCCGAAGGTGGTCGCGAAGGGCGTGAACCTCGTGGCCGCGCGGATTCGCGAACTCGCCGCCGAACACAACGTGCCGCTGCTCGAAGCGCCGCCGCTCGCGCGGGCGCTCTATCACAACGTCGAGCTGAATCGCGAGATTCCGGGGCCGCTCTATGGCGCGGTCGCCGAGGTGCTCGCGTGGGTCTATCAGCTGCGGCGCTTCAGGACCGAAGGCGGCGCGGTGCCGGTCGCGCCGACCGAACTCGACGTGCCTGCCGAACTCGACAAGGGCGGCATATCGGACGACGACGCGGCCGAAGACGCAGACGACGCGGCCGCGGAAGCCGCCGACACGCTCGACCCCGCTAGCGACGACACGAACAACGCCAACAAGGGAGCCTCCGCATGAACGCTCGCGCCGGTTTCCTCGGCCGACGGCCGGATGCCTTGAGCAGCACCAATCTGCGCGCCCTCGCCGGGCCGGTGCTGATCTGCATGATCCTCGGCATGATGATTCTGCCGTTGCCGCCGTTCCTGCTGGACCTGCTGTTCACCTTCAACATCGCGCTCTCGGTGATGGTGCTGCTCGTCAGCATGTACACGATGAAGCCGCTCGACTTCGCCGCATTCCCGAGCGTGCTGCTGTTCTCGACGCTGCTGCGGCTCTCGCTGAACGTCGCCTCGACGCGGATCGTGCTGCTCGAAGGCCACACCGGCCCCGATGCGGCCGGCCAGGTGATCGAGTCGTTCGGCCACTTCCTCGTGGGCGGCAACTTCGCGGTCGGGATCGTCGTGTTCGTGATCCTGATGGTCATCAACTTCATGGTCATCACGAAGGGCGCGGGGCGGATCGCCGAAGTGTCCGCGCGCTTCACGCTCGACGCGATGCCGGGCAAGCAGATGGCGATCGACGCCGACCTGAACGCGGGGCTCATCAACGAGGAACAGGCGAGGAAGCGCCGCGCCGAAGTCGCCCAGGAAGCCGAGTTCTACGGCTCGATGGACGGCGCGAGCAAGTTCGTGCGCGGCGATGCGATCGCCGGCCTGCTCATCATGGTCATCAACATCATCGGCGGGCTGATCGTCGGGATGGTCCAGCACGACATGAGCTTTGCGGCGGCGGGCAAGAACTACACGCTGCTGACGATCGGCGACGGCCTCGTTGCGCAGATTCCGTCGCTCGTCATTTCGACGGCGGCCGGCGTGATCGTCTCGCGCGTCGCGACCAACGAGGACATCGGCACGCAGCTCACGGGGCAACTGTTCACGAATCCGCGCGTGCTGATGATTACGGGCTGCATTCTCGTGCTGATGGGCCTGATTCCGGGCATGCCGCACTTCGCGTTCCTGATTCTCGGCGGCGCGCTGATCCAGCTCGGCCGCACGATGAAAAAGCGCGCCGCGGAGCGCAAGAGCAGCACCGCGCTCGCCGAGGTCGCGCCGGCCGCGCTCGCGCCGGTCGAGAACACCGAGGCCAGCTGGGACGACGTGACGATGATCGACACGCTCGGCCTCGAAGTCGGCTACCGGCTGATTCCGCTCGTCGACAAGAATTCGGATGGCGAACTGCTCAAGCGCATCAAGAGCATCCGCAAGAAGTTCGCGCAGGAAATCGGCTTTTTGCCGCCCGTCATTCATATTCGCGACAACCTCGAATTGCGGCCGAACGGCTATCGCATTGCGCTGAAGGGCGTCGAGATCGGCGCGGGCGAAGCGTATCCGGGCCAGTGGCTCGCGATCAATCCGGGCCAGGTGTCGGCCGCGCTGCCCGGCACGCCGACCCAGGACCCGGCGTTCGGCCTGCCCGCGATCTGGATCGACACGAACCTGCGCGAACAGGCGCAGGTGTACGGCTACACGGTCGTCGATTCGAGCACGGTGGTGGCGACGCACCTCAATCACCTCGTCGTCACGCATGCGTCGGAACTGCTCGGCCGCCGCGAAGTGCAGGCGCTGATCGAGCGGATGCAGAAGGACACGCCCTCGCTCGTCGACGATCTCGTGCCGAAGGCGCTGCCGCTCAATACGCTGCAAAAGGTGCTGCAGAATCTGCTCGAAGAGGGCGTGCCGATTCGCGACATGCGCACGATTCTCGAAGCGCTCGCCGAGCACGCGGCGAAGATCACCGATGCACACGAACTGACCGCCGCGGTACGCCTCGCGCTGGGCCGCGCGATCACGCAGCAGTGGTTCCCCGGTACCGGCGACATGCAGGTGATGGGGCTCGACGCGAACCTCGAACGCGTGCTGTCGCAGGCGCTCTCGACCGGACCGAACCCGGGGCTCGAACCGGGCCTCGCGCATACGCTGCTCGCCGAGACGCAGAAGGCGATGACGCGTCAGCAGAATCTCGGTCTCGCGCCGGTGCTGCTCGTGCAGCACGCGTTGCGGCCGATGCTCGCGCGCTTCCTGCGCCGCAGCCTGCCGCAACTGAAGGTGCTGTCGTATGCGGAAGTGCCCGACACGAGGCACGTCAAGGTGGTGAATCTGATCGGCGCGCAGGGCTGAGCGGCTTGGCGTGCGTGCGGGCGTGTGCATTGACGGCGGAAACCGGCGCTTCGAGGCGCCGGTTTTTGTTTGGGGCCGTGGTTTTGCGGCCCGGCGCGCGGCTTCGCGGGTGTCGCCACCTCGGCCGCGACTTGCTCGCGCGACATGTCCGGCATGTGTCCATCGCACGAATAGCCCGCTTTTCACGGTCTTTATCCATCGATCGTCGCTCGACAGCTTTCGCAATAATTGATCTCAATGGGAAGGGTATATCGCCGGTCCGCTAGTCCGTTCACCTCATCGGGGGTCCAGCTTGAACATTCGTAAATTTGTCGGTGCTACCAGTCGCGATGCGCTGCGGCTCGTTCGCGAAGCACTTGGCCCCGACGCGGTCGTGCTGTCGAATCGCACGATGGACGACGGCAGCGTCGAAATCGTCGCGCTCGCCGATAGCGATCTCGCTGCGATCACACCGAAAGCGCGCGAAGGCGCGGCGACCGGGCTGGCTGTGCCGATGGGGGCGGGCATGGGCTCGCAAGTCGCACCGCGCGCGCTGCCGGCGGCACCGATGGCAGCGGCGAATCCGTACGCGAGCGGTATGCCCGACGTGTTTTCGTCGGTGTTCGGCGCGAGCCCGGAAGCGGGCGAGGGGACGATGCCGGTGAGCAGTGCGTTCGCGAATGACGCGCAGCATGGCGCGGCGATTGCCACTGTGCCGAAAGCCATGCCCGGTGCGAATCCGGCGCTTCATTCGACGGCGCTTTCCGCCGCTAACGCGATGCCCGCACCGGCCACTGCATTGCCGGGCAATACCGCGCCAAGCGCGGCCGGCAACGCGACCGACATCGCAACGGCCGGCGCCGCGCTCGCCGCGAGCCAGCCCGTGTCTATTGCAGCGGCAGCGCCCGCCATGCCGTCCGGTTCCAGTGCTCGCGCAGCCGCCACACGTCTGTCCGAAGACATTCGCGCGGATCTGCTCAAGGCCGCCGGCGTGCCGGTGCCACCCGTCGCGGCCGCTACCGAATCAATCGCGCCGCGCACGATGGCCGAATCGAATCCGTGGCTTATCGATCACGCACACCGCATCGCCGCCGAGCAGCAGCAACAGGGCGGCGAATACAGCGCGCGTCCCGCCGCGATGACACCCGCCGTCGCGACGTCCAAGGGGCTCGGCAGCACCGTCGAGGTGAACCGTGCCGCCGCACCATCGACTGGACCCGCGGCCAAACCGGCGGCTGCCGAGCCGTCTTTCATCGACAGGCCCGAGTGGGCTCGCGAAGCCGCGCAGGTCGCCGCGCGCCGCACCGCGCAGAGGCTCGCGCCTATGCCGCCCGCCGCCGACGAAACCCGCACGCCCGCCGCGGTCGCCGAAGCGATCAAGGCGCGTATGGAGCAGGTCGTCAAGGACACTGTCATGAACGAGCTGTCGTCGATGCGCGGCATGATGGAAGAGCACTTCGCGGGCCTCTTGTGGGGCGATCGCCAGCGCCGCAATCCGGCGCGCGCCGCGCTCACCAAGCATCTGTTCGCGGCGGGTTTTTCCGCGCAGCTCGTACAGATGATGGTCGACAACCTGCCCGACGACATCGAGACGATGGACGGTGGCATGGACTGGGTTCGCTCGGTGCTCGAATCGAATCTGCCCGTGATGGAAAACGAAGACGCGCTGATGGAGCGCGGCGGCGTGTTCGCACTGATGGGCCCGACCGGCGTCGGCAAGACGACGACCACGGCCAAGCTCGCCGCGCGCTGCGTGATGCGCTTCGGCGCGAGCAAGGTCGCGCTGCTCACGACCGACAGCTACCGGATCGGCGGTCACGAGCAGCTGCGCATCTTCGGCAAGATTCTTGGCGTCTCGGTGCATGCGGTGAAGGACAGCGCCGATCTGCAACTCGCGCTCTCCGAGCTGCGCAACAAGCACATCGTGCTGATCGACACGATCGGCATGAGCCAGCGCGACCGCCTCGTGTCGGACCAGATCGCGATGCTGTGCCGCGCCGGTCAGCCGGTGCAGCGCCTTCTGCTGCTCAACGCAACGAGCCACGGCGACACCCTGAACGAAGTCGTGCAGGCGTATCAGCGCGCGCCGGACCAGCAGCCGCTCGCCGGCTGCATTCTCACCAAGCTCGACGAAGCGACCAACCTCGGCGGCGTGCTCGATACGGTGATTCGCTACAAGCTGCCCGTGCATTACGTCTCGACCGGACAGAAAGTGCCGGAGAACCTGTACGTCGCGACGAAGAAATTCCTCATCAAGAGCACGTTCTGCATTCCGCGCGACAACTCGCCGTTCGTGCCGCAGGACGACGACATTCCCGCGTTGCTGTCTTCGCTGTCCGCGCGCTCGACGGCCGAGCTGCACGAGGTTCGCTTTGGATAAGCTCGTCTCGGATCAGGCGGAAGGCTTGCGGCGGCTGCTTGCGCGCGGCGGTGCGCGCGTGATTGCGGTGACGGGTGCGTCGGCCGGCGCGGGCAGCACCACGGTGGTCGTCAACCTCGCCGCCGCGCTCGCGCAGCAGGGCAAGGACGTGCTCGTGATCGACGAATGCGTCGGCGAGCAATCGGTGAGCGCGATGCTCGGCGGCTTGCGCGGCGCGGGCAATTTCGCGGCGGTGATGCGCGGCGAGATGGCGGTGGATTGCGCCGCCGCGCGCCATGCGCTCGGCTTTTCGGTGCTGGCCGCCTCGCGCAACAACCGCGAGGGGCACGCGGAGACCGACTTCAGCGTGTTGCTCGACGGTTCCGCCGACATCGTGCTGATCGACGCGCAACTCGACGACGCAGGGCATCTCTCGCCGTTCGCGAAGCAGGCGCACGACGTGATGATCGTCACGCGCGTGTCGGCCCAGGCGATCACCGACGCGTATGCGTGCATGAAGCGTCTGCACTACGCGCACGCGTTCGCACAGTTTCGCCTGCTGGCGAATCATGTGCAAAGCGCAAACGACGCGCATGCCACGTTCGCGAATTTTGCCGGCGTGGCCGGGCGCTATCTGACGGTGTCGCTCGAAGACGCCGGCTGCATTGCGGCCGACGCTCGCATGGCGCGGGCGCTGGAGTTGTCGCGCTGTGTCGTCGACGCGTTCCCGTCGGCGCCGGCCGCGCGCGACTTCCGCCAGCTCGCCGCCGAATTGCAGTACTGGCCGATGCGGCCAGCGATGTCGTCGCAAACGCCCCGGCGGGCGTCCGCGACAGTTACAGCGGCGCACCACGCCGACCAACCGTCCGCGCAGCACGCTTAAGCGGCGTGCACGAGGAGAAGGGGAGCACGATGTACAACGCTCAGGGAAAGATTTCCCAGGCCGAAGTTCTGACGAAGTACGCACCGCTGGTGCGTCGGCTCGGCTTGCAGCTTGTCGCGAAAATGCCGGCGAGCGTCGATCTCGACGACCTGATCCAGGCCGGCATGATCGGCTTGCTGGATGCCGCCGGGCGCTACAAGGAAGACCAGGGCGCGCAGTTCGAGACCTACGCCAGCCAGCGGATTCGCGGCGCGATGCTCGACGAGCTGCGCAGCAACGACTGGCTGCCGCGCAGCCTGCGGCGCACGTCGCGCGAAGTGGAAACGGCGGTGCACAAGGTGGAGCAGAACCTCGGCCGCTCGGCGAGCGAAACGGAGATTGCCGAGCACCTGCAGATGCCGCTCGACGAGTATCAGTCGATGCTGCAGGACCTGCACGGCAGCCAGCTCATCTACTACGAAGACTTCGACCGTTCCGCCGACGACGAGCCGTTTCTGGACCGCTACTGCGTCGATCATTCGGACCCGCTCTCGGCCTTGCTCGACGACAGCCTGCGCGCGGCGCTCGTCGAGGCGATCGACCGCTTGCCGGAGCGCGAGAAGCTGCTGATGTCGCTGTACTACGAGCGCGGCATGAACCTGCGCGAAATCGGCGCGGTGATGGAAGTCAGCGAATCGCGCGTGTGCCAACTGCATAGCCAGGCCGTGGCGCGCCTGCGCGCGCGGCTGCGCGAAATGGCCTGGGCGAACGCCGAGACGAACTGAAGCGCCGGTTTGAAGACCGGCTGGCGGCCCGCCAGCCCCTGTTCAACCGAGGCAGCGCCAACAGGCTCGCTGCACGACGTGCGCAGCTTGCCGCACAGTGTTTCTCACGCGCCGGCCATTTCATGTTCGGCGGCGAGCGCCAGAAATGCCGAGCGCGACATGCCGCGCGCCTGCGCATACGCGTCGATCTCCTGCACCAGGACCTCGGGCAGCGAGATGTTGATGCGCACCGCTTTTCTCAACGCCGGAATGTTGCGCGTTGTCACAAACCCCCACACAAAACCCGCGAACTCCGGATTGCGCCGATGCGCGCTGAGCGTGAGCGGCTCGGGCAGCGGCAACCCTTCGTCGAGCAGGGTTTCGAGGTGGGATTCGATCGCTTCCCTGGCATTCGCATAGGCTTCCTCGAGCGTATCGCCCGCGGAGTGGCAGCCCGGAATGTCGGGCACCACCACGCCGAACGCGTGCGTGCCGTCTCCGGGCTCGACTGCGATTGGAAAGATCAGATGCTTCATTTCAGCCCCGCCTGTTTCAGAATGCTGTTCAGTGTGCCGGGCGGAAGATCCTTTTTCGGATGCGGGACGGTCACGAGACCGGACTTTTCCGCGTGCCGAAAATGATGGTGGCTGCCCGTTATCCGGACGAGTTGCCAGCCATGGGCTTGGATCAATTTGACGACCTCGGCGCTCTTCATACTGCAGTCCTCTCATCATACACATCATTACACAACCTCGATAGTGGCAAAATCTCGCATGTGAGTGCGCCGTAACGGTGAGCCGGGCGACGCATACGAAAACGCGAGCGGGACTGCCATTTCAACGTGATGTGGCGCTGCGCGCCAGCTAGCCGAATGGCTAACGTTGTGAGAAAGAGGGAGATGTGGTGAGGGAAGGGCGGCGTTGCCGGATCGGCATCGCGAAGAACAGGCGCAAGCAGTACGCCCACCTGCCGAGGCGCGTTCCCGATCGTATCCAACAGGTCGTCCGCGAGGCTTTCAAGCGGGCCCGCACTGAGACCGACCGCGCGAAGCAGTCGCTGGATTTCGAGTCTTTGGCCGAAATGGCGCCAAAAACGAGCCGGGTTCGAGCCGGCCGAATCTATTTCGAGTCGGCAGGCTCGTTCTGACTATTTTTCGAGCTCACGCGTCAGGTTTTTCCTGGGAAGAAGTGTCGCGCGTGTACGAGCGGATCAAAGTCCCGAATAAGCCGGCACCCGCCCATCCGGGCCATACAGATTGACCTTGGGCGGCACGTTGACCTGTAGCGCCTTCAGCGCGCGCTGGTTGTAATCCATGCGCACGCGGATCAGCTCGCCGTTGTTGGTATTGACGCGCCGCGCTCGCTCGGCCGCTTTTTGCAGCAGCTTCCACTGCATCGCGAGCCGCGTGTCGGTGCTCGCCGCGAGTTCCATGCCGGACCAGCCGGCCGGCAAGCCGAGCTCGGCCAGTTGCGCGTCGCGCGCGGCTTCGAGCCGCGCGAGCACGCCAACCAATTCGGTTTTCTTCTCGACGATCGCGGGCAGTTGCTCGTCCAGCGGCGACACGGCGGTCAGCGCCTTCGTTTCGAGCGTGAGAATCGAGGCGAACGCCTCGACGGTCGAATGTTCTTCGATCAGGATGGCAACCAGGGCGTCTTTCATGTCAACGACTCGCTATGCGCGGCGGCGCGCGCGGGGTGCGCGAGCCGAGTTTGTCGAACGCCGCCCGGCATGTCGTCGCACTGCGAGGTGCCGATCAGTTGCCGGTCGACGAGGTTTTGTTCTGCAACAGGTCGCGCGCCGTCTGCAGCACGCCGTCGGCGATCTTGCCGGAGTCGATCTGCAGCGTGCCGTCCTTGATGGCCTGTTTGATCGACTCGACGTGCGCCATGTCGATGTCGGCCGAACCGCTCGCCGCGAGGCTGCGCAGATGCTGCGACAGGCCCGACAGGCTCACGTTCGCGTCGCCGGCGCCGCTGTTCGAACTCGGCGCGCCCGTGCTCGCGCCCTGCGTGGCGCCCGTTGCCGGCGCGGTGTCGCCCTGTTGCGAACGGGATACGGCGTCTTTCAACGTCGGCAGATTCGATGAGGTGGTGGAATCGACTTTCACGATAGGCTTCCTGAACGATTTGATTCTGATAACGGCAAGCGCCGCTCAAAACTTTAGCGCAATCGCTCCACGCCCGGCCCGGCTTTGCCTGGCCATCCGACCCTTTCCACATCGTTTCCACCCGCGCCGCGACACGCTCCCCGCGCACATGCGCCACTGTCGTTCCGGCCGCGAGCCCATTCGCGCGAGGCAGGGCAGCGAACCTGCTCACATCTGGATCTCGACCGTTCCGCCATCCTTGACGATGCCGGAGATGATCTGCCCGTTCGCGGTCTTGACCCGCACCTGCTGGCCCGGCGACGCGTTGCTCATCGCGCTGCCCTCGGCCGAAATCGAGAAGCCGTCGCCGGCGGCCACGACCCGCACGGTTTGGCCGATCGCCACCGCCGACGCGCTCTTCAGCATGTCGCGGCGCAATGGCATGCCGCTCGCGATCCGCACGAGCGAGACCGAGCCGACCGCCTGCGACGGATCGGTGACGATCGCCTGCGGCAGGCCGGTCAGATCGCCGTCGCGCGCGACGAGGTCGGCGGCCGTCAGCACTTCGCCCGGCGCCATCGCGCGCGAGGCGAGGTAGTAGGTCGCGTGCAGCGCGATGCGCGCCTGCAGGTAGAGGGTCCACGGCTTCTCGCCCGCGCAGCGCACGCCGACCGTCATGCGGCCCCACAGGCGCGCGCCGCTCGGCAGGAACGGTTCGAGCGAGGTGCAGGCGGCCAGCCCGCGCGGAAACGCGGGCGCGACCGTGATGTCGACCTTGCCGGGCAATCCCGCGGACTGCTGCTGCAGGAACGCGAGCGCGGCGGCGTGGATCGCTTCCGGGTCCTGCTGACCGGGCAGCGGTGCGGCTTGCGCAGGCGTTGCGATGGCCGCGGCGGCGGCCATCTGCTGGTTTCTCAGTGTCAGGGCCGTCACCGGCTGACGTGCCGCGGCCACCTGCGTTCGCGCGGGCGTTGCGGCAACTGCAACCGTAGCCACCGCGCCTGCCTGCGGTTGCACCGAGGCGATAGGCTTGCCGTTCGCGCCGAATTCGGGCGGTTCGCCGCGCGCCGCGAGACTATCGAAACCGCCTTGCGGCACATTGGCGGCGACGGGCCGCGCATTGGCAGCGCCGGCACCGTTCGGCGCGGGCGTCACCGTTACCGGGACAGCGGTGCGCGCGGCTGGCTCGATGTTCACGCGTGCCACGCCCGAGGCCCCCGCATTGGCCGGCGCGGGAATCGTCACGACGCCGTTGGCGTCCGGCCTGAAGCTCGTGCGGATCAGCGCCGGCGCGGTGGCGGGGGCTTCGCCCGCGCCCGGAATGACGATCGCGCCGCTCGCGCCCGCGGCGCGTGCGAACGCATCGTTATCGGCGGTTGGCCGCGAGGCCGGCGCCCGCCCGAGCGACTGCGCCGTGGCAGCCGCCAGCGACGCCGCCGAGGACGCACGCTGCGCGGGCGTCTGCATCTGCTGCACGAGATCGTTGAGCGCCGCCGGATTCTTTTCGCCGGGTCCCGGAATCACGATCGGCCCGCCGCCGTCGTGCTCTTGCGCCTGCGCCTGGGTCGTGGCCGGCAACAGCACGATGCCGCCCGCGACCCATAACGCGACCTGCACGACGAGCCGCGTGCAAAGACGCGCGAGCAGCCGCGAGCCGGCTCGCACC
Organism: Burkholderia sp. Ax-1724; assembly: GCF_011752995.1. Classification (GTDB taxonomy): domain Bacteria; phylum Pseudomonadota; class Gammaproteobacteria; order Burkholderiales; family Burkholderiaceae; genus Paraburkholderia. The sequence goes on from NZ_VWWL01000022.1 coordinate 43,341, forward strand.
GCCACGCGCGGCACAACCCGCGGTGCGTGCATGGCGTGCCGCGAACCCTCTTCCGCGCCCGCAACCATACCCGCACTCGCGCCCGAATCTGCACGATCTGCCGCCGCGCAATACGCGCGCTGCGGCAAGGCGGAAGTGGGCTGGTCCATCGTGGGTCTCCATCGAATGCATCGGTACGCCTTGCATTCTAGTGAGCGCCTCTCTCGCGCAAACGTTGAATAGAAGCCCCCTTTCCCGGTTATTCGTCCGATTGCCGCTTGCGCCCGGCCCATAAGATGCACCTCATGCAAAAAGGTCTTGCCGGCCGCCGCGCCGCTCGCTTGCATGTTCAGCGCACGGCAAGACCTTGGGAACGTTCTCGGGAGATTTCCATGCTGGACAAACTCGATGCCGAATTCGCCTTCGGCCGGCAGGCGATGGATGTGCGCGCCTACCGGCAGGAACTGCTGTCGTCGAACATCGCCAATGCCGACACGCCCGGCTACAAGGCGCGCGACGTCGACTTCGCCTCGTCGCTTGCCGGTGCGCTGAAGAAGACGGGCGGCAGCAGCGCGGGCCAAGGCGCGTCGAACAGCTCGACGCTCGCGATGACGCAACCGGCCGGCGTGACGAGCGGCATGTCGATGTCGGCGACCGAACCCGGCCACATGAGCGGCAAGACGACGCTCACGGCGACGGGCGGCAGCCCCGACGACTACGGCAACCTGCAATACCGGATTCCGGTGCAGCCTTCGCTCGACGGCAACACGGTCGACATCGACACCGAGCGCGTGCAGTTCGCCGACAACACGCTGCATTTCGAATCGGGCATGACGGTGGTGTCGAACCAGGTGAAGACGATGCTCGCGGCGATCACGTCGGGCAGCTAACCGGGAGCACACGAATACACGATTCGCGCGTATGGCGGCAAAGCGGCAAAGCGCGCGGATCGCAGAGGCTGCCAGGCGCAGCAAAGTACGGCAAACGCAGCAAAGCGCACGCAACAGATAACAGATGCAACAGATGCGCGAAACACGCTCAAGACAGGCGCGCGATCCGCGCGAACGGGCGTGGCGGTACCGAACGAAACGCTACGGGACTTAACGTGAAGCCGGCCAGAACCGGCAGGAGAGGTCAGGAAACATGCCATCCCTGATGAATATTTTTGGTGTTGCAGGCTCCGCGATGTCGGCGCAGTCGCAGCGGCTCAACGTGACGGCGTCGAACCTCGCCAACGCGGACAGTACCACCGGCCCGGACGGCCAGCCGTACAAGGCCAAGCAGGTCGTGTTCGCGGTGAACCCGCTCGGTGGCGCGCGCTCGGGCTCCGGCCAGCAGGTCGGCGGCGTGCAGGTGACGGGCGTGATCGACGACCCTTCGCCGATGAAGACCGCCTACGAACCCGGCAATCCGGCCGCCGACGCCGACGGCTACGTGACCTTGCCGAACGTCGACCCGGTGCAGGAAATGGTCAACATGATCTCGGCTTCGCGTTCGTATCAGGCCAACGTCGAAACGCTGAACACCGCCAAAACCCTGATGCTGAAAACGCTCACGATCGGAACCTGAGGAGAGAGCCTTGACCACCAACACCACGATCGGCAGCAACGGCACGACCGTTTCGCAGACGCTGCTCGACACGATGAACGGCGCGAACGCGACCGGTTCGACGGGCAGCACGTCGGGCACCTCGGCCACCGATCTGCAGAACACGTTTCTGCAACTGCTCGTCGCGCAGCTGAAGAACCAGGACCCGACCAATCCGATGGACAGCTCGCAGATGACCTCGCAGCTCGCGCAGATCAGCACGGTGCAGGGCATCAGCCAGCTCAACACCTCGCTGTCCTCGCTGTCGACGCAGCTTTCGGCGGGCCAGCAATCGCAGTCCGCGCTGCTGATCGGCTCGACCGTGCTCGCGCCGGGCAATTCGATCTCGGTGTCGAGCGGCAAGGCCACGCCGTTCGGCGTCACGCTCGCCAACGACGTGAGCGACCTGCAGGTGGTCGTGAAGAACTCGGCCGGCACGATCGTCAACACGATCGATCTCGGCAAGCAGTCGGCCGGCACGGTGCCGGTCGGCTGGACGCCGACCGACGCGGCGGGCAATACGCTCGCCGACGGCACCTACACGATCACCGCGACCGGCTCGATCAACGGCCAGCAGGCCACGGCCACCACGCTGACCGGCGCGACCGTGGACGGCGTCGTGACGCAGAGCAGCGGTACGGCGGGCCTCGTGCTGTCGAATGGTTCGACGGTCGGGCTGACGGACATCGCCGCGATCCTCTGATTCAGATCAATTCAGTTACGACTTTCCAGATACGGAGCACGTCATGGGTTATCAACAAGGTTTGAGCGGGTTGTCCGCGTCGTCGAGCGATCTCGACGTGATCGGCAACAACATCGCCAACGCCAACACGGTCGGCTTCAAGAGCGGCACCGCCGAATTCGCCGACATGTACGCCAATTCGATCGCGACGGCCGTGAACCAGCAGGTCGGTATCGGCACGCAGCTTTCCGAAGTGCAGCAGCAGTTCTCGCAAGGCACGATCACCACGACCAACCAGGCGTTGAACGTGGCGATCAACGGCAACGGTTTCTTCCAGATGTCGAGCAACGGCACGCTGACCTATTCGCGCAACGGCGTGTTCCAGCTCGACAAGAACGGCTACATCACGAACGCGCAGGGGCTCCAGCTGATGGGCTACGGCGCCAACAGCTCGGGCATCATCAACACCGCGCAGACCGTGCCGCTGAAGGTGCCGACCGCGAACATCGCGCCGCAGGCGACCACCTCGATCACCGCGGGCCTGAACCTCAACGCGCAGGACGACCTGATGCTCGGCGCGCCGACCGTGACGGCCGGCGCGGGCAACACCGGCACGCTCAACACGACCGGCGCGACGATCACGAACGGCGCCGCGGGCACCAACACCGACAACTACACGATCAACTTCACGAGCCCGACGACCTACACGATCACGGACCACACGCTCGGCACGACCTCGGCTTCGCAGGACTTCACCGCCGGCACCGCGATCACGCTCGGCAACGGCGAGAGCATCACGTTCAGCGGCGCGCCGGAGAGCGGCGACAGCTACACCGTCGCGCCGAATCCGACCGCGTTCAACCAGAACAGCGCGTCGACCTACAACTACTCGACCAGCACGACCGCCTACGACACGCTCGGCGGCTCGCAGACGGTCAACATGTATTTCGCGAAGACGTCTGCCGGCACGTGGAACGTGTACGCGGGCACCTCGACCGGCGCGGCGACGCTCGTCGGCACGGCGAACTTCAACTCGTCGGGCACGCTCGTCAGCACGGCCAACCCCGACGGCACGCCGACCACGACGCTCGGCGCGTTCAACGTGTCGATCCCGACCTCGGACGGTTCGTCGACGCCGCAAAACATCACGCTGAACCTCGGCACGACCACGCAGTACGGCGGCAAGGACGGCGTGAACAGCCTCTCGACCGACGGCTACGCGGCAGGCCAGCTGACCAGCTTCACGGTCGGCACCGACGGCACGCTGACCGGCAACTACTCGAACGGACAGACCGCCGCGCTCGGCCAGATCGTGCTTGCGAACTTCTCGAACCAGAACGGCCTCGTCGATCTCGGCAACAACGAGTACGGACAGACCGCGGCTTCGGGCGTCGCGCAGATTTCCGCGCCGGGCTCGACCAATCACGGCGTGCTGCAAGGCGGCGCGGTCGAAAACTCGAACGTCGATCTGACGAGCGAGCTGGTGAACCTGATTACCGCGCAGCGCAACTATCAGGCGAACGCGCAGACGATCAAGACCCAGCAGACCGTCGACCAGACCCTGATCAACCTGTAAGCCAACGGGACCCCATCATGGATCGGCTGATCTACACCGCGATGTCGGGCAGCACGCAGGCGCTCGAACAGCAGGCGATCGTCGCGAACAACCTCGCGAACGCCTCGACCACGGGTTTTCGCGCGCAGCTCGAAACCTTCCGCGCCGTGCCGATGTCGTTCGGCGACGGCAGCTCGATCAACGACGACACGACCCGCACGTTCGTGCTGTCGTCGACGCCGGGCGCCGACTACACGCCGGGGCCGATCCAGCAGACCGGCAATCCGCTCGACGTGGCGATCCAGGGGCCGGGCTGGCTGTCGGTGCAAACCGCCGACGGCAACGAGGCCTACACGCGCGCGGGCAACCTGCACATCGACGAAAACGGCCAGCTCGTGAACGCGACCAATCAGGTCGTGCTCGGCAACGGCGGGCCGGTGTCGGTGCCGCCGGGCGCGGAGATCACGATCGGCAAGGACGGCACGGTGTCGGCGCTGACGCCCGGCGATCCGCCGACCGCGGTCGTGACCGTCGATCAGCTGAAGCTCGTGAACCCCGATCCGCAGACGCTCACGCGCGGCGACGACGGCCTCTTTCGCACCGCCGACGGCAATCCCGCCGACGCCGATCCGACCGTCACGCTCGCACCGGCCTCGCTCGAGGGCAGCAACGTGAATCCGGTCAGCGCGATGGTCTCGATGATCACCAACGCGCGCCAGTTCCAGATGCAGACGCAGCTGCTGGAAAACGCCGACAAGAACGATCAGTCCGCCAACCAGCTGCTCAGCTTCAGCTGACGGATTGCCATGGGGCGCGCGACGAGGCGCGCTCCAACATTGGAGAACCCTAAGTGAACCGCTCACTTTATATCGCCGCGACCGGCATGAATGCGCAACAGGCGCAGATGGACGTGATCTCGAACAACCTCGCGAACGTCAGCACCAACGGCTTCAAGGGCTCGCGCGCGGTCTTCGAGGATCTGCTGTACCAGACCATCCGCCAGCCCGGCGCCAACTCGACGCAGCAGACCGAACTGCCGTCCGGCATCCAGCTCGGCACCGGCGTGCAGCAGGTCGCGACCGAGCGCCTGTACACGCAGGGCAACCTGCAGCAGACCGGCAACTCGAAGGACATCGCCATCAACGGCGCGGGCTTCTTCCAGGTGCAGATGCCCGACGGCACGACCGCCTACACGCGCGACGGTTCGTTCCAGACCAACGCGCAGGGCCAGCTCGTCACGTCGAGCGGCTATCAGGTGATTCCGGCGATCACGATCCCGACCAACGCGACTTCGCTCACGATCGGCAGCGACGGCGTCGTGTCGATCACGGTGGCCGGTTCGAGCAACAGCCAGCAGCTCGGCTCGATGCAGATCGCGACCTTCATCAACCCGGCCGGCCTCGACGCGAAGGGCGAGAACCTGTTCGCGGAGACCGCCTCGTCGGGTGCGCCGAACGTCTCGCAGCCGGGCCTGAACGGCGCGGGCTCGCTCAACCAGGGCTACGTCGAAGCGTCGAACGTGAACGTCGTGCAGGAACTGGTCAACATGATCCAGACCCAGCGCGCGTACGAAATCAACAGCAAGGCCGTGACAACCTCCGACCAGATGCTGCAAACCCTCAGCCAGATGCAGGTTTGAGGGGCAGGGATTCAAGCAAGGTGATCACGATGTCGGATTTCACTCGCACCCCGGTGCATTCGCGCACGGCCCTGGCGCTCGTGCAGCTCACGCTGCTCGCGGCGCTGGGCGGCTGCGGGCTCGTGCCCAAGGAGCCGATCACACAGCAGCCGATGACCGCGATGCCGCCGGTTCCGCCGCAGGCGCAGGCGCCGGGCTCGATCTACAACCCGGGTTTCGCGGGCCGTCCGCTGTTCGAAGACCAGCGGCCGCGCAACGTGGGCGACATCATCACGATCGTGATCGCCGAAAACATCAACGCGACCAAGTCGTCGGGCGCGAACGCGAACCGCAACGGCAACACGAATTTCGCCGTGCCGACCGCAGGCTTTCTCGGCGGCCTCTTTGGCAAGACCAACCTGAGCGCGAACGGCGCGAACGTGTTCTCGGGCACCGGCGGCGCGAACGCGTCGAATACGTTCAACGGCACGATTACCGTCACCGTGACGGGCGTGCAGGCGAACGGCAACCTGATCGTGAGCGGCCAGAAGCAGATGCTCATCAACCAGGGCAACGAGTTCGTGCGCTTCTCCGGCGTCGTGAATCCGAACACGATTTCGAGCCTCAACGCGGTGTATTCGACCCAGGTCGCCGACGCGAAAATCGAGTACTCGGCGAAGGGCTATATCGACGAAGCGGAGAACATGGGCTGGCTGCAGCGCTTCTTCCTCAACGTGGCGCCGTGGTAATCATGCGTACCGTTCCGAACCTTCGCGCCTCGTTCTCCCTGCGCCGCTTCGTGCGTCTTTTCCTCGTGCGTCTTCCACACCTGCCGCGCCTCGTGAGCTCCACGCGCTACGGCCGCGCGCTCGCCGCGCTGGCGTCGTCGCTCGCGCTCGCCTGCGCGGTGCTGCCGCTCGCGACGCCCGCGCATGCCGAGCGTCTGAAAGACCTCGCGCAAATTCAGGGCGTGCGCGACAACCCGCTGATCGGCTACGGCCTCGTGGTCGGTCTCGACGGCACCGGCGACCAGACCACGCAGACGCCGTTCACGACGCAGACGCTCGCCAACATGCTGGCGAACCTCGGCATCTCGATCAACAACCAGGCGGCGGGCTCGACCAACTCGCAGTCGTCGCTGTCGAACATCCAGTTGAAGAACGTCGCTGCGGTGATGGTGACCGCGGTGCTGCCGCCGTTCGCGCGGCCCGGCGAGGCGATCGACGTGACGGTGTCTTCGCTCGGCAACGCGAAGAGCCTGCGCGGCGGCACGCTGCTGCTCACGCCGCTGAAGGGCGCCGACGGCCAGGTGTACGCGCTCGGCCAGGGCAACGTCGCGGTCGGCGGCGCGGGCGCGAGCGCGAACGGCAGCAAGGTGCAGGTCAACCAGCTCGCGGCGGGCCGCATCGCGGCCGGCGCGATCGTCGAGCGCGCGGTGCCGACCGCGGTGTCGCAGGCCGGCACGATGCAGCTCGATATGAACGACATGGACTACGACACGACGCAGCGCGTCGTCGCCGCGATCGACAACGCGTTCGGTAGCGGCACCGCGACCGCGCTCGACGGCCGCACGATCCAGTTGCGCGCGCCGGGCGATCCGCAACAGCAGGTCTCGTTCATGGCGCAGTTGCAGAACCTCGACGTGCACCCGGCCCAGGCGGCCGCGAAGGTGATCCTCAATGCGCGCACCGGCTCGATCGTGATGAACCAGATGGTCACGCTGCAGAGTTGCGCGGTCGCGCACGGCAATCTGTCGGTGGTCATCAACACGCAGCCGGTCGTGAGCCAGCCCGGCGCGTTCTCGAACGGCCGCACCGTGGTCGCGCAGCAGTCGCAGATCCAGATGAAGCAGGACAACGGCTCGCTGAAGCTCGTGAACGCCGGCGCGAACCTCGCCGAAGTCGTGAAGGCGCTCAACGCGCTCGGCGCGACGCCCGCGGATCTGATGTCGATCCTGCAGGCCATGAAGGCGGCGGGTGCGTTGCGCGCCGATCTGGAAATCATCTAGGGAAGACAGCAGATGAATTCGAATCCGACCAATAGCGTCAACTCCGCGAACGACCTCAGCAGCCGCTTCGCGCTCGACGTACAGGGCTTCGGCGCACTGAGCGCGCAGGCCAAGGCCTCGCCGCAAGCCGGCATGAAGATGGCCGCGCAGCAGTTCGACGCGGTCTTCACGCAGATGATGCTCAAAAGCATGCGCGATGCGACGCCGCAGGACGGCCCGTTCGATTCGCACGATTCGGCGACCTTCACGTCGATGATGGATCAGCAGTTGGCGCAGCAGTTGTCGAAGAAGGGCATCGGCGTCGCCGACGCGATGCTCAAGCAGTTGATGCGCAACCAGGGCATGCAGGTGGGCGGCTCGGGTGGCGTGGGCGGCGCCGGCGCCGCTAGCGGTCTCGCCGGCATGGCGAACGCGCTCGGCGGCGGCAGCGGCGGCGACGAAGGTCAAACCGCCGCGCTCAACGCGCTCGCGCGCGCCTACGGCAATGCGCAGGCGAACGGCCAGCTCGCGCTCGGCCACGGCTACTCGGGCAATAGTTCGTTGACGCCGCCGTTGCGCGGCGACGGCAGCTCGCCGAAAGTCGATGCGTTCGTCGACAAGCTCGCCGCGCCGGCGCAGGCCGCGAGCGCGGCGACCGGCATTCCGGCGCGCTTCATCGTCGGGCAGGCGGCGCTCGAAACGGGTTGGGGCAAGAGCGAGATCAGGAAAGCCGATGGCTCGACGAGCCACAACGTGTTCGGCATCAAGGCGACGCCGGACTGGACCGGCAAGACCGTCTCGACGGTGACGACAGAATACGTGAACGGCAAGCCGCAGCGCAGCGTCGAAAAATTCCGCGCGTACGACTCGTACGAGGAAGCGATGACCGACTACGCGAGCCTGCTGAAGAACAACCCGCGCTATGCGCAGGTGATCAATTCGTCGCATGACGTGAACGGTTTCGCGAACGGCATGCAGCGCGCCGGTTATGCAACCGACCCGCATTACGCGAAAAAGCTGTTGTCGATCATGCAGAAAATGGGCTGATTAAAGAATGCACGCGACGGGGCCAGGTGCATATAAGACGGAAGAAGGCCGGCTGCCGGAAGGCGGCTGGCCGATCCGCGAGAATAAGCTGTGAGGCGGTACGCGGTACATGAGCGTTGAAGCGGTTCAGGCAGTAGGCGGGCAAGGTGAAAGAGCATGCGTAACGCGCTCGCACGTAAAGGCATATGCATAAAGGCGCGGCAATCGAAGCGGCGCTAAACAGCCGGCGTGAAAAAGCATGGGGAAAGGGGCGGATCGAGTTTTAACGTTTGCGGCGAATTTGCAGCAAATTTTTAATAAAAGTGCCCTAAATTTTGGCTGGGTGCTGCCGCTAACGAGTTAGACCCGATACCGGAAAATCGCTGTCATTCCGGTCGAACGCGCGGGCCGCGGCGGCGCTAAAGACCTTCGGGTCGAAAGAACCGTTGGCGCGTGCCCGCCAGAACATGCATACCGGCAAGCTCATGGATATGAACCAGTCGAATAGCCAGATCGACACACACGGCCAGCCGCACGACCCGCAAGACGAAAGCGTTCCCGATTTCGGTCGCCGCAATCCGCTCGAGATCGGCGTGCAGTTGCGCAATCTCGTCAATCGCGGCGATTTCCTCACCGTCGAATACGCGGGCGGGCAGCTCGTCACTCGCCTGCTCGACGTCGACGTGCGCGAGCGCACCTTCACTTTCGATTGGGGCGCGCTCTCCGAACAGAACAAGGGGCTGCTCGCCGCGCCGCGCTGCAAGTTCCACGCCGCGCCGGACGGCGTGCGTGTCGAGTTCGTGACCGCGACGCCGCGCGAGACGCGCTTCGAGGGACTGCCCGCGTTCGAGGCCGATTTTCCCGAGGTGCTGTTCTACGTGCAGCGCCGCGAATACTTCCGCGTCAACGCGCCGATTCTCGACCCCTACGTGTGTAGCGGACGCTTTCCCGGCGGCGACACGTTCCGCTTCGAGGTGCACGACCTGTCGCTCGGCGGCCTCGGCATGCGCACGACCGACGAGCGCGTCGCCGAATTGCCGATGGGCACGCGCCTGATGGACTGCGAACTCGCGCTCGGCGCGCTCGGCCGTCTATCGCTCGATCTGCAGCTCGTGTCGCATCGCTCGATTGCGCTGCCGAACGGCACGCAGCGCTACCAGCTCGGCTTCCGTTTTCTGACGCTGCCCGGCAGCGCGGAAAACACGCTGCAGCGGCTTATCACGCAGCTCGAAATGAAGCGCCGCTCGCTGGTGCGCTAGCCCGGCACGACGTACCGGACGTACCGGACGAAACGCGCCAAACGAGACGCGCCAAACGAAGCGAGCGCAAACGACGCGAGCCGAACGCAACGCGCACCGTGCACACCGCACGGCGCGCGTTTCTCCGGCTCGGCGCGCAAACGTTGCAACGACGCGAAAGAAAGCGTCGTACGAAGCGGAACGGCCCTCAATTTTTCGCGCGACGGGCCGTTAAAGAGGATGTTCCAGCAACGTGGCGGCAGGTCTGCGGTGCCGCCCTTCAGGATGACGCATGTCCAGCAATCTCTTCAATATCGGCCTCAGCGGACTCAATGCCGCCCAGTGGGGTTTGACGACGACCGGCGAGAACATCAGCAACTCGTCGACGCCCGGCTACTCGCTCGAAACGCCGGTCTATTCGGAAGTCGGCGGCAGCTACACGGGCTCCGGCTATCTGCCGATGGGCGTCTCTACCGACACCGTGCAGCGCCAGTACAGCCAGTATCTGGCGACGGAGCTGAACAACGCGCAGTCGTCGAGTAGCGCGCTCAGCGCGTACAACACGATGATCTCGCAGCTGAACAACCTGGTCGGCAGCCCGACCGCAGGGATCGCGAGCGCCATCACCGGATATTTCACCGGCCTGCAGAACATTGCCAACGACGCGTCGAGCATTTCCACGCGGCAAACCGCGGTTAGCGACGCGCAGACGCTCGCGAACCAGATCAACGCGGCGGGCGCGCAATACGACCAGTTGCGCGCGAGCGTCAACACGCAACTGAGCAACGTCGTCACGCAGATCAACACCTACACCGCGCAGATCGCCGCGCTCAACACGCAGATCACCCAGGCGAGCAGCCAGGGCCAGCCGCCGAACCAGTTGCTCGATCAGCGCGACGAAGCGGTATCGAACCTGTCGCAACTGATCGGCGTGTCGGTCGTGCAGGACAGCAACGGCAGCTACAGCGTGTTGATGTCGAACGGTCAGCCACTCGTGTCGGCCGGCAACAGTTTCAACCTCGGCACGGCGACTTCGGCGAGCGACCCGAGCGAGCTGTCGGTCCAGTACCTCGGCCAGGCCGGCGCGAAACCGGTGCCGACGCCGCAGACGCTTCCCGACGCCAAGGTGTCGGGCGGCACGCTCGGCGGCCTGCTGCAATTCCGCTCCCAGACGCTCGATCCGGCCGAAGCGCAGCTCGGCGCGATCGCGACCAGTTTCGCCGCGCAGGTGAACGCGCAGAACGAACTCGGCATCACGCTGAACGGCACCGCGGGCGGCGCGCTGTTCACGGTCGGCGCGCCGACCGTCTACGCGAATGCGCAGAACACCGGCAATGCGACGCTCGGCGTGTCGTTCGCCGATGCGACCCAGCCGACCACGAGCGACTACACGCTCTCGTACGACGGCAGCACCTATACGCTGACCGACAACGAAACCGGCAGTATCGTCGGTTCGGCAGCGGACCTCACGAAGCCGATCGGCGGCCTGCAATTCTCGGCCACCGGCACGATGAAGGCCGGCGACTCGTTCTCGATCGAGCCGACGCGCGGCGCGCTCAATGGCTTCGCGCTCGCCACCACGTCGCCCCAGGCGATCGCGGCGGCGGCGCCGGTACTCGCCTCGGCCGCCTCGTCGAACACCGGCAGCGCGACGATCACGCAGGGCTCGGTGACGGCCGGCTACAGCGCGCCGATCAGCAAGACGACGCTTACGTATACCGCGGGCACGGGCCTCACCGGCTTCCCGCTGAACTCGACGGTGACGGTTGCCGGCCCGCCCTCGACGTCGTACGCGATCACCTCGGCGACGACCGCGGTGCCGTACTCGCCGGGCACGGGCGCGACGCTCACGATCACGAACCCGAGCAATTCGACCGCCGCGGGCAGCATGAACAACGTGACGGTGACGATCAGCGGCACGCCCTCGGACGGCGACTCGTTCACGATCGGGCCCAATACCGGCGCGAGCAACGACGGCCGCAACGCGCAACTGCTGTCGAACCTGACCACTGCGCAATCGCTCGCGGGCGGCACCTCGACGCTGACCGACGCGTACGCGAACTACGTCAACGGCATCGGCAACCAGGCTTCGCAGATCCAGACCTCGGCGACCGCGCAAAGCTCGCTCGTCACGCAGATCACGTCGGCGCAGCAGTCGGTATCGGGCGTCAACATCAATGAGGAAGCAGCGAACCTGCTTCAGTACCAGCAGCTCTATCAGGCCAACAGCAAGGTTATCCAGACCGCGCAGACGCTGTTCCAGACATTGCTTGGCATCTTCTCGTAAGGCGTCGAACCATGCGTATTTCCAGCGCGCAGTACTTCAGCATGAACGTGGAGACAATGAGCAACCAGCAGGCTCAGTTGTCGCAGATCTATCAGGAAATCTCGAGCGGTTCGAGCCTGACCTCGCCCGCCGACAATCCGCTCGGCGCGGCCCAGGCCGTGCAGCTCAGCTCGACGGCGACCGCGCTGTCGCAATACACGACGAACCAGAACGCGGCGCTTTCGTCGCTGCAGGCCGAGGACTCGACGCTCGGCGGCGTGCTCAGCACGCTGAACAGCATCAACACGCTCGGCATCAGGGCGAGCAACGGCTCGCTGAACGACGCCGACCGCACCGCCATCGCGACGCAACTGACGAGCCTGCGCAACCAGTTGCTGACCTACGCCAATGCGACCGACAGCTCGGGCAATTCGCTGTTCTCGGGGTTTCAGAGCGCCACCCAGGCGTTCACGACCGATGCGAGCGGCGCGGTCGTTTATGCGGGCGACGACGGCACGCGCACCATGCAGGTCACCGGCAACACCCAGGTGGCAACCGGCGACAACGGGATGGCCGTGTTCATGGGCGTCGGCTCGACCAATGCGGAGCCGATCGCGGCCGGCAATCCGGCCAACACCGGCACGGGCGTGGCCAGCGCGGTGACGGTGAACGATCCGACCAACGCGGGGAATGCGGACGCGTACCAGATTGCGTTCAGCGGCAGCGGCGCGACGCTGGCCTACACGATCACCGACACCACCACGGGTGCGGTCGGCACGCCGCAAACCTACACCGAGGGCGCCGACATCGCGATGGGCGGTCAGACGGTGGCGATCACGGGCACGCCGGCCGCCGGCGACAGCTTCACGGTCCAGCCGGCCAACCAGGCGGGCACCGACGTATTCGCCAACCTGAACGCGATGATCGCCGCGCTCCAGCAGCCGGTGACGGGCAGCACGGCGGCCACGGCGAATCTGCAGAATGCGCTGAACACGGGCCTGTCCCAGCTTGCCAACACGATCGGCAACGTGACGGCGGTGCAGGCGTCGGTCGGCGGCCGCGAGCAGGAAGTGCAGGCGCTGCAAGCGGTCACGCAGACCAACACGCTGCAGACGCAAAGCAGCCTGTCGGATCTGACCTCGACCGACATGGTCTCGACAATCAGCAAGTACACGCTGACGCAAGCCGCGTTGCAGGCATCGCAGCAGGCGTTCGTGCAGATCCAGAACATGTCGCTGTTCCAGTACATCAACAACTGATTCGCTACGCGATAGCGGGATGCGGCAGAGACAGGAAAACCGGCGCAAGCCGGTTTTTTTTATCCGGCGCGTCCTGCGCATCCATCACGTCCAGCGCGCTTGCGGCATCGAAGCCGCGTCTTTACTTCAGTCCCGCCGCGACCCGTCCCATTTCGTCGATGCCGCTGTCGAACAGCCGCACGAAGAACGGGATCATGTTCGGCAGCATCAACTGCACGAGCAGCAGGCCGACCAGCATCGTGAGCGGAAAGCCGATCTGGAACACGCCGATCTGCGGCGCCGCGCGATTGAGAATGCCGAGCGCGAGGTTGGCGATCAGCAGCGCGACGACGACCGGCAGCGCGAGCAGCAGCCCCGCCGAGAAGATCGAGCCGCCCCAGTTCGCGAGCGTCTGCCAGCCGTGCGGCGCGAGCAGGTTGGCCGACACCGGCACTGACTGGAACGTCGTCACGAGCGCGGCGATCACCTGCAGATGACCGTCGACGGCGAGAAACACGAGCGTGGCGATCGTCGTCATGTAGCGCGAGATCACGACGCCGGAGCCGGTCGCCTGCTGGTCGAAGAAGGTCGCGAAGCCGAGGCCCATGCCGAGGCCGATGAAGTAGCCGGTCGCGTCGATCGCCTGGAACACGATCTGCATCGTTACGCCGAGCGCGATGCCGATCAGGAACTGGTTGACGAGAATCCACACGCCGGCTGCGGAGAACACCGTGACCTGCGGCAGCGCGCCGACGGTCGGCGCGACGATGATCGTCGTGAACGCGGCGAGGCCGATCTTCACGCGCGTCGGCATGGATACGTTGCTGAAGACCGGCGCGGTCGCGACGAGCGCGGCGATGCGCGCGAACGGCCACAGGAACGCGGTCAACCAGACGTTCAGTTGGGCGTAGGTGACCGTGAACATGGCGGCACGCTCAGTTGACGAGCGTCGGAATGCTGCTGAGCGTGTGGCGCAGATAGTCGAGCATCGTCGTGAGCATCCACGGTCCGGCGATCACGAGCGTGACCACGATCGCGAGCAGCTTCGGAATGAACGACAGCGTGCTCTCGTTGATCTGCGTGGCCGCCTGGAACAGGCTCACGAGCAGGCCGACGACGAGCGCGACGAGCAACAGCGGCGCCGCGAGCACGAGGCCGACGTACATGGCCCCGTGGGCCAATGTCATGACTGCTTCGGGTGTCATCGTGAGTGCCTGGGGATCGGTGGAGCGAACGGGAAAGCGAACCAAACGGCGAACGGAAGCACGGCCGGCATCAGACGAAACTCTGTGCGAGCGAGCCGAGCAGCAGTTGCCAGCCGTCGACGAGCACGAACAGCATCAGCTTGAACGGCAGCGAGATCGTCGCGGGCGAGACCATCATCATGCCCATCGACATCAGCACGCTCGCCACCACCATGTCGATGATGAGGAACGGAATGAAGATCGTGAAGCCGATCGTGAAACCGGTCTTCAGCTCGCTCGTGACGAACGCGGGCACGAGCAGCGACAGCGGCACGTCTTCGGGGCCCTGCATCGGCGCCGCGTGCGAGATGCGCGCGAAGAGGGCGAGATCGCTCTCGCGGGTCTGCCGCAGCATGAAGGTCTTGAACGGCGCAACGCCGCGCGAGACTGCCTGATCCATCGTGATCGTGCCTTCGGAGAACGGCTTGTAGCCTTCGTTATAGGCCTTGTCGAGCACCGGCGACATCACGAACAGCGTCAGGAACAGCGCGAGCCCGACGAGCACCTGGTTCGGCGGCGTGGTCGTCGTGCCGAGCGCCTGGCGCAGCAGCGACAGCACGATCACGATGCGCGTGAAGCTCGTCATCATCAGCAGCATGGCGGGCAGGAACGACAGCATCGTGAGCAGCAGCATCGTCTGCACGCTCAGCGAGTAGGTCGTGCCGCCGTTCGGGCCGGGGCTCGTCGTGAAGGCCGGCAGGCCGGCGGTTTGCGCGAACGACAGCGTCGGCAGCGCGAATAGCAGCGCCGCGAGTGCGAGCGGCAGCAACGGCCACCACGACCTCATGCGGCGCGGCGACGCGGCACGCGATGCAGCGGCGGACGCGTCATGGCGCGTTGCGCGTGCTTCATGCGCCTTATGCGCGGCCTGCGCCTTATACGCCTCATGCGCTGGACGTGAAGCCTGAAAACCCGCTTGCCTGAAACTGACCTGCATTACCGATCCCCGCCGCCTTGCGCGTTGAAACGTTTGCCCACTTCGCCTTTCAGGGCGTCGCGAAAGCGTTGACCAAAGGTGCCGGGAAGATTGCCGGCATGCTGCGCGTGCGAGGCGGCCAGGGCATCGGCAACCGAACCGGCCGGCATCGTATGCAGCAGACGCACGTTGCCGGGCGCGGCGCCAAGCACGAGCCACGTATCGCCGATCTCGACGACCGCGACGCGCTCCTTGCCGCCGAGCGACGCACCGCCGACGGTTTTCACGAGCCCGCCGCGCTGGCCCGTTTGCAGGCCGAAGCGCCGCGCGAGCCACGCGCAGCCGAACACGAGCGCGATCACGACCGCGAGTCCGACGAAGGTTTGCAGCAGCGCACCGACGCCGAGCGCGGGCACCGCGCTGCCGGCGCCGACGCTGGAGGCGATCTTCGCGGCGTTGTTGACCGCGTTGAGGTCGGCGGCGCGCGCGAGCGTCGCGCCCGACGCGGCGGCCACCGCCAGCGCGGCTCGCGGCAGCAGGTCGCGCGACGCGGGGAGCATGCCGCGAACGGCGGCGCGTTTCATCGATTGAGCTTCCGGATGCGTTCGGACGGCGTGATGATGTCGGTCAGACGGATGCCGAACTTGTCGTTCACGACCACCACTTCGCCCTGCGCGATCAGGCAGCCGTTGACGAGCACGTCCATCGGCTCGCCGGCGAGGCCGTCGAGTTCCACGACCGAGCCCTGCGCGAGTTGCAGCAGATTGCGGATCGCGATCTTGGTGCGGCCGAGCTCGACCGTCATCTGGACCGGAATGTCCAGGATCATGTCGATGTCGTTGTGCGTCGAGGTGGGCTCGACCTTCGACAGCGGCTGGAACACGCCGGCCGCCGCCGGGTTCACTTCGGCGTTGCCGTTCTGCTCGGCGAGCGCGCTCGCCCAGTCGGCCATCGCGTCGTCGTCTTCGGCGCTCAGTTCGCCGGCGGCCACTTGCGGGGCGCTCGCGGCCAGTTCGGCCTCGGGTTTTGCGTTCAGGTCACTCATATCCACTTTCCTTCATCGTGTCGGCTGCGCTGATCATCTTCTGGACCCGCAACGCGTACTGACCATTGAAAATTCCGTAGCCGCATTCCATCACCGGCACGCCGTCGACTTTCGCCGTGATGTGCTCGGGGATGTTGATCGGCAGAACATCGCCCTTGCGCATGTTCAGGATCTGCTCGAACGTGACCGGCACCTGCGCGAGGTCGGCGGTCAGTTGCACTTCGGCCGCCTGCACCTGCTTCGACAGCACGCGCACCCAGCGGCGATCGACGTCCATCGCCTCGCCCTGGATCGGCGAGGAGAGGATGTCGCGGATCGGCTCGATCATCGAGTACGGCATGCAGATGTGCAGCGTGCCGCCCGTCGAGCCGAACTCGATCGAGAACTGCGTGACGATGACGATTTCGTTCGGCGTCGCGACGTTGGCGAACTGCGTGTGCATTTCCGAGCGCACGTATTCGAACTGCAGCGGGCGCACGCTTTTCCACGACGCCGTGTAATGCTCGAACGTCAGATTGAGCAGCTTCATGATGATGCGCTGCTCGGTCTGCGTGAAATCACGCCCTTCGACGCGCGTATGGAACCGGCCGTCGCCGCCGAACAGGTTGTCGACCACGAAGAACACGAGGTTCGGGTCGAACACGAACAGCGAGGTGCCGCGCAGCGGCTTCACGTGAACGAGGTTCAGGTTGGTCGGGATCGGCAGATTGCGCGTGAATTCGCTGTATTTCTGCACCTTCACGGGGCCGACGGAGATTTCCGCCGAGCGCCGCATGAAGTTGAAAATGCCGACGCGCAACAGACGCGCGAAACGGTCGTTGATGATTTCGAGGCCCGGCATGCGGCCACGGACGATCCGCTCCTGCGTCGCGATGTTGTACGGGCGTACGCCCGTGCGCTCGCTCTGCTCGGTTTCCGTGTCGACTTCGCCGGTGACGCCCTTCAGGAGAGCATCGACCTCTTCCTGGGACATGAACTCTTCGTGGCCCATTGCTTATTCCTCGTGCGTCCCTTGGCGGTTGATGATGGCAGCGCTAGACAACGTCACGGTACGTCACTGCACGACGAATTCGGTGAACAGCACGTCCTGCACGCGGACCGGCGCGGCGCCCTTGTCGGTCGGCTCGGTGATCAGCGTCTTGAGTTCCTCGGCGAGCGCGCGCTTGCCTTCGAGCGGCGCGAGGTCGTCGGGGTGCTTGTTGGACAGCGCGAGCAGGATGCGGCTGCGCACTTCGGGCATGTGCTCGGTGAGCGCCTGCTGGGTGGCGGCGTCGCCGAGCTTGAGCGTGAGGCCGATGCGCAGGAAATGCTGCTGGCCGTCGTCCGATTGCAGGTTGACGGTCATCGATTCGAGCGGAAAGAAGATCGGCACGGCGGGCGGCGCGGGCGCGGCTTCGGCCGATGCGGCGACGGGCGCGCGCTTTGCCATGAAGAACCACACGCCGGCGCCGGCAGCGCCCGCGGAGATGAGCGCAATGAGGACGATCAGGATGATGCGCTTCATGGGACCCGGCGAGACGGGCGCGGCTTGTTGCGGGGCGGTCGTGGTAGCCATGTGGTTTGCTTTGCTGCCTGGATGAAGGGTTAGGGTGATTGTTGTTGATTTGCCTGCGGGGTGATGGGTCGAAAAGAAGGGCTATTTGTGGTTATCTCAAGTATTTGGTGTTGCCCTGTGCAGGGCTGGGCTTTTTTGGCGTTGTTCTCTGCGGTGTTGGGCTTTCCTTGTTTTCTTGGTGGGCTATTGGTGTTGCCCCTCTGTGCGGGGTGGCGCTTCTTTGTCGTTGTTCTCTGCGGTGTTGGCCTTTCCTTGATTTCTTGGTGGTCTATTAGCGTTGCCCCTGTGCGGGGCGGCACCTACTTTCTTTGCGGCTGCAAAGAAAGTAGGCAAAGAAAGCAGCTTCACACCGCCAATTCTGAAGCGGGTCCCCTGGCCTGGAGGGGATCGTGGTGCATCTGGAATCCGTCTCCTCGCACACTCCGCGTCAGTGACAAGGCCGTCATTCTTCCGGCGGCGCTACGCGCGCCGAAGCCCGGCTCAAAAACCATCCGTCTTTTTCGGCGTGTCGCCGAGGCGCGGCCGATGGCTCCCACTACGCGAACGAAACCCACGGGTTCCCCTGGCAGACCCGTCCGCGACGCACGCAGTGCGGAGTGGGAGCGGATGACGGCTTTGTCACTTGCATTGAATGTGCGAGGGCACCGATTCCAGATGCACCACTACCCCCTCCAAGCCAGGGGACCCGCTTAAGAATTAGCGGTGTGAAGCTGCTTTCTTTGCCTACTTTCTTTGCAGCCGCAAAGAAAGTAGGTGCCGCCCCGCACAGGGGCAACACTAATAGACCGACAAGAAAACAAGGAAAGGCCAACACCAGAAGAACAAAGACAAAAAAGCCCAACCCTGCAAAGGGCCAAAACCACCACTATTAAGCGCCGCCAGGCAAATCAACCGCTACAACATCAACCACATCCTGCGCGCCAGCGCCCACCTCATGCGGCCTTTCATCTTCAGCCCCGCTCTCCAACCGATGCAACCACGCCAGCAATTCCGCGGTCGCCTGATAAAGCTGCGGCGGAATCCTCGCATCGAGATCCACCTGCATCAGCAATGAAATCATCTCCGGCGCTTCGTGAACATAAAGCCCCGCTTCCTTGGCCCGCTGCACGATCATCTCCGCGAGCAGCCCATACCCCTTCGCGACCACCCGCGGCGCAGCCTCGCCACTCTGAGCGTCGTAGACAAGCGCAGCCGCGCTGCGGCGATTGGTCCGGCTCATCAGATATCCCAGTCGAAGTCGTCGCGCGCCCCCGGCGTGCCGCGTGCAGCGGCCGAGCCATAGCCCGCAGGGTTAGCCGCGACACCACCCGGCGTCGCCGTGGCCGGCATCGTGGATGAAGCCGTTCCCGCTGTCGCCGAACGCGCATACGCCGAAGCCGCCGCCTGCGCGCCAGCAGTGCCCGTCGCGCTCGCCGCTCCAGGTGTTCCCGGTACACCGCCGCCGATCTCGCGAATCGTCAAACCCTGCAACTCGATGCCGGCCGCCGCGAGCCGCTCGCGAAAGCTCTCGCCCTGAATCGCGAGCCGCGCCGCGCCGTGCGGGCTCGCCTGCACGCGCGCGGTAAGCCGCATGCCGGTCAGCGTCAATTCGGCATCGACGGTGCCGAGCGTCGGCAGCGACAGCGTCAGACGCGTGCGCCACGGCTGGTCGTCCTCGCTCGCGAGGCCGCCGCCGCTGCGGTCCCATTCGTCGCCGTCCTGCTCGATGGTCCAGTCGAGCCGCGCGCCCGGCCATGCCTCGCCGGTCCAGCGGAATTGCCCGGTCGCGAGCAGGTCGAGCTGCTGCCGCACGAGCGGCTCCGTCGCCGGATGCACGGCCGCCGCCGTCGATTGCGCATTCTGCGACGCAGCCGCATCGCCGATTTGCGGCGCCGCGCTGTGCAGCCCCGCATGCGCAGGCTGGCCCGTCAGATCGGACAACGAACTCGCCAGCACCTCGCCCGCAGCGAAACGCGCGGCTTGCGCGGTCAGGATCGAGGGCATCGCGTGCGTGGGGGCGTCGGCAGAGGGATTGGGTGAGCCGGCCGGTGAGCCAGCTTGCGGGCCCGGTTGTGAGCCTTGTTGTGAGCCCGACTGCACACCGCTCGTTGCGGTGCCCGGCATGCCACGTTGCATGCCGCTCGCCATCGCCTCGGACGCGAAACCCGTCGCGCCCGCGTCGCCGTCCTCGTCGGCCCAGCCGGGCGGCAATTGCGCGGCCGCCACGAGCCGGTTCTGCGCTTCGTCGGCGAGGTTCTCCGGCGAGCGCTGGCCGACGAGCCATCCCGCGAGATGCGCTTCGTAGAACAGGCCGCTGTCGCTGACGGTGCGTTCGAGCGCGGCCGCAAGCGCCGCCACCGGCACCTGCGTCGCCGCGATGCTGGCGGTGGCCACGGTTCCGTTCGCACTGGCGGCAGCATTGGAGTTTGCCGTGGCGGCATCGGCAGAACCCGCGCTACTTGCCGCATCGGCACCCGGCAATCCTTCCACCGCGATATCGAGCGCCGGCGCGGCCGGCCAGATCGGCGCCTGGCCGAGCACGGCCGGCGTCGCCTCGCCGCCCGAATTCGCGATCGCATTGAGCGTCAGCGCGACCGCCGACAGCGCGGTTTGCGCGGACGGCTGCGGCGCGGGCGTCACGTTGGGCGTGGCGGCAATGGGCGCGCCGGCGACGCCTGCCGCGCCGGTCTGCGAGGTGGTCGCGGCGCCCGGCGCGATGTTGAGCAAACTGTCGATCCGGCTCGAAAGCACCGAAGCGACGGCCGTGTCGATTCCGTTCATGCCGGTTCCCTGGTCGCATGGGCGCGAGCGCGCTCCATGCTCTGATCGTTCAGTCGTACGCCGCGCGGCGCACCATGGCACGGGGGCAGGCGCGCATGCGGCGCATCGGCGCGCACGGCGTCCGCGAGGCCCGCCGCCCGCATGGGCTTGCCTTCAGCGCGCCCCGTACAGTTCCTTGAGCACGCGCGTCGGCCGGCCCGCGAACAGCGCCGACAGCGTCGCCATGCGCGGATTCGCGAGATCGCGGATCGCCGCGTCGTCGGCGAGAATCTGGCGGATCAGCATGTATTTGCGCTGACGCTCGGTCTCGTCGAGTTTCACGCCGTCGTCGGCTTCCTTCAGGGCTTCGACCAGATGCCGGTATTCCTCCTGCAGCTCGACCAGATCGCTCCACAGGGCGTGGCGAGCCGCCATCAGCATGCGGCAGGACAGCGCGGCGATAGCCTCGTATCGGGAAAAATATTCTGCGTTCGATGTCATCTCATGCTTTCCGCGGCGGGCTGCGTAGCCATGCGCGCAACCTCCGGGCCAATCCCGATCCATGCCTCTTCGAGCGTGGCGAGCAAACCGTCGATCTCCACCAGCATCGCCTCGCTCGAATGAATATTGGCTTCGAGCAGCCGGCGCGTCATATAGCTGTACAGCGCATTCAGCCGCCCCGCGATCTCGCCGCCCACATCGAGGTTCAGCGACTGCTGCAACCCGCTTTCGACGATCCGGATCGCCTTGCTGACCGCCATGCCGCGCTCGGCGACATTGCCCTGCTGCAGATGCATGCGGGCTTGCGCGATGGCCTGCCTTGCGCCCTGGTACAGCAACACGATGAGACGATGCGGACTGGCGCCCATCACGGCCGTCTCGACACCGACGCGTGCATACGCGCTGGCTCCAGCGTGTCCCGGGGAAAACATCGGCGCTCCTCCTCTGATACGGATACTGACTGCGATTGGGTCATGGCTCGGCCCTGCGGCGCGTTGTCGCGCCCGAACCGGCCTGTACCCTGGTTATCGGATACGCGGCGGCAAAGCTTTAGAGCAATGTAAGCAAGGGGGATCGAGGGGCGTCAAAGGAATCGGCCGGCTTGCGCGCCGGCCAGGCTGGCTTGCCGGTTTTCGTGCGGGGGGATGCAGAACCCAGGCGAAACCCAGGCGCAACTCGCACGAAACCCGCGCAAAACCGTTCAGATCGACATCTGCGCGATGTCGTTGTAGGCGGCCACGAGCTTGTTGCGCACCTGCAGGCCGAACTGGAAGCCGATGTTGGCCTTCTGCATGTCGACCATCACGTCGTTCAGCGAGACGTTCGGCGAGCCGAGCTCGAACGCCTGCGATTCGCCGATCGCGCTCTGCTGGTCGCTGCTGATCTTGTCGAGCGAGGCCTTCAGCGCGGAGGCGAAACTCGTGGGCGTCGCCGCGCCGGACTCGTTCGCCGCCGGGCTCGCGTCGCCGGCCGCCTGCGCCGCCATCGCCTGCATCTGTTGCAGCGCCGACGAAAGCGCGTTCACGGGCATGGTCATGTTTTCTCCGTTGGATGTGCGATCGGACTGCCGGAAGGTGTACCGATCTGGACGAAAGCATAGCAGCGCCCCCTTCGGGAAAGCCCCGAAACTAGGGGGGAAACCCGGCTCTATTCAAGCAATCGGGTTGAGCGTCGCCACGGATAATTTCAAGCGTGAAAGTCTCTGTCCGTTCCCTCGCCGAGCCCCGGCGCGATCAGGCGGCAGAACGCAAAGGCATCCCGGAGATACCCGACGCATGGATTCGTCAGCCAACTCGTTGATCAACCCCGACGCCCGCATGGGGCTCGCCGGCGCGCAGCCCGCGCCCGGCCAGCCCGCCAGCGGCCAGGCCGGCGGCGCCGACCTCGGCGGGCTCGGCGGCCTAAGTGGCATGGGCGGCAACTTCTCGCAGCGTCTGTCCGGTCTCGCGCAGATGCGCGGCAACCCGCGCGCGCCGCTCGTGTTCGCAGTCGCGCTGCTGGTGGCGGTCGTCGCGGGCCTGTTTCTGTGGTCGCGCGCGCCCGACTACAAGGTGCTCTACAGCAATCTGTCGGACCGCGACGGCGGCCAGATCATCGCCGCGCTGCAGCAGGCCAACATTCCGTACAAGCTCTCCGAGAGCGGCGGCGCGATCCTCGTGCCGGCCGAGCAGGTCCACGAGATGCGCCTGCGCCTCGCCTCGCAGGGGCTGCCGAAAAGCGGCTCGGTCGGCTTCGAGCTGATGGACAACCAGAAATTCGGCATCAGCCAGTTCGACGAGCAGATCAACTATCAGCGCGCACTCGAAGGCGAACTCGAACGCACGATCGAGTCGATCTCGACCGTGAAGTCGGCGCGCGTGCATCTGGCGATTCCGAAGCCGACCGTGTTCGTGCGCGACAAGGAACCGCCCTCGGCGTCGGTGCTCGTCAATCTCTATCCGGGCCGCGTGCTCGACGAAGGCCAGGTTGTCGCGATCACGCACATGGTGGCGTCGGCGGTACCGGAAATGCCGGTGAAAGGCGTGACGATCCTCGATCAGGACGGCAACCTGCTCACGCAACCGGCCACCGGCAGCGGGCTCGACGCGACGCAACTGAAGTATCGCCAGCAGATCGAGCGCAACACCCAGCAGCGCATCGACGCGATCCTCGCGCCGCTGTTCGGCGCGGGCAACGCGCACTCGCAGGTGAGCGCCGACATCGACTTCTCGCACAGCGAGCAGACTTCGGAGAACTACGGCCCGAACGGCAATCCGCAACAGGCGGCGGTGCGCAGCCAGCAAACGAGCAGTGCCACCGAAATGTCGCAGGGCGGCGCCTCGGGCGTGCCGGGCGCGCTGTCGAACCAGCCGCCGCAGCCGGCCTCCGCGCCGGTCGTCGCCGGCAACGGCGCGAGCGGCGTCGCCACGACGCCGGTCAGCGAGCACAAGGATTCGACCACCAACTACGAACTCGACAAGACCGTGCGCCACATCGACCAGCCGATGGGCGGCATCCGCCGGCTCTCGGTCGCGGTCGTCGTCAATTACCTGAAGGTGACCGACGCGAAGGGCCACGTGACGATGCAGCCGGTCCGCGCCGACAAGCTCGCGCAGATCACCCAGCTCGTGAAGGACGCGATGGGCTTCGACGCGCAGCGCGGCGACTCGGTCAACGTGGTCAACAGCGCGTTCACGACCGAACTCGACCCGAACGCCAACCTGCCGTGGTGGCGCACGCCGGACATGCTCGCGCTCTACAAGCAGATCGCGACCTACCTCGGCATCGGCGCGGTGGCTCTGTTCCTCTACTTCGTGATGGTGAAGCCGGCGCTGCGCCGCGCGTTCCCGCCTCCGCCCGAGCCGGTCGCGGCGCTCGCCTCGCCCGACGAGCCCTTGCTGCTCGACGGCATTCCGGCCGAGGAACGCGACGGCGCGGTCGTCGAGATCGAGGCCGACCCCGAGACGCTCGCGCTCGAAAACGCCAAGCACAAATATGAGCGGAACCTGGAGTTCGCGCGCAGCATCGCGCGCCAGGACCCGAAGATCGTTGCAACCGTCGTGAAAAATTGGGTGTCCGATGAGCGCTGAAGGCGTAGTGAAGAGCGCGCTGCTGCTGATGTCGATCGGCGAGGAAGAGGCCGCGCAGGTGTTCAAGTTCCTCGGCCCGCGCGAAGTCCAGAAGATCGGCGTCGCGATGGCCGCGCTGAAGAACGTGACGCGCGAGCAGGTCGACGAGGTGCTGCAGGAGTTCGTGCGCGAGGCCGAGCAGCACACCGGCATGTCGCTCGATTCGAACGAGTACATCCGCTCGGTGCTGACCAAGGCGCTCGGCGACGACAAGGCCGGCGTCATCATCGACCGGATTCTGCAGGGCAGTGACACGAGCGGCATCGAAGGGCTCAAGTGGATGGATTCGGCGGCCGTCGCCGAACTCATCAAGAACGAGCATCCGCAGATCATCGCGACGATCCTCGTGCACCTGGACCGCGATCAGGCATCCGAAATCTCCGCCTGCTTCACGGATCGCCTGCGCAACGACGTGCTGCTGCGCATCGCGACGCTCGACGGCATCCAGCCGGCCGCACTGCGCGAACTCGACGACGTGCTCACGGGCCTGCTCTCCGGCAGCGACAACCTCAAGCGCAGCCCGATGGGCGGCATCCGCACGGCGGCCGAAATCCTCAACTTCATGTCGAGCAATCACGAGGAAGGCGTGCTCGAAAACGTGCGCCAGTACGACGCCGAGCTGGCGCAGAAGATCGTCGATCAGATGTTCGTGTTCGAGAACCTGCTCGACCTCGAAGACCGCGCGATCCAGCTGCTACTGAAGGAAGTCGAGTCCGAGGCGCTGATCATTTCGCTGAAGGGCGCACCGCCCGCGCTGCGCCAGAAGTTCCTCTCGAACATGTCGCAGCGCGCGGCCGAACTGCTTGCCGAAGACCTCGACGCGCGCGGTCCGGTGCGCGTCTCCGAAGTCGAGACGCAGCAGCGCCGCATCCTGCAGATCGTGCGCAACCTGGCCGAGAGCGGCCAGATCGTTCTAGGCGGCAAGGCCGAAGATGCGTATGTCTGATCCGAACTCCACGGCGAAGGAAAGCCTCTCGGCCTACCAGCGCTGGGAGATGGCCTCGTTCGACCCGGTGCCGCCCGCGCCGCCGCCGGCCGAACCCGAATTCGACGAGCGCGCGTTCGAGGCCGAACTCGACCGCCTGCGCGAAGCCGCGCAGGCGCAGGGTGTCGCCTCGGGTCACGTGGCCGGTCAGGCGCTCGGCTATCAGGCCGGCTATGACCAGGGTCATGCGCAGGGTTTCGCGCAAGGCCAGAGCGAAGCGCGCGAGGAAGCAGCGCGCCTCGCCGCGCTCGCCGAAACCTTCAAGACCGCGCTCGGCGGCGCGCAGCACGCGATTTCCGAAACGCTCGTCGCGCTCGCACTCGATATCGCGCAGCAGGTCGTGCGCCAGCACGTGCAGCACGATCCGACCGCGCTGATCGCCGCCGCGCGCGAAGTGCTGGCGGCCGAACCGGCGCTGACCGGCGCGCCGTCGCTGATCGTGAGTCCCGCCGATCTGCCCGTCGTCGAGGCGTATCTGCTCGAAGAACTGCAAACGCGCGGCTGGACCGTGCGCACCGATGCGTCGGTCGAGCGCGGCGGCTGCCGCGCCCACGCCGGCAGCGGCGAAGTGGATGCCGGCATCGACACGCGCTGGCAGCGCGTCGCGGCCGCGCTCGGCAAGGTGAGCACATGGTGAAGCCGACACTCGATGAAATCCGCGCCAGCGATCTGACGCCGCTCGAACGCGAGCTTGCGCTTGCCTCCTTCGGCGCCGAGGCGCTCGCGGATGCCGAGTCCGTCGGCGCGGATCAGGCCGCGACGTCCACGCATCCGGCGGATGGCGCGGCGGAGCGCGCCGGGGCGGACGCTTATCCGCTGACAGGCACGCCAGGCGTGGCAGTGGGTACGGCGGTGAGCCGCGAGCCGGCCGCGAGCGAGTCCGCCGCGCGCACCGCTGGCGCCGCTCACGCGTCGCGCCACCCGGCCTACGATCCCGCGCTCGACGCCAATCCGCACATGCAGGCCTGGCGCGGCCAGCTCGACGCGCTGCGCGCGCGCAATGCGATCGCGCGGCCGCTGCGCGCGTGCGGACGGCTGACGCGCGCGGCCGGTCTCGTGCTCGAAGCCGTGGGCCTGCGCCTGTCGGTCGGCGCCGAGGTAATGATCGAACTGCCGCCCGGCAGTTCGCTGCCGATGGCCGAAGCCGAAGTGGTCGGCTTCTCCGGCGACAAGCTGTTTCTGATGCCGACCACCGAAGTGATCGGCCTGTTGCCCGGCGCGCGCGTCTTTCCGCTCGAAAGCGCGCCGATCGCCGATCCGATGGCGGGCGCCAAGCGTCTGCCGGTCGGCTGGGAACTGCTCGGCCGCGTGCTCGACGCGTCGGGCCGGCCGCTCGACGGGCTCGGCCCGCTCGGCACGCAAAGCGATGCGCCGCTGTCCGCGCCGGTCATCAACCCGCTCAATCGCGAGCCGATCCACCAGGTGCTCGACGTCGGCGTGCGCGCCATCAATGCGCTACTGACGGTTGGCCGCGGTCAGCGCATGGGGCTGTTCGCGGGTTCGGGTGTCGGTAAATCGGTGCTGCTCGGCACGATGGCGCGCTACACCAGCGCCGAGGTGATCGTGATCGGCCTGATCGGCGAACGCGGCCGCGAAGTGAAGGAATTCATCGAGCAGATTCTCGGCGAGGAAGGGTTGGCGCGCTCGGTCGTGATCGCCGCGCCCGCCGACGTGTCGCCGCTGTTGCGCATGCAGGCCGCTGCCTATTCGACCTCGCTCGCCGAATATTTCCGCGACCAGGGCAAGCACGTGCTGCTGCTGATGGACTCGCTGACCCGCTACGCGATGGCGCAGCGCGAGATCGCGCTGGCGGTCGGCGAGCCGCCCGCGACCAAGGGCTATCCGCCGTCGGTGTTCGCAAAGCTGCCTGCGCTCGTCGAGCGCACCGGCAACGGTCCGGCGGGCGGCGGCTCGATCACTGCGTTCTACACGGTGCTGACCGAAGGCGATGACCAGCAGGACCCGATTGCCGACTCGGCGCGCGCGATTCTCGACGGCCATATCGTGCTGTCGCGCACGCTCGCCGAGGCGGGCCACTATCCGGCCATCGATATCGAAGCGTCGATTAGCCGGGCAATGACCGCGCTGATCGACGAGAACCACCTGAATAAAACGCGTATGTTCAAGCAGATGCTGTCGCGCTATCAGCGCAACCGCGATCTCATCAATGTGGGCGCGTATTCGAGCGGACGCGATGCGGTGCTCGATCGCGCGATCGCGCTGTATCCGCGGATGGAACAGTTTCTGCAGCAAGGATTTCGCGAGTGTGCGAACTTCGCGCCGAGCATCGACATGCTGAACGCGCTGTTTGTGTAGGCACCGTTGCCGCCGGCAGCCAATGTGCCGGCGCGGGCCGCCGGAGCGGCCGGGCGCGAGGTGCGAGGTGCGAGGCTCATCGAGGTGCGTCGGGGTTCGAGGGCGCAGCGGATGGCTCGCGGTATCCGCGAGTGGCATGACGCGGGGATCGTCTTGCTGGCGGTCCGTCGCGCGACCGATTATTTTTAAGGGAACGTGCTTTTGCGCCGTCCTCGCACGACGCAAAAGCATGCTCGCAAGCCCGCCATGAGCGGGAAACAGGCCCGAGGAGGTTGACGATGGCGAAACATTTCCCGATCAAGACGCTGATCGGTCTCGCACAGGACGACGTGGACGCCGCCGCGCAACGCCTCGGCCGCGCGCAGCGCGAGCGCAACGACGTCGAGGCGCAGCTGAACGCGCTCGTGCAGTACCGCGACGAATACCACGCGCGCTTCACGGCGACGGCCCAGAGCGGCATGCCGGCCGGCAACATGCGCAACTTCCAGGCGTTCATCGACACGCTCGACGCCGCGATCGAACAGCAGCGCAATCTGCTCGGCGCGGCGAACGCGCGCGTCGAAGCGGCGAAGCCCGAATGGCAGCGCCAGAAGCAGCGGCTCGGCTCGTACGAAGTGCTGCAGGCGCGCGGAGAGGCCGCCGAAGCGAAGACCGCCGCGCGGCGCGATCAACGCGATTCCGACGAATATGCCGCGCGGATTCTGCGCATGCGCGCCGAGGGCGCGTGATGCATGTGGCGCCGAACGCTGCCGGGTTTCACGGCGTTCGCCTGACCGGACACCCCGCCCCCGTTTGACGGATTCACAGGATTTCCTATGTCGCTTCTTTCAGAGATCGGCTCGCAAGTCAGTTCGCTGCTCGGTGGCAATGGCTCGACCGGCGCGGCCGCGAGCGCCGCGGTCAACGTGATGCCGTTCGCGCAGACCTTGCAGCAGAGCATCGATCAGCAGAACAGCGCGGCTTCGCAGAGCGCGAGCCAGCAGCAGAGCAGTTCGCCGACGGCATCGCCGACCCAGACGTCGAGCGTGCATGACGCACCGCCGCCCGCGTCCACGCCGAAGAGCGCGAGCGGCAGCCAGAGCGGCACGGGCACGGCGTCCGCTGCGTCGGCGGGACATGCGCGCCAGGCGTCGAACGGCAACGCGGCGAGCACCCGGGCGAAGCAGCACGACACGAAGGCGCAGACCGACGCGGGCGCGGTCGCGGCGGCATCGGCTGCCGCCCAGGCTCAGGCGCAAGCCGCGGCCCAGGCCGCCGCGAACGACGCGACAGGCAACGCCGACAGTTCGACCGATACCACGACGTCCGCCGCCGACGTCGTCGGCACGCTGGCCGGTACGGCCGCGAACGCGCTCGCCGGCGATGCGGCGGGCAAGAAAGGCCTGGTCGATCCGAAATCGTTGCAGACAGCGTTCCAGAGCGCGCTAGCCGCGCTGACGAGCGGTCAGGGCGCGGTGCCCGCCCAGGCGATCGCGAGCGGTGCGGCCGCGAAAGCCGCGAGCGCGGCGGGCAGCCTCACGGGCGCGACGGCCGGCTCGAACGGCGCGTCATGGGGCAAGCCGCTCGCAAACGGCCTCTTCGGCGACGGCAAGGGCTTGGGCGCGAGCCATGCCGCATCGACGGGCGCCGCCGCGACCGCGCTGAGCGATCCGGCGACAGCGAAGTCGGCCGCCGATGCCTTGACCGCGGCTGCATCCAGCAGCGCGCAGGCTGACAATCTCGCGACGGCGCGCAACGAGGCCGATGCGTCGAGTGCCGCGCTTGCCGCGACGCAGGCGGCGGCCAATGCCGCGAGTACGACGGCCGCGGTGCAGAGCACGGGCAACGCGAGTGCTGCGGCTGCGGCTGCGAATGCGTTGGCGCCGCAGGTCGGCACGAGCGATTGGGAGGAGGCGCTGAGTCAGAAGGTGGTGTTCTTGTCGAATGCGCATTCGCAGAGTGCCGAACTGACGTTGAATCCGAAGGATCTCGGGCCGTTGCAGGTCGTATTGCAGGTGGCCGATAACCATGCGCATGCGCTTTTTGTTTCGCAGCACCAGTCGGTGCGGGAGGCGGTCGAGGCGGCTTTGCCGAAGCTGCGGGAGGCGATGGAGTCCAATGGCATCGGGCTCGGAAGCGCGAGTGTGAGTGATGGGTTTGCCCGGCAGGGCGGCGGACAGCAGAACGCGGGGTCGAGTGGGCGTTCGGGAGGGAAGTCTTCGGGTGGCAGTGGTGGTGGTGCCATTGCCGGG
The DNA here is from genome assembly GCF_011752995.1 of Burkholderia sp. Ax-1724. Taxonomy (GTDB): domain Bacteria; phylum Pseudomonadota; class Gammaproteobacteria; order Burkholderiales; family Burkholderiaceae; genus Paraburkholderia. The sequence continues at coordinate 73,156 of NZ_VWWL01000022.1, forward strand.
GGCGGGGCGTCTGATAGTGGTGAGGTTGTTGCCGTGCGGCAGGCTGTGGGGTTGGTGGATACGTTTGTGTAGGTTTTTTCGTTGTTCTGGTGGTGTTGCCCCTGTGTGGGGCTGGGCTTTTTTGTCGTTGTTCCTGGGTTTGTTGGCCTTTCCTTGTGTTCATGTCGGTCTATTGGCGTTGCCCCTGTGCGGGGCGGCACCTACTTTCTTTGCGGCTGCAAAGAAAGTAGGCAAAGAAAGCAGCTTCACACCGCCAATTCTTAAGTGGGTCCCTTGGCTTGGAGGGGGGCAGTGGTGCATCTGGAATCGGTGCCCTCGCACATTCCACCTTCGTGACAAAGCCGTCATCCGCTCCCACTTCGCACTACGTGCGTCGCGGACGGGTCTGCCAGGAGAACCAGCGGGTTCGTTCGCGCAGCGAGGGCCGTTGGCTGCGCCTCGGCGACACGCCGAAAAAGACGGATGGTTTTTGAGCCGGGCTTCGGCGCGTGTAGCGCCGCCGGAAGAATGACGGCCTTGTCACTGACGCGGAGTGTGCGAGGAAACGGATTCCAGATGCACCACGATCCCCTCCAGGCCAGGGGACCCGCTTAAGAGCTGGCGGTGTGAAGCTGCTTTCTTTGCCTACTTTCTTTGCAGCCGCAAAGAAAGTAGGTGCCGCCCCGCACAGGGGCAACGCCAATAGACCGACATGAACACAAGGAAAGGCCAACACCGCAGAGAACAAAGACAAAGAAGCCCCGCACAGGGCCAACACCAATACCCCGACAAGAAAACAAAGAAAGGCCAACAAAACCAGAACAACGACAAAAAAGCCCAGCCCTGCACAGGGCCCCTACCCCTTCATCATTAACTTCAACAAAACCTCCACCCGCCTCCCATAAGGCGGCGCAATCCACCCTCGCGCGTTGAACCGCGCCTGCGTCAACACCGGCTTCATCTTCGAGAAAGTCACAAACCCCTCATAACCGTGATACGCCCCCATGCCGCTCGCGCCCACCCCGCCGAACGGCAAACTCTCACACGCGAGATGCATCAGCGTTTCGTTCACCGCCATCCCGCCCGCGATCGTCTCATGCGTCACGCGCTCGATCGTGCCCGTATCGTCGGCATAGAGATAAAGCGCGAGCGGCCGCGGCCGCGCATTGATCCACGCGATCGCGTCGTCGAGCGTGTCGTATGGCACCAGCGGCAGCAGCGGCCCGAAAATCTCCTCCTGCATCAGCGCGCATTCGTCCGGCGCGCCCGTCACCGCGATCAACGGAAAACGCCGGCTCCCGGCATCGGGCACCGCGTCGGTCAGCGCATGCAGTTGCGCGCCGGCAGCCTGCGCTTCGTCGGCGAGACGTTCGAGCCGCTCGAAGTGACTCGCCGATATGATCGACGTGTAATCAGGATTCCGGATGAAGTCGGGGTACATCTTCGCCATGCGCACGCGCGCCCGCTCGATGAACGCCTGCTCCTTGCCGCGCGGCACCAGCACGTAGTCGGGCGCGATGCAGGTCTGCCCCGCGTTGAGCGTCTTGCCGGCGATGAGGTTGTCGACCGCGTTGTCGAAGCGCGCCTGCGCGCCGATGATCGCCGGCGACTTGCCGCCGAGTTCGAGCGTGACCGGCGTCAGATGCTCGGCCGCCGCGCGCATCACCTCGTGGCCGACCTTCGTCGAACCGGTGAAGAGCAGATGATCGAACGGCTGCGCGCTGAACGCGGCGGCAAGCGCCGCGTCGCCGTTGACGACCGCGACGTGATTGCGCGCGAAGGTCTGACCGATCAACTGCTCGAATAGCGCCGAGGTGCGCGGCGTGAGTTCGGACATCTTGATGATCGCGCGATTGCCGGCCGTCAGTGCGCTGATCAGCGGCCCGACCGCGAGCAGCACCGGATAATTCCACGGCACGATGATGCCCACCACGCCGAGCGGCTGCGGCACCACCTTCGCGCGCGCGGGCAGCAGCCACTTGTTGGTGCTGCGGCGCTGTGCTTTCATCCAGCGCTTGCCGTGGCGCAGCGCGGCATCGATCTCTTCCTTCACGAGCAGGAATTCGGCGAGCAGCACTTCCTGCTTTGAGCGATTGCCGAAGTCGGCATGCATCGCCTCGGCGAGCGCGTCGCGATGGTCGAGCATGAGCTTGCGCAGCGCACGCAGATGCGCCGCGCGCGCGTCCCACGACGGATACGGCTCGCGCAGATACGCGTGACGCTGATCGCGCAGCAGCGCTTCGAGCGCGGCGACCTCCGGCAGATCGTTTTTCATCCGAGTCCACTCCCTGATCGATGACGGTGCGCGTGGGCCGCGCTGATGAGTTTGCTGGTTCGCTGGCACTGGTCGGCCATGCATCTGTTTGATCGCTACGTGTGACGCCGCGTGCGAGGGGGATGGCGCGCACCGCGTCATGTTTGAATGCCTGGCGCGGCCGGCTTGTGACCGGTTGGCGGCCGCGTATGCATGCCGCGCGCGTCGTTCATCATAGGGGCGCGACGGTACCGGCGTTTAGAGGAATCGCTCTGTCCCGAAGCCGCCGCAGCCTCCGCAACGCTCCCTACAATGCGCAGAAAACACACGTAGACAACTGTGCACGAGACAGGGTCCGCGCGCCACGCGGTCCATCAGGAGGAGCGCATGCAATATGACTACATCATCGTCGGGGCGGGCTCGGGTGGTTGCTCGCTCGCGAGCCGGCTCGCGGATAGCTGCCCCGATGCGACCATCGCGCTGATCGAAGCCGGTCCGCACACCGGGCGCAATCTGCTCGTGAACATGCCTGTGGGCGTCGCGGCCGTGGTGCCGAACCGGCTCAAGACCAACTACGGCTATCTGACCACGCCGCAGCCGGGGCTCGCCGGGCGGCGCGGTTATCAGCCGCGCGGACGCGGCTTCGGCGGATCGAGTGCGATCAACGCGATGATCTACACGCGCGGCCATCCGCTCGATTACGACGAATGGGCGCAGCTCGGCTGCGCGGGCTGGTCATGGGCCGACGTGCTGCCGTATTTTCGCCGCGCCGAAGGCAACGAGCGCGGCGCCGATGCATGGCACGGCGACACGGGGCCGCTGAGCGTATCCGATCTGCGCTTCCAGAATCCGTTTTCGAAACGCTTCGTGCAGGCCGCGCTCGAAGCGGGCTACAAACCGAATCGCGATTTCAACGGCGCGGACCAGGAAGGTATCGGCTTCTATCAGGTGACGCAGCGCGACGGCCGTCGTTGCAGCGTGGCGCGTGCCTATATCTACGACCGGCCGCGCGCGAATCTGCACACGATCGCCGATGCGACCGTGCTGCGCGTCGTCTTCGACGGCAAGCGCGCGAGCGGCGTCGAAATCGTGCGCGGCGGCCACACCGAAACGCTCGAAGCGCGCGCCGAGGTCGTGCTTGCCGCGGGCGCGTTCAATTCGCCGCAACTGTTGATGTGCTCGGGCATCGGGCCGGCCGCGCAATTGCGCTCGCTCGGCATCGACGTATTGCACGATGCGCCGGACGTCGGCCGCAACCTCATCGATCATGTCGATTTCACGATCAACAAGCGCACGAAGTCGATCGAGCCAACCGGCTTCTCGGTGCGCGGCATCGCGCGGATGCTGCCGCAATTCGTCACGTTCATGCGGCATGGGCGCGGCATGCTGTCGAGCAATGTGGCCGAGGCCGGCGGCTTTCTGAAGAGCCGGCCGACGCTCGAACGGCCCGATCTGCAACTGCATTTCTGCGCCGCGCTCGTCGACGATCACAATCGCCACATGCATTGGGGCCACGGCTATTCGCTGCACGTGTGCGTGCTGCGTCCGCATAGCCGCGGCACGGTCACGCTCGCGAGCGCCGATGCGCGCGTCGCGCCGCTGATCGATCCGTGCTTCCTCGGCGATACGCGCGATCTCGATCTGCTCGTCGACGGCGTGAAGATGGCGCGGCGCATTCTCGATGCGCCATCGCTCGCGCTGTATGGCGGTCAGGAGCTGTACACGCGGCCGGGGCAATCGGATGCGGAGTTGCGTCAGACTATCGCGAGGCATGCCGACACGATCTATCACCCGGTCGCGACGTGCCGCATGGGCGGCGACGCGCGCTCGGTCGTCGATCCGCAATTGCGCGTGCGGGGCGTGAGCGGATTGCGGATCGTCGATGCATCGGTGATGCCGACGCTGATCGGCGGCAACACCAATGCGCCGACGGTGATGATCGGCGAGCGCGCGGCCGAGTTGATCGCGGCGAGCCGGCGGGAAGGGGAGGGCGCGCTGCGGGCCGTGAGCGGCGTGGGTAGCGTGAGTGGCGTGGCGGCGCGCGCGGCGTGAGGTGATGTGAGGTGATGTGAGGTGAGGTGAGGCTGACGAGGTGATGGCGAAAGGTTCGAGAGCACCACGGCAACCGATGCGCAGCGACGCAAACGCCTGGCCAAACTAAGGAGCTAACCAACTAACGCGCCACGCATCCAGGCCTTCCACCGCACGTCATTCGGCAGCAGACGTTGACGCGCCACCCGCCGTCGCAATTCCGTTCAAGCCAATCCCCGGCCCGAGCATGAAGTCATCGTTGACCTGTGCCGGCAGCGTTTCGCGCGCGAGGTCGAGCCACGCGCGCGCCGCATGCGACAGATAGCCGTTGCGGCGCCAGCCGATCGCCATTTCCCACGGAATCTCCGGCTCGACGACCGGCAGGCAGGTGAACTGCGCGGGATCGAGCCGCCGGCAATACGGCGCGGGCAGGAGCGCGATGCCGACCCCGGCGAGCACCAGCGCCGCCATGAAATCCCAGTGCCCGCTGCGCCCGACGATCGTCGGTGCGAAACCAGCCGCGCGGCACGCGTTGAGCACGACGTCGTTGAGCGCGAGGCTCTCGCCGTAGAACACGAATGGTTCGTTCGCGAGCTGCGCGAGCGGCACTGCGCGCAGTGCATCCCAACGCGAGCCGTTGCGCGCGACGAGCCAGAGCAACTGACGCGAGATCGGTAGCACGTCGATATGCTCGGGATCGACCGGTTGCAGCACACCGCCCAATTCGAGCTCGCCATCGATCAGCGCCGCTTCGATCGCGCGCGAACCCTGCTCGAACAGCTTTAGTTCGATCTTCGGATAGCGCTGGCGGAACGCGGCAATCGCCGGCGTGAACAGCGCACCGCCCATCGGCGGGATGCCGATCGTCAGTTCGCCGCGCCCGAGCGTGTCGAGATCGTTGAGTTCGGATTGCAACTGCGCATGCGCGGCCAGCACGTCCTGGCCGCGCTGATAGACGATCCGGCCAGCGTCGGTGAGCACCATCTGGCGGCCGTCGCGCAGCAGAAGCGGCGAGCCGATCTCGTCTTCCAGCGACTTGACCATTTTGCTGATGGTCGGCTGCGTGACGAACATCTGCTCGGCGGCCACGGTGAAGCTCTGCTGACGGACCACTTCGACGAAATAGCGCAGCGCACGCAGCTCCATGATCCTGTCTCCAGATTCCAGATCGGAATGATTCGGGCGATTGTAAGTCATGGCATTGATGGCGCGACGGCGTCTGTCATGCCAGATGCCATGCCGATTTGCTACAATCGCCGTTCGTCTTCGAGGAGCGTTGCGACGGGTACCGCGAATCCCTATTCGCCGGCCGCCCGCCAGGCTCGAAGGCTTCAATCGGAGGGCCGGATGCGCGTTGCGCCATCCCATCCCCCGCATCGAACCGCGCTCACGTCACATTTCTAGTCAATTTCTTAGAAAGGAGGGCGTGATGAACGCCGCAGTCATCGATTCCCAGAACCAGGATTACCTCGTTGCCGACATGTCGCTGGCCGACTGGGGCCGCAAGGAACTCACGATTGCCGAGACCGAAATGCCCGGCCTCATGCAAACGCGTGAAGAATACAAGGCGCAGCAGCCGCTGAAGGGCGCGCGCATCGCGGGTTCGCTGCACATGACGATCCAGACCGGCGTGCTGATCGAGACGCTGACCGCGCTCGGCGCCGACGTGCGCTGGGCCTCGTGCAACATCTTCTCGACCCAGGACCACGCCGCCGCCGCGATCGCCCAGGCCGGCACGCCGGTGTTCGCGTTCAAGGGCGAATCGCTCGACGAATACTGGGAGTTCTCGCACCGCATCTTCGAATGGCCGAACGGCGAGTTCGCCAACATGATCCTCGACGACGGCGGCGACGCCACGCTCCTGCTGATCCTCGGCTCGAAGGCCGAGAAAGACCGCTCGGTGATCGCGAAGCCGACCAACGAGGAAGAAGTCGCACTGTACAAGTCGATCGCGACGCACCTCGATGCCGATCCGGCGTGGTACTCGAAGCGCCTCGCGCACATCAAGGGCGTCACCGAGGAAACCACCACCGGCGTGCACCGTCTGTACCAGATGGAGAAGGAAGGCCGCCTGCCGTTCCCGGCGATCAACGTCAACGACTCGGTCACGAAGTCGAAGTTCGACAACCTGTACGGCTGCCGCGAGTCGCTCGTCGACGGCATCAAGCGCGCGACCGACGTGATGATCGCGGGCAAGATCGCGGTCGTGGCCGGTTACGGCGACGTGGGCAAGGGCTGCGCACAATCGCTGCGCGGTCTCGGCGCGACGGTGTGGGTGACCGAAATCGATCCGATCTGCGCATTGCAGGCGGCGATGGAAGGCTACCGCGTCGTGACGATGGAATACGCGGCCGACAAGGCCGACATCTTCGTGACGGCCACCGGCAACTACCACGTGCTGAACCACGATCACCTGAAGGCGATGCGCCATAACGCGATCGTCTGCAACATCGGCCACTTCGACTCGGAAATCGACGTTGCGTCGACTCGCCAGTACCAGTGGGAAAACATCAAGCCGCAAGTCGACCACATCATTTTCCCGGACGGCAAGCGCGTGATCCTGCTGGCCGAAGGCCGCCTCGTGAACCTCGGCTGCGCGACGGGCCACCCGTCGTTCGTGATGTCGAACTCGTTCACGAACCAGACGCTCGCGCAGATCGAACTGTTCACGCAGGGCGCGAAGTACGAGAACAAGGTGTACGTGCTGCCGAAGCATCTCGACGAGAAGGTCGCACGTCTGCACCTCGCGCGCATCGGCGCGAACCTGACCGTGCTGTCCGACGAGCAGGCCGGCTACATCGGCGTCGACAAGAACGGTCCGTTCAAGCCGAACCATTACCGCTATTGAGCACGCGCGCGCACTCCGGTGCGCGCTGGCTCATCGGCACGCGGGCGGCTACGCAGGCGCAACGTCGCCAGGGCGCAAGGGCATCACCGGAACGGGGCGACGCATCATGCGCCGCTTTGTTCACTCGCCCGGCTCGCCTCTAGCCGTCTTTTTTTCGTTCAACGGACATCCGGCCCACATCCGGCCCACAAGGAGTTCTCCATGACCGTGCTGCTCACCTGGCTCATCAACGCGCTCGCGCTGCTGATCATCACCTACCTCGTCCCGTCGATCCATATCCGCAGCTTCGGCACGGCGCTGATCGTCGCGGTCGTGCTCGGCCTCATCAACGCGGTCCTGCGGCCGGTGCTGATCCTGCTGACGCTGCCGGTCACGATTCTCACGCTCGGGCTCTTCATTCTGGTGGTCAACGCGCTGTGCTTCTGGCTGTGCGCGTCGCTGCTGAAGGGCTTCGAGGTGTCGGGCTTCTGGTCGGCGTTCTTCGGCTCGATCCTGTACAGCATCGTGTCGTGGCTGCTGTCCGCGCTTATCTTCGGCAACCGCAGTCTCGGTTGACCCACTGAATCATGAATCCGATCGAACTCTCATTCGAATTCTTTCCGCCGAAAACCCAGGACGGCCTCGACAAGCTGCGCGCGACGCGCGCGCAACTCGTGCCGTTCAAACCCAAGTTCGTGTCCGTGACGTTCGGCGCGGGCGGCTCGACGCAACAGGGCACGCTCGACACCGTCATCGAGATGGCGAAGGAAGGCCTCGAGGCCGCGCCGCATCTGTCGTGCGTCGGCTCGTCGAAGGACAACCTGCGCGCGATCCTCAACGAGTACCGCGCGCACGGCATCCGCCATATCGTCGCGCTGCGCGGCGACCTGCCCTCGGGCATGGGCTCGGTCGGCGAGCTGCGCTATGCGTCGGAACTCGTCAGCTTCATTCGCGCCGAGTTCGGCGACTGGTTCTGGATCGAGGTGGCCGGCTATCCGGAATACCATCCGCAGGCGCGCTCGCCGCGTCACGATCTCGAAAACTTCGCGCGCAAGGTGAAGGCCGGCGCGAACTCCGCGATCACGCAGTACTTCTTCAACGCGGACGCGTACTTCCGTTTCGTCGACGATGCGAGGAAGCTCGGCGTCGACGTGCCGATCGTGCCGGGCATCATGCCGATCACGAACTTCTCGCAGCTGATGCGCTTCTCCGAAATGTGCGGCGCCGAAGTGCCGCGCTGGGTTGCTCGCCGGCTCGAGAGTTTCGGCGACGATCGCGAGTCGATCCGCGCGTTCGGGCTCGACGTGGTGACGAACCTGTGCCAGCGCCTCGTCGATGCGAAGGTGCCGGGTCTGCACTTCTACACGCTGAACGCCGCCGCTGCCACCCGGGCGATCTGCGAGCGGCTCGGCGCCTGAGCGCGGGACTGGCGCCCGCGGGCCGTCCCCGCGGGCCGTCGTCCGCGAGCGTAACCGTCCCGAGCGCACGGCCAACCCATCAGCTTCCGCGCGGCCGCAATGGTCGCGCGGCTTCGCGCCGTCCTTTCCTCGTCGGCCTTGAAGGCGTCTCGCGCCAGCCGGCCAGCCGTCCGAACCGGCGGTCATGCCATCGCGCTTGCCCCAGGAAAAACCCTCGCGCGAGGTGCGATCGAGGCGGGAATTTGTCGCCAACAGCGTGGTAAGTACCTGTTGAAGCTCGATTTTGTGCTGTCTATGATCGAAAAACGCAGCCACCCAGGCTACTGCGGAGGACGATATGACAGTGACAAGAAAGACTGCGGCACAACGATGGTTGACGCTTCACGAGTTCTGCCTTCCCGCTCTCGCCGCATGCGCGCTCGCCACGGCCAGCCTCGCACCTGCCTCGACCGAGGCGGCCACGCTGCCCGACAAGACGCTCATCTTCTGCTCGGAAGGCAGTCCGGCCGGCTTCGACACCGCGCAATACACGACCAGCGTCGAATTTACCGCCGGCTCGTACACGGTCTATAACCGGCTCGTCGAATTCGCGCGCGGCAGCACCGACATCGAGCCGGGCCTCGCCGAAAAGTGGGACGTCTCGCCGGACAATCTCACCTACACGTTCCATCTGCGCCACGGCGTCAAATTCCAGACCACCTCGTTCTTCAAGCCGACCCGCGAATTCAACGCGGACGATGTCGTCTTCACCTACGAGCGCATGCTCGATCCCGATAATGCGTTCCACAAGGCGTATCCGGTCAACTTCCCGTATTTCAACGACCTCGGCCTCGCGAAGAACATCGCGAAGATCGAGAAGGTCGACCCGTACACGGTGCGCTTCACGCTGAAGGAAGTCGACGCGCCGTTCCTGCAGCAGATCGCGATGCCGTTCGCGTCGATCCTGTCGGCCGAATATGCCGACCAGCTGCTGAAGGCGGGCAAGGCGTCCGACATCAACCAGTACCCGGTCGGCACGGGGCCGTTCATCTTCCGCAGCTACACGAAGGACGACACGATCCGCTTCGACGGCAATCCCGACTACTGGAAGCCGGGCATCGTGAAGGTCGGCAAGCTGATCTTCTCGATCACGGTCGATCCGGCCGTGCGTCTGCAAAAACTCAAGCGCGGCGAATGCCAGGTGATGAGCTATCCGCGTCCGGCCGATATTGCCGCCGTGAAGGCGGACCCGTCGCTCGCGATGCCGAGCGAAGTCGGCTTCAACCTCGGCTATATCGCCTACAACACGACGAAGAAGCCGCTCGACAACGTGCTCGTGCGCCGCGCGCTCGACATGGCGATCAACAAGAAGGCGATCATCGAGTCGGTGTACCAGGGCGCGGGCCAGCTCGCGACCAATCCGATGCCGCCGACGCAATGGGGCTACGACAAGAATCTGAAGGACGCGCCCTACGACGTCGACAAGGCGAAGGCGCTGCTCAAGCAGGCCGGCTATCCCGATGGCTTCGAGCTGTCGCTATGGGCCATGCCGGTGCAGCGCCCGTATAACCCGAACGCGCGGCTGATGGCGGAAATGCTGCAGGCGGACTGGGCGAAGATCGGCGTCAAGGTGAATATCGGCACGTACGAGTGGGGCGAGTACATCCGCCGCGCGCATGCGGGCGAGCATCAGGCGATGCTGATCGGCTGGACCGGCGACTACGGCGACCCCGACAACTGGCTCGGCGTGTTGCTCGGCTGCGACGCGGTGAACGGCAGCAACTTCTCGAAGTGGTGCTACAAGCCCTATGACGATCTCATCAAGCAGGGCCGCAGCACGACCAACATGGCCGAGCGCACCAAGGCTTATACCGGGGCTCAGGAGATCTTCAAGGACCAGGTGCCGTTCACGCCGATTGCCCACTCCACGGTGTATCAGCCGATCAGCAAGAACGTGACGGGCTTTAAGATCGATCCGTTCGGGCCCACGCAATTCATGGGCGTGGGTTTGAAATAAGCACGGGCGGCGCGTTTTTTGCGCCGTTTTTTGCATCATTGGTTCTGCGAGCCGCGCGCGCCGGGCTGCTCACGCGCGCGGCAAAACGTTTGCCTGAACTGTTTCCTATCGTCAACAGAGGGAATTTCCTCTGCTTGGTGGCCGGCCCAAGCTCAAGTAATATCCCGCTACGCTGGCGCAAGCCGGCCACGATCCTGGAGGAAACATGAAGCAAAACAATCTGTTGCGCGTCGCGCGTAGGACAACGCTCGTCGCTGCCACAGCGGCATCTCTCATCGGCGCGACGTGCGCGCAGGCTGCGGGGATTCCGAACAAGACGCTCGTCTACTGCTCAGAAGGCAGTCCCGCGGGCTTCGATCCGGCGCAGTACACCACGGGCGTCGATTTCACGGCCAACACGTTCACCGTCTATAACCGCCTCGTCGAATTCGAGCGCGGCGGCACCAAGGTCGAGCCCGGCCTCGCCGAAAAATGGGACGTCTCGCCGGACGGCAAGACCTACACGTTCCATCTGCGCCACGGCGTGAAATTCCAGACCACCTCGTTCTTCAAGCCGACGCGCGACTTCAATGCCGACGACGTGATCTTCACGTTCGAGCGCATGCTCGATCCGAACCAGCCGTTTCGCAAGGCGTACCCGGTGCAGTTCCCGTACTTCACCGACATGGGCCTCGACAAGCTGATCACGAAGGTCGAGAAGGTCGACCCGTACACGGTCAAGTTCACGCTGAAGGAAGTCAACGCGCCGTTCATCCAGAACCTGGCGATGGAATATGCATCGATTCTCTCGGCCGAGTACACGGATCAGCTGCTGAAGGCCGGCAAGGCCGCCGACATCAACCAGTACCCGGTCGGCACGGGCCCGTTCATTTTCCGCAGCTACACGAAGGACGCGACGATCCGCTTCGACGGCAATCCCGAGTACTGGAAGCCGAACGCGGTGAAGATCTCGAAGCTGATCTTCTCGATCACGCCGGATGCCGGCGTGCGCGTGCAGAAGATCAAGCGCGACGAATGCCAGGTGATGAGCTATCCGCGTCCGGCCGACATCGCGCCGCTGAAGGCCGAGCCGAACCTCGACATGCCTTCGCAGCCGGGCTTCAACCTCGGCTACCTCGCGTTCAACGTGACGCACAAGCCGGTCGACAAGCTCGAAGTGCGTCAGGCGCTCGATATGGCGATCAACAAGAAGGCGATCATCGAGTCGGTGTATCAGGGCGCGGGCCAGCTCGCGACCAACCCGATGCCGCCGACGCAGTGGTCGTTCGTCAAGAACCTGCCGGCCGCCTCGTACGATCCGGCCAAGGCCAAGGATCTGCTCGCGAAGGCCGGCTACCCGAACGGCTTCGACATCACGCTGTGGGCGATGCCCGTGCAGCGCGCCTACAACCCGAACGCGCGCCTGATGGCGGAAATGATCCAGGCCGACTGGGCCAAGATCGGCGTGAAGGCGAAGATCGTCACGTATGAGTGGGGCGAGTACATCAAGCGCGCGCACGCGGGCGAGGACGACACGATGCTGATCGGCTGGACCGGCGACAACGGCGATCCGGACAACTGGCTCGGCACGCTGCTCGGCTGCGAGGCGATCAACGGCAACAACTTCTCGAAGTGGTGCTACAAGCCGTTCGACGATCTGATCCAGAAGGGCCGCACGACGTCGGACGTGGCGACGCGCACGAAGCTGTACGGCGACGCGCAGCACATCTTCGCGCAGCAATTGCCGTTCTCGCCGATCGCGCACTCGACCGTCTATCAGCCGGTCAGCAAGAAGGTGGTCGACATGCGCATCGAACCGCTCGGCTATGCGCGTTTCGACGGCGTGAGTGTCAAGTAATTCGTAACATTGACGCAGTACGCTTTTCGCACGGTTAGAAAACTGGTCGAAATGGTCCGGCGACCGGGGTCACGAGCCCTCGTCGCCGGTTGCGTTTTTTCATCACAAGACCAAAGGGACGAGCCATGTTCCGTTTCGTTTTGCGCCGTATTGGCATGGTGATACCGACGTTCATCGGTATCACGATCCTCGCGTTCGCGCTGATTCACCTGATTCCGGGCGATCCCATCGAAGTGATGATGGGCGAGCGCGGCGTCGATCCCGCGATGCACGCTGCCGCGATGCACCGCCTCGGGCTCGACGAACCCCTGCCGATGCAGTACGTCCACTACATCGGCCGTGCGCTGCACGGCGACCTCGGCACCTCGATCATCACCAACACGAGCGTGATGGGCGAATTCCTCGCGCGCTTTCCCGCCACCGTCGAACTGTCGATCTGCGCGATGCTGTTCGCGTTGATCGTCGGTCTGCCGGCGGGCGTGTTCGCGGCCTTGCGGCGCGGCACGGTGGTCGATCACGGCGTGATGGGCACCGCGCTGACCGGCTACTCGATGCCGATCTTCTGGTGGGGCTTGATCCTCATCATGGTGTTCTCGGTCAAGCTCGGCTGGACGCCGGTGTCGGGCCGCATCGCGGTCGAATACGACATTCCGCACGTGACCGGCTTCATGCTGATCGACGCGCTGATGTCGACCGACGAAGGCGCGTTCACCTCGGCCGTGAGCCACCTGATCCTGCCGGCGATCGTGCTCGGCACGATTCCGCTCGCGGTCGTTGCGCGCATGACGCGCTCGTCGATGCTCGAAGTGCTGCGCGAGGATTACATCCGCACCGCGCGCGCGAAGGGCTTGTCGCCGGCGCGGGTGATCGTCGTGCATGCGTTGCGCAACGCATTGATTCCGGTCGTGACCGTGATCGGCTTGCAGGTCGGCACGCTGCTTGCTGGCGCGGTGCTGACCGAAACGCTGTTTTCCTGGCCGGGCATCGGCAAATGGCTGATCGACGCGATCGGCCGGCGCGATTATCCGGTCGTGCAGGGCGGCATTCTGCTGATCGCCACGCTGGTGATCGTCGTGAACCTCGTCGTCGATCTGTTGTACGGCGTGTTGAACCCACGCATTCGCCATACGAGGTAAATCACTATGGCTGACATTCAAAACACCGTTCCCCAATCGGTCGCCCCGCCGAGCGGCCGTGCGCTCGCCGCCCGCGAATTCTGGGCCAACTTCTCGCGCAACCGCGGCGCGGTTGGTGCAGGCATCGTCGTGCTCGTGCTGATCTTCGTCGCGATCTTCGCACCGCTGATCGCGCCGCACAGCCCGATCGAGCAGTACCGCGACTCGGTGAAGATTCCGCCAGCGTGGCTCGACGGCGGCAACTGGAAGTTCATTCTCGGCACCGACGAAGCGGGCCGCGACATCCTCTCGCGTCTGATGTACGGCGCGCGACTGTCGTTCTGGATCGGCTTCGTGTCGGTCGTGCTCGCGCTGATTCCGGGCATCGTGCTCGGCCTTATCGCCGCGTTCTTCGAGAAGTGGGCCGACACGCCGATCATGCGCATCATGGACGTGCTGCTCGCGCTGCCGTCGCTGCTGCTCGCGGTCGCGGTGGTCGCGATCATCGGTCCCGGTCTCGTCAACACGATGCTCGCGATCGCGATCGTCGCGCTGCCGGGTTACGTGCGTCTCACGCGCGCATCGGCGCAGGGCGAGTTGCAGAAGGAATATGTGACCGCCTCGCGCGTGGCCGGTGCCGGCACCTTGCGGCTGATGTTCTCGCAGGTGCTGCCGAACTGCACGGCGCCTTTGATCGTGCAGGCGACGCTCGGCTTTTCCTCGGCGATTCTCGATGCCGCCGCGCTCGGCTTCCTCGGCCTCGGCGTGCAGCCGCCGTCGGCGGAGTGGGGCGCGATGCTCGCGTCGGCACGCGATTACATCGACAGCGCATGGTGGATCGTCACGATGCCGGGCCTCTCCATCCTGATCTCGGTGCTCGCGATCAACCTGCTCGGCGACGGGCTGCGCGACGCGCTCGACCCCAAACTGAAGCGGATGGCCTGAACATGAATAACCTGCTGACCATCCGCAATCTCGCGGTCAACTTCAGCGGCCTGCCCGCGGTCGACCGCATCAATCTCGACGTCGCGCCCGGCGAAGTGCTCGGCGTGGTCGGCGAATCGGGCTCGGGCAAGAGCGTGACGATGATGGCGCTGATGGGCCTGATCGACGCGCCCGGCAAGGTCACCGCCGACGAAGTCACGTTCGACGGCAAGAACCTGCTGAAGGCCTCGGCGAAGGAGCGCCGCAGGATCATCGGCAAGGACATCGCGATGGTGTTCCAGGACGCGCTGACGAGCCTGAACCCGAGCTACACGGTCGGCTATCAGATCAAGGAAGTGCTGAAGCTGCACGAGGGCCTGCGCGGCGGCGCGCTGGACAAGCGCGCGCTCGAACTGCTCGACCAGGTCGGCATTCCCGATGCGAAGAGCCGCATCGGCGCATTTCCGCATCAGATGTCGGGCGGCATGAACCAGCGCGTGATGATCGCGATGGCGATCGCCTGCAACCCGAAGCTGCTGATCGCCGACGAGCCGACCACCGCGCTCGACGTGACGATTCAGGCGCAGATCATGGAATTGCTGATGCGCCTGCAGAAGGAACGCGGCATGGCGCTCGTGCTGATTTCGCACGATCTGGCCGTGGTCTCCGAAGTCGCGCAGCGCGTCGCGGTCATGTACGCTGGCGAGGTGATCGAAACGAACCGGGTGCCCGATATTTTCGCGGCGCCTCATCATCCGTACACGGAAGCGCTGCTGGCCGCGATTCCCGAGCACAACGTGGGCGCGGTGCGGCTCGCGGCGTTGCCGGGCATGGTGCCGGGCCGCGACGACCGTCCGAAGGGGTGTCTGTTCGCGCCGCGCTGCAAATACGTGGCCGACGACTGCCTGAAGGCGCGGCCCGCGCTCACGCCGCTGCAAGGTCATGCGGACTTCACGCGCGTGCGTTGCGTCAAGCCGCTGAACCTCGACAAGGACGCCAACGTTCACACGCAAGGAGGCGCCCGATGAGCGCAGTACCCGAAACCGGCCGCGAGCCGGATCGTGCCGGCGACCACGTGCTCGTCGCCGATCGGCTCGCGCGCTACTACACGGTCAAGCGCAGCATGTTCGCGTCGGGCACGGTGAAGGCGCTGAACGGCGTCTCGTTCGCGCTCGAACGCGGCAAGACGCTCGCGGTGGTCGGCGAGTCCGGCTGCGGCAAGTCGACGCTCGCGCGCCAGCTGACGATGATCGAAACGCCGAGTGCGGGCCGTCTGCTGATCGACGGCGAGGACGTGGCCGGTGCGAATCACGAGAAGATCGCGGCGCTCAGGCGGCGCGTGCAGATGGTGTTCCAGAACCCGTTCGCCTCGCTCAATCCGCGCAAGACCGTCGAGCAGACGCTCGGCGAGCCGCTCGCGATCAACACGGCCTTGACGGCGACCGAGCGCGCCGAACGCATCGCGCAGATGATGCGCACGGTCGGCCTGCGGCCCGAGCATGCGAAGCGTTATCCGCATATGTTCTCGGGCGGTCAGCGTCAGCGTGTGGCGATTGCGCGCGCGATGATCCTCGATCCGCAGATCGTGGTCGCCGATGAACCGGTGTCCGCGCTCGACGTGTCGATCCAGGCGCAGATCCTGAACCTGTTCATGGACCTGCAGGATCAGTTCAAGACGAGTTATGTGTTCATCTCGCACAACCTCTCGGTGGTCGAGCATATCGCCGACGACGTGATGGTGATGTACTTCGGCGGCGTCGCCGAACTCGGCGACAAGCAGCGCATCTTCTCGAAGCCGCGCCATCCGTACACGCGCGCGTTGATGTCGGCGACGCCGTCGATCTTCGAAGCGGACCGCACGATCAAGATCAAGCTGCAGGGCGAAATGCCTTCGCCGCTCAATCCGCCGTCGGGCTGCACGTTCCATCAGCGCTGCCCGTACGTGATCGATCGTTGCCGCAGCGAGGAGCCCAAGCTGCGCGAGGTGGATGGCCGCCAGGTCTCGTGTCACCGCGCCGAGGAGGTGGGGGACGTGGATGCCTGATGTGGCGGCGGCGCGTCGTCTTGCGCGCCGCTTGCGTGGGGGCGGCCGCGCGGCTGCCTTCTCGCGGCGCTCAGGAGCGCGTGCGCCGGGTGGCGTCGCGCTCGTGGGCGCTTTTTTCTGCGCAGTTTTCTCTACGCTTTTCTCCGCATTTTTCTCGTCGGGGCTCGCGCTGTATCTCGGCGCGGCCGTCCCCCATCTCGCCCACGCGGCCGGCGCGGCGGTCAATGCACCCGGCCAGGCGGGCCGTCCGTCGATAGCGGTGCCGGCCTCGCCACCGCCGCCATCCGTTGCGCCGCCCGCGGCGCCCGGCACCACGGCGAGCGGGCCGGTGCGCGTGCAGCCCGCGCGCATGCCGTTCTATGTCGCGACGCGCGGCACCACCACGATCTACGTGCTCGGCACGCTGCACGTCGGCGATCCGGTCGACTATCCCGTGGGGCAGCCGTTCCGCGCGCCGATCCTTGCCGCGCTCGCCGCCTCGCCGACGCTCGCGCTCGAACTGTCGCCCGACGAACTGCTCGTCTCGCAGGACGACGTGTCGAAGTACGGCGTGTGCAAGCGCGACTGTCTGCCGGGCCTGTTGCCCGAGCCGCTGTGGCACAAGCTCGCGCTGCGCCTGCGCGGCAACCCGGCCGCGCTCGATGCGATCAAGAAGATGCGGCCGTGGCTCGCCTCGCTCGTGGTCGAAACCTATGACTCGCTCTCCGCGGGATTGCAGACCGAGTACGGCACCGAAGCGCAATTGCAGAACGTGTATCTGAAGACGCGCGGCAAGATCATCGGACTCGAAACGCTGCAGCAGCAGATGCGCGCGTTCACCGGTTTGTCGGCCGCGCAGCAGCGCGAAATGCTCGCGCAGGACCTCGTGCAGACGCCGGCTCAAAACGTCGCGGACGTGCGCGCGCTGCATCGGCTGTGGCAGGTCGGCGATGCCGATGCGATCGCCGCGTGGCAGGCCGCGAAATCGGAGAAACTCGCGCGCGACAAGCGCGTGTCCAACTCGATCGACAACCGGATCGTCTACGAGCGCAACCGCCGCTTCGTCACGCGGATGCTGCAAATCGCCGCGCCGAACAAGCCGCTGTTCGTCGCGATCGGCGCGCTGCATCTCGGCGGACCGAAAGGCGTGCTGCAACTGTTGCGGCAGCATGGGTTCGTGGTCGAGCCGGGTTGAGCGGCGAGCAACGCTTCTTCGGCGAGCTCCGGTGTGCGGCTGCGTGCATCGTGCATATCGCCAAACGCATCTTCAATGCTGAACACTTCCTACCTTGCTCATGCCCTTGAGCAAAAGCCGGAGTAAAGGCTCCTTCGGGTGCGATTGCAATGCTTCCATTACCCTTTGTAACGTTTTATCCGATTACTCAGGATAGCTAGCGGCCCTCGACGTAATTCTCAGAAAATTCCTATGTTTTTCGCGTCCTGATTTCGATACCTTCGCCAGGCAATATTTCTTAATCGATTAGCACGATTTGGCACGAAGGAGATTCACGGATGGCGCAGGACATTTTCATCAAGATCGACGGTATCGAAGGCGAATCGCAGGACGCGGCGCATCTCAATGAAATCGACGTAATCGGATGGCGCTGGCAGGTGACGCAGCAATCGGCAATGCACGCTGGTTCAGACGGCGGTGTTGCCAAAGCCACGGTTTCCGACCTCGAATTTACTCATCTGCTGGACCGGGCAAGTCCGAACTTGGCGAGCTACTGCTTTTCCGGCAAGCGTATTCGCGAAGCCAGGCTCACCGTGCGACGGGCCGGTGGCGCTCCTCACGAGTACGCAAGAATCACGATGTACGACGTGCTCGTTTCTCATGTCGAGCCCGTGGGTGGCGGTCACGGTTCTCACGAACAGGTGCATCTCTCGTTCGCAAAAATAAAGCATGAGTACATCTTGCAGAACGACCGGGGCGGCAGCGGCGGCACGGTCACCGCGCTGATCGACATCCGGGCGAACAGACAGGAACAGTGAAATGCCGGTGTCCTGTACTTTCACATTGAATCGACGCCCTATGTCGATGCTGGTTTGTCCGGGGTTTGGGCGTGTTGAGGCGTTTTCGGGGAAGGGGCGCTATATCGATGATCCGGAGTTTACGAACGCGCCTAAAGAGGGCGCTATTCCCAAAGGTACGTATTACATCATCGATCGGGAAAGCGGCGGGCATCTTGGCTGGCTTCTGGATGCAGTCAAGGATCTGTGGGTGGGCACGCGCCGCGAAGAATGGTTTGCTCTCCATTGCGATGACGGCGCCATCGATGACTGGACCTTCGTAGGCAGTGTCCGGCGTGGCAATTTTCGCTTACACCCGGTTGGACGAACTGGGGAGAGCGACGGTTGCATCACGCTTCCATCCCGAGAACAGTTCAACGCGCTTCGCTCATATCTGAAAGCACAGCCACCCGCCTTCGTGCCTGGAACGGTGACCCGATGCTACGGCATGGTCGAGGTGCAATGAAAAGGGCGCTGATTTCTGTCGCTCTCTCATTGATGATGACACTGCCCGTCGCCGCCGGGATTGCACGCTTACCGGGCGTGTATGAATGGTTGGACAGCGGCGCGGGCTATGACTTCTTTGAGCCAGTTTTCATCGCACTCGGTTCGAGCACCGGCGAATACGATACGGACGTCATTGTTGCAATGCTTCTTGTTGCCGGTTTTTTCCTGTCGCTGGCGCTGGTCATTGCGTGCTGGGCGATCGTCAGTCATTTACACCGTGCGTACCGCCGTTGAAGCGTTCACGCACGTCTAACCATGAGATTCAACAAAGCAATGAAAAAAACGCTTATTTGCATCGCGCTCGCACTGGTGATGACACTGCCTGTTATGGTCGGGCTTGCACATTTACCAGGTGTGTTCGAATGGATAGACAGCGGTATGGGCCATGACCTTTTTGAATATCTTTTCATAGCGCTGGACGCCCAAGGCTGCGAAGAAACCGCGGACGTCATCGCCGTAACGATGCTCATTGTCAGCTTCTTTCTGTCACTGGCATTAGTCGTTGCGACTTGGGCAATAGTTGGCCGTTGGCGTCGTATGCACCACCGTTGAAGCGCTCACGAACGTATAACAAGGAGATTCAAGTAGGTAATGAAGAAGACGCTTATTTGCATCACACTCGCGCTGGTGATGACACTGCCCGTTGCAATCGGGATCATACGCATCCCGGCAATGGATGAATGGTTTTCGAGTGGTGCTGACTACGACTTCTTTGAACCACTTTTCAAAGCACTAGGTTCGGATGGCAACGAAAGCAACTCGGATATCGTTTTCGCAACGATGCTCATTACCAGTTTCTTCCTGTCGCTGGCGCTAATCATTGCGTGCTGGGCGATTGTCAGCCATTTACACCGTGCGTACCGCCGTTGAAGCGTTCACGCACGTCTAACCATGAGATTCAACAAAACAATGAAAAAGACGCTTATCTGCTTCGTGCTCGCACCGGTGATGACACTACCCGTCACGGCCGGGCTTGCGCGCTTCCCGGGTATTGATGAATGGATAAGCAACGGTACGGGCCATGAACTTTTTGAACATCTTTTCATCGCGCTGGATGCCCGCGGCTGGGAAGAAACCGAGGACGTTATCGTTGTCACGATGCTCATTGTCAGCTTCTTTCTGTCACTGGCATTAGTCGTTGCAACTTGGGCGATAGTTGGCCGTTGGCGTCGTATGCACCGCCGTTGAAGCGCTCACGAACGTATAACAAGGAGATTCAAGAAGATAATGAAGAAGACGCTTATTTGCATCACGTTCGCACTGGTGATGACATTACCAGTCGGAGCCGGGATTCTGTGCATCCCCGCTGTTAATGAATGGCTGGACACCGGCTCAGGCTACGAGTTCTTCACCCCGCTTTTCAAAGCACTGGACTCTCACGGCAGCGAAACCAATTCCGACATCATCTTTGGCACGTTGTACACCGTCAGTTTTATTCTCTCGCTGATGCTAGCCGCTGCCCTTCTGACGATCATCAGCCACTGGCGCCGCACACACCGCCACTAGACCTCGGGCTCACCGCACGCACCGCAACGGCCACCATCACATCGCACCACACGATCCAGCGCCTCGCCTCAAAACGGATCGCCGGATCCATCACACACGTTCGATAGCCAGCCGCAGCCCGCTTCACCAAATACACCAAACCCGCCAGCCGCGCGACTCAAACGCGCGCAGCACCCGCAGCATGAACCTCGATACCCGCGGCAGCGAGCGCATCGCGAATGCGCCGCGCAAAAGCCAGCGCGTGCGGGCCGTCGCCGTGCAGGCAGATGGTCTGCGCGTTGAGCGGCACCCAGCGGCCATCGACAGCCTTCACGCGTTGCTCGCGGATCATCGTGAGCGTGCGCGCGAGCACTTCGTTTTCATCGTCGAGCAGCGCGCCCGGCTCCTTGCGCGGCACGAGCGAACCATCGGCGCGATAGCCGCGATCGGCGAACACTTCCTCGATCGCGATGAGGCCCACGTCGCGCGCGGCGTTCACGAGCCTGCTGTTGGCAAGCGCGAACACCGCGACCGACGGATCGAAGTCGTGCACCGCCGAGACGATCGCGTCGGCGATCCCGGCATCGCGCGCAGCCTGGTTGTACAGCGCGCCGTGCGGCTTCACGTGCGCGATACGGCCGCCCTCGGCCTGCGCGATCGCGGACAGCGCGCCGAGCTGATACAGCACGCCCGCGTAGATGTCGTTGGCCGGCAAATCCATTTCCTTGCGGCCGAAATTCTCGGGATCGTTGAAGCTCGGATGCGCACCGATCGACACGCCTTTGCGCACGGCCCAGCGCACGCAGTCGCGCATGGCGTTGGGGCCGCCGGCGTGCCAGCCGCATGCGATGTTGGCGGAGCTGACGAGATCGAGCAACGCCTCGTCGGTTCCGCAGCCCTCGCCGAGGTCGGCATTCAGATCGATTTCCATGGGGTTCCTCTCTCTCTCTTTAGTGTTATAGCGTTGCGGTCGCCTACTGGCGCGCGCAACGTTCTTCATGCATCGCGATCGCGGCGTCGATCTGCCGCAGATACGCGCGTTCTTCCTGCAAAGCCTGGCGCGCCTCGTGGGGCGTCGTCGGGATGAAACGGATCGCCGCGTTCAGGCGCACCTGCGCGAGCTTCCACAGATCGGCCTGGATCACCGCGCCGATCTTCGGATAGCCGCCGGTGGTTTGCGCGTCGCTCATCAGCACGATCGGCTGACCGTTCGGCGGCACCTGGACCGTGCCCGGCAGCACCGCGTGCGACAGCAGATCGGTCTTGTGCGTGCGTTCGAGCTGAGTGCCGGCGAGCCGGTAGCCCATGCGGTTGCTGTTCGGCGTGACGAGCCACTCGTCGGACCAGAACGACTGCTGCGCGGCGTCGGTGAAGCTGTCGTATTCGGGGCCGCGCAGCACGCGGATCGGCACGGCCCACGGCACGCCCGACGGATGCCGGCCGCGCCGCAACGGCTCGTGGACCAGCACGAACTTGCACCATGCGGGCGCCTTGACGCCGAACTCGGGCGCCTCGGGCGAGAAGCTCGCGCGAGCGCGTGGCGGCGTCGCGCCGACCGGCAGACGGTCGCCGTCGACGAGCGCCCGCCCGCCGAGTCCGCCGAAATGGCCAGCGAGATCGGTGCTGCGCGAGCCGAGCATCGGCAGCACGTCGATGCCGCCCGCGATGCACACGTAGCCGCGCATGCCGCGCTTCGCCGCGTTCAGCACGAGTTCCTGGCCGGCCTGCACGGGCAGGCTCCACCAGGAGTAGACCGGCTTGCCGTCGAGCGTTGCACCGAATTCGGTGCCGGTGATCGCGACGCGCGTCGCGCGCAGAAAGCGCAGCACGGTCGGGCCGAAGGTGATTTCGAGGCCGGCCGCGTCGGGCCGGTTGCCGACCAGCCGGTTGCCGACTTCGAGCGCGAGCCGGTCGAGCGCCCCGCCCATCGCGACGCCGAGATGGCGGTGGCCGTGGCGGCCGAGGTCCTGAATCGTGGTCAGAAGACCCGCGCGGATCACGTCGATCATGCGTGCATCCCCGCGATCGTGAAGCGCACCCGGTCGCCCGGTTGCAGCAGCGTGGGCGGACGGCGCGCCGGGTCGAACAGCGGCACCTCGGTGCGGCCGATCAGTTGCCAGCCGCCCGGCGACACGGCCGGATAAATGCCGGTCTGCTCGCCGCCGATGCCGACCGAGCCGACCGGCACCTCGAACCGCGGCGACGCGCGGCGCGGCGTGTGCAGCGCGGCGTCGAGCCCGCCCATATACGCGAAGCCCGGCTGGAAGCCGATGAAGAAGACCACATAACAGCCGCCCGCATGACGCTCGACGACCTCGCGCGCGGTCAGCCCCGTGTGTTCGGCGACCGCTTGCAGGTCGGGGCCGAACTTGCCGCCGTACTGCACCGGAATCTCGACGTCGCGGCCGGGCGCGTCGGTTGCGCTCGCCGCGCTCCAGGCCGTGAGCAGTTGTTCGGCGAGCGCGCCGGCATCGGCTTCGAGCGGGTCGAACACGAGCGTCAGATTGTTCATGCCGGGCACGACTTCGAGCACGTGGGCCCAGTCGCGCGCGGCAATCGCCGTGGCCCACACGCGCTGCTGGCATTCCAGCGTGGCGGGCGGCGGCGCTTCGCAGACGAGCGCGGCATCGCCGAGAGGAAAAATTCGTGGTTGGCTCATGGCTTGACGGTCTGGGTCGAGTCGAAAGAGGCGGCGGACAGCGCGGCGGCAGTCGCGACGATTCCCGCGATTACCGTAATTATTGCGACGAAGCGTGAGGCATACATTAGCGGCAATGCGTGAGACATATATTATCAATAAATTATCAACGTTTTACTAATAACAATTTTCTCCAGGCTCGCTGGAAACGTCCGCTCGTCGTACACTTTCGACACTTTCCACCCCATTTCCGAGAGCCTCGCATGGCGCGTCATCCCACCAAGATCGTTTCGTCGGAGCATCTCGTCTCCGAGACCAGCGCGGAACTGTCCGAGCTCGAATACGCGCTGATCATGGCGGGCAACGCGTTCAACCGCTGGATGGTGCGTTGCATGTCGGCGGCCGGCGACAAGGACATGACCGCGATCGAGGTATCGCTGCTGCATCATGTAAGCCATCGCGAACGCCGCAAGAAACTGGCGGACATCTGCTTCGTGCTGAACATCGAGGACACGCACGTCGCCACTTACGCGCTCAAGAAGCTCGTAGCTAGAGGGTATGTAAAAAGCGAAAAGACCGGCAAGGAAGTGTTCTTCTCGGCGACCGAGGCGGGACGTGAACTGTGTCTGAAGTATCGCGAGGTGCGCGAGAACTGCCTGATTTCGACGCTCAAGGAAAGCGGCCTGACCAACCAGCAGATCGGCGAGGCCGCGCACCTGATGCGCAATGCGTCGGGGTTGTACGACACGGCGGCGCGCGCGGCGGCTTCGCTATAAGAACCGAATCAACGAAGGATAACGGCGGCATACCGCGCGAGCGTGCGCGCTTGCGCTTTACCTTCTCAAACCGGCAAGCCCGGATGAAACCCCGCCTCGGTCACGATCAGATCGAGCGGAATATCGTGGGCTTCGCGCTCCAGTGCCTGCGTGCGGCACGCTTCATAGGCGATACCCACGGTGATCGGCTTCTGCGCCGCCGGCCAGCCGGCCAGCGTGCGGTCGTAATAGCCGCCGCCATAGCCGAGCCGGAAGCCGTCGTCGTCGAAACCGACGCATGGCACGAACAGCAGCTCGGGCAATACGATGCGCTCCGAGGTGGGCTCCGTGATCCGGTGATGGCCGATTCGCATCGGCATGTCGGGCGTCCATGCGTGAAATTCGAGCGGCGCGCCACGTTCTGTAACGATCGGCAAACTGGCCTCATGCCGCGCGCTGGCCGCGAGCCAGATCGCGATTGCGCCGCGCGCGTCGAACTCGCCCGCGAGCGGCCAGTAGAACCCCACGCCATGCACCGCGAAGTGCTTCAGCGCGTCGAGCACGCAGCGCCCGAGCGCGGCATTGTTGGCCGGCTCGGAAGCCGCTTGCAGACGGGCTTCCAGTAGCATCCGGCGCAGCGCCTTTTTCGCTGACGGGACAGGGTTGCATGCTATGCTTGGGTCCAATTTGCGCTCCAGAAACAACGATGTCAAAAAGCCTCTTTCGAGTATATCGCGCGGTTGGCATGGCGCTCGCCGCGGCGGCGCTCGTCGCGTGCAGCACGGCTTCCGCCGTCAGACCGATTCCGATCACCCAGCTCACGAACGACGACCAGATCTTCGTGCAGCTTCGTGAAGCCGCCCGCACCAACGATGCCGGACGCGCGGCCCAGCTCGCGAGCATGATCCCGAATTACCCGGCGCCGTCGTATGTGGAGTACTTCCAGATCAAGCCGCAGCTGTTCGACTCGAGCGGCCATGCGCGCGTCGATGCGCCCGACGCGCCGGTGCTCGCGTTCCTGCAGAAGTACGACGGCCAGGCAATTGCCGACCGTCTGCGCAACGACTACCTGAACGTGCTCGGCACACGCCACGACTGGCGCAACTTCGACCAGCAGTACGCGAAGTTCGTGCTCGACGACGACACCCAGGTGAAGTGCTACGCGCTCGAATCGCGCGCCTCGCGCGGCGAAAACGTCGCCGATGCGGCGCGCGCGCTGCTCGTCGATCCGAAATGGTACGGCGACGGCTGCGTCGATCTCATCACGGTGCTCGGCGCGAACCGCCAGTTCAGCAGCAACGACGTCTGGCAGCAGATTCGCCTTGCGTACGAGCAGAACTACACGAGCACCGGCAGCAAGCTCGTCGACGCGCTCGCCGACCAGGCGCCCGATCCGGTGCAGTTCAGCCAGGCGGTCAATACGCCGCCGCTGTTGCTTGCGCGCGGCGTCGGCGCCGATCCGCAGGCGCATCAGCTGGCGCTGCTCGCGATCACGCGCATGGCGCGCAACGATCCGGCGATGGCGGCGGCCACGTTCGCGTCGGTCGCGCCGTCGCTGAATTCGCCCGAGCGCGCGATCGGCTGGGGCACGATCGGCTATCAGGGCGCGCTCAAGCAGATGCCCGGCGCGGTCGACTGGTTCCGGCTCTCGGCCAACGCGCCGCTGTCGAATCCCGCGTATGAATGGCGCACGCGCAGCGCGCTGCTCGCCGGCGACTGGAACATGGTGCGCTGGTCGATCGAGCAGATGCCCGAGTCGCTGCGCAAGCAGCCGTCGTGGGTGTACTGGCATGCGCGCGCGCTGAAGCAGGCCGGCGACACGGCCACGGCCAGCCAGGAATTCCAGTCGATCTCGTCGAACTTCAACTTCTACGGCCAGCTCGCGCTCGAAGAACTCGGCCAGAAGATCACCGTGCCGCCGAAGACCACGGTCACCGACGCCGAAGTGCAGCAGGCCGGCAACACGCCGGGCTTCGACCTCGCGCAGCGCTTCTATGCGCTGAATCTGCGGCTCGAAGGCAATCGCGAATGGAACTGGCCGCTGCGCAACATGACCGACCGGCAACTGCTCGCCGCCGCCGAGTACGCGCGCCGCATCCAGCTGTACGACCGCACCGTCAACACCGCGGACCGCACGAAGAGCGAGCACGATTTCTCGCTGCGCTATCTGTCGCCGTTCCGCGATATCGTCGAACAGGACGCGCAGTCGAGCGGGCTCGACATCGAATGGGCGTACGGGCTGATCCGCCAGGAGTCGCGCTTCATCATCAATGCGCGTTCGGAAGTCGGCGCGGGCGGTCTGATGCAGTTGATGCCGGCCACCGCGCAACTGGTCGCGAAGAAGATCGGTCTCGGCCCGGTGTCGCGCGAGCAGATGAACGACATCAACACCAACATCCTGCTCGGCACGAACTACCTGGCGATGATCTACAATCAATTCGACGGGTCCGCCGTGCTGGCTACCGCCGGCTACAACGCAGGTCCGGGCCGTCCGCGCAACTGGCGGCAGTCGCTGCAGCGCCCGGTCGAAGGTGCGATCTTCGCCGAGGCGATTCCGTTCCAGGAAACCCGCGACTACGTCAAGAATGTGCTGTCCAACACGGTCTACTACGCGGCATTGTTCGAAGGCCGTCCGCAATCGCTGAAGGCGCGCCTGGGTTACATCGCACCGTAAGCGCCATGCCGCCGCGACCTCGCTCCGGGGTTGCGGCGCGCCTCGCCAGCCGTTGCCGCGGCTTCCAGCTGGGAGTCGAAAATGCGACATCAAGCCATTGCGATCATCGGCGGCTCCGGGTTTATCGGCAGCCAGCTCGTCAACGCGCTCGTCGAGATGGGCAAGGACGTGCGCATCGCCACACGGCGGCGCTACAACGCGCGCCATCTCACCATGCTGCCGATCGACGTGATCGAAACCGACGTGTTCGATCCGGTCCAGCTTGCGCGTTTCGTCGAGGGCGCCGACTGCGCGATCAACCTCATCGGCGTGCTGCACGGCAAACGCGGCAAACCCTATGGTGCCGAGTTCGCGCACGCGCATGTCGATCTGCCGACGCGCATCGTCGCCGCCTGCGAAGGCAAGGGCGTGCATCGGCTGATTCATCTGAGCGCGCTCGGCGCCAATCCGAACGGCCCGAGCATGTACTCGCGCTCGAAGGGCGACGGCGAGAAGGCCGTGCATGCGGCGAACGTCGCGTGGACGATTTTTCGGCCATCGGTCGTGTTCGGTCCCGGCGACCAGTTCCTCAACAAGTTCGCGTTCCTGCAACGCGTGTTCCCGGTGATTCCGCTCGCGATGCCCGATGCGCAATTCCAGCCGGTCTATGTCGGCGACGTGGCGAAGGCGATCGTCAACGTGCTCGATCTCGACGCCGCCAGCGGCCGCACCTACGAACTCGGCGGCCCGACCGTCTATACGCTCGAAGACCTCGTCGCGTATTGCGGCGACGTGATCGGCAAGCATGCGCGCATCATCCGGCTGCCCGAAACGCTTGCGCGTTTGCAGGCGCTGAGCTTCGAAATGGCACCCGGCGAACCGGCGATTTCGCGCGACAATCTCGATTCGATGAAGGTCGACAACGTGCTGAGCGGACCGCTCGCGCCCGAACTCGGGCTCGAACCGACCAGCATCGAGGCGATCGTGCCGACGTATCTGAGCGGCTCGGCCACGCGTTCGCGTCTCGATGACTTCCGCGCGAACGCCGGACGCTGAAGCCTTGCCCATTTCCTTTCTCACTCTTCTTTCCTGCCAGGCATGAAACTTCTCATTGGCGACAAAAACTACTCGTCATGGTCCATGCGTCCATGGCTGCTGCTCAAGCATTTCGGCATTCCGTTCGATGAGGCGTTGATCCTGCTGAACGAGCCGGACACGAACGCGAAGGTGCTCGCTCAGGCGCCGCGCGGACCCGGCAAGGTGCCCTGCCTGATCGACGACGCGGGGCAGGCCGTGTGGGATTCGCTCGCGATCGCCGAAACGCTCGCCGAGCGTTTCCCGCAGCATGCGCTGTGGCCGCGCGACGCGGCGGCGCGCGCACACGCGCGCAGCGTCAGCGCCGAGATGCATTCGGGCTTCGGCGAACTGCGCTCGAACATGTGGATGAACATTCGCGCGTCGTTCCCGGGCAAGAACGCGAAGCCCGGCGTGCTCGCCGATATCGCGCGCATCGAGGCGCTCTGGGGCGATTGCCTGCAACGCTATGGCGGCCCGTTCCTGTTCGGCGAGTTCGGCATTGCCGATGCGATGTACGCGCCGGTCGCGATGCGCTTCAACACATGGCAGCCGGCGTTGTCGGCTGCGGCCGCGGCCTATGTCGAGCGAGTCACCGCGCTGCCCGCGGTCGCTGCGTGGATCGAGGCCGCGCACGGCGAAACGCACGCGATTCCCTATCAAGACGAATGCCCATGAATATCTATGCAGTAGGCGGTGCGATCCGCGACGAACTGCTCGGCGTGCCGGTGCAGGATCGCGATTACGTGGTGGTGGGCGCGACGCCCGAGCAGATGGTGGCGCAGGGTTATCGTCCGGTCGGCAAGGACTTCCCGGTATTCCTGCATCCGCAGACGCACGAGGAGTACGCGCTCGCGCGCACCGAGCGCAAGACGGCGGCCGGCTATCACGGCTTCCAGTTTTTCTACGCACCCGACGTCACGCTCGAAGAGGACCTCGCGCGGCGCGATCTGACGATCAACGCGATGGCGCGCGAGGTGCGTCCGGACGGCGAGCTGAGCGGGCCGGTCGTCGATCCGTTCAATGGCCAGGCCGATCTTCAGGCGCGGCTTTTTCGCCACGTCAGCGCCGCGTTCCTCGAAGACCCGGTGCGGATTCTGCGCATCGCGCGGTTCGCGGCGCGTTTCGTCGATTTCACCGTCGCGCCCGAAACGAGGGCGCTGATGCGCGCGATGGTCGCGGAAGGCGAGGCCGACGCGCTGGTGGCCGAGCGTGTGTGGCAGGAGGTGTCGCGCGGGCTGATGGAGAAGAAGCCGTCGCGGATGTTTGCGGTGCTGCGCGAGTGCGGCGCGCTCGCGCGGATTTTGCCCGAGATCGACGCGCTGTTCGGCGTGCCGCAACGCGCCGACTATCACCCCGAGGTCGATACGGGCGTCCACGTGATGATGGTGCTCGACCATGCCGCACAGCAGGGCTATGCGCTGCCGGTGCGCTTTGCGGCGCTCACGCACGATCTCGGCAAGGCGACCACGCCCGAGGACGTGCTGCCGCGCCACATCGGCCATGAGGGCCGCAGCGTCGATCTGCTCAAGCCGCTGTGCGAGCGGCTGCGCGTGCCGAACGAGTGCCGCGACCTCGCGCTGCTGGTGGCGCGCGAGCACGGCAATATTCATCGCGTGATGGAAATGGGCGCGGCCGCGCTCGTGCGGCTTTTCGAGCGCAGCGACGCGATCCGAAAGCCGGCGCGCTTCGCCGAGGCGTTGCAGGCGTGCGAGTCCGACGCGCGCGGGCGGCTTGGCTTCGAGACGCGCGATTATCCGCAGGCGGAGCGGCTCAGGGTGGCGTTGGTCGCCGCGCGCGGCGTCGATGCGGGAGCGGTCGCGAAGCGTTTCGCCGATGCGCCGGCCGGCATCAAGGACGCCGTGCATCAGGAGCGCATTCGGGCGGTGGAAACGGCGATTGCTTAGGGGGTGTTGGCGGGCCGTAGCGGTGCGGGTGGATTGGCCGCCGTCGCTGAGGTGAGTGCCCGCTGTCAAATCCGCAGGCTGTGCGGCTTGTGCGCCGCCGTGCAATGGATGCGGCGATCGGCTACAGGCTCTCGTGGGCGACGCGGCTGTACAGGCGGTTTGGGCCGCTGTCGCCGCCGTCAGTCCCGGTCATCGCCATCAGGGCGGTGGCGAGCGCCGCGAAACCGCCAACGCCTACAACGCCCGCGCCAGCAGCGACAACAGCATCGACAGTACCAGCGTCGACATGAACGGAAACGGATACTCCCGGCCGAACAGCCGCAAGGTCACGTCGCCGGGCATCCGGCCGATGCCGAGCTTCCTGAGCCACGGCCAGCAGGACGACAGCACTGCGACGGCAATGAAGGTGGTTAGAAGCCAGCGGATCATCGCGAGTCCTCGAGCTTGGGCCGGGCGGAAATCACAGCGTATGCGAGCGATCGCCGCTCGAAAATGCGCGCAGCGTATCATCGAGTCCGCGCGAAAAGGCGATCACCTTGAACAGCTCGCCCATCTCCGCCTCGGACAATAGCTTCTGTACCGCATTCGCGGCAGGCAGAAAGCGCGCGGTATCGGCAGGGTCGATTTCGCCGAGCGCCTCGGTGATACCCGCGTTCATCAGGAAGCGCGCCTGCGATGTGAAGCCGAGCAGGTCCGCGCCGGTCTCGACGCCCGCCTCGGCGATGCCCGTGAATTCGACGTGCGCGGTGATGTCCTGCAAGCCCGGGTACAGGAACGGATCGCCGTGCGCGCGGTGCCGGTAGTGGCACATCAGCGTGCCCTGCGCGCGCTGGCCATGGTAGTACTCGTGACGCGGAAAGCCGTAGTCGATCAGCAGGATCGCGCCGCGCGCGAGCATCGCGCAGATCGTGCGCGTGAATGCGCTGGCGGCTTCATGCGTTTCGGTCAGATAGTCTTCGCCGAGGGTGTCGCGGGTGGCATCGATTTCCGCCAGCCGCGCAAGGTCCTCGGCGGCCGCGACCGGCCGGTCGTCGAACGCGAACGCGCCGTCGCGCCACGCCACGCCGCGCTCGTGCCATACGCCGCCGCGATGCGCGAAGAGCCGCACCGGCATTGCGTCGAGCACCTCGTTGCCGATCACGACGCCCTCGAAGCGCTCGGGCAGCGCATCGAGCCAGCGCACTTTCGCGAGCAGCGCGGGCGCGGCCGCCGCGATCGTTTCGCGCTGACGCTCGCGCAACTCGCCCGACAGATCGACGATCGAGTAGCGGTCGAATTCGGCACCCGCCGCACCCAGCGCGTCGAGCGCATTGAGCAATCCGGCCGCGAGCTTGCCGGTGCCGGCGCCGAACTCCATTACCTCGCGCGTGCCGCTCGCCCGCAACGCCTCGGCTACCGGACGCGCGAGCGTCGCGGCGAACAGCGGCGAGAGTTCCGGCGCGGTCACGAAGTCGCTGCCGTCGTCGCCGCGCAGCCCGAATTTGCGCGCGCCACCGCTGTAATAGCCGAGCCCCGGCGCGTACAGCGCGCGCTCCATATAGCGGTCGAACGGCAGCCAGCCGCCGGCCGCGTCGAGCTCCGCGCGAATCTGCGCGATGAGCGCTTCGGACTGCGCGAGCGCGCTCGGGCCGGGAGCAGGTAAACTATCGGGTTGGTGAGCTTTCGGATTCATCCCCGCATTGTAAATGACCGTCTCTTCGCACACCGCTGCCCGCGCGGCCGAAGCGCCGCCGGACGGGCCGCCCGCCCGGCGGCCTGACGCGTCCCGAGTCGTGCTGATTACGGGCGCGGCGCGCCGTATTGGGCGCGCGCTCGCGCTCGGCTTTGCCGCGCGCGGCTGGGACGTCGCCGTTCACTACGGCGCGTCGCGCGAGGAAGCCGACGAAGTGGTCGCGCGGATCGCCGCAATGGGCCGCCGCGCGGTCGCGCTGCATGCCGAACTCGGCGACGAGGCGCAGGTCGAGCGGCTTTTGCCGGGCTGTACCGCGGCGCTCGGGCGGCCCACGTGCATCGTCAACAACGCGTCGCGTTTCGAGGAAGACACGGCGCGCGACGTCGGCTACGAGCTGCTGCTCAAGCTGACCGCGATGAACCTCGGCGCGCCGCTCGTGCTCGCGCGCATGCTGTTCGAGGCGACACCCGAGGCCGCCTTGCGCGACGAAAGCCAGCGCGCGGTGGTCATCAACGTGCTGGACCAGAAGCTGTACAACATGAATCCGGATTACCTGTCGTACACGCTGTCGAAGGCGGCCTTGCAGACCGCGACGGTCGCGCTGGCCCAGGCGCTCGCGCCGAAGGTCCGCGTGGTCGGGCTCGCGCCCGGCCTCACGCTGCAATCGGCCGATCAGACGCCGGACGGCTTCGAAGCCGCTCACCGAACGACGCCTCTGGGCCGTGCGTCGCGGCCCGAGGATATCGTCGCCGCCGCGCTGTATCTCGCGGATGCAGCCGGCGTCACCGGAACGACGCTGGTGGTCGACGGCGGGCAGCATCTCGTGCCGCTGCCGCGCGACGTGATGTTTTTGACGGGCGCCTGACATGCGCGCGGCCTGCCTTGCCGAGGCGGCCGGTGCGCGTGGTGATGCGCCCCTTTGCGTGCCACGCACGCTTTTTTGACTGGAACGAACATGTTTGACGCTCTTTCGCATCCCCGGCTTGCCGATTGCCGCCGGCTCTTTCTGCGCAATTACGAGGTGCACATCAATATCGGCGTGCACGACTTCGAAAAGCGCGGCGAGCAGCGCGTCGTCATCAACGTCGAACTGTTCGTGCCGCTGTCGCTGTCCACACCGGTGCACGACAAGCTCAACGAAGTCGTCGACTACGACTTCATGCGCTCGACCATCGCGCAGCGCGTCGCGCAAGGCCATATCCATCTGCAGGAAACGCTGTGCGACGACGTCGTAACGACGATGCTCGAACATCCGCACGTGCGCGCCGCGCGCGTGTCGACCGAGAAGCCGGACGTCTATCCGGACTGCGATGCGGTCGGCGTCGAAGTCTTTCGCATCAAGGAGATTTGAGCGATGAACGCTCCGCAAACGCTCAACGAAGGCCGGCACGACGCTCACGCCGAAGCCGTGGCACAGGCGGCGGCGCAAAGCGCGGTCGACGCCACCGAAACCGCTACGGCCACGAAAACCGCCCGCGCCCCGAAGTCGCCGCTCACGCGCCGCGAGCAGAAAGAGGCGTACGAGAACAACAAGCTGTTCAAGCGCCTCGCGCGCCAGGTCGGCCAGGCGATTGGTGACTACAACATGATCGAGGACGGCGACAAGGTGATGGTCTGCCTGTCGGGCGGCAAGGACAGCTACGCGATGCTCGACATCCTGATGCGGTTGCGCGAGCGCGCGCCGATCAATTTCGACATCGTCGCGGTGAATCTCGACCAGAAGCAGCCGGGCTTCCCCGAGCACGTGCTGCCCGAATACCTGACGCAGCTCGACATCCCGTTTCATATCGAGAACCAGGACACCTACAGCATCGTCAAGCGGCTCGTGCCCGAAGGCAAGACCACCTGCTCGCTGTGCTCGCGACTGCGGCGCGGCATCCTGTACCGCGTCGCGGGCGAACTCGGCGCGACCAAGATCGCGCTCGGCCACCATCGCGACGACATCCTGCAGACGCTGCTCCTGAACCTGTTCTACGGCGGCAAGCTGAAGGGCATGCCGCCGAAGCTGCAATCGGACGACGGCAGGAACATCGTGATCCG
Source organism: Burkholderia sp. Ax-1724 (assembly GCF_011752995.1). Lineage (GTDB taxonomy): Bacteria > Pseudomonadota > Gammaproteobacteria > Burkholderiales > Burkholderiaceae > Paraburkholderia. The sequence goes on from NZ_VWWL01000022.1 coordinate 106,301, forward strand.
GCCGCTCGCCTACGTGAAGGAAACCGATCTGGAAAAATACGCGGAGCTGCGCGAATTTCCGATCATTCCGTGCAATCTGTGCGGCAGCCAGCCGAACCTGAAGCGCGCCGAAATGAAGGCGCTGGTCCGCGACTGGGAGAAGCGCTTCCCGGGCCGTATCGAGAACATGTTCAACGCGCTCTCGAATGTGGTGCCGTCGCATCTGATGGACCATCAGCTGTTCCCGTTCGCGGGGCTGCGCGCAAGCGGCGAAGCCGATCCGAACGGCGACATCGCCTTCGACGAAGAGCCGTGCTCGACCGGCAGCGACGAGGGCGCACCGCTCACCGGCGCGAAGACCATCTCGCTGGTCCAGTTCGACGACCTCTGAGAGCCGCCCGCGAAAAGCGCCCGATTTTGCGGATATGCCGGCGCTTTTCCGCTGGCCTTCTGTTCCCGCCAAGGCCGCACCCGCGGCCTTTTTTGCGGGTGCAGCATGCTAGAATCGTCGGCTCCAAACTCGTCTGATTGCCGACGCCATGAACATCGTGATTTTGGCGGCGGGTACCGGCAAGCGCATGCGTTCCGCGCTTCCCAAGGTGCTCCATCCCCTGGCTGGCCAGCCGCTCCTCGCTCATGTCATCGACACCGCTCGCGCGCTGAAGCCCGCGCGTCTGATCGTCGTGATCGGCCACGGCGCCGAGGCCGTGCGTGAAGCGGTCGCGGCGCCCGACATTCAATTCGCGGTGCAGGAGCAGCAGCTCGGCACCGGCCACGCGGTGCAGCAGGCGTTGCCGCTGCTCGATCCCTCGCTACCCACCCTCGTGCTGTACGGCGACGTGCCGCTCACGCGCGCGCAAACGCTGCAGGCGCTGACCGAACGCGCGGGCCGCGACGGCTACGGCGTGCTCACCGTCACGCTCGACGACCCGAGCGGCTACGGCCGCATCGTGCGCGACCCGAGCGGCAAGGTGCAGCGCATCGTCGAGCAGAAGGACGCGAGCCCCGAGCAGTTGAAGATCGCCGAGATCAACACCGGCATCATCGTCGCGCCGACCGCGCGGCTCGCCGGCTGGCTCGCGGCGCTGAAAAACGACAACGCGCAAGGCGAGTTCTATCTGACCGACGCGGTCGAAATGGCGATCGAAGCCGGCCTCGAAGTCGTCACCACGCAGCCCGACGACGAGTGGGAAACGCTCGGCGTGAACAGCAAGCAGCAGCTCGCCGAACTCGAACGGATTCATCAGCGCAACGTGGCCGACGCGCTGCTCGTCGCGGGCGTGACGCTCGCCGACCCGGCGCGCCTCGACGTGCGCGGCACGCTCGAATGCGGCCGCGACGTGTCGATCGACGTGAACTGCGTATTCGAAGGCCGCGTGACGCTGGCCGACAACGTGACGATCGGCCCGAACTGCGTGATTCGCAACGCGAACATCGGCGCGGGCACGCGCGTCGACGCGTTCACGCATATCGAAGGCGCAGAAGTCGGCGCGAAGGCCGTGCTCGGCCCGTACGCGCGCTTGCGTCCCGGCGCGGCGCTGCAAGACGAGTCTCACGTGGGGAACTTCGTCGAGATCAAGAACGCGGTGCTCGGCCATGGCTCGAAAGCGAACCATCTCACCTATATCGGCGACGCGGATATCGGCGCGCGCGTGAACATCGGCGCGGGCACGATTACCTGCAACTACGACGGCGCGAACAAATTCCGCACCGTGATCGAAGACGACGTGTTCGTCGGCTCGGACACGCAACTGGTTGCGCCGGTGCGCGTGCGGCGTGGCGCGACGATCGCGGCGGGCACGACGGTCTGGAAAGACGTCGAGCCCGATGCGCTGGTGCTGAATGACAAGACTCAAACGAGCAAAACGGGCTACGTGCGCCCGGTCAAGAAGAAAAACTGACGGAGACGGCGCGCGAGGCGCGCTTCCCGAATCCGGCTCTGAAAAGGAATAAACCATGTGCGGCATTGTCGGCGCGGTTGCGCAACGTAATATCGTTCCCGTCCTGATCGAAGGACTCCGGCGCCTCGAATATCGCGGCTACGATTCGTGCGGCGTCGCCGTGCTCGGCGCGAACGGACCGAGCCGCGCGCGCAGCGTCGCGCGCGTCGCCGACCTCGACGACCAGGTGCGCGACGGGCAGCTCGAAGGCGTGACGGGCATCGCGCATACGCGCTGGGCCACGCACGGCGCGCCGGTTACCGACAACGCGCACCCGATCTTCTCGCGCGACGCGCTCGCGTTGGTACACAACGGCATCATCGAGAATTACGAAACACTGCGCGAGATGCTACGTGGCAAGGGTTACACGTTCGTTTCGCAGACCGACACCGAGATTATCGCGCACCTGATCCACAGCCTGTATCGCGGCGATCTGTTCGCGGCGGTGCGCGAAGCGATCGCGCAACTGCACGGCGCGTATGCGATCGCGGTGCTGCACAAGGACCAGCCGCACACGGTGGTCGGCGCGCGCCAGGGCTCGCCGCTCGTGGTCGGGCTCGGCGACGGCGAGAACTTCCTCGCCTCGGACGCGCTCGCGCTCGCGGGCAGCACCGAACGCTTCATCTTCCTTGAGGAAGGCGACGTGTGCGAACTGTCGCTCGACGGCGTGCGTATCGCCGATCGCAACGGCGAGCGCGCGCAGCGCGAAGTGCGCCAGGTCGCGGCCTATGGCGGCGCGGTCGAACTCGGCCCGTATCGCCACTTCATGCAGAAGGAAATTTTCGAGCAACCGCGCGCGATCACCGACACGATTCCGCAGACCGATGCGTTCGATCCGTGGATCTTCGGCGACAGCGCGAGCAAGGTGTTCGGCGAGATCGACAGCCTGCTGATTCTCGCGTGCGGCACGAGCTACTACTCGGGGCTTACCGCGAAGTACTGGCTCGAATCGATTGCGAAGATTCCGACCCAGGTCGAGATCGCGAGCGAGTATCGCTATCGCGAGTCGGTGCCGAATCCGAAGTCGCTCGTGGTCGTGATCTCGCAGTCGGGCGAAACAGCCGATACGCTCGCGGCGCTCAAGCACGCACAGGCGCTCGGCCACGCGCACACGCTCGCGATCTGCAACGTCGGCACGAGCGCGATGGTGCGGCAGACGGAGTTGTCGTTCCTCACGCATGCGGGCCGCGAGATCGGCGTTGCATCGACGAAGGCGTTCACGACGCAACTGGTCGCGCTGTTCGTGCTCGCGGCCACGCTCGCGAAGCTGCGCGGTCACCTGAGCGACACGCAGGAAGCGGACTACCTGAAGCAGTTGCGCCATCTGCCCGCCGCGCTGAACAGCGTGCTGGCGCTCGAGCCGCAGATCATCGCGTGGTCGGAAGAGTTTTCGCGCAAGGAGCATGCGCTGTTTCTCGGCCGCGGCCTGCACTATCCGATCGCGCTCGAAGGCGCGCTGAAGCTCAAGGAAATTTCGTATATCCATGCCGAGGCGTATCCGGCCGGCGAGCTCAAGCATGGGCCGCTCGCGCTCGTGACCGAAGCGATGCCGGTGGTCACGGTCGCGCCGAACGATGCGCTGCTCGAAAAGCTGAAGTCGAATATTCAGGAAGTGCGCGCGCGTGGCGGCGAGCTTTACGTGTTCGCCGATTCGGATACGAAGATCGTCAACGACGAGGGGCTGCATGTGATCCGGATGCCGGAGCACTACGGGCTGCTGTCGCCGATCCTGCACGTCGTGCCGTTGCAGTTGCTCGCGTATCACACGGCATGTGCGCGGGGGACGGATGTGGATAAGCCGCGGAATCTGGCGAAGTCGGTGACTGTCGAGTGAGCTTTGGGCGGGATGCGATGGCATCCCGCCTCTCGCTTCTCTCCGGCACACAGCTACAACTCGAATTTATTGCTACGATCCCGCCGCGCATTCCCTTCCTGAAGCAGTTTCATTTGCTCGTCAAAGCGCTGCCGGGACATATTGAGTTCGTGCGCGTACTTCATTTCCATCAATCGCACTCTGAATTCGAGAAGATTCTTTTTGTGCGATTTTTCGTCGAGCAGTTTCTTTGCCAGTGCGCAACATAGAAGCGCAACGGAAAGGATCAGTGTGTACGCGCAAATGAATATCAACAGCGAAACGAGCAACTCGTAACCGAGATAGACGATACCGACGAGTCCGCAGCACACGATAAGCAACTGAAGCACGCGGGCAATATTCGATTGCTCGCGGGTTCTGTTGCGTCGGGCCCGGTATAGGGCCCGACGCCGGTTGAAGTCCTGCCTCGTGAGCGCGGCAATGAGCTTCTCACGGTCGAATTCGGAGAGATCAGGCGAGTGAGATATCTTGCTTTCCGCGTATTCTCTCGATTCCCGCAGAGTCGGTGGGCGACCCGCGGAGAGGTTGCGTTTCCATATCTCGAGCAAAGCGAGAACGATCGGCGTCAATGCCGTGACGAGTTTTGCGAGAGAGGTCAGGAGGTTCTCTGGGGGCGAGCCGGAACCTCCATCCGGTTTGGGATTGTTGTTGCCATCCGCCGACTTTCCTTGCGGGTAGAGCAAACTGACCAGCGAAACGCCGGCAGGGCCTTGCAGACCATCACGGCCGGGAGGCCCGGGTTCGCCGCGGTCGCCTGTTTCGCCCCGGTCACCCTTTTCACCGCGATCGCCTCTCTCGCCCTTGCTGCCCGAGTCGCCGCGATCGCCTTTCTCTCCGCGTTCGCCACGCTCGCCTTTCGCACCGGTGTCGCCTTTTGCCCCCTGTTCGCCGGGCTTGCCGGCCGCACCTTGAGGGCCCACGGACCCGGCAACGCTGTTGACCCCGTTGACCCCAGTATTCTCCCTCGCACTCCGGCTGCCTCGGCCAGTATCCCCATTCGCGGTTTGCCCGCCTGGAAGCAGCACGTTCGTGACGTACCCGGTGCCTATGGGCGTGTTATCGGGGGCCGTAGCCGCGTGACCGGACTGATCGCGACTCGCGCACGCCGAAAGAGTCATGCAGAATCCTATCGCCGCAACACTCAATAACCGCTTCATCGGATTATCTCGATTGTTTTATTTCGTCGTCGTGGTCAAGCAAATAGCCTTTGCCCGATGAGGTGACGCTGCCGGATTCAACGACTGTCGCGTCTTCAGCATAGCGGAATTCTGAAAGCGAAACCGCGGCATGATTCGCCAAAAGAAAGTGCAATGACCCAGCGTGGCGAAGCGCCCATGCCGTGTCGGCTTAATCCGTTTTTTCCACGACGGCTCGACGCGGCGGCACCCTATCGACTACGCTCGGCCGATACCACGCAGGGCATCATCGACACATGAAGACCTCGGCTTCCGACCCAATGCGAACCGCGACGTTCACCGCCCAACTCAAAACTCGAGCCGTACTGCTCGCGCTCTTCGTCGGCTCGATGTGGGCGGTGTTCTTTCTGTCGGCCGCGTTGCCGTTCCTCCATCTGAACGAGCACGGTGTCGTGCCGCGCACGTTCGGCGGCCTGCAAGGCATCCTGTTTGCGCCGTGGCTGCATGCGAACCTCGCGCACATCGCCGCCAACACGAGCGGGCTGCTCGTTCTCGGCTGGTTGTGCACGTGGCCGGACATCGCCGGCTTCTGGCGCGCGACCCTCGGCGCGATGCTGGGCGCGGGTCTCTGCGCGTGGTTATTGGGCGCGCCTTATTCGGTGCATATCGGCGCGAGCGGCCTGGTGTTTGGCTATGCGGGCTATCTGGTTGCGCGCGGTTACTACACGCGCAATCTCGTCTCGATCGTCGTGGCGCTGGTCGTCGTGAGCAGCTACGGTCTGAGCATGCTGTTCGGCGTGCTGCCGGTCTATCCCGGTGTGTCGTGGCAGAGCCATATCGGCGGCGCGCTCGGTGGCGTGCTTGCGGCGCGCGCGGCGGCCGGGGCGGCTAGAAGCGTGCGCATGCGCTGATTGATGCGCATGCATCGCCGCCTCGGTATGTCGTCGTGGTATGGCCGACGGAATCGAGGCGGGCTGCGTATATCCAACCGCGCGGCGCTTGGCTTCGGAAGCGCGCGCGTTTATCGGCAAGCGTATTCCCGTTTCCTCAAATCGGGTTCGGCGCAGGTGGCAAACAATCCGCCCATTCCCGGACACGGATACGCCGGCGCGAGCTTGCCCTACAACGCGGCGCTCACTCTCTCACCAACGACACCGCCGCCGCCGACACGAACTCGGCGCGCACGCTCTCGCCAACGTGGAGTTCGTCGAGCGGAATATCGCGCGCGACTTGCAGCAGTTGCCGATGTTTCGGTCCACGCAGCGTCACCGTGCAGTTCTTGCCATCGATCCTGACGACAGTCGCGACGATCCGCACCCGATGCGCGGACGACACCACGCCCGCCGATGCCGGCAGTGCGAGCGTCGTTTCGGTGCGCTCGCGCACATCTTGGGTTGCGAGCTTCTCGACGCGAATCAGCATCGCCTGCTGATACGCGACGTTGAGGCGATCGCCGACACGCAACCGGCTCACGTCCGCGATGCCCCGGTTGACCTCGACGTCGGCGAGTTGGCCGCGCGGACCCCGCAGCAGCACACGATTGCTGGCGGCATCGACGGCGGCGACGTGCACGCGCATATGAACGACGTCCGCTTCACGCAGCGCCGCTTGCACGGTATCCGCGGGGACGGTGGTGTCCTGCGCGAAGCCGGGTTGAGCCAACGCGCTCGCGAACAGAGCCGCGCCACAGAGCGCCGCAACCGGTAGCCTCGCCGTGCGCCGACGGCTCCTGTCATGCTTCCCGTCGTGGCTCATCGCGCTTTCCATGTCGGTCTTCTTGTTCATTTTTCATTGCGCCTGTTCGCTGTTGCGGCCTTGTTTGCCATATGCGGGCAACCTGCTGTCACTGCCGCCGTCGTCGCATGCACAGGCGCAACGCCTCGCGGCTAAAGCTCCGGTCGGGCCAGATCGCTCGTGACGATATGCTCTCCGTACACCTGCGCGGCGGCAATCGCTTCGAGCCGCGTCGCATGCGGACCGAGCTCCGGTGCGCCGTCGAACGGAAACAGCACGCGGCCGTCGGTGTTGCGCACGACCTTCAGCACGCCGTAGAAGCGCCGATAGCCGGCCATCTTCGCGGTCGCCGAAATGTCGAAATCGTCCTCCGACGTGCCGGGGACGCTGGGAATGAATGCGGTTTTGCTCATGGTTGAAAACATCGGTTATTCGCCGAACCGGCACGCCAGCAAGAGAACGCTGTGCAGCCAGAGTTCGCGCTGACGGGCGTGCGGACCGCACCCATTGTCTCAAATCTCCGCTTGCAACCGCTGTCGATCCATAAATGCAACTAACAGAATAAATTTTGGAGATAAACAGCGGGTGACCACGTCGCCTTCGTTACTCGCACCGCTACCTGGTGGCTTTTATCCCAAGAGAGAGTCGTTCAGGCAACCGACCCGCATCCCGATTCCCCTTGATTTAAAAGACAAAATTTGTAATGACCCAGTGTCGGACAACAGGGCAGGGATATAATGCGAGGATTGCCGCTACCTTCCGTCCCCGTTATGAGCCGGTTACTTTGCCTGATCGTGCTTTCGTTAGGCCTGATGCAAACCGCAGCAGCCGACGAAAACAGCGACCGAATATCGGCGTATCTCACGCACAAATTCGGCCTGGCCAAGGACAAAGCTCAAAAGATTTCCGACGCGGTGCAGTCCGCCTCCTCCAAATACTCCCTCCCGCCGGCGCTACTGCTCGCCATCATCTCGATCGAATCCCGTTTCAAGGAAAAAGCCCGCGGTGCCAACGGCGCGACGGGGCTCATGCAGGTCGTGCCGCAGGCGCATCGCGGACTGCTGCGCAACGTCAAGGACCTCACCGAGCCGGGCGCGAACATCGAAGCCGGCTCGGCAATCCTTTACGGCTATATGCGCTCGGCCAACGGCGATCTGAGCGCCGCGCTGAAGAGCTACGGCGGATCGAAGGCATATGCGCAGAAGGTGAGCTTGCGCGTCGAAGACTTCGCCGCAATCGCTCCGCCGCAGAACGACACGCAGCATGCCGACAGCCAGGCCGTGCCGTGCGAGGCCGATCGTTGCGCCGGGGCGAATCAGTGGGCCGATGCGTTTAGCGTGCCGGCGGTGCAACCCGCGAGTGCGGCGGTGACGGCGTCTTCCGTGTCTTCCTCTTCGGCCGCCACTTCGGCTCCGGCCACACGTTCGGTTTCAGGCTCGGCGCGTACCGCATCGAATTAACCGCATCCGCACGGTTTTCCCTTCGCTTCAGCCTGCTTTCCGTATCAGAGGCTGCTGCAATCACTGCGAATGCTGACTGTCGCGGCATCCACGCAACCCTCCCCGGTTTCGTCTCTTTGTCACTCACCGCCACGCGGTGACAGGTTCCCGCTGCACGCTTTTACGCACACCCGGCGGCGCGCTCTACAATGCATTTCCATTCGCGCCCATGCGGCGCTCCTTGTACTCGATCATGCAGATCCCGTTTTCCAGAACCACCGCCGCGGCCCTGTTCGGGCTGCTGGCGCTCGCGGCATGCAGCAGCACACCGCAACCGCAATTCCAGCAGGAATTGTTCGAAACCGGTGCGAGCCCGTACGCCCGCAACTTCAATTCGAGCACGACCGACGCCTGCGAAGCCGCGCGCCGCGCCTTGCTGAGCCAAGGCTATCTGACGACGATGGCGCGTCCCGATACCGTCGACGGCACGAAGAATTTCCAGCCGACGAGCGATACCCACGTAGTCGTCGAATTTCATGTGGTGTGTACGCCGGGAGAAGAGGCGGCCAGCACGAGCATCGTCTACGTGAACGCGGTGCAGAACGGCTTCGCGCTGAAGAAAAGCGATACCTCGGCGAGCGTCGGGCTGAGCGTGCTTGGCTCGCTGTCGCTGCCGATCCGCTCGAACAGCGACGCGATGGTCAAGATATCGAGCGAGACGATTCCGTCGGGCAAGTTCTACGACCGTTTCTTCGGCCTCGTCGATCACTACCTGCAAACCGTCGTGCGCACACAGCCGGTGACGAGCAGCACAATCGAAACGCGCGTGCTGCCGGCCCCCGAACCGATGCCGACGCCGGTACTTGCACCGGAGCCTGCATCGGCGCCGGTTCCGGTGACGACGCCCACCGCGGTTCCTGAGCCGGTTCACGCGTCAATCGCCGCTGCGGCGCCAGTGGCGGTCCCCGCGCTGGCTCCTACTTTGCCCGATGCGATCGGCCAGGCGGCCGGCATCCAGCCGGCGAGCGGAGCGAGCCCCGCACCATAAACGTCGAGGCGGCCAACATCGCGGTGCAGCCTGCGGATTCAGGTCGATCAAGCGCTGCCCAGCCTGTCATCCGCGCGCGCAGCGGGACTTATCCTATGTTTTTTACTTCATACGTATACATATGTAGTAATAGTTAACAAAGGCTTACCCGTTCTGTGGATAACGCCAAAATTCCTCGCTTCATCAAGGTGATGCAAAACCCATAACCCTGCGGAACACGGTTGTAGAAAAACTACATAAGCGGGATAAGTTCGGCAGCACGTTGACCGGCACCCGTCTTTATCAAGATTTCGCACACAAGCTGTTCGACGGGATATCCCGACGTTGTTCATAGCTTGTTGTGGATAACCTGTCGCCTCGAGCGCCTTTCGCCGTGTGCGACAGCCCGCAGTTCGCGCGACGCGAAGAGCTCGCCACCGCACAGACCCTCGCGCGCCGGACGCGCACATTCGAACCGCGGCATGAAGATTGCGCGCTTTCTTTTTGCAAGCGCAACTGTTGCTATTTAGTCAAAAACATTTGGGCACCGAGCCATCCCGGCATAGAGTTAAAGTGATTTCTGAGGTTCTTGGTGCAATGCGGGGGGATGTATGAAACGCAGATCAGCACGACAACTCGTCCGTCTTCTCTCGGACCTTCGGCATGCGGCTCATTGCAGTACCTTGAGGGCGGCAGCGACCAATCGGGCGATGGCGCTGGCCGCCGCCGAAACCGACGAACATGCCGCCGACGACGGCGACAGCATCGAGTCCACGCGCGACGCCCATCAGGACAAACCGGTCCGGAGCGGATCATGAGATCCGCAAGCGAGCAGTCGCTGCGGTTTCTGGTCGAGAAGTGGCTTGCGCCGCTGCCTTCGGCGCTGGTTCACGTCACGGAATTCAGCCGCACGCGCTTGGGCGGCCGGCGTTATGTGCGGGTGGAGACGTCGTCGGAAGAGGGCGCGCGCGGCCTGTTCTTCTTTCGTCACGACGACGGCTGCTGGTGCGTGTTTCCGCCCACCGCCGATACGCCGAAGCTGTATGCGCATCCGCGGGCCGCATGAAGGGTTTCAATCGGACAGGCACCGCTGGGTTTGCCGCTTACGACGCTTGCGGCACGCGTTCGCGGTTGCGCCGCCAGCCCGGCAGCACCTGACACACGATTAATCCCGCCAGCATCAGCGCGCAGCCGGACAGCGCGCGCGCCGTCAGCGTTTCTCCGAGCACGAGCCAGCCGGCGAGGGCCGCGAACACGCCTTCCATGCTGAAGATCACCGCTGCGTGCGACGGCGCCGCATGCTTTTGGGCGACCACCTGGATCGTATAGGCGATGCCGACCGACATCGCTCCGCCATACGCGATCGTCGGCGCCGCGCGTGTGAGCACCGCGACGCTGACCGGCTCGACCGCGAGGCCGATTGCGAGGCACACGAGCCCGCAGGTCACGAACTGCACGAGCGCGAGCATCAGCGTGTCGTGGCGCGCCGCGAAGCGGCCGACGAGCATCATCTGCGCGGAAATCACCAGCGCGCCCGCGAGCTGATACCAGTCGCCGTATAGCATCGAGAAATGTTCGTCGACGCTCAGAAAATACATGCCGACGGCCGCGAGCAGCGCGCCGAGCCACGTGCCGAGTCCGGTTTTATGGCGAAACAGCACGCCGAGCAACGGCACGATCACGACATACAGCGAACTGATGAAGCCGGCGTTGGCGATCTTCGTGTATTGCAGCCCGATCTGCTGCAATGAAATCGATACGGCCAGCACGACACCGAGCAGTCCACCGGCGCCGAGCAGTTCGCGAGCACCGCCCGGCTCGCGCCTCGTCAATTCGGCGAGCGCCGGGCGGCGTACGCAGACGATCATCGTCAGCACGACGAGCGCGCCGAGCAGAAAGCGCAGGCCGGTGAACAGAAACGGGCCGATCGCGTCGAGGCTCAGCCGCTGCGCGACAAACGCGGAGCCCCAGATCATTGCGGCGATCAGCATCAGCACGTTGGCGCGCAGGTGTTGGCGGGTATCGGAATTCAAGTTTTTTGGGTTTCTGGAGTGGGTCGTGCCGGCAAGCGCGTTATTCGTTTGCGGTGGTGCGCGCGGGCAGGCTGTCGAGACGCGGCCCGTGGTGCCGGGATGACGTATCCGGCGTCGGACCGGCCGGAGATTGTTCACATGATACGCGGGCGTCTCGCGGCCGGACAGGCAAGCGGCGCGACTTGCGCGACGATCGCGTAACCGTCGGCCGAGCGCTGCCCTGTTTGAATCGGCGAGCTTTGTGGCGAACGGCCTGGTGTTGTCCCTGGTGCGTTATTCAGGATGGGTGAAAGCATCACGAAAGCTCGTTGTCTCCCAGAAAATACATATTGAGTTTTGGGCATGACAAACCGCCTACGCTTGGGTAATACTCTTTCGCGGGGAGTAAAAGGCGCCGTGAAGCCCTGTCTGCTCTACCGTGCAGGTGTCTTCTTTCACATTCGACTCAGTCGTCCGGTTTGGGGAACAACATATGAAAAAAGTTATCGTCTCGCTCGCAGCTGCTTCGATCGCGCTGGTTTCGGTTCAGGCATTCGCACAGGCATCCGACGCAGCCGCTGCGCCGGCTGCTGCCGCTCCTGCACCGAAGAAGCATCACATCAAGAAGCTGAAGACCCACGGCAAGCGCGCTCCGGTTGCTGCCGCAGCGTCGGCAGCCGGCACGAACGACAAGGGTGCGACGAACTAAGTTGACGCCCGTTCGTCGGGCACGCGTGCCGTACCGTTGCACCGGGCCGTTAGCGGGCCGTCGCAGTCGGGTGCGGCAAGGCGTTGCCAGCAAAAAGGCCAGAGCTTGTGCTCTGGCCTTTTTGCATGCGCGACGGGTTCGCGTTCCGGCCCGGCATTCGCGCGAACCGTGCGCCGCGAGCGTGTCGACGCGCGCGGTTCGGCGTCAGCCCGCGAGGCCGCGTCGGATGATTTGGTCCAGCAGGCCGTTCATGCCGTCCGGATGCGCGGCGGCGCGCGTTTTCAGTTCTTCCGCGAGTTCGCTGTTCAGCTTGCACGCGAATGGAACGAGGCCCTGCGCCTGATCGAGCTTGCGTTGCTCGCGCCGGTCGATCTTCGGCTCGGCCGCGAGACCTGTGCCGCCCCGGCCGACGCCCGCTTGCTTCATTGCGTTGTTCAGTTTCAGTGCCTTGTTCTTTTCAAGGTCGGTTTTTTTCATCGCCATCTGGAAGGCCTCTGCGAAATAGGTAATCCAGCATTGTACGCAGCGCGCCCTTAGCCGGAGCGATCCGACGTTCCCGTCGCAACACTGTCGATCAATGCGCGCATTTTCTGCCAATGCGTGCCTTCCCAGAACACGCGCTCGCACACGTCGCAGGTGACGAAGCGGCTATGCCGCTGCAGCACACCGCGCGGCGCGCGCGGGCCGACCTCTTCTCGTGCAATGCGCCGCAGCGGCGCATTGCACATCAGGCACAAACGAAACGGCTGCACGCTGCGCGCGAGATCGAGCCGCTCGAATACTTCGCGAAACTGCTCGCGCGGCCGCAGCGCGCGCACGTAGCAGCCATGCGTGATGTTGCGGCGTTTCAGCAGCTCGCGGTCGCGCGTCAGCACGATGCGCTGCTGCGCGGCGGCGAGCGCTTCGATGTCGGCGTCCGGATAGTGGTTGTCGTAGAGCGTATCGAAACCGGCAAGGCGCAGAAGCGGTGCAAGGCCGCCGAGGTGCGCGTCGGCGATGAAGCGCGTCACGCGCAGCGGCCGTTCGCGCACGCGCAGCAACGGTTGAATGTCGAGCGCTTCGAACTTCGGATAGACGGCGACGCGGTCGCTTTCCGCGAGCAGGTGATTGAAACCGACCGATTCGCCATTCACGAGAATCAGCTCGACCTCGGTATGCGGCACGCCGAGCACTTCGATCATGTGCTTGGCCGTCGCGCCGCGCGCGCAGACGCAGGCGAACTCGCGCCGGCGCAGCGGCCGGGCGAGAAAGTCGTTCAGCTCCTCGTAGAAGCGGAATGTCGCGGTGACCATGCGAGCAGTATCGCACCGCTCGCGTGGTTCGCTGTGCTGCCCGCCGTATTGCTTGTTGTCCTGCGCGTGTCGCATGAGTGTGCTCTACTTCGGGTTCTTTAGAAGACGGAGCAATAGATGGACATCGGTTTTATCGGCCTCGGCGAGATGGGTGCCGCGATGGCTGAAAACATTCTGAAAGCGGGCCACCAGGTGCGCGTGTGGAACCGCTCGCCGGAAAAGGCGCAGGCGCTGGCTGGGCAGGGCGCGCAAATCGTCGCGACGCCGGCTGAAGCGTTTGCAGGCGACGCCGTGTTCTCGATGCTCGCCGACGATGCCGCGCTGCGCGAGGTCATCACCGCGTCGCTGCTCGAACATGCACCGCGCGGGCTGATCCACGCGAACATGGCCACGATCTCGGTTGCGCTCGCCGAGGAACTGGCGACCGCGCATGCGTCGCGCGGCATTCACTACGTGGCCGCGCCGGTGCTCGGGCGGTCCGACGTCGCGGCCGCGGGCAAGCTGACGATCGTCGCGGGCGGTCCGGCGGAATCGATCGACCGGCTCCAGCCGATTTTCGATGTGCTCGGCCAGAAGACCTGGCGCATCGGCTCGCTGCCGCAGCAGGCGAACGTGATGAAGCTCGCCGCGAATTTCATGCTCGGCGCGGCGATCGAGACGCTCGGCGAAGCGGCCGCGCTCGTGACCGGCCACGGCCTCGCGATGCAGGACTTCCTCGACGTGATCACGAGCGGCCTGTTCCAGGGGCCGGTGTACTCGGGTTACGGCAAGCTGATCGCCGAGCAGCGCTTCGAGCCGGCGCTATTCAAGGCGCGGCTCGGTCTGAAGGACCTGCGTCTCGCGCTCGCCGCCGCCGATGCCGTGACGACGCCGATGCCGGTCGCCAGCGTGGTGCGCGACAGCCTGATTGAAGCCATTGCGCATGGCGACGGCGAGAAGGACTTCGCGGTGCTGGGCCAGGTCGCGACGCGCCGCGCCGGCCGCTGAGGCCGTTAGCGCGCTGACGCTCCCTTGCGGTTTGCCGGAGTCGAGCAGGGTCGCATCGGGTAGCGGGCATAATAGCCCGCCCGCTTCTTCTGCTTCCATTCCGATGACTCTACATACCTGGTGCTTGTACGTTGCCACCGTTTTCGTGATTTCCTCGATTCCCGGTCCGAACACGCTGCTCGTGATGACGCACGGCGCCCAGCACGGTTTGCGCCGCGCCAGCGCGACCATGGCCGGTTGCCTGTCGGCGCTGGTGCTGATGCTGGCAGTATCGGCGGCGGGGCTCGGCGTGTTTCTCTCCGCGTGGCCGGCGATGTTCGACGCGCTGCGCATGATCGGCGCGGCCTACCTTGTCTATCTCGGCATCAAGGCGTGGCGCGCGTCGGCAGACGCCGCCGCGCCGAACGTCGACGAACTCTCGGCGCGTCCGGTGCGTTCGCGTTTCTCACTGTTTCGCAACGGTTTTCTCGTCTCGAGCAGCAATCCGAAGGCGATCATGTTCGCGGCCGCGCTGCTGCCGCAATTCATCGATCCCGCGTTGCCGAAGCTGCCGCAGTTCGGCGTGCTCGTCGCGACTTTCGCGGCGATCGATGTGAGCTGGTATTTCGTGTATGCGGGCTTCGGCACGCGCATCGGCGCGAAGCTGAAGAGCCGCAGCGTCGCGCGTATGTTCAACCGGCTGACGGGCGGCGTGTTCGTCGGTTTCGGCGCGATGATGGCGCTGGTGCGCCACTAGGCGTCTGTTCTGTCAACAGGCGAGGGGAGCTATACAGGCGATAGCGAACGTAATTGTTGCGTTTATGCGACATTGAGGGTCAACCCTAATTTTCATGTTGCGACGCACCAGGTGGTTTGCTATAGTACGTCTTGTCTCCTCCATGTCTCCTCTGATATGGATTCAGCCCGCCAACCTAGGCGGGCTTTTTTTTGCCCTGAATTTGCCGCGCGACGCCGAAGCGGCGGCGCAATCCTGCAGTCGATGCGAACAAAAAAGCCGACGGTCCCGTGCACAGGGACCGTCGGCTTTGTCGTTTCTGGCGCCCGGCCGTACGCCTCGCCGCACCGGAACCGAATTCAGAATTTATACGACACGGCCAGGAAGGAAATGATCGGATCGGCGCTCAGATCGGCCTTCGACACCCCGAGCTCCGTGCCGTCCGCCGCCTTGATGATGACCGACGACGTCGTCTTCAGCGGAATATAGGTCACCGACGCGACGAGCCCCCAGTGATCGGTGATGTTGTACGCGAGCCCCGCGTTGAACACCGGCGCCCACGACGACGACGCCTTCGCCGAGACCTGCGTCTGCCCCGGCTTGCCCGCGCCGGCCGCGAGCACCGCGCCGAGGTTGTTCTGCGTCGATTGCACGAAGCCGTTGCTGAGCTGGACATCCGAGAACCAGTTGTAGGACACGCCGATGCCGACGAACGGCCGCAGCTTCGCGGTCGGCTCGTTGAAGTAGTACTGGAACAGCAGCGCCGGGCTCCACTGGCGCACGCTCTTCACGATCGGATTGGCCTGCGGATCGCCGAGATCCTGCTGCCCGAGCGCGCCGGCCGGTCCCGGCGGCTTGATCGTGCCGTGGCCGTAGATCTTGAACGTCGGCGGCACGCCCGCCACCGTCGTCACGGCAATGTGGTCGGTCAGGTAATGGCTGAACACGAGGCCGACCGTGTTGGCGCTGTTGGTCGACAGGCCCGTGCCCGCCGACGTGAACGTGTTCGGCAGACGCAGCGGCGTGTTGATCGGTGTCGGCGCGACGTTGGTCGTGAGCGGCGTGCTCGAATCCTGCGGCATCACATGGAACCAGCCGAGCACGGCGACGTTGTCGCCCGCATGCTGGGCGTATGCACTGGCCGACAGCAGCGTCGCCAGTATCGCGAGACAGAATTTTTTCATCGTGTTTCTCCTCTGGCGCCCGCGCGGCTCACGTGCGCGGCGGGCGGCTGCGGGTGGCGAAGGGCATGGGCCCGGCCGCTGCGCGGGATGTTCGTGGGGCTCCGGCCGCCGCGTCGCGCGATGCTCGCGGGGCCGGAGGCCGGCATGCGGCGCCCTCGGTCATGACGGCGCTGCATGCGGCGCTCGTCACTGGACGAACGCGCCGATCGTGAAGTACGGTGAGGCGGCGTTGGTCATGTCGAGGTAGCCGAACACGCCGCCCGTGAAGATCATCTTTCCGGTCGGCTTGGTGCCCGTCGACGCGCCCACCTGGGTGGTCGTCACGACGCCCGGCACGGTCTGCGTGAAGTCCAGATTCAGCGCGGTCGCGAGCGAGGCTTGCGACGCGTTGAACGGATCGAGCAGGGTGGCCTCGCTGCCTTCGAGCGCAGTGGTGCGGTAGTCGAACTGGCTATCCACGCCGATGTACTCGCCGTTCTGCGCGTTCACCGTGGTCGCGGTTTGCGGCGACAGGATCGAGATGCCCGATTCGTCGTCGGCGTACGGACCGGCCGCGCCGTTGACCGTCTGGGTCGGCGACGGATTGGCCGCACCGGTGCGCACGAGGATCGGCACCAGCTGACCGCGCAGCTTGCCGACGATCATGTAGCCGCGTCCCTCGGCGGTCGTCGCGAGCGTCGGCTTTGCCTGGCCGAGGAAGTGATCGGTTTCGAATGCGCCGCTGCCGTCGGCCGCGGTCGGGAAGTTGCCGCCGGGCTGCTGGCACGTGCCCGCGTTGATGCCGGTGTTGTCGCACTCGCTCCACGTGCCGTCGGCGTTGATCGTGATCTTCGAATCGACCGCGACCGGCGCGAAGTTTTGCGACGGCACCTGGTGATAGCCGACCTGGTTGTAGGTGCCCGCGACGGCCGAAAGATTCGTCTCGATCGACGAGAAGCCGATGAACGGGTAGTACGGGAACGTGGTGTCGGGCACCGCGCCGACGCCGAGCACGCCCGCGAACGAGATTTCCGCACCGGGGATTGTGCCGCCCGCCACGCCCTCGCCGACGAAAATCCGCGCCGGACGGCTGGCGTCGAGGCTCGCGCCGTTCAGGCGGAACGCGCACTGGTTGAGCTTGCTGGTCGGCAGGAGCGTTTCCTGGGTCAGCGTGCCGCTCGCGGTCTGTCCCGCGCGCGTCGGGACCACAGTGCCGGTGGCGGCGGGGATCGACGACTGGATGTAGCTGATCTGCCACGTCATCTTCGTCGTATCGAGCTGCAGCTTGACGAGTTCGCCGTCGCCGCCGCCGCCCGTGAAGACCGTGCCGTAGTCGAGCGAGGAAGGACACAGCCGGGCTTCGGTCACCGGTCCGTCGCCGCTTCCGCCGCCGCCACCGCCGCACGCGCCCAGCATCGGTGCGCAAAGAGCAAGCACCGAAACGATTCTCCAATTCATACTGCCTCCCTGATGTTCTCGTTGTATGCGGTCGGCTCCCATTCCGGCCACGTTCTGCTGATATGTCCCGGCCGTGCCGTGAGCCGCCGCCGGGTGATTGCGCTGCGCCGCCGCCTTCGTTCTGACCTTTGCGCGTGAGTGCTGCGGCTATTTGCTGATCTGCGCGCCGATGCCGAAGTACGGTGCGCTCGGGGTGTCCGCGTTGGCCGAGGTCGGCGTGATGCCGCCGTTTTCCGCGCCCTGCACCACGATCGCGTACAAGCCGCCCGAGGCGATCGCGAGGCCGGTCTTGCCGTTGCTGTCCTGAACGTCGACGAGGCCGGGGCTCGATGCGCCGTAGCTCAGCCCGATCGAGCTTTCCGCGGCGGACGTCGAGGGGTTGAGGAAGGTCGCGGCCGCGCCTTGCACGAGCGTCGCCGTGTACTTGAAGTTCGAGTCGGCGCCGACGTAGCCGCCGTCGAAACCGCCCGAGGCGAGCGGGGTCGCCGCGGCGAGCATCGCGATGCCCGATTCGTCGTCGACCTTGGCGGTCAGCAGGTTGCTGGTATCGACGTAGCCGGTGCGAACCACGAGCGGAACCGTCGCGCCGTTGAGCTGGCCGAGGATCATGTGCGCGGTGCCGAAGTTGCCGGTGCGGAACGGATTGCTGGTCCCGCCGGTGCTCGGCACGATCTGCGGCGGGTTCGTGCTGTCGAAGTAGCCGTTGCTGTTGAGCGTCAGCGCGTTGCCGGTGGACAGGCAGCCCGCCGAACTCGACGACGTGCAGTTGCCGCTCGCGTCGAACGTTTCAAGCGAGTTCGTCGCGACGGTTTCGTAGTTGGCCGTCGGCGAAAGGTGATAGAGCAGGCCGTTGTAGGTGCCGGGCAGTTTCGTGATGTCGGTGGTTGTGCTCGCGAAGCCGAGGAACGGATAGAAGTCGAAGTGCCGCTTGTTGACCGTGCCAAGGGTCAGGACGCCCGGAATGATCGTGACGCCCGCGTATTCGACCGTAGCCCCGGGAATGCCGCCGCCCGCGACACCCTTGCCGATCAGGATCATCGGCGGATTCGGGTTGTTGACGAAGTCCGGCGTCGTGTAGGTCGTGCCGTCCGACGCGGTGCCGCTGCCCGCGCCGAGAATGAATGCGCAGCGCGTCTGCTCGGCGGTCGGCAGCATGCCGGTGGGCGGATGAATCACCGCGCCGGTGATCTGCGTGCCCTTGCGCGTGATCGAAACGCTCGCGCTCGTGAGCGGGATTGGCGACTCGAGCCATTTGAGCGTGTAGGTCATCGCCGTTGCGTCGATGTTCAGCTGCACGATTTCGCCGCTGCCGGCGCCACCGAGGTAGGTGCTCTTGACGATGTCGCCGGTATCGGGACACAGCGTGGCCGTGCTCGCCGCAGGCGTCGGCGCCCCCTGGGGGCCGCAGCTCGCCCCCGAGCATTGCGGCGGGTTGACGGGGCCCGGACTGTCGGCGTTGCCGCCGCCGCAGGCAATCAGGAATGGCGCTGTGGCAATGGCCATTGCCAGGCCGCGGGTCATGGCGTGCGACATGCTGCTGTCTCCCTTCATGTAATTGTGCGGAGTCATTTTGCTGTGCGTTTAATCGCTGTCAATTGAATGAGCCGTCTAAAAAGGCTGATTCAAACAGCACGAATTTCAGCGCACGCGCACTGCATGGACACTTGCGGTCCTTTTAAACGGAAAAGGATTTTTCGCGCCGGACGCGGCAGCGTTGCTTCGTCGCACTCCCTTGTTGGGCAAGCGTTGCGGCAAAAAGGCTCTATGATCCTGGCACGAGCGTTCGCAAAAAAATCCGGAGTTTCCCCAGGCGGAAAACTATGCTGAACAATGCAATTGAACGCATGAATTACCGGAGCCCGGACGGCAGTCCGGTTTAACGATCGGATGCGCTATTCCGGTTTTTATATTTCAAGTAATACGGGCTACTACCAATTAGCTTTTCGCGCGAATTCGGATTGACGGGCTTTTAAAACAGAAAAGCCGGTCTGTCTGGACCGGCTTTCGAAGCGGTTGCGGGCGCGCCTCTGATCGTGGCGCGGCGCCCGTGGGGCGAGCCGCTTAGCGTTTCAAGCCGGTGTCTTCAGCCGCGCCGATCGCGAGGTTCATGCACTGGATCGCCGCGCCCGATGCGCCCTTGCCGAGGTTGTCCAGACGCGCGACGGTCACGAAGCGCTCTTCGTTGCCGAACACGAACAGGTCGACGCGATTGGTGTCGTTGTTCGCCTGCACGTCGAAGAAGCCGCTGTCGAGATTCGCATCGGCATCGAACGGCGCGACGTGTACGAACGTCTCGCCCGCGTAGTACTCGGCGAACAGTGCCAGCACGTCCTGCGGCGTGGCCTTCTTCGCAAGCTGACCCAGCGAGAAGTACGTGGTGACCGCGAGACCCTTGTAGAAGCCGCCGACGATCGGCGTGAAGATCGGTGCGGTTTTCAGGCCGGTGTGCGCGGCCATTTCCGGCAGATGCTTGTGCGTGAGACCGAGCGCATACGGACGCGGGCTCTTGAGCCTGTCATTGCCGCCTGCTTCGTAGTCGGCAATCATCTTCTTGCCGCCGCCGCTGTAGCCGGTGATCGAATACGAATGCGCGGCGAACTCGGGCGACACGACGCCGCCTTCGACGAGCGGACGCATCGCGAGCACGAAAGCCGAGGCGTGGCAGCCCGGCACGGCGATGCGTTTGGCGGTGCGCAGACGTTCGCGCTGCGAGCGGGCCAGCTCGGGCAGGCCGTAGGCCCAGTCCGGTGAGGTGCGGAACGCGGTGCTCGCGTCGATCAGCACGGTGTGGTCGTTTTCGACGAGCGAAGCGGATTCGCGCGAGGCGACATCGGGCAGGCAGAGGAACGTGACGTCCGATGCGTTGATGAGACGACGGCGCTCGTCGAGGTCCTTGCGCTTCGCTTCTTCGATACGCAGGATTTCAACGTCGGCGCGCTGCGACAGGTATTCAAAAATCTTCAGGCCGGTCGTGCCTTCCTGTCCGTCGACAAAAACTTTCGTGCTCATCTCGATCTCACTCGCTGGAAACGGGGCGCGTCGTCGCGCCGGAACGTTATATTTTAAGACCTCGGCGCCATGGACGTGCAAAACAGCGCGAAAAAACGACGATGCGCGCCGAACGTGACACGAGCGTGACCTGTTGAGCGCTGTTGCGGGGCGGTTCGCGGCAGATGCGCCGCAGCGGCGCAACGAACGATGCCCGTGCCTAGCGCCCGTAAGTGACGACGAGCCGCGCGCTGCCGATCGTCGCCGTGCCGATCTCATGATCGAACATCAGCGCGGGGCGTCCTTGCGCGAGCCGCAGATCGGCCGAGTTCAGCGCATACACGGTGATGACGTAGCGATGCGATTTGCCGGGCGGCGGACATGGGCCGCCATAACCGTCGGTATCGAAGTCGTTGCGCGCTTCGACCGCGCCGAGCTTCCTCAGGAAACCGGAAGAACTCGCATTTTCGGGCAAGCCGTCGACGCTGGCGGGAATGCCCGCCACGGCCCAGTGCCACCAGCCGCGCCCCGGCGCATCTTCGTCGAACATCGAGACCGCGAAGCTGCGCGTGCCGGCCGGTGCGTTGTGCCACGTCAGTTGCGGCGAGCGGTTGCCGCCTTTGCAGTCGCTCTGATCGAAAACCTGGGCGGCCTGCACGGTGCCGCCCGCGCGGAGACTCGCGCTCGTCAGCGTAAACGTTCCGTCGGCCTGCGCGTGCGAGCCATGCGCCACGCACAGCATGAGCCCGAGCATCGCGCGGATGAAGCGCGATCGACGCCACCACGGTGAAGCCAGCGAAACAGCCAGGCAACGCACGCGCATGTGCGGGTTCTCCTGTCAGGGCGCGAGGCGCGGGTCCTCGCGATGGTTGTTGTCCTTAATCGTGCCCCAAGGTCGAATCAAGTCTACTAACATTAGCTCTGCGATGCATGATTGTTCGCAACTTGCGGAATTCGCCGAGGGAAATCAGATATAGTGGGACACATTATTGCCGCGTGACTCTTGCTGCGTTTTACCCGTTGGAGTCGTCAGCATAGAAAAAGCGTTTGAAGTCATGGAGACCGGTTTATCCGTACAAAGAGGGGCGATGCAAGGTTCATTCAGGGTCGTGGTTGCGGATGACCATCCGGTCATTCTGTTTGGTGCGGAGCATGCGTTGCACAAGTTTCCCGGTCTGCGGGTCGTGGGGCGTGCGCGGCAGTCAACGGATCTTGTCAGGATTTTGCAAACCACCGCCTGCGACGTGCTCGTCACCGACCTCGCGATGCCCGGCGGTCAATACGGCGACGGCCTGCAACTGATCGGCTATCTACGCCGCAACTTTCCGGTACTCCCAATCGTCGTGCTCACCATGCTTGAGAATGTCGCGCTGCTCAGGCGGCTCGGCGAGCTGGGCGTAACGGCGGTCGTCAACAAGTCGGACGATCTCAGCCATATCGGGCGCGCAGTACAGCACGTCCTCGGCAAGCTCGGGTATATGAGTCCATCCGTCAAAGCGGCGCTCGATGCATTGCGAATCAATTCGCGCGGCAGGCATGCTGAAGTGATGCTGTCCGCACGCGAGCTGGAAGTCGTGCGTCTGTTCGTGTCAGGCATGACGATCAAGGAAATCTCCGAACTCCTGAACCGCAGCATCAAAACGATCAGCACGCAGAAGAATACGGCGATGCGCAAGCTCGGTATCGAGCGGGATTCGGAACTGTTCCAGTATGCGCAGAGCAATGGCTTGCTGAATCTGTCGTCGCATTCGAGCGACGACGTCGCCGACGAATCCTGATTTCGCGCACGATTCGAGTGAGCGAAAAAAAAGCCGCCTGTCGAGAGACAGGCGGCTTTTTTTATTTATTGCGCATTAATCGCGTATTCACCGCATGATGCGAACGCGCTTATTGCGGCGTGGACGTGGCGCCGCCGTGCGCTGCCGACCATTCGGCCGGTGCGTGCAGGAATTTTTCCACTTCGTCGATCGTCTTCGTGTCGAAGTAGCTGTTTGCCTTCGCGACGCGCAACACGTCCCACCACGTAGCGAGCGCGTGCAGATCGACGTCGATGTCTTTCAGCACCGACACGCTTTCCTTGAAGATGTTGTAGTGGAACAGCACGAAGCAGTGGTTCACCGTGGCGCCGGCGGTACGCAGCGCATTGATGAAGTTGATCTTGCTGCGGCTGTCCGTGGTCAGGTCTTCGACGAGCAGCACGCGCTGGCCTTCGGTCAGCAGACCCTCGATCTGCGCATTGCGGCCGAAGCCCTTCGGCTTCTTGCGCACGTATTGCATCGGCACCATCAGGCGATCGGAGAGCCATGCCGCGAACGGGATGCCCGCGGTCTCGCCGCCGGCGACCGCGTCGATCTGCTCATAGCCGACATCGCGCAAGATCGTCGATTCGGCCATTTCCATCAGGCCGCGGCGCACGCGCGGATACGAGATCAGCTTGCGGCAGTCGATATAAACCGGGCTCGCCCAGCCGGACGTGAAGATATACGGTTTCTCCGCGTTGAAATGCACTGCTTGCACTTCGAGCAGCATCTTGGCGGTGGTGTCGGAGATCGTCTGGCGATCGAAGCCTGTCGTCATGGGCGGGTCCTTCGGAGTGAGCGGGGGAGAAGCGGGCGCATGGCCCGGTGGCGCAGCAAGCGGGGCAGGCCGCGCCATGTCGGGCGGAATACGTATCCGGCGAGTGGCGTACGGGATTGCGGCGTACGTACAGGCCGTTTTTTGCTGCGCGCGTGGGCGGCTATTTTACCCGAAATGGGTCTTCCCGAGGGGGAAGTCGTGCGCGGCGCCGGGCGCTCGTGTGCCTGATCGTGCGTCCGGCGGTGCGCCTGCTTGCGCGCCCGATGGCCGCGCGAGGCGCGCTTCGCCGAGGTCTTCGGACGGCCCTCGCAGAGGTGGGACCGATGGTGCAAGCGACGCGTGGCGGGCCACCTCGTCTGCCCGGTTGTCTTGTGACCGGCCCTGGCCGCCTTTACACTCACGCGACTTTCTCCTGGGCGCTGCCTCGCGCGAGCCGCCTTTCGACCTACGGAATGCTTTCAATGAACGCCGCTCCTCCCGCCTCCGTCACCGATACCGGCTCCCCCGCGAAACAGGGCTATGCGGGCCGCGCGCTGCTCGCGTCGGTGCTCGGTTATGCGATGGACGGCTTCGATCTGCTGATCCTCGGCTTCATGCTGCCGGTGATCGCCGTCGACCTGCACCTGAGCTCGGCGCAGGCGGGTGCGCTCGTCACGTGGACGCTGATCGGCGCGGTCGCGGGCGGCGTGATCTTCGGCGTGTTGAGCGACTACTTCGGGCGCGTGCGCATGCTCACGTGGACGATCCTGATCTTCGCCGTCTTCACCGGTCTGTGCGCGCTCGCGCAAGGCTACACGGATCTGCTGATCTACCGGACCATCGCCGGGATTGGTCTGGGCGGGGAGTTCGGCATCGGCATGACGCTCGTGGCCGAAGCGTGGCCGGCCTCGCTTCGGGCGCGGGTGTCGTCGTATGTCGGGCTCGGCTGGCAGCTCGGCGTGCTCGCGGCCGCCTTGCTGACGCCGCTGCTGCTGCCGGTGATCGGCTGGCGCGGCATGTTCGCGCTCGGGCTGCTGCCCGCGGCCGTGTCGTTCTTCGTGCGCCGTCGCGTCGAGGAGCCGGCGCTGTTCAACGAGCGCGTCGCGCGCGGCATGCGCAAGCTGCCGCTGAAACTGCTGGTCGCCGATGGCCGCACGACGCGCGCGAGCATCGGCGTGACGATTCTCTGCTCGGTGCAGAACTTCGGCTATTACGGCCTGATGATCTGGCTGCCGAGTTATCTGTCGAAGACGTTCGGCTATTCGCTGACCCAATCCGGCTTGTGGACCGCCGCGACGATCCTCGGCATGGCGTCCGGCATCTGGCTGTTCGGCATCGCCGCGGACCGTTTCGGCCGCAAGCCGACGTTCCTGTTCTATCAGGCGGGCGCAGTGGTGATGGTGTTCGTCTATGCGCAGCTGACCACGCCGGTCGCGCTCCTGATCGGCGGCGCGGCCATGGGCGTGTTCGTGAACGGCATGATCGGCGGCTACGGCGCGCTGATTTCCGAGCTTTATCCGACCGAGGCGCGGGCGACGGCGCAGAACGTGCTGTTCAACGCGGGCCGGGCGGTCGGCGGCTTCGGGCCGGTCGCGGTGGGCGCGCTGGCGGCGCGCTATTCGTTCGGCGCGGCGCTGGCGCTGCTGGCGTCGATTTATCTGCTCGACATCTTCGCGACGCTGTTTCTGATTCCCGAGCGGCGCGGCGCCGAACTCGAATGAGCGGCGTATGCGCATCGGATCGATCGCGCATGCGCGCCGACATGACACTGACATCGCGCCGATATAACGCGACACCCCGCGACGCCCCGCCTGCCCTGCGCACCCATGTGGCGGCGCAGCATTATGAACCGCTGTTTCGCTCGTGGTTAGTCCTGTTAACCACTCAGTGCATCGACGCACCCGGGGTGTACACTAACCGACCCGCGAAGCACTCCGCATTGTCGTCCCGTCCTTCGTCGAGGTAAGCCATTGCGCCAACCGGCGCATGCGAAAACCGCCTCGGTCGACTATCCGTCCGACAGATGCAAGCGACGCCGACGTTGTGCTGCGACGGGCCCAATTACTTACGTCTCGCAGGCCTAGAAATGGACGAACAACTCAAGCAAAGCGCTCTCGCCTATCACCAGAATCCGAAACCTGGCAAGATTTCGGTGACGCCCACCAAGCCGCTGTCGAACCAGCTCGACCTGTCGCTTGCGTATTCGCCGGGCGTCGCGGCAGCCTGTATGGCGATTTACGACGAACCGCTCGACGCCCAGAAGTACACCTCGCGCGGCAACCTCGTCGGCGTGATCACGAATGGCACGGCGGTGCTCGGCCTCGGCAACATCGGTCCGCTCGCCGCGAAGCCGGTGATGGAAGGCAAGGGCTGCCTCTTCAAGAAATTCGCCGGCATCGACGTGTTCGACATCGAATTGAACGAGTCCGATCCGGACAAGCTCGTCGAAGCGATCGCGATGCTCGAGCCGACGCTCGGCGGCATCAACCTCGAGGACATCAAGGCGCCCGAGTGCTTCTACATCGAGAAGAAGCTGCGCGAGCGCATGAAGATTCCGGTCTTCCACGACGACCAGCACGGCACCGCGATCATCGCGTCGGCGGCGATTCTCAACGGCCTGAAGGTGGTCGGCAAGAAGCTCGACGAAGTGAAGCTCGTCTGTTCGGGCGCGGGCGCGGCGGCGATTGCGTGTCTGGACCTGCTCGTCAACCTCGGTCTGTCGAAGAAGAACATTCTCGTCACCGACTCGAAGGGCGTGATCTACGAAGGCCGCGGCAACCTCGATCCGTCGAAGGAGCGTTACGCGGCCAACACCGACGCGCGTTCGCTCTCCGACGCGATCCGCGGCGCCGACGTGTTCCTCGGCTGCTCCAGCGCCGGCGTGCTGAAGCCGGAGATGGTCGCCGAAATGGGTTCGCAGCCGCTGATTCTCGCGCTCGCGAACCCCGAGCCGGAAATCCGTCCGGAAGAAGCGCGCAAGGTGCGCCCGGACTGCATCATCGCGACCGGCCGTTCGGATTACCCGAACCAGGTCAATAACGTGCTGTGCTTCCCGTTCATCTTCCGCGGCGCGCTCGACGTCGGCGCAACCACGATCACGGAAGAAATGAAGCTCGCCTGCGTGCGCGCGATCGCCGAACTGGCCGAGGAAACCGATCAGGGCGATGAAGTCGCGAAGGCCTACGAAGGCCATTCGCTCGAATTCGGCCCGGAATACCTGATTCCGAAGCCGTTCGATCCGCGCCTCATCATCAAGATCGCGCCGGCCGTCGCGCAGGCGGCGATGGACTCGGGCGTCGCGACCCGTCCGATTCAGGACATGGACGCGTATCGCGAACAGCTCGGCACGACCGTCTATCGCACCGGCATGGTGATGCGTCCGGTGTTCGCGGCGGCGAAGTCGGAGCCGGCGCGCATCGTGTTCGCAGAAGGTGAAGACGAGCGCGTGCTGCGTGCCGCGCAATTCGTGCTGCTCGAAAAGATCGCGAAGCCGATCCTGGTCGGCCGTCCGTCCGTGATCGAGATGCGTCTGAAGAAGATGGGCTCGAAGCTTAAGTGCGGCGAGGACGTCGAGATCGTCGATCCGGAAGACGATCCGCGCTATCAAAAGAGCTGGCAGGCGTATCACGAACTCGGCGCGCGCGAAGGCGTGACGCCCGACGTCGCGAAGGCTGCGATGCGCAAGTTCAATACGCTGATCGGCGCGATCCTCGTGCGCCTCGGCGAAGCCGACGGCATGATCTGCGGCATGATCGGCCAGTATCACACGCACCTGGACTTCATCGACCAGGTGCTCGGCAAGGCCGACGACGTGCAGAACTTCGCCGCGATGAACCTGCTGATGCTGCCGGGCCGCAACCTGTTCATCTGCGACACGTACGTGAACGAAGTGCCGACCGCCGAGCAACTCGCCGACATGACGATGCTCGCCGCGCGTGAAATCGAGAAGTTCGGCATCACGCCGAAGGTCGCGTTGCTGTCGAACTCGAACTTCGGCAGCGCGCCGTCGTCGTCGTCGAAGCGCATGGCCGAGGCTCGCAAGCTGATCGCGCAACGCGCGCCGTCGCTCGAAATCGACGGTGAAATGCACGGCGACGCGGCGCTGTCGGAGACGATCCGCAAGGCGGCATTCCCCGCCACGACGCTCGCCGGCGAAGCGAACCTGCTGATCATGCCGAACGTCGAAGCGGCGAACATCGCCTACAACCTGCTGAAGGTCGTGGGTGGCGAAGGCGTGACGGTCGGTCCGATCCTGCTCGGCGCGAAGAAGCCGGTGCATATCCTGACGCCGGCCGCGACCGTGCGCCGGATCATCAACATGACGGCGGTGGCTTCGGCCAATGCGCGCAAGCCGGCAAACGCGAAGTAATGCGTAGGTTGCCGGGTTGAAGCGGGCGCGGCTGTAGTGCGCTCGCGGCGGCCTCGGCGCCGGCAAGACGCCACGGGATTCCGGTTCCGTGGCGTTTTTTTGTCGGCGAAAAAAAGCGACGGTCTGTGAAGACCGCCGCTTTTTCAATCGGGACCGGCCGTGCCTTTATCAACCCGGCGGCTCCGATCCAGTCTTAAAGCTCCTGCATGCTGATCAGGCCGCGTGCTGTGTTTTCCCCGCATCCGGCGAGCGCCAACGCGCGAGCAGTTCGTTCCATCTGATGCGCACGCCCTTGAGGTTGTTCTCCTTCACGTGACCATATCCGCGAATGCCGTCGGGCAGATTCGCGAGCTCGACCGCAAGCTCGCGCTTTTGCGCTGCGGTTTGCGCCGTTAGTCCGCCGATCAGCTCGCGCACGAGCGCCTCGTATTCGCCGATCAGCGCGCGCTCGGTGCGGCGCTCCTCGGTCTTGCCGAACACGTCGAGCGCGGTGCCGCGCAGGAACTTGAGTTTCGCGAGCACGTGCATCGCGCGGAACATCCACGGGCCGTACTTTTTCTTCACGAGATGGCCGTGCGCGTCCTTCTTCGACAGCGTCGGCGGCGCGAGATGCAGATGCAGCTTCCAGTCGCCCTCGAACGTCGCATTCAGCTTTTCGATGAACACCGGGTCGCTATACAGACGCGCGACTTCGTATTCGTCCTTGTAGGCCATCAGCTTGTGCAGATTCTTCGCGACCGCTTCCGTGAGCGGCAACTGGCCGTCGATGGAATCGAGCGCTTCTTCGGCCGCCCGCACCTGCGCGACCAGTGCGCGATAGCGCTCCGCATAGGCGCGGTTCTGCCATGCGGCGAGGTAGTCGGCGCGCTTGTCGATCAGCGTGTCGAGTGCCTTCGGCGTGTGCAGCGCGATGATCTTGCCGCTCGCGTTGTCCGCCGCGTCGGCGCGTCCCTGCGTTTGCGCGATCTTGCGGACCTCGGCGAGATCGTGCGCGGCGCGCCGGCCCCATTCGAATGCCGCACGGTTTTTCTCGACCTGCACGTTGTTCAGCTCGATCGCGCGAATCAGCGACTGATACGTGAGCGGCACCCAGCCGCGCTGCCAGGCGTAGCCGAGCACGAACGGGTTCGTGTAGATCGCGTCACCGAGCAGCGCGACCGCGAAGCGATTCGCGTCGACGGTCGCGACGTTGTCGTCGCCGGCCGCGGCGCGCACGTCGGCTTCGGTGCTGCTGCCGGGGAAGCGCCAGTTCGGGTTCTTGATGAGTTCGGCGGTCGGCGTGTGCGCGCTGTTCAGCACGACGCGCGTATGGCCGTCCTGCATCCGCGACATGCAATCGGCGCTCGCGGTCACGATCGCATCGCAGCCGATCACGAGGCTCGCTTCGCCCATCGCGATACGGGTCGCGTGGATGTCGGCGGGCTGGTTCGCGATCTGCACGTGGCTCATCACGGCGCCGCCTTTCTGCGCGAGGCCGGTCACGTCGAGCACGGTGACGCCCTTGTTCTCCAGATGCGCGGCCATGCCGAGCAGCGCGCCGATCGTGACGACGCCCGTGCCGCCGACGCCCGTCACGAGCACGCCGTACGGACGGTCGATGGCCGGCAGCTCGGGCTCGGGCACCGGCGGCATTGCATCGGCGCCGACGCCCGACGCTGCCTTCGGCTTGCGCAACTGCCCGCCTTCAACGGAGACGAAGCTCGGGCAGAAGCCGTTCACGCACGAGAAGTCCTTGTTGCAGGTCGACTGGTTGATCTGGCGTTTCGTGCCGTACTCGGTGTCGAGCGGTTCGACCGACAGGCAGTTCGACTTTACCGAGCAGTCGCCGCAGCCTTCGCAGACCGCCTCGTTGATGACGACGCGCCGTGCCGGATCGGGATACGCGCCGCGTTTGCGGCGGCGGCGCTTTTCGGTCGCGCAGGTCTGGTCGTAGATCAGGATCGTAGTGCCCGGAATTTCGCGCAACTGCCGCTGCACCTCGTCGAGCTGGTCGCGGTGATGAATGTCGACGCCTGGCGCAAGACCGGTGTTCGCCGCGTACTTCTCGGGCTCGTCGGTGACGATGACGATTTTCTCCGCGCCTTCGGCGGCCAGCTGATGCGTGATCTGCGGCACGGTCAGCACGCCGTCGACCGGCTGGCCGCCCGTCATCGCGACCGCGTCGTTGTAGAGCAGCTTGTAGGTAATGTTCGCCTTCGAGGCGATCGCCGCGCGAATCGCGAGCAGCCCCGAGTGGAAGTAGGTGCCGTCGCCGAGATTGGCGAACACGTGCTTGTCGTTCGTGAACGGCGCCTGGCCGATCCACGCGACGCCTTCGCCGCCCATCTGGCTGAACGTGCTGGTGCTGCGGTCCATCCAGACCGTCATGTAATGGCAGCCGATGCCGGCCATCGCGCGCGAGCCTTCCGGCACGTTGGTCGAGGTGTTGTGCGGGCAGCCCGAGCAGAACCACGGCTTGCGCTCGACTTCGACGCGCGGGCGCGCGAGTGCCTTTTCCTTCGCGTCGATTACCGCGATGCGCGCGGCGATGCGGGCGCGCACGTCCGACGGCAGATCGAACTTGTCGAGCCGCGTGGCGATTGCCTTCGCGATGATCGCGGGCGACAGTTCGTAGTGAGCCGGCAGCAGCCAGTTGCCCATCGGCACCGACCATTCGCCGCCCGCGCCGTCCTTTTCGTCGAACTTGCCGAACACGCGCGGACGCTGCGTGTCGGGCCAGTTGTACAGCTCTTCCTTGATTGCGTATTCGAGGATCTGGCGCTTTTCCTCGACCACGAGAATTTCGTCGAGACCGCGCGCGAAGGCCTGCGCGCCTTGCGCTTCGAGCGGCCACACGCAGCCGACCTTGTAGAGACGGATGCCGATGCGCGAGCAGGTTTCGTCGTCGAGGCCGAGGTCGGTCAGCGCCTGGCGCACGTCGAGATAAGCCTTGCCGCCGGTCATGATGCCGAAGCGCGCATGCGGCGAATCGATTTCGACGCGATCGAGTCTGTTCGCGCGCACGTAGGCGAGGCCCGCGTACCACTTGTAGTCGAGCAGACGCGCTTCCTGCACGAGCGGCGGATCGGGCCAGCGGATGTTGAGCCCGCCGTCGGGCATCACGAAATCTTCGGGCAGGATGATGCTCGTGCGGTGTGGGTCGATATCGACCGACGCCGACGATTCGACCACGTCGGTCACGCATTTCATCGCGACCCAGAGGCCCGAGTAGCGGCTCATGGCCCAGCCGTGCAGGCCGAAGTCGAGATATTCCTGCACGTTCGACGGAAACAGCACGGGCAGTCCGCACGCCTTGAAGAGGTGCTCGGACTGGTGCGCGAGTGTCGAGGATTTAGCCGCGTGGTCGTCGCCGGCGAGCACCAGAACGCCGCCGTGCCGCGACGAGCCGGCCGAGTTGCCGTGCTTGAGCACGTCGCCGGAGCGATCGACGCCGGGGCCCTTGCCGTACCACATCGAGAACACGCCATCGTATTTGGCGCTCGGATACAGATTGACCTGCTGCGAGCCCCACACGGCGGTGGCGGCGAGGTCTTCGTTGACGCCGGGCTGGAACACGACCTGATGCGCGGCGAGATGCTTTTTCGCCTTCCACAGCGACTGGTCGAGTCCGCCGAGCGGCGAGCCGCGATAGCCGGAGATAAAGCCGGCGGTGTTGAGGCCGGCGGCGCGGTCGCGTTCCTGTTGCAGCATCGGCAGACGCACCAGCGCCTGGATGCCGCTCATGTACGCGCGGCCGCGTTCGAGGGTGTATTTGTCGTCGAGCGTGACGGAAGACAACGCGGCTTCGAGCGAGGCTCGCTGACCTGCGTCTAGCGGGGCATTCATTATGTGTACTCCTCCACTCAGCTTGGGATCACCAAAACTTTTCTGGCTCCCGGCATCTTGTGAATGCTGGGGCCGGGGTCGTCATATTGACGGGTTTTAAGCGATGGTAGCACTGGTGGAAACCCGCCGCAGCAGCCCGAAAAATGCGGCGATGCGGCGCGGGTTCGATGCGAATGGCAGCAGGTTGCAAGCCGTTTTCATGCATTTGCCTTGCATTTCGCTCCTATTGCGATTGCGCATGTAACAAGCTGTAAAACCTACAAAATCGCGGAACCGTAGTGAAAATCACTGTCTAATCCGCGACCTGCGTGCAATGTCTTCAATGCGCCGCATTCGGCGGAGCTGCGTGACAGCAGGGCAGTCAGAAAAGGAGTACGCATGAACACGAGAAACATCCAGACCTTCCTGATGGTATCGGCCGCTTTTTTCGCGATGAGCGCGCCGGTCCGTTCGAACGCGGGCAGCACCAGCGCGTTGTCGAACGCAATCAGCCGCGCGGCGCAGGTCGCGCCTGTCAGGCTGGCGAGGAGCCAGAGCGAGCGTTCGGTCAGAGCCGACTAGAGCCCGCGGAATTCGTGATGTACCGCGTTTGCGGTGTGTCGTTTGACAACCGGCCGCGCTCCCGATGAGGATCGCGGCGTAAGCGGAAAAAGGGCGAGGGTCTTACGATCCTCGCCCTTTTTTCATGATGGCGCGTGCCGGTCGCGTTGCGCTGTCAGGTCTTGTCCTGCACGACGCCGCGGCGAATCTGATCGAGCTCGATCGATTCGAACAGCGCCTTGAAGTTGCCTTCGCCGAAGCCCTGATTGCCCTTGCGCTGGATGATCTCGAAGAAGATCGGGCCGATCTGGTTTTCGGTGAAGATCTGCAGTAGCAGATCGTTCGGCGCGCCGTCGATCAGGATCTTGCGCTTGCGCAGTTCCTCGAGCGGCTCGCCGTGGCCCGGTACGCGGCGATCGACGAGTTCGTAGTACGTGTCGATCGTGTCGAGCAGCGAGATGTGCGAGCCGCGTAGACCGTCCACGGTGCGGTAGATGTCGCCGGTGCCGAGCGCGATGTGCTGAATCCCTTCGCCGTGGTAGGCGTCCAGATACTCCTGAATCTGGCCGGCCGTATCCGAGCCTTCCTCGTTGATCGGAATGCGGATCTTGCCGCAGGGCGAGGTCATCGCCTTCGACTTCACGCCGGTCACCTTGCCTTCGATGTCGAAGTAACGCACCTCGCGGAAATTGAACAGGCGCTCGTAGAACTCGGCCCATTCCTGCATGCGGCCGCGATGCACGTTGTGCGTGAGGTGATCGATATAGGTCAGGCCGTGGCCGACCGGGTTCGGATTCGCGCCGGGAATCGGTTCGAAGTCGACATCGTAAATGTCGATATCGCCGATGCTGTTCGGCGTCGCGCCGTTCTTGCCGCGCCAGCGGTCGACGAAATAGATCAGCGAATCGCCGATGCCCTTGATCGCCGGAATGTTCAGCTCCATCGGGCCGGTCTTGTTGTCGAAGCCCCACGCGCCTTTTTCGAGCGCCTGGCTGTAAGCCTTGGCAGCGTCCTGCACGCGGAACGCGATCGCGCAGATCGACGGGCCATGCAGCCGTGCAAAGCGCTGTGCAAACGAATGCTTTTCCGCGTTGACGATGAAGTTGATCTCGCCCTGGCGATACAGCGTCACGTCCTTATGACGATGCCGCGCGACGGCGGTGAAGCCCATCTGCTCGAAGAGCTTGCCGAGCGCCTTCGGGTCCGGCGCGGTGTACTCGATGAATTCGAAACCGTCGGTGCCGACCGGGTTTTCCCAAGTTGAAACCTGCATTGTCTGTCTCCGTTTCCCATGCAAGAGGGCTGCTGAGGTGCGCTGGCGGTGAGCGCGTGGGGCGGTCGGTTGAGCGCGACCGGATGCCACCAGTGTAGAACCGTGGTGGAGACAAAAACTTGCGAACTTAATCACGCATCACTACGCTTGAGCCAGTTTATGGCTCAATTGCAAAGGTATATGGCAGAACATGGCTAATTCCGAGATAGATGCGATCGACCGGCGCATTCTGGCCATCCTTCAGCAGAACGGCAGGCTGTCGAATCAGGAGATTGCGGAACGGATCAATCTGTCGCCGAGTCCGTGTCTGCGGCGGATTCGCCGGCTGGAGGAAAGTGGCGTGATTCGCGGCTATGTCGCGCTGCTCGACGCGCAGCGGCTCGGGCTCGATCTGCTTGCGTATGTCAGCGTGCGGCTCGAAAAGGGCGGCGGCCGCGCCTTCAGTCCGCACGGCGAAGCCACGCATGCCGATCTGTTCGGCGCGGCCGTGCAGACGTGGCCCGAGGTGGTGGCCTGTCACGCGATGACCGGCGAGATGGACTATCTGCTGCGCGTCCAGGTCGAGGACATGGCGCATTTTTCGCGCTTCGTGCAGGATCAGTTGCTGCGGCATCCGTCGGTGATCGACGTGAAATCGAGCTTCTCGCTCGAAAAGATCAAGGAAACGACGGCGCTGCCTATTCTGTGAGCGTTGTCGGCGGCATTACCGGTGCGAAGCGTGGCGTTTGCTGCGAGGCAAAGCGCGGACAGAAAAAAGGGCGACCTTGCGGCCGCCCCCTTCTCATTTCCCCGTAGCGATTATTCAGGCAGCGACGGCTGCCGGCATGAACGACTCGAAGAGCCGCGATGCCTGGCGCGCCTGGCGCTTGAGTGCGTAGTCGAGCACTGCGGCCTGCTCCTGCAGCATCTCGGCGAGGATGCTCGACTGGTCGGCGGGGGCCAGCGTCAGATAGGCATCGGCTTCGCCGTACGCGTATTCGATCTTCATGCCGGCCTTTTTCGCGATATACATCATCGTCGAATTGCGTGACAGGCAGTGGATATACAGCATCGTGACGCGCGTGTTGCGGCTGCGGATCGCGGCGCGCTCGAACAGCTTCGTGCCGATGCCCTGGCCGCGCGCGCTTTCCAGTACCGACACGCCGAATTCGGCGGTGCGCTTGTCGCCTTCGGCCGGCAGATAGGCCAGATGGCCGACGCCGGTGAGTTCGAGCTTGCTGTTGAATACGCCGAACACGGTGTCGCGCGTGAAGTCGATCGCGCGCACGTAGTTTTCGATGACGTGATTCGGTACGACCTGGCCGAAGCGCAGCAGACGATCGTCTTCTTCGAGCGCAAGGAAGTGGGCCAGCAGCCGTTCGCGGTCGATCGCGGTGAGCTCACGGACCAGAGCGGGCTCGCGTCCAGCAGACAGCGACGGACGATCGTTTGCGACGATCGGCTCGGCGATGCGGGGTGTCAGCGTGTTCATGGTCGGGTTCTCCTTTTGATCAGGCGGCGTGGTGCACCGCAAAATCGATTCTAGCGGAAACCAGGCTCGATCACTAGGGAAAACCCGTATAAAAACCCGAGGGGATAATCTAAAATACTCTGGCTCTATTTTTAATTATTTGATTTGTATGTAAAAAATAAAATGAACGGGCGTTCGTAGAAGGATGCCTCACGCATATAATTCAGACATGTCTTAAACGGTCAACCGTTCTGGATATTGCTGCTTTGCGTCATTTCGTGTGGTGCGCGAGCCGGCATTCCGCCGTGGGCCGGCGCACCGGCTCCTTGCGCGGAGCCGCCGTCTCAGTGCGCCGGCGCCGGGCCGAAACCGTGCTCGAGCACGTCCACCACCTGCTCGGCGAACTCGCGGTAGCCCATCTTGCCGTCCGGCTTCAACCACGTGAACGTCCAGTTGATCATGCCGAACACCATCATCGTCAGCGCGGTCTGGTTGTCGCGCGTCGCGCGCTCGGGGTAAGCGCGCGCGAGCTGGCGCGCGAAGGCCGAGACTACGTCGCGCTGACGGTTCAGGATGATCTCGCGTTGCGCGTCGACCAGATACTTCACGTCGTTCAGCAGCGCGACGTGCCGGCTGTGCGACGTTTCATACTCGGAGAGGAACGCGCGGATCAGCTCGGCGAAGGTCTCGCGCTCGCTGAGTCCGCGCCGCTGGCTTGCGCCTTCCACCTCGGTGATGATCAGCATCAGCCGCTTCGTGTAGCGGTCGAGCAGATCGAACAGGATCGCTTCCTTGCTCGCGTAGTAGTGATAGAGGCGCGCTTTCGAGGTGCCGCTCGCCGCGGCCAGATCGGCCATCGACGTGCTCGGATAGCTGGTCTGCGCGAATTTTTCCGCGGCCAGTTCGAGAATCTGCTCGCGTTGGGTTTCGTGGTCGGGGGCTCGGGTGCGGGCCATAGTCGTTTGTTTTACGGGTTTGAGCGGAGGGCGAACGTGGCGCACAGTTCGAGCGAGCGCCAGGCGTTCGTGTCGCCGCGCAGGCGGATACGCCGTCTGGCCGCCAGTTCGCGCAGGCGCCACAGCACGATGCTGTCGCTGACGAGGAACCAGAGTTCGGCGCTCATCACCCCGGCGGCGATGCGCGCGGCGGGCTGCCATGCTTCGGCGGCGTGATCGAGGATCAGCGCGTCGAGTTCGGCGAAGCTGCTGCTCGTGAACGTGTTGTCGCGCCAGCGCCGGGTTTCGCCGTTCGCGTGCTTGACTTCCTGCCATTCGAGCGCAAGCCGGCTGATACGTAGCACGGAAATCGGCGCGGCGTCGGGCAGGCGCGACTGCAGCACATCCGGTGCGAACATGCCGACCGACGTCGCGCGGTCCTTGCGGGTATGCGCCCACGCGAGCGGATCGGTGAGATCGGCAATCGACAGCCGCACCTCGTTCAGACGCTGCGGACTATTGCGCAGGTAGTAGCAGACCCGGCGCAGCATCAGCTGATCGGACGAGCTTTCGCCGTGCCACACGACCAGATTCGCGGTTCCGTTCGCGATGCTGTTCAGCGCCGCGGCCTGATCGCGGAATTCCTGCAGGAAATTGCGCTTTGTGTCCGCGCTCACGCGCTCCCAGAAATCGGCGCGCATGTCCGGACCGTCGTCGATGCCGCGCAGCGGGCCGACGGCCAGATCGTCCCGCAACGCCTGCACGCGGTCGTCGCGGCCGGCCTGGGCCAGCGCGGAACGGAGGGATTCGGCGGCGACGTCGCCGTTGGTGAGGTGAATCGTGCTCATGGACAAAGGCTTGCTGTGGCGCTTGCGGCGGTGACAAAAAGAGGCCGCTCATCGACCGGAAACCGACGTTCCGGTCGATGAGCGGCCCCTAGTGTAAGCGGATCGCGAAATGGCCGAAAGCGCGCCGGCCGTCGGGCAGACGTAGCGCCGCGTCAAAAGCGCAATGCTGCCGAGTCGTGTCCGACCATGATAGAGCGCGGATTGCCTTTGGCTTAACGCTCGTCGTAGC
Organism: Burkholderia sp. Ax-1724; assembly: GCF_011752995.1. GTDB lineage: Bacteria > Pseudomonadota > Gammaproteobacteria > Burkholderiales > Burkholderiaceae > Paraburkholderia. Next base: position 142,778 of record NZ_VWWL01000022.1, read on the forward strand.
TCACCACCACGCGCTCGCTGACCGGATGGCACTGGCAGGTCAGCACGAAACCGTCGCGGATTTCGTGTTCTTCGAGCGTGTAGTTCTTTTCCATCTTCACTTCGCCTTCGAGCACCTTCGCGCGGCAGGTGCAGCAGACGCCGCCCTTGCACGCATACGGCAGCGCGAGGCCGGCGCGCAGGCCGACGTCGAGCACGCTCACGCCCTGATAGGGCAGGCGCAGCTTGCGCCGTTTGCCGTCGAGCACGATTTCGAGATCGGCAGCGGGCGTGTCTTCGGTGATTTCGACGGGCGGCACGCCCGCTTGCGGCAGCGGCGTGCCGAAGCGCTCGACGTGCACTTTCGCGGGCGGCACGCCGGCGGCTTTCAGCGCGGCTTCGGCGGCGTCCATCATCGGCGCGGGGCCGCAGATGAACGCTTCGTCGATTGCCTCGGCCGGCAGCAGCTGTTCCATGAAGGCCGCGCACTTCTGCTGATCGAGCACGCCGTTGAACAGCTCGACGTCCTGCAGATCGTCCGACAGCACGTGGTACAGCACGAAGCGGTTCATGAAGCGGTTCTTCAGGTCTTCGAGTTCCTCGGCGAACATGATCTGGTCGACGCTGCGGTTGCCGTACACGAGCGTGAAGGTGCTGCGCGGCTCGATTTCGAGCGTCGTCTTGATGATCGCGAGCACCGGCGTGATGCCCGAGCCGCCCGAAAACGCGAGGTACTGCTTGCCCTGCTCGGCGTTCAGGTGCGTGAAGAAGCGGCCATCCGGCGTCATCACGTCGATCGTGTGGCCGGGCTGCAGCGTGTCGAACGCGAAGTTCGAGAAACGCCCGCCGCGCACGCGCTTGATGCCGATGCGCAACTCGCCGTCGCGATCGTAGTCGGTGACGCCCACACAGATCGAATACGAGCGGCGCGTTTCCTCGCCGTCGATATGCGTCTTCAGCGTGACGAACTGGCCCTGCGTGAAGCGATAGTGGTCGCGCAGTTCGACCGGGACTTCGAACGCGACCGAGACCGCGTCGGCGGTTTCGGGGCGCACTTCGCGGATACGCAGCGGATGAAATTGCGGGGTGGCCATATCAGTACGGTTTGAAGTAGTCGAAGGGTTCGCGGCAGTCGAGGCAGCGGTACAGGGCTTTGCAGGCGGTCGAGCCGAATTGCGCGAGCCGCTCGGTGTGCGCGGAGCCGCAGCGTGGGCAGGCCGGCGCCGACAGCGAGCGCGGCACGAAGCGCAGCACTTTTTCCCGCGGCGCGGCTTGGGTCCTGGCGGCGGAACCGCAGTTGCCCGTCGGCGGCGCGATACCGTAGGCGCGCAGTTTTTCGCGGGCGTCGGCGGTGATCCAGTCGGTGGTCCAGGCCGGCGCGAGCACGGTGGCGATGCGGTAGGGCGCGAGTTGCGCGGCGTCGAGCGCATGACCGACGTCTTCGGCGATCTGCGACATCGCCGGGCAGCCCGAGTAGGTTGGCGTAATCACGACTTCGAGCACGCCGTCGGCGGCGCGCCGCACGTCGCGCAGGATGCCGAGCTCGCGGATCGATACCACCGGAATCTCCGGGTCCGGCACCGCTTCGAGCACGGCCCACGCGCGCGCGCGCGCCGGGTCGGTGGCGGTATGAGCAGCGGTATTGGCTGCGAGCGGAGCGGTCGAGGTCGTCATCGCGCGCTTTACCAGGTTGCGCCCGGATGCTGGCGCGCGAGGCTCTGCATTTCGGCGAGCACGAAGCCCATATGCTCCGAATGCTCGCCGTGCTTGCCGGTGCTCACGTGCCTGACCGCTTCGGGCAGCGTCAAGGTCGCTTCGTCGAGTGTGGCGCGCACGTCTTCGAGCCAGGCGGTTTCCAGTTCCGACGTGCGCGGGCCGATGCCGGCCGCGGCGATCACGTCTTCCACCGCATCCGCGCTGAAAAACTCGCGCGTGTACGGCATCAGATAGTCGAGCGCGGCTTGCGCGCGGCGATGCGATTCGTCGGTGCCGTCGCCGAAGCGGATCAGCCACTCGCCGGCGTGATGCACGTGGTACGTCGTTTCCTTGATCGACTTCGCGGCGATCGCCGCCAGTTGCTCGTCCGTGGAGTTCGCCAGCGCGCTCCACAGATGCGCCATCAGCGTCGAGTACAGGAAATTGCGCACGATCGTGACCGCGTAATCCTTTTCGGTTTGCGCGGTGCCGGCGAGCGGGCCGTAGTGCGGCAGCTCGACGAGCGTGTAGTTGGCGAACTCGCGTTCGGTGCGGAAGTACGCGTAGTCGTCCTCGGTACGCTGCTTGCCGGTGAGCTGCTGTTCGAGCGCGGCCGCATGCGTGTACAGCAGACGCGCCTGGCCGATCAGGTCGAGGCTCATGTTCGACAGCGCGATGTCCTCTTCGAGGATCGGGCCGTGGCCGCTCCACTCGGTGTTGCGCTGACCGAGGATCAGCGCGGTATCCGCGAGACGCAGCACGTACTGGAGGTGTTGGGGCGTGATAGGCATGGCCGCGCTTACATGTGGTTGACTTCGTCGGGGAGCGTGTAGAACGTCGGGTGACGGTAGATCTTGTCGGCCGCCGGTTCGAACAGCTCGGCCTTCTCGTCCGGCGCGGACGCCGTGATCGCCGAAGACGGCACCACCCAGATGCTCACGCCTTCCTGGCGGCGCGTGTAGACGTCGCGCGCCATGCGCAGCGCCATCGGCGCGTCGGCGGCGTGCAGACTGCCGCAGTGCTTGTGGTCGAGGCCCTGCTTGCTGCGCACGAACACTTCCCAAATCGGCCATTCCTTGTTCATTGCTGATCTCCTGATTCCTGACTTTCGCTAATCGCGCGCCGTGCGGTTCAGGCGGCGTGCTGCTGCGCGCGCTGGCGCTTCTTTTCGGCGTGGGCGAGCGCGGCTTCGCGCACCCAGGCGCCGTCTTCGTGGGCTTTGACGCGGGTCGCGAGGCGCTCGCGGTTGCACGGGCCGTCGCCGTTCACGACGCGCCAGAACTCTTCCCAGTCGATGTCGCCGTAGTCGTGGTGGCCGCGCGCCTCGTTCCATTTCAGGTCCGGGTCGGGCAGCGTGACGCCGAGCACCCTGGCCTGCTCGACGGTTGCGTCGACGAATTTCTGGCGCAGGTCGTCGTTGGTGATGCGCTTGATGCCCCATTTCGCCGACTGGTTGCTGTGGACCGAATCCTTGTCGCTCGGGCCGAACATCATCAGCACCGGCCACCACCAGCGGTTCACGGCCTGCTGCACCAGTTCGCGCTGGGCTTCGGTGCCGGCCATCATCGCGAGCAGCGAGTCGAAGCCCTGGCGCTGATGGAACGACTCTTCCTTGCAGATGCGGATCATTGCGCGGGCGTACGGGCCGTACGTGCAGCGGCACAGCGGGATCTGGTTCATGATCGCGGCGCCGTCGACGAGCCAGCCGATCACGCCGACGTCGGCCCAGGTGGGCGTCGGGTAGTTGAAGATGCTCGAATACTTGGCCTTGCCCGCGTGCAGCGCGGCGATCAGTTGATCGCGCGACACGCCGAGCGTTTCTGCGGCGCTATATAGATACAGTCCGTGGCCCGCTTCGTCCTGCACCTTGGCGATCAGGATCGCCTTGCGCTTGAGGCTCGGCGCGCGCGTGATCCAGTTGCCCTCGGGCAGCATGCCGACGATTTCCGAATGCGCGTGCTGCGAGATTTGCCGGACCAGCGTTTTGCGGTACGCCTCGGGCATCCAGTCCTGCGGCTCGATCTTGCCGTCGGCGTTCATGACCGCGTCGAAGCGCGCCTGCTCGGGAGAGTTCGCGTCCGCATCGAGCGGGGCGACATTGCCGGGAATATCCAGGGATTGCGTGTACATGGGACGCTCTCTGCGGAAGTGATCTGTGTCGGCGTAGTATAAATCAACCGACCGGTCGGTTAATAAATTTTTTGAGGATAAATGTGTCGACTAATAGGGGCTACCGGGGCGTGTTACGAATCCATTGCGGGTATGCCGCAGTCCTGCGGCACGGGCGGTTCATGACCGGCTGAGGCCCCGTTGCGGCACTTACCCCGGTAAAATTGCGAATTGGCCGCGATTTGCGGCCCACTTGCATCTCCGGTACCCATGTTACGTCTAAGCGAAATCAAACTCCCGCTCGATCATCCCGAAAGCGACCTCGAAGCGGCCGTCCGCGCGCGCCTCGCGGAACTCGGCGTGGCCAGGGACGGGCTCATCCGATGCACGGTGTTTCGCCGTGCGCACGACGCGCGCAAACGCGCCGACATCAAGCTCACCTACATCGTCGATGTCGAAGTAACGGATGAGGCGGCCGTGCTGAGGCGGCTCGCCGACGTGCCGCACTGCGGCGTGACGCCCGACATGAGCTACAAGTTCGTCGCAAAGGCGCCCGCGCAGTCGAATGCGCCGCGCCCGGTCGTGATCGGCATGGGGCCGTGCGGGCTGTTCGCGGGGCTGATCCTCGCGCAGATGGGCTTCCGGCCGATTATCCTGGAGCGCGGCAAGGCCGTGCGAGAGCGCACTAAAGATACGTTCGGCCTGTGGCGCAAGTCGGTGCTCAATCCGGAGTCGAACGTGCAGTTCGGCGAGGGCGGCGCGGGCACGTTCTCGGACGGCAAGCTGTACAGCCAGATCAAGGACCCGAAACACTACGGCCGCAAGGTGCTCGACGAATTCGTGCGGGCCGGCGCGCCGGAAGACATTCTTTACCTGAGCCGGCCCCATATCGGCACGTTCCGGCTCGTCAGCATGGTCGAGAAGATGCGCGCGACGATCCACGAGCTGGGCGGCGAGGTGCGCTTCGAAACCCGTGTCGAGGACCTCGACATCGACGACGGCAAGGTGCGCGGGCTGAAGCTTTCCACGGGCGAGACGCTGCGCTGCGATCACGTCGTGCTCGCGGTCGGCCATAGTGCGCGCGATACGTTTCAGATGCTGCACGATCGCGGCGTTTATGTCGAAGCGAAGCCGTTTTCGCTCGGTTTTCGCATCGAGCATCCGCAAGGTGTGATCGACCGCAGCCGTTTTGGCAAATTTGCCGGTCACAAACAACTGGGCGCAGCCGACTATAAGGTGGTGCACCACTGCAGCAACGGGCGCGCGGTCTACAGTTTCTGCATGTGCCCGGGCGGTACGGTGGTCGCGGCGACTTCCGAGCCGGGGCGCGTCGTCACGAACGGCATGAGCCAGTACTCGCGCGCCGAGCGTAATGCGAACGCCGGCATCGTGGTCGGCATTACGCCTGACGATTACCCCGGCGGACCGCTCGCCGGCATCGCTTTCCAGCGCAAGTGGGAAGAGCGGGCGTTCGAGCTCGGCGGCGGCAACTATATGGCGCCGGGCCAACTGGTCGGCGATTTCATCGCGGGGCGGCCGTCCACGTCGCTCGGCTCGGTGGTGCCGTCGTACAAGCCTGGCGTGCATCCGACCGATCTCAGCACCGCGCTGCCCGATTACGTGATCGAGGCGATCCGCGAAGCGCTGCCGCAGATGGAGAAGAAAATCGCCGGTTTTGCGATGCATGATGCGGTGCTGACGGGCGTCGAGACGAGAACGTCGTCGCCGGTCCGGGTGCGTCGCGGCGACGATTATCAGAGCGTGAACGTCGAAGGGCTGTATCCGGCGGGCGAGGGGGCCGGGTATGCCGGCGGGATTTATTCGGCAGCGATCGACGGGATCGAGGTTGCGGAAGCGCTCGCGCTGAAGCTCGTGGGAGAGCAGACGGCTTGAACTGCGGTGGCGGCGGCGTGCGCGCGGGCGGTGTACGTCGTTGGGTAGCGTTGTCCGCGATTGCCGCGGCGATCGGGCACAATGCGCGTTTCGCCCCGAACCGATCCTCCGAATGACCATTCGCACCTTGGCGGCCGCCTGCGGCGCGGCGCTGCTTGCCCAATTCGCCTCCTTTGCCGTTTCCTCGAACGCTTTTGCCGCCGACACCTCCGGACACTGGGTCGCCGCATGGGCAACCGCGCTGCAGCCCATTCCGCAACGGGCCGAATTGCCCTCGCTTTATCGCGCCCCGGAAGTGGCCGGGCGCACGGTTCGCCAGATCGTTTATCCGACGCTGTCGGGGAAAAGTGCTCGCATTCACCTGAGCAATGCGTATGGCAAGACGCCGCTCGTCATCGATGAGTTGCGCATTGCGCGCTCGGCGGGCGGCGCAGCAGCTGTCGGCGATGGGGTTCGCGTGACTTTCGGTGGTAAGGGGGCGTTGAGCATTCCGCCGGGTGGGGAGCTGGATAGTGATCCGATCGCGCTCGATATCGCTGAAGGCGCACCGTATGCGATCAGTGCGCTCATGGGGCCGGAGCAGCGGATTGTCGCCTGGCACCGCGTGTCGAACCAGGTGAATTATGTGTCGGCGCCCGGCAATCACGCGGCTGATCCTGCCGCCGCGGCGTTTCGTGGCCGGTTCACGCAATACGTGTGGGTGACGGGGTTGTCGGTGGAGGCCGCGGCGCAGTCGGCTGCCATCGCCGCGATCGGCGATTCGATTACCGACGGCATGCGCTCGAGCCTGAACCAGAACCGCCGCTGGCCGGATGCGCTGGCTCACCGGCTGGCAGGCAGTGGCGTGCAGTCGACCGCGATCGTGAATCTCGGTATTAGCGGCAATCGGCTGCTGAGCGATTCACCCTGCTACGGCGACGCGCTCCTGAGCCGTTTTGAGCGCGACGTTTTGCGCCGGCCGGGCGTCAAGGTGGCGATCTTGCTGATCGGTATCAACGACATCAATTTTGCGGCGATGCCGCCGCATGGCGGGCTCGACTGCGATTTCCCGCATACGTCGGTGACGGCCGCCGACCTGATCGCCGGCTATCAGCGAGTGATCGCGGCCGCGCGGCGCGATGGCGTCAAGGTGTTCGGCGCGACGCTGACGCCGGCTTCGTTGCCGCCGGAGCGGGAAAATATCCGGCTCGCCGTCAACCAGTGGATTCGGAGCGGCCATGCTTTTGACGGCGTCGTGGATTTCGACGCGGTGTTGCGCGACCGGGCGCAGCCGGAGCGGTTGCAGCGCGCTTTCGATAGTGGCGATCACATTCATCCGAGCGATGCAGGCTATGCCGCAATGGCTGATGCCGTTCCGATCGAGGCTGTGGTGAGCGCGACGCGGAAGTGAATCGCTGGAAGTAAGCACCAACATTTTTTAAGTGAAAGCGAAAATGGGGGTTGACGGAGTGGGAAACAGTCTCCATAATCTCGTTTCTCTGCTGCAGACGCAGCGACGCGAACGAAGCGGTGCCGGGTGGTTTGGGTGCTGTGAGTTTGTGGACTGATCTTTAAAAACCAACAGCCGATAAGTGTGGGCGCTTG
>NZ_VWWL01000023.1 GCF_011752995.1 Burkholderia sp. Ax-1724
TTCCGGCACGCCGTCAACAGGTTTTAACACACTGCCCAACCTGCCTGCGCCGCGAAAACCCCTGCCATCCAGGGCCTCCCGCTTCCCCGTGCCCCGCTGGGCGGAACACGAAAGAGCGGAATTCTAGCGGGACCGGATACGACTTGCAAGTACGAATTCAGGGTTTTCCTTAGCGACCCTTGCCGAGGCCGTCCACTTCGCCAACGGCAGGCACCTTCGCATCAGGAGCCAAAGCCCCCGCGGTCGGCGCGCCAATCGCCCAGTCGTGCAGCACGGTATAAGCGACCGCCAGCAAAGTCGGTCCGATGAAAACGCCGAGGAAACCAAATGCCAACGCCCCGCCAAGGATGCCCAGCATCACCAGGATCAGCGGCATATCGCTATTCTTGCCAATCAGGATCGGCTTGATGACGTTATCGGACATACCAACGACCAGCACGCCCCACACGACCAGAAAGATCGCCCACCCTGTCACGCCCCCCTGATACAGCCAGATCGCGGCAGGCAGCCACACGATGACCGGACCGCCCGGCACCACCGACAGAAAAAACGTCGCCAGCCCAAGCAACGCCGGAGCCGGCACGCCTGCAATCCAGCAGCCGAACCCTGCGAGAATGGCCTGCACGAGTGCCGTACCCAGAATCCCGTAGACCACGCCCTTCACCGTGCTGCCCGCCAGCGCGAGCAGATAGTCGGCGCGCTCACCGGCAATACGCCGCATGCCCGCATTCAGCCACGCGGCCGCACCTTCGCCGCCGATATAAAAGAAAAACGCCAGCACAATGCTCAGCGCCAGCAACCCCAGCCCGTGCGTCACGGCAATCGCCGCCGCCAGAATCCACTTGCCGGCGGGAGCCGCGAACGTGTGCAACTGCGCGATCAACTCCGAGTTGCTGCTCGTCACCCGCTCCCAGAAGGCTTCGATGCTCGAACCGACGAGCGGGATTCGCTGCACCCACGGCGGAAGATCCGGCAAGCCCGACTCGAAGAGTCTTTGCACCAGCGCCACGATATCGTGAACATGCGCACCGAATGCAAACCCCGCATACACGAATGGCCCAAGCACAACAACCAGAATGATCAGCACGATCAGCATCGCGGCCAGCTTGCGGCGCCCGCCGACCGCGCTCGTGAGCCGCCGGTAAAGCCCCCACGAGCTATAGCTGAGAATGGCGCCCCACAGCAGCGCGGTCGTGAAAGGTGCCAGCACCAGCAACGAGCCGCCCACGAGAACGATCAACGCGAATACAGCGGCAAGACGTTCGATCAGTTGATCCGATTTCACGATGAATCTCCTATTGCGCCAGGCCATGGCGATGAATTGACATACGCCTGTCAGGCGCCCGCGAAACGCCGTCAGTATAGGGGCGAGTCGCGCGTCCTGAGTGACTTATGCCATTCGGCCAGGAGAACATGAGCCACGCGCGCAAAGAAGCGGCTTTCCCGTCACGAAACGATCCGATTCATGTGCCAATGCTGGCTAAACGGTATAGCGTCCCGGAAAAGATTAGAATATAAGGTTCCGTGCCTCCAATTTTTCCGGATTTATGCGCTCGCGAATCGCCAAACGTCTCCCTCCCGATGCCGACAAGCTTGTCGGTCTCTCGCTCGCGCTTTTCGCGTCGGGCAGCCGCACCGAAGATCGCTTCTGGGAAGCCAAGCTCGATGCGTTGCTGGCCAGGATCGTGCGCAACGCCAACCAGACCACGCTGGACGCCGCGCTCGATCATCTGCAGCAAAACCACCCCGACGCCTATGGCGCGCTCGCCGACATGGCGGAAACCCATAGCGAGTCGTTCCTCATCGAGCACGAAGGCGCGCCCTACGAAGCGCTGCTGATCGCCGCGCCCGTGCTCGCCTGGACCCGCTACGTGATTCCGTCCGGCCCGCTCAAGACCGACGCGGCCGACGCCTTGCGCGCGCATCTGCAGGCGCACGTGCTCGCGGCAAACACGCGCGTCGCGATGGCGCCGTTCCTGTACAGCATCGACCAGTTGCCGCGCCATCACGTCGAAACGTGGCGCATCGCCCAGCAGCTCGCGCAAGCGGCGCTCACCGGCGGCAATGCCAGGCTCAATTTCGGCGAGTTGCCGGAAACCTCGCCGATTCTCGCCGACCCACGCTTCCTGCTGGCCGTCGTCGCAGCGCCGGTAGGCGAGGCGACCTTCCGTTGGCAGGAAGAAGAGCACGGCAGCCGCATCGAGCGCGGCCAGTGTCTCGAGCAATGGGCCACACAAGGTGGCGCGAATCTGTCGCTCGTGCTGCCGGGTTGCGAATTCGAGTGCCTGTTGCCCGACGCGTACTACTCAGCCTGCCGCGATGCCGACGAAAGCGTGCGTCCTCACACCGTGCGAACCGCCGTGCGTTATCTATTTGACACAATTGGCGCGGCGCCGCAGGACCTTCGCGCGGTGGTCGCCGGCTTCGGCGAACGACGTATCGACGAGTACCGTGTCGGCTTCACGCGCAAGGGCAGCAACGACGTGATTTACGGTGTCGTGTGGCCGCTCTACGGTCGCGAAAACGGCGAGCCGGGCATCGACGAAGAACCGCAGGAGACCGCCGGCTCGGACGACCCGCTCGAGGAAATCGTCGCACTGCTCAAGGAGACAGGCATTACTGACGTGCGTCGCCACGCGGGCCGCTTCGAGCCGGAATATTGCGACGACTGCGGCGTGCCGCTCTACGTGGACCCGCTCGGTGAGATCGTCCACGCGGAAATGCCCGAAGACGCAGAGCCCGCGCAACCACATTTCCATTGAATCTCGACGCCCGCCTCAACGCGTTATCGCAAAAAAGCCCCGCCTCGTGCGGGGCTTTTTGTTGGCGTAGCCGCGCGTCCTATGCCTTTCGGACAGCCGTCAAATCCGAGGGAATTTGTCATCATAGGACTGGTGACGCATGAAAGTGAGTGAGCCCGGTTCATGAACCGCACGAGTGCGTCGCGCTATTTCGCCCGATTAATCTGGAGACATGCATGCGCTTCTCGATTCTCAATTCAAACGCGGAACGACGTGACGGACTCAAAGCCCTGCTGAGGCAGATCGACCGGCTGGCGCGTTTTACCGAAGCCCAGGACTGGCGTCAGCTCGAGCGTCCGTTCAAGCGCTATGTGCCTGACCTCGTCGTGATCGACTGGCAGGACTGGATGTCGGTTCTGGATGTCCGTCACCTGCTCAGCGACTACCCCGACCTGCGCATCGCCGTGCTGACCGACGGCACCCCGCCCGCCCTCGTGCGCGCGCTGCTCGACGAAGGCGTGCTCGGCGTCGTGCCGCGCGACACCGATCCGTGTCTCATCGTGCGCGCCTTCGAAATGGTGCTGCTCGGCGGTCATTACGTGCCGCCCGGCGCACTCGCGCTCGATCCTCCGTTGCCATCCGACACCGCGATCCGTCTGTTCGATGAAAAAAATCCGCCGCCGCGCCGCAACCGCCTCTCGAGCGGACTGTCGCCGCGCCAGGAGCAGATCATGCGCTGCGTTCACATGGGCAGCACGAACAAGATGATCGCGCGCACGCTCGGCATTAGCGAAGGCACGGTCAAGATCCATCTGACCAGCATCTTCCAGCAGCTCGGCGCCCCCAATCGCGCCGCCGCGGTCGCGCTTTACAACGGCTGGCTCACGAACCATCTGCAAGTGCTGCACAACAACGGCGAAAGCTCCGCGCGGCCGGTAACGATGGGGCAGACCGGCGCGACTCCGCTGCGACGTCATAAGCGCGCGCGTTTTCAGTATCCGTTGCCAACCAGCGACACTACCCCGGCGCTGCCCATGGCCGCCGAACCCACGACATCGTATGGCGACCCGCCGCATCCCACGCTCCCGCCGAAGCCACTCACACCGGGTTCGACATAACGGCCGGCGTCATACGCGGCATGTCCGCGCGCGTACGCCCAGAGAGCGGTGGCGGGAGCTGGCATGGAATCCGCTCACACCTTTTCCCGTCCAACGAGTAATATGAGACACATGGGTTTCCTATACACACCGCTTCCGTTCTGGGTCGCTGTCGGCGGCTGGGTTGCCACTGCGATGATGGTCGCGCTCGCGCTGTGGAAAAATCCTTTCAAAAGACTTCAGGACGGCACACTCCAGCACGTATGGCTCGCGATCATTGTCGCGGTGTCGGTGCTGTGGGCGAGCAATGCCTGGCTCGACGACGGCACCGTCATGCATCTGCTCGGCGCCACGCTCTTCGTCACGCTCTTCGACTGGCGGCTCGCGCTGGTCGCCATGGCGTTCGTCACGGGCCTTGCCGCCGTCGTCTTCGATGCGCCATGGCAAGGCATCGCGCTGACGTTCCTCGTGTACGGCGCGCTGCCCGTCGGTATCTCGACCCTGCTCCAGCGCATCTGCATCGCGTGGCTGCCACGCAATCTCTTCATGTTCATCTTTGGCCAGGGCTTCGTTTCTCCCGCCATTGCCGTATCACTGACCGTCGCGGCGGCGCTCGGCCTTCATGTCGCGCTGGCCGGCGGCTCGACAACCGTGGTGCCGGCCGGCTATGCGCTCAGCGTGCTGCTGCTCGCCACCGGCGAGGCGTGGTTTACCGGCATGGCAACCGCGCTGATCGCGGTTTACCGTCCCGCCTGGGTAACCACGTACGATGTCCGCCGATACCGCTTGGGCGGCCCACGCACCTGAGGATTCGTGCGTTGCTGCGAGCGCCGGTGCGTATCTGTGATAATTCAACGCCTGGTCGCGTGAGATTCAGCGAGCGTTCGCGCCAAGACTAGCCCGAATATTTGCAGCAAGATTGAACTCACCCTTTTGCAAGGCATCTTATTTGCCTCATCCCCCCATTAGCGTCTGAAGAACTAGATGGATCGCACCAACGTACCGCGCCGATTGCTGCGGGTGGTCGGCCGGCTGGCAGCCTGCGCAGCGAGTCTCTCGCTCATCTGCACTGCCCCCGCATTCGCCGATCAACTCGAGCAGCACAACGACCTCGTCAACAAGTTTATCAACGACATGCATGCGGACCCGCTCGTCGCGGACTGTGCCGCGCACGGCGACTTCGTCGCCAGCACGTCGACCGCATTCGATCACGTCGAATTTCCACCAAGCTCGTTCGATAGCGCCCACTCGTCCGTCACACCGTGGAACGATTCGTTCGACGAAGGCAAGCAGCGCGTCAAGGTGGACAGCATCGTCACCGTCGAAGGCGTCGGCGTGCCCCAGAACGGCGCCAGCGACCCCGCGGACCTGAAATTCCGCTGCGGCTATGTCGGCTCGCAGATGCTGGCGTTCAGCTGGAACGATCCGGTGCCGCCGAACCGTGCGCATAGCGAGGGATCGCGAGGCGCCTCGGGCAAGCATAAAGGCGGCAAGGGCAAGCACTCGGCGAGCGGCAAGACGTCGAAGAAGTCGGCAGCGAAGTCGTCGAAATCGGGCTCGGGTAAAGCGTCGCGCGCGACCTCGGGCAAATCGGCCACCAAAAGCACAGCGAAGAAAAAGAGCAAATAACGGCGTGGCGTTGATCGACTCGCGTCAACACCGGCAGCTCGCTCGTCATTCCAATAAGAAAGCGGCGCGCACCGAAAAGTGCGCGCCGCGTTTCTTGCGCCCGTCCGTCTTTTACGCGAACGTCTCCACGTGCCGCAGAATGGCCTGCAACATCGCGGCGCCAAGCGATGCGCTGCGCTCGCCGTTCCAGCCCACGCGTTCATCGGGCAGATTGGCGTTGTCCTTGAACGGCATTTCCAGCGTCAGCGAGAGGCAGTCGAATTCGTTGCCGATGTACTTCGACGCGAGCTTCAAAGCATCCTCGCGATACTTGCTCGCCGCATAGCCATGCTTGTCCTGGAAATCGGGGCTCGCGTGCCTGAACGCCTCGATAAACGCCTTCTGCTCGAGCGCCTGCCGTTCGGTGAAACCCGGCAGCATTTCGGAGCCCGCGACGAACACATAAGGCAGCGCCTCGTCGCCGTGGATATCGAAGAACAGATCGCAGCCCGTCGCGTGGATCGCGTCGCGCACCACCAGCACTTCGGGACTGCGCGCGGCGTCCGGCTCCATCCATTCGCGATTCAGGTTCGCGCCGGCTGCGTTGGTGCGCAGATTGCCGTGCACGCTGCCGTCCGGATTCATGTTCGGCACGATGTGGAACACGGCGTGGTCGTAGAGCTTGCGCGCGACCGGGTCGCCGGCCCAATCGCCCCAGCCGACGAGACGTTTCACGAGCCCTTCGATGAACCATTCGGCCATCGTCTCGCCGGGATGCTGGCGCGCGATCAGCCAGACCTGCTTTTTCGGCGTGGCGGGAGCGGCATCGTCGGCCTCCGGCGTCGCCAGCGTGAGCAGCGAAATGGGCCGCCCTTCGACGCTCCTGCCGAGCTCGGTGAGCGATGCGTGCGGCATCTGCTGTACGGCGCCGAGAAACTCCGCATGGCGTTCCTCGCTATACGGCTCGAAATACGCGTAGTAGATGCTGTCGAAATCGGGCGTGTGATCGATCGTCAGCACGCGGCCGTCATACGAGGTCGGCACGCGAAACCAGTTCACGCGGTCATAGCTCGCGACCGCCCGGTAATCGCGCCAGCCTTCCGCGAACGCGCACGCGGCGGCGTTCTCGAAGGTCATCACGCAGCGCTCGCCGGCCGTGCCGGACAGACGGAAATAGAACCACTGCGCGAATTCCGCGTGGCTGTCGGGCCGCACGCGCAGGCGGATATGGCCGGCGTCCTCGCAGGACAGCACTTCGACCGCCCCCGCGTCGAAATTGCTCGTAATCGATAACGTCATGAGATCCTTCCTGCCCGTGTGCAACGGACGGTTTATTCCGCGATGCGGCGGCGAAATACGTAGGTGGAATCGTTCGAGGCCTCGGCGCTGAACGCATAGCCTTCTGAGTCGAACGCCTGCAGCTGCTCGGGCTCGTCGAGGCGATGCTCGACCGCATAACGCGCCATCAGACCACGCGCGCGTTTTGCGTGGAAGCTGATGATCTTGTAGCGGCCGCCCTTCCAGTCCTCGAACACCGGCGTGACGACCGGCGCTTCGAGCAGCTTCGGCCTGACCGACTTGAAGTATTCGCCCGACGCGCAATTCACGAGCACGCGCGAGCCCGCGGCGTTCTTCTTCAATTGCGCGTTCAACGCCTGCGTGATCCGCTCGCCCCAGAACGCATACAGATCCTTGCCGCGCGGATTGACGAAACGCGTGCCCATTTCGAGCCGGTACGGCTGCAGCAGATCGAGCGGACGCAGCAGGCCGTAGAGGCCGGACAGCACGCGCACATGATTCTGCGCATAGTCGAGATCGGCGGACGACAGCGTCTTCGCGTCGAAGCCTTCGTAGACGTCGCCGTTGAATGCGAGCACCGCCTGCTTGGCGTTGTGCGTGCCGAATTGCGGCGACCAGTCGGCGTAACGCTGGAAATTGAGGTGCGCGAGCTGATCGGAGATGCCCATCAGCGAGGCGATCTGTTGCGGCGACAAACTGCGCAGGCCGTCGATCAGTTCGGCTGCGTCGTCGACGAAATCGGGAATCGTGTGTTTCTTGACGTGCGGCGGGGTTGCGTAGTCGAGCGATTTCGCCGGCGACAGAACGATTATCATAGAGGCTTGCATGCAGGCACGCCGTGCCTGGCGGTCAAAGACGAAAGCCAGATTGTAACGAATGCCCGGTTCCCACGCCTCAAGCGGCGCCTTGCGCGTCGTGCTCGATTCCAATGTCTGGATCGATATTCTCGTGTTCGACGACCCGCATACGCGGCCGATCGCCGCCGCGCTCGAAAGCGGCGCGCTGGCCGCGCTGATCGACGCGCGCTGCCTCGCCGAGCTAACCTACGTGCTCGACTATCCGCAATTCGCGCACAGGAACGTCGACAAGACGGCGGCGCTCGCGTTCGTCGCGCGGTTCGCGCAGATGGTCGAGCCGCCGGCCACCGTCGAACCCACCGAGGGCGTACGGCCGCTGCCCCAATGCAAGGATCGCGACGACCAGAAGTTTCTCGAACTCGCGCACACAGCACGGGCTGACTGGCTCGTCTCGAAGGACCGCGCGGTGTTGAAGCTCGCGAAGCGGATCGCGCGCGATTTCGGCTTCCAGATCGCCCAGCCGGCGCCGTTCGTCGCGGCTGTCGGCATTGCGCAGAATCTGCCCGTCGCAACGACGCCCTGACGCTTTTCGAGAACCCGGCCCACCCATCGCCCAGCTACGAACCACGCCATGAACGCACCGCACGACACGTCCGCCAGCCCTACGTTTCCGTCCCGCCTGCCGAACGTCGGCACGACGATCTTCACCGTGATGAGCGCGCTCGCCGCGGAAAAAGGCGCGGTGAATCTGGGCCAGGGCTTTCCCGACTTCGCCTGCGATCCGCGCATCGTCGACTCGGTCGCGAACGCGATGCGCGACGGCCACAACCAGTACCCGCCGATGGCGGGCGTTCTGCCGCTGCGTCAGGCGATCGCGGAGAAGATCGCGAATCTGTATGGGCGCCGCTACGACGCAACGAACGAAATCACCGTGACGGCGGGCGCGACGCAGGCGCTCTTGACCGCGATTCTCTGCACCGTCCATCCCGGCGACGAAGTGATCGTGATCGAGCCGACCTACGACAGCTATCTGCCGTCGATCGAACTGGCGGGCGGCAAGCCGGTCTTCGTCACGCTCGAAGCGCCCGACTACGCGATCCCGTTCGACAGGCTGGCCGCCGCGATCACGCCGAAAACGCGGCTCATCATGATCAACACGCCGCACAATCCGACCGGCACGGTGTGGCGCGCGGAGGACATGCGCAAGCTCGAAGAGATCGTGCGCGGCACCAACGTGCTGATCCTCTCCGACGAAGTGTATGAGCACATGGTCTACGACGGCGCGCCACACGAAAGCGCCGCGCGCTATCCGGAACTCGCGCAGCGCAGCTTCGTCGTGTCGAGCTTCGGCAAGACCTACCACGTGACGGGCTGGAAGGTCGGCTACGTGGCGGCGCCCGCCGCGCTCACGGCCGAGTTCCGCAAGGTGCACCAGTTCAACGTGTTCACCGTCAATACGCCGATGCAGATCGGCCTCGCCGATTACATGAAGGACCCCGCGCCCTATCTCGATCTGCCGGCGTTTTATCAGAAGAAGCGCGACTTCTTCCGCGCGGGTCTCGCGAACTCGCGCTTCAGGCTGCTGCCGTGCACGGGCACCTACTTCCAGTGCGTCGACTATTCGGCGATCAGCGATCTGCCCGAAGCCGAATTCGCGCAATGGCTGACCGGCGAGATCGGCGTCGCGGCCATTCCGGTCTCGGCGTTCTACCACGAGGCGCACGAGTCGGGGGTGGTGCGCTTCTGCTTCGCCAAGCAGGAAAGCACGCTCGCCACCGCGCTCGAGCGGCTCGCGCGGCTTTGAGATGCTCCGCGCGATGTCACGAACGAATCCACGTTCCCGGCCATCGCGCATCGTTGCATGGGCGTGTGTGTTACGGCCTGCTTTGTGGTCTGCGTTACATCCGGCCCCACGGCCCGGGTCACAAGCCGATTCACAAGCAGGCTCACGGCCAGCTTCACGCCCCCACCCACACCTCTGCGCAGACCGTCACACTCCCCACACGCCTCTTTCATCAGGCCGCGCGCGACGCCGCGATATACGCCTTGAGATCATCGGTCACGCGCTGCGCGGCGGGCCGAGCCTTGATCGTCTTGACGTAGCTCTTCCAGTCGATCCCCGCGTCGAGCAGAAAGTCGCGGCCGTAGATGGTCTGCGTCGCCGAGCCCACGAGCGGCAGGTGCACGTAGCCGGAGATATCGGCGACGCTGAAATGCTCGCCGCACAGATACGGCGCGAACTTCGCGATCCGCTTGAAGCCGGCGATGTGATGCGCGAGCAGCTTCTCGACGCGCCCCTTCGTTGCGTCGCTCACCGTGCCGCCGAAAAACGATTCCTTGTACAGATTGCGCGCCGTCAGTTCGAGATGCACGTCGACGAAGGCGATCATCTCGCGCTCCTTGGCCGCCTGCCACGGATCGGCAGAGAAGATC
This sequence comes from Burkholderia sp. Ax-1724, assembly GCF_011752995.1. Taxonomy (GTDB): domain Bacteria; phylum Pseudomonadota; class Gammaproteobacteria; order Burkholderiales; family Burkholderiaceae; genus Paraburkholderia. Next base: position 9,976 of record NZ_VWWL01000023.1, read on the forward strand.
CGCCTGTCGGGAAAGCTCGCGGCGAGATATTCGACGATGCATTGCGATTCGCACAGATCGCCGTTCGCGGTCTGCAGATACGGCACCTTGCCAAGCGGCGAATGCGCGAGCAGCGCCTCGTCCTGGCTCGGCTTCACGAGCACCTCCTCGAACGGAATGCCGTGCTCGAGCAGCACGAACTTGACCTTGTTGTAGTAGTTGGACAGTGCGAAACCGCAGAGCTTCAACATCGGATGTCTCCTTCTTTTCGGTTGTTCGAGCCCACGCATCGCAATCGAAGCAGCGGCTTTCCATTAAATCATCCAGTAAATTGCACGATCGTGCTATTCTAAAATAACCATGGAGTCGAGCATCGCAATGAACTCTCGCAATTTCAGTATCGAGACCATCGGCATTGTCGGAACCGGTGCAATGGGCCGCGGCATCGCGCAGATCGCCGCGCTCGCGGGCCTGAGCGTGCGGCTCTTCGACACAAACTCCGCTGCCGTCGGCGCCGCGCGCGATTACCTCGCGGACACTTTCGCCAAATTGACGGCCAAAGGCAAGCTCGAGCAGTCGCGCTCGCTGGCCGCGCTCGCGAACGTGAGCGGCGTGCAGAACATCGGCGAGCTGGCCGGCTGCGATCTGGTCGTCGAGGCGATCGTCGAAAAGCTCGACGTGAAGCAGGCCCTCTTTCGCGAACTCGAAACCGTCGTGAGCAGCCGCTGCATCCTCGCGTCGAATACGTCATCGCTGTCGATCACCGCAATCGCCGCGGGCTGCACCGATCCCTCGCGCGTGGTCGGCTATCACTTCTTCAATCCCGTGCCGCTGATGAAGGTCGTCGAAGTGATCGACGGGTTGCGCAGCGACCCCGAGGCCGGCAACGCGCTGATGGACCTCGCGCGCCGCATGGGTCACACGCCGGTGCGCGCGAAGGACATGCCCGGCTTCATCGTCAATCACGCGGGCCGCGGCATGAATACCGAGGGCCTGCGCGCGGCGGGCGAAGGCGTCGCGAGCTTCGCCGATATCGACCGCATCATGCGCGAGCAGGCCGGCTTCCGGCTCGGGCCGTTCGAGCTGCTGGACCTGACCGCGCTCGACGTGTCGCATCCGGTCATGGAATCGATCTATCACCAGTTCTACGAGGAACCGCGCTACACGCCGTCGCCGATCACCGGCACACGGCTGCTCGGCGGACTGCTGGGCCGCAAGACCGGCGAGGGCTTCTACCGCTACGTGGACGGCAAGCAGCAGGTGCCCGACGAAGCGCCCGCGCCGAGCGCGCTGCCGCACAGCGTATGGGTCAGCCAGCGCTACCGCAAAGCGCATGACGCAGTCGTGCAACTGATCGGCCAGGCCGGTGTGAAGCTCGACGACGGCGCGACGCCCGCCGCGAATTCGCTGATCGTCGTCACGCCGTTCGGCCACGACGCGACCACGGCCGCGGTCGACGAAGCGCTCGACGCCAGCCGCGTCGTCGCCGTCGACACGCTGTTCCCGCTCATCGGCGCGAAACGCCGCACGCTGATGACCACGCCGGCCACGACACGCGCCGCCCGCGACGCCGGACACGCGCTCTTCGCCGCCGACGGCGTACCCGTCACCGTGATCCGCGATTCGACCGGCTTCGTCGCGCAGCGCGTGGTCGCGACGATCGTCAACATCGGCTGTGACATCGCGCAAAAGCAGATCGCCACACCCGAGGACATCGACCTCGCGGTCACGCTCGGCCTCGGCTATCCGCGCGGGCCGCTCGCGCTCGGTGACGCGCTCGGCGCCACCACGATTCTCGCGATCCTGCGCAACATGTTCGGCGTGCTCGGCGATCCGCGCTACCGTCCGTCGCCGTGGCTCGCGCGGCGCGCGCAGCTCGGTCTTTCGCTGACGCAGCGCGACGCCAGCGACATCTCACCGGAGGCCCGATCATGAGCGCCGCCCTGCTCGCTTCACGCCCAGCCAGCAGCGAATCGACGCTGGTCCTCACGCTGTCGAATCCCGGCGCGCGCAACGCGCTGCATCCGGACATGTACGCGGCCGGCATCGAGGCGTTCGACACCGTCGAGCGCGATCCGTCGATTCGCGCGGTCGTGATCACTGGCGCCGACAACTTCTTCTGCGCGGGCGGCAACCTGAACCGCCTGCTCGAAAATCGCGCGAAAGATCCGTCCGTGCAGGCCGAGAGTATCGACCAGCTCGGTCAGTGGATTTCGGCGCTGCGGCTGTCGTCGAAACCCGTGATTGCGGCGGTCGAAGGCGCCGCGGCCGGCGCCGGCTTTTCGCTCGCGCTCGCCTGCGATCTGATCGTCGCCGCGGACAACGCGAAGTTCGCGATGTCGTATGCACGCGTCGGCCTGACGCCCGATGGCGGCGGCTCGTGGTTCCTCGCGCAGGCGCTGCCGCGCCAGCTCGCCACCGAAGTGCTGATCGAAGCCAAGCCGATCGGCGCGGCACGTCTGCACGAACTCGGCGTCGTCAACCGGCTCACCAAGCCCGGCATCGCGCTCGATAACGCGCTGGCCTGGGCCGACGAACTCGCGGCGATTTCGCCCAATTCGGTGTCACGCATCAAAGGACTGATCGCCGCGGCCGGCACGCAGCCGCTCGCGGATCATCTGGTCACGGAGCGCGACAACTTCGTCGCCTCGCTGCATCACCGCGAGGGCCTCGAAGGGATCAGCGCGTTCCTCGAAAAACGCGCGCCGGTCTACAAATAGTCTGCCAATCAGCCACGAGAGAGCCGCCCGACCATGCCCGACTATCAGTTGCCGAAACGTCGCCGCATCTTCCTGATGCGCCACGGCGACGTCACCTACTTCGACGATTCCGGCCGCGCGATCGACCCCGAGACCGTGCCGCTCAACGCGAACGGCCGCGAGCAGGCGAGCGCCGCGGGCCGCCTGTTCGCCGAACAGCGGGTGCGCTTCGATCGCGTGATCGTGAGCGGCCTGCCGCGCACGATCGAAACCGCGCGACGCGTGCTCGCCGAAACGGGCCAGCAGATCGAGCCGGAAATCGAGCCCGCGTGGCAGGAAATTCGCGGCGGCAAGCTCGGCAGCATTCCGGCGAGCGATATCGAGGCGGCGTTTCTCGGCGTGTTCGACGGCATCGTGCCCGAAAGCACGCGCTTTCTCGACGGCGAAACGATCGGCGAGCTGTTCGATCGCGTGCTGCCGGCCGTCGCGGCGCTGCGTGAGGACACCTCGTGGGACACCGTGCTGCTGGTGCTGCACGGCGGCGTCAATCGCGCGATCCTCTCGCACGCGCTGACAACGGGCGGCCGCACGTTCTTCGGCCATCTGTCGCAGGCGACCGGCTGCATCAACGCGCTCGACGTCGGCGCCGCGCCGCGCGACTGGGTGCTGCGCATGCTCAACCACTCGCCGCCGTCGCCGCTGCATCGTGACGTGCGCAACACCACGATGGAAATGCTTTACGCGCAATTCATCCGCTACCAGCGCAGTTGACACCGAACTGGAGGAGACACATGGCGCAAGCCACGCAGACCGGCGAACCCGCACCCAAACAGGACTATTCGGCCTTCGAAGGCACCCGTCCCGTCAACGAGCGGCAACGCTTCGACAACGACGCGCTCGCCGCGTGGCTGACCCGTCACGTCGACGGCTTCGCGGGACCGCTCACGCTCGAACAGTTCGCGGGCGGCCAGTCCAATCCGACCTTCAAGCTGATCACGCCGTCGCGCTCGTACGTGATGCGCGCGAAGCCCGGCCCCGCCGCGAAGCTGCTGCCGTCCGCGCATGCGATCGAACGCGAATACCGCGTGATGCACGCGCTGACCGGCACCGACGTGCCGATCGCGCAAATGCTCGCGCTGTGCGAGGACGAAAGCGTGATCGGCCGCGCGTTCTACGTGATGGAGTTCGTCGAAGGCCGCGTGCTGTGGGACCAGTCGCTGCCCGGCATGACGGCCGCTGAGCGCACGGCGATCTACGACGAAATGAATCGCGTGATCGCGGCTTTGCATAGCGTCGACGTCGCCGCCGCCGGCCTCGTCGATTACGGCAAGCCGGGCAATTACTTCGCCCGGCAGATCGGCCGCTGGAGCAAGCAGTATCTCGCGTCCGAGACCGAGCCGATCGACGCGATGCAGCGTCTGATCGAATGGCTGCCGCAACATATGCCCGCCGAAACGAGCGGCCGCACCTCGGTCGTACATGGCGATTACCGGCTCGACAATCTGATCTTCGATCGCTACGAGCCGCGCGTGCTTGCGGTGCTCGACTGGGAACTGTCGACGCTCGGCGATCCGCTCGCCGACTTCGCGTATCACTGTATGGCGTGGCACGTCGACCCGGGGCAGTTCCGCGGCATCGCGGGGCTCGACTGGAGCGCCCTCGGCATTCCCGACGAAGCACAGTACGTCGAACGCTATTGCCAGCGCACCGGCTTCGAGATTCACGGCGACTGGAACTTCTATCTGGCGTACAACATGTTCCGCATCGCCGCGATTCTGCAAGGCATCATGAAGCGCGTCGTCGACGGCACCGCATCGAGTGCGCAGGCACTCGACGCCGGCCGGCGCGCGAAGCCGATGGCCGAACTGGCCTGGCGCTACGCGCAGAAGGTGCGCTAGGCGCAAAACAATGCGCCGGGGCCGCATGCCCCGGTTATGGGCCGGGCTGGGCATCATGCCGTTATTTGTGCACGAGCTTGCGAGCCCCGCTTCAACATCATCCGCTGTCCGTCATTCGCGAGGTTTCAGATGAATTTCGATTACACCCCGAAGGTCCAGGCGTTGCGCGAAAAACTGCTCGCCTTCTTCGACGAGCATATTTATCCGAACGAGCAGGCGTTCTATGCGGAAATCGCGCGCAATCGCCAGAACGGCAACGCATGGGTGCCGACCGAGCTGATCGAGCAACTGAAGCAGAAGGCGCGCGCCGCCGGTTTGTGGAATCTGTTCCTGCCGCAATCGGAGCGCGGCGCCGGACTGACCAACCTCGAATACGCGCCGCTGTGCGAGATCATGGGCCGCGTGCCCTGGGCGCCGGAAGTGTTCAACTGCAACGCGCCCGACACCGGCAACATGGAGACGATCGAGCGCTACGGCAGCGAAGACAACAAGCGCGAATGGCTCGAACCGCTGCTGCAAGGGCAAATCCGCTCCGCGTTCCTGATGACGGAGCCGGAAGTGGCCTCGTCGGATGCGACCAACATCCAGACCCGCATCGTGCGCGATGGCGACCACTACGTGATCGACGGCCACAAGTGGTGGTCGTCGGGTGCGGGCGATCCGCGCTGCAAGGTCTATATCGTGATGGGCAAGACCGATCCCGAGGCGCCGCGCCATCAGCAGCAGTCGATGATCCTCGTGCCCGCCGACGCCGCCGGCATCACCGTGCACCGCCCGCTCACCGTGTTCGGTTACGACGACGCGCCGCACGGCCATATGGAAATCACGCTCGATAACGTGCGCGTGCCTGCCGCCAACATGCTGCTCGGCGAAGGCCGCGGCTTCGAGATCGCGCAGGGCCGCCTCGGCCCGGGGCGCATCCACCATTGCATGCGGCTCATCGGTCTCGCCGAACGCGCAATCGAGCTGATGGCGAAGCGCTCGCTGCAACGCGTCGCGTTCGGCAAGCCGGTCGCGTCGCAAGGCGTCACGCAGGAGCGTCTCGCCGAGGCGCGCTGCATGATCGAGCAGGCGCGTCTGCTGACGCTGAAGACCGCGTACATGATGGACACCGTCGGCAACAAGGGCGCGCGCGGCGAGATCGCGATGATCAAGGTGGTCGCGCCGAACATGGCGTGTCAGGTAATCGACTGGGCGATTCAGGCGCACGGCGGCGGCGGTGTCAGCGACGACTTTCCGCTCGCCTATGCCTACGCATCGGCACGCACGCTGCGTTTCGCCGACGGCCCCGACGAAGTGCATCGCAATGCCATCGCCAAGCTCGAACTCGCACGCCATCTGGATGCGGGCGCGGCCGCTCGCGTGGAGATGCCGGTCACGCGCGTTTGAGTTCCGCGGCCCGATGTGAAAGGTGAGCGCGGGGGGGGGGGGGGCTGAGCCCACGGCAAGCAGCATCGTACGATCTATGCTCTAATTTTTCGACCACGGCGGCGCCCTCTTTGCGGCGCCGCTTTGACGAACAGGGAGCAACGATGATCGATGTCTATAGCTGGGCGACCCCGAACGGCCACAAGGTTCACATCATGCTCGAAGAGACGGGCCTGCCCTACACCGCGCATGCCGTGAATATCGGTGCCGGCGACCAGTTCAAGCCCGAATTTCTCGCCGTCAGTCCCAACAACAAGATTCCCGCGATCGTCGACTCCGAGGGCCCGAAAGGCGCTGATGGCCGGCCGTTCGCGCTGTTCGAATCGGGCGCGATCCTGATTTACCTGGCTGAAAAAACCGGCAAGTTTCTGCCGACCGATCCGGCCGCGCGCTACTCGGTGCTGCAATGGCTGATGTTCCAGATGGGCGGCCTCGGTCCGATGCTGGGGCAGGCTCACCACTTCCGCCTCTACGCACCCGAGCAGATCGAGTATGCGGTCAAACGCTACACCAACGAAGCGCATCGCCTGTACGGCGTGATGGACACGCAACTCGGCAAGACGCGTTATCTCGCCGGCAACGACTATACGATCGCGGACATCGCCTCGTTCCCGTGGACGCGCTCATGGAAAAACCAGGGCATCGAACTCGATGCGTTCCCGAACGTGAAGCGCTGGCATGAAGAGATTGCCGCTCGGCCCGCGGTGGTGCGCGGCGTCGACGTGCTCGCGTCCGCACGCGTGCCGCTGATGGACGACAAGGCGAAAGAGATGCTGTTCGGTGCCACCCAGTACGCGAAGCATTAACTGCTTCGTCTTCCCGGCGATACGCCCCGACGCCAGGCAAAAAGTGCGAGCCCGCATGCACGCCGGCTCGCACTTTCGATTTCACCCGCGACGCAAGAACACTAGAAGTAGTGCCGCGTAATGAACTCCGCGATGCACACCGGCCGCTCGCTGCCCTGCCGCTCCACCGTGACGTTCCATGCGACCTGCACGCCGCCGTCGTCGACTTCGGTCACGGATTCCACCGCAAACTTCCCGCGCAGCGACGAACCCACCAGCACCGGCGACACGAAACGCACACGATTCAACCCGTAGTTGACGCCCATGCGCTGCTCGAACGTCACCATTTCACCGAGCAGAGCCGGAATCAGCGAGAGCGTCAGAAAACCATGCGCGACCGGGCCGCCGAACGGCGACTCGCGCCTGGCCCGCTCGGGGTCGACGTGAATCCATTGATGATCGCCGGTGGCCTCGGCAAAACGATCGACCTTATCCTGATCGACGCTCAACCATTCGCTGACGAGCGGTTCGGCGCCCACGCGCGCGAGCACAGCCTCGGCATTGTTGAAAGCGGCGAGCGGCGCCGCACTCGCCGTCATGCCGCGGCTCCCGGCTTGCGCAGCCCGAACATGCCCTTCGAGCGCACCGTAATCACCGTTTCGCCATGCTGATTGATGCCTTCCCAGCGCGTCGATACGATGCCGCGATCGGGTTTGCTCTCCGACACGCGCTTGTCGACGATGACGTTCATCATCGTGATCGTGTCGCCGACGCGCACCGGCTTGAGCCAGCGAATCTCGTCGATACCGGGCGAGCCCATCGACGTCGAACCCGCCAGCACGTTGCGCACGAGCATGCCCATCATCACCGAGCACGTATGCCAGCCGCTCGCCACGAGGCCGCGAAACGGCGATTCGGCCGCTGCGGCTTCGTCGAGGTGAAACGGCTGCGGATCGAACTTCTGCGCGAACTCGACGATCTCCTCGCGCGTGAACGTGTGCTTGCCGACTTCGTGCGTCGTGCCGACTTCCATGTCTTCGAAACTGAATCCCATCGTGCCTCTCCTTGATCCGGTTGAATGCGCCGATCAGTCTTCGGCGACGGCAAAGCCGGGAAGCGTGGCGAACCGCGCAAGATGATGATCGACGTCGCCAAGCGTGGTCTCGATGATCGCGAGGCGCTTAAATAGATGCGCCGCCGCTACCTCGTTCGTGACGCCCATGCCGCCATGCAACTGCACCGCCTGCTGACCGACGAAACGCGCCGCCTGACCGACGCGCACCTTTGCCGCCGAAATTGCGCGACGGCGTTCGTCGGCATCTTCGCTCGCATAGCGCATCGCAGCGAGATAGGTGATGGAGCGCGCCTGTTCCGCGTGAATCAGCATCTCGACCATACGATGCTGCAACGCCTGGAAACGCGCGATCGGCTGGCCGAACTGCTGGCGCGTTTTCGTGTAGTCGACGGTGGCGTGGTTCAGCGCGTCGAGCGCGCCGATCGCCTCCGCGCACAGCAGCAACGTGCCGTAGTCGGCGATCTGTTCGAGCGCCACCGCGCCCGCGTGCTGACCGGCGAGCCGGCGCGCGGGCGTGCCGGTGAATTCGAGCGTCGCCGCGCGCTGGCCGTCGATGGTGCGATATTCGGTGACTTTGGCACCGGCCGCGCCGCGCGCCACGACAAAAAGCGCGATCTCGCCATTCAGGCGTGCCGGCACGATCCAGTGATCCGCCTGCGCGCCGTGCAGCACGACCGACTTCGTGCCACCTAGCGCGTACTGCTCGCCCTGAGCGCTCGCCGTCGTGGCGATGTCGAACAGATCGTAACGTGCGTGCGGTTCATGAAAGGCCACGGCCAGTTTGCATTCGCCCTGCGCCGCGCGCTCGAGCAACGCGGCGTCTTCGCCTTCGCTCGTGCCCGCTATGCGTAGTGCCTCGATGCCGACCACGGTCGCCCAATACGGCTCGATGACCAGCGCGCGACCGAGTTCCTGCATGACCACCAGCATGTCGATCGGACCACCGTTGAAACCGCCCTGCGCTTCCGGCACCGGCAGCGCGGTCAAACCGAGTTCGGTGAACGCGGCCCAGTGCGCGGCCGACACACCGGCTTCCGAGCGCACGATCGCCTGACGCGCCTCGAAGCCGTAGCTTTTCTCGAGATAGCGGCGCAGCGCGTCGGCAAATTGCTGTTGTTCGTCGTTGAAAGTGAAGTCCATGCGCCGCTCCTCAAAGTCCGAGAATCATCTGCGCGATGATGTTCTTTTGAATTTCGTTCGAGCCGCCGTAAATCGACGTCTTGCGGAAGTTGAAGTAGTACGCAGCGAGCGGCGCGGCATCGTCATCGCCGGCGAGGCTGTGCTCGCGCTCGCCTTCGAGGAACGGCACGTCGAACGGCGCGGCAAGCGGACCAATCGCTTCGAACATCAGCTCGGTCAAGCCCTGCTGCACTTCGGTGCCTTTGATTTTCAGCATCGACGCTTCCGGGCCCGGCCCGCGTCCGCCCGCCTCGTTGGCAACCACGCGCTGCACGGTGACTTCGAGCGCCATCAACTCGATTTCGAGATTCGCGACCTTCGCGGCAAAGACCGGGTCCAGCAGCAACGACTTGCCGTTCTTCTTCTGATTCAGCGCGACGCGCTTAAGAAAGACGAGTTCACGCTTCGAGGTGCCGACCCGCGCGATGCCGGTGCGCTCATGACCTAGCAGGTATTTCGCGTACGTCCAGCCGCGATTTTCCTCGCCGACCAGATTCTCGAGCGGCACTTTCACGTCTTCGAAAAACACCTCGTTGACTTCGTGATCTTCGTCGAGCGTGATGATCGGCCGCACGGTGATGCCCGGCGTTTTCATATCGATCAGCAGAAACGAAATGCCTTCCTGCTTTTTGGCCCCGCTGTCGGTGCGCACGAGGCAGAACATCATGTCGGCGTACTGGCCCAGCGTGGTCCAGGTTTTCTGGCCATTGACCACGTAATGATCGCCGACGCGCTCGGCACGGGTGCGCAGCGATGCGAGATCCGAGCCCGAACCCGGCTCGGAATAGCCCTGGCACCACCAGTCTGTGCCGTCGAGAATACGCGGCAGATAGTGGCGCTTCTGCGCCTCGTTGCCGTATTTCATCAGCACGGGTGCGACCATCGATACACCGAAGGGCAGCACGGAAGGCGCACCAACTCGCGCGCACTCTTCCTCCCAGATATGCCGCTGGGTCGCATCCCAGCCCGGGCCGCCATATTCGCGCGGCCACGCAACCACCGACCAGCCTCGCGTGCCGAGCAACCTGTGCCAGCTAGCGAAATCTTCGCGGGAAAGACGTTTGTGATTGAGTACCTTGTCGCTCAGCTCACGGGGCAGATTCGCCTCGAGCCAGGCGCGGATGTCGGCGCGGAACGCGTCTTCAGCGGAGGAATAGTCCAGATTCATGCGTAGTGTCTCCTGGCCGCCACCACCTGGCGCCAGCAGGCACCGCGCTATTGCAGCGGTTCCTTCAGGGCAGCCGGGACTGGCAGCGGCATCACTTCGATGCCTTCCTCGACCAAGGCACGCGCATCTTCCGGGGTCGTGACACCACGAATATTGCGTGCGGGCGCTTCGTTGTAGTGAATACGCCGCGCTTCCTCGGCGAAGCGGTCGCCCACGTTCTCGGTCTTTTCCAGTACCTCGCGCAGTGCGCGCATGACACGCGCCTGCATGTCACCGGTATCCGCCGGCGCTTTCGTGTCAGCCGCACCCGACAGATTCAGGCGCGGTGCCGACGGCAAGCGGCTCACTTCGTTCGCACCGCAGATCGGACATTCGACGAGCTTGCGAGACTGCTGCGATTCGAAGTCATCAGCCGAAGCGAACCAGCCTTCGAACCGATGGCCATGCGGACACTGTAAATCGAGGACCTTCATGTGGAATCAGGGCTTGCGTGCCAGTTTAGCGCAAAAAGAAAATTTATGAACGATCGTTCGTAAAATTTAAGATCGATGCGCCAGAGTTGGACGTAGTGAACAAATCGGGCGCGGTGGGCGATTTTAACGCTTTGCGCCAGGCGCTGCCGAAGGCAAGTCGCCACGTGAGCCGTACCGGTTTCGCCTGACGAACCCTGCTGGACCGCTCACCCATCATGCTTAAGGGCTCTCTACACCGGCATGCCCCGCACCACGCTTACGCGACGAGGTTTTCAATCCGGCGGCTGACGCGCGCTTCGATCTGACGCGCCCCCCGGGCAAGATTGATCTGTTTCGCCAGCTTTGCAACATCCACCACGTCTGCCTTGATGTTGTATCCGCCGCGCGAAGTGAGCCACTCAAGCACGTCGGACAGATGCCACACCGACGTACTCCCTTCGTGGACAGGCGGAGGGAAGTCCGTGGCGTGGCTCAGCATCAGCTTGCGCATGTTCTGCCGCGATACGCCGGCGACTTCCGCCGCATCGGTCAAGCCAACGAAATCGGGCCCCGCCTCTACAAGCTGCGCAGACGGCACCGCGCGTTTGACATCCTTGAGCGCGCTGACGACAGCCTCGAGCGCAGATGCACCTTCGCGGGAAAACAGCAGCCCCAAGCGTCCCGGTTGTCCCACGCCGACCGTGGCGTCGTCGCACCCTGCTTCGCCCAGCCGTTCGACGATCTCGTCGGCATCGCAGTCTTCGGCTGCGAGCCGGTATTTCAACGTGAACACATATTCCATACGTTACTCCTGTCTTCATTCAGCCCAGGTTTGCGCCTTTCATGTTCGGCGCCACACGCCCCGTTACCGCACGAGCCGTGCAGTTGTCGACGATACGCCGCAAGTGCTTGGCGTGATTGCCCGAATTCTTCGGCGTACTCCAGACACTCGATATACAGAACTCTCCGCAGCGGCATTCCGCCTCTTTATAAGGACAGTAGATTTTTCCCCACGCGTGACCTCTCCCACCATCCTGGACGCGCCAGCCATGCTTCTCCGCGTAGACCAATGCCGCTTCGATCTCCTTCTTCGCGTGCTTTCCTCTAACCATCGACACCTCCAATTTAACCGACGCCTCATAAGTTGTCAATCGACAACTACAAAGACTTTCAAAGTCAGACCTCTTCGCTGCCTATCGTTCGTTATTCAAAATAAAAACGATGACGAACGCGGTGACCGGAAAGCTCATACTAGCGACACGCGAACGACTCGACGAGCCAGCCAGATGGCCTATGAAAAACGGATATTCAGGTGTCGGAGAAAAAGCGTTGCCCAATGACAAAGCCCCTGCCGGTCATCGACCGGCAGGGGCTTCTCGTGTTATAGGCCGGATATCTGGCAGCGCCAGACTTATACCGTCTCCGGCGTCGCCGTCGGCCAGGCGCCCGAGAGCACCTTCTCCAGCCAGAACGTGCCGATAATCGTCTTCACGTCGGTGATCTTGCCGGTGCGCACCCATTCGGATACGTCCTCGAACTTCGCCGTAAAGAGTTCGAGGAACTCGCCCTCGTCGAGCTTGCGCTCGCCGGCGACCAATCCGCGTGCAAGATAGATGTCGATGAACTCGGTCGAATACGAAATGATCGGGTGGATGCGCGTCAGGTACACATACTCGCGCGCGGTATAGCCGGTTTCCTCGCGCAACTCGCGCGCCGCGCAGGCCAGCGCGCCTTCGTTCGGATCGAGCTTGCCGGCCGGATACTCGACCATGACCTTGCCCATCGGATAGCGATACTGGCTCTCAAGCAGCACGCGACCGTCGTCGAATAGCGGAATCACCATGACGGCACCCGCATGCTTGACGTATTCGCGGGTCGCCTGCTTACCGTCAGGCAACCGGACCGTATCGTACTTGACCGTCATGAACGGCCCTTGATGAACCGTCTTGCTGTCGATACACGTCTCGGTTAGCGCGGCATCGTGATTGGGAAGTTCAGCCATGTGCGGACCTCAAAACAGCCTGGTGCGCGACGGCGGGACGCCGTCAGCGGCGTTTGACGAGATATTGGAAGGTAAAGCCGGGAAAAGCGAACACGACGAACAGCGCAAACGTGATCGCATAGAACTGCCAGCCCTGTTCGAAGCGGTTTCCCGCGCGCGCTTCGAGCAGAAAACCCAGCGCGCCAACCACGAAATACAACACGATCAGTTCGGCAATCCGCAGCCAGGCGCTTTTCTTCGCCGCTTTCAACGGCACGGCGGCGAAGAGGCGCTGATTCAGGAACGGCAGGTTGGCGCCCACGAACGCCAACAGCACGATAAACCAACCCGCAGCGGACATCAGAGCAGCAGCGTGTGCTGGATAGCCTGCAGGCAGGCGCGCAGCAGCGGGTCGGGCACGATACCGAGCACCAGCACGGCCACGCCGTTGAGCGCGAGCAGCGCGCGCGTGCTCGTGTCGGCGACGATCGGCGACTTGTCCTGCGGCTCGTCGAAGTACATGAGCTTGACGATACGCAGGTAGTAGAACGCGCCGAACAGCGAGGTGATAACCGCCAGAACCGTGAGCCAGGTCAGACCGGCGTTCATCGTCGCCTGCAGCACGGCGAGCTTCGCATAGAAGCCGACTGCCGGCGGAATGCCCGCGAGCGAGAACATCATGATCATCATCACGAACGCGAACACCGGGCTGCGCTGATTGAGGCCCTTGAAGTCCTCGAGCGTGTCCGCTTCGAAATCGCGGCGGGCGAGCAGCATGATGACGCCGAAGGTGCCGAGCGTCGTGATCAGGTAGACGATGCTGTAGAACATCGCCGAACCGTACGCGCTCGCGGCGCCCGTGGTCTTCTGGTCGACTACGCCAGCGAGCAGGCCGAGCAGCACGAAGCCCATGTTCGAGATCGCCGAGTACGCAAGCATCCGCTTGACGTTGCGCTGCACGATACCGGTGATGTTGCCGACGATCAGCGACAGCGCCGCGAGGATCACGAGCATCTGTTGCCATTCGACCGCGAGCGGCAGCAGGCCCATCACGAGGAAGCGCAGGCCCCACGCGAATGCCGCGACCTTCGGACCGCCGCCAACCGTGAGCGTCATCGCCGTCGGTGCGCCCTGGTACACGTCGGGCACCCACATGTGGAACGGCACCGCCCCCATCTTGAACGCCACGCCGGCCACGATGAAGATCACGCCGAACAGCAGCACGCTCGGATCGTAGTGGCTCGTGCCGATCGCCTTGAACACTTCGTTGAGGTCGAGCGAGCCGGTCGCGCCGTACAGCATCGAGATACCGTACAGCAGGAAGCCCGAAGCGAGCGCGCCGAGCACGTAGTACTTCATCGCCGCTTCGTTCGACGACGCCACTTCGCGGCGCAGCGCGATCACCGCATACAGCGACAGCGACATCAGTTCGAGACCGAGATACAGCGTCAGGAAGTTGTTGCCCGAGATCATCACGATCTGGCCGAGCAGCGAGAACATGCCGAGCAGGAAGAAGTCGCCGCGGAACAGGCCGCGGTCCTCAAGATAACGGCGCGAATAAACGATCGACACCGCGTAGCCGAGCGACACCACCGCCTTCATCACGTTGGCGAACGAATCGACCACGTACATGTGGTCGAAGAAGTAATGCACCTGCGGATCGAACGCATTCATCGCGAACCAGATGCCGGCGACCAGCGTCGAGAAGAACGCGATGAAATACGTGGTGCGGCGACCGTCCGGGCCGACGAACGTGTCGTTGAGCCACGCGACGACAACGGCCAGCATCAGCAACGCGTCGGGCAACAGAGCAGTCATAGGGGCGTTTTGCATGGTCTTAAATTCCTCCGCTCGTCGTTACTGAGGCAACGGCAGCTTCGATTGAGCAACGTGGGAGAGGAGGTTTTCCACGGATACGTGCATCACATCGGTAAAGGGCTTCGGGTACAGCCCCATGAACAGCGTCAGTGCGGCGAGCACTGCCAGCATGAAAAATTCGCGACGGCTGATGTCGGCGAGATGCTTCACGTGGTCGTTCGCGACCGCGCCGAAGTACACGCGCTTGTACATCCACAGCGTGTAGGCCGCGCCGAGGATCAGCGTAACCGCCGCACCGCCCGCGATCCAGAAGTTGTACTGGACAGCCGCCAGGATCACCATGAATTCGCCGACGAAACCGGAGGTGCCCGGCAAGCCGCAGTTCGCCATCGAGAACAGCATCGCGAACGCCGCGAACTTCGGCATCATGTTGACGACGCCGCCGTAATCGGCGATCTGACGCGAATGCATGCGGTCGTACAGCACGCCGATGCTCAGGAACATCGCGCCCGACACGAAGCCGTGCGAGATCATCTGCACGATCGCGCCTTCCGCACCGAGCTGGTTGAAGATGAAGAAGCCGAGTGTAACGAAGCCCATGTGCGCGATCGACGAATACGCGACCAGCTTCTTCATGTCGGCCTGCACCATCGCGACGAGGCCGATGTAGATCACCGCGATCAGCGACAGCGTAATGACGACCGGCGCGAGGAAATGGCTCGCGTCAGGCGCGATCGGCAGCGAGAAGCGCAGGAAACCGTACGCACCGAGCTTCAGCATGATCGCGGCCAGCACGACCGAGCCGCCGGTCGGCGCTTCCACGTGCGCATCGGGCAGCCACGTATGCACCGGCCACATCGGCACCTTCACCGCGAAGGCCATGAAGAACGCGATAAACAACAGCACCTGCGGCGTCATCGCGATCTGCGCGTGCTGCCACGTGGCGAGATCGAACGTGCCGGTTTCGTTGTACAGATACAGCAGCGCGACCAGCATCAGCAGCGAGCCCATCAGCGTGTACAGGAAGAACTTGAACGCCGCATACACGCGGTTCGCCCCGCCCCACACGCCGATGATGATGTACATCGGGATCAGCGTCGCTTCGAAGAACACGTAGAACAGCATGCCGTCGGCCGCGCTGAACACGCCGACCATGATGCCCGAGAGGATCAGGAACGCCGCGAGGTACTGGCCGACGTTCTTCGTGATCACTTCCCACGCGGCGATCACGACGATCACCGTAATCAACGCGGTCAACACGACGAACCACATCGAAATGCCGTCCACGCCGAGGTGGTACGCGATGTGGAAGCGCTCGATCCAGCTCGCCTGCTCGACGAACTGCAGATCCGCCGTGCTCGAATCGAAACCGGTGATCAGCGGAAGCGTGACGATGAAGCTCAGGACCGAGCCGATCAGCGCGATCCAGCGCGCCGGCGCCGGGTTGTCGTCCTTGCCGATCGCGAGGACCAGCAGGCCGAAGAGAATCGGCAACCAGATCGCGATGCTGAGAATCGGATAAGCGTGCATGAGTGTCCCTCGCCTTATTTGCCGCCGAGCGTTACAAACAGGGTCAGGAGCCCCAGCATGCCGATAATCATGGCGAACGCGTAGTGGTAGATGTAGCCGGATTGGAGGAAGCGGATCACGCTCGCGAACCAGCCGATAAAGCGTGCGCTGCCGTTGACGATGCCGTCGATCACGACCACGTCGCCTTCCTTCCACAGACCCCGGCCGATTGCCACCGCGCCGCGAGCAAACACGACTTCGTTGATCTTGTCCATGTAGTACTTGTTATCGAGCAACGTGTAGATCGGGCCGAACGCGCGCTTGATGACAGCCGGCAGGTCCGGACGGATCAGATACAGGAACCACGCAACCACGACACCGGCGAGCGCGAGCCACACCGGCAGGCCCGACACCGAGTGCAGACCCATCGACGCCCAGCCCTGGAACTCTTCGGCCATTTCGTGCAGCGCCGGATGGTTCTCGCCGATGTAGATCACCTTGTCGAACGCGACGCCATGCTGGAAGAAGTCGCCGAACAGCATCGGACCGACACCGATCGCACCGATCACGATCGACGGAATCGCCAGCAGCACCAGCGGCACCCACACGACCCACGGAGTTTCGTGCGGCTCGTGAGCGTGATCATCGTGACCATGAGCGTGACCGTGATCGTCGTGGCCGTGCGCGTCATGCGCATGCGCCGCGGCTTCGATACCCATCGGCGATTCCGGATGCTTCGGACCGCGGAAGCGCTCCTTGCCGTGGAACACCATGAAGTACATACGGAACGAGTACAGCGCAGTCACGAACACGCTCGCGACCACCGCGAAGTAGGCGAAGCCCGAGCCCGGCAGATGCGACAGCTTCACCGCGTCGATGATCGAGTCTTTCGAGTAGAAACCCGAGAAGAACGGCGTGCCGATCAGCGCAAGCGAACCGATCAGCGACGTGATCCACGTGATCGGCATGTACTTGCGCAGGCCGCCCATGTTGCGCATGTCCTGATCGTGGTGCATGCCGATGATGACCGAACCCGCGCCGAGGAACAGCAGTGCCTTGAAGAACGCGTGCGTCATCAGGTGAAACACGGCGACCGAGTAGGCCGAGGCGCCGAGCGCGACCGTCATGTAACCGAGCTGCGACAGCGTGGAATAAGCGACCACGCGCTTGATGTCGTTCTGGACGATGCCGAGGAAGCCCATGAACAGCGCCGTGATCGCACCGATGACCATCACGAACGACAGCGCCGTATCCGACAGTTCGAACAGCGGCGACATACGCGTGACCATGAAGATACCGGCCGTCACCATGGTTGCCGCGTGAATCAGCGCGGAGATCGGCGTCGGGCCTTCCATCGAGTCCGGCAGCCAGACGTGCAGCGGGAACTGGGCCGACTTACCCATCGCGCCGATGAAGAGGCAGATGCACGCAACCGTGAGCAGGCCCCAGTCCGTGCCCGGGAAATTCAGCGCCGCGAGTTCGGTGCGCTTCGCGAAGACTTCGCCGTAGTTCATCGAACCGGCGAACGCGAACAGCAGGCCGATGCCGAGCAGAAAGCCGAAGTCGCCGACGCGGTTCACGAGGAACGCCTTCATGTTCGCGTAGATCGCCGACTCGCGCTTGAAGTAGAAGCCGATCAGCAGGTACGACACGAGACCCACCGCTTCCCAGCCGAAGAACAGTTGCAGGAAGTTGTTGCTCATCACGAGCATCAGCATCGAGAACGTGAACAGCGAGATGTACGAGAAGAAGCGCTGGTAGCCGTCGTCGTCGGCCATGTAGCCGATCGTGTAGATGTGCACCATCAGCGACACGAAGGTCACGACGCACATCATCATCGCGGTCAGCGAGTCGACGAGGAAGCCGACTTCGAGCTGCGTCTTGCCGATCGACATCCATTCATAAACGGTCGCGTTGAAACTCGCGCCGTCCATCACCTGGAAGAAGACCATGACCGACAGGATGAACGAAACCGCGACGCCGAGGATCGTGACCGAATGCGCGCCGGCTCGCCCTACCGCCTTTCCGAACAGCCCTGCAACCAGGGAACCGGCAAGCGGTGCCAGCGGAATTGCCAACAGCAGGTTTTCATTGAGTATCGTGGACATAACCGCTTTTCCTGAAATTAACCTTTGAGCTGATCGAGATCCTCGACATTGATCGTGTCGAGACTACGGAACAGGGTCACCAGAATTGCGAGGCCGATCGCCGCTTCCGCGGCCGCCACCGTCAGCACGAAGAAGACGAAGATCTGGCCATGCACGTCGCCGAGGTAGTGCGAGAACGCGACGAAATTGGTGTTCACCGCGAGCAGCATCAGTTCGATCGCCATCAGGATGATGATGACGTTACGGCGGTTCAGGAAAATGCCGACGATGCTGATCGCAAACAGGATCGCACCGAGGACAAGGTAATGGGCTAGGGTCAACATGATTTCTATCTCCTGTCCGCTCAGCTGTTCTTGGCAGGTGCCGAGTCGGCTGCCGCTGCCGCCGCAGCTGCGGCTTCTTCCGCGGCGAGGGTCGCCGCGGTTTTCTCCGACGCCATCTTCACGACGCGCACGCGGTCCTGCGCACGCACCTTGACCTGCGCGCTGACGTTCTGCCGCTTGCTGTCCTTCTTGTGGCTCGTGGTCAGCGCGATCGCCGCGATGATCGCCACCAGCAGTATCAGGCCGGCGACTTCGAACGCGAAGATGTAGTCCGTGTAAATGATCTTGCCGATCAGGCGGGTGTTCGACCAGTCGCCCATGCCGTTCGCGGCCGCGGCCGTATCGTGCAGCACCGTCGACGTCGCGCCGTAGCCGTGCCACAGGATCAGTGCGGTCTCGATCACGATGATCGCGCCCACCACCGTCGCCATCGGCACGAAGCGTTTGAAGTCTTTGCGCAGCACGTCGAGATTGATGTCCAGCATCATCACGACGAACAGGAACAGCACCATCACCGCGCCGACGTAGACGAGCACCAGCAGGATCGCGAGGAACTCGGCCTCGAGCAGCATCCAGATCGCCGCTGCGTTGAAGAACGCCAGCACCAGGAACAGTGCGGACGCCACCGGGTTGCGCGAGGTGATCACCTTCAGCCCCGAGACAACCAGGAGCAGCGCGAAGATGTAGAACAGTACGGTCGTGAATTCCATGATTACCGGTTCATCGTTAGGCCATCGTCAGGCATTGTTCTTTGGCACGCGTGGTCAGCAAAAGCGGGCGAACCGCCAGAACAGTCGCACAGGTGCGCCGTGCCGCGGCGTTCAGACCGCGGCGCTCGGCCCGACAGCAGGCCGTGTTACTGCTTTTACTGCCGCTATTACTATTACTGCATCAACGGAAAAGCACTTCAACGATACGGTGCGTCGGCAGCCTTGTTGGCGGCGATCTCCGCTTCATAGCGATCGCCGACAGCCAGCAGCATGTCCTTCGTGAAGTACAGGTCGCCGCGCTTCTCGCCGTGATACTCGAGAATGTGCGTCTCGACGATCGAGTCGACCGGGCAGCTTTCTTCGCAGAAACCGCAGAAGATGCACTTGGTCAGGTCGATGTCGTAGCGCGTCGTGCGGCGCGTGTTGTCCGCGCGCGTTTCCGATTCGATCGTGATCGCGAGCGCCGGGCATACCGCTTCGCACAGCTTGCAGGCGATGCAGCGCTCTTCGCCGTTTTCATAGCGGCGCAGCGCATGCAGACCGCGAAAACGCGGCGAGATCGGGGTCTTCTCTTCCGGGAATTGCACCGTGACCTTGCGCTGGAACGTATAACGTCCGGTCAGCGCGAGACCCTTGAGCAGTTCCGTGAGGAAGAAAGTCTTGAAGAAGTTTTGGATTGCGGTCATGGGTTCGTCCGCCCTTTATTTCCAGATATTCAACGGCGACATGATCCAGAAGCCGACCACCACCAGCCACACCACGCAGACCGGAATGAACACCTTCCAGCCGAGACGCATGATCTGGTCATAGCGGTAGCGCGGGAACGTGGCGCGCGCCCAGATGAATACCGACAACAGGAAGAAAACCTTGGCGACGAGCCAGACGATGCCCGGGATGAACGACAGGAAACCGAACGGTGCGCTCCAGCCGCCGAGGAACAGAGTTGCAGCCAATGCCGAGATCACGATCATGTTGATGTACTCGGCGAGGAAGAACAGCGCGAACGCCATACCCGAGTAATCGATCATGTGGCCCGCGACGATTTCCGATTCGCCTTCCACCACGTCGAACGGGTGACGGTTCGTTTCGGCGATGCCCGAGATGAAGTAGACGACGAACATCGGCAGGAGCGGCAGCCAGTTCCACGACAGGAAGTTCAGGCCGTGCGAGGCGAAGAAGCCGTGCTCCTGCGAGCCGACGATGCCCGACAGGTTCAGCGTGCCGGCCGTCATCAGCACGACCACGAGCGCGAAGCCCATCGAGATTTCGTACGAAACCATTTGCGCCGCGGCGCGCATCGCGCCGAGGAACGCGTACTTCGAGTTCGACGCCCAGCCGGCCAGAATCACGCCGTACACGCCGATCGACGAAATCGCCATCGCGTACAGCAGGCCCGCGTTGATGTCGCCGAGCACCGCGCCCGCCTGGAACGGAATCACTGCCCAGACCGCGAAGGCCGGCACCACCACCATGATCGGCGCGATGAGGTAGATCCAGCGGCTCGCCTGGGCGGGCTGGATCACTTCCTTGAGCAACAGCTTCAGCACGTCGGCGATCGGCTGCAACAGGCCGGCGGGGCCGACGCGGTTCGGGCCGAGACGCACGTGCATCCAGCCGATCAGCTTACGTTCCCACAGGATCAGGTAAGCCACGCACAGCAGGATCACAACGGCCACCACCAGGATGCGCACGAGCGCCCACACCGTGGGCCAAGCGACACCGAGAAGCTGGGACCCGCCCGAGTTGATCGTATCGAACAAGCTCATTTACGCCTTCTCCACCAGCAGTTCACCGAACAGGCTGCCCAGCGCTGCACCGGCAGGTGTAGCCGCCGACACGCGGACCACCGTCTCCGCAAGATTCGCGTCGCGCACGGCCGGCAACTGCACCGCTTGCTCGCCCTGGCGCACGCGTACCGCGTCGCCTTCCTTCAAACCCAGTTTGTCGAACAGCGCAGCCGGCAGGCCGACCGAGTTCGCCACACGTGCGGCCGCAGTCAGATGCAGCGACTCCGCGCGACGCACGAGCGCGTCGGCATGATAGATCGGCACGTTCGCGAGACGCTCGAACCGACCTTCCACCGCCTTGGCCGCCTTGCCGCGCGTCACCGTGACGCTGGTGCGGTTCGACAGACGCGAGTTCAGCTCGCCGTCGCCGAGCGCAGCCGCGCGCACTTCCTCGACCGTGTCGTAGTCGAAACCCGGCACGCCGAGCAGGCTACCGAGCACACGCAACACCTTCCATGCCGGACGCGTGTCGCCGAGCGGACGCACGACGCCGTTGAACGGCTGCACCGTGCCTTCCGCGTTGACGAAGGTGCCGCCCGTCTCCGTGAACGGCGCGATCGGCAGCAGCACGTCGGCGTAGTCGGCGCCGGTCTGGAACGGCGACATCACGACGACCATCTCGGCCTGCTTCAGCGCGGCGAGCGCCTGCGCCGGATTGGCGGTATCGAATTCCGGTTCGAGATTCAGCAGCAGATAACCCTTGCGCGGCTGTTCGAACACTTCGCGGGCGTTCAGGCCGCCTTCGCCCGGCAGCGCGTTCACAAGGTGCGCGCCGACCGTGTTGGCCGCTTCCGTGAGGAAGCCGAGCGTCGCACCGCTTGCCTCGGCAATCCATTGCGCCGCCGCGTGGATCGCGGCGAAGTCGGGATGACGCACCGCTTCGTTGCCGAGCAGCACGAGACGGCGTTCGCCCGTGGCGAGCGAATCTGCAACCTGCTTGTCAGCATCGGTAGGCTGCGTGCCCACGAACGCTTCCGGCAGTGCCACGCCCTTTGCCTGCGCGACCGCGCCGGCGATGCCCGCGAGCACATCGAGCCATGCCGACGGTGCCGCCACCACGCGTTGAGCTTGCGGAATCAGTGCGTCGTCGTTCGTGGCCTGCACGAGCGTGAGTTGCGTGCCGCCCTTGGCCGCCTGGCGCAGACGCGCTGCGAACAGCGGATGATCGCGACGCAGGTCCGAACCGATCACGAGCGCCGCGTCGATATTCGACAGTTCGGCGACGGCGGTGCCGAGCCACGGCGCGCCGGTCACTGGCGCCGAGAAATCGGACTGGCGCAGACGGAAGTCGACATTCGGCGTGCCGACCGCTTGCGCAATCTGCTTGAGCAGGAACAGTTCTTCGATCGTGCTATGCGCGCTGGAAAGCGCTGCGAGCGCATTCGCACCGTGGTCGCCCTTGATGCCCTTCAGACCCTTGACCACGTAGTCGAGCGCCGTCTGCCAGTCGGTTTCGACCCACTGGCCGCCCTGCTTGAGCATCGGCTTGGTCAGACGCTCGGGGCTGTTGAGGCCTTCATACGAGAAGCGGTCCTTGTCCGAAATCCAGCATTCGTTGATGGCTTCGTTTTCGAACGGCAGAACACGCATCACGCGATTGTTCTTGACCTGCACGACGAGGTTCGCGCCGACGGAATCGTGCGGGCTCACCGACTTGCGGCGCGACAGCTCCCACGTCCGCGCGCTGTAGCGGAACGGCTTGCTCGTGAGCGCGCCGACCGGGCACAGGTCGATCATGTTACCCGACAGTTCGGAGTCGACCGTCTTGCCGACGAACGAGGTGATTTCAGAATGCTCGCCGCGGCCAAGCATACCGAGTTCCATCACGCCGGCGATTTCCTGGCCGAAGCGGACGCAACGCGTGCAGTGGATGCAGCGCGACATTTCTTCCATCGAGATCAGCGGGCCGACGTTCTTGTGGAACACCACGCGCTTTTCTTCGCTATAGCGCGACGACGACTTGCCGTAACCGACGGCCAGATCCTGCAGCTGGCATTCGCCGCCCTGGTCGCAAATCGGGCAATCGAGCGGATGGTTGATCAGCAGGAACTCCATCACGGCTTGCTGGCCCTTCACCGCCTTGTCCGATTGGGTGCGCACGATCATGCCGGCCGACACCGGCGTCGCGCATGCGGGCACGGCCTTCGGCATCTTCTCGACATCGACCAGACACATCCGGCAATTGGCCGCAATCGACAGCTTCTTGTGATAGCAGAAGTGAGGAATGTACGTGTCGACCTTATGCGCAGCCTGGATCACCATGCTGCCTTCAGGCACCTCGACTTTCTTGCCGTCTATTTCCAGTTCAACCATGATGGTCAATCTTCCTTAACCTGTTACCGCTCAATCGTTCGCCTGTTCAGCGCCCGCTTCGGGCGATGAATCCTGCGGTTGAGGTGTACGTCGGGTAGTTATCCGGTAGTTATCTGTCTGCCAACCCTGCCGGCTCGACTCGGGCAGCCATCGTCAGGCAGCCACGGTCTCCGGCATCGCCGCCGTGCCGGCATGGCCGCCGACGAGGCAATGCTTGTGGGCGACGTGATACTCGAATTCGTCCCAGTAATGCTTGAGCATGCCGCGAACCGGCATGGCCGCCGCGTCGCCGAGCGCGCAGATCGTGCGGCCCATGATGTTTTCCGCGACCGAGTTCAGCAGATCCAGATCTTCCTGACGGCCGAGGCCATGCTCGATACGATGCACGACGCGATACAGCCAGCCCGTGCCTTCGCGGCAAGGCGTGCACTGACCGCACGACTCTTCGTAATAGAAGTACGACAGACGCAGCAGCGAGCGCACCATGCAGCGCGTCTCGTCCATCACGATCACCGCGCCCGAACCGAGCATCGAGCCGGCCTTCGCGATCGCGTCGTAATCCATGTCGGTCTGCATCATCATCTCGCCCGGAATCACGGGCGCCGACGAGCCACCGGGAATCACGGCCTTGATCTTCTTGCCGCCGCGGATGCCGCCGGCCAGATCGAGCAGCGTCGCGAACGGCGTGCCGAGCGGAATTTCATAATTGCCCGGACGTTCGACGTCGCCCGAGATCGAAAAAATCTTCGTGCCGCCGTTGTTCGGCTTGCCGATTTCGAGGTAATTCTGCGGGCCGACCGCCAGCAGGAACGGCACCGCCGCGAACGTTTCGGTGTTGTTGATCGTGGTCGGCTTGCCGTACACGCCGAAGCTCGCCGGGAACGGCGGCTTGAAGCGCGGCTGGCCCTTCTTGCCTTCGAGCGATTCGAGCAGCGCAGTTTCTTCGCCGCAGATGTAGGCGCCGTAACCGTGGTGCGCATGCAGCTGAAACGAGAAGCCCGAGCCCATGATGTTGTCGCCGAGGAACCCGGCGCGGCGCGCTTCTTCCAGCGCCTCTTCGAAGCGCTTATAGACGTCCCAGATTTCGCCGTGAATGTAGTTGTAGCCGACCGTGATGCCCATCGCGTACGCGCCGATCGCCATGCCTTCGATCAGCGAATGCGGATTGAAGCGCAGGATGTCGCGGTCCTTGAACGTGCCCGGCTCGCCTTCGTCCGAATTACAGACGAGGTACTTCTGGCCCGGAAACTGGCGCGGCATGAAGCTCCACTTCAGGCCGGTCGGGAAGCCCGCACCGCCACGGCCACGCAGACCCGATGCCTTCACATCGGCAATCACCTGCTCGGGCGGAATCTTTTCTTCCAGGATGCGGCGCAGCTGGGCATAACCGCCGCGCGCCACGTAATCTTCGAGATGCCAGTTATCGCCGTTCAGCCCGGCGAGAATCAGCGGTTTGATGTGACGATCGTGTAAACACGTCATTTCGAAAGCTCCTCGAGCAGCTGGTCGATCTTCGCGCGGCTCATGAAGCTGCACATGCGATGGTTGTTCACCAGCATCACCGGCGCATCGCCGCACGAACCCATGCACTCGCCTTCTTTCAGGGTGAACTTGCCGTCGGGCGTGGTTTCACCGAAGTCGATACCGAGCTTCTGCTTCAGATATTCGGCGGCGCTTTCGGAGCCGCCTTCCGGGCCGAGCTGGCACGGCAGGTTCGTGCAGAGCGTGATCTTGTACTTGCCGACCGGCGAGGTCTCGTACATCGTGTAGAAGGTCGCGACCTCCTGCACGGCGACTGCCGGCATGCCGAGATAATCCGCGACGAACTGCATGAGTTCGGGCGACAGCCAGCCATGCTCTTCCTGAGCAGTGGCCAACGCCGACATCACGGCGGACTGTTTCTGATCGGCGGGGTACTTCGCGATCGCACGATCGATTTCTTTCAGGCCTTCAGCTGAGATCATTTTCAGACACGACTCTTTCAATTCCTACCGAACGAAAACCTGTCGCCGACATGACACTGCGACAGACCCGGCGTTCCTTTGCTTGACGCGCGTGCCGGTGCGAAAACCGGCCGCGCGCGTCGATGAATACGTCCTAGCGATCCACTTCGCCGAACACGATGTCCTGCGTACCGATGATCGTCACGGCGTCGGCGATCATGTGGCCGCGCGCCATTTCGTCGAGCGCGGACAGGTGCGCATAGCCCGGTGCGCGGATCTTCAGGCGATACGGCTTGTTGGCGCCGTCCGAGATCAGATAGATGCCGAACTCGCCCTTCGGATGTTCGACCGCGGCATACGCTTCGCCTTCAGGCACATGGAAGCCTTCGGTAAACAGCTTGAAGTGGTGGATCAGATCTTCCATGTTCGACTTCATGCCGACGCGCGACGGCGGCGCAACCTTGTGATTGCTCGTCATCACCGGGCCCGGATTCTTGCGCAGCCACTCGATGCACTGCTTCGCGATTCGCGTGGACTGGCGCATTTCTTCGACGCGCACCAGATAGCGGTCGTAGCAGTCGCCGTTCACGCCCACCGGAATGTCGAAATCGAGCTTGTCATAGACTTCGTACGGCTGTTTCTTGCGCAGGTCCCACTCGATGCCCGAACCGCGCAGCATCGCGCCGGTCATACCGAGCTGCAGCGCGCGCTCCGGACTGACCACGCCGATGCCGACCAGACGCTGCTTCCAGATCCGGTTGTCGGTAAGCAGCGTTTCGTATTCGTCGACGCACTTCGGGAAACGCGTAAAGAAGTCGTCGATGAAGTCGAGCAGCGAACCCTGACGAGTCTCGTTCATCTTCGACAACGCCTTCGCATTGCGAATCTTCGACGCCTTGTATTGCGGCATTGCGTCAGGCAGATCGCGATAGACGCCGCCCGGACGATAGTAAGCCGCGTGCATCCGTGCGCCGGACACCGCTTCGTACACGTCCATCAGGTCTTCGCGCTCGCGGAACGCGTACAGGAACACGGCCATCGCGCCGACGTCGAGCGCGTGCGCGCCGATCCACATCAGGTGGTTCAGCACGCGCGTGACTTCGTCGAACAGCACGCGGATGTATTGCGCGCGCAACGGCACGTCGATGCCGAGCAGCTTTTCGATGGCGAGCACGTAGCCGTGCTCGTTGACCATCATCGACACGTAGTCGAGACGGTCCATGTACGGCACCGACTGGATGAACGTCTTGTTTTCGGCGAGTTTTTCAGTCGCGCGATGCAGCAAACCGATATGCGGATCGGCGCGCTGGATGACTTCGCCGTCGAGTTCGAGCACGAGGCGCAGCACGCCGTGCGCTGCCGGATGCTGCGGACCGAAGTTGAGCGTGTAGTTCTTGATCTCTGCCATGGCGTTCCCTTAGTGTTTCAGACCGCCATAGCGATCCTCGCGGATCACGCGCGGCGTGATTTCCCGCGGCTCGATCGTCACCGGCTGATAGACGACGCGCTTCTCTTCCGGGTCGTAACGCATTTCGACGTAGCCGGAAACCGGGAAATCCTTACGGAACGGATGACCGATGAAACCATAGTCGGTCAGGATGCGGCGCAGGTCCGGGTGACCCTCAAAGACGATGCCGTAGAGGTCGAACGCTTCGCGCTCGTACCAGTTGACCGAATTCCAGATTTCGACGACCGACGGCAGGATCGGCATGTCGTCGTCCGGCGCGAATACGCGCAGACGCAAACGCCAGTTGTTCTGCACCGACAGCAGTTGCAGCACAGCCGCGAAACGCGGGCCGTCGTAAGCGCCGTCGGCATAGGTTTGATAGTCGACGCCGCACAGGTCGATGCACTGCTCGAAACCGAGCGAGCGATCGTCGCGCAGACGCTTTGCCACGTCGAGGTAATCGCTCGCCTTGACGACGATCGTCAACTCACCGATTGCCTCGGTGGTGCTCAACAGGAGGCCGCCAAAGGCCGCCTCGAGGTTCGCTTTCAGGGTCTCGAGTTTGCTTGCCATATTGTGGGGAGGCGTTGGCCTTATTGACGGGCGATGGTGTTGGTGCGGCGAATCTTGGCCTGTAGCTGGATCACGCCGTACACGAGCGCTTCCGCAGTGGGCGGACAGCCCGGCACGTAGACGTCGACCGGGACGATCCGGTCGCAACCGCGCACCACCGAGTACGAGTAGTGATAGTAGCCACCACCGTTCGCGCACGAGCCCATCGAGATCACCCAGCGCGGCTCGGCCATCTGGTCGTAGACCTTGCGCAAAGCGGGCGCCATCTTGTTGCACAGCGTGCCGGCGACGATCATCACGTCCGACTGACGCGGACTCGGACGAAATACCACGCCAAAACGGTCGAGGTCATAACGGGCGGCACCCGCATGCATCATCTCGACCGCACAGCACGCAAGACCGAACGTCATCGGCCACAGCGAGCCGGTACGCGTCCAGTTGATCAGTTTGTCTGCCGTAGTGGTGACAAACCCTTCTTTCAAGACCCCTTCGATACTCATTTGCTTTCCACTCCAGACGGGGTGGCAAGCCTTGGCCACCCACGCAAACCGGCGATTAATCCATCATTCCCAGTCGAGGCCGCCCTTCTTCCAGATATAGGCAAAGCCAAGCAGGAACTCGAGCAGGAAAATCATCATTGCCATGAAACCGGCCCAGCCGATGTCACGCAATGCCACGCCCCACGGAAACAGGAACGCGGTTTCAAGGTCGAAAATAATGAAGAGAATGGCGACGAGGTAGTAGCGCACGTCGAACTTCATGCGCGCATCTTCGAATGCTTCGAAGCCGCACTCGTATGGTGCGTTTTTCTCGGTATCGGGCTTGTTGGGACCGAGGATCTTGCCAATACTGACCAGTGCTACGCCTAAACCGGTGCCCACAAGAAGGAACAGCAAAACGGGGAAATAGGCTGCGAGGTTCAAGACAATCCTCAATCGGTTGGTTCTGAGTGCCGTCAGGAGCATAGCACTACTGACGCTGAATCACTTCCTCAATGCACATGACGCAAGCCAGAAGACCCTACGCCAGAAGCGAAAAATGCCAGCCGAAGCGAAGCAAACGGCTGGCATTTAGATAACATTTGGTGCCGACGGCGAGACTCGAACTCGCACAGCTTTCGCCACTACCCCCTCAAGATAGCGTGTCTACCAATTTCACCACGTCGGCACTCTATGCAATCCGGGAAAACAACTTGTAAAACCCGCGAATCGCTTCAAGACTTGAATTGTAACTTGTTTAAGCAGATTGTTCAACGCACAAAAGCACGTCGCACGAAAATTTATTTCGGAACACCCGTCGCCGGAACCGAAGCGGGCGATGCAGGTGCAGCCGCCTGCGCAGGTGCCGAAACAGCTGCTGGTGCAGATGCGCCGGCAGGCGCCACCGGTGCCGTTACCGCCGCGCCGAGCACGCCAGCAGAAGGCTTCGCGTGATACGCGCCGAGGTAAGTGAGCGCCAGCGTCGTGATGAAAAACACCGCAGCGAGCACTGCCGTGGTACGCGAAAGAAAGTTGGCCGAACCGGTTGCACCGAACAGGCTACCCGATGCGCCACTGCCGAACGCCGCGCCCATGTCGGCACCTTTACCGTGCTGCAGCAGAACGAGTCCGATGACCCCCAGCGCCGACAACAACTGAACGACGATAATCAATGTTTTCAAATACAGCATCACACTCACCCGAGTCTTTATTTAAGCGCGCCGCACACTGCGTGTTGCGCAAAATGGAGTTCCCACCGAGGCGTCCGGCTTAGCAGGCGACGCTCGTTGCGGCCGCCTTGCAGATTGCCAGAAAATCCTGATCTTTCAGTGACGCGCCGCCGATCAGACCGCCGTCGATATCCGGCTGGCGGAACAGCTCTTCCGCGTTTTCCGGCTTGACGCTACCGCCGTACAACAGCGGCACATCCGCCGCGCCCTTTGCCGCGAGGCGCGTACGCAGGAATGCATGCACGGCCTGCGCCTGCCCGGCCGTTGCGCTCCTGCCGGTGCCGATTGCCCAAACCGGCTCGTAAGCGACGACAAGACGGGCCGCATCCTGCGCCGACAGTTTCGCCAGCACTTCATCGAGTTGCGCGCCGACGACCTGCTCGGTCGAGCCCGCTTCGCGCTCTTCGAGCGTTTCGCCCACGCAGACGATCGGCGTCAGACCCGCTTCGAGCGCGCGCTGCGTTTTCACCGCGACCAGCTCGGCGCTTTCGCGATGGTATGCGCGACGCTCCGAGTGCCCGACGATGGCGAGCGTTGCACCGAAATCCGTCATCATCGGTGCGGCCACTTCGCCGGTATAGGCGCCGTGCGTGAACGCCGAAACGTCCTGCACGCCCCACACGACCCGGCTGCCTTCCAGCAACGATTGCGTCTGGGCCAGATAGACACCCGGCACGCACACGCCAACCCGCACGTCGACCGGCAATTCGCTGGCGCCTTGCGCCACCGCTTGCAATAGCACGGCATTCGCGGCAAGCCGCCCGTGCATCTTCCAGTTACCGACTACCAGTTTGGCTCGTTGTTGCTTCGACATCGTCTCGTATTTCCTGTCTTGCCTGCTGTCAGCGGACGCCGCTTGCGGCGGCTTGCGACTCTTGCAGCCTTCACGCCCGCAATCCAACTGTCGGGCGTCATCCGGCGTGCGCAAAACGCGCAATTTTACTGCGTGGGGTGAAACGGGTCAAACCGCCTGTGTCAAGCGTCCTGCCCCCACGTCAACACGATCTTGCCGACGTGCGTGCTGCTTTCCATCAGCGCGTGCGCTTCGGCAGCCTGCGCGGCCGGAAACACGCGATGCACGACCGGCTTGATGCGTCCAGCCTCGATATGCGGCCACACGCGCTCCTTCAGTTGCGCGGCGATCCGCGCCTTGAACTCGACCGGCCGCGGACGCAGCGTCGAACCGGTCACCGTCAAACGGCGGCGCATGACCTCGCTCAGATTCAATTCCGCTTTCGCGCCGCCGAGCATCGCGATCAGCACGAGACGCCCGCCGTCGGCCAGCGCCGAAAGTTCGCGCGGCACGTAGCTGCCCGCCACCATGTCGAGGATCACGTCGACGCCGCGATCGTTGGTCAGCGACCTGATGACCTCGACGAAATCCTCGGTCTTGTAGTTGATCGCCCGCTCGGCGCCCAACGCTTCGCACGCTCGGCATTTTTCGTCCGACCTCGCCGTCGCGAACACGCGAAAACCGAGCGCATGCGCGATCTGGATCGCGGTCACGCCAATCCCGCTCGAGCCGCCCTGCACGAGCAGCGCTTCGTTCGAACCGCCCTCGCCCTGACCGAGCTGCGCGCGATCGAACACGTTGCTCCACACCGTGAAGAAGGTCTCGGGCAGCGACGCCGCCTCGACATCCGCCAGACCCGCCGGCGCCGGCAGACATTGCAGCAGCGGCGCGCTCGCGTATTCCGCGTAGCCGCCGCCCGCCAGCAGCGCGCACACGCGATCGCCGACTTTCAAACCGAACGGGTTGTTCTTCCCGTCGATCGCGCCGCCCACGATCTCGCCCGCCACTTCCAGCCCCGGCAGATCGGACGTACCCGGCGGCGGCGCATAGCTGCCCTTGCGCTGAAACACATCCGGACGATTGATGCCCGATGCTGCCACATTGATCAGCACCTCGCCCGCCTTGGGTTGCGGCATCGGCCGCTCCGCCAGCTTGAGGACCTCAGGCGCACCGAATTCGGTGATTTCGATCGCTTTCATCTGCGTCAGCTCCAAGATTGGATGGTGTTGCCTACCCGTTGCCGCCCTCGGCCCGAGCACCACGCCGCCATTCGAATGCGCAACACGATCCATCCTGCATGAAAAACGGCCGGCGCGCATACGCGCTGCCGGCCGTTGTTTGCTACCGCGTTACTGCGGCGTCGGTTCGCCTTGCGGCGCGCCGTTCGCGGCGTCGTTCAGCAAGGCCTTCGCCGACAGACGCACACGACCCTTCTCGTCCGTCTGGATGACCTTGACCTTCACCTGCTGGCCGTCCTTGAGGTAGTCGTTGATGTCCTTGATGCGCTCGTTGGCGATCTCGGAGATATGCAGCAGACCGTCCTTGCCCGGCAGGATGTTCACGATCGCGCCGAAATCGAGCAGCTTGAGCACGGTGCCTTCGTACACCTGGCCCACTTCGACTTCGAGCGTGATGTTCTCGATGCGCTTCTTCGCTTCGGCCATGCCTTCGCTGCTCGTGCTCGCGATCGTGACGACGCCGTCGTCCGAAATGTCGATCGTCGTGCCGGTTTCCTCGGTCAGCGCGCGGATCACCGAGCCGCCCTTGCCGATCACGTCGCGGATCTTTTCCGGATTGATCTTGATCGTGATCATGCGCGGCGCGAACTCCGACAGTTGCGTGTTCGCACCCGACACCGCCGTGGTCATCTTGCCGAGGATGTGCATGCGGCCTTCCTTCGCCTGCGCGAGCGCGACCTGCATGATTTCCTTCGTGATGCCCTGGATCTTGATGTCCATCTGCAGCGCGGTCACGCCTTGTTCCGTACCCGCGACCTTGAAGTCCATGTCGCCGAGGTGATCTTCGTCGCCGAGGATGTCGGTCAGCACCGCGAAGCGGTTGCCTTCGAGGATCAGGCCCATCGCGATACCGGCGACGTGCGCCTTCATCGGCACGCCGGCGTCCATCAGCGCGAGGCAGCCGCCACACACCGAAGCCATCGACGACGAACCGTTCGACTCGGTGATTTCCGACACGACGCGGATCGAGTAGCCGAATTCGTCGGCGCTCGGCAGGCACGCGACGAGCGCGCGCTTGGCGAGACGGCCGTGACCGATTTCACGGCGCTTCGGCGAACCGACGCGGCCCGTTTCGCCGGTCGCGAACGGCGGCATGTTGTAGTGAAGCATGAAGCGTTCGCGGTACTCGCCTTCGAGCGCGTCGATGCTCTGCTCGTCGCCCTTCGTGCCGAGCGTCGCGACCACCAGCGCCTGGGTCTCGCCGCGCGTGAATAGCGCCGAGCCGTGGGTACGCGGCAGCACGCCGGTGCGGATTTCGATCGGGCGCACGGTGCGCGTGTCGCGGCCGTCGATACGCGGCTCGCCGTTCAGGATCTGCGTACGGACGATCTTCGCTTCGATGTCGAACAGCACGTTGCCGACCGACGCCTTGTCGGCCGCCACGGTGCCGGCTGCCGCTGCGTCTTCCTCGAGCTTCGCCGAGGTGGCCGCGTAGACTTCCTTCAGCTTGGTCGAACGAGCCTGCTTGTCGCGGATCTGGTAAGCGGCAAGCAGATCGGCTTGCGCAAGTTCCGTCACACGCGAGATCAGCGCTTCGTTCTTCGGCGCCGGCTGCCAGTCCCACTCGGGCTTGCCGCCTTCGCGGACCAGTTCGTGGATCGCGTCGATCGCGATCTGCATCTGCTCATGACCGAACACGACGGCGCCAAGCATCACGTCTTCGCTCAGCTGCTGCGCTTCCGATTCGACCATCAGCACCGCGCGTTCCGTACCGGCGACGACGAGGTCGAGCGCCGATTCCTTCATCTGCGGACGCGTCGGGTTCAGCACGTATTCGTTGTTGATGTAGGCCACACGCGCCGCACCGACCGGGCCGTTGAACGGCAGGCCGGACACCGCGAGCGCCGCCGACGCGCCGATCAGCGCGGGGATGTCGGCGGGGATTTCCGGATTCAGCGACAGCACGTGAATCACGACCTGCACTTCGTTGTAGAAGCCTTCCGGGAAGAGCGGACGCAGCGGGCGGTCGATCAGGCGCGAGATCAGCGTTTCGCCTTCCGACGGACGGCCTTCGCGGCGGAAGAAGCCGCCCGGAATCTTGCCGGCGGCGTAGGTCTTTTCGAGGTAATCGACGGTCAGCGGGAAGAAGTCCTGGCCCGCCTTGGCGGTCTTGGCGCCGACCACGGTAGCCAGCACGACGGTGTCTTCGACATCGACGATCACCGCGCCGCTCGCCTGGCGAGCGATTTCACCGGTTTCGAGGCGAACGGTGTGCTGCCCCCACTTAAACTCTTTGACGACCTTATTGAACATAGTCATTGCTTTTCCTCATCGTAATGCCGCGCGGACCGGAAGCGGCGCGGCAACGCCGGGGCCGGCGCCGCATGGGAAGAGTCGTGTTATGCCATTCCAGAGAACCGCGCTGCACGAATACGCGCGACCCGCTGGAATGACACAAAACTCCGCCCTGAAGCCCGGCCATGTTTTTATTACTGTTTCTCTACTGCTGCTTTGCTGCCGATACTGCCCTGCCTGTGAACGCCGCGCGAACCGGCATACGCCGCGAATCACAGACGGCGCGCATCACATGAAGCGCGCCGCGCAAAAACAAAATGCCTGTATCAGCGAAACTGACACAGGCATCTTGCTGAACGACTGGCCGATTACTTACGCAGACCCAGCTTTTCGATCAGGCTGCGGTAACGGTCCGCGTCCTTACCCTTCAGGTAGTCGAGCAGCTTGCGACGGCGGCTCACCATGCGCAGCAGACCGCGGCGGCTGTGGTGATCCTTCGTGTGCTCCTTGAAGTGGGAGGTCAGTTCGTTGATGCGGGTCGTGAGCAGCGCGACCTGAACTTCGGGGGAGCCGGTATCGTTAGCTGCGCGTGCGAATTGCGCGACGACTTCGGACTTCTTGCTTGCTTCAACTGCGGACATATCAATTTCCTTGATGACTGGACAGGCGGTCACGGAAGAAAGGCCGTGCCGTGGATTACCCGTTTCAAAAAATTTACTGAGTTCTCCCGTTTGCGACTGAATCAGGACCCAGCCCCATAACGGGACGCGTATTGTAGCACAGTGCGTTCCGGCCGCGAAACCTAGGCTGGCGCGCGGACCGGGCGCCGCGCGAGACCATGCGAGACCGGCCACTCAAGGCCGCCGCATCCTGCAGACGGTCGGCGCGATCGTGCGCTCGGCCGGCAGCGCCAACACCGTGCGGAATCCGTAGCCGGAGCCTTCGTTATCGAAACGCACGCCCGGCGTGCCGGCTTTGTCCATTTCCATTACGTAGAGGGGCTGGATCAGTTGATGATCGTCGGCGCGCATCCACGACGCGTGAAAGCCGTTGTCGAAACGGATGCCTTCGAGCGCCTTCGCAACCGCCGTCGGATCGGCGCTGCCGGCGCGGGTCATCGCAGCGGCGAGCGTTTCGATCATCAGCGGCATGCGCAGCACCGGGTAGTCGTCCTGCGCGGCCGGAAAGCGCGCGCGGAACGCCGCATACCACGCGTCCGAGGCCGCGCCGCCCGCGTTCGGATGCCAATCGGCCACCGCGATCACATGCCCCACGCCCGCGTCGCCGAGCGCCGCCGGCGCGCCAAGGCTGTTGCCGTAGAACGTGTAGAACTTCGTGTCGAGGCCCTGCTCGCGCGCCGCCTTGACGAGCAGCGTCAGGTCGTTGCCCCAGTTGCCGGTGATCACCGCGTCCGCGCCGCTCGCGCGAATCTTCGCGATATAGGGCGCGAAATCCTTCACGCGGCCGATCGGATGAAATTCATCGCCGACCACCGCGATGTCCGGGCGCTTCGCCGCGAGCGTCGAGCGCGCGAGGCTGCTCACGTCATGGCCGAAGCTGTAATCCTGATTCAGCAGATAGACCTTTTTCACGGCCTTGTCGCGCTCGATCACGTCGGCGAGCGCGGCCATGCGCATGCCCGCGTGCGCGTCGAAACGGAAGTGCCAGAAGCTGCAGTCCGCGTTGGTGAGCGCGGGGTCGTCGGCGGAATAGTTGAGGAACAGTTCGCGATTGTCCGGCTCGCGGCTGTTCTGCTTGTCGATCGCACCGATCAGCGCGGCCGCGACCGCCGAACTGTTGCCCTGCATGATGTAGCCGATATGGCGATCGGCGGCCGCGCGCAGTTGCGTGAGCGCTTCCTCGGTGCTGCCCTTGCTGTCGAGCACGACCAGTTCGAACGGATGCGCGCCGTCCGGGAGCTTCACGCCACCGCTCGCATTCACCTGCTCGACACCGAAGCGCAGATTGCGCTCGACCGCCGCACCGGCATTCGCGAACGGACCGGACATGCCTTCGATCAGCGCAAGCTGGATCGGCTTGCCGGTGGGTTTGCCGGCGGACATGCCGGCTGCGTTGCTTGCAGACCTGCTCGTCGGTTTGCCCACCGCGCCCACGCCCGGCGTGACGGCCGCCGCCGTCACACTCGCGACCTGACCGGCCGCTGAACCAGCCGAACCCGCCGCGACTGTCGCCACTGCACGAGCCGCGCTCGCCCCCGCCACCATCGAAACCGCCGTGAACGCCACCGCGGCCACCGCCCGTTGCCAGATCGCCATCGTTACTGTCCCGCCTGAATCTTCGAAGCGCGGATCATAGGACGCCGCGCACGGAATAGGCAAGCCGGCGCATCCGTTACCGTTCTGCTGGCGGATCATCACGAAGCGCAGGTCTTTTGCGACAGCGCGTGTCAAAATAAAGCGTCTCGATGATAAAAACCGCTACTCAAACGCCATCGGAGGAATCCATGCCGAATCACCACCGCCGCGCGGCAGCCTCGATCGCGGCACCCGCCGGCATGCGCCTGCGCCGTGCCGCGCTGGTCTGTCTGAGCGCGCTGGCGCTTGCCGGCTGCGCGCAACCCTGGCAGCAATATCAGCCGGGTGCGGACGTATCGACGGTCATCGCGCGCCTCGGTCCGCCGCGCGAAACCTACGATCTGCCCGACGGCGGCAAGCGCCTGATGTGGCCGACCCAGCCGATGGGCGAAACCACCACCGCCGCCGACATCGATGCGGCCGGCAAGATCGTCAACATGCGCCAGGTGCTGCAGCCGAATGAGTTCTACCGCGCCGAGATCGGCAAATGGACGCGCAGCGACGTGCTCGTGAACTTCGGCCGACCGGTCGAAACGGCATACTTCCCGCTCATGAAGCGCGAGGTCTGGACGTATCGCTATCTCGAAGACAACGTCTGGTACATGCTCTACAGCTTCTATTTCGACGACCAGGGCATCCTGCGGCTCACGCAGAAAACGCCGGACCCGTTGCACGACCCGGATCGCCGCAGCCTGTTCTGAGCGAGGCTACGCGCGCCGCGAGGTTAGCTGCGGCACGCGGCAACAACGCAGTAACGCGACGATCCTCGCCGCCCCCCCTTCCAGAACCACCGCGCCAAAAAAGAAGCCCCGTGCACTGAACCGCACGGGGCTTCTGCATTACGGCACGCGCGCAATCACACGCCTTCCGAGCGCTGCGGATTCAGCTTGTCCGTATTCGAATACAGCTTGTTGAGCGCCGAGATATAAGCCTTCGCCGATGCCGCGACGATATCGGGATCGGTGCCCACGCCATTGACGATGCGCCCGCTCTTCGACAGCCGCACCGTCACCTCGCCCTGCGCCTGGGTGCCGGTCGTGATCGCGTTGACCGAGTACAGCAGCAGTTCCGAGCCGCTGCCCACTTCCGTTTCGATCGCGTTGAGCGTCGCATCGACGGGGCCGTTGCCGCGCGCCTCGCCGGTGATCTCCTTGCCCTCGACCGAGAACACGACCTTCGCATGCGGCTGCTCGCCGGTTTCCGAGTGCTGCGACATCGACAGGAATTTGTAGTGCTCCTTCTCCTGCGCCTGCGCCGATTCCTCGTTGACGATCGCGATAATGTCCTCGTCGAAGATTTCCGCCTTGCGGTCGGCCAGTTCCTTGAAGCGCGCGAAAGCGGCGTTCAGTTCGGCCTCGCTATCGAGCGCGATGCCGAGTTCCTGCAAACGCTGCTTGAACGCGTTGCGGCCCGACAGCTTGCCGAGCACGATCTTGTTCGCGGTCCAGCCCACGTCTTCGGCGCGCATGATTTCGTAGGTGTCGCGCGCCTTCAGCACGCCGTCCTGATGGATGCCCGACGCATGCGCGAACGCGTTCGCGCCGACCACCGCCTTGTTCGGCTGCACGACGAAACCGGTGATCTGCGAGACGAG
Source organism: Burkholderia sp. Ax-1724 (assembly GCF_011752995.1). GTDB lineage: Bacteria > Pseudomonadota > Gammaproteobacteria > Burkholderiales > Burkholderiaceae > Paraburkholderia. The sequence goes on from NZ_VWWL01000023.1 coordinate 47,034, forward strand.
CTTCGAGGCCGGCACGATCTGCGTCGTGTCGAGACCGACGTCGAGGCCGAAGTAATCCTTGCGGGTCTTCACCGCCATCACGATTTCTTCGAGCGAGGTATTGCCCGCGCGCTCGCCGAGACCGTTGATCGTGCACTCGACCTGACGCGCGCCGCCAAGCTGCACGCCGGCGAGCGAATTCGCCACCGCCATGCCGAGGTCGTTATGGCAATGCACCGAGAACACCGCCTTGTGCGAGTTCGGAATGCGTTCGCGCAGCGTCTTGACGAGCTGGCCGTACAGTTCCGGCACGCCGTAGCCGACCGTGTCCGCGATGTTGATCGTGGTCGCACCCTCGGCGATCACCGCTTCGAGCACGCGGCACAGGAAGTCCATGTCGGAGCGGCTGCCGTCTTCGGGCGAGAACTCGACGTCGTCGGTGAATTTGCGCGCGAAACGCACCGCGAGTTTCGCCTGCTCGAACACCTGCTCCGACGTCATGCGCAGCTTCTTTTCCATGTGCAGCGGCGACGTCGCGATGAACGTGTGGATGCGGAAGTGATCGGCCGGCTTGAGCGCGTCGGCGGCGCGCTGGATGTCCTTGTCGTTCGCGCGCGCGAGCGAGCAGACCGTGCTGTCCTTCACGAGGCCCGCGATCGTGTGGATCGCGTCGAAGTCGCCGTTCGAGCTGGCCGCGAAGCCGGCTTCGATCACGTCGACTTTCATCCGCTCGAGTTGCTTGGCGATGCGGATCTTTTCTTCCTTCGTCATCGATGCCCCCGGCGATTGCTCGCCGTCGCGCAACGTGGTGTCGAAAATGATCAGTTTGTCGGACATATCGGGCCTCCTCGGGAGTCGTTCGGATGTGGGGATAGGATGTTTGATTCGGCGATTGGCGTGGCCGCTCGCGAGGCACGTTTGCGAAGGTCGCGACCGACGCGAACGGAGCGCAACAGCGCATCGAGGCGAGAATGAAGCATGGCGGCGCGGCGCTCGGCTCGATGACGAGGCGCGGGCCGAGCCCGGACGGCCACGCAAAACGCACTTATCCGACGACTATAGCGGCATTCAACGGGCCGCGCAATGCGCGCCGGAGCGGCCCGCGGCGGGGTCGGCGCAGGGCTCCGCAGCAGGCTGCACGCGTAGGCCGGGAAACGAAAAACGGCAGCCCTCGGGCTGCCGTTTTCTCATGACGCCGACGCGCCAGCGCGGGCTCAAACCTTACCGGTCGCGCGTCGCCGAGCGCGCCGGATTGGCCCTGCCGCGCACCGCCTGATAAGCCCAGAACACGTAGCCGGACAGACCGTACAGCACGAACAGGCCGAACAGCATCAGCGGCGGATCGGACGACACGAGCACGAACGCGACCACCACGAGCAGGATCACGCCGAACGGCACGCGATGCCGCACGTCGAGCGCCTTGCCGCTGTAGAACGGTGCGTTCGACACCATCGTCACGCCCGCGTAGATGGTCAGCACGAAGGCGACCCACGGCAACCAGACGAGCTTCAGCGGCACGCGGTTGTCAGTGGCGAGCCACACGAAACCGGCGATCAGCGCCGCCGCGGCCGGGCTCGGCATGCCCTGGAAGAAACGCTTGTCGACCACGCCGATGTTCGTGTTGAAACGCGCGAGCCGCAGCGCCGCGCCCGAGCAATAGACGAACGCCGCGAGCCAGCCCCAGCGGCCGAGGTCTTTCAGGACCCACTCGTACATGACGAGCGCCGGCGCGACGCCGAACGACACCATGTCCGACAGGCTGTCGAACTGCTCGCCGAAGGCGCTTTGCGTATGCGTCATGCGCGCGACGCGGCCGTCCATGCCGTCGAGCACCATCGCGACGAAGATCGCGATCGCCGCGATTTCGAAGCGTACGTTCATCGCCTGCACGACGGCGAAGAAGCCGCAGAACAGCGCCGCCGTGGTGAACGCGTTCGGCAGCAGATAGATGCCGCGTTTTCTGAGGAACTGCTGACGCTGCGCGCGCCGGCTCTCGACAGCCGACGGCTCCGTCACGATCGGCTTGTTGCGGCGAAACGGCCGTGGCAGCGGTCCGTTGTTACGGGGTCGACGCGGTTTGAATGCGGCCATTCGGACAACCTCCTGTATGCCGCTTTACAGCTCGGCGAGGATCGTGGACGACGCCGACACCTTCTCGCCGATCGACACGCGCGGACGGCTGCCCACCGGCAGATACACGTCGACGCGCGAACCGAAGCGGATGAACCCGTAACGCTGGCCGCGCGTAAGCGGCTCGCCGGCACGGACGTAGCAGAGAATGCGTCGCGCGATCAGCCCGGCGATCTGCACCGAGGTCACGGTCTGGCCGCCGGCCATTTCGATCACGATCGCATTGCGCTCGTTTTCGAGCGAGGCTTTATCGACCGCCGCGTTCAGATACGCGCCGGGAAAGTATTCGACCTTCGAGATCGCGCCGTCGACCGGCGAGCGCTGCGAGTGGACGTTGAACACGTTCATGAACACGCTGATTTTCAGCGCCTCGCGATTCGCATAAGGGTCATGCGCGGTTTCGACCGCGACGATGCGGCCGTCGGCGGGACACAGTACCGCGTTGGCCTGGGTCGGAATCGGACGGGCCGGGTCGCGGAAGAACTGCACGACGAACAACAGGATCAGCCAGAAGATCCACGCAATGCCGAACCCCGCGAAGGCGTGAACCAGTAAGGCAACGACGGCCGCGATGGCGATGAACGGCCAGCCTTCTCGCGCGATGATCGGATGAGGGTAATTCATGGATGGCTTCTGTGTTTTTGTAAAACCGTAGGATAGCAAAAGCCGCCCAGGGTTCAGCACCCTTGGACGGCTTTTTGACTGGTCCGGCCGCCGCGCCGAAGCGCCGCGCCGGACCTCGTTGCGTCGCGACGCTTAGTTCTTCGACTGGTCGACGAGCTTGTTCTTCGCGATCCACGGCATCATCGCGCGCAGCTTCGAGCCGACCTGCTCGATCTGGTGCTCGGCCGTCAGGCGGCGGCGCGATTGCAGCGTCGGTGCGCCAGCCTTGTTCTCGATGATGAAGCTCTTCGCGTACTCGCCGGTCTGGATGTCGGTCAGCACGGCCTTCATCGCCTTCTTCGTTTCAGCGGTCACGATGCGCGGACCCGTCACGTACTCGCCGTACTCGGCGTTGTTCGAGATCGAGTAGTTCATGTTCGCGATGCCGCCTTCGTAGATCAGGTCGACGATCAGCTTCAGTTCGTGCAGGCACTCGAAGTACGCCATTTCCGGCGCGTAACCCGCTTCGACCAGCGTTTCGAAGCCGGCCTTGATCAGGTCGACGGTACCGCCGCACAGCACGGCCTGCTCGCCGAACAGGTCGGTTTCGGTTTCTTCGCGGAAGTTCGTTTCGATGATGCCGGCACGGCCGCCGCCGTTAGCCGCTGCATACGACAAAGCGATGTCGCGCGCTGCGCCCGACTTGTCCTGGGCAACCGCGATCAGGTGCGGCACGCCGCCACCTTGCGAGTAGGTGCCGCGCACCGTGTGGCCCGGTGCCTTCGGCGCGATCATGATGACGTCGAGGTCGGCGCGCGGGATCACCTGGCCGTAGTGCACGTTGAAGCCGTGCGCGAACGCGAGCGCCGCGCCCTGCTTGATGTTCGCGTGAACTTCCTTCGCGTACACGTCGGCGATCTGCTCGTCCGGCAGCAGCATCATGACGACGTCCGCGCCCTTGACCGCTTCCGCGACTTCCTTCACTTGCAGGCCGGCGTTCTCGGCCTTGCTCCACGATGCGCCGCCCTTGCGCAGACCGACCGTGATGTTCACGCCGCTTTCCTTCAGGTTCAGCGCGTGCGCATGGCCTTGCGAGCCATAGCCGATGATGGTGACCTGCTTGCCCTTGATGAGGGAGAGATCGGCGTCCTTGTCGTAGAAAACTTTCATGTCGGTTCCTTGGCTAGATTCGATGATTCAGGAAATTCAGGTACTGCGAATAATGTGCTGCGAGCCGGGTTCGAAGTGAGCTGCCCGGCCTTATGATCGTGACGCCAGCTCACGGCGTCGAAACAGGAAAGCGCCGCGTATCAGACCTTCAGGATGCGCTCGCCGCGCCCGATGCCCGAGCCGCCCGTGCGGACCGTCTCGAGAATCGCCGTGGAATCGAGCCCTTCGATGAAGGCGTCGAGCTTGTCGCTCGCCCCCGTCAGTTCGATCGTGTAGGTCTTTTCGGTGACGTCGATGATGCGGCCGCGGAAAATATCCGACATCCGCTTCATCTCCTCACGCTCCTTGCCGACCGCCCTCACCTTGATCAGCATCAGCTCGCGCTCGATGTGGGCGCCCTCGGTAAGGTCGACCACTTTCACCACCTCGATCAGGCGGTTCAGATGCTTCGTGATCTGTTCGATCACGTCGTCCGAGCCAATGGAGACGATGGTCATGCGCGACAGCGAACGGTCTTCGGTCGGAGCCACCGTCAAGGTTTCGATGTTGTAGCCGCGTGCCGAGAAAAGCCCCACCACGCGCGACAGCGCGCCCGGTTCGTTTTCCAGCAGGACGGAAATAATGTGTCTCATGTTTCGCTTCTTCCAGATGTTTTGTCGATGTCCGCGAGCGACGCGACGCCGCTTCGTTTGCCCTCGCCCTTTTTGAAGGCGCGCATGACGAAGCCGGCAGCCTGGCCGTCGTTATAGATCTTCCGAACCCATGAGCATCTCGGTGATGCCCTTGCCGGCCTGAACCATCGGCCAGACGTTTTCGGTCGGATCGGTCTGGAAGTCGAGAAACACCGCGCGATCCTTGAGGCGCAACGCTTCCTTCAGCGCCGGCTCGACATCGGCCGTGCGCTCGATGCGCATGCCGACGTGGCCGTACGCTTCGGCGAGCTTCACGAAGTCCGGCAGCGCATCCATGTACGAATGCGAATAGCGCTTGCTGTATTCGATCTGCTGCCACTGGCGCACCATGCCCAGATAGCGGTTGTTCAGCGAAAGAATCTTGACCGGGAGGTCGTACTGCTTGCAGGTCGACAGCTCCTGGATGCACATCTGGATCGAGCCTTCGCCCGTGATGCACAGCACGTCGTCGTTCGGGTGAGCCATCTTCACGCCCATCGCGGCCGGCAGGCCGAAGCCCATCGTGCCGAGGCCGCCGGAGTTGATCCAGCGACGCGGCTTGTTGAACTTATAGAACTGCGCGGCCCACATCTGGTGCTGGCCGACGTCGGAACACACGAAGGCATTGCCGTCGGTCAGCTCCCACGCCTTTTCGACCACGTACTGCGGCTTGATGACGTCGCTCTTGCGGTCGAACTTGAGGCAGTCTTTCGCGCGCCAGCCTTCGATGTCCTTCCACCAGTCGGCGAGCGCCACGGTGTCCGGGCCATGCTCGGCCGTCTGCAACTGTTCGATCAGCTCCTTCAGCACTTCCTTCACGTCGCCGACGATCGGAATGTCGACCTTGACGCGCTTGGAAATGGAGGAAGGATCGATGTCGATATGGATGATCTTGCGCGGCCGCGAGGCGAAGTGCGCCGGGTCGCCGATCACGCGGTCGTCGAAGCGCGCACCGATCGCGATCAGCACGTCGCAGTGCTGCATCGCCATGTTGGCTTCGTACGTGCCGTGCATGCCGAGCATGCCGAGGAATTTCTTGTCGCTCGAACGGTAGCCGCCCAGACCCATCAGCGTGTTGGTGACCGGATAGCCGAGCAGATCGGCGAACTGGTTCAGCTCGCGCGAGGCGTCCGCGAGAATGATGCCGCCGCCGGTGTAGATGTACGGGCGCTTCGCCGACAACAGCAGCGAGACCGCCTTGCGGATCTGACCGGAGTGGCCCTTCGTGACGGGGTTGTACGAGCGCAGCGACACGCTCCGGATCGGCTCGTACTGGCACGGCGCCTTCGACACGTCCTTCGGAATGTCGATCAGCACGGGGCCGGGGCGGCCGGTACGGGCAATGTAGAACGCTTTCTTGACGGTGGCAGCGAGATCGCGCACGTCCTTCACGAGGAAGTTGTGCTTCACGCAGGGACGCGTGATACCGACCGTGTCGCACTCCTGGAACGCATCCTGACCGATCGCGGCAGTCGGCACCTGGCCGCTGATCACCACCATCGGGATCGAATCCATGTAGGCGGTGGCGATGCCGGTCACCGCATTGGTGACACCGGGGCCGGACGTCACGAGACATACGCCGACCTTGCCGGTGGAACGCGCATAGGCGTCGGCAGCATGCACGGCAGCCTGTTCGTGGCGCACGAGCACATGCTGGAATTTGTCCTGCTTGTACAGCTCGTCGTAAATGTAGAGTACCGAGCCGCCGGGATAGCCCCAGATGAACTCGACGTCTTCGTCGGCCAGTGCCTTCATGAGCACGGTGGCGCCGATAGAGTCGGCTTCGTGGAGAGGGGTCGTATCCGACGTGGAGAATTCCGCGCTGGGCATATTCATTGATTGACCTTTCGAATTTTCGGCAAAAAATTGATCGGGTGCTCTCTGCCGGGCTCGTGACTCGGGTTCAAGCGGCGCGTCCAGTTGACAGGCGGGCTTCTTGGGCCACACCTCAATTGAGACAACTCACTTATGTTGCGAACCAGCGACAATAGCGGCTGGCGCGCTCGCGGTCAAGCAAATATTGCCTCAGGCTTGTGCGTCGATTCGGAAAAATGCCCGCAATGACCGCGACGATTCGCACGGCGCGCAATCCCGCAACCGTCATGCAAATGCAAGCCGAAGCACGTTTCACCCCTCGCCACGCAAAAGTTTGTTAGCATCCGCGAGTTTTACGACATTTTTCGACCGATTACGCGCACGCCCGCTGCGCCGACCTCACACGGATGGCATCAGACAAGGAACTCGCCGATTTTCTGGCGGGCGTCGAAAGGCGCGCATTCAAGCAGACGGTCTACGCCGTGCGGGACGACGACGCCTCGCTCGACATCGTGCAGGACGCGATGATCAAGCTCGCCGAAAAGTACGGCGATCGTCCGGCGGCCGAGTTGCCGCTGCTGTTTCAGCGTATTCTGCAGAATGCGATGCACGACTATTTCCGTCGTGCGAAAGTACGCAATACGTGGATCAGCCTGTTCTCGTCGCTCGGCAATGCGGACGACGACGAATTCGATCCGCTGGAGACGTTCGAGGCCGAGGCCGGTTCGGCCGGTGCCGAAAGCAACGAGCAGAAGCTCGAGCGCGAACAGGTCCTGCAGTTGATCGACGACGAGATCCAGAAATTACCGGCACGTCAACGGGAGGCGTTTCTCATGCGTTATTGGGAGGATATGGATGTCGCCGAGACTGCCGCCGCAATGGGCTGTTCCGAAGGCAGCGTGAAAACGCACTGCTCCCGGGCCACCCACACGCTGGCGCAAGCGCTCAAGGCCAAAGGAATCACGCTATGAGCTCCCTTGAAACCCGAGAACTCGAGTTCGCGCGCGAAATGCGCCGCGCGCTCGACGAAAACACCGCCAATCTCTCCCCCGCCACCGTCGACCGGCTCGCCACGGCACGCCGCGCGGCACTCGCGCGCAAGAAGCCCGAGCCCGTCAGCGCGCCGTCGTTCGTGCCCGCTTTCGCCGGCATGCCGGCCGGGATGGCCAACCTGTCGGGAAGCGGCTTCAGGCAGCCGCGCCACCGTTCGCCGCTGCGCCGCTTCGCGCTCGCGTGGCCGCTCGCCGCGCTGCTGGTGAGCCTCGTCGGCATTGCGTACTGGGAAGACCACCAGCGCACCGCCGAACTCGCCGATATCGACGCCGCCATGCTGAGCGACGACCTGCCGCTCAATGCCTACCTTGACCACGGTTTCAACGCGTATCTTTCACGCGCCCACTGAGCGGGAGATTTCTCGGGTGAGTTACAAGCGCGGCCTAGCCGTTGTTTTCGGATGCACGATCGCGGCCCTGGTGTCGTTTGCCGCGACGTACCCGCGCTTTCATCCGGGCCCGGCAGCCCCGGCCAGCCCCTCGGCCGGCAACAACGCCACAGCGAAAGCCCCCGCCCCCACGCTGTCCGTCGAATTGCCCGGCCTGCCCGGCAACAACAGTCCGCTCGCATGGTCGCGCCTGAGCGCCGCCGAGCATGTCGCGCTCGCGCCGTTCGCCTCCGAATGGGATTCGTTTAGCGACGAGCGCAAGCGCAATTGGGTCAAGATCGCATCGCGTTACGCGAAAATGTCGCCTGATGCGCAAAAACGCCTGCACGAGCGCATGAGCGAATGGGTCCGCATGACGCCGGATCAGCGGCGTGTCGCGCGCGAGAACTACCAGGTATCGAAGGAATTGCCGCGCGAAGCCCGCCAGAACGCGTGGAAGGCGTATCAGCAACTGCCCGAGGACCTGAAGGAACGGCTGGCCGCCAGCGAGCACAAACGCCGGCCGAGCGTCGTCAGCGCGCCGCCGTCGGCGCGTAACGAGCTCAAGGGTATCGACCGCCTCGTCAACGCGCGCGAACATGGCGGCGCGAGCGAGGCGGCAGCGGCGAGCGCCGCGGCGGCCGCATCGTCGCCGGGAACGAGCGCGCTGCCGTCGCCGCCCGCGATTCCGGCGGCGGGCAGTTTCGTGCCGGCGACGCCGGTGCCGGTATCGCCGGCCGAAGCGCCGTCGATCTTCAACGGCTCCTGATCCGCCACCTCGTCCCTCCCTCGCCCCTCCCGTGCCCCAGCCCCTCGCGACCTCGCCCCTGCCCACCACCCCCGCGCCCGGCATGGTGCCGACCGTGCGGCGCCGGCTTGCGGCGTTGCTCTACGAAGCGGTGATCCTGTTCGGCGTCGTGTTTATCGCCGGTTATCTGTTCAGCACGCTGACGCAGCAGCGCAACGGCCTCACGCATCACAATCTGCTGGCCGGCTGGATCGGGCTCGTGGTCGGCGTGTACTTCGTGTGGTTCTGGACTCACGGCGGACAGACGCTGCCGATGAAGACCTGGCGCCTGCGGGTCGTTTCCGCCGATGGCGGGCCGCTTTCCGTCGCACGGGCGGTTGCGCGTTATGTGCTTGCATGGCTGTGGTTTTTACCGCCGCTTGCGGTGCATCCGCTGCTGGGATTGCGGGTACCGCAGACGCTTGTCGTTGCGGGTGTCTGGTTCGTGGTGTGGGCCGCGAGTGGGCGTTTTGATTCGCAGCGGCAGTTTCTGCATGACCGGTTGGCGGGGACGAGAATAGTGCAGGGTTAGTGGCCCCTTGGGCGGAGCGGTGCTTCTTTGTCTTTGTTCTCTGCGCCGCAGGCCCCCTCGTAATAAGAACTTCTCATGACTGTCACGTCAGAGTCACGCGCGCCCGGCCCAATACGGGCACCGCCACTCGACGTGTAAGCCATGGACCCCAAGACGTCCGCGACTTCCCTGTTTCGCCAGATCGGCCCGAGCGTCGACACCGTCGCTTTCCGTCCGGCCCCGGGTTCCGCCCAGCACGGTCTGCCGCCGCCGGCGACGCCGCCCCTCGATGCCCACGCCGATCATCCCGATGACAGCCACGCCGATCCGCATCGCTATCGCACGATCTGGCTCTCCGACATCCATCTCGGCTCGAGCGGCTGCCAGGCCAGCTATCTGCTCGACTTCCTGCGCCACAACGAATCGGAGTACCTCTACCTCGTCGGCGACATCATCGACGGCTGGCAGTTGAAGAAAGGCTGGTACTGGCCGCAGGCGCACAACGACGTCGTGCAGAAAGTGCTGCGCAAGGCGCGCAAAGGCACCCAGGTGATCTACGTGCCCGGCAATCACGACGAAGCCGCGCGCCAGTTCTGCGACCTCGCGTTCGGCGACATCCACGTGCGCGGCGAAGCGTTCCACACCACGCTCGCCGGCAAGCGCATGTGGATCGTGCACGGCGATCTGTTCGACGGCGTGATCCAGCACGCGAAGTGGCTCGCCTATCTCGGCGACACGCTCTACACGATGATCCTCGTGCTGAACCGCTGGTTCAACCGCATCCGCAGCAAGCTCGGCTTCCCGTACTGGTCGCTCTCGCAGTACCTCAAGCATCAGGTCAAGAACGCGGTCAACTTCATCTCCTCGTTCGAGACCGTGATGACCGACGAAGCGCGCCGCCGCGGCTGCGACGGCGTCGTTTGCGGGCACATCCACAAGGCCGAGATGCGCGAGATCGACGGCGTGCTGTATTGCAACGACGGCGACTGGGTCGAGAGTCTGTCGGCACTCGTCGAGACGTACGAGGGCGAGCTCAAGGTGATCTTCTGGACCACGCTGCAAGCCCCGCAAGCCGGCGCGCAGAAGGCCCGGGCCACCGCCTAGCGCCCGCCGCTTCAATCGGCCCCGAATCGGGAACCAATCGATGAGTCAATCGAGGAATCAATCGATGAAGATCATGATCGTCACCGACGCATGGGAACCGCAGGTCAACGGCGTCGTGCGCACGCTGAAAAACACCACGCGCGAACTCATGGCGCTCGGCCATGAAGTCGATCTGCTGACACCGCTCGAATTCAAAACGATCCCCTGCCCGACGTATCCGGAAATCCGCCTGTCGCTGCTGCCGCGCCGCAAGCTGCGCGAGCGCATCGACCGCTTCGCGCCCGACGCGCTGCACATCGCGACCGAAGGACCGCTCGGCATGGCCGCGCGGTCCTATGCGCTGCAGCACAAGCTGCCGTTCACGACCGCCTATCACACGCGCTTTCCCGAATACGTGCAGGCGCGTTTCGGCATTCCGCTTACCGCGACCTACAAGTTCCTGCACTGGTTCCACAAGCCCTCGCTCGCGGTGATGGCGCCGACGCCCGTCGTCAAGCAGGATCTGGAAAAGTTCGGCTTCACGAACGTCGTGCTGTGGACGCGCGGTGTCGACCTCGACATCTTCCATCCGATGGACTCGAAGGTGCTCAACACCGCGCGGCCGATCTTCCTGTACGTCGGGCGCGTGGCGGTCGAGAAGAACGTCGAGGCGTTTCTGCAGCTCGATCTGCCCGGCTCGAAGTGGGTCGCGGGCGAAGGCCCGGCGCTCGCCGAGCTGAAGTCGCGCTATCCGCAGGCGAACTACCTCGGCGTGCTGTCGCAGGCCGAACTCGCGAAGGTCTACGCGGCCGCCGACGTCTTCGTGTTCCCGAGCCGCACCGACACGTTCGGCCTCGTGCTGCTCGAAGCGCTCGCCTGCGGCACGCCGGTGGCCGCCTACCCGGTCACGGGTCCGATCGACGTGCTCGGCGACGGCAACGCCGGCGCGATGCACGAGGACCTGCGCGAGGCCTGCCTCGAAGCGATGAAGATCGATCGCCACGACGCGCGCGCATGGGCTGAGCGCTTCTCGTGGGCCGCCGCGTCCGCGCAATTCGCCGCGCATCTGAAGCCGCTGCGGCGCGAAGCGTATCGCGAGGAAAGCGCCGCCGCATGACGCGGCGCGCCGAACCGCCCATGCGAAGCCGATCCAATGCGGAGCGCAAGTCGGGCAGCGCATTGCGCGCCGTCGAATCCACGCGCGAGCCCGAGAGCGTCGAGCCGTTCGACGACGACACCACGCACGAACCGCTGAGCCCCGACGACCCGCTCGCGCCGCTGCCGTTCAATCCGTACAAGGGCAATCGCGGTCTCACGCGCGCCTGGCACGCGATGAAAAATTCGCTGGCCGGCTTTCGCGTGGCAATTCGCGAGGAAAGCGCGTTTCGCCAGGAACTGACGCTCGCCGCGATCCTGATTCCGTGCGGCATCCTTGTGCCGGTCGATCCCGTATCGCACGTGCTGCTGCTCGGCTCGGTGCTGCTCGTGCTGATCGTCGAGCTGCTCAATTCGAGCGTCGAAGCCGCGATCGACCGCATTTCGCTCGAACGCCACGAGCTGTCGCGGCGCGCGAAGGATCTCGGCAGCGCGGCCGTGATGGTCGCGCTCGGCATGTGCGTGATGACGTGGGGAGTGATCGTCGGACCGCTCGTAGTGCGCTGGTTGCGCATGTGGTTGTGATGCAAACCGGATGGCGGCCCGCACGCGCCGCCGCGTCCCCGGCAAGGAAAATCCTGTAGGGCGGCTAGGTACGAGAACGCTCGGTTTATAATCGTTAGACAGTCCCACGGAAAAGCCCCGGGCAAGGCAGCGCCCAAGGCTTTGCCGCCCCCTCGGGGGGCCTGCCGAGCGGCGGGCTGGGGAGCGCTCAATATACCAACCGCATCCGGGTGGAACACGCAGCAGCGGCACGCCGCCGCGCGCCCAGCCCGGCATAACCAGGGCCGGACGACATGGAAGCCAAACCTCCCCGCCGCACGCGCGAACGGATTCTCGAACTCTCGTTGAAACTCTTCAACGAAATCGGCGAGCCGAACGTCACGACGACGACGATCGCCGAGGAAATGGAAATCAGTCCAGGCAACCTGTACTACCACTTCCGCAACAAAGACGACATCATCAACAGCATCTTCAGCCAGTTCGAGCAGGAGATCGAAAAGCGTCTGCGGTTCCCCGACGACCATCGCGCGACGATCGACGAAATGTGGTCGTATCTGCAATATATGGTCGATTTCACCTGGCGCTACCGCTTCCTGTACCGCGACCTGAACGATCTGCTCGCGCGCAACCGCACGCTCGAAACCCACTTCAAGCAGATCATCAGCCACAAGGTGCGCTTCGCGAGCCAGTTCTGCGAGCAACTCGTCGCCGACGGCGAAATGGTCGCGACGCCGCAGGAACTGCAGGTGATCGCGACCAACGTCGGCGTGATCGGCACGTACTGGCTGTCGTACCAGTTCGTCATGAATCCGCGCAAATACAACGAACAGGAAGCGATCCGCGCGGAACTGCACCAGGTCAGCGTGCAGATCGTCTCGCTGATGGCGCCCTACCTGCGCGGCCGCTCGCGGCAGATTTTCGACGACCTCGTCTCCGGCAAGCTGCCCAAGCGCGAGTTTTACGACTACCTGCCGCCGCGCGAAGGCGCCGCGCCTCGCAACGAATCGAAGGACAGCTGAGCATGAAGTCGGTGTGCGTATATTGCGGCTCCTCGATGGGAGTCAAACCGCTGTACGAACAGGCCGCGCGCGCCTTCGGCCGCGCGCTCGTGCAAAGCGGCCTCACGCTCGTCTACGGCGGCGGCAAGGTCGGGCTGATGGGCGTGATCGCCGATACGGTGATGGCCGAAGGCGGCCGCGCGATCGGCGTGATTCCCGAACTGCTCGTCGACAAGGAAGTCGGCCATAACGGGCTGACCGAACTGCACGTGGTGCCCGACATGCATCATCGCAAGAAGATGATGGCCGAGCTGTCCGACGCGTTCGTCGCGATGCCGGGCGGCGCGGGCACGCTCGAAGAGCTGTTCGAGGTCTTCACGTGGGCCCAGCTCGGCTATCACGGCAAACCCGTCGCGCTGCTCAATACCGGCCACTTCTACGACCCGCTGATCCAGCTGCTGCGCCATACGGTCGACGAAGGCTTCATGCGCCGCACCTATCTCGACATGCTGCAGATCGACGCCGATCCCGCCGCGCTGATCGGCAAGCTGCGCGGCTATCGGCCGCCCGTGCGCGACAAGTGGGCGGTGCAGGGCAATACGGTTTGAGGCCGAGGCTGGAGGCGGCGGTTGATGCGGCAGTTTGAGGCCGCTTCCATGCTGGCATGCGGGCTCCGTGGTGGCTTTGCCTTGCTTCGACTCGACGCTGGTTTCGCGCCGGTTTCGCACTGGTTCGACCGCCGGCTTCACCCTGCCTTGAGCGCATTGAGCGCAATCCAGGCGCAGCCCGAACATGGCCTGAATACGGCTTGCAGGCTTTTTGCGAGCCCCGCGCGATCCATCCGAACGACGAGGTTGCCATGACGAAAGCTGTTCTGATTACCGGCGGCAGCCGCGGCATCGGCCGCGCAACCGCACGTCTGCTCGGCGCGCGCGGCTGGTTCGTCGGCGTCAATTACGTGCGCGACCTGGCGGCTGCGCAGCAGACGGTCGGCGAAGTGGAGCGCGCGGGCGGCCGCGCGGTGCCGATCGCCGGCGACGTCGCCGACGAAGCCGACGTAATCGCAATGTTCGATACGCTGCAGCAGACCTTCGGCCGCATCGACGCGCTCGTCAACAACGCGGGCATCGTCGCGCCGTCGAGCCCGCTCGCCGACATGGACCTCGCGCGCCTGAAGCGCATGTTCGACGTCAACGTGCTCGGCGCCTACCTGTGTGCGCGCGAAGCCGCGCGGCGCATGTCGAGCGATCGCGGCGGCGCGGGCGGCGCGATCGTCAATATTTCGTCGGCAGCGGCGCGGCTCGGTTCGCCGAACGAATACGTCGATTACGCAGGCTCGAAAGGCGCGATCGACACGATGACGCTCGGGCTCGCGAAAGAACTCGGCCCGCGCGGCGTGCGCGTGAACGCGGTGCGCCCGGGCCTCATCGACACCGAGATTCACGCGAGCGGCGGCAAGCCCGAGCGGGCCGCGCAACTTGGCGCGACCACGCCGCTCGGCCGCCCCGGCAGCGCCGACGAAGTGGCCGAAGCCGTCGTGTGGCTGCTGAGCGACGCGGCATCGTATGTGACGGGCGCGCTTTTCGACGTGGCCGGCGGACGCTGACACGCCGGATCGCCAGGCCGCAGTCCCTCGCACCCCAAGCGCGGCCCATCGTGGCCGCGCTTTTTTCTTCCCTGCTCCACGGCGCATTCCCGCCGATCTGGCGGCAAACGCACACTCGCGTGGATAAAACGCCACGCTCGGCCCTTTCCCTGTAATCCCCCGTAATAATATGGCGTTAGAATCGGCCGGAACGTGCGCCGTTTCGACGACGCACGCTGCAAGCCAGAACATAAGTACGAGGCCCACGCCGCCGCGTACATCGACCTGAGATTTCCATGCAAGACAAGCAGTCAGCGACGTGGCGCGCGGAGAACGCCACGGCTGCGGCCGCCGGCAACGCGCGCGCGGCCGCCACCAGCCAGGCGTCCCGGGCGACTGACGCAGCCGACGCGCGCCCTACCCGACGCCCCGCCGATCGCGCCGCACGCGCCTTGCAACGCTGGCGCGCGCTCGCGGCAACCCGTCCGCTGCTGTGGATCGTCGCGCTGGCGATCCTTTGCGCATGGCTGCTGCCGGGCATCCTCGGCCACGAGCCGTGGAAACAGGACGAAACCTACACGTTCGGCATCGTCCAGCACATGCTCGAGAGCGGCGATCTCGTCGTGCCGACCAACGCGGGCCAGCCCTTCGTCGAAAAACCGCCGATCTACGACTGGGTCGCCGCCGGCCTCGCGTGGATGCTGGGCCGCTACCTGCCGCTGCATGACGCCGCGCGTCTCGCGAGCGCGCTGTTCGCGGGCCTGACCATCTACTACACGGCCCGCGTGGCGCGCCGCGCGACCGATGCATCGAGTTGGTTCGATCTGCGTGTGATCGGCACGCTCGCGCTGTTCGGCGGCACGCTCGCCGTCGTCAAGCACGCGCACGACATGATGACCGACGTCGCGCTGATGGCCGGCGCCGCACTCGGCTTCTGCGGGCTGTTCGAACTCGTGCTCGTGCATCTGCGCGACGCCGCACGGAACGCGCCGTCGCCGACACCGGCGCAGCCGCACACCCGGCCGCTCGACGCCCCAGGGCGCCGCCACGCGATCCTGAGCGGCGCGGCGATGTTTGGCGCGGGCGTCGGCGTGTCGCTGCTCGCCAAGGGCCTGTTCGTGCCGCTCGTCTTCGGCGCGACCACCTGCGCGGTGCTCGTCCTCTATCCCGCGTGCCGCAGCCGCAGCTTCGCGAGCGCGCTCGGCATCGCCGCGCTCGTTTGCGCGCCGTTCGCGCTGATCTGGCCGATCTGCTTCTACCTGCGCTCCGAAGCGCTGTTCAAGGTCTGGTTGTGGGACAACAACATCGGGCGCTTCTTCGGCTTTTCGGTGCCCGAACTGGGCTCCGAGAACGAGAGCCGTCTGTTCGTGCTGCGCACCGTGCTGAGCGTCGGCTTTCCGGTCGTACCGCTTGCGCTGGCTGCGCTCGCCAGCGGCGCGTGGCGACGCTGGCGCGACCCGCGCATCGCCTTGCCGGCGCTTTTCGCGGGCATCGGTTTCGCCGTGCTGCAAAGTTCGGCGACCGTGCGCGAGCTGTACATCCTGCCGTTCATCGCCCCGCTTGCGCTGCTTGCGATGCAAGGCGTCGAGCGGCTGCCGGCGCGGCTGCACGTCGTCTGGGACATGATGAGCCGCGTGCTGTTCGGCGGCACGGCTGTGCTCGCGTGGATCATCTGGTCGATCATGACGAGCCCGGTGAGCACGCATGCCTCGCTGCATTGGCTCGGACGCTGGCTGCCGCTCGACTGGGTGCTGCCGATCAAGCCCGCGATGATCGCCGCCGCCTTGCTGCTGACGATCGGCTGGCTATGGCTGCTGCCGTCCTTCAAATACGCGGGCAAATGGCGTGGCGCGCTCAGCTGGTGCGCGGGCGCGATGCTCGCGTGGGGGCTCGTCAGCACGCTGCTGCTGCCGTGGCTCGATGACGCGAAGAGCTACCGCTCGGTGTTCCTGGACCTCGGCGCGAAGATAAACATCGAATGGAACGACGGCGATTGCATGGCAAGCGCGAGCCTCGGCGAGTCCGAGGCGCCGATGCTCTACTACTACACCGGCATCGTCCATCAGCCGAACGAGAACCCGCGTACGACCGCCTGCACCTGGCTCATCGAGGAAAGCCGCCGCGACCATGCGCCCCAACCGCCCGGTGAATGGCAACTATTCTGGTCCGGCGCGCGGCCCGGCGATTCGGATGAACTGCTGCGCGTCTTCGTGCGCACGCCGGTTGCAGGCACGGTGCGCGGCGACGACTAGAAGGCAACGCGCGCGCCGGGCACGCCAACGCGCGCTCGGATGGAAGCTGCTGAAAGCCGCGGGAAGCGGCTAGAACGACGACCCGGGCTCGCGCAGAAACGCGCTTTCTTCGTCGCTCGAGGCGCGCCCGAGCACGGCATTGCGATGCGGGAAGCGGCCGAACCGCTCGACGATCTCCGCGTGCCGCACTGCATGGCGGTAGTAGCTCGCGCCGCCCGGCTCCGCCGCCAGCTGACCGAAGAGCCGCAGCGACTCATGCTGGCTCGCGAGCGTTTCGTCGTGTTCGAACGGCAGATACGCGAACACGCGATGCTGCGCGCCGGGCAGCAGCCGATCGGCACCGCTTGCGATCATCCGTTGCGCGATCTGCAGCGCCTTGCTGTCGGCGGCGAATGCGCGCGGCGTGTTGCGATGGCAGTTGCGCGAGAACTGATCGAGCACGATGACGAGCGCGAGCGTGCCGAGCGACGTGGCCTGCCACGCGTCGAGTTCGCCGGCGAGCGCCGCATCGATCAGGTCGCCGAAACGTTCGCGCAGCATCGTATCGAAAGCGTCGTCGCGCGTGAACCAGAGCTTGCGCTCCGTGCCGTATTCCGGCGAACCCGGCGCGCCGAACCAGCAGTCGAGCACGTCGCGTGCCCGCATGGGGAGCGCCGCGTAGTCGGCGTCAAT
Organism: Burkholderia sp. Ax-1724; assembly: GCF_011752995.1. Classification (GTDB taxonomy): domain Bacteria; phylum Pseudomonadota; class Gammaproteobacteria; order Burkholderiales; family Burkholderiaceae; genus Paraburkholderia. The sequence continues at coordinate 64,369 of NZ_VWWL01000023.1, forward strand.
CGCAGAGACAGCCGCCGATGGGGTCGGTTGCCGCGGCTCAGCCATTGCGGTTGCGCATCCAGTCCGCGGTTTCGAAGAACGAGCCGAGCAGACGCTCGCGCAGCGGCTCGGCGAGGCCGATGTCCTGCATCGCCCACGCCATGCAGCGCAGCCACTGGTCGCGTTCGCCCGAGGCAATCGCGAACGGCAGATGCCGCGCGCGCAGACGCGGATGGCCGAAGCGGCTGATGTAGTGATCGGGGCCGCCGAGCCAGCCGCACAGGAACCAGAACAGCTTGTCGCGCGACCCGTCGAGCGATGCCGGATGCAGCGCGCGAATCCCGGCGAAATCCGCTTCGAGGTCCATCAGGTCGTAAAACCGGTCGACCAGTTCGCGCACGCGCGCCTCGCCGCCCACCAGCTCGAAGGCCGTCGGTTTGTCCGCGGACACTTCGTCGTTCAAATCGCTCATACCCTGCTCAACCGCCAGAAAAAACCATCGGGAAAAAATCACGCGTCGCGCATCATGCATCACGCAGCGATTGCAGCGCGGGCCGTGCCAGCACATGCCGCAGACTCAGCCAGCCACCCACGCCCGCGCAGGCAACCCCGGCGGCGATGCCCGCCGGCAGCAGCCACGGATCGAAGTCCAGATAGAACTCGAACACGTGCGTCGCGAGCAGCGCGCCGACGATCTGCGCCCCCGCCGCCGCCATCAAGCCGGCCAGCGCCCCGACCGCGACGAATTCGGCGACCTGCACCGCGCGCACCTGCCGATGCGACGCGCCGAGCGCGCGCAGCAGCGCGGATTCTCGCATACGCTCGTCGCGCGTGCCGGCGAGCGCCGCGTACAGCACCAGCACGCCGGCCGCGAGCGTGAACGCGAACAGGAACTGCACCGCACCGATCACCTGCTGCAGCACGCGCTGCACCTGCGCGAGAATCGGGCCCGTGTCGATCGCGGTGAGGTTCGGATAGGCGGCGATCAGGCCGTCGATCGTCGCCTGCCGGTCCGGCGGCAGATGGAAGCTCGTGATGAACGTCGCCGGAAAATCGCGCAGCGCGGCGGGCGGCATCAGCACGAAGAAATTGACCTTGAACGAACCCCAGTCGAGCTTGCGCAGGCTCGTAACCGGCGCGTCGATTTGCAGGCCCGTCACGTCGAAACGCAGCACGTCGCCAGGCTTCACGTTGATCAGTTTCGCGAGCCCCTGCTCGATCGAAATCTGCGGCGTCGTCGTGTCGCCGTACCACTTGCCCGCGGCGATACGGTTGTCGTCGGGCAGCTCGGTCGTGTACGACAGGTTGAACTCGCGGTCCACCAGACGCCGCGCGTCCTGGCCCTTGAACGAGTCCGGATCGACCGGCTTGCCGTTGATCGCGACGAGCCGCCCGCGCACCATCGGCGAAAGCTGCGCGCCGGGTACGCCGTGCGCGGCGAGATATTGCGTGACCGCGTCGCGCTGGTCGGGCTGGATATCGATGATGAACAGGTTCGGCGCATCGGGCGGCGTCGATTTGCGCCAGCCTTGCACGAGGTCGTTGCGCGTCATCGCGATCAGCAGCAGGCACATGAGGCCGATGCCGAGCGCGGTGATCTGCAGCGCGCTCGTGCTGCTGCGGCGTTCGAGCGACGCGAGCGCATAGCGCCAGCCGATCCCCGCGTTGACGCGCTCGCTGCGCACGATGCGCGCCGCGCCCCATAGCGCGAGCCGCGCGATGCAGGCGAACACGAGCAGCCCGCCCGCGAAGCCGCCCGCGACGATACCGCCGAGCTTCAACTCACCGGCCGCGACAATCAGCAGCCCCGCGAACAGCACGATGCCGAGCGCGTAGGCGGCCCACGCGGTGCGCCCCGCCTCGCCCCATTCGCGGCGCAGCACGCGCACCGGCGGCACGCGCGTGAGCGGCAACAGCGGCGGCAACGCGAAGCCGAGCAGCAGCACGAGGCCGGCCGCGATGCCTTCGAGCGCGGGCCACAGCGTCGGCTGCGGCAGCACGACGTCGATCAGGCTACCGAGCCACGTCAGCAGCGCGAGGTGGCCGAGATAGCCGAGCGCGACGCCCAGCACCCCGCCGATCACGCCGAGCCCGGCGAATTCGAGCGTGAAAAGCGCGCGCAGCGCGGCCTGGCTCACGCCGAGACAGCGCATCGCAGCGCAGCCGTCGAGATGCCGGCGCATATAGCGGTGCGCCGCCATCGCAATCGCCACCGCCGCGAGCAGCGCGGTCAGCAGCGAGACGAGCGTGAGGAAATGGCCCGCCCGATCGAGCGTCTGACGCACCTGCGGCTGGCCGTCGTGCAGCGATTCGAGCGCGACGCCGCGCAGCTTGCCGCCGTCCACGCGGTCATGCGCGAACTGCGTGAAACGCGCGACCGCATCGGCGGCACCGGCCACCAGCAGCCGATACGTGACGCGGCTGCCGAACGTAACGAGACCGGTCGATTGCAGTTCGTCGGCGCGCAGCATCAGACGCGGCGAGAAATTGACGAATGAAAAGCCGCGGTCGAGTTCGCGCGTAATCAGCGCGCCGATCGTGAAGCTGCGATTGCCGACTTTCACCGCATCGCCGACCTTCAGCTTCAAGGCGTCGAGCAGTTCCTGATCGACCCACACGGTGCCGGGCGCGGGAATCGACGTCGCCCGATGATCGGCCGCGCCGGGCGCCGGCGCGATCTGCAATGCGCCGCGCAGCGGATAGCCCGGCGACACCGCCTTGACGGCGGCGAGCCGCGACACCGGCTTTGCGCCGGTCGCATTGATCATGCTCGGGAAAATCGCCGTGGTGGCGGTGCGCAGGCCAAGCGAGCGCGCCTCGGCGGCAAATTGCGGATCAACCGGATGGTCGGCGCGCACGATGAAATCGGCGGCGATCATGCGCCGCGCGTCGCGTTCGAGCCCCTGGTGCAGCCGATCGGCGAGAAAGCCGACGCTAGAAAGCGCGGCGACGGCCAGCACGAGCGCGAGCAGCAGCATCGTCAGTTCGCCCGCGCGCCAGTCGCGCGCCGTCATGCGGATCGCCTGGCGCAGCAGATCCGCGCCGCCGAAACGGCGCGCCGCTTTAACGTCGCTTACGTCGACGCGCTCCGTCGAACCTGCCTTGGACCCGGGTAGTGCTTCGCTCAATCGTGCCTGCTCCTCGCAAATCGCGACACCATATGCGTGGCCATGCCGCGAAACCCGCCCTGCACGCCACGCCACAACCGCGGCAATGCCCACGCCGCGAGCAGCAGAAAGCCTACCATCAGGACCAGAAACGCGAGCGGCACGAACAGCGCGAGCAGCACGCCGCCGAAGACGAGACCGTCCTCGGCGGTCGAGGTCACGACGTTCGACAACGGTTCCGGCGACAGATTGATAAGCGCGCGCGTACCGGCCTTCGCGAGATGCGCGGTGCCGGCGAGCGTGCCGCCCGCGAGCGCCGCGACCGCCAGCAAAGCCGGATCGGCATGGCCGAGCGCGCCGGCGGCGAGCACCGCGCCGGCCGGAATGCGGATGAAGGTGTGGATCGCGTCCCACAGCGAGTCGAACGCGGGGATTTTGTCGGCGAGGAATTCGGCGAGCGTCAGCACGGCGGCCGCGCCGATCACCCAGGGCGAGGACAGCGCGGACAGCGTGGCGGGCAGATGAATGAGGCCGAGACGCTCGAACACGCCGGCCAGCAGGACCGTCAGATAGAGGCGCAGACCGCTGCCCCATGAGAGGCCAGCAGCAAGCGAAAGTGATTCAAGCATGGCCGCCTCCACGCGCTTGGGACGTGCCGGGCGCCGCGGCGGAATGAAGCGCAGGCTTCGCGCCGAAGTCGTCAGGCTCGCCTGGCCAGCCGGGCCGAACAGGCCGCGGGCAATTTCAGGATAGGTTCTGTCTCATTATAGCCACGTTAATTCGCAGAACGCAGGGTGGCGAACCGGCCGTGGCGGGGGGCGATGCGTGTTGAATCAATGCTGCTGGCTCGGTGCCCTAACTTCAGTGGCCGAACCTCGGTCGCCCAACCTCAGTGGCCCGACGACAGCTTCAGCCCGATGAGCCCGATCACGATCAGCGACGCACTGGCGACACGCGCGAGCGTCAGCGCCTCGCCCATCATCACGACGCCGAAGATGAACGCGCCGACCGCGCCGATACCGGTCCACACCGCATAGGCGGTGCCGAGCGGCAGCTGGCGCATCGCGAGCGTGAGCAGCGCGAAGCTGCCGAGCGCGGTCACGATCGTGAACACGGACGGCCAGAAACGGGTGAAGCCTTCGGAAGTTTTGAGACCGGCCGCCCACGCGACTTCGAGCAAACCGGCGATCAGAAGAAGAAACCAGGACATCAGAGACAGCTCCATAAAAATGGGGCCGTCCCCGATGATCGATGCAAGCGCAAGGTCGTCCTTACGTCGGGAGATTATAACCGGGCGGGCTTCACCCCGCCCCGACCAGCCGGTAGCCGACGCCGGTCTCGGTGACGATATGCTCGGGCTGCGCCGGGTCGCGTTCGAGCTTGCCGCGCAGATGCGCCATGTAGATGCGCAGATAGTGATGGCTCTCGACATGCGACGGCCCCCACACGTCGCGCAGCAGTTGCCGGTGCGTGAGCACGCGGCCCGCGTGGCGCACGAGCGTCGCGAGCAGGCGGTATTCGATCGGCGTCAGATGGATCGCGGCGCCGTCGCGCGTCACCTGGCGCAAGGCGAGATCGACGCTGACCGCGCCGAAGCGCACTTGCGGCGATTCGTTCGCGCCGCCCTGGTTGCGCCGCCGCAGATGCGCGCGAATCCGCGCCAGCAGCTCGGACACGCCGAACGGCTTGGTCAGGTAGTCGTCGGCGCCAGCATCGAGCGCGGCGACCTTCTCGCTTTCCTGGGTGCGCGCCGACAGCACGATCACCGGCAGCTCGCTCCAGCCGCGCAGCTCGCGGATCACGTCGAGGCCGTCGGTATCGGGCAGGCCGAGATCGACGATCACCAGATCGGGCTGGCGCGTGGCCGCTTCGACGAGCCCCTGCTTGCCGGTCTCGGCGTCGTACACGGCGATGCCCTCGCCTTCGAGCGCGGTGCGCACGAAGCGGCGAATCTGCTTTTCGTCTTCGATCAGAACGACGGTGATGCTCGGGTCACTCATGGGCGGGTTTGTCCTGCGGGTTGAGGGCGGCGTCTTCGTCGTCGAGCATATCGGGTACGGCGGGCGGCGTCTGGACCGGCAGCGTGAACCAGAAGCGCGCGCCTGCGACGCGGCCGTCCGCGCCGATCCGGTTGAGCGCGCCGATCGTGCCGCCGTGCGCCTCGACGATCGCGCGGCAGATCGCGAGCCCGAGGCCGATACCCGGTTTCGCCGACTCCTTCTCGCCGCGCGTGAACTTCTCGAACACGCGCGCTTCCATGCCGGCCGGCAGGCCAGGGCCGTCGTCGTCGACGCTCACGCGCACGAACGGCGCGCCGTCCGCCTCGATCCGCTCTGCGCCGATCGTCAGCGGCGTACCGGGCGCGGTGTACTTGGCGGCATTCTCGAACAGGTTCGAGAAGAGCCGCTCCATCAGCACCGCGTCGAGGTGCAGCAGCGGCAGATCGGCGGGCAGCACGACCCGCGCCGGGTGCCCGGCGAGCACGCGCCGGCAGGCGCGCAGCGCGGCGCCGACAGTCTCCTCGAGCAGCGTCCATTGCTGGTTCAGTTGCAGGCTGCCGGCCTGCAAACGCGCCATGTCGAGCAGATTCGTGACGATGCCGGTCATGCGCAGCGCCTCTTCGTGAATCGCCTCGACGAGTTCGTCGCTGCGCCGCGCGGCGGCTTGTGCTTCGGTTTGCGTTGCGCTGTGCGCCTGTGCCGCTATTTCCACCGGTGCGCCTGGCTGTGCGTGCGCCTGTGCTTCCGCCTGTGCCTCGCGTTGCTCCTCGGCCCGCGCCTCAGGTCGCGCATTCCCCAACGCTTGCGCGCGCGTGGCGGCCTGCGCATCCGCACGCCCAACTTCCGCCGCCCCCTGCCGCCCCTGCGCGAGCATCGACGAAAACCCCACGATCGTCGTAAGCGGCGTGCGCAGATCGTGCGAAATCGCCGACAGCAACGAATTGCGCAGCCGCTCCGACTCCATGTTGACGAGCGCGTCGCGCGCGATATCGACGTAATGCACGCGTTCGAGCGCGAGCGCGATCTGCGCGGCGAACGCGTCGAGCATGCGCCGCTGCTCGGGCACGTCGAGTTCGCGCTCGTCGCGCAGCACGGCCGCGAGCACGCCGCGCGTGCGCATCGGTGCCTTCAGCGGCAGATACAGCGCGGCCGCCGCGGGCAGCGTGTCGGTGCCGTGGCCGGCCGGCTTCTGCTGATCGTAGACCCACTGGCCGACGTCGAGATCGAGCGCGCCGCCGTCGAGCGTGATCGCAGCATCCGGGTCCTCGATCTTCTGCCTGACCTGATTGGCGCTGTCCGGCAGCAGGATCGCGACGCGCGCGCCGAACACCTCGCTCACGTGCCGGCTGCCGGTTCCGACGATCTGCTCGGTGGTCAGCGCCGCGGCCAGTTCGCGCGCCATCTCGTACATCGCGCCGGTGCGCTGCTCGCGGCGCCGCGCGACGCTCGCCTCGCGGCGCAGGCTCGACGTCAGATGGCTGATGACGAGCGAGGTCAGCAGCATGCCGAAGAACGTCAGCAGGTACTGCGTATCGGAAACCGACAGCGACATGCGCGGCGGCACGAAAAAGAAATCGAACGCGGCGACGCTCGCGAACGACAGCACGACACCGGGCCCGCGTCCGATCTTCACCGCCGTGAAGATCACGCCGAGCAGGTACAGCATCACGAGATTGGTCAGGTCGATGCGATCGATCAGCTGGCTCGACAGCAGCGTGATGGCCGTGCCGATCGCCAGCGCGAACGCATACGCGCGCGCCGGCGAGCGGCGCTCGCGCGCCGCGCTCATGGCCTCGCGCCATGCATTCGCGGTCGTATTCAGGAGACGCCGCTGCTCGGCGCCCTCGCGCTCCGACGATACGCGAATCAGCGTGAGATCGAGGTCGCCGCCCTTCTCGGCGATGCGCTCGCCGAGCGGCCTGCGCAGCCAGCGCTTCAGCCCCGTGCGCACCGAGGCGCCCGCCACGAGCTTCGACACGTTGCGCGCCTGGGCGTAGCCGATCAATGCATCGAGCGCGTCGGCGGCGGCGAGCGTGGCGGTCTCGGCGCCCAGTTCGGCGGCGAGCTTCAGCGCGTTCAAGGTGCGTTCGCGGCGCGCATCGGGCAGACGCTGCAACGCGGGCGTTTCGACATACACGGCGAGCCAGTCGGCCCGCAGGCTCGCGGCAAGACGCGCCGCCGCGCGCACCAGCGCCGGCGCTTCCGGCCCGGGCCCGACGCACACGAGCAGGCGCTCGCGCGCCTGCCAGATGCGCTGGATCGAACGGTCGGCGCGGTACTCGCGCATCTGCGCGTCGACGCGATCGGCGGTGCGGCGCAGCGCCAGCTCGCGCAGCGCGATCAGGTTGCCCTTGCGAAAGAAATTGCGCACCGCGCGCTCGGCCTGCTGCGCCATATAGACCTTGCCGTCGCGCAGGCGGTCGAGCAGTTCCTCGGCGGGCAGATCGACGAGCGTGACTTCGTCGGCGTGATCGAACACGCGATCGGGCACGGTCTCCCACACGCGGATGCCGGTGATCTGGCCGACCACGTCGTTGAGACTTTCGAGGTGCTGCACGTTGACGGTCGTATAGACGTCGAGGCCCGCGTCGAGCAGTTCGTAGACGTCCTGCCAGCGCTTCAGATGACGCGCGCCCGGCACGTTCGAATGCGCGAGTTCGTCGACGAGAATCAGTTGCGGCTTGCGCGCGAGCGCGGCGTCGAGATCGAACTCGCCGAGCTTGCGGCCGCGGTATTCGATATGCGCGAGCGGCAGCACGTCGAGGCCCGCGAGCAGCGCGGCGGTTTCGCCGCGCCCATGCGTTTCGGCGATGCCGACCAGCACCTCGACGCCCTCTTCCTGGCGGCGGCGCGCGGCCTGCAACATCGCATAGGTCTTGCCGACGCCGGCCGACGCGCCAAAGAAAATTTTCAGCCGGCCGCGCTGGCGTTTTTCTTCGTCGCGCTGCAGCTTGTCGAGCAATTCGTCAGGATCGGGGCGGTTCATGCTCAGTGGTTTTCAGGGTCGCGCGAGCGGCGCTTTCTGCATGGTGGCACGGCCCGCGCCGGCCCGCAAATAACAGCGCGGCGCCACGCGAGCGCCGCCCTTTCGGTTGAACCGCAACGGCAACGTGCCTCGTCGCGCGACGAGGCACGGTTTGCCCTGCGGCATGACTTTGTGGCCCGACTTTGCGGCCGCATCTTACCGCCGCTTCCGTCGGCTTTGCCGGCCTCTGCCAGCTTCTTCCCACTTCTGCCCGTTACGCAATGGCCCGCGCTCAACCGTGCTGCATCTCGTCGAGCGCGAGATTGAGCTTCAGCACATTCACGCGCGGCTCACCGAGCACGCCGAACTGGCGGCCCGTCGTATAGCGCGCGACGAGCGCCTGCACGTCACTCACCGCGAGGTGCCGCGCCTGCGCCACCCGCGCGACCTGATACGCGGCCGCGGCCGGGCTGATCTCGGGATCGAGCCCGCTGCCCGACGAAGTCACCAGATCGACCGGCACCGGCTTCGACAGATCGGTGCCCGCTGCCTTCAAGGCATCGAGCCGGCCCTTGATCTCGTCGAGCAGCGCCGGATTGTTCGGCCCGAGGTTCGAGCCGCCCGAATTCTGCGCGTTGTACGGCATCGGCGTGGTCGCCGACAGGCGGCCCCAGAAGTACTGCGGCGCATCGAACTGCTGGCCGATCAGTTGCGAGCCGACCAGCTTGCCGTTGCGCTCGATCAGGCTGCCGTTGGCCTGGTCGTGAAACGCCGCCTGACCGATCGCGGTCATCACGGCGGGATAAGCGAGTCCGGTAATCACGGTCAATACCGCGAAGATCACGATCAACGGACGGAACAGATTTTTCATGATGGGTCTCTTTCCCTTTTCGTCACTTCAGTACGCCGGCACAGCGGCGCTTCGTAGCCGGCGCGCCGCATGTTCAAACCCAGCCGAGCGCGGCGAGCACCATGTCGATCAGCTTGATGCCGATGAACGGCACGATGATTCCGCCGAGGCCATAGACCAGCAGATTGCGGCGCAACAGGATCGCCGCGCCTAGCGCGCGATAGCGCACACCCTTGAGCGCGAGCGGAATCAGCAGCACGATGATGAGCGCGTTGAAGATCACCGCCGACATGATGGCCGAGGCCGGCGTCGCCAGATGCATCACGTTCAGCGCGTTCAGCGCCGGATACGTCGAGGCGAACGCGGCTGGAATGATCGCGAAGTACTTGGCGACGTCGTTGGCGATCGAGAACGTGGTCAGCGAGCCGCGCGTCATCAGCATCTGCTTGCCGATCTCGACGATCTCGATCAGCTTGGTCGGGTTCGAATCGAGATCGACCATGTTGCCGGCCTCTTTCGCGGCCTGCGTGCCGCTGTTCATCGCCACCGCGACGTCGGCCTGGGCGAGCGCGGGCGCGTCGTTGGTGCCGTCGCCGGTCATCGCGACGAGCCGCCCTTCGGCCTGGTGCGCGCGGATCGTCGCGAGCTTCGTTTCGGGCGTCGCTTCGGCAAGGAAGTCGTCGACCCCGGCTTCGGCCGCGATCGCGGCGGCGGTCAGGCGGTTGTCGCCCGTCACCATCACGGTCTTGATGCCCATCTTGCGCAGCTCGGCGAAGCGCTCCTTGATGCCGCCCTTCACGACGTCCTTCAGCTCGATCACGCCGAGCACGCGCGCGCCCTGCTCGCCCTTCTCGGCGACCACGAGCGGCGTGCTGCCGCGGCGCGCCACGTCCGCGACCGCATGGTCGACTTCGTTCGGGAAACGCCCGCCGTTCGCTTCGACGTAGTGCTTGAGCGCATCGGCCGCGCCCTTGCGGATTTCGCGGCCATGCGCCCCCGGCGGCGTCCCCTCGGGGGAAAGATCGACGCCGCTCATGCGCGTCTGCGCGCTGAACGCGAGAAACACCGCATGCAGCGAGCCCATATCGCGCTGCCGGATATTGAAGCGCTGCTTCGCGAGCACGACGATGCTGCGGCCTTCCGGCGTTTCGTCCGCGAGCGAGGCCAGTTGCGCTGCGTCGGCGAGCGCTTCCTCGGTCAGACCCGGCGCAGGCAGAAACTGCGAGGCCTGGCGATTGCCGAGCGTGATCGTGCCGGTCTTGTCGAGCAGCAGCACGTCGACGTCGCCGGCCGCTTCGACGGCGCGGCCCGAGGTCGCGATCACGTTCGCCTGCATCATGCGGCTCATGCCGGCCACGCCGATCGCCGACAACAGCCCGCCGATCGTGGTCGGAATCAGGCACACGAGCAGCGCGACGAGCGCGGTGATCGTGACGACGTGGCCCGCTTTCGCCACCTCGACGGAAAAGATCGAGAACGGCAGCAGCGTCGCGGTGGCGAGCAGCATCACGATCGTCAGCGCGACGAGCAGAATCGTCAGCGCGATTTCGTTCGGCGTTTTCTGCCGCTTCGCCCCTTCGACCATCGCGATCATGCGGTCGAGAAACGCCTCGCCCGGATTCGCCGTGACGCGCACGACGATCCAGTCGGACAGCACGCGCGTGCCGCCCGTCACCGAGGAAAAGTCGCCGCCCGACTCGCGGATCACCGGCGCCGATTCGCCCGTGATCGCCGACTCGTCGACCGACGCGACGCCCTCGATCACTTCGCCGTCGGCCGGAATCACGTCGCCGGTCTCGACCAGCACGACGTCGCCGCGCCGCAGATCGGACGCGGTCATGATGCGGATCGGCGACTTCGGATGCGGCTCGTTGAGCTTCTTGGCCACCACGTCTTTCTTCGCGCTGCGCAGCGACGCGGCCTGGGCCTTCGAGCGGCCCTCGGCGAGCGCTTCCGCGAAGTTCGCGAACAGCACCGTGAACCACAGCCATAACGAGACCGCGAGAATGAAGCCCGCGGGTGCCTCGGCCTGGCCGCCGAGCGCGGCGATCCACAGTATCGTGGTCAGCATGCTGCCGACGTACACGCAGAACATCACCGGGTTGCGGAACTGCGTGCGCGGCGTGAGCTTCTTGAAGGAGTCCACGATCGCCGGGCGCAACAGCACCGGATCGAACATGGACTTCGTAGCGTTATGTTCAGTCATTGAATCCTCGAATATCGCGTTGCGCGGGCCGGGGCTCGCCCGGGTCTTGCCTGGGTCTTGCAACCCGCTGCCGCCGGCGCGCGCTTTTGAGCTGTTCAGTTGCGGGTTTGCCTGCGCCGCCTCACTGCGCGCCCATCATCATCAGATGCTCGACACCGGGGCCGAGCGCGAGCGCCGGCACGTAGGTCAGCGCGCCGACCAGCAGCACGGTGCCGAGCAGCAGCACGACGAAGAGCGGCCCATGCGTCGGCAGCGTGCCGCCCGTCACGCCGATGCGCTTCTTCGCGGCGAGCGAGCCGGCAATCGCGAGCACCGGCACGATCGTGCCGAAGCGGCCGAACCACATCGCAATCGCGGTGAGCCAGTTGTAGAACGGCGTATTCACCGACAAGCCCGCGAACGCGCTGCCGTTGTTGTTCGCGGCCGAGCTGAACGCGTAGAGGATTTCGGAGAAGCCGTGCGCGCCCGGGTTCGCGATGCCGGCGCGGCCCGCGTCGCTGAGCACCGCGATCGAGGTGCCCACCAGCACGAGCAGCGGCGTGAGCAGCACGACGATCGACACCATCTTCATCTCGTACGCCTCGATCTTCTTGCCGACGTATTCAGGAGTACGGCCGATCATCAGACCCGCGACGAACACCGCGAGCAGCGCGAACACGAGCATGCCGTACATGCCGGAGCCGACGCCGCCGAAGATCACCTCGCCGAGCTGCATCAGCAGCATCGGGTAGAGGCCGCCGATCGGCGTCAGCGAGTCGTGCGTATTGACGACCGCGCCGCACGACGCCGCCGTGGTCGCGACCGTGAAGATGCCCGACTGCGCGATGCCGAAGCGCGTTTCCTTGCCCTCGGCGTTACCGCCCGCTTGCAGCGCGCTGGCCGACTGATCGACATGCAGCGCCGCAAAGGCCGGATTGCCGCGCTGCTCCGCGCTCATTTCGCCGAACACGCAAACGCCGAACGCGATCGTCATTGCCGCGAGCACGGCCACGCCCTGCCTGCGGTCGCCGATCGCACGGCCGAACACGAGCGTGAGCGCGGCCGGGATGATGAGGATCGAGAAGATCTGCACGAAGTTCGAGAACGGCGTCGGGTTTTCGTACGGGTGCGCCGAATTGGCGTTGAAGAAACCGCCGCCGTTGGTGCCGAGCATCTTGATCGCTTCCTGCGAGGCGACCGGGCCCATCGCGAGGGTCTGCGTCTTCACGGGCGTGTCGACCGTGACCGGATTGCCCTTCGCGTCCTTCACCGGGTTGCCTTGCGCGTCGAGCTTCGGCGCGGCGTAGGTGGTGGTTTGCAGCGTCGGCACGTCCTGATACGCCTTGAAGTTCTGGATCACGCCCTGGCTCATCAGCAAGGCCGCGACGAGAGCCGCCATCGGCAGCAGCACGTACAGCGTCACGCGCGTGACGTCGACCCAGAAGTTGCCGATGGTCTGCGCGGTATGGCGCGCGAAACCGCGAATCAGCGCCATCACGACGACGATGGCGGTCGCCGCCGACAGGAAGTTCTGCACGGTCAAGCCGAGCATCTGCGTCAGATAGCCGACGCTCTGCTCGGGCGTGTAGTCCTGCCAGTTCGTGTTGGTCACGAAGCTGACGGCCGTGTTGAAGGCGCTGTCGACCGACATCGCGCCGAATTGCTGCGGATTGCCAGGCAACCCGCCCTGCACGCGCAGCAGCACGTACAGGAACAGTGCGCCGAGCACGTTGAACGCGATCGTCGCGATCGCGTAATGCTTCCAGCCCATCTCCCGTGACGCATCGACACCCGCGATACGGTAAAGCAGCCGTTCGAGCGGCGCGCCGAGGCGCACCACGCGCGAACTGCCGTCCATCACCGCGCCGATATAGCTCGCCACCGGCACCGCGGCAGCCAGCAGCACGACGATAAAAAGGCTCGCCTGCAGGACATTGTTCGCGTTCATTCGATGTCCTCCGCGCGCAGCAGCGCATACACGAGATACGCGAACAGCAGCGCGGTCGACGCGCCGGCCAGCCAGAGCATCCAGGTCATGAGCGCGCTCCCTGTCCGCGGCGGAACTGCGCGAGCTTCTCGCAGCCGTCGATCAATCCGAAGGTCAGCACGGCGAACAGCACGAGCCCCCCGACATACAGCACATCCATTTTTGTTCTCCATTGACGGATTCCGGATGGATGCAACGGTATGCCGATCCGTCTAAAGGCCTAGTCAAAGATGCGGGGATGCGCGTAAAAATCGTGTAAACGCAAAAGGGCCGCCCGGTCTTGCGACGGAGCGGCCCTCAGTCAGGCGAGGTGAAACGAGGCAGTGTGTGGGCGGCGCGATTCGCCGCCTTCGTCTTTGGGTTGGGTTTGGCGCTTGTTTCAGCGCTTGTTTCGCCCTTTACTTCCGCGTTCGCCTTTCGCCCTTACGGCAGCAGAATCGTCGACCCCGTCGTGCGGCGGCCTTCGAGATCGGCATGCGCCTGGCCGACGTCCGGCAACGCATAGCGCTGATTGATGCTGGTCTTGACTTTGCCCGACACGAGCACGTCGAACAGTTCCGCCGACATCGCCTCGTAATCGGCGCGTTTGGCGATATGGGTAAAGAGCGTCGGACGCGTAAAGAACAGCGAGCCGCGTCCGGCGAATTCCGAGGAATCGATCGGCGGCAGCGGACCCGACGCATTGCCGAAGCTCACGAAAAATCCGAGCGGCGCGAGGCAGTCGAGCGACTTCTCGAAGGTGTCCTCGCCGATCGAGTCGTACACGACGGGCACGCCCGCGCCGTTGGTGATCTCGCGCACGCGCTTCGTGAAGTTCTCGCGCGTGTAGACGATCGCGTGATCGCAGCCGTGCGCCTTGGCAATCTCGGCTTTCTCGTCGGAGCCGACCGTGCCGATCACGGTCGCGCCGAGCGCCTTCGCCCACTGGCACACGAGCAGGCCAACGCCGCCGGCCGCGGCCTGGATCAGGATCGTGTCGCCGGCCTTGACCCGATACGTGCGGCGCAGCAGATACTGCGCGGTTAGCCCTTGCAGCATCACCGAGGCGGCCTGCTCGTCGCTCACCGCATCGGGCAGCCTGACGACCTGCGCGGCCGGCAGCACGCGCTCCTGCGCATACGCGCCGGGCGGCCGCGCGACGTAGGCGACGCGATCGCCCACCTTCAGGCCGCCGACGCCCGCGCCTACCGCGCTGATCTCGCCGGCCGCCTCCATACCGAGGCCGCCCGGCAGCGGCAGCGGATACAGGCCGGTGCGGAAATACACGTCGATATAGTTGAGACCGACCGCCGTCTGACGGATGCGGATCTCGCCCGCGCCGGGCTCACCCACTTCCACGTCGACCCATTTCATCACTTCGGGGCCGCCGGTTTTATCGAATCGGATTGCCTTGGCCATCATGTCTCCTTGATCTGGATTCTGGATTGTCGCGTCGCGCGTGCGGCTTGCGCGTGGCGCGCAGCGCTTGTTCCGCGAGCGCCAGGCGCCCGCCGCGCCCGCGCCGTCAGGCCTGGCCCTTCATCCGCAACGCCAGTACGTCGAGCACCATGCGCGCGGTCGAGATGTTCGTCGCGCACGGAATGTTGTGCACGTCGCAAGCGCGCACGAGCGCGTTGATGTCGGGCTCGTGCGGCTGCGGCGTCATCGGATCGCGCAGGAAGATCACCATGTCCACGCGTCCTTCGGCCAGTTGCGCGCCGATCTGCAGGTCGCCGCCGTGCGGGCCGGACAGCATGCGCTCGACCTTGAGGCCGTGCGCGTCGCTGATGCGCCCGCCGGTCGTGCCGGTCGCGACGATCTCGCAGTGCGCGAGCGTATCGACGTATTCGCCGGCCAGTTTGACGATGTCGTCCTTCTTGTGATCGTGCGCGATCAGCGCAATGCGGGTGGTCATGACGTAAAGCTCCTCAAACCGTTAGGGGTCACTGTCGTTATGTATCGTTGCCGCCGATGTTGCCGATGATGCCGCACGGGCCCGGCGACGATGCCCGGCTCCGCGTGAACCTGCCGTGGTGCGTGCCTGCCCGGTACGACGGCACGCCAGTATGGCGTACGCGCCGCGCCTGGCCTGGCCGGCACTGGCCCGATATGCACCTGTTCGGCGAATACCCGCCAGGTGCAGGCCGCCCAGTACGTACCTGCTATGTACCGGCTACGTACCCGCTCAATAAGTCCCCGGATAAGCGCCGCCGTCGATCAGCCAGTTCTGCCCGGTGATGAACCCGCCGTGCACGCTGCACAGGAACGCGCACGCGCGGCCGAACTCGTCGCGGTTGCCGAAGCGCCCGGCCGGAATCGTCTTCATGCGCTGCTTGCGCGCCTCGTCGACGGAAATGTTCTGCGCCTTCGCCTGCGCATCGAACGTGACCGCGATGCGGTCCGTGTCGAAGATGCCCGGCAGCAGATTGTTGATCGTCACGCCGGTCGGCGCGACCTTGCGCGCGAGTCCCGCGACGAAGCCGGTCAGCCCCGAGCGCGCGCCGTTCGACAGGCCCAGCACGTCGATCGGCGCCTTCACCGCCGAGCTCGTGATATTGACGATGCGCCCGAAGCCGCGCGCGCTCATCGTGTCGACGGTCTGACGGATCAGCTCGATCGGCGTGAGCATGTTGGCTTCGAGCGCGCGAATCCAGTCGTCGTGCGTGAAATTGCGGAAGTCGCCCGGCGGCGGCCCGCCCGCGTTGTTGACGAGGATGTCCGGCTGCGGACAGGCGGCGAGCGCGGCGGCGCGGCCTTCCGGCGTGGTGATATCGCACGCGACCGTCCTGACCTCGACGCCGCTCTGCTTGCGGATTTCGGCCGCGGTCGCTTCGAGCGTTTCGGCCGTGCGCGCGACGATCGTCAGATTGACGCCCTCGGCGGCGAGCGCTTCGGCGCAGCCGCGCCCCAACCCCTTGCTGGCCGCGCAAACGAGCGCGGTACGTCCTGCGATTCCCATATCCATCTGTGTGTCCTCGTGGCGTGAAGCCGGCGCGAAACGCGCGGGCATGGCGAAGTTTCCCCGATTCTAGAAGAATCGGTGCCCGACTGTGCCGGCTCGCTGCAATCTCCGGTATCGTCGGGCGGCACTCTTTCGGTAAACTTGCGGCGTGGCGCGCCCGTCCCCCATCCGCCCGTCCCTATTCCGCTTGCCGAGCGTGCGGACGAAACGGACTAAACAGACGAAAGCGCGCGCCGAACCGATCCCTCTTGCCGCCGCGTGTGCCCCCCCATGACCCAGGACAGCCGTTTTCCCAATCTTTTCATCCTCGATCACCCGCTGATCCAGCACAAGCTGTCGCACATGCGCGACCGGGACACCTCGACGCGCACGTTCCGCGAACTGCTGCGCGAGATCACGCTGCTGATGGGCTACGAGATCACCCGCAATCTGCCGATGACCACGCGCCGCATCAACACGCCGCTGATGGAAATCGACGCGCCGGTGATCGCCGGCAAGAAGCTCGCGATCGTGCCGGTGCTGCGCGCCGGCGTCGGCATGTCGGACGGCCTGCTCGAACTGGTGCCGTCGGCGCGCGTGGGCCACATCGGCGTGTACCGCGCCGACGACCATCGCCCGGTCGAATACCTCGTGCGGCTGCCGGACCTCGAGGACCGCGTGTTCATCCTGTGCGACCCGATGGTCGCGACCGGCTACTCGGCCGTGCACGCAGTCGACGTGCTCAAGCGCCGCAACGTGTCCGGCGAGAACATCCTGTTCCTCGCGCTCGTCGCCGCGCCCGAAGGCGTGCAGGTGTTCCAGGACGCGCATCCGGACGTGAAGCTGTTCGTCGCGTCGCTCGACTCGCATCTGAACGAGCACGCGTACATCGTGCCGGGTCTCGGCGACGCGGGCGACCGGCTGTTCGGCACCAAGAACTGACGCGCGGGGCGGGCCGGCTCGGGCCGTGCCCGCCTCATCGGCGCAACGCATGCGGCGGCCCTTCGGACTGTGCGTTCATTTCAGCTGCATTGCGTTTGCGCTTCATTTTCATTGCATTGCCACGCGGTTTCGCGCTACGGCTCCCTCTGCCGCACCGTCGCGGCGTGATAAAATTCGAATCCGCTCGACGCACGGCTTGACCTGCAACCTCGCCGGCACAACGGCTGTCACTGCGCCGCTGTAACTTCGCCACGGCTGCTTCGGCCTGTCGCACCGACTGGCGCATCGCGCCGCCTTGTGGAGTCACGCGGCGTCTGTCCGGGTCGCGCGGCTTCGGGTTGTGCCGTATCGGGTTACACCGCATTGGCCGCACGTCATCCGCCCGCCCCAACCGCGCCGCCGGACTGCGCCCCGCTTGTATGGGCCAGCCAGGCCCGGATTCAAGGTCACGGCGAACCAGCGCGCGCAAAGGCAACAGCACGAGGGTAAAGCGGCAAGCCGGGGCGCAGGCGGCCACGAGCGGAGATACACGGGCAAGCAGACTGAAGACGCCTCACGCGGGCTTCAGTCGCGGCGCGGGCATTAAAGCCACGGCCGAGCCGCGGTGATCGGGTGATCGGCCGGTCAGGCGCCCGGCCCGGCAACCCGGTTATCCGCTTTAACGCCGGCAGCGTGGCTGGCGGACGGTTTGACATCGAGGCGCGATCAGCGAAGCGCCCGACATCGCAACGACAATTGCACTATGCGTGCGCCCTGCTGGCGCGTGCGACGGAGAAAAGTATGGCGGGTCATTCGAAATGGGCCAACATCAAGCATAAGAAAGCAGCGGCCGATGCCAAGCGCGGCAAGGTCTGGACGCGGCTCATCAAGGAAATCCAGGTAGCAGCGCGCCTCGGCGGTGGCGAGATCGACTCGAACCCGCGTCTGCGGCTCGCAGTCGACAAGGCGTACGACGCCAACATGCCGAAGGACAACATCAACCGCGCGATCCAGCGCGGTGTCGGCGGCGCAGACGGCGCGAACTACGAGGAAATCCGCTACGAAGGCTACGGCATCGGCGGCGCGGCGGTGATCGTCGACACGATGACCGACAACCGCACGCGCACGGTCGCGGAAGTGCGTCACGCGTTCTCGAAGAACGGCGGCAACATGGGCACCGACGGCTCGGTGTCGTTCATGTTCGATCACGTCGGCCAGTTCCTGTTCGCCCCCGGCACGGCCGAGGACACGCTGATGGAAGCCGCGCTCGAAGCCGGCGCCGACGACGTCGTCACAAACGAGGACGGCAGCATCGAAGTGCTGTGCCCACCGAACGATTTTTCGAAGGTGAAGACGGCGCTCGAGGCGGCGGGCTTCAAGGCCGAACTGGCCGAAGTCACCATGAAGCCGCAAACGGAAGTCGAATTCACCGGCGACGACGCCGTGAAAATGCAGAAGCTGCTCGACGCGCTGGAAAATCTGGACGACGTGCAGGAAGTCTATACAAACGCATCGATCGCCGACGAATAAGCGCGTGCCGGCCACGCGTCGCGCGCAGCATCGTGCACAGGCGGCCCGTTACCGGCCGCCGCGCGCCGGCCGTTTCGTCGCACCATTCGTCGAACGATCCTTGAGTCGGGGCACACGTCGCCCACGCGCTTCGCCGCACGTTTTGTTGCGTCACACGTTTCGCCGCGCGCAGCGCCTTCGGGCGCGCGAAGGCTAAACGGACAGCCGGCACGCAGCCCGCTGTCGAGGGTTCATTGCACGGCTGGGCCTGTCGCCCGGCCGTTTATGGTTTTCAAGTCTCGGGGATTCACATGAAGTTACTCGTCGTCGGTTCCGGCGGTCGCGAACATGCGCTCGCATGGAAGCTCGCGCAATCGCCGCGGGTCCAGCTCGTCTACGTCGCGCCGGGCAACGGCGGCACCGCTCAGGACGAGCGGCTGCGCAACCTCGACATCACCGAGCCGGCCGCGCTCGCGGATTTCGTCGAGCAGGAGCAGATCGCCTTCACGCTGGTCGGGCCGGAAGCACCGCTCGCGGCCGGCATCGTCAACCTGTTCCGTGCGCGCGGCCTGAAGATTTTCGGGCCGACCAAGGAAGCCGCGCAGCTCGAAAGCTCGAAGGACTTCGCGAAGGCGTTCATGAAGCGCCACGGCATTCCGACCGCCGAATACGAAACCTTCGCCGACGTCGCCGCCGCGCATGCCTACCTCGATGCGAAGGGCGCGCCGATCGTCATCAAGGCCGACGGCCTCGCCGCCGGCAAGGGCGTGGTGGTCGCGATGACGCTCGAAGAGGCGCATACCGCGGTCGACATGATGCTGTCGGACAACAAGCTCGGCGATGCCGGCGCGCGCGTCGTGATCGAGGAATTCCTCGCCGGCGAGGAAGCGAGCTTCATCGTGATGGTCGACGGCAAGCATGTGCTGCCGCTCGCGTCGAGCCAGGACCACAAGCGTCTGCTCGACGGCGACCAGGGCCCGAACACGGGCGGCATGGGCGCCTACTCGCCCGCGCCGATCGTCACGCCGCAACTGCATGCGCGCGTGATGCGCGAAATCATTCTGCCGACCGTGCGCGGCATGGAGAAGGAAGGCATCCGCTACACCGGTTTCCTGTACGCGGGCCTGATGATCGACGCGCAAGGCAACCCGAAGACGCTCGAATTCAACTGCCGCATGGGCGACCCCGAAACGCAGCCGATCATGGCGCGTCTGAAGGGCGACTACTCGAAGGTGGTCGAACAGGCGATCGCCGGCACGCTCGATACGGTCGAGCTCGAATGGGACCGCCGCACCGCGCTCGGCGTCGTGCTCGCCGCGCACAACTATCCGGATACGCCGAGAAAGGGCGACCGCATCAACGGCATTCCCGCCGAAACCGCGGATTCGGTCACGTTCCACGCCGGCACCACGCTCGCCGACGGCAAGCTGACCACCTCGGGCGGCCGCGTGCTGTGCGTCGTCGGTCTCGCGGATTCGGTGCGCACCGCGCAGGCGGCCGCCTACGAAACGATCAACCAGATCGCCTTCGACGGCATGCAGTATCGCCGCGACATCGGCTATCGCGCGGTGAACCGCAAGCACGACGCGCGCGCCGACGGCAAGCCCGAAAGCCGCTAAGCGGCGTTTGCACCGGGCGCCGGGCGCCGCGCGAGCGGCGACAGCGCGCGCCGCCGGGGGCGCGGGCGGCGAACTGCCGCGCCTCGGGCAGCCCGGCACGGGCACGCCGCACGCTACACTGGGTTTGCCGCGCTCGTCGCGGCAAACGGGCACGGAGTCCGCGGTTCGACCGATGCGGCAAGCCGCCGTTTCACCCGCCCCGCGGAGCGGACCGAACCCACGGCCCGCCCGCGCAAGCGTAGTCCAGAAACCGGCGCGGCCGGCGCCCTCTTCGAAGAACCCGCGGCACGACGAGCGTGCCGCCCTCAGCAATCTGCATTCATGACCGATTCGAGCTACGACGCACAGGCCGTGCGCAGCTGGCTGCAAGGCCTGCAATCGCATATCGCGGACACGCTCGGCGCCTTCGACGGCACGCCGTTCGCAACCGACGCATGGCAACGCGCGCCCGGCGAGAAGCTGCGCGGCGGCGGCATCACGCGGATTCTCGAAGGTGGCCAGTTCTTCGAGCGCGCGGGCATCGGCTTCTCGGACGTCGCGGGCGACGCGTTGCCGGGCTCGGCAAGCGCCGCGCGTCCGCAACTGGCCGGGCGCGGCTTCGAGGCGATGGGCGTGTCGCTCGTGCTGCACCCGCGCAATCCGCACTGCCCGACCGTGCACATGAACGTGCGCCTGCTCATCGCGACGAAGGCAGGCGAAGCGCCAGTGTTCTGGTTCGGCGGCGGCATGGACCTGACGCCGTACTACGGCTACGAAGAGGACGCGCGGCATTTTCACCGCGTCTGCCGCGACGCGCTCGCGCCCTACGGCGCGGACCTCTACCCGCGCTTCAAGCGCGGGTGCGACGAATATTTTTTCCTCAAGCACCGCAACGAAGCACGCGGCATCGGCGGGATTTTCTTCGACGATTTCTCGGAGCCGGGCTTCGACCCGTCGTTCGCGATGCTCAAAAGCGTCGGCGAGGGTTTTCTCCAGGCCTACCTGCCGATCGTCGAGAAGCGCCGCGACACGCCGTACGGCGCGGCCGAGCGCGACTTCCAGGCGTACCGGCGCGGCCGCTACGTCGAGTTCAATCTGGTCTTCGACCGTGGCACACTGTTTGGACTGCAGAGCGGCGGACGCACCGAATCGATCCTGATGTCGATGCCGCCCGTGGTGAACTGGCGCTACGACTGGCAGCCCGAGCCGGGCACGCCGGAAGCGCGTCTTTACAGCGATTTTCTCGTGCCGCGCGAGTGGGTGTGAGGCGGCGTCCGCGCTGCGCACGATCACACTCGACACGCTCCCGGTCACGATAAGGATTTTCACCTGAAGCCGAACGCTCACCCTGTCGCCCTGCCCCGCCGGATCGGTCTGCTGGGCGGCACTTTCGATCCGATCCACGACGGCCACCTCGCGCTCGCGCGACGGTTCGCCGACGTGCTGCGGCTCACCGAGCTGGTGCTGCTGCCGGCCGGCCAGCCGTGGCAGAAGGCGGACGTCTCGCCGGCCGTGCACCGGCTCGCGATGACGCGCGCGGCGGCCGCCTCGCTCGCGCTGCCCGGCGCGAGCGTGCGCGTCGCGACCGACGAGATCGATCACGACGGCCCGACCTACACGGTCGACACGCTGCGCCGCTGGCGCGAGCGCGAAGGCGAGGATGCGTCGATCACGCTGCTGATGGGCGCCGACCAGCTCGTGCATCTCGATACGTGGCACGGCTGGCGGCAGTTGTTCGACTTCGCGCACATCTGCGCGGCCACGCGGCCCGGCTTCGACCTCGCGTCGATACCGCCCGCGGTCGCACAGGAAATCGCCGCACGCGAAGCCGGCGCCGACGTGCTGCAGGCGACGCCGTGCGGGCATCTGCTGATCGACACGACGCTCGCGTTCGACGTCTCGGCCACCGACATTCGCGCGCATCTGCGCGACCAGGTGAGCCGCGAACTCGCGCTGGCGGACGACCCGACGGGCGGCAACGCGGACAGGAAAGCGGGTCACCAGGCGCAAAACGAGGCCCACGGCGCAACCCACGACAAGGCCGCGAGTCATGTCCCGGCCGCGGTGTGGGACTATATTCTTCAACATCATCTGTACCACCGGTAACTCCATGGATATTCGCAAACTGCAACGCGTGATCGTCGACGCTCTCGAAGACGTCAAGGCGCAAGACATCAGGGTGTTCAACACCACCCACCTGACCTCGCTGTTCGATCGCGTGATCGTCGCGAGCGGCACCTCGAACCGGCAAACCAAGGCGCTCGCCTCGAGCGTGCGCGAAGGCGTGAAGGAAGCCGGCGGCGAGATCGTCAGCACCGAGGGCGAGGATATCGGCGAATGGGTGCTGGTCGATTGCGGCGACGCGATCGTCCACATCCTGCAACCGGCGCTGCGCCAGTACTACAACCTCGAAGAGATCTGGGGCGACAAGCCGGTGCGCATCAAGCTGTCGACGCCGAATCCGTTCGGCGGCGCGCGCGCGAGCGAGTCCGACGAGGAGGACGAAGACGAGGAAGCGCCGGCCGCGAAACCCGCGCGCAAGACGGCGGCGCGTCGCAAGTAAGCCGGCCTGATCCGGCACACCGGAAACACCGCTACCTTCCTCGCGATGAAACTGCATATCCTCGCCGTCGGCCACAAGATGCCGGACTGGATCGCCACCGGCTTTGACGAATACGCGAAACGCATGCCGCCCGAGCTACGCATCGAGCTGCGCGAGATCAAGCCCGAGCAGCGTTCGTCGGGACGTTCGGCCGAGAGCGTGATGGCCGCCGAGCGGCAGAAGATCGAAGCCGCGTTGCCGAAGAACGCGCGCATCGTCGCGCTCGACGAGCGCGGCAAGGACTGGACCACGATGCAGCTGGCGGGCGCACTGCCCGGCTGGCAGCAGGACGGGCGCGACGTGGCCTTTCTGATCGGCGGCGCGGACGGGCTCGATCCCGAACTGAAGGCGCGCGCCGACATGATGCTGCGCGTATCGAGCCTCACCTTGCCGCATGCGATGGTGCGCGTGCTGCTTGCCGAACAGCTTTACCGCGCGTGGACCATCACGCAGAATCACCCGTATCATCGCGCGTGAGCGTGTGAGCGCATAAGGCGTGTGCCGCGTGCTGATGCGCGGCGATGCGCGATGTCCGTGCCCGTGTCCCTGCGTATTGCAGATCAGGCATTGCCGGGCGACGACTCACGGGGCACCGGCCACCGATACTCGTCGATGCGCCGAACGATGCGTTTCGACGTAGCGTGTCCAGACATTTGCTCCGCGCCCCGCTTGATGTAATGATCGCTGCGCGGCTCGTTGCGGCGCGCCGATGCAACGCTCAGTCTACCCGCTCACCCTGCCCGCTCATCTCCCTCTGCTACCGTCACCGCGCCCACCGCCTCCACGCCATCCGAATCCCCTCCTTCGAGACCCGTTCATGCCCACGCCCGCCGCTTCGCTGCATCCGTTCGTCTACCTCGCCTCGCAAAGTCCACGCCGCCAGGAGCTGCTGCAACAGCTCGGCGTGCGTTTCGAACTGCTGCTGCCGCGGCCCGACGAAGATGCCGAAGCGCTCGAAGCCGAGTTGCCCGGCGAGCACGCGCGCGACTACGTGCAGCGCGTGTGCGTCGCGAAAGCGCATGCCGCGCGTGCCCGGCTCGTGGCCGGCGGTCATGCGAGGCGGCCGATCCTCGTGGCGGACACGACCGTCACGATCGACGACTCGATTCTCGGCAAGCCCGCCGATGCCGACGACGCGGTCGCGATGCTCACGCGCCTCGCGGGCCGCACGCACGACGTGCTGACCGCCGTCGCGGTGATCGACGCCGACGGTGCCTTGCTGCCCGCGGCGCTGTCGGTGTCGAAGGTGCGCTTTGCTGCGCCGCACGCCGACGCGATCCGCCGCTACGCGGCCAGCGGCGAGCCGCTCGGCAAGGCCGGCGCTTATGGCGTGCAGGGACGCGCGGCGGAGTTTATCGAGCATATCGACGGGTCCTATTCGGGTATCATGGGTTTGCCGCTTTTTGAAACTGCTGCCCTCCTGCGCGCAGCGCGCATCGACTTCTAGAACAACACTATGAATGAAGAAATCCTGATCAATGTCACGCCGCAGGAAACGCGCGTCGCGCTCGTTCAACAAGGCGCCGTCCAGGAACTTCATGTCGAACGAACGCTGTCGCGCGGGCGCGTCGGCAATGTCTATCTCGGCAAGGTCGTGCGCGTGCTGCCGGGCATGCAATCGGCGTTCATCGACATCGGCCTCGAACGCGCCGCGTTTCTTCATGTCGCCGACATCTGGCATCCGCGCATGGCCGGCGAAGCGCAACATCAAGCACCGCATCAGCCGATCGAAAAGATCGTCTTCGAAGGTCAAACGCTGATGGTGCAGGTCGTCAAGGACCCGATCGGCACGAAAGGCGCGCGGCTGTCCACGCAAGTAAGCATTGCCGGGCGCACGCTCGTGTATCTGCCGCAGGAGCCGCATATCGGCATCTCGCAGAAGATCGAAAGCGAAGCCGAGCGCGAGGCCGTGCGTGCGCGCCTGACCGCCGTGCTGCCCGCCGACGAGAAAGGCGGCTACATCGTGCGCACGATCGCCGAGGATGCGACGAGCGAGGAGCTTGCTGCCGACGTCGCCTATCTGCGCAAGACGTGGGCGACGATCCTGTCGCAGGCGCAGCGCATGCCACCCACGAGCCTGCTCTACCAGGACCTGAACCTCGCGCAGCGCGTGCTGCGCGATTTCGTCAACGACGAGACCTCGCGCATCCAGGTCGACTCGCGCGAGACGCATCAGATGCTGGCCGATTTCGCCGCGGAGTTTACGCCGGCGGTGTCGTCGAAACTGCATCACTACACCGGCGAGCGGCCGCTCTTCGATCTCTACAACATCGAGGCCGAAATTCAGCGCGCGCTGTCGCGCCGCGTGGATCTGAAGTCGGGCGGCTACCTCGTGATCGATCAGACCGAGGCGATGACGACGATCGACGTCAACACCGGCGGATATGTCGGCGCGCGCAATTTCGACGATACGATCTTCAAGACCAACCTCGAAGCCGCGCATACGATCGCGCGGCAATTGCGGCTGCGCAACCTGGGCGGCGTGATCATCATCGATTTCATCGATATGGAAAACGCAGAGCATCGCGACCAGGTGCTGGGGGAACTGAAGAAGGCGTTGTCGCGCGATCGCACGCGCGTGACCGTGAATGGCTTCTCGCAACTCGGGCTCGTGGAGATGACCCGCAAGCGCACGCGTGAATCGCTCGCGCATGTGCTGTGCGAACCGTGTCCGGTGTGCCAGGGCAAGGGGCAGGTGAAAACGGCGCGCACCGTTTGCTACGACGTGCTGCGCGAGATTCTGCGCGAGTCGCGGCAGTTCAATCCGCGCGAGTTTCGCGTGGTGGCGTCGCAGCAGGTGATCGATCTGTTTCTCGAAGAAGAGTCGCAGCATCTGGCGATGCTGATCGATTTCATCGGCAAGCCGGTGTCGCTGCAGGTGGAGTCGAATTTGAGCCAGGAGCAGTACGATATCGTGTTGATGTGATGCATGACATGTGCCGCAGCTCGATCAGGGCCGTCGTCGTGCTGCACGACGGCTGCAATGCAAGCGTCGGGGAGCATACATAGCCCTACGTACAGCCAGCAAGGCAAGCCTCGCCTTGCTGGCTCCCTTCCCAAGCTCAGGCATGCCAGGCGGTTATCACCTTATGCCTGACGCAGCCTTGACGCCACTGCCCGCGTCTTTCAATCTCCGTCAGGAACGCGCTGCTTTACGCCCCGCTTTACGCCTGTTATGCACGCCGACAGCGTAGTCGACATTGCCAATGCGCGCCGGAACAATCAATCACATCGGAGACTGCATCGACATGAATTGCCTCGTGCCTCGTTCAAAGGGCGCGTCACGCGCGCTGCTCGCGTTTCTGCTGGGCGCGGCGTGCGCATTTGCACCCACCACGCGCGCAGACACCCCACACGCCGCCGACGCCCAGGCCGGCAGCATGACGCCCGCCGCCTCGCAAACCGCAACCACGTTGAGCTGGAAGCTGCGCAATACGCGCATGATGATCCCGACCGCGAACGTCGAGCGCTCGCGCGAGCCCCTCGCGCTGCCCGATGGCCGCCCGCTCGATCCCGATGCGATCACGTTCACGGTCGACGGCACGACGCTCACGCTGAGCGACTATCTGCGCCGCACGCAGACCGACGGCTTCATTGTCGTGCGCGATGGACGCGTGGTGCTCGAGCGCTACTTCGACGGCTTCGGTCCGCATCAGACGCATATGTGGGCATCGATGACGAAATCGGTGACGGGCCTTCTCGCCGCGCAGTTGATCGTCGCCGGCAAGCTCTCGCCCGACGCGCCGCTTTCGAGGTATGTGCCGGAACTCTCGGGCACGCCGTTTGGCGACGCGACGCTCCAGCAGAACCTCGACATGGAGGTTGCCGTGCGCTATCCGGCCGCGCTGCCACCCGACCTCGGGCTGTTCGCGGCGGTCGGCTTCGTGCCGCGAGCGAGCGGCGCGCCCGACAGCATCCATCGTTTCCTGCGGGTCGCGCTGGCGTCGCCGGATGCGCATGCGGACGGGCTGTGGTACTACCAGAACGGATCGCCCGAAGCGGTGGCGTGGGCGATCCGCAACGTAACCGGCGAATCGTGGAGCAAGCTGGCATCGCGTGAAATCTGGAGCAAGCTCGCCGACGACGATGCCGACATCGTGGTCGATCACACCGGCACCGAGATGGCCAGCGGCGGTCTCAACACCACGCTGCGCGACGCGGCACGCTTCGGCGAACTCGTGCGCATGAGCGCGGCCGGCGACGGCACGCGTTTTCCTTCGAACGTTACGCATCTCGCGCTGCAACCGGCCACTAACAGCGCGGCCTTCGCCAAGGGCAATCTCGCGCCGGGCCGGCCGGGCTACGGCTATCGCGACTACTGGTATCAGTTGAAGGATGGCGACGGTTCCTTCGCGGCGAGCGGCCGCTTCGGCCAGGCGATCATCGTCGATCCTCGCGAGCGGCTCACGGTCGTGAAGCTCTCGTCGTCGCCCGATCAGGCCGCGCGGCCGACGAGCGCAACAGGTGGCGCGATCGGCCACGCGCCGCTCGATACCGCCGACGCGCTGCATCAAGCCGTCGTAGCCATCGCAAAAGCGGCCGCGCAAGGCGGCACGCGATAGAGCGCCCGTTCATACATGCCACGTCCGCGTGACTGGCGTGCCACAGGCCGTTGCAGGCGAGGCGCAGCGCCCCGGCTTTTCCTGCAACGGCCGGACTCATCGGCCGACTTGCGATCGACCCGCGATTGACCCACGGCCCAGTCTGAATCCTGCGGAAGTTCACGATAAGTTTCTCTTCTCAAACAAGCGAGCTTGCAAGAAAAATACAGATCCTTTCACGAAGCTGAAATACAAGACCGATAGTGTCGCGGTTCCTGTCAACTGCCCGACGTTTCTGTCAATCAGCCAACTTACAACAATATCGTGAAGACCAAAAACTCGACCCGCACCTATTCAATCTTGCTTTCCGCAATTCTGGCAGCCAGTCTCAGCGCATGTGGCGGTGGTGACAGCAACATCGGCGCCGCGGGCGGCAACAACGGCAGCAATGGTGGCAACGGCAACACAGGCGGCAATAACGGCGGCGGCACGGTTGACAGCAAGATTCCCGTGCTGACGTTCACCGATCCGCAAAGCACCTACGATCTGAACAACTATACGCAGACAGATAGTTTCCCTCTGCAATACGCGACGAGCGGCACCAATCTGCTGAATGCCGAGGCATCGGGCGTGGCCTACGATAAGGATACCGATTCGCTGTTCGTCATCGGCGACGGCGGCACCGCGGTCGTGCAGGTCGCGAAGAGCGACGGCCATGTTCTCGATTCCATGACGCTCAATGCCGGAGATTTCGAGGACACGGAAGGCATCACCTACGTCGGCGGCGGCAAGTTCGTGCTGGTGGAAGAGCGCCTTCGCCAGGTCGATATGTTCACTTATACCGCGGGCGGAACGCTGAAAAGAGCCGACGTGCAGTCCGTCAAACTGGGCACGACGGTTGGCAACGTCGGTATCGAGGGCGTGAGTTTCGATACCAAAACGGGCGGTTATATCGCCGTGCGCCAGTCGCAGCCGACCAGCATTTTTCAGGCTGCGATCAATTTTGCCGGCGGCTCGGCGACGGCGTCGGACGGTACGCCCATCCTGCCGAGCACGGACAATCCGCCCGTGTTGTTCGATGCGGACAAGACCGGCCTCTCCGCATTCAATGACGTGTTCTCGCTCTCGAACATCGTCCCGGGCACCGCGCCGGACTACGACAACGTCATCATCATCGGCGCACCGGATGGCAAGATCGTCAAGATGGATCGTACCGGCCGGTTGCTGAGCAGCCTGTATATGAGCGCCACCGCCCAGAACGAAGGCGTCACCATGGGCTCGGACGGCATCATTTATGCGGTCGGCGAGCAGGCAGCGGGACCGAGCCTGCCGGGCCTGACCATCTTCAAGCCCACCACCGACAAGACCAACGTCGGCATCGGCAGCAACCTGTACCTGAAGTTCGATCAGGCGGTGCAGGCCGGAGCCGGCAATATTGTTCTCAGCAACGGCGCCGACGATACGCGCACGATTCCGGTCACCGACCCCACGCAGGTGACGTTCAGCGGCGGCGTGATGAAGATTCATCCGAAGTTCTTCATGGTCGCCAATACCGCGTACAACATCACGTATCCGGCAGGTACGGTCAAGACCGCGACGGGCAGCAATCTCCCCGCCGTGTCCGATGCGTCCACATTCTCGTTCAAGACGATCGGCACCGTCGACAAGACCGCTCCGACCTTGAGCAGCAGTGCGCCGGTCGATGGCGCGACGGGCATTATCGGCAATCACCTCACGCTGTCGTTCAGCAAGGTCGTTCAGGCCGGTACGGGCAACCTCGTCATCAGCAACGGCTCCGATACGCGCAATGTTTCGATCGACGATACGACGCAAGTCAAATTCAACGGCGGCCGGGTCACCGTCACGCTCGCGACACCCTTGCAGGATAGTTCGCGCTACAGCGTGAAACTGGCTAGCGGCGTGATCACCGACCTGTATGGCAACGCCTATGCCGGTCTGACACAAAGCTTCACGACCGCGGCCGCCGGTGCGCCCGTGCCGACCGTGCTGATCTCGGAAGTGAATTCGAATGCCGACGGCGGCCAGGACTTCTTCGAGCTCTATAACTACGGCAGCACGGCAATCGATCTGACCGGCTGGAAGTGGGGCGACAGTCATGCCGACGTCAACGATGCCAACAATAGCGCGGCCTTTGCGGCCGGTACGATCCTTTCGCCGGGCGAGCATCTGGTCGTGGTTCCGGGTGTGCCGGGCACGGACGAAAATACGTTCCGCACGACCTGGGGGCTGGCAGGCACGGTGCCGGTCATGGCGATGCTGAACGTCAATAACGATCCGGCGAATCCTATCGGCCTGGGCAAGGGCGATGCGGTGATCGTCTATGACGCGAATGGCAATGTCGTGGCCGCGATGAACTACGGCACGCCCATCGAGGCCACGCAGGGCGATGGAACGCTGAAAGCGATTCCGTCGGCCCTGGGTACGGATGCCACGCTCGTTGCCGCCGGCAATCATGCGGGTGCCGTCTTCGTCGGCGGCAATGCGAAGGTGTCTGCGGTGTGGGATACCGTTTCCACCTCGGCGCCCAACTATGTCGAAGCCGTGGTGGGCGTGAACGGCGGCCAATCCGAGCCGGCTAAAGCGGCGTCGATCGGCTCGCCTGGGCAGTAACTCCTGGGCCATCACTGCCCGCCGCGTCGCGGTACGAGTCTCGTGAAAAACCGTCCGACTTTCTGTCGGGCGGTTTTTTTGCCTCTGTTTTTTCCTCAAGCTAACCGTCACCGCACATCAGTCGAGATTGCCCTGACAGACGTACTTGATGGTCAGGTAATCGTCGAGACCATATTTCGAGCCCTCGCGGCCGTAACCGGACTCCTTGACGCCGCCGAATGGTGCGGCCTCACTCGACACGGCCCCTTCGTTCAGGCCGACAACGCCAGCTTCGAGTCGCCGCGCCACACGCTCGGCCCGCCGCATGTCGCGAGTGTAGAAATAGGCGGCGAGCCCGAATGGCGAGTCA
This sequence comes from Burkholderia sp. Ax-1724, assembly GCF_011752995.1. Lineage (GTDB taxonomy): Bacteria > Pseudomonadota > Gammaproteobacteria > Burkholderiales > Burkholderiaceae > Paraburkholderia. The sequence continues at coordinate 94,513 of NZ_VWWL01000023.1, forward strand.
TTGGCCAGGCGCACTGCTTCTTCTTCCTGATCGAACCGATAAAGCGGCGCGACGGGCCCGAACGTCTCCTCGCACGTCACGAGCATATCGTTCGAGGCATGGGTGAAAACGGTCGGGGCATAGTAGTTCGGTCCTAACTCGGTCAGCCGTTTGCCGCCCGTCAGCACGATCGCGCCTTTCGATACGGCGTCTTCGACGTGGCGGGCAATCTTGTCGATCGCCTTCGCGTTGATCATGGGGCCGATCTGTGCCTCGGGGTCGGTGGCCGGGGCCACTTTCAATGCGCCGACGCGAGCGGCAAGCAGTTCGGCGAATCGGTCGAATACGCCCGCCTGCACATAGATCCGATTCGGACAAACACAGGTCTGTCCGCCGTTGCGGAATTTGGCGGCCATCAACCCGGCGATTGCGGCGTCGAGGTCCGCGTCGTCGAAAACGATAAACGGCGCATTGCCGCCCAGTTCGAGAGAGAGCTTCTTGAGCGTGCCCGCCGATTCGCGCGCCAGATACTTGCCGACCGCCGTCGATCCGGTGAACGTGACCTTGCGTACCCGGTCATCCGCGAGCCAGTCCGCCACGGCTTCGATGCCCTGCTCCCGCGACGCGCTCAGCATGTTCAGCACACCGGCCGGCACGCCGGCTTCCCCGGCGAGTGCAGCCAATGCCAGCGCGGTAAGCGGCGTGTCTTCCGCGGGTTTGCCGACTACCGTGCAGCCCGCGGCCAGAGCGGGGGCGATTTTCCGCGCGATCATCGCAAGCGGAAAATTCCATGGCGTGATGGCCGCGACGATACCCACGGGCTCTTTCATCGCCCGCATCTGTTTGCCACGCTGCTGTTGCGGAATGAGGTCGCCGTAAGTGCGCGTGGCTTCTTCCGCGAACCATGCGACATACGACGCGCCATAGGCGACTTCGCCCCGGCTTTCGGCCATTGGCTTGCCCTGCTCCATCGACATCAGCGTGGCCAGGTCTTCGCTGTTCTCCACGAGAAGTGCATGCCAGCGGCGGAGTATCGCGGCGCGCTCGCGTGGCAGGCGATTGCGCCAGCTTTCGGCGGCCTGGTATGCCGCGTTTGTCGCGGCACGCGCGTCGGCGGGACCGCTATTCGCCACTTCCGCAATGATTTCGCCGGTGGCCGGATTCGTCACCGGATAGCGTGCGCGGGATACCGCCTCGCTCCACTCGCCGCCGATCAGGTTCCGGGTTCTGACCAGTTCTTCGCGCTTGAGCTTTAAAGCCATGATGCGTGCCTCTGATAATGGGTGTGCCCGGATCGACGCATGCCGGGCCATACAGAGTTTCTGTCAGCCCTTCAGTGCATTGCGCACGTCGACGTGCTCGAGCATTTCGTCGAGCGTCTTGCGCACGCGTGTCACCAGCTCGTCGATCTCGCCTTCGGAATAGCAGAGTGCCGGCGCGAAGCCGAGGATGTTGTCGCCAAACGCGCGAAAGATAATCCGGTTGCGATATGCGGCATCGGCGATACGCTCCGGCAGTTTCAACGACGGATCGAAACGGGCTTTCGTCTTCTTGTCCGCAACCAGTTCGACGGCGCCGAGCAGACCGCGGTGGCGCGAATCGCCGACGAGCGGATGATCGAGCAGACTGTCGAGTCCGCGCGCGAAACGGGCGCCCTGCTTCTGACCGTTGGCAAGCAGTCCGCCTTCGAGATAAAGACGCAGGACTTCGAGGGCGACAGCGGCGCTGACCGGATGTGCCGAATAGGTTTGCCCGTGGCCGATTGCCTCGCCCGCTTTGGCGCCGTCGGCGATTCCCTGATAGACCTCGTCGGACAGGAGCAGCGCGCCCATCGGCGCATAGCCTGCCGTTAGTCCCTTGGCTACCGTCATGAGGTCGGGTTCGACGTGTTCCGCCTCGCAGGCGAACAGCGGGCCCGTGCGACCGAAACCGGTGATGACTTCATCCGCGACGAACAGAATATCCAGTCGACGACACGCGTCGCACATCGCCTTCAGCCAGCCTTTCGGCGGAACGATCACACCGCCGGACCCTTGCACCGGCTCGCAGAAAAACGCCGCGACATTCCCCGCGCCGAGTTGTTCGACTTTCGCTTCCAAGGCGCGCACGGAAGCCGCGATGATTGCCTCGGGATCGTCAGGCGTTTCGCTACGGTAAGGATATGACGAGGGAATGTGATGCTGCGTCGCCAGCGGCACGTCGAAGTTGCGATGAAAACTGGCGATCGCCGTCATGCCCGCCCCCATCGACGACGAACCGTGATAGCCGCGTTCGAGTGCGATGAACTGCTTTTTCGATGGCTTGCCAATGGCGTTGTAGTAGTGCGTGATAAAGCGGATCGCGGAATCTATTGCGTCCGAACCGCCCAGCGAGAAATAGACATGGCGCAATGACGCGGGGGCAAGATCGATGAGGCGTTGAGCCAGCTCGATGGCCGGCTCGGAGCCGAAATGGAAGTACCCGGTGGCATAAGGCAATTTCGACATCTGCCCGGCTGCCGCCCTGACAATGCTCTCGTGCCCATAGCCTGTGTTCACGCACCAGAGGCCGGCGAAGGCATCCAGCAGCTCGTTGCCGTCGGCGTCGTAAAGCCACGCGCCCTTACCGGATTTCAGCACGGTGACGCCGCGCGCTTCGTGGGCGCGATAGCTGACTACGGGGTGAATAAGATGTTGACGGTCTGATTCGATAAGCGAGGTGAGCGACATTTTCGGGCTCCTTGATAAGCGCTTCTATCGGATAAGCAACAGGGAAACTGCCTGCACCCATTTGTACCCCTTTGCACCCATTAAACCGCGACACTCGTGCACAGTCTTCCTATCAAAAGTAGTAAAACCGGCCACTAATTTTCCCGGAGACGATAGAGCGCTGTGGCAACCTGAAGCTGAAAGCGCACGTTCGGGTCGTCGAGCGTGACGCCGAGAATCTGCTCGATGCGCTCCAGCCGATAGCGCAGCGTGCTGATATGAATACCCAGGGCACGTGCGGCGTGTACAAGCTGGAAACCTTCGTCGGCGAGCGTGTAGAGCGTATCGAGCAGCGATTCGCCGCGCGGACGATGGACGAGCGGCACGACCAGCCGCTCGATCAGCATCTCGCGCGCATCGGCATCCCCGAGCAATGCCCGCGGAAAAAGAATTTCCTCGAAACGGTGCAGCCTTCCGGGACGAAGCATCGGAAGCAGTGCGTCGACGTCTTTCGAGCCGACCGCCATGCCGTCGATGCCCGTATGCGCGCGACTGACGGCCATCGCCGCGTGCCGGTCTCCGATTGCCGCCCACAGGGTCTCCACGGACGCCTCGGCAGGCAGGATGAACTTGATCTGATTCAGCCACACCGCAATCAACGCGGACTGCCTCTGCGCTCTCAATTGGCATTTCAGAAGCTCGACCCATCGCTCCCTGCGTTCGAGTGCTTCTGTCGTCAAAGGAACGGGTTCGCCGAGCAGCACGAGACAGATGCGATACGACGCGGTCTGACTCCAGCCGCATACGCGCGCGCGCTCGAGCGCACTCGCAGTCGCGGTGAATTCGCCATCGAGCAGCGCGGTAACGAGCGCATACCCAAGGCGATCCTCCTGCTGCGCGAGTTGCTGTTGATGCGTCAGATGCAAAGCGGCGACGACGCTGGCATGCTCCATTGCACGCCTGTCGAGTTCGTCGATGTCCGGGTTGTCCAGATCGAGCCAAAGTATTGCGACAATCGTGTCGTGCAGGCGAACGGCCAGTTGCATCCGATGCAATACGCGATCGCTTGCGAGCTTGAAGCGTACTGTCGCGGGTCGCCGGACAGTACTGGCATCGACGGGGGCATCCGAAAGAGAACGCGTAAACTGCGCCTCCAGCATGGTGATGTCCGAGGCCGGCGCGGAGCTTCCCAGGATATGTCCGGACGGATTCGTGAACGAGACCGCGCGGCCCACCAGCGTTTGCAGCGTGGTGGCAATGTCGGAAAGGCTGCTTGCGGACACGGCGGCATTCGTCAGTGCCCGATGCAACTGGTCTGCTCGCGCGATGATCTCGGACTGGAAGTTGATGATCTTCGCGAGGATTTCATGCGTGATCTGGCTGAACGGCACCGCCCACGGCATTTCGAGCAACGGCAGGCCAACCGCGCCGGCTTCCTCGATGGCCTCCGGCGGAAAGTGATCGCGGAAATGCGGCACGGCCAGCACGACGCCGGCAAGCCCCGCGTGACTCAGTTCACGGACGAGCTGCCGCGATGCCTCGCCGCGCGCGGGCCAGTTATAGCCGGTAGTCAGCAGTAGTTCGCCGGGCTTGACCCAGTGGACGATGTCCGGGTGGTCGACCATATGGACCCAGGTGATGTCCCGGCCAAGCTGTTCGCTTCCGGCCACGACTTCCGCTTTGCGAAGAACGGTCTCCCGGATGGCAGTGTCAAGTTTCATGGCGGCAACGATCACGCGCGGCGGCATCGGGCAAGACACCGCGACGTCAATCAGTCCTCCTTCGGCCGGCAACGACTCCGCTTGTTTTTCCGCTCAGGCGCGTGTCTTCAGCGACAGAATGCGGCGCGCGCCGTCGAACAATACGCGGTCGCCCGATTTGAGGTACTTGCGCGGCGAGTCGGTAAACCCGTCCATGATCGGAATGCCTGCCAATACCGCGCCTTGAACGAAAACGGGATTGGTCATATCGCAAACCAGGGCGGCGGGACAGGTGCCGCGCTTCCTGAGATTCAGCAGCGCCCAGCCTGTCGATACGCCGCCCTTCGTCGATTTGAATACGATGATCTTATTGACCACGCTCATGCCGTAGAGATCATGGTCGGGTCGAGCGATAACGCCAAGGTCGGGGTCGATATCGTATCGAACGCTCAAACCATGATTCGACACGATGACTTCGCCTTCGAGGCTCATTGTCATGCTCTGGCTTGCATTGAAAAAAGTGCGCTCAAGCATAGTGTCCTCATTAAGCCAGCGTACCCAGCGTCGCCGCCCGGATGCAATCGTCGAATCGCCGGAATTTCACCTGATAGCCCTGCCCCGCCATGATGTTCGCGAGTTTCGCCGAGTTCGTGACGAGCCGGCTGAAGCCATTCAACTCGGACAATTGCCGGGGCGTCATGAGGTAAAAGCAGACGCCGGCGATCAGTTCCGCGCCGGACGCTTCGAGCCGCGCACGAATACCGAGTTGCTCGGTGGAAGCCGCGATCTGCGAATTCGTCGTGACGATCAGCTTGACTGTCGGGTGAACCTTCTTGCCTTCCAGAGCCTCGGCAATGGAAACGATCTCGAAGAGCGAGAGTTGAGGCGCGCTGAAAACCACCAGATCGGCCTCCGTGAAATCGCCGCTCCAACCGTGGTAGACACTATCGAGTGCGCCTTCGGGCACCTGAAGATGACGGATTTCTCTTTGGGTCGACATAGCCGCTTCCAGCGACCGGGCCTCAGGCGTCACGCCGACTATGTGAAACATCGCCGCCGAGCCATAGCTCGCGAGTGCGGCGCCGAGGTGTTTGAGCGCGTCGCTGTCGGGTTTCGACGTCAATCCCTCGAATACCGGCACATCCCAATAGCCGTTCAGTTGCCGGCCGACACAACAGCCGAGCGCGCCCCAGTCGGCCAATTCCTTCGGCTGATCTTCGACATGCACGACGACATTGGCTTTCCGGCATTCGTCCAGATGAAAACCGTATCGGGGCACGCGCCCTGTCAGCGACGCGGCCAATGCCGCAGGACCCGACTCGTAATTCGATCGGGCGCCGAATACGGAGTTGGCATAGATCACGGACCCGGTATCTCCCCACGCTACATGCTCGCCAAAATGCGGTTGCAGCGTGGTTTGATACACGATGCAGTTACTGCAATTCAGAAGACCGATCTTCTCGAATGCGGCGACGGTCCGCGTTTCGATTTCCTTCGTCGTTTCCAACTGCTTCAACGTGCATCGAGGCTCGAACGCATAGCCTCGCGGGTCGGTGACCGCTTTCACGGCACAGCGGGCGCCGCTGCGCGCGACCTGCTCCAGATATTCGACGCCGGCCAGACCCAATTCCTCGACGTCGCCCGAAGCATGCACCGAGCTGATCTTCACCATATCTTCGGCGCCGAAGTATTCGCCGACTTCGACCTGCATCTTCAGCGCTACGCGCATTACCTCGCCGTGCTCTCCATTGAGCATGGCGATTTCTTCGTCCGTCAGCTTCATCGAGGTCAGCTCCCGTCAGAACAGATTCGTACCTGCTATCTCTTCGCGTTGGAATCGAAACGCCGGCCAAACCTGTGGATCGCCACTTCCAGAATTTTGTCGGTCAGATAGCCGAGGATGCCCAGAGTGAAAATACCCACGAAGATTTTGTCGGTTGCCATCCAGAGCCGGGCATTGAGAATCGAATAACCTATCCCCGCATTGGCCGCGAGCATCTCGGCGGCGATGACCGTCATGAAGGCGATGCCCATGGCAATGCGCATCCCCTGCAGAATCGGCGTCACGGCGGCCGGCACGATCACCCATCTGAAGATCTGCCATTCCGTGGCGCCGAACATCTGGGCCGCGCGAATCTTGTTGGTGTGAACACCGGCTACGCCAAGCGCGGTACTCAGCGATACGGTAAAAACCGTGCCGTAGATGATGATGAAGATCTTCGATTCCTCGCCGACGCCAAACCAGATCATCGCGGGCGAGACCCAGGCGATAGGCGGAATGAAACGGAAGAACTGCAGATACGGATTGAACAGCGAGCGGACTATCGGGAAAAAACCGACCAGCAGGCCCAGAACGATGCCGATCACGGAGCCGATTAAAAAGCCGGCCAGAATACGGAACATGCTCGCGCCGATGTCGACGAAGATACTGCCGCTCTGGATCTCCGCGATGGCCTCGGTGCCGACCTGCAAAGGCCCCGGAAACAGGATCGAGGAGAACATATAGGTACTCACCAGATGCCAGATGAGCACACCGGCCGACAACGAGGCGAGCAACATGATGGTCGAAGCCAACGTGGAACGACGCTTCGACGCCCGCTTCTTTTTCAGTGATCCGAAGGGGGTTTGCATAATACCGGAGGTCTCTGGGCTCATGATGTCACGCGATCGGTTTGAACACCAAGCACTTCGTCGGCAATCAGGCTCGAAATGCGGGAATAAAGCTCGCCGAACCTGGGGTTGCTGCGGTCCCGGGGGCGGTCGAGATCACAGTTCACGATCTCCTTGACGTTGGAACGCGGTCCGCGCTTCAAGACAACGATCCGGTCGGCGAGCGTGATCGCCTCGGCAATGTCATGCGTGACGAAAAACACCGTGCGCTGCGTCTTTTGCCAGATGGTCGCCAGTTCGTCTTGCAGCACGATTCGGGTCTGCGCATCGAGCTGGCCGAATGGTTCGTCCATCAGCAGGACTTTCGACTCGCAGGCCAGTACTCGTGCGACATTCACGCGCTGCTTCATGCCGCCCGACAGTTCAGCCGGATATTTGTGCTCCTGTCCGCGCAGACCGACGAGTGCCAGATATTGCCGCGCCTTGGCCGCGCGCTCGGTTTTTTTCATTCCCGACACGCGCAGGCCGAATTCGACATTGGCCTGCGCGGTAAGCCAGTGATAGAGAGAATCGTCGCCCTGAAATACGACGCCGCGCTCCACACCCGGGCCGTCGATCGGGCGGCCGTCCATATGGATGCTGCCCGCCGTGGGCGACTCGAATCCGGCGATCAGATTCAGTACGGTCGTCTTTCCGCAACCGCTCGGACCGAGAATGCACATGAACTCGCCGCGCACCAGCGACAACGATAAATCCCGCAGAATGTCGGGGCTATCCGCCGGCAAGGAAGCATGTTTGAACGACACATCTCGAATCGATACCAGGCTCGCATTGCTCATGGCTGCACCTGCTCCGTCACGATTTCGGTTGAGAATTCGCCTTTGACGACGCGTCGGCATTCGAGCGGTCGATGAGAACAGGGGTGATCAATTTGTCGATCAGCGCCTTCGGATCGAAGGGCTGCACCGTTCCCTGCTGTTTCACCCATTCGGCGATGCTCACCATGTCCTTTGGAAAGGCAGGCGGCATGTCGACGACGAACTGCACGCTATCCATCATCTGTTCGGCATCCGCCGTGGAAATCCGGAAGGTTTTCGACATCAAGGCCACCGCAGCCGGACGGTTCTTCCTGTCGTTCAGCCAGGCCGTCGCATTCCTGATGGCGGTAAAGGCTTTTCTGGCATCCTCAGGACGCTGATTCAGCAATTCGTCCGAAAACATCAGGAAGAACTGCATCGTATAGATGCCGTTATCGCCCGACCATCCGATCACCTTCGTGTTCGGCATCACCGCCTTCAGGCGGGTGAACCACGGGTCCCACGAAAACATGGCCTGAATGTCGCCGCGCGCCATGGTCGCGACCAGTTCAGGCGGAGCGACATTCACAAGCTTCAGTTTCTCCCGGGCGATACCGTAATGGTCGAGGTAGCGATTCAGGTAGTAGTCGCTGGCCGTGCCCTTCGAGTAGCCCACGCTCTTACCGACGAGATCGCCCGCGTTATTGATGCCGTTTATCGCAGCGAGGCCAATCAGGTGATTGCTGTAGACGCCGCGGGCGACGGCCTTGACTTTGGCGCCTTTTGCCGCCGCGATGATCGCCGGCAGTTCGGCGACGAGCGCGATATCCGAATCGCCCGCCACGACCGATTCCAGAGCCAGCCCCCCTGCGGGGAATTGCTTGATCGTGGCATCGAGGCCCTGATTTTTCATAAACCCCTGATCCACGGCGACGATCAGGGACATGAAGCTTCCGTCCGCTCCGGTGGCGAGGCGAATCGGCGCGGCAACCGCGCTGCCGGCAAAAGTCCCGGCCATCAGCGTTACAGCAAGAAGTGCTAGATTGAAGAAATGGCGTTTCATGCTTTTCTCCTATCAAATATTGCGTTCACCGCACCGAGTAAACCACCTCACCGTTTTTCATCGTTGTCGTGACGTTGATTTGTCGCAAGTCCTTCGGAGGACACGTCAGAGGATTTCGATCGATGACGATCAGGTCCGCGAATTTCCCGGCTTCCAGAGAACCTTTTTTTTCTTCTTCGAAGGCGGCCCAGGCTCCATTGCTGATGCACATCCTGAGCGCATCCTCTATCGAAACGCTTTGGCGCGAATCGACGGGATTCTCGACCAGCAATTGAAGCCACAGGAAAGGATCGGCCGGATAGACAGGCAGATCGGCTCCGCACGCGACGACCACACCGGCGTTCAGAATATCCTTGTACGTGTCGATCCGTTTATAGCGTTCCGCGCCGTAGCGCTCGAAAAAGATGCCATCGGTGCCGCCCCACAGGTAGGTGAAAACGGGCTGCATGCTGAGCACGACGCCGAGATTCGCCGCACGCTCGATCTGCTCGGTGGTCGGAACGTGAAAATGCTCGATGCGATGGCGCCGTGAGCGGCCCTGCGCGATTCCCTCCGCGTTTTCGAACGCATCGAGCAGCTGGTCGATCGCGGCGTCGCCCATCGCGTGTACGCCCACTTGCAACCCCGCAGCGCAGGCTTCGCTCACCAGGGTATTAATGTCGTCCTGCGCATGCAGCAGAACGCCATGATTCGAGCAGCAGTCGGCATAACCGCTGTGCAGCGCGGCACCGAAAGTATTCGGCATGCCGTCGAGACAGGACCGTCCGCAGCCGCCGACACCGTGTACCCCGAGCGCCTGCGCGCGCGGGATATCGAAAGTCTCGTAGTACGGCACGATATGAACGGGCAGCGAATCCTTGATTCGCATCATGATGTCTATATCCCGGTCACCGTCCATCTTGCTGCCTTCGAATGCATGAATGGTGGTAATGCCGCGTTCGATGGCACGATCGGCCATGAGACGGATCATCCGTTCGGCGTCGGAGTCCGAAATGAAGCCGAATACCTTTTGCCGCGCCGGAACATGGGCCACGTCGCCCGCATACGCACCGGTCGGATTGCCGGCCGCGTCGACCTCGAGACCCGGCGTTCCCTTCCCGATGCCGATTGCCTCGAACCCCAGCGTGTTTGCGGTACTCGAATGAAACGAATCCGAAGACATCCAGATCTTGTGCCTCGTCGACGCACGATCGAGATCGGCCATGCCCGGGTGACGCTTTTCGCGAAGTTTGTCGGGGTCATAGCCCGAGGCGCGAACCCACTCGCCCTCGGGTGTTTCAAGCGCGCGTTTGGCAACCTTGTCGACAATCTCGTCTATGGATTCGGCGCCCAGCAGATCCACCGCTTCGCTGACCAGCCCGCCGAACATCACATGGGAATGCGCGTCGACGAATCCCGGCAAAACGGTCTGCCCCCCGGCGTCGATTACCACGGCGCCGTCATGCTTTAGCGCCGCCACGTCGGCGTTGGTGCCGACGGCGGCAATGAGCCCATTGCGGACCAGAACGGCCTCCGCGATCGTATTGTTGGCGTCCAGCGTAAGGACGTTTGCGTTGATGATCAACGTTTCCTGCTGTTCGTTCACTGACACGGAGTCCTCCAATCGGAAATCGTCTCTATTAAGCGTACTAATTAATTCATACGTCAGTAAGATCAACTGGCCTTTTCGAAAACCGCTGCTGTTCCCGGTGCCGGAGAAAACGAAAAGTCGCCTTTCTCGAGTACCTTCTCCCGTCCGCCATGCTGGATCAGCAATGCTTTCTGCGCCGCCTTTGCTTTTGCATCGACGGCTTCGGGATCGCAGTACGTTCTGAGCTTCTTTTCGAACGCGATCAGGCGTTCGCGCTGCTCAGGTAGCGCGGCAAGGTCGTGCTTCTCTTCCGGGTCGAACGTCAGATCGAAAAGCTGCGCCGGATAACCGACGTAATAGATGTATTTGTATTGATCGTCCCGCAGCATATAGGCAGCCGTTTTAGAGCCCATGCCGTGGAATTCGGCGAATGCGGTTCTGCCGCTCTCCATCTTCCACACGTCGAATAGCGACTGCCCCGGCAGATCCGCTTCGGACGGCAAACGCTCCACGCCCGTTGCTTCGAGAAACGTAGGATAAAGATCGACGTGCGAAACGGGTGTCGTGCAGACATGGCCGACGCCAAAGCCTGCGCCGGCAATAATCAATGGCACGCCCGCCGATTCTTCGTACATCGTGGTTTTACCCCACAAACCTCGGGCGCCGAGGTTTTCGCCATGATCGCTCGTATAGACGATGCGGGTCTGGTCGGCCAGTCCGCAACGCTCGAGGCATGACATGACCTGGCCGATCTGCTCGTCCAGAAACGAGCAGAGTCCCAGATATCCGGCCAGCCCCGCCCTCACCTTTTCTGGCGAGTCGAAATAATCGTCGTAGGGAAGACTGTGTGCGTAATCCCGCAGATAAGGATGATTCGGGCGCTCGGACTCGCCGTAAAGCTTCGGCCACGGCAGATCGGGGTTGTTGTAGAAGCGGAAAAAGTGTTCGGGGGGCGCGGTCAGCGGGAAATGCGGGGCGACGAACGAGACGAAAAGCACCCACGGCTTCGTCGAGACTTCCGCCGACTTGTTCTTCAGCCAGGCTTGGGCCCGCGCCGCAATGTCCCGGTCGTATGCGGTATAGGACGACTCCCCCGGTCCCGCGCTCATCGCCATCTGGGCGACGCCCCCGCGTACGGGCAATTCGTCGCGAATCAGATCGCCCAGATCGCCGACGCCATCCACGACATGCATCGGGACGATCTCCTCGGTGAAGCCGTTGTCGTCGTCGCTGGAGCGGAAGTGCAATTTCCCGATCGCGGTCACGTCGGACCCGCTATCGCGAATCCGCCTGTGCCAACTCATCGCCGAACCGTCGAACGGCTGCGCATTGTCCCAGTTGCCGAGATCCTGCACGTATCGCCCGGTGGCCAGGACGGCACGGGCCGGCACGCAGGCCGGCGAATTGCAATACGCGGCGGAGAAACGGGTGCCGCGCGCCGCCAATGCGTCCAGATGCGGCGTCACGGCAATGGACGAACCGCTGCAGCCCATGATCTTCGGGTTATGTTCGTCGGAGATGAATACCAACAGGTTCTGGCTAGCGGTCATGGCTCTTCCTCGGAGTTTCCTCTCGCCGCGAGGCTGCCGGATAAAGCATGGGCAACAAAACCCATGGCAGCGGATATTTCGGTGGCGGCCTTCTGCGACTCAATCGCAAGCATCTCTAACCGTTCAGGCGACAGACGGGAAATCGGGGCCGCCGCGCCGAAGGTTGCAATGACGCGTCCCTGCTTGTTGAAGATCGGTGCCGCGCCCCCGCCGGTGTCGGGCTTCCAGCTCCCCACGGAAATGGCATAGCCGCGAGCCCGAATCCGTCCGAGTTCGGCGAGCAGTTTCGCTTTGTCGACGATCGAGTCCGGCGCGGTTCCTTCCAGGTGTTCGGGAAGAATCGCCTGAAGCTCGTGGTCGTGCAAATTCGCCAGCATGGCGAGACCGCTAACAGTGCAATTCGCCGGGGCACTCGCGCCGACGGGCATATGTACCCGGATCGTCTGCGTCGGCTCGACCGTGTGAATCGTCACCATCGAAAAACCGGTTAACACCGAGAGGTAAGTACTTTCGTTGGTGCTGGCCGTCACCCTTTCCATGAGTGGTGTAGCGATTGTCAGCAATTGCTTCTGCGGCATGCTGGCCCCCAATTCGAACAGACGGGGGCCGATTTCGAAATTGCCGCTCTCGTTCTTGAGAACGTAACCACGGCTTTCGAGGGTTGCGAGTATGCGGAAAACGCCGGATTTGGAGAACTCCAGATCGCGCGCAATAGCGGACAAGGAAGAACCGGAGCGCGGACGCGCGACCGCTTCCAATACGTCCAGCGCATTCAGCAGATAGGCGAGTTGTTTCACTGTAGAGAACGATGTGCTTGTCTGGAGAACAAATTGTCCCACCGATATTTTTCGCAATGGATCGGGACAAACCCTTCACGGATACCCAGGACAAACCCTTCATCGGGCAGGCGGCGCGGAATCCGCCGGGCTCGGCGGCACCGGCAAACGGCACGGCGTTGTTCTGGTGTCGCGGCATGTTGCTGCATCAGGCCGCCAGGCGTCGGCAACTCTTTAAGGATGACGATTCAATTTGCTGACGGAGTTGCAAGACATCCGGCACAAGAACATCGCCATGCTTATTGCCACACAGTTCGACGATACACGGCCGTTCGAACCCACCCCGAACGCCGTCAACGGCGGTACAGAAGAATTGGAGAAATCGGTGGGAACGACAAATGGCGCGCTCGAGATCGACGAGTGCCGGTAAATCGGCAACGACAACGCGAGAAGGCGAGAAGACGAAAAAGCAAGAAAGGATCGCTTTTGCACTGCATCGATCGACTGACGAAACTGACGAATGCGCAAACGGGCACCGCGCCCCTCAAACCGTCCCCAACGGCTTCAGCACATTGCGCAGCATCGCGATGGTCAGCGGACGCGAGAACCAGAACCCCTGTGCTTCATCGCACCCGAGCGCTTCGAGTTGCGCGGCCTGGTCGGCCGTTTCGACGCCCTCGGCGGTCACGCGCAGCTTGAGCGCATGTGCCATCGCGATGATCGCGCCGACGAGCGCCGCGCTTTGCGGATCGGTGCTCATGCCGAGCACGAACGAGCGGTCGATCTTGATACGGTTGAGCGGAAAACGCGTCAGATAGGCGAGGCTCGAATAGCCGGTGCCGAAGTCGTCCACCGCGACCTCGACGCCCAGTTCGCGCAGCGCATGCAGCGTCTGCAAGGCCTGATCGGTATCGCCGAGCAGCACGCCTTCGGTGATTTCGACTTCGAGACAGGACGGATCGAGCGCCGCGTCTTCGAGCGCCTCGCGAATCGTGTTGAACAGATTCTGCCGCTGGAACTGCTGCGGCGACACGTTCACCGCAAAACGCGGCAACGTGCCGGTCTGCCGTAGCAGAAGACCGGCGTCGCGGCACGCGGTGCGAATCACCCATTCGCCGATGCGCTCGATCAGCCCCGCCTCTTCCGCGACCGGCACGAACTCGACCGGGCTGATCAGGCCGCGCTGCGGATGATGCCAGCGCAGCAGCGTCTCGACCTGCGCGATGCGGCCCGTCGCGAGCGTCACCTGCGGCTGGTACACGAGGTGCAGTTGCTGACGCTCGAGCGCGTCGCGCAGCATCGTCTCGAGTTCGAAGCGACGCGCGGCCTGCCCTTCGAGCGCGGTCGAAAAACGCCGCACGGCATTGCGGCTCACCGCCGATGCCGCCGACAACGCCACGCCGGCGCGGCGCATCAGCGTCGGCGCATCGGCGCCGTCGGCCGGATACGCGGCGATGCCGATGCTCGCGGTGATGTTCAGCGCGGTCCCCGCGTAATCGATCGGTTCGGCGAGGCGGCCGAGCGCTTCGGCAGCGAACGCATCGGCGGCCGCGCCGCTTTCGTTGATGAGCAGCGCGAACTGCGTGCCGCCGACCGACGCGATCGTGCCGTCGTGCGGAAACAGGCCGCGCAGCCGCTCGCCGACGATCTGCAGCACGAGTTCGGCCGCATGCAGACCGAGTGCATCGCGCAGCTTGCGCAGGTGATCGAGTTCGGCGATCAGCACGGTAAAACCATGACCGTTGAGCTTGCAACGTGCGATCGTCAGTTCGAGCCGTTCGATGAACAGCGTCTGATTCGGCAGACGGGTCACGCCATCGTGATGCGCGACGTACCAGAGACGCGCCTCGGATTGCGCATAGCGCGTCATGTCGACCGCAATGCCGACGTAGCGCTCCGGCGCACCATTCGACGCATCGGCTTGAGCTGCGCTCAGGGGCGCGAGGGCGAACGCGACGCGAACCCGCGAGCCATTGCGACGCAGATAAGTCCACTCGCCTTCGTAGCGCGAACGGAGCGCCGCGAGCTGCGGCCATTCCGCGCGGCGCTTCAGCAGTTCGGCCGGATCGTGCAGCGACTCGAGCGAGCGCCAGCCGATCAGTTCCTGCGCCGTGTAGCCGGTCAGTTTCTCGAAGGCGGCGTTGACGGTCTCGAAGACGCCGTCCGCTGTGCAGATGAACATGCCATACGGCGCGCACGCCAGGGCGGCGTCGCGCGTGCGCGCTTCGACGTTGATGGGGTCGTGCATTGCGCCGGCCTTATGGTCCCGAGTCCTCAAGACGATTGAATGTATGCGTTACGCGCGGGGCGCAAACGGTCATGCCGGCGCGTCCTGCTCCACGCCGCGCGCGGCAACCATGCGCATGATAGCGGCTTTCGCATGCGATCCGGCGGACCGGCGCGGCGAAAAACACCGCTGGCGAAGACCGGAATGAAATAAACACCTGTAGCGTCGGGTAGCCGATGACCGTGGTTTAAAACGGAAGCCGGGCGAATGCCGGCGGATACGTCGGCGCGGTGCGGGCCGTTGCGCTTCGCCGTGTCGGGCCGTATTGCGCCGCATTGGCGCACCTGTCATACACATTCATGCGGATAAATGAAACGCCTGCGGCGGGAACCCTCGCGGCAAATGCCGGCGCACCTCGAATTGCAGGCGGGAAAAAACGTGCAAAAACTACACGCCGCGCGGCAGCGCCGCTTCGATGAACGCCGCGCACAGCGCTTCCATGCCCTTCGCGTCCTCTTCGTCGAAGCGCGCGACGAGCGGGCTATCCACGTCCCACACGCCGATCAGCGTGCCGTCGGGTGCGACGAGCGGCACGACGATTTCCGATTGCGACGCCGAATCGCAAGCGATATGGCCGGGAAACTCGTGCACGTCGCGCACGACCTGAGTCTGCCGGGTTTGCGCGGCCGTGCCGCAGACGCCCTTGCCGAGCGGAATGCGCACGCACGCGGGCTTGCCCTGGAACGGACCGACAACCAGCTCGCGGCCATCGTGAAAGTAGAAACCGGCCCAGTTCAGATCGCTCAGCGAATGAAACACGAACGAGGAAAAATTCGCCGCATTGGCGATCCAGTCGGTTTCGCCGGCGAGCAGCGAGCGCGCCTGCGCGACGAGTTCTTCGTATTGCGCGGCTTTGGGCAGATGCGAGGTGGCGGAAACTTCGAACATGACGGCATCCGTGATGAAAGCGGGAAAGAAAAACGGCAAGGGGTGCAGTGTAAAGCAAGCGGCGTGTTCGAGCGGTGCGCGGCGATGTGGGGCGGGTTGGCGGTAGAGCGGTATGGCGGTCGTGCCCGGCAGGCTTATTTTCATCTTTGTCTGATGTCGGATTGCCGTGGCTTTGTGAAGGATTGACGTCGGGTTTGCGTGTCCATCCGGAGTATGCAAACGGGCCGCTGAGAGGCGCTTGTACCGTATCGGCGGCTGACGCTTCGAATTTGATATCTAGTGATATTTGATAAAAATCGCCGTTCTAGCGATGCTTCACTATAGCGATGCAACCATGAAAAGTGTCAGTTAAATATCTCCCTGCGATAAAAATGTGGACAGTCATGACGCTTCAGTTGAGCTTACTGAATTTATCCGGAAAAAAATTCTATATCCTGAAAGACTTCCTATAAACCCAGAGACCAGCGTGGAAGACCATCTCGGCGTGACCGGAGATGACTCCCCCGAATTCATGGAAGCATTTTTCGACCGGTTCAATGTTGGTCCTGGCGATTTTGATTGCAATAGATATTTCGAAGGGGAAGGAGTATTTGATCCGTTTACGTCAATTGTACGTTTTCTATTTCACAGGATTAAGAAGGAACCGAAGCGAGAGCCGCTCACCGTCGCCATGCTTCAACATGCCATCGAGCTTGGCGTATGGGATAGCGAACGCTTGAAGGAACTGAATAGTCAGCACACTAAAGAGTGGCCCAAAGGCCCGCTATGCGGGCCTCTCTTTACCTGATTGCAACCGAATCAGTTCCATCAAAAAACGTGCCGCGCTCAGGAATCCATCAACGCGCGGCGACGAAAATACCCGCGCATCGTACTGCCCCTGCTCCTTCAGAGCCCCGATGATTACAAGCACCGAAGTCGGGAGCGGTACACCGCGCAGCATTTTCGCTTTCATCCGTATTTGGGCCACGGCCCATATTCACCGCCCCCCCATTCGACTAGCCTTATCTTTTTGGCACTTGGGAGACAAACAGAAAATGCCGTGGTCCTATCAGCAAAGCACCGGAAACCTCTCGTTTAATGGAGAACTCGTCGAACGTGGTTACTCCGGCGCGGCAACCGGTAAAAACAATCCCGCCATGCAGGCGATTTCCAACATCGGCCCCATCCCGCGCGGCAATTACCAGATAAGCTCGCCTCACACGTCCCCCCACACCGGGCCCGGCACGCTCAATCTGTCGCCGCTGCCCGGTACCAATACGTTCGGACGAAGTGCTTTCCGCATTCATGGCGATAGCCGGAATCATCCAGGTACGGCGTCCGAGGGCTGCATTATCCTGGGTCCCCAGACTCGTCATCGCATATGGGCGAGCGGCGATCATCGGCTCGAGGTTGTTCAATGAAACGTGCATCCGGTTTCGCTTTCGCATTCACGTTCGCCCTGGCCTGCGCCGCGGCAAACGCAAGCGCCGAAGCAAATCCCTCCGCCCTTGCCAGGCAAATCAACGACCAGGGCGCAAAAGCGGTGGTGAATGGAATGTCTGAATCGGAATGGGACAACGTGCTCACCCATATCGATTCCGGCAGCACGGCGTGGATCGCACTGGTCCCCAAGCTGGCAGAGGGAGCGGACAGCGGCAACGCCGAAGACCTTGGCATCGGATTAGCGTACGCGCTCCCCAAAAATCCGCGCGCGGTTCTCAAGGCCATCGATCCCGGCAACGGGCCGGTGCTGGGTGTCAATCGCGTTTGCTCCGCGCCGTTTATCGAAGACACCGTTCCGGATATCCCTGCCTATGTCAAACGCGCTAAAGCTGCGCTCGGCAAGGTCCATGACCGTTCGTTGCGAGACGTCAAAAAGGCCTGTCTAGCGGAACTGGCGGGCTGTAAGCAGCGTGTTACGGCACGAACGCCAAACCACGGTGAACCGGCCCCTTGCCGTCCGCTGGGCGCCCGGCACAATCAGGGCAGCCGTCAGGCAAGGGGCTCGGCAAGCAAAACAGCGAGCCTTGCCCAACAAGACTCAGCGGGTTGCAAGCTCACTCGACGCCGACGATCACGCTCGACGCCTTGAAGATCGCGGTCGCCGGCTTACCGCTCGCGAGCCCGAGGCGCTCGACGCTGTCGTTCGTGATGATCGCGGCAATCTGCGCACCGTCGGCGCTGATCGTCACTTCCGAGTTGACCGCGCCCTTCGTGACCGACGCCACGCTCCCCGCGATGCAGTTGCGTGCCGACACCTGGTGCTTCGCAACGTCGACCATCACGATCACCGACGAAGCCTTCACGAGCGCAAACGCCTTCTTGCCGGCCGCCAGTCCAAGCGACTGCGCGCTGCCATGCGTAATGATCGCGACGATCTCGAGACCGTCCCCGGTACGCAAGATCACTTCATCGTTGACGGCGCCGTGCTTGACGCCGGTCACTTCGCCGCTGAACTGGTTGCGTGCGCTGGTTTTCATATCGTGCTCCTTGTCGGTCGGCATGCTTCGCATGGGTATTCGGTGTTGCGGCGCAACGTTGCGAGGCACGGTGTTGATAGATAAGGCGAGTGTAATGGACAACAACGTGGACAACACGGGGCAAAACCCACAGGAAAGCCCCAGGAAGACCCGCGCGAATCGCCGAGCCCGTATCATCGTGCCCTTGGACCCCCTACGCCAGATCTCCATGCCCGTTGCCGTTCCGCCCCGCTCCGCTTTTTCGTGGCGCTGCGCGCGCCGCCTGTGCCGCGCCGCTGTGCTCGGCGCCGCCGTCACGACGCTCGTCGCGTGCAGCAATCCGACGCCGCCGCGCGACACGCACGCCTTCGTCGACAACCTCACGCTGTTCCCGCTCGACCACTACGACCAGAACGTCGATCACTGGCTCGATCCGCACAGCCCGGACTACGACCGGCCGTTCTTCAGCGCCGAAGATCAGCAGGCGCACTTTCACGCGCTCTATGCGCGCTATTTCGGCACCGGCGCGAACGCCCCGTCGCCATGGAACGCCGCTTACGTGACGGCGCGCGTCTTTCGCGAGCAGGGCGCCGACATCGTCGCGCTGCAGCAGCGCCGCATCGGTAAATTCGACAACACCGGCAAGCACAGTGCCGCGCTCGGCTATGGTGAGAACTTCCGTCCGCACGACAAGACTTGGATCGATGCGATCGCACGCAACATGAACGTGGAGCAGTTCGCGCAGACGCCTGCCTATCAGCCCGAACGCCGCGCAATCGCCGCCGGCAACCTGCTGGTGCGCGAGTTGCCGACCACCGATCCGTCGTTCTACGACCGCCATCTGGCTGGCGAAGGCTATCCGTTCGACAACCTGCAGATTTCGGCGGTGCGGCCGGGCACGCCGCTTTACGTGCTCGGCAGCAGCGTCGACGGCGCGTGGCATTACGTGCAGACGCCCGATGTGCAGGGCTGGGTGCGCAGCGACGGCGTCGCATTCGCCGACGACCGTTTCGTCGACAAATGGCGCGCGGCGGCCGGGAAATCGCTTGGCGCGGTGATCGTGGCGTCGGCGGCGGTGCGCGACAGCCACGGCGTGTTCCGTTTCGACGCGCCGGCGGGAACGTTATTGCCGTTGGTGCCGGCTTCTTCCCCGGCGACGGCAACGACAGCGAAGGCGCATGGCACGGCCCGTGTCGCCGACGGCTCCGCTACCGGCGACAACGCACATGCAACCGCCAACAAAACCGTCAATGAGCCCACAACCGATGCCGAACGCGAATCGGCAAGCGCAACCACCAACGAATCCGCAAGCAAGGCCGCTACCGTCACATACACACTCCTCGCCCCCGCCCGCGACGTCGATGGCCGCGCGCTGATCCGCACCGCGTCGCTCGACGCCGCGCAGATCGCACCGATGCCGCTCGCCGCAACGCCACGCCATCTCGCGATGCTGATGAAAGCGCTGATCGGGCGGCCGTACGGCTGGGGTAATAGCGGGCTCTACAACGACTGCTCATCGGAACTGCAAAGCATTTTCGCGGCGTTCGGCGTATGGCTGCCGCGCCATTCGTCGACGCAGATGAGCGCTGGGCGCATGATCGACCTGTCCGGGTCGCCCCCCGCCGAGCGGCTCGACTATCTCGCCGGGCACGGCGAACCGCTGCGCACGCTGATCTACATCGGCGGTCACGTGATGCTCTACATCGGCAACACGACGCGCGACGGCGTGACGGTGCCGGTCGTCTATCAGGACGTGTGGGGGCTGCGTCCCGCCGACAACAGCCGGCGCGCGGTGATCGGCGGCTCGGTGATCCTGCCGCTCTACGCGCGCATCCCCGAGGACGCGACCCTGCAATCGCTCGCGGCCACTCCGACGTTCCAGATCAGCATTCTCGGCGCCCCGATGGGCAACGCGGCGCCATCGTCCGCACCGCCGCCGGACGAAGACAATCCGGCGGGTTAGCGGACCGGTTGGCACGCCGGCCATGAGGGCTAAGCGAGGGCGAAAACGGGGGCCACATAGCGCCCCTACACCCCTCAAAAATATTTTTTCCAAAGTGTCGATTCAACGGTCACCGACTCGTCGTAACGTTGAAGACCTGGCTCGCCCAGCCGGTCTTTCCATTGATCGAACCGTTACCCGAAGGAGTCGCCGTCATGACCAGCAGCACCGTCAAAGCCATCCCGGACGGGATGCACTCGCTTACGCCGTACCTGATCTGCGCGAACGCCGCCGAAGCGATCGCGTTCTATACGAAAGCCTTCAACGCCGTCGAGCAGATGCGTCTGCCGGGGCCGAACGGCAAGGTCATGCACGCCATGCTGAAAATCGGCGATTCGATGCTGATGCTGACCGACGAATGGCCCGAGCATCAGGCGTTCGGCCCGAACACGCTGAAGGGCACGCCGGTCACGATCCATCACTACGTCGAGGACGTCGACGCAAGCTTCAAGCAGGCCGTCGACGCGGGCGCGACCGTCACGATGCCCGTCACCGATATGTTCTGGGGCGATCGCTACGGCCAGGTCAAGGACCCGTTCGGGCATAGCTGGTCGCTCGCGACGCACAAGCGCGACCTGAGCGCCGAGGAAATCCAGCAGGCGATGACGACGATGCAGTGCCCGTCGGAAGAGCGGAAATAACCCTCGCCTTGCGGCCACGCCGCGCTCACTCAGTCGCCATCAACGGCCATAAGCGGCCATACAGCGACCACGGACCGGCCGCAAGCCGCCCTCCGCCAGACGAACCATCGAGCGAGCGACCGTCAGGCACGCCCCGCGTGCCTGACGACACACTCGCCGATGCGCCCACGCCCCAACTGACGCCAACCCAACGCTCAACCCGCAGCAATCCCCAAGGAGCAACGTCATGCAGAAAATCGCGCCGTGCCTGTGGTTCGACGGCAATGCGGAAGAAGCCGCGCAGTTCTACATCTCGGTGTTCTCCGAGTCCCGCATCGCCACCACCCTGCACTACACGGATGCCGGCCCCGGGCCGGCGGGCAAGGTCGTGGCCGTCACGTTCGAAATCGAGGGCCAGGAGTTCATGGCCCTGAACGGCGGCCCGCAGTATTCGTTCACGCCGGCGATCTCGCTGTTCGTACATTGCGACTCGCAGGAAGAAGTCGACCGCTACTGGTCGAGGCTGCTCGACGGCGGCGAGCCGTGGGCGTGCGGCTGGCTGCGCGACCGCTTCGGTGTGTCGTGGCAGATCGCGCCCACCGTGCTGCTGAAGATGCTGCTCGACCCGGACCGCGAGAAAGCGAGCCGCGTGATGGCGGCGATGATGAAAATGGTCAAGCTCGATATCGCGCCGCTCGAACAGGCGTATCGCGGCGAGTAGCCCCCGCGCGGCATGGCGCGATGCCGTGTGGCACGGCGCGCCGCCGCGCCCGCATGATCTTTGATAGCATCGGTCTCGCCCCTTTATCCAACTATCAGCGGCGAGACATTCACGGTGCGCGTCAACCATTACGCCTTCTTCTGCTCGCTATTCGTCGCGCGCCTCGCCGATCAGATCCTGCTCTTTCTCGTGCCGCTCGTCGTATTCCAGACGACGCACGACGTCTCGTGGTCGGGTCTCGCGTTTTTCATCGAAACGCTGCCGCGCTATCTCGTGTTCCCGTTTTTCGGCGCGCTCTGCGACCGCTTTGCGCCGCTCAGGCTCATGCGCCTGAGCCAGGCGGTGCGCGCGCTCGCCTGCTTCGGCGGCATCGCCGCCTATGTGCTGTTCGGCGGCATCGGCTGGCTGATCGGGCTGTCGGCCGCGTGCGGCGTGCTGACGAGCCAAGGCCTCGTGGCGCGCGAAGTGATGCTGCCGCAGATTTTCAGCACGCAGCAGATCCAGCGCGTGCTCGCTTATTCGCAACTGGCCGACCAGCTAGGCTTCGTGCTCGGGCCGATGCTGGCCGCGCTGCTGCTCGGCCTGTGGCACTGGGAAAGCGTGGTCGCCGCGACCGGCGTGCTGTTTCTCGCCGCCGACGCCGCCCTGTTCCTGTGGCAGCGCCTGAGCGGCTTTCGCGCGCCCGCGCTCGCGCGTGCGCCGGCCGGCCACTGGACGCAGCCGCTGCGCATCGCGCTGCATCATGTCTGGACGCTGCCGGGCCTGAAGAAGGTCATCATGCTCGCGGCGGCGGAAAACCTCGTGATCGGCGTGACGCTCGCGACCTCGGCGGCGATGGTGACGGGCCTGCATGCGCAATCGAGCCGCGACTACGCGGGGCTGCAAACGGCCGGCGCGATCGCCACGGTGCTGGTGCTGCTGACGGTCGCGCGCGCCGGCTGGCCCGCGCGCGTGCTCGGCCTCGTCGCCTTCGTGACGATCTGCGCGGGCGGCGTGATCGCGGGCGCGAGCGCGGCGCCGTGGGGTTATGCGCTCGGCTTTCTGCTGATCGTCGGCTTCGACAAGATGTTCAACGTCTACATCCGCAGCGCGCGTCTGCAGATCATTCCGCCCGAGGACTACGGCAAGACGATCGGCGTGGCGATCCTGCTGAACAACATGACGCAGCCGCTCGCCGGCCTGCTCGTGAGCGTGTTCTCCGCGCGTACGCAAACCGGGCCGCTGATCGTCGCGCTCTCTCTGACGATGGGCGGCATCGGCGCGGCGGTTTCGCTCGGCGCGGCGCTGCTGCGGCGCAGGCGCGCGTTGCTGATCGAGGAATGACGGGACGGGCGAGGTGGCCTTGAACGCATCGCCCGCATCCCGAAGACGGACCCCGCGCAAAGTTACCCACAGATTTTGTTGGCAAATCTGTGGGTAACTTTCCGGAAAGATCCGCAAGCTGTTGATGCGGCAATCGTTTTTCCGCAGACGCTGATTTGGGCAGGGGCTGCGCGGGGCTTTATGTGCGCCGTGTCTGCGCTTTGCCCGCTCGTTGTCCGCTTTTTGTCCGCGTATGAGCCACACTGGGCTCACACCCAGGCCACACCCAGGCCGCCGCACTCAACTCAGGCGAGCCCACGCATGGCCCCGCGTTTCGCTCAAGCCGCCACAGCCCGCGGCAAGCCCAGCGCCTCATCCCCCGGCTCCCCGCCGAGCGCGTCGACGAGATCGCCCAGCATGCGGTCGAGTTCGGCCGTCATCAGCGCGACGTCGGAATCGAAGCGCTCGTCGTCGTCCTGCGCGGTCGGATCGCTCGCTTCCTTGAGCACGTCGAGCGGCGCGACACGCTTGATCGCGAGCGACGGCGTCAGCACGAACGACACGCGATCGTTCCACGTCATCGCGAGCCGCATGCATTGCTTGCCCGCTTCGATGTGGCGGCGCATGTCCTCGGCGTCGAGCGTGTGGCCGACGTAGCGCACCGTCGCATTGCCTTCGGTCGGCGAGCGCAGCTCGGTGTCCTGGTCGAGCGTGAAGCCGGCCGGGCCGTCGCCGTCGCCGTCGAGCAGCCAGCCCGTCATCGCCGCCACCGGCGACTGCGCGACGCGCACCGTGGCAAGCGGCAGCTGATCGATCGACTTCACGAGCAGCCCGCGCACTTCATCGGCCACCGCCTGCGAAGCCGCGTCGATCACGAGCCAGCCGTTCTTGCAGTCGATCCACACGCGCGTGTCGCGGCGGATGCTGAACGCGCGCGGCAGCAGTTCGTCGGTGACCTGCTCCTTGAGTTCGCGCATCTGCTTGCGGCCGGGCTTGAAGCCCTGCTGTTCCTCGAGTTCGAGCGCGCGCTCGCGCGTCACCTGGGTGACGACCGAGGCCGGCAGCAGCTTCTTTTCGGCACGAAACGTCAGCAGCATCTGGCCGTTGAGCGCGTAGACGAGCGAGTCGCCCTCGCGCGGCGGCGCCCAGCCCTGGTTTTGCGTCTCGAGACCGCCGCCCGGCGCGAACGCGTACGGCGCGAGCCATTTCTGCATCTGTTCGGGGGTGGCGGACCACGGAGCGGGAAGACGGTGCAACTGAAGGTTTTTGAACCACATGGGCGAAGTCGAATCCGGGCAAAGCGCGCCATTTTATCTGACGGAAGCGCACGGGGCGCTCGCGTCGTCATGGTTTTGCCGTAGCCGCCCGCACGCGCGTTTTGGCGGCAAATCACCTAGACTTTCTGACAGGAAGATCAAGACGGAGGCGGCCATGGCCGATGACACCGCAGCCTGGCAGACGGTGGCCTACGAAGGCTTCGAAATACACGTCTCGCCCGTTCCGACGAGTCCGCCCGACCCGGCCCATGCGCAGGACGCGCGAGAGAGCCGCTACACGTATCTCGGTTACGTCTGCCATCCCGGCGCCGATCCGCATATCCCCGGCCACTCGGTGCCGTTTCATGCGGACGGAGAAGAAAGTTTCGCGAGCCAGGACGAAGCGCTCTACGAAGCGGTGCACGTGGGACGCAGTATCGTCGACGGCACGCATCCTGATCTGACAGTGCTGCCGCTCGTGACCGGCGGCGTTTGATGCGCGGTGATGCGCGGGTGCGAGGCGCTGCATGCGGCGTGTGACGTCCATATGCAGCGTCTGCATTCCATGTTGCAGCGCCTGCGTGCGGCGCAGTTGCGTACAGCTTAAGGCTGGCGCTGTCGTGCTAACGCGCCAGTTCGGGACCCGTATTACCGCGCGCCTCGTGCCGCAGCGCCGCACTGAGTCGCATGTAGTCGCGCATTCGCCCTTCGCGCCCGCCAGCCTCACCACCCCGCCCTTCCAGCCCCTAACCGAACGCCCGCTTGATGCGCGACTTCAGCAGCGCGCGCCGCAGACGCCCCGTGCGCTCAGGCTCGCTGACCGCCAGGCCGCCCTCGACCGCGCTGCCGCGACGCAGGTAGTAGCGGTCGAACGTCGCCTGCGTCATGCCCCACTTGTTGAGAAACTGCCGGCGCCCGTCGTTCTTGACGATCTTGCCGGTGCTTTTCTGCTGGAAGTGATAGACGAGGCTGTCGCCGACGCCGAGAAACACGCGGCACCCGGCATCCCAGAGTTTCATCGAGAAGTCGTTGTCGCTGCTCATGCCGGGGCTCAGCTCGCTGCTGTAGCCGCCGAGCTTGTGCCACCAGTCGCGATGCACGAGCGTGGGCGGCCACGTCGCGCCGCGCCAGTCGGCCCGCGCGAGCCGCGGCGCGGCGGCGACCAGCTCGTCGGCGCGGAACGTCTCGACGTCGCGGCCGAAGTTCTGCACGACCACGCAGGGATTGCCGGAATCGACCGGCTCGATCATCGTGCCCGACAGCATGAAGAGGTGATCGGCCGGCATCTGCGCGAGGCGCCGCGCGAGCGCGTCGTCCCAGCCGGGGCAGCAGTACATGTCGTCGTTCATGTAGACGACGTAGTCCGCGCGCGCGCGCGCCGCCGCGATGTTGACGGCATGGCAGATGCCGATATTGCCCGGCGACGCTGTGTGCTCGATGCCCTCGTCGCGCACCCAGGCGAGCGTGCCGTCCGAGCCGTCGTTCACGTGCACGATGATCTGGTGCGCGTGCGTCGAGTGACGCCGCAGGCTCTCGATCACGAGGCGCAGATACGGCAGGTTGTTCCAGGTCGGGATGATGATTGAGAACATCGATTCGGTCCGTTGAGCGGGGCTTGGGCGCGGCATGCGCCGCGCGCCGGCCATGAGTTTCGCGCGATTGTACCGCCGTCGCCCGCGCATGGGCGCGAGGCGGCGGCTGCCTTACCGCGTTCGGCAGCAAGCATTTTGCAAGGAGACGCATGGTTATAATCCGGATCGCTCTACCGTCTTGCAACGACTCGAAGGGTCCGGCGTCCCCGCAATTTCACCACCGGAACGGTAGTGTTCATTCATATCGTAGGCCTATGATTTTTGCTCCCAGTCTGGTCTGTCTCACTACGGCCCTGCTGTTTTTCGCCCCCGCGGTCAATCTGATGTGGCGCGGCGGCACCGGCTACTGCTTTTTCGTCATCGTCGCGCTCGCGCTGGGCGCGGCCGTCGTCAACCGGCGCATGCCGGGCTATTTCTCCGCGCTGCGCACTTACCGCTGGTTCACCGTCGGGATGCTCGCGCTCGTCGTCGCGATCGGCGCGCAGCAGCTCGTGCTCGGCTACTGGCTGCCCCGGCAGTTCGACGCGCTGTCGCGCTTCGTGCTCGCGCTGCCGGTGTTCCTGCTGCTGCGGCAATTGCCGTCGCGCAATCTGCGCATGATCGGCTGGGGCTGCGCGGCCGGCGCGCTCGCGGTCGGCCTGTGGGCGTTCCTCGACCAGCCGCCGGGCGGCTGGACCGATGCGAACCGGCTCAACAACTCCTACACGAACGCGATTCCGTTCGGCGACACCGCGCTGCTGCTCGGCTTCCTGTCGGTGTTTACGCTCGGCTGGGACAACCCGCGCGACTGGCGCATGCTGCTGCCGCGCCTCGCGGCGCTCGTCGGCGGCGGCTATGCGTCGTATCTGTCGGGCACGCGCGGCGGCTGGCTCGCGGTGCCGGTGTTCGTCGTGCTGCTCGGCATCCAGTACCGGTGGTTCGCGCAAAAAAAGCGTCTCGTGATCGTGACGCTCGCGATCGTGCTCGCGGCGGGCGCGCTGCTCTCGACCGGGCGGATTCACAAGCGCCTCGCCGAAGTGCCGAACGACGTGTCGATGATGCACAAGGGCGATGACGACACGGCCACCGGCTTGCGCCTGCAACTGTGGAACGCATCGCGGATGATCTTCGAGCGGCATCCGCTCTATGGCATCGGCAAGGGACATCTGGTCGATGAGCTCGGCGCGATGGCCAAGCGCGGCCAGGTGAAGGCCGAGATCGTCAACGAGCGCGCGCACAGCGACTTTTTCTCGACGCTCGCCGAAATGGGCGCGATCGGCGTGATCGCGCTGCTGCTGTTCTATCACGGCATGGCGGTGTATTTCTGGCGGCACCGGCACATGGCCGATCCGGTGATCCGCGCGGCCTCGTACACAGGTCTCGCGGTCGCGACGAGCACCGTGATCTTCGGGCTCACGATCGACGTGCTCGTGCCGATCATGGTGACGGTGCTGCTCGCACTGCTCGTCGCGACGCTGCTGGCGATGATCGACGCGAGAAAGCGGGAGCTGGCGGAAGTTGCGCGCACGACCACGGGCGCGCGACCGGGCTAAGGCGCCCGGCACGGCTCGGCGCAGGGCTGGGCTCATGCTTGAGCCCGTGATTGAGCCCATGCTTGAACCCTCTCATCAGCGTGTGAACAGTTCGTAAAGCGCCGCGACATGCGCATCGACGCCCGGGTCGTAGACGAGACTCGCGCGCGGCTCCGCGATCCGCGCATTGCCGCGCTTCACGCGCTCCACCGCCTCGCCGATCGCGCGCTCGAAGCTACCCGCCTCTTGCCGCGAAAACTCGATCTTCGCCGCGCCGGTCACGGTCTCGGCCGAGCCGACGTTATCCGCGATCACGAGCGGCGTGCCGCACATCACCGACTCGACGCCGACGAGGCCGAACGGCTCGTACGCCGACGCCACGACCGTAAAATCGGCGGCCGCGAACAGCTTGCCGATCTCCTTGCTGTAGCCCGCGTAGCGGATCGTGTCGCCGGTCTTCGGCACCGGCCGGCCGACGACCACGAGGCACACCGGCAGCGTCGTGCGCTCGAAAAACGCTTCGAGCAGCGGGTAGCCTTTGCGCTCATGACTCGTCGACGAGAACAGGAAAATCACGCGGTCCTCGGGCAGCTCGAACTGGCGGCGCACGGCGGCGCGCTCGGCCGCGTCGAGCGGCTTGAAGCGCGCGGTATCGACCGGCGGATAGAGCACGTCGATACGCTCCGCCGGCACGTCATAGAAACGCTGCAACTCGCGGCTCATCAATTGCGAATGCGCGACGATCGAGCGCGCGCGCGTGTAGACGCGCCGCTCCAGTTCGATCTGCCATGTGTCGCTGCGGCGCGGCGCGCGGCCTGCGGCTTCGAGCGAACCCGGATGCGTGCCGCCGCACAGCGCGACGTCGGCATGCGTCGAGTGATTGATCGAGAACACGCAGGCGGGACGATGGCGCTTCAGGCGCTGCTTCAGGCGCCAGTCGAACGCGAGGTTACGCAGCTTGCGCGGCGCCCAGCGCACGTCGAGCGGCTGCGCGTCGATCCACGCCGCCTCGGGCAGCGCGCGGTCGATCTCGCGGGCGAACAGCGTCGGGCGCAGACCGAGCCGATGCAGACCGGCGATCACGTCGCGCGTGTAGCGCTCGGCGCCGCCGCTGTTCTTGAGCGCCTGGGCGGTCAGTGCGATGTCAGTGAGGGGCAGGCGGTGCGCGTCGCGGGACGGCTCTCGGGTTGACTCAGGCAAGGCTCGGGTCTCGGTGAGGCGCACGCTCACAGCAAGCCGCGCGCGGAGTTTCGGGGCAGCGGCAATTGTAAAGGATGGGTTTCGGGAGACTCATGTCGGGCGGCCTGCCGGGGCTCGGGCGGAAATCGGGTGCGGACCCGCTCAGGTTCGCGGCCACCATGCCGCAAGCCGCCCGCGTCGCGCGGCATGGCCGCCAACGGCTAGAATCTAGGCCAATCGCTTCCGCTTCGACTCCATGACCGACAGCCTGCCGCCCGCCTCGTTTTCCCTGTCTGATCCGCCGGACCCGTCCGACGCGCCCGCGCGGTTCGCGGCGTCGGGCATGGGTGCGTCAGATGGACCCGATGCGCCTGATACGCCCGACGTGCCCTCCGCGTCGGGTGCGTCCAACGCCGGCGTCCCGACCGGCGGGCCCGCCGGGGCAGATGAATCCGGCATGTCCGCCACATCCGCCTCCAACACCGCGCGCCCGCTCGTCTCGATGCTCGTGATCGCCTACAACCAGGCGCAGCAGATCGGCGATGCCGTGCGCAGCGCGCTCGCGCAGACCTACGAGCCGCTCGAAATCATCGTGTCCGACGATGCGTCCAGCGACGCCACCTTCACCGCGATCGAAGCGGCGCTCGCCGGCTACGCCGGACCGCATCGCGTGATCGCCCGGCGCAACACGGTCAACCAGGGCATCAGCGCGCACCTGTCGCAGCTCGCCCTGATGGCGCACGGCGAGCTGCTGTTCGTCGCGGCGGGCGACGACATGTCCGCGCCCGAGCGCTGCGAGCGCGTGGTCGACTGCTGGCTCGCCCACGAGCGCCGCCCCGACCTGATCGCCACCGATCTCGCCGACATGGACGAAGCGGGCCACGTGCACGAGCGCGTGAGCCCGGACGAACTCGACCGCTATCGCAGCTTCGACGACTGGCTCGCCGGCCGCCCGTGGCTGATCGGCGCGGCGCACACGTGGTCGCGGCGGCTCTTCGAGCGCTTCGGGCCGATGCTGCCGGGCGCCGCGGCCGAAGACCAGATCATGGTGCTGCGCGCGATCCTCTCGGGTGGCGCGATCAGCCTGCGCGAGCCGCTCGTGCGCTACCGGCGCGGCGGGCTGTCGCGCAAACGCCGCTACCGGTCGGTCGATGAACTGATCGCGCGGATGCGCCAGAGCAATCGTTATGGCCTCGCCGAACTCGCGCAGTTGCAGCGCGACGCGGACGTCGCCGGCCTCGGCGAGCGCATGCGCGCCGCGATGGCGCCGAAGCTCGCGCGCGAACGGTTCATCGCGGCGATGTTCGAGGCGCGAAGCTTCGGCGAGCGTGTCGCGCTGCTGACACGCGGCGCCGGCGTGAAGCTCGGGCTGCGTATCCGTATGTTTCTGTATGCGAGCTGCCCAGCGGTGTATGCGCCGGGGATCTGGCTCAAGCGCGTCGTGCGTGGGAAGCGAGGCTGAATAGCAAGGCTGAACAGCGAGGCCGCGCCATAGCGCCGAGGCCGAACGCCGCTCGATTCCCGGCGGCAGCATCTCGGCGCCGATGCCCGGCACGCTGCGCCGCAAGCGCCTCAGCATCTTCGCCGTGCGGATCAAGGTCCCGCTGGCGCGGCGGTTCATCACGAATGCGACCAGCGCCACGCGACGCGAACACGCGCGCCGGCGCGCGCCGCTCAAACACCCTGGATCAGGCCGCGCTCTGCTGGAACTGGATGCGATGCAGATGCGCGTACAACCCGTCCTGCGCCAGCAGTTCGCGGTGGCTGCCGCGCTCGACGATCCGCCCCGCTTCCATCACGAGGATGCGGTCGGCGCGCTCGATCGTCGAAAGACGGTGCGCGATCACGAGCGTCGTGCGGCCCTTCATCAGCGTTTCGAGCGCCGCCTGCACGTGGCGTTCGGATTCGGAATCGAGCGCCGAGGTCGCCTCGTCGAGAATCAGGATCGGCGCGTCCTTGTAGATCGCGCGCGCAATCGCAAGACGCTGGCGCTGGCCGCCCGAGAGCATCATGCCGTTGTCGCCGACCAGCGTTTCGATACCTTGCGGCATCGACTGCACGGTGTCCCACAGGTTGGCCGCGCGCAGCGCCGCCTTGACCTTGTCGGCGTCGACCTCCTGACCGTAGGCGACGTTGTGCGCGATCGTGTCGTTGAACAGCACGACGTCCTGGCTCACCATCGCGATCTGGCTGCGCAGCGCGTGCAGATCGTAGTCGGGCAGCGCGACGCCATCGACCAGAATCGCGCCGCCGGTCGGATCGAAAAAGCGCGGCAGCAGGTTCACGAGCGTGGTCTTGCCGCTGCCCGACGGCCCCGCGAGCGCGACCATCTCTCCCGGCGCGACTTTGAACGAGACCTGGTCGAGCGTGTGGCGGCTATGCGTGGCGTTCGCGCCGTACGAGAACGACACGTCGCGGAATTCGACCTCGCCGCGCGCGCGCTCGAGCGGCTGGCCGCCGCCTTCCGGCTCGGCCGGCTCGTCGATCAGGCCGAAGATCAGCTCGGCTGCGGTCATGCCGCGCTGCAACGGCTGGTTCACGTCCATCAGATGCTTGAGCGGCGAGATGATCAGCAGCATCGACGTGACGAACGCGACGAAGCCGCCGACCGTGGTCTGATCCGACGACGACTGCACCACCGCGATCGTAATCACGACCGCGAGCGCGATCGAGGCGAGGAACTGCGTCAACGGCTGCGCGAGGCCGCCCGAGGCGGTCATGCGCATGGCGTAGCCGCGCAGGCGCTTGCTCATCGCCGTGAAGCGGTCTGTCTCGTATTGCTCGCCATTATGCACCTTGACGACCTTGTAGCCGCCCACGGTCTCCTCGACGATATACGACAGCTCGTTGGTGAGCAGCTGATGCTCGCGGTTCAGACGCCGCAGCCGGCGATTGATCTTGCCGACCAGCCAGCCGATGCCCGGCAGCAGCACCGCGACAATCAGCGTCAGGCGCCAGTTCAGATAGAACAGATAGCCGAGCAGGAAGATCACAGTCAGCGAATCGCGCACGAGCGTGACCATCACACTCAGCAGCACGTTGAGAATCTGGTTGACCTCGAAGACGATCGCGTTGATGACGGTGCTCGCGGTTTCGCGCTGGAAGAAAGCGACGCTCGTATGGATCATGCGGTCGAACATCTTCAGGCGCAGTTCGAGCAGGATCTTGTTCGACACGTAGGCGAGCAGATAGCCCGATGCATATTGCGAGACGCCGCGGATCAGCGCAAGGCCGATCACGGCGACCGGCACGAGCCACTTGGTCTTGTCGATGGCATGGGAGCCGAAGCCTTTGTCGAGCAGCGGCTTGAGCAGCGCCGGAATGGCGGCGTCGGTGCCGGCGCTCACCGCCATCGCGACAATCGCGCCAACCACGACCCACAGCAGCGGCTTGATGAACGGCCACAGGCGGCGCATGACGACGGCCGGCGACGACGCATCGCCTGAACCCATGGGTTTGCTTAACGTTGGCTTCGCGCTCAAGGAATCCTCTGGAAATGCGGAACAGCGAACACGCGGCACAGGGCGTTGCCGCCGCGCGAAATATTAAAAGAGAGCATTGTAATCGCTCGCAGATGATGGCCGGTGCACCGCGCGCGACCGGATGCACGCAAGGGTTGACGGGCCGGTGCGCTGGTGTGGGGCCGGATGGGCTGTGTATACTCCTCGCTGCCCGTTGCTCCTCGTTGCTCCTCGTTGCCCGTCGGCGGGCTCGCGGATTCGCCCGAGGCTGTGTATCGTGCGCTGCCTCTCCGGCTCGGGTTCGGGCTCGCTCGATCCGGCAAGCACGGCCGTGCGCCGATACGGGTATGGATACGCGAACGCAACCGGCCCGCATGCGTAGCCCGCTCCGTCATGTCGTCCCTCACGAACTCAGGTATGCAAGAAACCACCCTCGGCGTCGCCATCATCACCCGGAACGCGGCGGCGCGGCTGGCCGAATGCCTGCGGGCGCTGGCCTTCGCCGACCAGATCGTCGTGATCGACGGCGGCAGCACCGACGGCACGGCCGGGATCGCCCGCGCGCACGGCGCCCGCGTAATCGAACAGACGGACTGGCCCGGCTTCGGCCCGCAGAAAAACCGCGCGGTGGATGCGCTCGCGACAGACTGGGTCCTGTCGATCGATGCCGACGAAATCGTCACGCCGGAGCTGGCCGCGTCGATTCGCGCGGCGCTCGCGGCACCCACGGCCGACGTCTATGCGGTGGACCGCCTGTCGAGCTTCTGCGGCCACTGGGTTCACCACAGCGGCTGGTATCCGGACTGGATTCCGCGCCTCTTCAAACGCGGCCGCGCGCGCTTCTCCGACGACCTCGTCCACGAGCGCCTCGTGTTCGACACGCCCGCGCAACGCCTCACCGGCAAGCTCATGCACTACTCGTACGAGGACTACGAGAGCGTGCTGCGCAAGCTCGACGCCTATTCGACGGCCGGTGCGCGACAGCGTTATGCAGCGGAACAGCGCGGCAGCTTCGGCAAGGCGCTCGGACGCGGCTTGTGGGCGTTCGTGCGGACCTACCTGCTGCGGCGCGGTTTTCTGGACGGCCGCGCGGGCTTCATGATCGCCCTGTTCAATGCCGAAACGGTGTACTACCGGTTTCTGAAGCTCGCGCACCTGGAGAAAACGGGCGGACGCTAGGCGGCGATAAAAAAGGCGGCCGTTGGATGACGGACCGCCTTTGGCCTTTGTGCCGATTCTGCGCGACGATGGCGGCTGCTTTTGTTTTTTGCATTTGCTTGCCGCTGCATTTCGCTATCTGCCGCCGCCGGTACTCAGCGCAATACAACCGAGACTCGTCGCAGACAGATTCGCATCGCGAAGACCCGCCCGCCGTAGCCTGAGACCATCCAGTGAGGTCTTGCCCGCCCGGATAAACCGTACGCGCAAAACCACCACCATCGATCAATAAACGATCTCGATCGAGCTGCCCTCGAACTCGCCACGCAATGCGGCGAGCAGTTCGTCGGTCGGCTTCACGCGCCATGCGTCGCCGAGGCGCATTTCGCCTTGCGCATTCTCGCTGCGATAGACGACCTGCACCGCGAGTCCGTTCGGAATCTGCACCGGCTGCCGGCCGTTGTCGCCGCCGAAGCCGCCTCGTCCACCGTTGCGTCCACCGCCGTTGCCGCCGCCGTTGCCACGTGCGGCAGCCGCCGGCGCAGCGGCCGCGGCCGGCTCGTCCTTGCCCGCGCAGTGCGCTTCGAGCACCCGCCGCAACGCCAGCGCATCGGCGTTGCCGTTCATCTGCACCTTGACCGAATCCGCGTAACGGCAACGCGCGCGGCCGAGATCCATAACCGTGTCGACGGTAAAGCGGATGCCGCCCGTGAACGCGTCGTTGCGCGCCATGCCCTGCACGACGAGCAGTTCGTCTTCCTTGAAAAGCTGCTTGTGTTCTTCGAAGACTTCGTTGAACACCGTCACTTCACACTGGCCGGTGCCGTCGTCGAGCAACGCAATCAGCATCTTGCCGCGCTGGGTCATCTGCGTGCGCAGCGACACGATCACGCCGGCAACGAGCTTGTCGCGCCCTTCCTTCAGCTCGCCGATCTTCTGGCGCACGAAGCGGCGCACTTCGTCCTTATATGCGTCGAACAGGTGGCCCGACAGGTAGAAGCCGAGCGCGGCCTTTTCTTCCTGGAGCTTTTTCTTTTCCGGCCACTCGGCTTCGTCGACAAGTTCATGGCCTTGCGACGGCGCGTCGCCCATGTCGAACAGGCCCGCTTGCAGCGCATTGGCGCTCGCCTGCTCGGCCGCTTCCATCGCGAGCGACACCGACGCGATAAGCTGCGCGCGATTCGCGTGCAGGGCATCGAACGCGCCGGCGCGAATCAGCGCCTCGACCGTGCGGCGATTGACGATGCGGCGATCGACGCGATTGCAGAAATCGAAGATGTCGATAAACGGGCTTTCCTCGCGCGCGCGCAGAATTTCTTCGATCGCGTTCTGGCCGCTGCCCTTGATCGCGCCGAGACCGTAGCGGATCGTGCGCGAGCGCTTGCCGTCCGCCTCGGCAACCGGCTCGAAGCGATACGCCGACAGATTCACGTCCGGCGGCAGCACGGCCATCCTGTTCGTGAGGCAGTCTTCGAACAGGATCTTGACCTTGTCCGTGTCGTCCATCGCGAGCGACATATTGGCCGCCATGAATTCGGCCGGATGGTGCGCCTTGAGCCACGCGGTGTGATACGCGAGCAGCGCGTAGGCGGCCGCGTGCGACTTGTTGAAGCCGTAGCCCGCGAACTTCTCCATCAGGTCGAAGGTCTCGTCCGCCTTCTCGCGCGTGAGGCCGTTCTTCGCCGCGCCTTCCGCGAAAATCTCGCGGTGCTTGGCCATTTCCTCGGGCTTCTTCTTGCCCATCGCGCGGCGCAGCAGGTCGGCGCCGCCGAGCGAGTAACCGCCGATGATCTGCGCCATCTGCATCACCTGCTCCTGGTAGACCATGATGCCGTAGGTCTCTTTCAGAACAGGTTCGACGCGCGGGTCGGGATACTCCACCACCTCGCGGCCGTGCTTGCGCGCGCAGAAGCTCGGGATCAGGTCCATCGGGCCCGGACGGTACAACGCCACGAGCGCGATGATGTCCTCGAAGCGATCGGGCTGCGCGTCCTTCAGCATGCCCTGCATGCCGCGGCTTTCCAGCTGGAACACGGCGACCGTATTCGCTTTCTTCAGGATCGAGAACGACGCGGGATCGTCGAGCGGCACCTGGGCCAACGACCAGTCCTGCTTCGACGGATCGAGCCGGCGGATATAGCGCTCGGCCCAGTCGAGAATGGTCAGCGTGGTGAGGCCCAGAAAGTCGAACTTCACGAGGCCGACCGCTTCGACGTCGTCCTTGTCG
The DNA here is from genome assembly GCF_011752995.1 of Burkholderia sp. Ax-1724. GTDB lineage: Bacteria > Pseudomonadota > Gammaproteobacteria > Burkholderiales > Burkholderiaceae > Paraburkholderia. The sequence continues at coordinate 129,887 of NZ_VWWL01000023.1, forward strand.
TACTGGCTCACGACGCCGCTTTCGTCGCCCTGCGTGTAGAGCGGGCAGAAATCGGTCAGCTTGCCCGGTGCGATCAGCACACCACCCGCGTGCATGCCGACGTTACGCGTCAGGCCTTCCACGCGCTGCGCGAGTTCGAGCAGCTGATGCACTTCGTCTTCGTTGTCGAAACGCTCCTGCAGCAGCGGCTCTTCCTTCATCGCGTCGGCAATCGTGACGTGCTTGCCCGGCTTGAACGGAATCAGCTTCGCGACGCCGTCGGTGAACATATAGCCGAGATCGAGCACGCGGCCGATGTCGCGCACCGCCGCCTTCGCCGCCATCGTGCCGAAGGTGGCGATCTGCGACACCGCGTTCGCGCCGTATTTCTCCTTCACGTACTGAATCACGCGATCGCGGCCGTGCTGGCAGAAGTCGATATCGAAGTCGGGCATCGACACCCGCTCCGGATTCAGGAAACGCTCGAACAGCAGGTTGTAGCGCAGCGGATCGAGGTCGGTCACGCCGAGCGCGTAAGCGACCAGCGAGCCCGCGCCCGAGCCCCGGCCCGGGCCCACCGGCACGCCGTTGTTCTTCGCCCAGTTGATGAAGTCCGCGACGATCAGGAAGTAGCCCGGAAAGCCCATCTTGATGATCGTGCCGCACTCGAATTCGAGGCGCTGGTAGTACGTGGCGCGCTGCGCGTCGCGCTCGGCCTCGTCCGGATAAAGCTGTTCGAGGCGCTTTTCGAGGCCCTCTTTCGAGAGCTGCACGAGGTAGTCGTCGAGCGACATGCCGTCGGGCGTCGGAAAGAGCGGCAGCTTCGGCTTGCCGAGTTCGAGCGTGAGATTGCAGCGCTTTGCGATCTGCACCGTGTTGGCGAGCGCCGAGGGAATGTCCGCGAACAGCGCGGCCATGTCTTCTTGCGTGCGGAAATACTGCTCGTCGGTAAACCGCTTCTGGCGGCGCGGATTCGCGAGAATATCGCCTTCCGAGATACACACGCGCGCTTCGTGCGCGGTGAAGTCGTCCGGCGTCATGAACTGCATCGGGTGCGTGGCGACCACCGGGAGTTTCAGCGACGCCGCAATCGCGACCGCCTGCTGCACGTACTGCTCGCCGCCCGGCTGGCCGCAGCGCTGCAACTCGATATAGAAACCGTCGGGGAACACCTTCGCCCAATGCTGCGCGTTGCGTTTCGCCGCTTCCACGTTGCCGGCCGCGAGCGCGAGACCGATGTCGCCCTGCTGCGCGCCCGACAGCGCGAGCAGCCCTTCGCCGAGCCCGGATTCGAGCCAGCCGGCTTCGATTTCCGCGCGGCCGCGGTACTGGTTCGTGAGCGACGCCTTGCTGAGCAGTTCGCAGAGGTTCAGGTAACCGCCGCGGTCCTTGACCAGCAGCAGCAGACGCGAAGGCTTGTCGCGGTCGTCCGGATTGGCGATCCAGACGTCGCAGCCGGCAATGGGTTTGACCCCCTTGCCACGCGCTTCCTGGTAGAAACGGACGAGGCCGAACGCGTTGCCGAGGTCGGTGAGCGCGAGCGCGCCCTGACCGTCTTTGGCCGCCGCCGCGACGATGTCGTCGAGACGCACGATGCCGTCGGCAATCGAGAATTCGGAGTGAACGCGGAGATGAACGAAGCGGGGATCTGACATGGGCGACATTGTAACTCCACCATTCCGCAGATTTCAGCCCAAAGCGGCGCGTTAGCCATTCGGCCAAGGCATGGCCGGCAGCATGGGCGCGCGGGCGCGGCGCCGTGGCGCTTCGGGCCGCCCAACGACCACGCTCGTGACGATACGCGCGGGATTTTGCAGTGCCGCTCGCCATAACGCGCGGCGTTTGCGCCAAAGCAAACACCTGGCCATTCGGCCAGGTCGGGGAAACCGCCGGCTTGAGGGATAATAACGGTTTCGCCTCATTCGACGTGGCTGCCAGCGCGCGAGAACACGGGCCCGATCCGGCACGACGCCGGCCCGACAACGCCCGCGGCGCAACCCACCGCCAGCCGCTCCGCCCTTTGCCACGCCGGCCATTTTTACCGCTGAACACACATGAGTATCGTCAATCTCGCCGCGTATCAATTCGCGACCATCGAAGACACCGCCGCCTGGCGCCCGCTCGTCACCGAACGCTGCAATGCGCTCGGCCTGCGCGGCACCATCCTGCTCGCGCCGGAAGGCATCAACCTGTTCGTCGCGGGCACGCGCGAGCACACCGACGCGTTCATCGACTACCTCCGCCACGACGCCCTCTTCGAAGGCAAGTTCGCGAATCTGCAATTCAAGGAAAGCCTGTCGGACAAGCAGCCGTTCACGCGCATGCTCGTCAAGCTCAAGCGCGAAATCATCACGATGAAAAAGCCGGCAATCCGCCCGGAGCTCGGCCGCGCGCCGTTTGTCGACGCGCCCACGCTGAAAAGCTGGCTCGATCGCGGTCACGACGACGCAGGCCGTCCGGTCGTGATGCTCGATACGCGCAATGCGTTCGAAGTCGACGTCGGCACGTTCGACAACGCGCTCGACTATCGCATCGCGAAATTCAGCGAATTCCCCGAGGTGATCGAAAAAAATCGCGCCGACCTCGAAGGCAAGACGGTCGTGTCGTTCTGCACGGGCGGCATCCGCTGCGAGAAAGCGGCGATCCATATGAAGGACGTCGGCATCGAGAACGTGTACCAGCTCGAAGGCGGCATCCTGAAGTACTTCGAGGAAGTCGGCGGCGCGCATTATCACGGCGACTGCTTCGTGTTCGACTATCGCACCGCGCTCAATCCGCAACTGGAACCGACCGCGACCGCGCAGTGCTTCGGCTGCCGCGCGGTGGTCACGCCCGAACAGCAGCAATCGCCGCTGTACGTGGCGGGCAAGACGTGCCCGGCGTGCCATCCGGACGGCACGGCCGCGTAATCGATGCGGATCGCGGATGTCAATGGCAAACGCAAATGGCAAAGCGCGCATGGCAGACGCAAGTCGCCGCAAACGGCGTGCGCCGTCGGGCATGGGCCTGGCCACTGCCCGCGCGTGCGCCGCGGCATGGCCGACCGGTCACGCTGTGTCCCAACGTGCCCTGACGTCCCCGCCAGCGGCCGCGCCCGGGCGCTGACGCCGTCATCCGCCAACCCCTTGCCCCGCTCATCATGACCTATCGCGGACGCTTCGCGCCGTCGCCGACCGGCCCGCTGCACTTCGGCTCGCTGGTCGGCGCGCTCGCCAGCTGGCTCGATGCGCGCGCGCATCGCGGCGCGTGGCTCGTGCGCATCGAGGACATCGACGGCCCGCGCACCGTGCCCGGCGCCGCCGAGGACATCCTCGCGACGCTCGAACGCTTCGGCATGCGCGCCGACGAAACGCCGATCTGGCAAAGCCGGCGCATGGCGCGCTATCAGCAGGCGCTCGACCTGTTGAAGTCCAGCGGCCTAGTCTATCCGTGCGGCTGCACGCGCAAGGAAATCGCCGATTCGCTGCTCAACGCGCACGCGCGCAACACGACGCTCGCCTATCCGGGCACCTGCCGCACGGGGCTGCACGGCAAGCCGGCGCGCGCATGGCGTCTGCGCGTGCCCGACGGCAAGGCCGCCGTGATCGAATTCGACGACCGCTGGCAAGGCCGGCAGACGCAGAATCTCGCGACCGAAGCCGGCGATTTCGTGCTGCGTCGCGCCGACGACCAGTGGGCCTATCAACTCGCGGTGGTAGTGGACGATGCGGACGCGGGCATCACGCACGTCGTGCGCGGCGCGGACCTGCTGGATTCGACGGCGCGGCAGATCTATCTGCAACGCTGTCTCGGTGTGGCGACGCCCGGGTATCTGCATGTGCCGGTCGTCGCGAACGAACACGGCGAGAAACTGAGCAAGCAGAACGGCGCGACCGCGCTCGACAGCGCCAACCCGCTCGAAGCGCTAGGCGCGGCGGCGCGGCATCTGGAACTCGACCTCGGCGGCGAACCGCCCACGACGCTCGAGCAGTTCTATCGTGCCGCGACGGCGGCATGGGTCAAACGGATGAAGGTGGGGTGAGGGCATCGGCCTGAGGCACGCGTAACATGCGTCGCGCGCGGGAGCACGAAATTCGAAGCACAGCCGCTGCAAACGCTTGCAACATGCTGCCGGTCACTCACGGGATTCGCGAGATTCGCGCAACGGCAAGCCCCGGTACGGCAGCGCAAGCGCAACTCGCCTTACGACGACGAAGGCGTCTTCCGCGGCATCCCGAAGCCGCCGAGCAGCGCCGCCAGTTGCCGCTTCGGCGCCTGCTTCTGCGGCGCCGCATCGGACGCCGCGCTCTCTTCGACCTTGCGCACCGAAGCCGGCGACGGCTCATACGGCTTCAGGAAGAAATCGTCGACCGGTTGCGCGCGATGATGATGCGGCCGGTCGTACGAACCCGACGCACCACCCGTGCGGCGGCGGCTGCGCTCGTCGCGTGCCTCGCTGCGATCGCGGCGCGGCGGGCGGTCTTCGTGATGATGGCGCACCGGCGCATCGACGGTCAGGCGCTGCAATTCGAGCGGACGCTTGATGAGCTTCTCGATGTCGGCCAGCTGCTTGCGCTCGTTCGGGCTGCACAGCGAAAGCGCGTCGCCCGACGCGCCCGCGCGGCCCGTGCGGCCGATCCGGTGCACGTAGTCTTCGGCATTGAACGGCAGGTCGAAGTTGATGACGGCCGGCAACTCGGCGATGTCGAGACCGCGCGCCGCGACGTCGGTCGCGACGAGGGCCGCGACTTCGCCGCGCTTGAACGCATCGAGCGCCTGCATGCGTTCGCTCTGCGAGCGGTCGCCGTGAATCGCGGTCGCCACCACGCCGTCCCGTTCGAGCGAGCGCGCGAGCCGGCTCGCGCCGATCTTGCTGTTGCAGAACACGATCACCTGCTTGAGGCTGCGCTCGCGGATCAGCTGCACGACCGCGCCGGTCTTGTCGCCCTCGGCGACCTCGTAGACGATCTGCGTGACGTTGGTGGCGGTCGAGTTGCTGCGCGCGACTTCGATGGTCTGGGGGTTGCGCAGGTAGGTCGCGGCCAGCTTCTTGATTTCGCCCGAGAACGTGGCCGAGAACAGCAGCGTCTGACGCTCCTTCGGCAGCAGGTTCAGGATGCGCTGCAGGTCAGGCAGGAAGCCCATGTCGAGCATGCGGTCGGCTTCGTCGAGCACGAGCATCTGCACCTGGCCCAGGTTGGCGGTTTTCTGCTGCACGTGATCGAGCAGGCGGCCCGGCGTCGCGATGAGGATTTCGACGCCGCGGCGCAGTTGCTCGGACTGCGGGTTCATGTCGACGCCGCCGAACACGACCGCGCTGCGCAGCGCCGTGTGCTTCGCGTACGCGTGCACGTTCGCGGCGACCTGGTCGGCGAGTTCGCGCGTCGGCGTGAGGATCAGCGCGCGCACCGGATGGCGCGCCGGCGAAGCGCTGGTATTGGCCTGCGGCAGCAGGCGCTGGATGATCGGCAGCGAGAAGCTGGCGGTCTTGCCGGTGCCGGTTTGCGCCGCGCCCATCACGTCGCGGCCCGCCATCACCACGGGAATCGCCTGCGCCTGGATCGGCGTGGGCGTGGTGTAGCCCGATTCCTTGATGGCTTTCAGGATGTCGGGCGCGAGGCCGAATTGATCAAAAGTCTCGGTGCTGGGCGTGACGGCTGTGTCGGACATGGTGGCTTTCGCTAAAAATGCGCCTGGCGCAATGCGCGCGGCAGCGGTCGCAACCGCGGCGGGCATCAGGATGAAGGCGGAGCCACGGCGTTCCGCACGGGACCCGTCAGAGTTCGGACAATGCGGCCGGCTCCGGCCGGCGGGAACCCCCGCCGAAAGGCCGGTATTGTAGCACTTCAGCAAAAACACTCATGGCGCGAACGGCGGATTTCTGCTCAGGCGGCGGGAGCCTGCGCTCCTTGCAGCCACCGCGCGCGCCCATCTCGCCTGCCGTTTCGCGAGCGGCGCGCGGCGGAAATCGCTGCGCAGGCAACCACCGAAAACGATACACACTGCAAAATCGCCCGTGCCCGCCGCGCTCGCAGCGTAACGCGCGCGGGCGACAGTTGCATGACAGCGCAACCGCCCCCGCGCCCATCGTCCTCGCGCCGGCTGAGTTCGGCTCACCACGTCTCGCGCATCACCATCAGGCGCAGCTCGGTCATGTCCTCGATCGCGTAGCGCACGCCCTCGCGCCCGAGCCCCGAATCCTTGACGCCGCCATACGGCATGTTGTCGACGCGGAACGACGGCACGTCGTTGATGACCACGCCGCCCACTTCGAGCGCATCCCACGCGCGATGCGCATGCGCGAGCGAATCGGTAAATAGGCCGGCCTGCAGGCCAAAGTCGCTGTCGTTGACCTGCGCGAGCGCCGCTTCGAAGTCGTCGAAACGCTCGAGGATCGCGACCGGCCCGAACGCTTCCTTGCGATACAGATCGGTGTCGCGCCGCACGCCTTCGAGCAGCGTCGCCTCGAACATCGCGCCGTCGACCTTGCCGCCCGCGACGATCTGCGCACCCGCCTGCACGGCGCCCTCCATCCAGCCGGCGAGCCGCTTCGCTTCCGACTCGGAGATCATCGGCCCGACGAAGGTCTTCTCGTTCTTCGGGTCGCCCATCACGAGCGACTTCGTCTTCGCGATCAGCTTCTCGCGCAACGCGTCGTAGACGCTCGCATGCGCGAGAATCCGCTGCACGCCGATGCAGCTTTGCCCCGACTGGTAGAACGCGCCGAACGCGAGCCGCTCGACTACGTAGTCGAGCTTGCCGCCCTGATCGCCGTCGACGATCGCGGCCGCGTTGCCGCCCAGTTCCAGAATCACCTTCTTCTTGCCGGCCTTGCGCTTCAGCTCCCAGCCGACCGCCGGCGACCCTGTGAACGACAGCAGCTTGAAGCGCTCGTCGGTCGTGAACAGGTCGGCGCCGTCGCGATGCGCGGGCAGGATCGAGAACGCGCCTTTCGGCAGATCGGTTTCCGCGAGAATCTCGCCCATGATCAGCGCGCCGACCGGTGTGCGGCTCGCCGGCTTCAGCACGAACGGCACGCCCGCCGCAATCGCCGGCGCGACCTTGTGCGCGGTCAGGTTCAACGGGAAATTGAACGGCGAGATGAACGAGCACGGCCCGATCGGCACGCGCTTCACATAGCCGTGATAGCCCTTCGCGCGCGGCGAAATCTGCAGATTGACGATCTCGCCGTCGATCCGCACGCTTTCCTCGGCGGCCACCTTGAACGTATCGATCAGGCGCGTCACCTCGCCGCGCGAATCGTTGATCGGCTTGCCCGCCTCGATGCACAGCGCGAGCGAGAGTTCGTCGTAGCGCTCGCGAAAGCGCGTCACGCAGTGTTCGAGCACCGCCTGGCGCTTGAACGGCGGGTAGGCGCGCATGGCCGGCATCGCCTCGACCGCGAGGCCGATCGCCTTATCGATCGCGGCCGCGTCGGCCATCGCCACGCGCGTGGCGACTTCGCCGCTGAATTTGTCGGTGACGTCGAGATCGGTGTTGGCGGCCACCGGCTCGTTGGCGAGGTAGTACGGGTAGGTCTTCTGCAACATGTCGGGTTCTCCTGGAGTCGATACACAGTGCCGGCACGCGGCGTCGATGCGCGGCCTGGCTGCACCGCGGCTTACAGCCGCGCGGACAACCGCTTGATCTCGCGATTGAGCACGCGCTCGTTGTCCGAGTAGTCGATCGGCACGTCGATCACATGCACGCCCGGCGTCGCGAAGCACTCGCGCAGGAGCGGCGCGAACTGCTCGGCCGCCTCGATGCGATGCCCCTGCGCGCCATAGCTCTGCGCATAGGCGACGAAATCGGGATTCGCCAGCGTCATGCCGTAGTCGGGGAAGTTCATGTTCTCCTGCTTCCAGCGGATCATGCCGAACGCGTCGTCGCGCAGAATCAGGATCACGAGATCGAGCTTCAGGCGCACCGCCGTTTCGAGCTCCTGCGAGTTCATCATGAAGCCGCCGTCGCCGCACACGGCGATCACCTTGCGGTCCGGATGCACGATCTTGCTCGCGATCGCCGACGGCAGCCCCGCGCCCATCGAGGCCAGCGCGTTGTCGAGCAGCAGCGAATTCGGCTCGTGCGCGCGGTAGTAGCGCGCGAACCAGATCTTGTACATGCCGTTGTCGAGACAGACGATGCCGTCCACCGGCGTGGTCTCGTAGACGTCGTTGACGATCCGCACCGGGTACATCGGAAAGCGGTCGTCGTGCTGGCCCTTCACGAGATGCGCCTCGAAGTGCTCCTTGATCTCCTTGAAGCGCGTGAAGTCCCAATGCTCCTGGCGCTGCCTCAGGCGCTCTTTCAACTGCCACACCGCGTTGGCGATATCGCCGACCACTTCGATCTGCGGGAAATACACCGGATCGACTTCGGCGCCGAGGAAGTTCACGTGGATCACGGTCTTCTCGCCCGCCTCGCCGCTGCGCATGAAGAACGGCGGCTTCTCGATCACGTCGTGGCCGACGTTGATGATGCAGTCCGCGTGCTCGATCGCGCGGTGCACGAAGTCGCCGTCGGAGAGCGTCGCGTTGCCGAGCCACATCGGATGCGATTCGTCGATCACGCCCTTGCCCATCTGCGTCGTGAAGAACGGAATGCCGATCTGGTCGACGAATTCGCGCAGCATCTTGGTCGTGGTCTTGCGGTTGCCGCCCGCGCCGATCATCAGCAGCGGATGCTGCGCGGCCGTGATCGCCTCGACCGCGCGCGCGACCGCCTTTTCCTCGGCAACCGGACGGCGGCTGTAGCTCTTCGGAATCGGCTTGCCGTCGCCCTCTTCATGCGCGACGTCCTCGGGCAGTTCGAGGTGCGTGGCGCCGGGACGCTCCTCCTCGGCGCGGCGCACGGCCTCGCGCACCGTCGCCGGAATATTGCCGATCGACACGATCTGCCGCGTGTACTTGGTGAGCGGCTCCATCATGCGCACCACGTCGACGATCTGGAAGTGCCCCTGCTTGCTCGACTTGATCGGCTTCTGGCCCGTGACCATCAGCATCGGCATGCCGCCGAGCTGCGCGTAGGCGGCGGCAGTCACGAAGTTGGTCGCGCCGGGGCCGAGCGTCGACAGGCACACGCCCGTGCGGCCCGTGAGGCGCCCGTAGGTGGCGGCCATGAAGCCGGCCGCCTGCTCGTGGCGCGTGAGGATCAGACGGATTTTCGAGCGCCGCAGCGACTCGAGCAGATCGAGATTTTCTTCACCGGGAATGCCAAACACGTACTCGACACCTTCGGCTTCCAGCGACTTGACGAACAGGTCCGATGCTTTCATTAAGGGTCTCGCTTGATGGAACGGCGACGGGCCGCAGGCCGGGCCCAGCGGGCTCAGCAGTTGGCTCCGCGGTTAGGGGCCGAAGTTCGGGGCCAAAAACGGACGATCGAAGACGACAACGACGGCCGCGTACAACACGCACAACGCGCATGCCGCACAGCGCCTCGCGCGCGGCATGGCGGACGGCATGGCGAATGCCACGCCGGACAGCTTACTACTCGAGAGGCAATGACGCGCGCGTGCAGGCAAGGCCGCGCGGCGCGCGCCGCGCGGGACGGCAAGGCGGGACAACAGGGATGAGGGCCGCGAAAGCCCGTAGCGGGAAGACGCCATGGGCGCGCGCGAAGCAATCGGCGAAGCCGTGCGCGCAGGCGCGCAGCGGGCAACGCACGAGACGACCGCGGACGGCCCGGCCCGAGCGGAAACGAGCGCCGCATGCCGTCCACGGTCAGCACACCACGTTCAGCGCACCACGGTCACACAGTCGGACAGCACCGGCGGCGCGTTTTCACCGTTCATTGCGTCATACAGATCGGCACGCGGGCCCTTGGTCCACCACGTATAGCTGCCGGCCTGATATTTCGCGCCGGACCCCGAGAGCGTGTTGACGAAGAGCATCGACGTGCCCTTCACGGGCAGCACGGCGAAGCTCTGTCCGTTCTGCGCGTTCCAGTAGGTAACCTGCAGAATCTTGCCGGTCGCGCACGTGTATTTGTTCGTCTGATGGTTCTTGCCCTCGATCTGGCCGAACCGCAGCGGCGCGGCCCATGCGCCGCCATGAGGCGCGAGCGCGAGGGCCGTCGATATCAGCGAGAGAACCGCAACGAGCCATGTCTTCATCGAACACCTCGATTGTTGCCGTGAAGTTGCCGTGGATGTTGCCGCGAACCCGGCACGGCCTCAAGCGGACCACGCCAGGTTCGTGTTTCGGCCCCGCACCGACCGGCGCAGCGCGGCTCGACGGCCGCGGCCTGCTCAGGGATCGATCGCGTCGGCGCAGGCGTCGGTCGGCGCGGCGGCGACGTGCCCGACCAGCGGCACGATCTTCAGCCCCGCCGATGCGACGCGGCACGGCGCGGCCGCGAGACCGCAGCCGCTCATGCCGGCACACAGCGCGAACAGCACGCCGAGCGCACCGAGTCGGCGAGCCCTGCGGCGCCACGGAATACTGCGCGATTCGACTGCCATGTGTTCCTCTGCTTCGGATTTTCCACGTCGACGAGCCCGGGCCATGCGACGAGCCTGCTTGCGTCGATCATTCGGATCGCGCACGGCGAACATGCCGCGCACCGTGTTCGATCGGGCATCCCGGGGGTTTTGCAAACCGCCGCGCCGCGCTTCGACACCTGGCTTCAAAGCCTCGCTTCGCAGCAGCCCGCCTCGATGCCCCGCCTACCCCTCTACTTCGCCGACACCGGCCGCACCGCCGCCGCAGCCTGCTTCGCGCGCGAACGCGCCTCGTCGATCGTCTCGCCGGTCGCGAGCGCAACGCCCATGCGGCGCTTGACGAAGCTCTCGGGCTTGCCGAACAGGCGCAGGTCCGCATTGGGCACCGCCAGCGCCGCCGCGACGCCTTCGAACGCGATGCCGGCTTCGTCGCGGCCGCCGTAGATCACCGCCGACGCACCCGGCGCGCGCAGCGACGTATCGACCGGCAGACCGAGAATCGCGCGCGCATGCAGCTCGAACTCCGAGAAGCGCTGCGAGCACAGCGTGACGAGCCCCGTGTCATGCGGACGCGGGCTCACTTCCGAAAACCATACGTCGTCGCCACGCACGAAAAGTTCCACGCCGAACAGGCCGCGGCCGCCGAGCGCCGCCGTCACCTTGTGCGCGATCTCGCGCGAGCGTTCGAGCGCGAGCGCGCTCATCGGCTGCGGCTGCCACGATTCGACATAGTCTCCGGCAACCTGCACGTGGCCGATCGGATCGCAGAAATACGTGCCGACCGCGCCGCTCGCGGGATCGATCGCGCGTACGGTCAGCTGCGTGATCTCGTATTCGAAGTCGATGAAGCCCTCGACGATCACCCGGCCGTGATTCACGCGACCGCCTGCCATCGCGTACTGCCAGGCCGGCTCGACGTCGGCGTCGCTCCTCAGCACCGACTGCCCCTTGCCCGAGGACGACATCACCGGCTTCACGACGCACGGGTAACCGACCGTCGCGATGCCTGCGCGCAGTTCGTCGAGCGAATCGGCGAACGCATACGGCGAAGTCGCGAGGCCCAGTTCCTCGGCGGCGAGGCGGCGGATGCCTTCGCGATTCATCGTCAGTTGCGTCGCGCGCGCGGTCGGGATCACCTCGGCGAGCGCTTCGGCTTCGATCGCGGCGAGTTCGTCGGTGGCGATCGCCTCGATCTCGGGGACGATCAGATGCGGGCGCTCCTGTTCGACCAGCGCGCGCAGCGCGGCGCGGTCGGTCATGTCGATCACGTGCGCGCGATGCGCGACCTGATGGCCCGGCGCATTCGGGTAACGGTCGACGGCGATCACCTCGACGCCCAGCCGTTGCAGCGCAATGATCACTTCCTTGCCGAGTTCGCCGGCGCCGAGCAGCATGACGCGCGTCGCGGATTCAGAAAGGGGCGTGCCGATCCGTTGGCCGATCTGCATGGGGTCTCCAGAAAAAGTCGGATGAGGGTGGGATTGAACAGGACGCGATGTTAACATGCGGGCCCCTTGCCGCGCGGCGCTCGCGGGGCTGCTGCCGCGCGACGGGAACCGCGGTGCGGGCGTCCGGCGCGGGCGAGGCGCCGCCCTATCGATCCGGCGCCTCGCCGCGCGTCTTTGCTCGCGCACGGCCAGCTTAGTACGTTACCCTTACGCCTTCGCCTGTTTGAAGAGAACGACGCCCATGCTCACCCGCTCCAGCCCGCGACGGCTTGCGCGCTTCACCCCGTGTCTGCGCACGGCCGTTGCCACGTTGAGCATTGCCGCGCTGCTCGGCGCGTGCGCGATGCCGAAGCATCCCGACACGTCGGCGCCGCCGCCCGATCCGTTCAATCCCGCCGCCGCCCAGCTGCTCGACAACACGAGCTGGACGCTCAGCGCGTGGAAGCAGGCGGACGGCACGGCGCGCGCAATTCCGTCGCAGGATCAGGGGCCGCTCACGCTGACGTTGTCGACCGAAGGCGGCAAGCGGCACGCAAGCGGCTTTTCCGGCTGCAACCGCTTCATGGGCCCGTACATGCTGAAGGACGGCAAGCTGAGCTTGGGTCCGCTCGCGGGCACGCGCATGGCGTGCGCCTCGCCGGGCGGCGAGATCGAACAGCCGTTCCTCTACGCGCTCGCGCACATCGATCGCACCGGCGTGCAGATGCGCCCGCCGCAACAGATGCAGTTGATCCTCGATGACGGCGCGACGCTCGTGTTCGATCGCAGCGACGGCAAGTGACGGTGACGAGCAAAGCGCGCCTCGTTCGCGTGATGGATCGCCTGATGGATCACGTCACGGTTCGTGTTGCAGTTTGCCTTACGGTGCGCGTTGCGCTTTGCCGCGCGGTTGGTGCCGTCGTTCATGCCGTAGTTGGTACAGCGGTTCGTCTCGCGATCGACGCGATGGAACGCATCGCCGCCGCGCGGATCGAACGGCGTTGCCTGGCCAGGCGCCGGCCACCCCAGGCCGACATGCATGCGGAGCCGCGACGCTCCTTGCGAGGCGCGAAGCTCGCCGCAGCCGCAACAGTATTTTCCCGATCGCGGACCGCTTGCCGGTCCGCGATCCCGTTCGACGCAAGCAGACTTGCGCCGGCCTTCGAAGCCGCGGGCTTCGCCGGTTTAAACTCGACGGGTTGCGCTTGCGCGCGCTCCGTCATACGTAGATGTCTGGTATGCACACGGTAGTTTTCGGCTGGTTCGGCGGGTCGGCCGTCTGGTTTCTTCCTCTTCTGTGGCGCCTCGTGAAGTCGGTGCTGCCGGGCGGCGTGGGGCTGCGCGGCCCCGGCACGATCCGCCTGTGGCTCGGCTTCGTTTGCGTGCTGATCGCCAGCTGCACGCTCGAGGCGTCGCTGATCGGCATGGATGGCGTCAACGGTTTCGGCCATGCGTTGGCTGCGGGGCCCGGCCGTCTGCTCGGCCATATCGGCACGCCGCTCGCGGCACTCGCGCTGTTCGTGGTGAGCCTGCCGTGGCTCGTCGATTTCCGCTGGCGCGACGTCGTCGAATGGGCCGACGGCGCGTTCGGCCTCGGCCTGTCGCGCGGACTCGCGAAGCGCGACGAGGAAGCGCGCCGCCACCGCAGCGTCGACGAGGCCGCGCCCTCGCATGCGTCGCCGGCCACCAACACGATGGCGCCGAAAACCACGCGGGGCCGCTACGCGCGACCGACGATCTGGCGGCCGCCCGCGAGCGGCCGCAACGCGGCGGGAACGGCTGCCGCAGCGGGCGCCGCGTCCGGCAAGGATACCGCCGCGCGAGGCGCGGGTTCCGGCTCGGGCGGCTGGCGCGCGGGTGCGGATACGGCGCGTGGCCCGGCGAAACAGATCGAGCCAGTGTTGCGCACGGGCGCGATGGCGCCGCCGCGGCAGGGTTCGTCGATGCAGACACAGATGCCGGCACACGCAGCGGCACAAGCGCCGATGCCGACGCAGACGCAATCTCAAAAGCAGCCGCAAGGACAGCCTCAAACACAAACTCAAGCACAAACTCAGGCGCAATCCCAGGCCCACGCGCTCAATACTGGTAAGGCAGGCTCGCCTTTCGTGCCGGCCGAGCCGGTCGCGCCGGCCGGCTGGCTGAGAACCGCCGATGGCCGCACGGCCGCCGCT
>NZ_VWWL01000024.1 GCF_011752995.1 Burkholderia sp. Ax-1724
CCCGTCATGCCTGATGACCATAGCGAGTCGGTCCCACCCCTTCCCATCCCGAACAGGACCGTGAAACGACTCCACGCCGATGATAGTGCGGATTGCCCGTGTGAAAGTAGGTAATCGTCAGGCTCCTCATGCTGTAACACGGACCCCGGCTTCTCACTCTGAGTGCCGGGGTCCGGCCGTTTACGGCGTCAGGGATACGCCGCCGGATCCCGAAGCCGCAGCGTTCGAACGGACCCGGGCGTCATGCCGCCCGCGTTCTCCACAATCCCCCGTCGCGCAGTCTTCAGTGCTGCCCAGCCCGCTGTGCGTCCGCGTAACCGGTCAGTTCGAGATACGCGCGGCCCATCTCCACGCCCTCACGGCTCACCCTCTCCGCACCTTCCCAGTACACCGCGCCGGTCGATTGCCGTGAGTCGAGTTCCTGATCGTCCATCAGCGGATCGAACTGCCACGTCAACGGACCTGTCCTGACCTTCATCGAGACCGGGTACGAAGCGCTTGTATTCAGAGTACCTCACGCAAAGCCGGCTAAGCTTGCTTGCGCGTTGGCTCAGATCGGCCAGCAATAAAACGATCGAGTCGTTCGCTTGCTTCCGCGATGGCCCAAAGCGGTGCTCGGTGCAGTTGTCGATCGTAATTCGTCGCGATCGACGAAAAAAGCGAGAATCCCGTGTCGTCGAGCTGCCATGTATCGTTTTCTCTGCCGGTGTCGAATACCGCTGCCGCCGTGCGATCCGCGGCGCAGAACTCTTCGTGGTTCATCGAACCGAAGCCGGCTTCTGCCAGATAACCGGTTAGCAGCATGATCTGCGTGAGCGTCTGCGCGTCGGTTTTGCTGCCGGCACCGCGCCGCAACGCGTCGAGCGACAGATGTACCCGCAACGCGAGATCGTCGGCGATCTGACGAGGCATGGGCAACAGCATGACTTTGGCATGCCGCGCGCGGGCGGCGCCTGTGTGGCGGGACAAGGGAATGCATTGTGCCATGAAGGTCTAATCAGTTTGCCTGAGCACATGCAATAACGGCGCGCTCCGAAAAAGATTGAGCCCTCACCACGCATACTTGGCAGAATCGTTTGCACAGCCCACAGCCCACAGCCCACAGCCCACAGCCCACAGCCCACAGCCCACAGCCCACAGCCCACAGCCCGCAGCCCGCAGCCCACAGCCCGCAGCCCGCAGCCCGCAGCCCGCAGCCCATAGCGCTCGCGCGTAGCGTCGATAACCCCGACCTGCTGCTCGACTACGGCGACAACGGCATGTCGGACGGCACGTACGACACGATAGTTTTGCTCGAAGAAAGGTTGCGAGAACCTCGAAGGCATCGCCAGTGGGCCGTTGTGCGATCCGCAGGCCGTCGTTGCGCTGATAGCGGCGGGCGTTGACAGCATGGCACCGTGACCATCGGCAACAAGCTCACGGGCGACGCGCGGAGGCTGCGCCCACCGCTCGCAGTGACGGGCATCGTGCGCGCGCTGACCGACGGCGAACACGCGATCAGCGCTCCAACCTGCACCGGGCCACGCGCGTTCATCGCGCCTGCCGAGCGATACGCGACACCGGCACCGTGAAGCTTGTCGTTACCGGGCACACACATGAATGAGCCAGGTGATCGCTGCATGTCTGAAAGCGGTCGATATCGATCCGCGTCGCGCGCGTTTCCTGCCGCTCAGATCACACAGGTATTGCAGCCCGGTTCTCGTGCCGATTGCCGCAGCACTCGTCGAATACGATCGCCGCCGCCTCACGCGTTCGGACTACGGCCTTTCATCCAGTTGGAGCCTATGCCACGGCCGGTTTATCCGCTCGATACGCAGACCGCGCGAACGTACCAATGCGTCACGCCTGTCGTTCAGGCGGCTCACCACGAACAGCACCACACACACGACGCAACGTACCGCGCGATAAATTGCGCGGAGGGCTTGTGCGGTGCGCAAGGAGTCTCTATAATTCGCGCCTCTCTCTAAAGGCTCGTAGCTCAGTTGGTTAGAGCACCACCTTGACATGGTGGGGGTCGTTGGTTCGAATCCAATCGAGCCTACCAACGCATCTGTGACGTAGACGAAAGCGGTTCCGCTTTCGTCTACGCTCCTGTCAATTCAGGCAGCAGCAGGCCTCGTAATCTTTCGGTAGTTTCTCGAATCCGCAGTACATCCCCCCGTTTTCTTTGCTTGCATGCGACTCGGCGCCAGCACAAGTAACGCATAGCGAGTACTTCGGTGCACCCGCACCAGCGCTTCACCGTATCGCGTCGTCTTGCGCCAATGCGCGGTACAGTTAGGCTTCGTGCTTTCGTCACCGACTCAACTGCCGTCCGCCTGCATGCGATGCCGGCAGCTTCACAGGGAGCTGACGCAATGAAGAAGCTCATCAACGACGTGTCCACCGTGGTCCCCGACATGCTCGACGGACTCGTGGCGCTCAATCCTCATCTTTCGCTCCTGCAGGGCGGCACGATCGTCGTGCGCGCCGATGCCGAAGCCGTGGCCGCGCGCGGCGAAGTCGCGTTGATCTCGGGTGGCGGCTCGGGTCACGAGCCCGCGCACGGCGGCTATGTGGGCCACGGCATGCTGAGCGCGGCGGTGGCCGGCGAGGTGTTCACGTCGCCGTCGACAGATGCCGTGCTCGACGCGATACGCGCGGTGGCCGGCCCCGCGGGCGTGTTGCTGATCGTGAAGAACTACACGGGCGACCGCTTCAACTTCGGCCTCGCCGCCGAGATTGCGCGCGCCGAGGGCATCCCCGTCGACATGGTGATCGTCGCCGACGACGTCGCGCTGACCGCGCGTGGCGATCACGCCGGCCGTCGCGGACTCGCGGGCACGGTGCTGGTTCACAAGATCGCCGGCGCGGCGGCCGCGCGCGGCATGCCGCTCGCCGAGGTCGCGCGGATCGCACGCGAGACGGCTGCGTCGCTCGGCACGATGGGCGTCGCGCTGACGCCATGCACAGTGCCGGCAGCGGGCAAGCCGGGCTTCGAGCTGGCCGACGGCGAAATCGAATGGGGCCTCGGCATTCACGGCGAACCGGGCGTCGCGCGCGGCATGCTCGAGCCGGCCGAGGCGATCGTCGGCAAGCTGCTTGCGAAGATCGTCGACGATCTTGTATTGCAGGCAGGCGAGCGCGTGACGCTGCTCGTGAACAACCTCGGCGGCACGCCGTCGAGCGAATTGAACGTGGTGGCCGGCGTCGCGTTGCGCGAGCTGGACAGGCGAGGCATCAAGGTCGAGCGCGCATGGGCCGGCACGTTCCTGAGCGCACTGGAAATGGCCGGCGTCTCGCTGACGCTGCTGCGCGTGGACGACGAGCGGCTTGCGTGGCTCGATGCGGCCGCGCACACGAGCGCATGGCCCGCGTTGAGCGGCCGCGTCGCGCAGGTGTCCGTACGATTCGCGCCCGCCGCGCCGCAACAGGCGAGCAGCGCGACGCTCGCGCGCGAGGCCACGCTGCGTCGGGTGATCGAAGCCGTTTGCGCGTGTCTGCTCGAAGCGGAGCCGACGCTGACCGAGATGGATCAGCGCGTCGGCGATGGCGATCTCGGCATCAGCCTCGCGCGCGGCGCCCGCGCCGTGCAGCACGAACTCGATTCGTATGCGGCGGAGTCGTCCCCGGGGGCCGTGTTGCGCGGCATGTCCGCGACGTTGCGGCGCGTGGTCGGCGGCACGTCGGGGCCGCTGTACGCGGTGATGCTGCTGCGTGCGGCGGCCGCGCTCGAATCGTCGGGCGCGCCTACGGCGCAGCAGTGGGCGGCGGCCTTCAGCGCGGGTGTCGATGGATTGATGGAACTGGGTGGCGCGAAGCCCGGCGACCGCACGATGGTCGATGCGCTCAAGCCCGCCGCCGATGCGTTGCACAGTGCGCTCGCGCAAGCGGCGACGACGGATGCTGCCTTGAACGCGGCTGTCGCCGCAGCGGCCGACGGTACTTCGCGCACCGCATCGATGCATCCGCGCCGCGGGCGTTCGAGCTATGTCGGCGAGCGCGCGCTCGGTTACGCGGACCCG
Source organism: Burkholderia sp. Ax-1724 (assembly GCF_011752995.1). GTDB lineage: Bacteria > Pseudomonadota > Gammaproteobacteria > Burkholderiales > Burkholderiaceae > Paraburkholderia. The sequence continues at coordinate 4,005 of NZ_VWWL01000024.1, forward strand.
GGCGCGCATGCAGTGGCGCTGTGGCTCGCCGCGATTCGCGAGGCGCTGGCCGGTCGAGCGTAGGGTGGGCGCAGACCGCAAACCCCCTTACGGCCGCAGCAGATCGAATCCCGCCAGCACCACGACGCCGCTCAACGCGATCAGCACCACCGAGTGCTGCCCGCTATACAGCAGCCCGGCAGCCGACCAGCAGGTCACGGCGAATGCGGCGATACGTTTCATCGTTCGGTAGAGCAGGCAACGTCGCTTCAGAACCCCAACGCCACGGCCAGCAAGCCACTCACGACACCGCACAGCGCGACCGCCACCGCGACCACGGTCAGCACGCGCTTCGGAAACGAGCGCGACAGCATTGCGAGCGACGGCACGCTGACGAGCGGCAGCGTCATCAGCAGCGCGCCGGCGGGGCCTGCCGCCATGCCGAACGACAGCATTGCCTGAATGATCGGCACTTCGCCGGCGGTCGGGATCACGAACAGCGTGCCGGCAATCGAGAGCGCGATGATCCACAGGAGGCTGTTGTCGATGTCCGGGCCGATGTGCGGAAACAGCCACGCGCGCGCCGCGCCGAGCACCAGCACGAGCACGATGTACTCGGGCACGAGGCGCAGCGTCATCCGGCCGAGAATCTTGATCCAGCGCGTGAACGCGGTGCCCGGATCATCGCGGTTGATCAGCTCGGCCACGGCCGCCTGCGACGCTTGCGCTTCCTGCGGCGTGACCATGCGGTTCACCAGATAGCCGAGGCCGAACACCATCACGAGGCCGAGCGCGAGGCGCAGGCCCATCCACTGCCAGCCGAGCACGAAGCCCATGAAAATCAGCGTGGCCGGATTGAGCGCGGTGTTGCCGAGCCAGAACGCGATCGCCGCGCCCGGCGCCGCCTCGCGCGCCCGCAAACCGGCGACCACCGGCGCCGCGCAGCACGTGCACATCATGCCCGGCAGCGACATCAGGCCGCCCTTCACGACGCTGCCGAAATCGGTGCGGCCGAGCGCGCGCGCGACCCACTGCGGCGGAATCAGCGCCTGCACCGCGGAGCCGAGCAAGAGGCCGAGCACCATGGCCTGCCAGATCGCCTTGCCGTAGGCGAGCGCGTAGTCGATCGCGGCTTGCCACGACGCGGCCGGCGCGTTCGCGGACGAGCCCATCAGGATCGACTTGCCGATCGAGTGCTGGCTCGCGGCGACGAACGCGCGGTTGTAGTACGGGAACCACTTCACATAGAAGAGGCCGATGACGGCGATCAGCAAAAAGACGATCCAGCCGAGCGCGACGCGAGGTTGCCGAAGGGTAGATTGCATGTGGGTCCAGAGGTCGTTCGTTTGGATTAGCCGGCGACGAGCGTTCGGCTTTCGAGCTGCGCGAGCAGCGTTTTTGCCTGCTCGACGACGTCGGCGTCGTTCGGGCGGAAATCGAGTGGCAGCGCGTTCGGCAACTGCTCGAAGTGCTGACCGCTGCTGCGCGCATAGGCGGGGTCGTAATGCCGTTCGATCAGTTCGCCCGCGAGTTCGGCGCGGCGGTTTTCGTCGACGAGCAGCAGCCAGCCCGTCACGCGCTCGCGGCTATGCAGGCCGATCAGCCGTTGCAACTGCGCCTTCAGGTACTCGGGATGGTCGAACAGGTGCGCGTAGTCGTGCAGCAGGAAGGCCGCGCGGTCCTCGCGGCTCGAACGCACCTCGACGCACGCGCCGCGATGGAACGTGTCGAGCAGCGCGAGCGGCAGCGTGATCGAGCCGATGCGGCGGCTTTCCGCCTCGACGAACACCGGCCGGCCCGGGTCGAAACCGCGCAGCGCGGTGACGAGCAGCGTGTCGAAGCGCTTTTGCGACGGCTGCGGCACGCCGGCCCACGCGCCGAGCAGCGAGCCGCGATGCGAGGCGAGCGCTTCGAGGTCGAGCGTCTGCGCGCCCGCCTGCGCGAGCGCCGACAGCAGACGCGTCTTGCCGCTGCCGGTCGGGCCGACCAGCGCGATGTAGCCGAAGGTTTGCGGCAGCGTGTCGAGCGTATCGAGCGTCGCGCGCCGGTAGCTCTTGTAGCCGCCGTCGAGTTGCCGCGCCGGCCAGCCGATCATGTTGAACAGCGTCGTGACCGAGCCCGAGCGCTTGCCGCCGCGCCAGCAGTAGATGAGCGGCCGCCAGCTGCGCGGGCGGTCCGCGAAGGTCGTTTCCAGGTGATGCGCGATGTTGCGCGCGACGAGCGCCGCGCCGAGCCGCGTGCCCTCGAAGGGCGAGACCTGCTTGTAGGTCGTGCCGACCAGCACGCGTTCCTCGTTGCTCAGCACCGGCGCGCTGATGGCGCCCGGAATATGGTCTTCCGCGAACTCGAGCGGGGTGCGTACGTCGACGATTTCATCGAAATCGCCGGCTTTGTCGAGCGTGACGAGAAGATTTTTCAAGGGAATAGGGACGAAGCGGACGGCGGGAAGAGCGAAATTATCGCATGGACGGCCCGGGCGGGCCGGGCCGCTCATCCGCTTCTGGCCGTTTCAGACCCGCTCCAGACCGCGTCAGAACCGTGTCAGACCACCTCGACGCGCGCGGCTCCGCTCACCATCTCGCCGATCACGCGCGCCTCGCCGAACCCGTCGGCGTGGAACAGCGCGAGCACTTCGTCGACCGCCTCGGGCGCGCACGACACCAGCAGCCCGCCCGACGTCTGCGGATCGGTCAGCAGCGCGCGGGCGGCTGGCGGCAGCGTCGCGGGCAGCATGACGTCTTGACCGTACGCGTCCCAGTTGCGGCCCGACGCACCGGTAAAGATGCCGGCTTCCGCGAGACTCGCGACGTGCGGCAGCCACGGCAGGTCCGCATAGCGCACGCGCGCGGTCAGCTGCGAGCCGCGCGCCAGTTCCAGCGTATGGCCGAGCAGGCCGAAGCCGGTGACGTCGGTCAGCGCATGCACGCCGTCGAGACGGGCCAGCTCCGCGCCCGGGCGGTTCAGCTGGGTGGTCGCGCCGAGCATCGCCGCGTAGCCGGCCGCGTCGAGCCGGTCTTTCTTGAGCGCGGCCGACAGAATGCCGACGCCGAGCGGCTTGCCGAGGATCAGCACGTCGCCGGCCCGGCCGCCCGCATTGCGCTTGACGCGCTTCGGATCGACGACGCCGAGCGCGACGAGGCCGTAGATCGGCTCGACCGAATCGATCGAATGGCCGCCCGCGAGCGGGATGCCGGCATCGGCGCAGACCGATTCGCCGCCTTTCAGCACGGCCGCGATCACGTCGTGCGGCAGCACGTTGATCGGCATGCCGACGATCGCCAGCGCCATGATCGGCTTGCCGCCCATCGCGTAGACGTCGGATAGCGCGTTGGTCGCGGCGATGCGGCCGAAGTCGTACGGATCGTCGACGATCGGCATGAAGAAGTCGGTGGTCGCGACGATCGCCTGCTCGTCGTTGAGCCGGTAGACGGCGGCGTCGTCGGCGGTGTCGTTGCCGACCAGCAGGTCGGGGAAGAACGGCAGCGGGGCGCTGCGTCTGAGCAGGTCGGCGAGCAGGCCGGGAGCGATCTTGCAGCCGCAGCCGCCGCCATGCGACAGGCTCGTGAGACGGGGCGGCTGGTTTGCTTGGGCTTGGGTCATGAGGGCGCGGGGTCCGGGGCTTCGAATCACCGCATTATGAAGCCTGTGCCGGCACCGTGCAGCGCCGCGGGGCGCCGGTTCTGCCCGCGCGGAGCGTGGCTGACGATCTCGCTGCAGGTCGCGAAACCGGCATCTATAATCAAATTTGTCCCCAAAAGAGCCGAGGCCATTCAATGACCCAGATGACCCGGCGACAATTCCTGAAGGTCTCCGCCACCACGCTTGCCGGATCGAGCCTCGCCCTGATGGGCTTCTCGCCGACCCCCGCGCTGGCCGAAGTCCGTCAGTACAAATTGTCGCGCACAACCGAAACCCGCAACACCTGCCCGTACTGCTCGGTGGGCTGCGGCATCCTCATGTACGGACTCGGCGACGGCGCGAAGAACGCGAAGTCGAGCATCATCCACATCGAGGGCGACCCCGACCATCCGGTCAATCGCGGCACGCTGTGCCCGAAGGGGGCGAGCCTGATCGATTTCATCCATAGCGAAAGCCGCCTGCATTACCCCGAGTACCGCGCGCCCGGCTCGAACGAGTGGAAACGCATGTCGTGGCAGGACGCGCTCGACCGCATCGCGAAGCTCATGAAGGAAGACCGCGACGCGAACTTCGTCGAGACGACCGCGGACGGCAAGAAGGTCAACCGCTGGCTGACCACCGGCATGCTGGCGGCATCGGCCGGCAGCAACGAAGTCGGTTATCTGACGCACAAGGCTGTCCGCAGCCTTGGCATGCTCGCATTCGACAATCAGGCGCGTGTCTGACATGGCCCGACGGTGGCAGGTCTTGCCCCGACGTTTGGCCGTGGAGCGATGACGAACCATTGGGTCGACATCAGAAACGCGGATGTGATTCTCGTGATGGGCGGCAATGCGGCCGAGGCGCACCCGTGCGGTTTCAAATGGGTCACCGAAGCCAAGGCGCACCGCAAGGCGCGTCTGATCGTGGTCGACCCGCGCTTTACGCGCACGGCTTCGGTCGCGGACTACTACGCGCCGATCCGTACCGGCTCGGACATTACGTTCCTCGGCGGGGTGATCAATTACCTGCTGACGAACGACAAGATTCAGCACGAGTACGTGAAGAACTACACGGACATGTCGTTCATCGTCCGTGAAGATTTCGCCTTCAACGACGGTCTCTATTCCGGCTACGATGCCGACAAGCGCAGCTACGACAAGACCTCGTGGGACTACGAGCGCGGCGCCGACGGCTTCGTCAAGGTCGATCCGACGCTGCAGGACCCGCGCTGCGTCTATCAGCTGATGAAGCAGCACTACTCGCGCTACACGCCCGAGCAGGTCGAGAAAATCTGCGGCACGCCGAAGGAAAAATTCCTGCACGTGTGCGAAATGCTCGCCTCGACGGCGGTGCCCGGACGCGCCGGCACGATCATGTACGCGCTCGGCTGGACGCATCACTCGGTCGGCTCGCAGATCATCCGCACCGGCGCGATGGTGCAATTGCTGCTTGGCAACATCGGCATCGCGGGCGGCGGCATGAACGCGCTGCGCGGCCACTCGAACATCCAGGGCCTGACGGACCTCGGCCTGATGTCGAACCTGCTGCCGGGCTACATGACGCTGCCGATGGAAGCGGAGCAGGACTTCGACGCCTATATCGCGAAGCGCGCCACGCAGCCGCTGCGGCCGAACCAGTTGAGCTACTGGCGCAACTATCGCGCGTTCCACGTCAGTTTCATGAAGTCGTGGTGGGGCGACAAGGCGAGCGCCGACAACAACTTCGGCTACGACTATCTGCCGAAGCTCGACAAGTCCTACGACATGCTGCAGGTCTTCGAGCTGATGAACCAGGGCAAGATGACTGGCTATATCGCGCAGGGCTTCAACCCGCTCGCGGCGGCGCCGAACAAGGCGAAGATCGGCGCGAGCCTGGCCAGGCTCAAGTGGCTCGTCATCATGGACCCGCTCGCGACCGAAACCTCCGAGTTCTGGAAGAACCACGGCGCGTTCAACGACGTCGATGCGGCGTCGATCCAGACCGAGGTGTTCCGTCTGCCGACCACCTGCTTCGCCGAAGAGCGCGGCTCGCTCGTCAGTTCGAGTCGCGTGCTGCAATGGCACTGGCAGGGCGCGGACGGCCCCGGCGAGGCGAAGAGCGATCTCGAGATCATGTCGGGGCTGTGGCTGCGCATCCGCGAGGCGTATCGCAAGGACGGCGGCAAGTATCCCGATCCGATCCTCAACATGAGCTGGCCGTATTCGAACCCGGAAAGCCCGACGCCCGAAGAACTCGCGATGGAGTTCAATGGCAAGGCGCTCGCCGACGTCACCGATCCGACGGATAAGACCAAGGTGCTCGCGAAGAAGGGCGAACAGCTCGCGGGCTTCGCCTTGCTGCGCGACGACGGCAGCACCGCGAGCGGCTGCTGGATCTTCTGCGGCTCGTGGACCCAGGCGGGCAACCAGATGGGCCGCCGCGACAACTCGGACCCGACCGGCATCGGCAATACGCTGAACTGGGCGTGGGCATGGCCCGCGAACCGGCGCGTGCTGTACAACCGCGCGTCGTGCGATGTGAACGGCAAGCCGTTCGATCCGACTCGCAAGCTGATCGCGTGGAACGGCAGCAGCTGGTCGGGTGCCGACGTGCCGGACTTCAAGATCGACGAGCCGCCTGAAAACGGCATGAATCCGTTCATCATGAATCCGGAAGGCGTCGCGCGGTTCTTCGCGCGCGACGGTCTCGTCGAGGGGCCGTTCCCCGAGCACTACGAGCCGTTCGAAACGCCGCTCGGCTACAACCCGCTGCATCCGGACAACAAGGCGGTCGTCAGCAATCCGGCGGCCCGAGTGTTCCCGGACGACCAGGCCGCGTTCGGCACGCACGAGAACTTCCCGCATACGGCGACGACCTACCGGCTCACCGAGCATTTCCATTACTGGACCAAGCACGCGCGCCTGAACTCGATCATCCAGCCGGAGCAGTTCGTGGAGATCGGCGAAGACCTCGCGAAGGAAGTCGGCGTGGTGGCCGGCGACCGCATCAAGGTGAGTTCGAACCGCGGGCATGTGATTGCCGTGGCGCTCGTCACGAAGCGCATCAAACCGCTGATGATCGAGGGGAAAAAGGTTCAGACAGTCGGCCTGCCGCTGCATTGGGGCTTCAAGGGGCTCACGAGGCCGGGCTATCTCGTCAATACGCTGACGCCTTCCGTGGGCGACGGGAATTCGCAGACACCGGAATTCAAGTCGTTCCTCGTCAAGGTCGAAAAGGCATAAGGAAAAGAGATGGCACTGCAATCACTAGACATCAGACGTATCTCGGCCACGACCGTGCCCGCGCCGCAGGTGCGCGAGCCGGTCACGGGCTCGGTCGCCAAGCTCATCGACGTGTCGAAGTGCATCGGCTGCAAGGCGTGTCAGACGGCCTGCATGGAGTGGAACGACCTGCGCGACGAGATCGGCCACAACGTGGGCGTCTACGACAATCCGGCCGACCTGAGCGAGCATTCGTGGACCGTCATGCGCTTTTCGGAACACGAGAACGACGCCGGCGATCTCGAATGGCTGATCCGCAAGGACGGCTGCATGCACTGCGAGGACCCAGGCTGCCTGAAGGCCTGTCCGTCGCCGGGCGCGATCGTGCAGTACACGAACGGCATTGTCGATTTCCACGAGGAAAACTGCATCGGCTGCGGCTACTGCATCACCGGCTGTCCGTTCAACGTGCCGCGTCTGTCGAAGAAGGATCACCGCGCGTACAAGTGCACGCTGTGCTCGGACCGCGTGGCGGTCGGCCAGGAGCCCGCGTGCGTGAAGACCTGCCCGACCGGCGCGATCATGTTCGGCACCAAGGAAGACATGAAGCAGCAGGCCGAGGATCGCATCGAGGACCTGAAAGACCGCGGTTTCCAGAACGCGGGCCTGTACGATCCGGCGGGCGTCGGCGGCACGCACGTGATGTACGTGCTGCATCATGCCGACCGGCCTTCGCTGTATCACGGCTTGCCGGACAATCCGCGCATCAGTCCGATGGTCAAGCTGTGGAAGGGTATCGCGAAGCCGCTCGCGCTGGCCGGCATGGCGCTCGCGGCGGTGGCCGGCTTCTTCCACTACACGCGCGTCGGGCCGAACGAGGTGAGCGAGGCCGACGAAGCCGAGGCCAGTCAGGAAGCCGATGAAGCACGCCGTTCGCAGGAGGACGCGCAATGAAACACTTCGAGCATACCGTGCTGACGGACGCGAAGGGCAACCGCCTGATCGTGCGCTACACGCCGAACGAGCGCACCAATCACTGGATCATCGCGATCGCGTTCGTGCTGCTTGCGCTGTCCGGCCTCGCGATGTTTCATCCGGCGATGTCGTTTCTGTATTTCGTGCTCGGCGGCGGGCAATGGACGCGAATTCTGCATCCGTTCATCGGCTGCGTGATGTTCCTCTCGTTCCTGATACTGGCGCTGCGTTTCTGGCATCACAACTATCTCGACCGGGCGGACATCCAGTGGATGCGGCAGATTGACGACGTGCTGAACAATCGCGAGGAAAAGCTCCCCGCGATCGGACGCTACAACGCTGGCCAGAAGCTGCTGTTCTTCGTGATGGTGGTCTGCCTCGTGCTGCTGCTCGCGAGTGGCATCGTGATCTGGCGGCGCTACTTCTCGCTCTATTTCCCGATCGGGGTGATCCGGCTCGCGGCGCTCGTGCATGCGGCGGCGGCGTTCGTGCTGATCGTCGGCATCATCGTGCATGTCTATGCGGCGCTGTGGGTCAAGGGCTCGATCGGCGCGATGACGCGCGGCACCGTCACGTATGGCTGGGCGCGCAAGCATCATCCGAACTGGTTCCGGGAAACGATCGGCAAGTGAGTGGCAAGTGAGTAGCCAACGCGTGGCCGACGAGCCGCGAATAAGCAACGGATAAACGCGGATAATCCGTCATCGAGGCGCGTTTCGCCGCGCCGTTCGCAGCGCACCGGGCCGCCGCTCCCCGTCGATGACGGGCGGCGGCCCTTCAGTTTTCAGAGGTCGACACCTTGGTTCAACGCATTCTCGAAGCCGGCGACATCGAATCGCTCGATCACACGGCGATCCCCCGCATCCGCATGCCCGAGCGGCTCGCCGTGTTCGCGCCGCGCGCCGCGCGTCTGCGGCAACTCGCGGCACTCAACAATCCGATCGCCGGCTATCTGCGCCTGATGGCCGTGCTCGCCGACGCGCAGCAGGCCGTGATCGCGACCTTCAAGGCGCAGCCGCCGAGCGCCGAGCTGATCGCGAGCGCGCAGCAGCATTCGATGCCGCTGATCCCGGCGTTTTCCGGCGTGCGCGATCCCGCGTGGCAGGACGTGCTGCGCCAGTTGCTCGACAAGGTCGAAGCGGCCGGTCCGCTCACGCCGCCGCTCGCCGCGCTGATCGCGCGGCTGCGCACGCTCGATGCCGCCGTGCTCGACACCCAGGCCGACGCGATCTTCGCGCAGCGCTTCGAGGACGTCGATCCGGCGAGCGCGCCGTTCATCATGGCCGCGCTGCAGGTCGTGTGGACCGACCTCGCCGCCGACATCGACAAACGCGCGGTGCCCTACGTCGAGACGCCGGGGCTGTGTCCCGTGTGCGGCTCGCATCCGGTCGCGAGCACGGTGCGCGTGGGCGGCGCCTACGACAACTACCGCTATCTGCAATGCGGGCTGTGCGCGACCGAGTGGCATATGGTGCGCGCCAAATGCTCGAATTGCGATTCGACCAGGGGCATCGCCTATCATGTGGTCGGCTCGCCCGATGCCGACGCGGCTGCACGCGAGGCCGAATCGAAACATGCCGCGCTGAAGGCGGAGTCGTGCGACGAATGCCATACTTACCGCAAGATCGGCTTTCTGGCGAAAGACTTCGACTTCGATCCGTTCGCGGACGATCTCGCAAGCCTCACGCTCGATCTGCTGATGGGCGCGGAAGGCTATCGGCGCGCGTCGCCGCATCCGTGGCTGTGGCCGGAGCAGAGCGCCGGCGCGGTCGAGCCGGACAGCGGCGCATCGGCGGAATAGGTAACGGCGAGGCAACAGCGAGGCAGCCGCCAGGCCGCAACCAGTCAGCAGCCTGGCGCAAGTTCAAAACGACACAAGGATTGCCCGTGAGCGATGTGAGCGGCTCGGAATTGCGCGCGCTGATGGCGCGCGTGCCGTCGGTGGAAAAGGTCATGGCGTCGGAGCCATTCGCGGCGCTCGTGAGCGAATACGGACGCACCCAGGTGCTCAACGCGCTGCGCGCCGCGCTCGATGCCTGGCGGCTGCACGCGCAATCGGGCCACGCGGCCGATAATCCGCCGGTCGGCGCGCTCGATACCGGGCAATTGCAGGGCACGGTCGAAGCGGCGCTGCGCGCGCGCAACGCGCCGCGTCTGCGCAGCGTGTTCAATCTCACCGGCACGGTGCTGCACACGAACCTCGGCCGCGCGCTGTTGCCCGACGAAGCGGTGCGCGCCGTGATGAGCGCGCTCACGCAGCCGGCGAATCTCGAATTCGATCTCGCCACCGGCAAGCGCGGCGACCGCGACGATCTGATCGACGAACTGATCTGCGAGCTGACCGGCGCCGAAGCCGCGACCGTGGTCAACAACAACGCGGCCGCGGTGCTGCTCACGCTGTCCGCGCTGGCGGCGAAGAAGGAAGTCGTGGTGTCGCGCGGCGAACTCGTCGAAATCGGCGGTGCGTTTCGCATTCCCGACATCATGAGCCGCGCGGGCGCGAAGCTGCGCGAAGTCGGCACGACGAACCGCACGCATCTGAAGGACTACGACGAAGCGATCAACGCACGCACCGCGCTGCTGATGAAAGTCCACGCGAGCAATTACGCGATCAGCGGCTTCACGAAGGAAGCCAGCCTCGCGGAAATCGCGCCGCTCGCGCATGCGCGCGGTCTCGCGGTCGCCGTCGATCTCGGCAGCGGCACGCTCGTCGATCTCAGCGAATGGGGCTTGCCGCGCGAGCCGACCGTGCGCGAGACCGTCGAGGCCGGCGCCGACGTCGTCACGTTCAGCGGCGACAAACTGCTCGGCGGCCCGCAAGCCGGGTTGATCGTCGGGCGGCGCGATCTGATCGCGAAGATCAAGAAGCATCCGCTAAAGCGCGCGCTGCGCGTCGGCAAGCTCACGCTCGCGGCGCTGGAACCGGTGTTGCAGCTGTATCGCGCGCCGGAGAAGCTGACCGAGCGGCTCACCACGCTGCGCCTGCTTACGCGGGCCGCCGACGAGATTCACGGCGCCGCGCAACGCGTGCAGCCGGCGTTGCAGCAGGCGCTCGGCGCGCGCTACACGGTGAGCGCCGAGCCGATGTTCAGCCAGATCGGCAGCGGCGCGTTGCCGGTCGACGTGCTGCCGAGCTATGGGCTCGTCGTCAGGCTGGCGGACGGCAAGCGCGGCGGCCGGCAACTGCTCGCGCTCGAAAAGCAGTTGCGCGAGATGGCGCGGCCGGTGATCGGCCGGATCGCGGACGACGCGTTGCGTCTCGATCTGCGCTGCCTCGAAGCGGGCGACGAGGCGCAACTGATCGCGCAACTGAAGGGCCAGCACGCATGATCGTCGGCACGGCGGGGCATATCGACCACGGCAAAACGAGTCTCGTGAAGGCGCTGACGGGCGTCGATACGGACCGCCTCAAGGAAGAAAAAGCGCGCGGCATTTCCATTGAACTCGGCTATGCATACGTGCCGCTCGAAAACGGCGACGTGCTCGGCCTGATCGACGTGCCGGGTCACGAAAAGCTCGTGCATACGATGACAGCCGGCGCGAGCGGCATCGACTTCGCGCTGCTCGTGATCGCCGCCGACGACGGCGTGATGCCGCAAACGCGCGAGCATCTCGCGATCGTCGAACTGCTCGGCATCAAGCGCGGCGCGATTGCGCTGACGAAGGTCGATCGCGTCGATGCGCAGCGTCTTCAGGACGCGCATGCGGAGGTGGCGGCGTTCGTCGGCGGCAGCGTGCTGCGCGATGCGCCCGTCTTCGACACCTGCGCGACGCGCGCGGACGACGCGGGCGTGGCCGCGCTGAATGCGTATCTGCGCGAGCAGGCCGCGGCATGGCGCATGAAGCGCGACGACGGGCTGTTCCGTCTCGCCGTCGATCGCGTGTTCACGCTGGCGGGGCAGGGCACGATCGTCACCGGGACCGTGGTGGCGGGCAGCGTGAGCGTCGGCGAGACGATGCTGCTCGCGCCGAAGAACGAGCCCGTGCGCGTGCGCAGCATTCACGCGCAGAATCGTCCCGCCGAAACCGGCCGCGCCGGCGAGCGCTGCGCGTTGAATCTCGCGGGCATCGAGAAGAGCGCGATCGATCGCGGCGACTGGATCGTCGATGCGCGTTTGTCGCAAGCGAGCGAGCGCATCGACGTGATGCTGACGCTGCTCGCCGACGCGCCGCATGCGCTCGAACATTGGACGCCGCTGCACGTGCATCTCGGCACGCAGCATCAGGTCGCGCACGTCGCGCTACTCGATGGCGACACGCTTGGCGCGGGACAGTGTGCGCGCGTGCAACTGGTGTTCGAGCGGCCGCTGTGCGCGGTGCCCGGTGATCGCTTCGTCGTGCGCAATGCGCAGGCTAATCGCACGGTGGGCGGCGGCCATGTACTCGATCCGTTCGCGCCCGCGCGCAAGCGGCGCGCGGCGGAACGGCTCGCGTGGCTCGATGCCATCGAAACGATGCTCGACACCGGCTCGCTCGATGCGCTGTTTGCGTGCGCGCCGCGCGGCCTGTCGCGCACGCTGCTCGAACGTCTGACGGGCAGGCCCACCGCCGCGCTCGCGTTGCCGGCCGATACGCGCACGATCGAATTGCCGGGGCACGATGCCTTGCTGTTTGCGGGCGCGGCATGGGACGCGCTTGCCGAACGATTGACGGGGGCGCTTGCGCAATATCACGAACGCTCGCCCGACGAACTCGGCCCGGACGTGTCGCGGTTGAGGCGTATCGCGGCGCCGCTCGCCGACGATGCGCTATGGCGCGCGCTGGTGGACGCCGCGGCGGCGCGTGGCGAGATCGTCAAACGCGGGCCGTGGCTGCATTTGCCCGGGCACACGGTGACGCTCGACGACGCCGATCGCGCGCTTGCCACCGCGCTGCTGCCCGAGATTGAGGCGGGGCGCTTCGATCCGCCGTGGGTGCGCGATCTCGCGAAGGCACACGGCGTGACCGAGGAGCGCATGCGTCAGTTGCTGCGCAAGCTCGCGCGGCAGGGCGAGCTGTTCCAGGTCGTGCACGATCTGTTCTATCACCAGGATGTGGTTCGCGAACTCGCTGCGATTGCGGCGGTTGAAGCGCGGAAAAACGCGGGCACGGTGGCGGCGGCACCGTTTCGCGACGTCACCGGACTCGGCAGAAAACGCGCGATCCAGCTTTTGGAGTTCTTCGACCGGGTTGGGTATACTCGCTTCCACCGTGGGTTGCACCTGCTGCGCACGGATAGCCGCTGGCTCGATATGCTTTGAGCGGCGGCGTGCAGTCGATCGATGCTTCATCATCGACTCGTCGTTTTGCAATCACCGAAGGAAGACATTCGTATCCGGTGGTGCGGCTGGGCTTCAAACCCAGTTGAGGGCGTCAGACGCTCTCAGGTCGGTTCGACTCCGGCTGTCTTCCGCCAGCAGGGCCTTTGGGGATAACCGAGCTTGGCTGCATGGCGCACGCACAACGCAAATTCCTCGATCTGCACGCGGAAAAAAACGAAATTACCTGGCTGCGCTGCAATACGTCGCCCAGATCCAGGACGTCGCACTCGAGGTGCAACCGCTCGCACCCCATTGCCGATACGCTTCATCAATGGATGACGCCGCAACGGGCACGTGCCAGTGAAGGTTCGGCAAGACACAGGTACTGATCGATAACAACGGGTGTAAAAACCTCAAGGATGTGCTCGCACGCTTGCCGACACATCCTGCTTCCCGTATCGATAAATTGTTGCCGCAGCGGTAGCGGGTAGCCGCATCCATCTAACTTGCACGTCGTCAATACGGAATTGCCGTGTGCCGACCATTCACCTTTCCGGCGCGCGGCATGAAATCCATGAGGATCACTGACATTCAACCCGGATATGAACTCGCCCGTCAAGGGAAGTGGGTAATGACAAGCCACGTGAGCCGTTTACGGAAAAACCCCGATGGAAAAATCTATACGTCGATCCGTCATTGACACCCGTTACGGTATCGTGATTCAATCATGTCGTTCCATATAAGCGTATGTCGTTCCTTATAAAGGAACAACTGAGGCGGTCTTTGCCTGAAAGATCAGCCCGTAAAAGGAGAGATAGCGATGCCGCATGAAAAAGACCTTGCCCACTGGCATGAACCCGCTGGACACAAGAAAGCCGGTTTTGGCGAGTTCAAGAAGCAACCGACGCCCTATGACATTTTCATGGAAAGCGAAGGTGTTCCGGTCTTCCGTGACATCGGTATCAAGGACGTGCGCGATCTGCCGATGGTGGAATGGAAGCGTAAGGGCGGCCGTGGCCACTACATCCAGCTGCTGGGCACAGAAACGAAGTGGGGCTGCTATGTGGTTGAAGTGCCCGCAGGCGGTGCACTGAACCCCGAAAAGCACATGTTCGAAGAAATCTACTGGGTGGTCGAAGGCCGCGGCACCACCGAGGTTTGGCTCGAAGGCGAAGGCCGCAAGCACGTCTTCGAATGGCAAGCCGGTTCGATGTTCTCGATTCCGATGAACGCATGGTTCCGCATCGTCGACGGCTCGAACTCGGGCGCGATCCTGCTCGCCGGCAACACGGCACCGAATGTGATGAACCAGATCAACAACGTCGAAGCGGTGTTTAACAACCCGTTCGTGTTCCGTGATCGCTTCAGCGCAGACGAAGACTTCTACAAGCCGCGCGACGAGATCGAAACGGATCCGGTCCGCGGTCTTGCCCGTCGTCGTACCAACCTGATTACCGATGCGGTTAACTGCGATCTGCCGCTGGACAACCGTCGTTCGCCGGGCTATCGCCGCGTTGAGCCGTTTATGACGGAAAACTGCTTCTATTTCTGGATCGGCCAGCACGAACAGGGCCGCTACTCGAAGGCCCACGCTCACACGTCGGCAGCAATCCTCATCTGCCTGAAGGGCGAAGGCTATACGTACACGTGGCCGGAAGAATGCGGCGAAAACCCGTGGGCCGACGGTCACGCAGACAAGGTTCGTCGCCTCGACTACGGTTACGGCGGTATGGTTACCGCGGCGCCGGGCGGCGCACGCTGGTACCACCAGCACTTCAGCACGTCCAGGGAGCCGTTCCGTCTGACGGCATGGTTTGGGCCGCACAACCCGGGCCGCGATCCGGGTGCCCCGGGTTCGAAGCACAACGACTACACGGCTCAGGACGTCGGTTCTGGCGGCACGGCTATCCCTTACTGGATGGAAGATCCGTACATTCGTCAAGAGTACGAAGCACGCCTCACGAAGAACGGGGTCCAAAGTCGTATGGATTCGTCGTGGTACGTCAAGCCGGAAAAGAATGTCGGTGACTCGGTGGTCTAACGCGTTCGCGTAGTTAGTCCATAGGGCTGTGTTCTTTCGGGGACACAGCCCTAACTTTTATGTATTGGAGACAAGCATGAACAGTGAGACGCAAGAAGGTCGCATCTTCTTTACCGATACCGGCCGGAGCCTGGAGGAAGAAGACGAAATCGAACTAACCAGCGTGGGCATCGACGTCGGGTCCTCCACTTCCCACATGGTCGTTTCGCGCATCGTTCTCGAACGCACGACCACGCGTTACATCGTTGCGGAACGTACGATTCTTCACGAATCGGATATCTTGCTTACACCCTATACCGACGACCTGACTATCGATGAGGCCCGGCTGGGTGCGTTCATTGATGAGCAATACCAGAAGGCAGGGGTCACGCCCGAACAGATTGATACCGGCGCCCTGATCCTCACCGGGTTGGCGGTCCGCCGTCGTAACGCACGCGCAATCGCGGATCTGTTTGCCGCGCAGGCGGGCAAATTCGTTTCGGTCTCGGCTGGCGACGGCCTCGAATCCATGCTGGCGGCATTCGGTTCCGGCGCGGTCTTGCGAGCACTGCGTCAAGGCACCCGTCTCCTCCACCTGGATATTGGCGGCGGGACCACGAAGATCGCTATCTGTGAAGAAGGCGAGGTCAAAAGCGTTACCGCTATCGACATCGGCGCCCGCATCATTACCCTCGACGAAAAAGGCCGAATTGCTCGTGTCGAAGCCGCAGGCGAGCGTTTTGCCCGCGAGCTTGGCGCCACGCTGACCGTGGGTGATCCTCCGCTTCCAGGTGTACTGGAGGCCATCGTTGACCGCATGGCCGAGCGCCTGTGTGACGCGTCGATGAAAAACGGCGCGGAACTCGATCCGGCAACTGCTTCATTGCTGCGTCTCCCGCCACTGGCAGGCGCTCGGGTCCCCGATCTCGTCACGTTCTCCGGTGGTGTTTCGGAATACGTTTACGGCCGCGAAACGCGGGTATTCGGTGACTTGGGCTTGATGTTGGCCGCCGCTGTTCGCAAGCGCATCGAAGCCTCGGGAGCCGAAATCAAGGAAACGGATGAGGGTATCCGGGCTACGGTCGTCGGCGCCTCGCAATACACGGTTCAAGTGAGCGGCAGCACAGTTTACGTCGAACCGCAGTCGGTGCTTCCCTTGCGCAATCTCCCGGTGGTGGTTCTCGATCTGGATCTTGAGCCGGATCAACTCGACCCCAAGGACATCGAAAAGGCAGTGACGACAGCGCTCGAGCGGATGGACCTGCAGGAGGACACGAAATGCGTCGCTCTCTTCTACCGGTTTGCCGGGACGGCATTCTATCGCCGGATGGACGCGTTTGTTGTCGGTGTCATGAACGCCATGCGCATGCGGATCGAAGCCGGGCAACCTATCGTCCTGGTCGGAGAGGGCGATGTCGGCGGCTTGATCGGTATCCACTTCAAGCGGGAACGTGGTCTCCCGGTGCCTATCGTTTCCATTGACGGGATCTCGCTCAAGGAATTCGATTTCGTCGACATCGGCGAACTGCTTCCCACGGCCTCAGCGGCACCTGTGGTGATCAAATCCCTGGTGTTCCCGGCGTCAAGCGGCTTGGGCCAAACCGCATTCGAACCCGTGACCGAAATCGCAACCGAAGCCGCGGCCGAATAGGGGACTAGCGATGCCCTATCTGCGCGATCTTTATCCCCCGAGCACGGCTCGCGAATCCGGTTGGATGGATGTCAGTGGAGGTCATCGCGTTTTCTGGGAGGCTCATGGCAATCCCACGGGTATTCCCTTGCTGCATCTATGCGGGGGCCCTGGTGGTTTTCCTGGCCGCCAGGATTCCCGGTTCTTTAACCCCATGGGTTATCGAATTGTGCTCATTCACCCACGTGGGGCCGGTCGTTCTACGCCTGCGGCCAGCGTAGAACATAACACGATGGCCGATCAGATCTCCGATATCGAGCAGCTACGCACCCTGCTTGGTGTTGAACGCTGGATTGTTTCCGGCGCATCCTGGGGGACTACCGTGGCCTTGGTCTATGCGCAAACCCACCGGCAAAGAGTCCGTGCTCTGCTGCTGCGCGGCGTTTTTCTTTGCACCGAAAACGAACTGGAGTGGCTTTACGGAGGGGGCGCCGGTCGCCTGCATCCTGAGGCCTGGGCACGGTTTTCCGGGTGGACCCGGGCCGCAGGGCATCAAGATCTTTTACAGGCCTACGGAGAGGCTTTGAATTGCGGCATCCCCGAAGAGGAATACGAGGCGGCTTATGAGTGGTGCGCCTGGGAAAATCATTTGGCCGGATTTCGGGATCAGGAGCGCGACACGGAGCCGCAAACGAAAGCGCAGGAATTGGCGATGGCTCGCATCTCCGTGCACTACTTCCTGAATGAAGGATTTTTATCACCTCATCAGCTAGTCAGTCATGCAGGTCAATTGCACGACATTCCCGGTACGTTAATTCATGGTAGCTGTGACGAGGTTACCCCTATAGGCGTATACCCTTTAATGCAGGCGTGGAGAACGTCAGTGTTTCACCTTGTGGATGGCGGAACCCATGTAAGCAGTGACCATCCAGGAATGATCGATTGCATTATTCGCAACTCAAGTGAGTTGATGAGTTTGAAATAGGTGGCAGGTAACTCCCCATTCCTTAAGTATCGTGTACATCACATACTCCGTCACTCGTGTATGCACTACGCTGGCAGCTGGAGATCATCGATAATGGATTACGAAGTAAATTCACAAACGATTCGCATCACTGAGTTTGTCGACGAACAAAAGATTGGCCCATTCATCTGGACAGTCGTATTCATTGGCTTTCTATGCCAACTTTGTGACGGCTATGATCTTTCGGCCGCCGCATTTACGGCGATTGGTATCGCCAGCGAGTTCGGGATCGAGAAACACGCCTTGGCCCCTCTGTTCAGTGCCGGTCTCTTCGGTATGCTGTTTGGTGCCCTGGGTTTCGGCTACATCGGCGACCGCTGGGGCCGGCGTGTGGCTATCCTCTCTGCGGCACTGCTTTGTAGTACGTTTACCCTGCTTAGCGCGACTGCCGAATCCTTTTCTACACTGATCGTTTTCCGCTTCTTCACCGGCGTTGCTCTCGGAGGCCTGCCTGCAAATACAGTGGCTCTGACAGCCGAATACGCACCGCAGCGTAAGCGCGCGTTGTTGATCACGATGATGTTTGTGGGTATGACTTTTGGCGGTGCTCTGCCGGGCCAGCTAGGAAGCATCATTCACCCTACGCAATGGCGCCTGATTTTCACCATCGGTGGTGTGGCTCCGCTGGTAACCGCAGTCCTGGCGTACTTCTTCCTGCCTGAGTCGATCAAGTTCCTGGTCGTACGTAACCCGCACGATCCGCAGATCGTGAAGCTTGCGCGCCGGATCCGTCCGGAGTTGAACATCCCGGTCGAGCCGAGATTTCAGATCCATCACCTTGCGGAAAAGAAATTCCACGTCAGCCAACTCTTTGAAGGCAATCTGCGCATCATCACTCCACTCATTTGGGTGATGTCGGTCACGAACCTGTTCGCGAACTTCTTCATGAACAGTTGGATGCCGACCCTTCTGCATTCGCTGGGCCTGAACCCGCACCAGGCCGAACACGCTGCCTCCATGTACTACCTGGGTGGTGTTCTCGGGGGCCTTCTGATGTCGTTGATGCTTGATCGAGGGCGTCTTTGGGTCGTGCCGCTGTATATGGCGCTCGGAGCCGTGGCGGCCCTGTTCCTGGGGCAGCAAACGCACTTCGTTACGCTCGCCCTTGGCGTGTTCGGTATCGGTCTCTTCATCCTGGGTACGCAGTCGGGTACGAATGCTCTGATGGCCGTTTGCTACCCAACTCAGATTCGCGCTTCGGGTACGGGTTGGGCACACGGTCTGGGACGCTTTGGCGCAATTGCAGGTCCCTTGACCGGCGGCGAACTGATCCGCATGCACGTGCACATGGCACAGATCTTTTGGGCGCCGGCAATCATGTCGGTCATCGGTTGCGTGGCCACGATTTGGCTCTCGCGTGTGGCACGGCATCGCTTCCCGAAGAAGTAACCGAAGACTGTAGTCGTTCCCCGGGGTTTTGTGGAGTTGCCCCTGTAACTCAGGACACACGGACACCGTTAGATGGATGACGCCGCTGTACGCTGAGGAAAGCGAATGCTCTTTGCCGATCCATCGCCGACGGTTGAGTCGTCGCGGTTCCAACGGCAGGTTTCAGAGTGGAACGGCCCTACAGCGCCTTCGTCCATGGACTCGTATTCGGTCGAAGCCGACAGTCGCCGATTGGACACAGCACGGCCGCTGTGGGTCACATTGCGGCCATTCGCAAACCGGTGCCTGTGAACGTTTGCTATCTCTATCGATGAATGAGTCTCACCGACCCGAGCGGCGAGTGGACATGTAAAGACAGGCGCTTGAAATGCGCGCGATAACGTCCACTCGGAACGCCATGTCGGCATTCGCGCGAGCTTGTGTCGACCAACCAGCCGCATCCAGCTTAGCGGTCTGCATTGGCGTTGCCAGAGATGTTTCTCCCCTTCAACCACAGCCCAAACTCCTTCAGTACCGCCACTACGGGTTCCAGGCGCTGGCCATCTTCCGTCAGCGTGTACTCCACACGCACAGGGGAAGTCGGGAAAACAGTACGCCGAACGAGCCCGGCATCTTCAAGCGCGCGTAGGTCTAGCGTCAGCATCCGTTGCGAGATTTGCGGGACATCACGGCGTAAATCGTTGAATCGCTTCGGGCCATCTATCAAATACGAGGCAATCAGCAAGCGCCATCGACCACCGATCAGGCGCATTGACTCCTCGACAGAACAGCCAGACAGGTTCTCTTTCATGTTGGTCTCGAAACAGTCATCTAGGTATATTTTTTGTACCTAGATGACACTTTACTGCCTTCTTCCATTTTTAAACCTGATTCTTACAATCATGGCTGTTCGCCTTGGCGCCGAGTGCGACACATGTCATCTAACGAATCGAGGACTGACTTATGAAGCTGTATTACATACCAGCCGCATGTTCGCTGTCGCCACACATCGTCGCCAGGGAGTTGGGGCTGGAAATCCAGTTGATAAAAGTCGACTACAAGACACATCGCACCGAGGACGATCGTGACTTCTACGAGATGAGCCCTTTCGGCTATGTTCCGCTGCTGGAACTGGACGACGGTACAACCCTGCGCGAGGGGCCCGCGATTGTTCAGTATCTTGCAGATTTGAAACCGGATGCGAATCTTGCTCCTGCAAACGGCATTGTTGATCGATATCGATTGCAGGAGTGGTTGAGCTTTCTGACATCTGAGATTCACAAAGGCTTTATCCCGTTGCTTTACGCGCGGCTGGCTGGTCAGTACGGCGTCGAGACCGCGAAGCCCAGGTTGGAAAGCCGGTATGCGTGGTTAAACGAACATCTGGCAGGCAACAACTACCTCATGGGCGGCACGTACACTGTCGCCGATGCTTACCTCTATGCGCTCACGCAATGGGGTCAGGCCGCGTGGTTAGAACCCACTTACAACGCGAACATCTCATACGATGGACTGG
This sequence comes from Burkholderia sp. Ax-1724, assembly GCF_011752995.1. Taxonomy (GTDB): domain Bacteria; phylum Pseudomonadota; class Gammaproteobacteria; order Burkholderiales; family Burkholderiaceae; genus Paraburkholderia. The sequence continues at coordinate 24,578 of NZ_VWWL01000024.1, forward strand.
ACAATCTCAAGGGTTGGTATCAGCGAATGCGTCAGCGGCCCGCTGTCAGGAGCGCGCTGGATTTCGAAGGGTTGAAGTAGCCGTCCGCGGTCCAGGCTCGACTGAGCGTCGAGCCTCGGAATGCTGGTTTTCGAACGGACAGTCTTCACGGTCGGGGGAGTGTCCGCGGGACACGCAGGCCCGGCCGTCTGAGATGAGTATTCGAGTAGCACTTCGTGGCCGGTTGCACGCGTTCAGTGTTCGACCTCGTAAGCTATTGGTCACATACATTCGCCTGGGTCAGTGGTAACTCTTTGACTTCTTGGTTACCAAGCGCAACCCGCCACTATCAGCCACCCGCGAGCAATGCGACGTAGCCACCCATATCACCCTAATCTGGAGCCAGTAGTTCATGCAGACCGAATCGCCAATCCGCGTCCTTCGCCTGATTCCTCGCACCGTGTGGGTTCTGGGCTGTGTCAGCCTGCTGATGGATGTCTCCTCCGAGATCATCCATAGTCTGTTACCTATGTTCCTGATGGTTGGCCTCGGGGCGAACGCCGCCACGATCGGCGTCATCGAGGGTATCGCGGAAGCCACGGCACCCGTCGTCAAGGTGTTCTCCGGAACGCTGAGCGACTATCTCGGCAACCGCAAATGGCTGGCGGTGACGGGGTACGGACTCGGCGCACTCAGCAAGCCGCTGTTTGCGATTGCGCCGACAATCGGCATCGTCGTGACCGCACGGATTATCGACCGGGTTGGCAAGGGAGTGAGAGGCGCGCCACGGGATGCCCTGGTGGCTGACGTGACCCCCGTGCACCTGCGCGGTGCCGCGTATGGATTGAGGCAGTCGCTCGACACCGTGGGTGCGTTTCTCGGGCCGCTGCTTGCCGTTGTCGTCATGCTGACGTGGGCGGACAACTTCCGGCTCGCTTTCTGGCTCGCCGTCATCCCGGGATGGCTCGCTGTCGCACTGCTGACGTTCGGAATCGCAGAGCCTGCACACGCACTCGGCACGAAGCGCGTCAACCCGATTCACTGGGATAGCCTGAGGCAGTTGGATCGGACCTACTGGTGGGTCGTCCTGGTTGGCGGTGTGTTCGCGCTGGCGCGTTTCAGCGAAGCGTTCCTGGTGTTGCGCGCGATGCACAGCGGTGTCCCCGTTGCGCTCGTTCCTCTCGTGATGGTCGCGATGAACGTCGTTTATTCTCTCTCCGCTTATCCGTTCGGCAAGCTGGCGGATACGACGAGCCATACGAGGCTGATGGTTGCGGGCTTGTTCGTACTGGTTGTCGCCGACGTTGTACTCGCCGGCAGTGCCCATTGGGGGGCCGTGCTGACTGGAGTCGCGCTTTGGGGCTTGCATATGGGAATGACGCAGGGACTGCTAGCGACGATGGTGGCCCATGCTGCGCCTCCCGGTCTACGAGGTACGGCCTTCGGTTTTTTCAATCTCCTGAGCGGTATCGTGACGCTCGCCTCCAGTGTCATTGCCGGCATCCTGTGGGATGGACTCGGCGCGCCGACTACGTTTTATGCGGGAGCGGCGTTCAGTGTTCTGACTGCGGCACTGCTTCTGTGCAAGTCACGGCCGTCGGAAGCGGCGCGCAGTGGTTTGCAGTAGCGCAGGCACGGAACAACGCGTAGGAGGCAGGTTGCTGTACCGTCGGCCCGTTTGGAGCATTCGATCGGGGTAGCAAGATCGTTGACGACACAGGGCTGCGCCTCTGCTTTATGGCGGCGAAGTCTGAGGGGTAGTCTTTGGAAGGACACGCTCACAATGCGGCCATTGCGGCCGTCGGCACGATCGCGGACCATGGGCCGCTATGGGTTGCTCTGCAGTCGTTAGACCGCTCACTACTTATGGATGAAAAGGGAGAACTCAGCCATTGGGTTTTGCTGATCCCCGTGCTAGACCCGCAATATGCCGCGAAAACCCCTCGCTGCGTAGTACGACTGTGCGCCATTGTGATACACGAAAACCGTGTCATAGCGCCTGTCACAGAACAGCGCTCCGCCAAGTTTCCTGATTTCCGGCGGCGTCGCAACCCAACTGGAAGTCTTGGCATCAAAGCAGCCGAGTTTTTGCAGATCGCGGTACTGCGCCTCCGACAGCAACTCGATTCCCATTGCTGCCACCGTGTCCAGGACATTACCCGCTGGTTTGTTCTCCTTTCTGGAATCCAGCGCTTCACGATCAAAGCAAAAGCTTCTCCGGCCGCCGGGACTTTCAGCGGAACAATCACAGAATATGATCTGTCCGGTTTTCTCGTCGTGACCAATGACATCTGGCTCACCACCCGTGGCTTCCATCTCGTGAAGCGACCGCAATTTTTTTGGATCTGACGTCATCCGCGATTGAACCTGCGTCCACTCGATGTCTTTGTGACGGCTCAGATTTTTCTCGAAGCGGGCTTTAAGTGTGGAAATCAGGGATTCACTCTGCTTCTTCGTCAGGCTCATGGAACCTCTCCTCAAGACTCACTACTGACTTTCGATTACGTACGAATGCTGCCTGGGTACCCAACCAGTAGTAGACGGACTCGTCGGTCCATCTACGGTTAATAGTGCGGACAAGCATATCAGGGTTGGCGTTTACCGCGGCCACCAGCAGGTTTGCCAGCCGGCTTACGTGAACTCGCAATTGGCTTGCCGGCGGATTTGCTGCGCGGCTTCTGCACGCTGAACGGGCTACCGCTAGACAAAGCTGTGCCTTTACCCGCGGCCACAGCACGTTGCGCCGCAGGCTTGTGCCTGTTTTCGCCACTTTGCGGGTGCGGCTTTTTGCCGGGCACCTGCGTTGCGCCCGGCGCGGCGAACGGCACCTTGGGCTTCTTCGGCTTTTTCGGTTTCCTGATGATCTGCCCCGTCGCGCTAGTTTGCGGCACGCGGTGTTCAGCTTCAAAACCGGGCTCTTCCTCACGGCGCAGCGTTTGCCGGATCAGCGCTTCAATCGCGGCCAGCTGCGGCGCTTCATCGGCACACACAAGGGACACCGCCACGCCGCTGGCACCTGCACGGCCGGTGCGGCCAATACGGTGCACATAGTCTTGCGCCACGATCGGCAGATCAACGTTGATCACCAGCGGCAGATCGTCGATATCGAGCCCGCGCGCAGCCACATCGGTGGCGACCAGCATCTGTACTTCGCCTGTCTTGAAGCGCTCCAGCGCACGCAGGCGCGCGGGTTGCGGTTTATCGCCGTGGATGGTGTCGACCGCATAGCCCGCGTCATCCAGCATGGCCGCCAGGTAATCCACGCCATTGCGGGTTTTGACGAACACCAGCGCGTGCTCCCAGTTGTTCTCGGCCACAAGGTGCATGAACAGGTCAGGCTTGTTCTTTTTGTCCACCGTCACCACCCACTGCCTGATCTTGCTGGCCGTGGCATTGGGCGGGCTGACGCTGATATCGACCGGGCCGCGCAGAATACCCGCCGCCATGGCGCGGATATCCTCGGTAAACGTGGCGGAGAACAGCAGGGTCTGGCGCTGGGCCGGCAACGCTGCGAAGACGGCGTTGAGTTCGCGCGCAAAGCCCAGATCCAGCATGCGGTCGGCTTCATCCAGCACCAGCGTTTGTACCTGATCAAACTGCACTGCGTTCTGGCGATGGAGATCCAGCAAACGGCCCGGCGTGGCAACGAGCACATCCACGCCTTTGCGCAACTTCATCATTTGCGGGTTGATACTCACGCCGCCATAGGCGGCCAGAAATCGCAAATCGAGGCCTTTGCCGTAACCGACGAAGCTTTGCAGCACCTGTTCGGCCAGTTCACGTGTGGGCACCAGCACCAGAACGCGCGCGCGGTTGCTGGACACCGCCGGGCCGTGTTGCACCAGCCGCTGCAACAGCGGAAGCGCAAAACCCGCCGTTTTGCCGGTGCCGGTCTGTGCCGCCGCCATGACGTCCTTGCCACTGAGCACGGCAGGAATCGCCTTGACCTGCACCGGCGTAGGTGTCCGGTAATTGAGGTCCTGCACATTACGCAGCAAGTGATCGATCAGGCCAAGCGAGGCAAATGACATGGGCGTATTCCGGGCTGAAACTGTAATTCTAGCGGTTGTGTTGAGTGGCAATGGATGAATTGAATGTCTGGGCGTTTCGTGGCCACAGAGTCGATCAATGGATGGCGGTCGGAATCCCGCATGCGACGAATAAATCCTGGCGATCCTATGCAGTCGCCCGAAACCGGGCCGGCATGCGACCGCTCGCCGCGCCGTTGCGTCAAATCTCCGTGTGTTCTGTCATTTCAAGCGCAAGCCATTGCGGAGAATAGGCCTGCTAGAATCACCGGGCCTGATTATTTCGCTATATATAGCTTGCGTCGCCGCATGCCCAGAGGGCGATCGCAAGCGCGAATGGAGAGTGCAATGCCGTTGAGTCTGAATACCCAGGACACCCATTGGCGCATCCATGAACTGGTGTGGGGCGGATTCCACGCCCTTGATGACATCGAGGCGATCATCACGGATGAATATCTCGATCCCGACGACCTTAACGCCGACGACTTGGTCTGGGTGAAATCCGAGGTGGCCCAGGCGACAGCCGCCAAGCGCGCCATGGAAGCCGAATGGTCAAACCCTACCGAATACGACCGCCTGGAGAAAGTGTTCCAGGCGCTTCGGGTTGAACACTTCATCGCCCTGCATTGCGCGGGCAATACCAACCAGGAAGGGAAAGACGATGCGCGGGAGGTGTGGAAGGCCGCGGGCGGCCCAGGCTCCGGGCTGCTAGGCTACTGTTTCTATCACAGCCAGGACGTAGATCGCGCTGTTGATACCGGCCATCTTTACCTGTCTTTCAGCGGCGTCGGCCCGACTCCGCAGGCCCGTGACGAGCATACCCTGCTGCTCTCGCGTCGCCTGATCGAACTCCTGCGGGAGGCGGGCTTCGCTACTCACTGGAGCGGTTCGATTGAAGAGCGAATCGACATCGACCTGGGGCAGTGGCGCAAACGTAGCCCGCAATAGAGCCGGCTCTCGCCGACGCTATTCCGCTGGTCACTCAGATGACACGCGCGACGAATTTAATCTCGATCAGCTGACCGACGAACGCCAGGCGCGGCGTTGCCAGCATCGTACTCGTCACGATCGGCATGTTGCTGCCGTAAGCCTGCCGTCGAATGTCGCCCGCCACGGCAAAGGCCGTGTCCACGTCGAGAACCAGGAGCGTTTCCTCGACCACATTTGCCATCGTGAAGCCGAGCAGTTTCAGCACCTTGGTCGCATTCGCGTAGGCCTGGCGCATCTGCAGGCCCATGTTGGAGAAATCGACGACTTTACCGTTGGCATCGACCGGCGCCGGGGCGACCAGCTTGCCCGTATCGTCATGGCTGAGCTGACCCGATACGTAGATCGTGTCGCCGACGCGAATCGCCTGCACGTAGCCGTAGCTCGCTTCCCAGGGCACCCCCAGGTTCACCCATTGCTTATCGGGGCAGGTTGCGGCCGAGGCCGTCGTGGCCAACAGGCCGGACGCCGTTGCTGTTGCTGCTGCTGCTGAAGTCGCGAGGAATCTGCGACGCCCCGAAGTCAGGTCGAGGGCGCTGCCGTTCGCGGGTGCCGTTTTATTGCTCATGCCGTACTCCTTGCTTGACGTGATGGGATGGGGCTTTCACGATGCACACTCTATAAATTCTGCCGCGCTAGATAAACAGCAGGCAGCCTGATGGTTTGTCCACGAGAGAGAGACAATGGATCGTTTCCACGAGATGAAAGTCTTCACGACGGTCGTCGATACGGGCAGCTTCGCCGGCGCGGCCGATTCGATGGCACTTTCAAAGCAGACCGTTTCAAAGCGGGTCGGCGAGCTGGAGAAGCGCCTGGGCGTGCGCCTTCTCCATCGCACCACGCGCCGGCTTTCGATCACCTCGGAGGGCGAGACCTTTCTCGCCCGATGCCGTGCGCTGCTGGCCGGCGTCGATGAGGCCGAGGCCGAACTCACCGCGCATCACGGTGCGGCGTCCGGGCGGTTGAAGGTCAACGTGCCCATGACGTTCGGCCTGTCTCATCTGGCGCCGCTATGGGGGCGCTTCACCGCCGACAACCCGGATGTGATGCTCGAGGTGACGCTGACCGATCACGTCGTCGACCTCGTCGACGAAGGCTTCGACATGGCCGTGCGTATCGCGCGCATACCCTCCAGCTCACTGGTCGGTCGCAAGCTCGCGTCGACGCGCATGATCCTCTGCGCCTCGCCGGTCTATCTCCAGGCGCGAGGCCGGCCTCTTCATCCCTCGGACCTGCAGCGGCACGACATCATTGCCTATAACCTGTTTTCTCTTGGCGACCAATGGGAGTTCGAGAATGCCGGCGAGATCGTGACGACACGTGTCCTGCCGCGTGTGCGCACGAACAGCGGCGATACCTGCCTTGCCATGGCGCGTCAGCACCGGGGGATCGTCCTGCTGCCCAGTTTCCTGGTCGACGGTGTCATGACGAGCGGGGAACTGGTCGAGGTGCTGCCCGAGCACCGATCCATCGAGTTGGGCGTGTTTGCCCTGTATCCCTCGCGCAAGTTCGTCCCGGCCAAGGTGCGGCAACTGGTCGAGTATCTCGCCGAGTCGTTTCGCGACTCTCCGTGGCGGAACTAATCCTGCTGCTCGCTCACGCTGGCTTGCAGGCCGTCGTGCCGCCGGATTTGCACAATCCGGAGGCAGTCGGATACATTATCGAGTCGGGTACCGTTGAATTCGAAATCTGCCGGGCCCGTCTGCAGGCACAGCCCATGGCGCCTCGCGACCGCATTTCAATTTCAAAAAATGGCGGCTCCGACCCTATGGCCGCCCGGCGATGTATTGCACGGTGATGTGCCCGGAGGCACCGCCCGGCACGTTGAGCCAGCGTGGCAGGCTGGCCGGTACCGGCGCACCCGGCATCAGGCGCGTAGTAAGGAGACAGCGATGGACCAGCGGCAACGCGAGCACATCGAGACAGTAGTCCTGACGACTACCGGCGAGTCGTCAGGCGTCGCGCGCGCGCACGATGCCATCATCCAGAGTTCGTGGCGGCGTTGCGTGCATCAGTACGGTCTTGATCCGGCCCGCATGCAGGAAGCGCGCATTCTGCCGCAGATGCGCTTGCGCGAACATCAGCAACGCATCGACGATTTCACGCGGATTGCCCGTCATGGCCTCGAAACCCTGTACGGCCAGGTAGGGGGCATGGGCTACGTGGTGCTGCTGACGGATGCCGACGGCGTCACCGTCGACTACCTCGGCAATGCCAATACGGACGCCGCGCTACGACGCGCCGGCCTTTATCTGGGCGCCGAATGGAGCGAAAACGGTGCGGGCACCTGTGCGGTCGGTACGGCGCTGGCGACGGGTCAGGCCCTGACCGTACATCAGGCCGATCATTTCGATGCGACCCATATTCCGCTGACCTGCACCGCGGCGCCGCTGTTCGATTCGTATGGTCAGCTCAATGCGATTCTCGACATCTCCGCGCTGAGTTCGCCGCAGGCGAAGTACAGCCAGATGCTTGCGCTGCAACTGGTACGCATGTACGCCAATCAGATCGAGGACGCCTATTTCTTGCGCCGGCACAGGCAGGACTGGATGCTCAAGCTCAGCCCGGCGTCCGAGTTCCTCGACGTCAACCCGGAGTACCTGATCGCCCTCGACGCCGATGGCCGGATCTCGGGCCATAACCGTCGCGCCCAGCAAATGCTGATTGCCGAGCCCGGTGTCGAGGCGAGGGGGCTGTCGCTGATCGGCCTGCGCTTCGAGGCGTTGTTCGAGGCGCGTCAGGAGGACCTGGGCCGCTTCGTCTACTCGCGGCCCAGTGAGCAGCGCGTCGTGCGGCTGAGCCATAGCGGAAAACGGCTCTACCTGAGCGTGATGCCGCCGGTGCTGCGTTTGCAGCATGGAATGCCGGACAGCGCAGCGCTGCCGCTGCCCCCCGAACTGGAGGCCCTATGCGGTGGCGATGCGATGTTGCAGCAGCAATTGCAGCGTGCCGCCAAGCTGGTCGATTCGCGCATCAACCTGCTCATCAACGGCGAGACCGGCAGCGGCAAGGAGTTTTTTGCCAAGGCGCTGCATCGAGCCAGTTCACGCCGCAATGGTCCATTTATCGCGGTCAATTGCGCGGCGATTCCCGAAACGCTGATCGAGAGCGAGTTGTTCGGGCATCTGCCCAACAGTTTCTCGGGCGCCGGTTCCAGGCCCAAGCGCGGCCTGATCGAGGCGGCAAACGGCGGTACGCTGTTCCTCGACGAGATTGGCGACATGCCGCGCGAGTTGCAGTCGCGTCTGCTGCGGGTGCTGTCCGAGGGCGAGGTGCTGGCGATCGGCGCTTCGCGTCCGGTGCCCGTCGATGTGCGAGTCATTTCGGCCACTCACCACTCGCTCGATCAGCTGATCAGCAGCGGGCGGTTTCGCGAGGATCTGTACTACCGTCTCAACGGTGCGCGCTTTGTGCTGCCGCCGCTGCGCGAGCGCAGCGATCTGGACTGGCTCGTGCAGAAGCTGCTTGCCGTACCGGAGCGCGAGTCCGGTTTCACGATCTCGGACGCGGCGCGCGAGCGGCTGCATCGTCATCGCTGGCCGGGCAATTTGCGCGAACTGCGCAACGCGCTCGAATATGCGCGCGTGGTTTGCAGTCATGGCCACATCGAAGTGGATGACCTGCCCGAAGGTATCGGCGAGGCAGCCGTGGCGGCGCGCGAGGCTGCCGGCGTGGCGACGCATTCGGCCGCGGCGTTGGAACCCGCCGTTCTGCCGCCCGAGGGCATGCTGCTCATGCAGTACCTGCGCGCGTCCGGCTGGAACCTGAGCGCCGTTGCCCGCCAGATCGGCATTAGCCGCATGACCCTGTACCGCCGCATGGCGCGCTATGGCATCCAGTCGCCCAACCGCAGCGACACGGATGCCGGCGAGAGCCGGCGCTAACGGCACGGCCCGCGTTTCACCGATACGACTGTCCACCACGATGCAGTTGCCGCTGTGACACCTGTCTCGTCGGCACGCTCCAGCTCGGCGCTTCACGTCGATTCGCGTCCCTTCATGCCCCTTCGCGTCCCTATTCCCGGGGGTATTCCCGTAGATTTTCCGCCCATCCCGGGGGATGCGGCATTGGCATAGTCGTTGCGGTATTTACGCCTGTCAGAACACGCACATCAGGAGACAGGCATGCGCGAACCTTGTCCGGTTCGTCCGCCGCGGGTTGGCATCATTGCCAATCCCATTTCGGCACGCGACATCCGCCGGGTCATCGCCAACGCGAACAGCCTGCAACTGGCCGATCGCGTCAATATCGTGCTGCGGCTGCTGGCCGCGCTGGCCGCCGGTGGGGTTGGCCGCGTGCTGATGATGCCGGACCGCGAGGGGCTGCGGGTCATGCTGCAGCGGCATCTGGCGCGCTCGCAAGGGCCCGATGCCGCGCTGGCGGCCGTCGAGTACCTGGACATGCCGGTCACCGGCAGCGTGGACGACACGCTGCGCGCCGCGCACATGATGCGCGAGGCGGGCGTTGCCGCCATCGTGGTGCTCGGCGGTGACGGCACGCATCGCGCCGTGGTTCGCGAGTGCGGTGATGTACCGATCGTCGGGATCTCCACGGGTACCAACAATGCCTTTCCCGACATGCGCGAACCCACCATCACCGGCCTCGCGACCGGCCTGTTCGCCAGCGGACGGATTCCAGCCTCGTGCGCGCTCGCGAGCAACAAGCGCCTGGACGTGACGATTCGCGAGCCGAACGGAGCAGTACGGCGCGATATCGCGCTGGTGGACGCGGTCATCTCCCGCGAGCAATACATCGGCGCGCGCGCCGTATGGAAGACCGACACGCTGGCCGCGGTCTACGTGTCGTACGCGAGTCCGCAGGCAATCGGCCTGTCCGCCATCGCCGGCCTGATCGAGCCGATCGGCCGGGACGAATCCGGCGGCCTCGCCGTCGAGCTCGCCAGCCCGGGCCATGGCGCGTTCGAGTTGATTGCGCCGATCGCGCCCGGCCTGTTGCAGCCGGTGCCGATCGCCGCCTGGCACCGCCTCGAACATGCCGTGCCGCAGCGTGTGCGGCAGCGCGCCGGCATCGTCGCGCTCGACGGCGAGCGCGAGCTGACCTTCGGTCCGCACGATGAAGTCTTCGTGACCCTGCACGAGAACGCCTTTCACAGCATCGACGTGGCCGCCTGCATGAGCTATGCGGCGGACGCGCAACTGATGCGCAGCGCCGCGGGCGCGAGCCTGCCCGTTGCCGGATTCCGCCCCCTCACTCCCCAAACCTGAAACAGGAGACAGACATGGACGCAGACATCGCAGCAGGGCAGGCCCGCTTGCCGCTCGACAAGGAGACGCTGCTCGCGGTCTACCGCAAGATGCGCACGATCCGCGAGTTCGAAGAGCGGCTGCACGTCGACTTCGGCCGCGGCGACATTCCCGGCTTCGTCCACCTCTATGCCGGCGAGGAAGCGACCGGGGTCGGCATTCTGCACCACCTGGGCGACGGCGACCGCATTGCAAGCACGCACCGCGGCCACGGCCATTGCATCGCCAAGGGCGTGGACCCGGTGGCGATGATGAAGGAGATCTACGGCCGCAAGGGGGGCTCCTGCAACGGCAAGGGCGGCTCGATGCACATCGCGGACCTGTCGAAGGGAATGATGGGCGCCAACGGCATTCTCGGCGCCGGCGCGCCGCTGATCTGCGGCGCGGCGCTGGCCGCCAGGTTCCGCGGCAAAGGCGAGGTCGGCATCACGTTCTGCGGCGACGGCGCGTCGAATCAGGGCACGGTTCTCGAAAGCCTGAACCTGGCCGCCGTCTGGAATTTGCCGGTGATCTTCGTGATCGAGAACAACGGCTATGCCGAATCGACCGCGCGCGAATACGGCACGGCCGTGGATAGCTATGTCGATCGCGCGGCCGGCTTCGGCATTCCGGGCGTGACGGTGGACGGCACCGACTTCTTCGCGGTGCACGAGGCCGCGGGCGAAGTGATCCGGCGCGCGCGCGAGGGCGGCGGGCCATCGCTGCTCGAATGCAAGACAGTGCGCTTCTACGGCCACTTCGAAGGCGATGCGCAGACCTATCGCGCACCCGGCGAACTCGACGAGATTCGCGGCAATAAGGACTGCATCAGGAAGTTCGCGCAGGTGGTGACGCGCGCGGAGGTGATTGCGCGCGATGAGCTGGAGGCGATTGATCGCGAGGTCGCGGCGCTGATCGAGCATTCGGTCGTGGAGGCCAAGGCGGCGCCGCTGCCGGGCCCCGAGGACCTGCTCGCGGACGTCTACGTCAGCTATTGAAAGCACTTTGCGACGACCGATCCCATCATTCAATCAGGAGACTTGACCATGGCCCGCAAACTGAGCATGAAGCTGGCGATCAACGAGGCGATCGACCAGGAGATGACCCGCGACCCGAGCGTCATCATGTTGGGCGAGGACATCGTCGGCGGTGCCGGCGCGAATGGCGAAAAGGACGCGTGGGGCGGCGTGCTCGGCGTGACCAAGGGCTTGTACGCCAAGCACGGCGATCGCCTGCTCGACACGCCGCTGTCCGAGTCCGCCTACATAGGCGCGGCGATCGGCGCGGCCGCGTGCGGCATGCGGCCGATCGCCGAGCTGATGTTCATCGACTTCATGGGCGTGTGCTTCGACCAGATCTACAACCAGGCCGCGAAGTTTCGCTACATGTTCGGCGGCAAGGCCGAAACGCCGGTCGTGATCCGCGCGATGGTCGGCGCCGGCTTTCGGGCCGCCGCCCAGCACAGCCAGATGCTGACGCCGTTGTTCACGCACATCCCCGGCCTCAAGGTGGTGTGCCCGTCCACGCCCTACGACACCAAGGGGCTGCTGATCCAGGCCATCCGCGACAACGATCCGGTGATCTTCTGCGAGCACAAGAACCTGTACGGCTTCGAAGGCGAAGTGCCGGAGAACTCGTATACGGTCCCCTTCGGCGAGGCCAACATCGTGCGCGACGGCAAGCACGTATCGATCGTCACCTACGGCCTGATGGTGCATCGTGCATTGGAAGCCGCCGCGACGCTGGCCAGGGAAGGCATCGAGGCCGAGATCGTCGATTTGCGCACGCTGTCGCCGCTCGATATCGACACCGTGCTGGAAACGGTCGAGAACACCGGCCGTCTGGTGGTGGTGGACGAGGCCAGCCCGCGCTGCAATATCGCCACCGACATTTCGGCGCAGGTCGCGCAGCGCGCGTTCGGCGCGCTCAAGGCCGGCATCGAGATGGTCTGCCCGCCGCATACGCCGGTGCCGTTCTCGCCCGCGCTGGAAGACCTGTACATCCCGAGCGCCGCGCAGATCGCGGAGGCGGCGCGCCGCACGATGCAAGGAGGGAAGAACTGATGGCTGCGATAACCCCGATCGTGATGCCCAAGTGGGGGCTCGAGATGCGCGAAGGCACCGTGCAGGACTGGCTGGTCCGGGAAGGCGAGCGCATCGAAGTCGGCACGGCGCTGGTCGACGTGGATACCGACAAGATTTCCAACGCGGTGGAAGCCGCCGATGCCGGACTGCTGCGCCGCATCGTCGCGCAAAGCGGCGAGACGTTGCCGGTCAAGGCGCTGCTCGGCGTGCTGGCGGAGCCGGACGTGAGCGATGCGGACATCGACGCCTACGTCGCCGCGTTCGAGGTGCCGGCCGCCGACAGCGACGACGAAGACGCCGGCCCGGCATTCGACTATGCGGAGGTGGACGGCATTCGCGTGCGCTACGCGCGTCGCGGGCCGGCGTCGGGCACGCCGGTGCTCTTTATCCACGGCTTCGGCGGCGACCTGAACAACTGGCTGTTCAACCTCGACGCGGTGGCCGAGAAGCATCCGGTGATCGCGCTGGACCTGCCGGCGCACGGGCAGTCCGCGATCAAGCTGGCCGGCACCACGCTCAAGGCGCAGGCGGCTTTCGTCGGCAAGTTCATGGAGGCCATCGGCGCGACGTCGGCGCACCTGGTCGGCCACTCGATGGGTGGCGGCGTCGCCGCGCAGATCGCCGTGGACGCGCCGCAGAAGGCGGCCTCGCTGGCGCTGATCGACAGCGCCGGCTTCGGCGACGAGGTCAACGCCGGCTATACCGACGGCTTCGTGCGTACCGATTCGCGCCGCGAACTCAAGCCCGTGGCCGAGCTGCTGTTCGCCGACCCCGCGCTGGTGAGCCGCCAGCTGCTGGACGACCTGCTCAAGTACAAGCGCCTGGACGGCGTGACCGAAGCGCTCGGCGCGCTGGGTACTCAACTGTTCGGCGGCGGCAGGCAGAGCGAACAGCCCGGCAAGGCGCTAGGCAGCTTCGGCAAGCCGGTGCTGGTGATCTGGGGCCGCGAGGATCAGGTCATTCCGAGCAGCCATGCCAGGGCCGCGCCCGCCGGCGCGACGGTGGAACTGCTGGACGGCGCCGGCCATATGCCGCAGATGGAGAAGGCCAACGAGGTGAATGCACTGCTGCGCCGGCATCTGAACCCGTGAAGCAGGCCGGCGTGCGTTGGCGACGACGCTCCTTCCGAATGCCGTGCCGGGCACGGCATCTCAAGGCAAGCCAGCCGATCTCCAGGACGCCTCGATCCTGTGGCGCAGGCGCAGCAGGAGGCGAGGCGTCCTGGATCACCTCATGTCATGCGGAACCAACCAGGGAATCCGAACCATGAAAGCAGCACGTTTTTACGATCGCGGCGACATCCGCATCGAAGACATCCCCGAGCCTGTCGTGGCGCCGGGCACCGTTGGCATCGACGTGGCCTGGTGCGGTATCTGCGGCACGGATCTGCACGAATTCATGGAGGGGCCGATTTTCATTCCGCCTTGCGGCCATCCGCATCCGATCTCCGGGGAGTCCGCGCCCATCACCATGGGGCATGAGTTTTCCGGCGTGGTGTATGCCGTGGGTGACGGCGTGACCGATATCGAAGTCGGCCAGCATGTGGTGGTGGAGCCCTACATCGTGGCCGACGACGTGCCGACCGGGCCGGGCGACAAGTATCACCTGTCGAAGAACATGAATTTCATCGGCCTGGGGGGCCGTGGCGGCGGCCTGTCCGAAAAGATTGCGGTCAAACGCCGCTGGGTGCATCCGGTTTCCAACGCTATTCCGCTCGATCAGGCGGCGCTGATCGAACCCTTGTCGGTGGGGCACCATGCCTTCACCCGCAGCGGCGCCAAGGCTGGCGATGTCGCGCTGGTCGGCGGCGCGGGCCCGATTGGTCTGTTGCTGTCGGCGATTCTGAAAGCCAAGGGTCTGCGCGTCATCGTGACGGAGCTGAGTGCGGCGCGCAAGGAAAAAGCCCGCGAATCCGGCGTTGCCGATTACATCCTGGACCCGACCGAAGGGGAGGTGGTCGCGGAAGTCATGAAGATCAGGGGCGGTAAGGGTGTGGACGTGGCGTTCGAATGCTCCAGCGTGAACAAGGTGCTGGACACGCTGGTGGCCGCGACCGCTGCGTCCGGCGTGGTGGTGATCGTGTCGATCTGGAGCCATCCGGCCACGATCAACGTGCACAGCATGGTCATGAAGGAACTGGACGTGCGCGGCACGATCGCGTATTGCAACGACCATCAGGAAACCATCAAGCTGGTCGAGGACGGCAAGATCGATCTGGCGCCGTTCATCACCCAGCGCATTCAGTTAGACGAACTGATTTCGCAAGGATTCGAGACCCTGATCCACAACAATGAATCGGCTGTGAAAATCATCGTTCAGCCCAGATTGAAGTGAGTCGGTGCTTCTCTGCGAGAAGGGCATATCTGCCGATCTGAGCTTTTGCGAGTTTTCGTGAGCCTTCGTGAGCCTATGCCATTTGACATCGTCGACTTCGATGCCGATGCCGCGGACCCCCTCGTCGCGGAGACGGCGCTGCTGCAGCTGGCCGAGACGGGCCGGTGCGTCGCGCACCTGTGGCAGGCCCCGCTGTCGCTGGTGGTGCCGCGCAGTTATCGGCGCTTCGCCGCTCTGGAGAGCGCTCGCGCCGAATTCGCGCGGCACGGGTGCCCGGTTTTTCTGCGCATGTCGGGCGGCGGGCTGGTACCGCAGGGGCCCGGCATTCTCAACCTGAGCCTGGCCTACCTGGTGCGGGGCACCGTGGGCGCGCTTTCCGACGGGGTGTATCGGCATCTATGCGAAATCCTGCGCGAGGCGCTCGGCATGTTGGGGCTTCAGACACATTGGCAGGCGGTGCAAGGCTCATTCTGCGACGGACGCTTCAACCTGGCCTGGGGGCCGCCGGACGATGCACGAAAGCTTGCCGGTACCGCGCAATACTGGCGCGGAGTGCGCTCGGACGCGGGTTCGCATGCGTCGCGGCATGCCGTGTTGGCCCATGCGGTGTTGCTGGTCAGCGCCGATCCGGAGGAGATCAACCAGCGGGCCAATGCTTTCGAGCAGGCCATCGAAAGCGGACGGCGCTATGACGCGCGGCGTGTGGTCAGCGTACAGGAGGCGCTTTCCCGAACCGGTGTGGTGCCGTCCGATGGGCTGATCGACTCGGTCATGTCGGCGCTGCGCGCGAGCGTGATGGCGACGCCGCCGCCCGTCGATAAAGGCGATTAAATGCAGTCCCGCTTTCCTGTGCCAACCGTCCAATGGAGACACGTGATATGGCATCCGTCAAATCAGCATCATCAACCGGAGACACACCATGAATCCCTTTGATTTGAAGCAACTCGGCCTCGACGTCGACTATCCGTATCGCCGGCAGTACGACAACTACATCGGCGGTCGATGGGTGCCGCCTGCCAACGGCGAATACTTCGAGAACGTGTCGCCGATTAACGGCCAGCCGTTCTGCCGCGTACCGCGCTCGCGCGGCGAGGACGTCGAATTGGCGCTCGATGCGGCGCATGCGGCGCGGCGCAAATGGGGCAAGACGTCCGCGGCGGAGCGCTCGAACCTGCTGCTCGCCGCCGCCGACCGGATGGAGAAGAACCTGAAGCTGCTCGCGGTCGCGGAGACGATCGACAACGGCAAACCGCTGCGCGAGACCATGGCTGCCGACCTCCCGCTCGCGGTCGACCACTTCCGCTATTTCGCCGGCTGCATCCGCGCGCAGGAAGGCGGGATCTCCGAGATCGACGACAACACGGTCGCATATCACTTCCACGAGCCGCTCGGCGTCGTCGGCCAGATCATTCCGTGGAATTTTCCGCTGCTAATGGCGGCCTGGAAGCTTGCGCCGGCGCTCGCCGCCGGCTGCTGCGTCGTGATGAAGCCGGCCGAGCAGACGCCCGCCTCGGTGCTCGTGCTCATGGAACTGATTGGCGAGCTGTTCCCGCCGGGCGTGATCAACATCGTGAACGGCTTCGGCAGGGAAGCGGGCGAACGGCTGGCAACCAGCAAGCGGATCGCGAAGATCGCGTTTACCGGGTCGACGCCGGTGGGCAAACACATCCTGCGTGCAGCGGCCGACAATCTGATTCCGTCGACGGTCGAACTCGGCGGCAAGAGCCCGAATATCTTCTTCGCCGACGTGCTGGATCAGGACGATGCGTTCCTCGACAAAGCGCTCGAAGGACTCGCGATGTTCGCGCTGAATCAGGGCGAAGTGTGTACGTGTCCGTCGCGCGTGCTGATTCAGGAGTCGATCTACGAGCGCTTCATCGAGAAGGCAATCGCGCGCGTCGAGCGTATCAAGGCCGGCCATCCGCTCGATATGCAGACGATGATCGGCGCGCAGGCGTCGCAGCAGCAGCTCGACAAGATCCTCTCGTACATCGACATCGGCCGCGACGAGGGCGCGCAGTGCCTGACGGGCGGCGAGCGCACCGCGCCCGTCGCGGAACTCGGCACCGGCTTCTATGTGAAGCCGACCATGCTGCTCGGCAACAACCGGATGCGCGTGTTCCAGGAGGAGATCTTCGGGCCGGTCGCGTCGGTGATGACGTTCAAGGACGAGCAGGATGCGATCGAACTGGCGAACGACACGTTCTATGGTCTCGGCGCGGGCGTGTGGACGCGCAACGGCACGCGCGCGTATCGCATGGGCCGCGAGATCGAGGCGGGCCGCGTGTGGACGAACTGCTATCACCTGTATCCGGCGCATGCGGCGTTCGGCGGCTACAAGCAGTCGGGCATCGGGCGCGAGACGCACAGGGCCGCGCTGTCGAACTACCAGCAGACGAAGTGCCTGCTCGTCAGCTATCAGGCGGATGCGCTCGGGTTCTTCTGATCGCGCGGGTTCCTGCGTGAGGAGGAGGCCGGAGCGTCGTGGTGAGAGTGGCGCTCCGGCGAGGGTGTGCCTGGTTCGAATCGGCATCGATGAGTTTCACCGATGCCGTTGCGTCTCGCCCGCGCGAACGGTTCGAAGCCAGATAGCGGATGCGAGCGCGAGCCCCATGCGCTCTAGAAGCTGTGGCGGATGCCCACGCGCACCACGACCTGGTTAGGCGTGTCCGATGGCGTGATGTTGTTGTTGGCCGCCACGGCCTCGGTACCCACCGAGTTCGTCCCGCTCGCGTGCTGCCATACGCCGCTCACGTAAAGCAGCGTGCGCTTTGAAAGCAGATAGGTCGAGCCCAGGTTCAACTGGCCGTAATGCGCGTCGCCTGCCCACGTGTAGCTGTAGGCGGCGCCGAGCAGCAGCGCCGGCGTCACGTTGAAGGTGTAGTTGCCTTCCAGCGTGTCGAAGTGCGCGTTGCCGCCGAGTGGTGTCGTCGTGGTAACGACGGCATCGTGGAACTGTGCGTTCGTGTACAACAGCCCAAAGTTCGATGCGCCGAACTGGTACTTCGCCCCACCGCCCGCGATCTGTAGCGAAGATGCGCTCGCATAGCCGCGGTAGATCGGCGTCGTCAGCGGATTCGCGAATGCCTCGTTCGCGACCGGCGGCGCGCTCGCGTTCCACACTGCCGTCGCCGGATTGTTCACCTTGATGTAGGCCGCCGCTACGGAAAGCGGTCCATTGCCATAGGTGAGCGAGAAGTTGACGACCTGATTGCGGCCCATCGATCCCGCGACGTTGCCGAATGCGTAGGCCGCACCGAACTGGAAGCCCGCGAGTGTCGGCGAAAGATACTTGACCGCGTTGTTGAGGTTGAAGTCGCCCCATACGTTGTCGACGTCGCCGGCGTGCGCGCCGAGGCCGCCCGCAAATTTACCCGCCGCCGACAGCGGTACAAGGCTTTCAAACAGCAGGTCGTACTGTTTGCCGAGCCGGATCTGTCCGTACTGGTCGCTGCCCACGCCAACGTAGGCCATCCGCCCGAACAGAGCGCCGTTATTGCCGAGCGCGCCGTTGCTCGGATTGAAGCCGTTTTCCAGCTTGAAAAAGGCATGCAGTCCGCCGCCCAGATCTTCGGTGCCGGTGAGCCCCCACTTGCTGCTGCCGAGACCGCCTTGCGACATGGCCCACGACGATTTGCCGCCCTGATTGTTCGTGTACTGGAGGCCCTCGTCCACGAC
The DNA here is from genome assembly GCF_011752995.1 of Burkholderia sp. Ax-1724. GTDB lineage: Bacteria > Pseudomonadota > Gammaproteobacteria > Burkholderiales > Burkholderiaceae > Paraburkholderia. The sequence goes on from NZ_VWWL01000024.1 coordinate 42,911, forward strand.
GCCATATAGCGTGACGGAGCTTTGCGCGTGTGCGAGACTCGCAGCCGCCCCGCATGCCAACATCATCACGACCTTTTTCATTGATTTCCTCCAAATCTTGATACGGTTGTTAGAAACGCTTTTATTCGTTATCCGGAATAAACTGACGGGGCACGTGCTGCGTGTGCTGTTTCGAGCATGTGTTTGCCAGCGGATAGCCCCTCGCGGGCGCTATCCCACTGGCGCCGCTTTATGCCTGCATGTAGACGGCGTGCGTGTGCGTGTACTCGTACAGACCATGCTTGCCGTCCGCACCGCCAATACCCGAGCGGCGCACGCCCGCGTGAAAGCCTTGCATCGCTTCGAAATTCTCGCGATTGACATAGGTTTCGCCAAAATCGAGTTCACGGCTCGCCTGCATTGCATGCGAGAGGCTGCGCGTGTAGATCGAGGATGTCAGCCCGTAAGCTGAATCGTTCGCCAGGGCGATCGCCTCGTCGAGTCCGTCGACGATCTGGATCGGCAGCACCGGCCCGAAGATTTCCTCGCGCATGATGTTCATGTCGGCGCGGCAATCGACTAGTACGGTCGGTTGATAGTGATAGCCCGACGCGCGCTCGGCGATTGCGCCGCCGGTGGTTGCCGTCGCGCCCTGCGCTATAGCCGTGCGGACCTTCGCTGTTACGTTCTCCAGCGCGCGGGCATTGATGAGCGGGCCCATGTCGAGCCCGTTATCCTTGCCGGGATCGCCATAGCGTGTCGCCGCCATCGCGGACGTGATCCTGTCGATGAACGCCGGGGCCACGGCGCGCTCCACGTAGACGCGTTCCGCGCAGTTGCACACCTGCCCCGTGTTGATGACGCGCGATGCGTGAATCGCCTTGACCGCGAGATCGAGGTCCGCGTCGGCCAGCACAATGGCCGGTGCCTTGCCGCCTAGTTCCAGGTTGACCTTGGTGAGGTTGCCCGCGGCCGCCGCCATGATTTTCGCGCCCGTCGGTACGCTGCCGGTAAAGCTCACCATGTCGATGCGATCGCTCGCAGCGAGTGCGGCGCCGACCTCGCCCGCGCCGCTCACCACGTTGAAGACGCCCGGCGGCAAATCGGTTTCGGCGACGAGTCGCGCGAATTCGAAGCAGTTGTTCGGCGTTTCCTCGCTCGGCTTGATGACGATGGTGTTGCCGGTCAGGAGCGCCGGCGCCATTTTTCGCGCAATGAGGAAGAACGGAAAGTTCCACGGCAGGATGCCCGCGACGACCCCCATGGGTTTGCGGAACAGGAATATGTTTTCACCCGGACGGTCGCTCGTGACAATCTCGCCTTCGATGCGGCGCGCCCACTCAGCCATGTAGTCGAGATAGTCGGCGGTGAAATTCACTTCGACTTCGGCAAGGCCGAGAATCTTGCCCTGCTCGAGCATGATGGTGCGCGCAAGGTGTGGCGCGTGCTCGCGTACTTTGGTTGCGATCCGCCGCAGAAAGCTCGCGCGATCGAGCGGCGTGCGCTTCGCCCAGGCGGGCTGGGCGCGGCGAGCGGCGTCCACGGCTAGCGCCACTTGTGCGGCGTTAGCCACCGGTACGCGCGAGAGCAGGGCGCCATCTGCGGGATTGACGACATCGAGATGTTCATTAGCCGGCACGAAGGCGCCGTCGATGTAGTGTTGATGGGTCGGCACGGCAGGACTCATGTTGTCTCCATAAATAATTAGAGGTACATATTGTTGAGAATATTGCGGCAGATGTATAAAACCTCTGCAACGAACTCACTTGAAATTCTTGTCCAGTTCCGAAATCTTCAATCCGAGCGTTTCGCTCAGTGCCCAGAGTGCCGCGCTCGACAGTACCGCGCACGCGACCGCGACGACCATCATCGACCAGCCGAGGCCGTGCTGTTTTGCCATGAAGCCGATCAGCATCGGACCGAACGACGCGATACCACGCCCGACGTTGTAGGCGAAGCCGATCCCCGCGCCGCGCACCGCGCCCGGAAACTGCTCGGACAGGATCGCGCCGAGCCCGCCGGCGCATGACGAGATGCTCGCGCCGACCAGGAACACCAGCACATAGCCGGTCGTGAGCGATTGGACCGGCAGGTAGAGAAAGGCGGCGATCGCAATCATCGAAAAGAGGATCGTTGCGGTTTGCGTCGGGCGGCGGCCGAAGCGGTCGTGAAACCAGCCGACTGACACATACCCGATGAAGCCGCCGAGAATCTGGATGAGCATGAACGTCGTCGTGCCGGCAACGTGCAGGCCGCGTTCGGTCCCGAGATAGAGCGGCAGGAATGTGACGATCGAATAGTAGGTGCCGTGACCGCCGACCATGAAAATCGTCGAGAACATCGTCACGCGGCGCAGATCGCGATGAAAGAGGCGTCCGATCGAGGCGAGCGCCGCTTGCTCCGAGCGGCCATTTCCCGATCGGCGTTCATGAATGCCGCGCCGTGCAACGAAGATCGCAATCGCCGGCAGGAGGCCGAGCACGAAGAGCCAGCGCCACGCGACGTCGGCCGGCATGATCGAGAACATCACGAAGTAGGCAATCGTCGACAACGCCCAGCCGATCGCATACGCGCTTTGCATCACCGCCATCATCCGGCCGCGGCGCTCGTCGGCGGTGTACTCCGACAGCAACGCGACACCCACGGGCCACTCCGCGCCGAAGCACAGTCCTTCGAGCGTTCGCCACAGCACCAGCTGCGTGGCATTCTGCGCGGTTGCAGTCAACGCGGTGAATATGCTGAAGCCGACTACCACCCACACCAGCACGCGAACGCGTCCGTAGCGATCCGCGAACGCGCCGCCGAACAGCCCGCCGATGGCCGATGCGACGAGGCTTGCCGTCGAAATCGTGCCGCCCACGCCGACTGAGAGATGCAGTGTCGTCAGGATTGCGCCGAGCGCGAGCGCAAACATCGTGTGATCGAAACCATCGAGTCCCCATCCGAGCGCCGACGCTATCACCACGCGGCGCTGTTGCGAACCCGCTATCCGTGTGAGATCGGTTGGTGACGGCTGGAATTGCAGTGATTGATGTATCGCATGCGGATCTTTCATTGTCTCTCTCCAGGTTATCTATTCGGTTGTCTTGTACTTCGACCGGGTTGCCGCCGCGGCCGCTCAGCGCGATGGGCCGCCGATGCGTTCACACAGGAATGGCGCGAGTGCGTCGCGATTGAGTTCGGCGCCGAGCCCGGGTCCTTCGGGCGGACTCAGGTAGCCCTCCTTGACCGACGCCTCCGGCGCATCGCGCACCGTGTCGATGTAGCCGTCGTGAAAGCGGAAATACGGATACAGCTCGAGCATCGATATATTCGGCAGGTTGATCGCCAGATGCCGGGCGACCTGGGTCGCGAGCGGACTGCCGCACACATGCGGCGCGACGCGCATTCCGAATGCTTCGGCCATGGCGGCGATCTTCTTGGTTTCCATGATGCCGCCCGTGTTGCACGGGTCCGGCTGGACGATGTCGACCGCGCGCGTCTCGATGAGCGCACGCATCTGGTGGCGTCCATAGTTGCGTTCGCCCGCTGCGAGCGGAATCGACGTGCGCGCGGCGACCCACGCCATGGCATCGGCATCGGACGGGTCAGTGGGTTCTTCGACGAACTGAATGTCGTACGGCTCGAAGCGGTTGCACAGCCTCGCTGCTTCGGCGGCGCTCAGTCCGCCGCTCAAATCGAGCATCAGGTCGACATCCGGACCGATCGCTTCGCGTACCGCTTTCACGCGTGCTACCGCGAGATCGGCCTGCTCGCGTGTAATGGAGCGCTGGCTGACGTGGCGCATGTTCACGCCAAGCATCTGGCCGAGCGGATAGAACTTGAGCGCTGTGTAGCCGTCGGCGAGCGGACGCTCGGTGGCCCGGGCGAATTCGTCGGGTGTCTGCGCGGCTTCGTACCAGCCGTTTGCATAGCAGCGAATGCGATCATTGACTGCGCCGCCGAGCAATTGATAGACCGGCAGGCCGCACGCGCGACCCTTGATGTCCCAAAGCGCCTGCTCCAGTGCGCTCAACGCAGCGAACACGATGGTGCCGCCGCCCTTGGCCCAGAACGTATGGTCGTATACGTGTGTCGAAAATGCTTCGATACGAGCGGGATCACGGCCGATCAGATCGGGTGCGAGATCCTTCAGCATGCCTGCGGCGGCATGGGCGCCGCGTCCGTAGGCCACGCCCGCTTCGCCGATGCCGTTAATCCCTTCGTCGGTGCTGACCTCGACGATGATCGGATGCAGCTTGCCGCTGCGAGCGAGATAGATATCGACTTGCGTGATCTTCATGGCGGACCGGGTGGGGAATCACCGGCGAGGTCGGACGCCGCGTCGTCGAGCTGCACGCGCGTCACCTTCACGCCCAACTGCCGGTATTGCTGGAACTCGTTGTCCGCAAGACCGTCGTCGGTGATGATTTCGTTGATGTCGGCAACGTCTGCGATACCGTGGATCGCACGTCCCGCGAACCGGCTGCTGTCGATCATGAGCGTGGTCTTGCTCGCGGCGCGGATCATCGCCCGCTTGAGCGTGACCAGTTCAAGGGACGTGTCCGACACGCATTCGTAGTCGACCGCTTGCGCCGACAGAAAGCACTGGTCGACCCGCATGTCATGCAAAAACGACATGCCCGGCTCGCCGAGCAGCGTGTACGCGCGCGGCCGGCACTGGCCGCCCGGTACGATCAGCTTTACGTGCGGCTTGCGCGTCAGCAGGCTCGCGACCATCAGATCGCAGGTCACCACGGTCAACGAGATGTCGAGTTCGCCGACCACTTGCGCAAACTCGTGCATCGTCGAACCGGTATCGATAAGAATGCTCTGGTCCTCGGAGAGCCGTTTCGCCGCTTCCACCGCGATCGCGCGTTTCTCTTCCGACGCCGTGTAGCGCGCTTCGTCGACGCTCGGCTCGTAGGTCGAGCGCTGGCGGATACGCACTGCGCCGCCGTGCGTACGCCGGACCACGCCACGCGCGGCGAGCGCGTCGAGATCGCGCCGGATGGTCGACACCGATGCATTGAACAGGCGCGACAATTCCTGATTCGACCCGCCGACGTTCTGCTCGAACCAGTCGATCATGCGTTGCTGACGCTCTGCCTGAATCATGTCCTCCGGCATGCCGTCGGACTGCGTTTCAGGCTCCTTTTTGCCGTTGGCCGTCATCTTCGTCATCTTCCTTTCTCCTGAAGCATCGCCTAAAGTCCTCGGAGGATACACGAAGTGATAACGCGAACTGGCCGGCCAGGCGAGGCCAGTGCGCGCCGCTTTCCGGCCCCCGCGCAAGCTGCTCGCGGAACGCCGGGCCGGGACATCCGTTACAGGCTTACGCGCATTTTCTCGGTGCGCGCCGCGCCTGCGCCGCGATACGCGGTGACTTCGATTTCGACCAGATATTCCGTGCCCGCGAGCGGCGTCGCGGTGATGGTCGCGGCCGGATCGATGTCCTTGAATTTCTCCGAGACGACCGCCATCACGGCTTCCTTATGGTCGAGGTTCGGTATCGCGATACGCGAGCGCACCACGTCGGCGAGACTCGCGCCGACCGCCTTCAGCGCACCTTCGATGTTGGCGAAGCATTGCAGCGTCTGCTCGGCCGGGTCCTTCGAGATTTCACGCGTGCGGTAGTGACGGCCCGCGGTGTTCGCGACCAACACCCAGTTGTCGACCACCACGGCGCGCGAGTAGCTGTTTTTGTCTTCGTACACGCTGCCTGACTTCAGTTTCTGCACCTGTAGCTCAGCCATCTAAAAAGTCTCCATGAAGGGAAGGTTGCTTCGAAGAGCGATACGGATCACTGCGTCTGTAGTGCGAGTTCGCCATACTCGCGCCGCGCGAACGCATCGGAAATGCGCTGCTCGACGAGATCGCGCCGCAGGTCTTCGGGCTTGCGTGCTTGCGGCGGACCGTAGCCGCCGCCGCCCGGCGTCAGGATCTCGACGATGTCGCCGCGCTTCAGCGGCGTCGTTTTGCCCGCCAGCGGCGCGCCGTTGACGCTGCACGACGAGCCTTGCGCCGCGCCGCCGCCTTCGAGGCCCCACGGTTGCGAGCCCAGCCGCGACGTCTCGACGTTGATCTGGCAAGCGCGTTCGGCGCGATACACGCGGCGCAGCCCCATGCCGCCGCGCCAGGTGCCGGCGCCTGCCGAATCGTTGACGAGTTCGTAGCGCAGCAGCGTCAGCGGATATTCCTGTTCGAGTGCCTCGACGGGGAGGTTCGACGTGTTGGTCAGATGCACGTGAATGCCGCTCAGGCCGTCGGCGGTGGGCCGCGCGCCGCCGCCGCCGCCGATCGTCTCCAGATAGACCCAGAGTTCGCCGTTATCGGTGCTGCCGCTGAACACCGCCGCGGCGCAGCAGCCGTTGCCGGCCGCCATCACCTTGTTCGGCAGCGCCTGCGCGAGTGCGCCGTAGATCATGTCCGACACGCGCTGGCATGCGGACAGCCGGCTGTTGACCGCCGCCGGATGCTCGCAGTTGAGCAGCGACCCTTTCGGTGCCTCGACGCTGATCGGCCGCGCGAGACCCGCATTCGGCAGGATGGTCGGATCGATGATCGCCTTCACCGCGTAGTAGCAGGTAGCCAGCAGGCCGGTGTAGATGACATTCAGCGCGTTGCGCATCTGCGGCGGCGCGTCGAAGGCAAGATGCATCGAGTCGCCCTTGATGGTGATGGCCACACTCAGGTCGAGCGAGCCTTCGAAGTGCAGGCTGTCGAAGCGGTCGGTGAAGCGATAGGTGCCGTCGGGAATCGCCGCGATGCCGGCGCGCATCTTGCGCTCGGCGTAGTCCTGCAGTGCCTCGCCGGCGCGCAGGATGCGCTCGGTGCCGTATTTCCCGCACAATGCCTGCAGGCGCTGCACGCCGACGCGGTTGGCAGCCATCTGCGCGCGCAGATCCGACAGCCGTTCGTGCGGCACCTGGCAGTTCAGCAGGATCAGTTCCTGCACATCCTTCTGCAATACGCCTTCGCGATAAAGCCTGACAGGCGGGATACGCAGGCCTTCCTGATAGATGTGCGCGTGGCCGCGATCGGCGAAGTCGGCGTGGTGCGCGGTGTTGATCGCCCACGTAATCAACTGGTCTTCGAAGAACACCGGCTCGGCAAGCACGATGTCCGGCAGGTGCGTGCCGCCGCCTTCGTACGCATCGTTGCCGATGAACACGTCGCCCGGACGGATGTCCGCGAGCGGAAAGCGCTTCATGATGTGCGGCACGGTCTCGAGAAAGCTACCCAGGTGCATCGGGATGTGCTCGGCCTGGCACAGCGTGTTCCCCGAACGGTCGAAGATCGCGGTCGAGCAGTCGCGGCGTTCCTTGATGTTGGTCGAGTAGCTCGAGCGCACCAGCGCTTCGCCCATTTCCTCGGTGATCGACGCGAGCGCGCTGCCAACGACTTCCACCGTGATCGGATCGATAGACAGGGTCGTGTTCATTTCTGCATTTCCAGAATCAGATTCAGATAGGGGTCGACGCTCGCGCGCATGTTCGGCAGCACAACGGTCGTGGCGTCCATCTGCTCGACGATGGCCGGGCCCGTGAAGGTATTGCCCGACGCGAGCTTGTCGCGGCTGTAGACCGGACAATCGACGAATGCCGCGGCCTCGGCCATGTAGACCTCGCGCCGGCCGATCTGCGCATGGCTCGCATCCGGACCCACCGCCGGCGCGGGCGTGAACTGCGCCTTGGCGACACGCCCGACGGCCTCGACACGCAGTGTGACGAGCTGGATCGTTTCGCCCTCGGCAACGAAGCCGAAGCGCTGCCGGTGTGCGTTTTCGAAGCCGCTCGCGAGCAGGTCGAGCGTGGCCTGGGTGATCAGTCCCGGCGGCACCGGCACCGATAGCTCGTAGTTCTGGCCGTGATAGCGCATGTCGGCGGTGCGTGTGATCGACTGGCGATCGGACTCGATGCCTTCGCGTGCAAACCAGCCCTGAGCCTGCGTGTCGAGTTCCGCATAGCCGGCTTCGAGCGCATCGAGCGACGCCGCGTCGAGCCGCCGCACGCGCGACAGGGCGAAGTCGGCGCGCAGGTCGGTGAGCAGCAGACCGAGTGCACACAACGCACCCGGCGTGAGCGGCACGATGATGCGCGTCATGTCGAGTTCCTGCGCGAGACGCGCCGCGTGCAGCGGTCCGGCGCCGCCGAATGCCATCAGCGTGTAGTCGCGCGGGTCGTGGCCGCGCTGCACGCTGATTACGCGAATCGCCTTGGCCATGTTCGCGGTCACCACCGAGACGATGCCCTGCGCGGTCTCCATCACGCCGATGCCGAGCTGATCCGCGAGCTTCTGCATCGCATCGAGCGCGAGGTCGCGGCGCACCTTCATGCGTCCGCCGAGAATCTCGACTGGATTGAGCGTCTGCAGCACGATGTTCGCGTCGGTCACGGTCGGCTCGCTGTTGCCGCGGCCATAGCAGACCGGGCCGGGGTCGGCGCCGGCGCTGCGCGGGCCGACTTTCAGCAGGCCGCCGCTGTCCACATAAGCGATCGAGCCGCCGCCCGCACCCACCGTATGGATGTCGAGCATCGGCGCCTTGATCGGATAGCCGTGCACATTCGCTTCGCCGGTCAGCGCGCACTGGCCGCCTTGCAGCAGCGCGACGTCGCTGCTCGTGCCGCCCACGTCGAACGTGATCAGATTCGGAAAGCCCGCGAGATTGCCGATTTCCTGCGCCGCGACCACACCCGTGCTCGGCCCGGAGAGGACCGTGCGCACCGGCAGTTCGGCGGCCGTGTCGAAGCCGATGACGCCGCCGTTGGATTGCGTGAGTTGTGGCGCGACGCGCAAACCCAGATCCTCGAAGCGATGCTGGAGGCGCTGGATATACTTCTTCATGATCGGGCCGAGATACGCGTTGACGACCGTGGTCGACAACCGTTCGTATTCGCGGAATTCCGGCGCGATCTGATGGGATGCGCAAATGAACACATCGGGCAGGATCTCGCGAACGATTTCCAGCGCACGGCGCTCGTGCTTCGTGTTCAGGAATCCGTACAGAAAGCAGACGGCGACCGCCTTGACATCCTCGTCGGCCATCTTGCGCGCGGCGGCGCGCAGACCTTCTTCGTCGAGTTCCAGTTCGATTTCGCCGTTCGCGCGCAGCCGCTCCTTGACTTCGAGACGCAAATCTCGCGTGACGAGAGCTTGCGGTTTTTCCGCGTACATGTCGTACAGACTCGGGCGCTTCTGACGGCCGATTTCGAGCAGATCGCGAAAGCCGTCGGTGACGACGAGGCCGGTCTTCACGCCGCGCAGTTCGATCAGCGCATTGGTCGCGACGGTCGTGCCGTGGCCGAGAAAGCCGATATCCTGTGCCTGCGCGTCAACGGTTCCAAGCCCCTCGGTCACGCCGTTGGCGATGCCGAGCGAAGGGTCGGCCGGCGTCGACGGTACTTTCCATATCTGCACGCGGCCACTCGCATCGTCGAACATGCAGACGTCGGTGAAGGTGCCGCCTGAATCAACTCCTATTCGCCAAGCCATGTGATTGCTTCCTGAGTCAGAGAGGTTAAGCCGCCATCAAACCGGCAGCTGAAAAACGCGCGAATCGTTCGAAGCGGAACGGCGCCGGATCGACCAGCGGCGTTTCGTTCGTCACCAGTTGCGCCATCAGCTTGCCGGCGCCGGGGCCGAGGCCGAAGCCGTGCCCGGAAAACCCGGTTGCGATGAAGAAGCCGGGCAGTGCGGCGAGAGGTCCAATGATCGGCACCGCATCGGGCGTCACATCGATCATGCCGCCCCACATCTGCAGGATGCGGGCGTTCGCAAATGCCGGGAATGCCTTGGCCAGGTTCGCGAGGCCGTTGCGGATCACCGCCTCGGACGGTTTGGGATCGAGGATGCGATGCTTCTCGAACGGCGTGATCGCATCGAGTGCCCACTGGCGCGGCGTACGCCACTCGTCGATGAACTGCCTGTCGAGACGCAGCTTCAGATCGGCGCGGTTGCGGCGGAAACGCGACCAGTATTCCGGGAAGAGCCGGAAGCTGTCCGGCACGATCGGCACTAGCGTCGAGTTGCGCATGGCGATCGTGTAGCCGCCGTCGAGCCGCTGGCGGAACGAGAAGTTGTCGGCACCGACAGGCATCGCGGTGGGGCCGTTGACGTCGCTGATGCGCGCGGCGCTGCCGAGCACCTTGAGTTGCGGCAACTCGAGGCCGAACGAGCCCGCGAACAGGCGCGACCACGCGCCGCCCGCCAGCACGACCGACGAGCAGCGGATCTCGCCGTGCTCGGTGACCACACCGCTCACGCGCCCCGCTTCGCGCTGGATGCCGCGCACCGCACAACGCGTCGCGATATGCGCTCCCGCTCTTTGCGCGGCATGCGCGATCGCGGGTGCCGCCATCAGCGGCTCCGCTCGTCCGTCGGTTGCCGTGTGCATTCCGCCCGCGAATGTGGTGGAACAGCCGGGGACATATTGCGCGAGATCGTTCTTCCCGAACAGCACCGTATCGATGCCGTATTCCCTGGCGTGCCCGATCCATTCGCGGTACTCGGCCATCTGCGCTTCGTTGCGGCACAGATAGGTGATGCCGGTCTGACGCAGGCCGGTTTCGGCGCCGTACTTCGGCTTGAGTTCGTGCCACAGTCGCAGGCTCTCGATCGACAGCGGAATTTCCGCCGGATCACGGCCCATCTGACGTACCCAGCCCCAGTTGCGCGCCGATTGTTCCGCACCGATCAGTCCTTTCTCGCAGACGACGACGCGCACGTTCTGCTGCGCGAGATACAGCGCCGTGCACACACCGATGATGCCGCCGCCGATGATGACGACCTCGGCCTCGGTGGGCAGTGGTGTTGCGCTGTTGGCGATCGGGTCTGGAATGATCCTGCTCATGGGGTTCCTGTGTTTTTGCGAATGCGATGGAAAGCGAGTGCTGGCGGCTACAGCGTGTCCTCGGATCGGCAATCGACGGGCAGTTCCTCGATCGCCAAACCGGTGCCGCGGTTTGCGCCGCAGACCTGCACGACGGAACCGGCCACGCGACGCGGGGATGGCGGGTTCGGCGACAGGGATTGAGAAAACATCGGTGATCGTTTTAGGTTGATTGTGGAAGAATGTGAGATATCTTATGAACGTTTGTGATTGATTAAAAATAAGTATTTTCCCTGTGACGGTCCTGGGGAATTCCCGCATTAGCGCAAGAATTCCGGGTATTCCCTGCAAAAAATAATTCATGCAAGCGAACGACTGGTCTTTTTTGAGATGTGAAAGTGTCTCTTCGTTAATGGAAGATTGTGATCGATTTTGTTGGGTGGAAGGATTTTCTGTGGAAAAACTTCATAATCTATCGTGAGGCGGTCAGATATGGCGATGCCCGCACGTTCGCAACGGAATTCGAGTCGTGGCTTTGCGACAAATCAAAGATCGGATTAGCCGGCAACTTTGAGGCGTGACATCGCCGACCGCTACCTCGTACATGGATAGTGTGAGGGAGCGTTGAGGAAGCCTGAGTTATTTTCGGAGTTCAGTCGTATCGAAAGACGCGGTCAAACGACGAAGCTTTTGCGTCATCCTGTAGCAGGCGGCGATCCGTAACAGAGGGGGTCAAATCCGGTGGGACGTTGCGGGCGGGTCGTGCGAGTCGGCTGTCTTCCGCCAGTTGGGCCTCACGCGCTATTCCGGATACTTTCTTGGGGCAAGGCACGGAAACGGCTCGCCGGATGCCGCGCCATATAATCGATACATCTCAACCACCAGCGGATCAGCCAGGCTGACAACGTAAGCATGAAAACGCTCGAGATGTTGCGTGCCCTCGATCTGGAATCCGCTCGTCTCTTCCTCATCGCCTATGAGGAGGGGAGTCTCACGCGAGCGGCCGAACGCAGCAACATTGCAGTCTCGGCCGTCACCAAACGCCTCCAGGAGCTCGAATACGTCTTCGGCGTATCGCTGTTCAACCGGCACGCGCGAGGCGTTACGCCGACGCCCGCCGGCGACGAATTCGCGAGACAGGTTCGCCTGCTGACACAGCGCCTGAATGAAACCGCCAGTGCGATGAGAGAGTTCTCGGAGGGAATTCGCGGACGTGTGCGGGTGGCCTCCAGTCAGTCGGCGATCGTCGGTGGCCTCGCCGCCTTCGCCGGCAGGTTTATCCAGGCAAACCCGGAAATTGCCGTGGATGTGCACGAAATCCACGGCTGGTCACTCGTTTCTGAAATCGAAAGTGGCCGCGCCGATCTCGCCCTCAGTCTTTCGGTATTCGACGTGCCGTCGTCGATCGCGAAAGTGCCGTACAAGGAAACCAGTCTGGTCGTGGCCGTACCGAAAGACCATCCGCTCGCCACACGCCAATGGGTCAGGTTCGAGAACCTGATCGACTTCGAGCACGTCACGCTCGGGCCGAAAAGCGCGCTTTGTTCGTTCCTGGTCAATCAGGCAGCCAGTCTCGGGCATGAGCTGAAGTACCGCGCGGTCTCCTCTTTCGATGTCATGCGCTCGATGATCGCTGCCGGCCTTGGCATCGGCATTCTTTCGGAAATCATGGCCATTCCCTTTGCGGGAAATCCGGACGTGCGCTGCATTGCCCTGCGGGAAGAATGGGCACCGCGAAGCATCCAGATTTACTACCGCGAAGATCTCATTCCCCCGTCGGCCCGCCTGTTTCTGAAAGAGTTGCTGATTTCTGCAGGCCACCGTTCTCCATCGGTGAAAGCTGGTTTGAGGAAATAGAAATATCTCGTCCCTGCTCTCCTCCTATACTGCTTTGCAATTGAAAATCTGTTTTGTATAGGTGGAGAACAAATAGATGAAGATTGCAAGCGTCACACCGATTTTCGCCGATCGCTTTCTGTATGTGAAAGTCACAACCGAGGACGGACTGACAGGAATCGGCGAATCCGGCGCATGGGGCCAATATGAAGCCAGTGCGGCAGCCATGGTCAAGTGCGGAGAGTATCTCGTTGGACGAGACGCGCGCCAGATCGAACACCACTGGAATGTATTGCAACGCGCGAATCATTTCACCGGCATGGCTATCATGGGCGCGATCTCCGCAATCGACATCGCCCTGTGGGACATCAAGGGAAAAGCACTCGGCGTTCCGGTCTACGAATTGATCGGTGGCCAGATGCGGCATAAGGTGCGTCTTTACGGACATGTGAAAGCGCGCACCAAAGCGGAGATGCTCGACGAAGCGCTGCTGCGCAAAGAGCAGGGATTCACCGCGCTAGGCCATCTCAACCCGTTCCTCGATGAGGATTACGATCGATATTTCCGCCCTCATGCGAAGAAGATGGAAGAGGCCGTGGGTGTCGTTCGGGAACTTCGCGAAGCGCTTGGTCCCGACGTCGATCTCTGTATCGAGCTGCACCGGCGGCTCAATCCCGCCGAAGCCGTCACCTTTGCGCGCAGTATCGAGCCGTACTTCCCGATGTTCTTCGAAGATCCGCTGAAACCGACCGGCGTGGATGCGATGTCCTGGGTCGCGGATCACATTCCGGTGCCGATTGCCACCGGCGAGCGCTTCTTCAACATGCACCTGTTCCAGTCGATTGTCGCGCGGCGCGGCGTGCAATTCCTGCGCCCATCGATAGGTCTCTGCGGCGGCATCACGGGAGCGAAAAAGATTGCGGCTCTGGCCGAGGTCAACGACATGGAAGTCGTACCGCATAACCCTCTGTCGCCGCTTAATCTGGTCGCCGAATTGCATCTTGACGCGACGATTCCGAATTTCGCCATTCAGGAATATCCGTCGTCGTCAAAGAACCTGCATGGGACGACCCAACTGCCTGGCCGCGAAATGTTTACCGATTTCCCGGAGCCGAGCAGCGGATTTCTCGATATCCCGACCGCACCCGGACTCGGTATCGACTTCGTCCCCGATATCGAGAAGCGCTTTCCGAAGGTCAATCGACCGCTCGACATGCGTCCTCATCTCGATGGATCGGTCATCGAACAGTAAGGACCTTTCGTCATGGGCCAGCCCGCGCTGGCCAGGACGAGCGAGGTCGCGAGTCTATGTTCGATCGCAACGTCTAAGCGCGGCGTGTCATTCATGTCCGCCCTGCCTGATCGGGGAAACGTCGATGCCTCGCAAGCTCACGTTTCCCGCTTAAACAGAGCCCCCATGAAGATCAAAAGCGTTTCGGTTATCGCCCTCGAGATCCCGCTCGCGCGCAGTTTTGGCGGGAGCAAATACCGTGTCGACAAGCGGTGCACGATCATCACGCGGATGGAGACCGACACCGGGCTCGTTAGCGAAGTGTATAACGGCGACAACCGGACACATATGCGCGACGTGGTGGACATCATCGAGAAAGAATTGACGCCGATGCTGATTGGCGAGGACGTTTTTGCCGTCGAGCGCCTCTGGCAAAAAATGTTCAAGGCGGCCGAATGGAATCGCGACCGCAAGCTGGTCATGGAAGCGATTGCCTGCATGGACAGCGCGATCTGGGACCTTCTCGGTAAGGCCGCGGGCGTCAATGTATGCCGATTACTCGGAGGCTATCGCCAGGCGTTGCCGCTTATCTGCATCGGCGGCTACTACGAGGAAGGCAAGACGCTCCGGGATCTTGGCGACGAAATGGAACGGCTTCGCGAAGCCGGACTGGCCGGATGCAAGGTCAAGGTCGGTGGCCTGTCCGCCGAGGAAGACGCCAAACGGGTGGAAGCCGCGCGCAAGGGCGGCGGCGACGAGTTCTGGATCGCGGTCGACGCGAATCGCGGCTGGCCTGTTTCCGAAGCGGTCAAGTTCGCCCGCCTCGTCGAGCAATACAACATCGCGTGGTTCGAGGAGCCGTGTCTTTGGTACGACGACGCCAGCATGATGGCCGAAGTGCGCCGAAGAACGTCGATTCCGATCGACGCGGGACAGAGCGAAATGAGCGCTAGCGGCGTACGGCGGCTGATCGACGCAGGCGCCGTCGACATCATCAACTTCGATGCCTCCGAAGCCGGCGGGATCACGGAATGGCGTCGCGCAGCGGCACTTGCCCAACTCCACGGCCTGCGCGTGGGGCATCACGAAGAATCACAGATCGCGATGCAAATGATCGCATCGATTCCACACGGTGTTTGCGTCGAATGCTTCGAGGCCGACCGCGACCCGATCTGGGCCGGTCTCATTGCCAACCGTCCCAATCCGGTCAACGGCACGATTGCCATTCCGCAAGAACCAGGATTCGGACTCCAGCTGGACTGGGAGATGGTCAAGCGCTACCGGGTGAATTAGCAACCGCCGCTGGCGGCTTCAATAAAGAAAAATACGGGATCGTCTCTCTGCGATTTTTATCTTATTGAGGAAGAGCCGGGTCATGCAAGGAGGAGACGTGGACGTGCTATCGGAACAAACGGAAATTGATGCATCGACCAAAGTAGCGCGCCGGGTCATTTTCGCACTCAGCCTCGCGACCGTTGCAGAAGGGGTGTTTATCGGCGGAATTCTGCCGGTTATTCCCGCCATCGTGCACAGATACCAGATCACCTCCGGAGAGGCGTTCTGGCTGAATGCGGTGTATCTGCTGGCAGTCGGCGTGACGTGTCCGGCACTCAGCCGTTTAGGGGACATTCACGGCCACAAGAAGCTGACCGTTCTGACGATCATCGTCAGTATCATCGGCATCGCGCTCGATGTGGTGGCGCCGAATTTCGGCGTCTTTCTGGTCGGACGTTTCCTGCTTGGATTCTGCCCGGCGATTACGCCGCTGGCGATCGGTATCTTTCGCAACACCCTGAAGGAAGAGGCGGCGCTCTACGGGATAGGCGCGCTCGCCGCGGCCATGACGGTGGGCCACGCAATCGGGCCGGTTCTCGCCGGCTATGTGCTTGGCAGCACGTCGGGCATCGGCTGGGTGTTTGCGAGCTGGATTGCGTTGCTGGGTCCGGCAGCGATCGCCATCGTCTTTCTTGTGCCGACCTCTTCTCTTCCCGACACGCGCCGTACCATGGATTGGCTGGGCGCCATCATGTTGGGCGTCGGCGTTGCCGCGATCCTGTTCGCATTCGCCTATGCGCCCAAGTCGGGATGGGGGAACATCTTCGTGCTCGGCGCCATTATCCCGGGCATTGCCCTATTGATCGTCTGGTACGCGTATGAGAAACGCACGGAGTTTCCTCTCGTCGATCTGCGTATGCTGAATAACCCGAATGCACGGCCATACTATGTGTCGAGTTTTCTTTGGGGAATCGCGTATTACGGATCGCAGACGACCGTGGTGCTTTTTCTCGTTGCCTCGCATGAGAAACTCGGATTTGGCTTCTCTGTCTCCGTCCTGACACTCGGCTGGCTTCTTCTTCCGCAGTACCTGGTCACCATAATCGGTGCGCTAGGTGTTGCCAGAATCGTTCGGTCGTTGGGTGGGTACAAGGTCTGCGGGCTGATCGGCGGCACGACGCTGGGCCTCGGCTTCGCCGGTATGATCGTTGCGAACCACGTACTCTGGCAGTTCATGTTCTTCAGCATGATGACGGGCTTTGGCTCCGGCCTGTTGCAAACGACGCTGTCCGGTCGGGTCAGCCAGGTGTGTCTGCCCGAGGAGCGGGGCATCTCGGCGGGTATGTATCAAACCCTGAAGAACATCGGCGGAGCCATGGCAAGTGCTTTCGGTTCGGCGATTTTCGCGGCATTTCTGATCGACGGAACGAAGATCGCTTCGGAGCGCGCTTACATCATTGTTTTTTGCGGCTGCCTGCTTGTGTCGATCTGTATCGTGGCTGCGCTGCTAACCGAACGTTCTGACTATCAATCATAAATTCGGCGATGCCGGTATCTTGTCCGTCATCGCGAACCCGTCGACACTGGCGAACCATTAAGACAAAGGCGCACTCCGCGATCCGGCAATGGATCTCTCCATTCGGTCTTTCCCGGGATGGTTGAAGCGACCTGCGCGAGAGCCCGTCACATTCAATGAACGCTGATAAGAAGTGACTGGACGCTCATGCCGGGAATGGTAGGGATGCATCGGCATGCAATGGTCACCACGATATAGCTGGCGTTCTGCTTGCAGTACCAGTTTGTCTCCTTACAAACTTTAACGGGCGACTAAGGGAAAGGGAGTATTGAAACGTTATCTCGGATCACCTCTTATAATGAGGCCCGCAGATAAGTCACAACAGAGAAAACTCCATGTCCGACCAACAGGAACCACGCCGTCGCTTTTTGCGGCAGGTGCTGGCCGTCGTACCCGCCGCGACGGTCGCTTCAGGTGCAACTTTTACTCAAAGTGCCTGCAGCAGTAACGCGACACCCGCCACCGGGAACACCGCAGAGTACCAGCCTACTTACTTCACCGCGGCAGAATGGAAATTTTTGCATGCTGCGGTGGACCGGCTGATTCCCGACGATGAACATGGCCCAGGTGCCGTGAAGGCCGGTGTGCCCGAGTACATCGATCGCCAGATGGAAATGCCGTATGGCCACGGCAAGCTCTGGTACATGCAAGGGCCTTTTCATCCCGATGCCGTGCCCGAAATGGGCTATCAGATCAATCTCGCGCCGCGCGACGTCTATCGTCATGGCATCGCGGCCTGCGACGAGTACTGCGTGAAGCAGCACGGCGGCAAGACCTTTGCTGAACTCGACGTGGCGACGCGCGAAGCGGTGCTTCAGGATATGGAGCACGGCAAACTCGCGTTTGAAACTGTTCCTGCACGCACGTTCTTTTCATTCCTGCTCGGCAATACCAAGGAAGGTTTCCTCTCCGACCCGATCTACGGCGGCAATAAGGATATGGCCGGCTGGAAGATGGTCGGTTTCCCGGGCGCGCGCGCGGATTTCATGGATTGGATCGACCAGCCGGGTGCGAAGTATCCGTATGGTCCGGTATCGATTAACGGCAGGCGGGGGTAAGCAGTGGCAATCAGGAAGAACAAGGTCGATTGCGTGATCGTAGGTTTCGGCTGGACCGGCGCGATTCTCGCGCAGGAACTTACGGACGCGGGACTCGACGTGGTCGCGCTCGAGCGCGGCGCGATGCGCGATACGCCAACCGATGCGAACTATCCGAAAGTGATCGACGAGCTCAAGTATGGCGTGCGCGGCGCGTTGTTCCAGGATCTGTCGTCGGAAACGGTGACCATTCGCCACGGCGTGGATGATCTCGCGGTGCCGTACCGTCAACACGGCTCGTTTCTGCTCGGTAACGGCGTGGGCGGCGCGGGCTTTCACTGGAACGGCATGCATTACCGGATGCTGCCTGAAGAACTGCAATTGCGTACGCGTTATGAAGAGCGCTACGGCAAGAAGTTCATTCCGGAAGGCATGCAGGTCCAGGATTTCGGCGTGACCTATGACGAGATGGAGCCGTTCTTCGATTTTGCGGAGAAGGTATTCGGCACGTCCGGCAAGGCCGGTAATCTCAACGGCAACATCCAGGCCGGCGGTAATCCGCTCGAAGGCAGCCGTCGCAACGATTTCCCCACGCCGCCGCTGAAGAACGGCTTCGGCGCGTCGCTGTTCGAAAAGGCCGCGCGCGAAGTGGGCTTCCATCCGTATCCCGCGCCTGCGGCGAATGCGTCGACCCCGTACACGAATCCGTACGGTGTGCGTCTTGGACCGTGCAACTTCTGCGGCTTCTGCGAAGACTTCGGCTGCTATATGTACTCGAAGGCATCGCCCCAAACGACCATTTTGCCGGTGCTGCTCAAGAAGCCTAACTTCGAGCTTCGCGCGAACTCGTATGTCACGAAAGTCATGCTTTCGCCCGACAGGAAGCGCGCGACGGGTGTCACCTACATCGATGCGCAAGGCCGCGAAGTCGAACAGCCCGCGGACATGGTCATCGTCGCCGCATTCCAGATGCACAACGTGCGCCTGCTGCTGCTCTCGGGCATCGGCAAACCCTACGATCCGAAGACCGGCGAGGGGGTAGTGGGGCGCAACTACGCCTATCAGATGAACGGTGGCATCAACGTGCTGCTGCCGAAGGGCACGCAACTCAATCCGTTTATCGGCAGCGGCGCGGGCGGCGTGGGCATGGACGACTTCAATGGCGACCAGTTCGACCACGGTCCGCTCGGCTTTGTCGGCGGCGCGAGCGTTCGTCATATCCGCACGGGCGGCCGTCCAATCAAGCAGGCGGCGACCGTGCCCGGCACGCCGACCTGGGGCAGCGGCTGGAAGGCCGGTATTTCCGACGCTTACCAGCGCTATATGAGCATCGGTATTTCGGGTTCGGTGATGCCGTATCGCGACGCTTATCTCGATCTCGATCCGACCTATCGGGACGCTCACGGTCTGCCGCTTCTGCGCATGACGTTCGACTGGCACGACAACGAATACGCCATGCTCGGCTATATCGGCACGCGCATGGAAGAAGTTGCGAAGGCGATGAACCCGGAGAAGTACTTCCGCGCGATCCGCAAGAAGGGGCAGCACTACGACACGCGCGTGTACCAGTCCACGCATACCACCGGCGGCGCGGTGATGGGCAGCTCGCCGGCGACGAGCGTCGTGAACAAGTATCTGCAAAGCTGGGATGTGCCGAACGTGTTCGTGATGGGCGCTTCCGCGTTCCCGCAGAACATGGGCTACAACCCGACCGGTATCGTCGCGGCCCTCGCGTTTCACTCGGCCAAGGCCATTCGCGAGCAATACCTGAAGAACCCGGCTCCGCTGGTCCAGGCATAAGGGAGACGGCAAGCATCATGAGAAAAATCACGTTTGCCATCGCTTCTGCTGTCGTCTTTTCGGCTGCGAGCGCCGGCGTCTTCGCACAATCATCCGCGACGGCATTTCCATCCGCATCGGCCGATACGGACGCGCAGCTGATTCAAAAGGGCCGCTACCTCGCGGCCGCGGGCGACTGCATTGCCTGCCACACGGCAAAGGGCGGCAAGCCGTTCGCGGGCGGCCTCGGCATTGCATCGCCGATCGGCACGATCTACTCGACCAACATCACGCCCGACAAGTCGACCGGCATCGGCAACTACACCTTCGATGACTTCGACCGCGCCGTGCGCCACGGCATCGCGAAGGACGGTTCGACGCTGTATCCCGCCATGCCGTACGTTTCGTATGCGAAGGTCAAGCCCTCGGACGTGAAGGCGCTCTACGCGTATTTCATGCATGGCGTCGAGCCGGTTTCGCAAGGCAACCGCGCGTCCGATATTCCGTGGCCGCTGTCGATGCGCTGGCCGCTGCGCTTCTGGCGCATGGCGTTCGCACCGGAAGCCGTCAGCGACGACAGCCCGCTGCCGAACGACCCGATCGCGCGCGGCCGCTACCTCGTGGAAGGCCTCGCGCACTGCAGCGCATGTCATACGCCCCGCGGCTACGGCCTCGAGGAGAAGTCGCTGACCGATGACGGCAAGCTGTTTCTCTCCGGGGGCGTGGTCGATGGCTACCTCGCGAAGAATCTGCGTGGCGACCGCAAGGACGGTTTGGGCAACTGGAGCGCAGCCGATATTGTTGCGTTCCTGAAGAGCGGCCGCACGGCGCACTCGGCGGCGTTTGGCGGCATGGCGGATGTCGTGCAGGACAGCACACAGCATCTGGGCGACCAGGATCTCGCCGCCATTGCCGCTTACCTCAAGACGCTGGCTCCCGTCGACGCATCCGGCAGCACGCTCTCGCCCGATGCAACCGCGGCAAATGCACTGCGCGCCGGCACGGACCATAGCAACGGCGCGCTGACCTTCGTGGACAACTGCGCGGCGTGCCATCGCACGAGTGGTAGCGGTTACGAGAGCACGTTTCCGACGTTGGCGCTTTCGACGGTCGTGAACACGGACGATCCGACTTCGCTGATTCATATCGTGTTGCAAGGGGGAGAGATGCCGTGGACCAAGGCCGGCCCCACGCACTACGCGATGCCGGGGTTCGCCACGCGGTTGACGGATCGCGACGTAGCGGACGTGCTGACTTTCGTGCGATCCAGTTGGGGCAACCATGCTTCGCCCGTGACGTCCGAGCAGGTCGCCAAGGTGCGCAAGTCGTCCGGGTCTGCTTCTCAGCCTGCACGCGCTGAAAATCCGTAGCGTTTGGCGTTCGCGCTTGCGTGTGGGGTTTATTGGCAGGGTAGCTGGTGTTCTGTTCGTTGTTGACCGATCTATGCTCGCTTGGCATGTTGAGGTCAACGGAACGGGACACCAGTTGCTTTAGACGATTTGAGAAGGCTCGTGCGGTAAGGTTGATGTGTTGGAGTGGGATGGTGAGCCTTGTAAGGCTCGGGCAATCCTGTCAGGGGCGGCTGCGGGTGTCTGACTAATAGAAGTTGGGCCAGGGAATAACGCCGCGATACATTCACATTTACCCGTATTGGCCCGAAAACCGTTCTTCCAGCGATCGACGTAACTCCCCTACACCTGCTCCACCCGCCGGCGAGTCGATATCGCGGAAGCCGTCGAAATCACCAGATCCGCAAATCGCTTCTCATCGCAAACGCAGATTTCGAGCCAAATAACATCGATCAGCTTCCTTGATCTGAAGGCGGGAGGGGCTTGATAAACTGCGGTGATTGTCGACGATTCCTTCGTCGATGCCGCACGACTGCTTCCGACAAAGTGAGCGGAACAAGTACAGTCGGCCAGGAATGGTCATGGCGTTCTTTTCGTGGGATGTCAGTTCCTGGCTCGAGGGCGGCCGGTGAGGTCCGATCGGCGAACAACTGTATTCGTAGGAATGTTGACCTCTGCTCGCCACTCCGCCGAGTCGTTGGGCATCGCAAAATTTGGCGTGGCCTACGGACGGATTTTCATCGAGGCGGGCATCCAATCGCTATGTGCGAAGACCCCCCGATTTCGTCACCGATGTATTTCTGTTTCATGCAGATGCGATTCGCATAAATTCACTGGATATATCGCGATTGAGGCGATCGTATCGCAAGATCTAAAATCGGATGATTATGCTGTCGAATTATAATGGGAGCCATATTGCGAAAGCACGTCAGCAGCCCGCGCATACAGGGAAGGCAAATCCATGAACCCAACTGATCTGCTCCAGATCATCCGTGATGGACCGGTCCAGCAGGATCGTCTGATCAAGGCGGATATTCCTACGCTGCCGGACAACGCGCTCGTGCCGCGTCGTGCAGTGACGTATTCAGAAATCGGTCGCGATTTTAGTGTAACGGTCGATATGGTATCAACCGCCGGCGACATCGAGCTCAAGACGCTCATCGCGAAACCGATGACGTTGTGGATTCAGCAATCGGACAAATCATATCTCCCCATCAACGGATACATCCACACTGCGCGCAGACTTGGCGCCGATGGCAGTTACAGTGGCTATCAGGTCACTTATGCATCGTGGATGCATTTTCTGCGTTTTCGCAGTGATATGCGTTACTGGCAGGACAAGAGTGCGGACGCCATTATTACCGATGTATTCAACATGCATCCGCAGGCGCAGGGACAATTCCAGTTCTCGATTCAAAACCCATTGCTCCAGCGTTCGTACTGCCGTCAGAGCGAAACCGACTGGAACTTTGTCCAGCGCCTGATGGAGGAAGAGGGTCTGTTCGGCTTCTGGCGCCAGACAGAAGACGGCAAATCCCATATATTTGTTGTGACGGACAACATTTACGCCCTTGACGAAGTGGCAACAAATCCGATTCCATTCTCGCGATCGGGAACCGGCAGTGAAGCCGATGCGTTCACGCAATGGTCTGGCATGCGGACGCTACAGAGCACCGTCCACACTACGCGTACTTTCGACTATAAGGCTCCGTCTTCGGTTGCGAATCCCAAAGGCACCACTCTGCCGACGATGTCTGGTCAAGGCGATCTCCCAGAACAAGCGGAGATATACGAATACACGGGCGCCTATACGTATCAGGCTCAAGACCGGGGGGAGCATCTTTCGAAGATGCATCTGGAAGAATGGGAATCGCGGGCCAAGCGATTTTTCGCCGCGGGAAGCGTAAGAGCAATCGACGCCGGGCGGCGCTTCGTTTTGAGCAATCACCACGAGCATGATCGCGATCAGGCGAGCCAGCGTGAGTTTGCGACAATCCACGTACGCCGGTATATCGAGAACAATCTCCCGGCGTCGACACACGAAGCAACTTTTCCCCATTGTCTCCAGAAAGAACTGGCGCTCGCGAAAACTGAGTACACCAGCAATGCTGCTGCCAGCGTCACGCATCCGGATGGTTCGACTGGCTTCTACATTGTTGAGGTAGAAGCCCAGCGCGTAACCGTTCCATATCGCAGTCCGTTCGAACACAAAAAACCGTCGATGCACTTGGAGACGGCAATCGTTGTCGGCCCTCAGGGTGAGGAGGTCTATACGGACGAACTGAACCGCGTAAAGGTCCTGTTCATCTGGGATCGCCAGAACAGTGGAGATGCGAGCGCTTCCTGCTGGGTCCGTGTTGCACAGTCCGATACAGGCGGGGGTTACGGAAGCGTCCACGTACCCCGCATCGGCGAAGAAGTACTGATTGGCTACGTAGGCGGAGATTGTGACAAGCCAGTTGTCTTGCACCGCGTCTACAACGGAAATGTTCAGCCGCAGTGGCACGGTAACGGCATTTTGTCGGGCTTTCGTTCGAAGGAGTACTCAGGCTCCGGTTATAACGAAATGGTGCTTGATGATGCAACGGGACAGAATCGGGCGAAACTATTCAGCAGTTCGAGCAACAGCCTGTTGCACCTCGGGTATCTGGTCAATCAGAGCGGTAACACCCGGGGTTCGTATCTGGGATCGGGCTTCGACCTAAGAACCGATTCTTACGGCGCGCTGAGAGCAAACAAGGGGCTGCATGTCACTACGCACAGCACGTCCACCGGAAGCCAGCCGTTTGATACATCGAGCACGCAGCAACAGCTATCACGAGCCGAAAGCGTAACGAAAGGCCTTTCCGATGCGGCCAAACAACGAAAGGCCGAAGATCTGCAAGCAGAGGTTGACTCGCTTCGTCAATACTCGGCAGCCGCAAAGCACACCGTATCGGGCGAGTCGTCAGGCGGAAAGACGGCTGGAGGCGGAACCGGTAGCGCGGGTGCACTTCAAGAGCCATTGATCCTGCTAAGCAGCCCTGCGGGTGTTGGCATCTCCTCCGAGAAGTCCACGCGTATTACTACTGATCAGCATCTAAATCTGGTAAGTGGACAAAATACGCACATTGCTTCCGGGAAGTCTCTGATCGCCAGTGTTGCTGAAAAGATCAGTCTGTTTGTCCAGAATGCGGGCATGAAACTCTTCGCCGCCCAAGGGAAAGTCGAAATACAGGCGCAAAGCGACGGGATGGATTTGATCGCGGAGAAGCAATTGCGTGTAACGAGCGCGGATCAAGATGTGCTAATTGCAGCAAGCAAAAAAGTGGTGGTGACCAGTGGTGGTGCCAGCATCACAATTGAAAGTGGCAACGTAGAGATTGTCTGTCCGGGAAAATTCACGGTCAAGGCGGCTTCGCATTCGTTCGAGGGCCCCGCGAGCGTTGATACTCCTCTTCCTGCACTTCCCCAAGGCAATCTGAAGATCAGCAATATCTATAACCTGTCTCGATAACAACGATGATTATCAGCCCCCCTTTCCTGCCCACAGGTGTCAACAACGGGCACGGTCCGGATGACGATGATGATCCGATGATGACTGCTGTGAATGAATTCGAGCTCGCGCACGGCGTCTACCCAATTGCGGTTGACCGGCGTTGGCATACGGGTATCCATCTGATGCCTGCAAACAAAGGCGACCCGGTACGTGCGATTGCTGACGGAGAAGTCGTTGCCTATCGCATTTCGCAGAAAGCCATCGATGGCGGTTCGGGTGCGCTTGATAGCAACACTGGTTTCGTACTTCTGAAGCATCGCACTGAGACGGGTGATGGACGGTCGATCACCTTTTACTCGCTTTATATGCATCTATTAGACTTGGACAGCTATGCCGATGCTGGAGCGACCTCTGTTCTCCAAAGCTTGCCCGGTTTTCTCCAGAGTGCCACGCCCGACGAAGGGGCGGCTGGCAATAGCTCATTGAAGGTGTACCGGAAAGATGTCCTCGGCGTACCAGGCGCTTGTCATGGCCAGCGGCATATTCATTTCGAAATATTTATGTTGCAGAATGATTTCAAGGACTATTTCCGAAATACAAAGCTGGGCAATGCGCAGCCCACGACAGCAGTAGGAAATGACTGCTGGGGGCACACTTATTTTGTTATCCCCGCAGGCCAGAATTTCAAGAAATTGCCCGATGGTGCCAATCCAACGACTCACACTCTGAACACGATCAAGTTTGTACCGTTGCAAGATGGAACCAATGACACACCTCTGCACGTTGAAGCTTACTTCCATAGAGGAAACAGATACGTCAAAACGTGGAGCGTTGCTCAAGATGGCACGCGCACGCTGCTCACGTCGCAGTCCGTCGAGGAAAATTCCTTCGAATACGGAATGATTCACCGCGCAATCAAGTTGTACGATAACAATCCCAATAACGGCTACGAACAGCTACGTTTCGGTCGGATTCTGTCCGATGATCCGACTCCGCCGGTTGCTGCTACCGACACGTCGACGACCAGTTCGACCGAGTCGCTGAGCAGTACCGCACAATTGACCAACCAGTTGTACGCAGGTTCGACATGGATGCGTATTGCGTTTTCGCAAGATAGGGAAGGGTACATCGACATCAATCCGAGCAATATCGTCAAGTTGTCGGACGCAGATTTCTCTTTCGTCACCGGCTGGCAGAAAATCAGTGAAGAAACTTCGCCGTATAGCGATGACGGCATGTGTGACGTCGATCAACTGAACAAGATTTTGGCTGATGCGGCACCTGTGGCGCTCGATTCCAAAGAGTACGTCGACGAGGACGGGTTGTGCCAGTATGTTTTGGGGCACGATGATGTCAGATCGAAGCTCCGGGGATTCATATGTGAAGCGCCCACCGAATGGGACAAGACGGGCAATTCCGAACGCTATAAACGACTGAATGATCCTGACGGCTTTTACGGTAAGCAGCAGACTAATCCAGACGGCTATCACGATTTTTTGCAGCTTCTCGAGAAATTCCAGTTTTGGGATAAAACCGGAATTTCCAGTGAAAAACTATGGTTCTTTCATCCGCTTGAGTTCATCAGGACGTTTAGGAGATGCGGTTGGCTCAGCCAGGAGGAAATGGCAAGGTGTTTTCCACCTAAGTGGCTATACCTGCAGGGAACGCAGTTCGCGCAGACGACCACTAGATGGAGTACTGCGAATAGCCGTGCCCATGAATGGGTTTTACCGTTCAACAAGGGAACCAGAAAATATGGTGTGTCAGCCACGCGCCAGCGCTTGGCCCATTTCTTTGCTCACGTCGTGCCCGAGACAGGCAATCTTCATAGCGTTAAGGAAATTGGTGGGGAGCATAAGCACTATAACCCGTACTACGGACGCGGCCTGATCCAGTTGACGCTTAAGGAAAATTACGAAGCATACGGAAAATTCAGAAAATTTCCAACCGGTAATGCGCCGGCTCAATTTTCCGCAATTGGCTGGGACCCAAACGCCTTGATTGCGCGAAATAACGAAGGCGACCACAATTGCGATAATTGTGTAGACAGTTCCTGCTTCTACGTGGCCAATCGCGCTGGTATGCTTGGCCACATGGATGCGGGCGTCACTCAGAATGATGCGGCCGTGGTCAGCGGGGATGTAAACGGGCACGTAAGCATAGAGAACCTGAATGGCTACGATGTCAGACTTCAGGCTATTCTTTACATGCGAAAGGTATTGCTCGACGACGTATTTCCGGGTAACTCGATTCCTCTGACTTTCGTATGGCGACGTAATAGCGCAAAAGAACCTGTTCTGGATGAGCATGGAAATCCTGTTCCGGAAACGACTGGACATCCGCCACATGTTGTAATGATCGGCAACCCACCTCATCCGAAAATCAAAACGAAATTCTATTCGACGCAACACACGATAACCGCGTCCCTTGAATTGCAAAAACCTTAAAAATAGAGGGCTATATGAAGAGTCTATGCTTTGTGATTTCTTTTCTTTTTTTGCCTGCCATAGGGCACGCGGAAATCAGTCACGACACGTTTTGCTTTAGTTCTGGAGGGGCCAAATCGATAAATTTTGAAATGGGAACGTACTACGATTCTTCCAGCAAGTTGTCGTGGGGATACGTCGAGTACCAGAATGCAAAACAGTCTATTCCCCTGGTACTTGCAGAATCGACTGGGAAAAAGATGGGCGAGGATGTTCCAGATGAAGCCACGACAACATGGATCGAAATCTATGGGAAACAGATCACCGGCGAGTATCAGATGGTGAGCCAGGGGACCATGGTTCCATCGATGGTCTATACCAACAAAAAAAGCGGTAAAAAGGTAGCATTTGGACTCAACCCTGATGCTTCGACTGACAAGGGCGGCTGCGATTGGAAATGACAAGAGCTGCATTCGCGAGAAGACGTTGAGTCGCTATCGCATGTGATCTACAGAATGCTCTCAGATACTAAACGGCAACGAGACTACCGCAAGTGGAACCGTCGTCGCAGCACATACGATGATCCGGTTCGCCGGCAGGGATGTCACTCACGATGGCGTTCGTGTTTGCTGACACGTGAGTGCGATGTCGGAAAACACGAACGAATATCGATCAATAACGACTTTTTCTCTTTCTTCTTTAGTCTTCGTTCACTGCGAATAATCTTTCAATTTGCCGTCGATCAGGCTGGGACGCGGCTGGTGTTTTGGCCCGAAAACCGTTCTTCCAGCGATCGACGTAACCCCCCCCCCACCCCCTACACCTGCTCCACCCGCCGGCGAGTCGATATCGCGGAAGCCGTCGAAATCACCAGATCCGCAAATCGCTTCTCGTCGCGATCCGCCTGCCAGCGCGAACGCGCCACGGCGATATTGACCGCACCGATCCCCCGGCCATGCGCGTTGGTCACGGCCGCCGCCGTGGAGATATCCGCGACAAAGTACTCGTCTTCCGTATGCGCATAACCCTGCTTGCGAATCTGCGTCAAACGCTCCTTGATCTTGCGCGGCTGATACACGGTGGACGACGTGAACGCAACGAGATTCGTGCGCGAGAGGATGTCGTCGACCTCGCCGTCCTGCAAGGTCGCGAGAATCGCGAGACCGGGCGCCGTGCAGTAGGCCGGCAGCCGCGAGCCGGTAATCACGTGAGCATTGAATACGTTGCGGCTGACGATGCGCAGCACGAACACGATATCGGTGTCGTCGAGCACCGTCAGGTTGGTCGCTTCTTCCGTCTCCGAGCCGAGTTGCTGGAGATACGGCGTCGCGCGGCTCACCAGTTCGTTCGAAATCAGATAGTGGTACGTAAAATCCACCAGTTTCGGCGACAATTCGTATTTGCGGCTGTCCGGGTCTTTGAGCAGGTAGCCAAGCGCCGCGAGCGTGAACGTGAAGCGCTGCGTCGCGCTCATGTCGAAACCGGTTAGCGCGGCGATTTCGGAAAGCGACAGTTGTCGCTTGCTGCCGTCGAACGCGGTCAGCACCTTCATCGCCTTTTCGACGGATTGCACGTACAGTGACGATTCGCTCGGGTCGTCCACTTTTGGGGCGCCACGTGCGGTGCCGGACGTGGCGCCGGATGCGGCACGTTTGCGCGCGGGTTTGGGCTGGGCAGGACTCACGATCGGTAACCGGTGTTGCATGACGCTCCCATTATTGCATACCGCTATCAAGCTATCTGATAGCGATAAGTTTGCTTTTCTCCCGCTCCGCACGCGTCAATGCCGCAGACGGTCCCACGCGTCGTCCACCTCGCGCGACAGCAGGTGCTTGCGAATGCGCTCGCTCGCAGTCAGCTCGAACTGCGCGACCGCGCGGTAATAGCGCGGCAACTGAAAACTCGCGAGCCGTTCGCTGGCCCATGCATGCAGCGACTCCCATGGCACCGCGTGGTCCTTGAACTGCACGTTCAGCAGAATGTCCTGTTCGCCGACGGACGATGCCACGCCGATTGCTGCACTCGCCCGCACCGCCGGATGCGCCGCGAAAATCCGCTCGATTTCCCATGCCGATACGTTCTCGCCGCGCACCCGCATGCTGTCCGTGCGTCGTCCGATGAAGAACAGGTCGCCGTCCGCATCGCGACGCGCGTGGTCGCCGGTATGCAGCTTGCCGTCGCGCAACGCGCTGTGTGTCGCCTCGTCGTTCTTCAGATACATCGGCAGCAGCGCGCCTTCCACCTTGCTGGTCAGCACGATTTCGCCCGGTTTGCCGGGCGCGACCGCGCGCCCCTGCTCGTCGAGCAGTTCGAGATCGAACCACGGCAGCGCTTGGCCGATCGAACCGGGCTTGCCGGTAGAGTTGAGCGTCGCGAAGCTCGAGCATTCGGTCATGCCGTAGCACTCGCGCAACCGCACGCCGAAGCGTTGTTCGATCGCCTGCCACGCCGATGCCGCGATGCCCGCGCCCCATGCGACGCGTAGCGTGTGGTCGTGGGGCTCGCTGCCTGGCGGCAGTTGCATCAGGATATCGAGCATGCCGCCGAGATAATGCAACTGCGTCGCGCCCGCGCGCGCGACTTGCGGCCAGAACTGCGAGGCCGAAAAACGCGCCACGACATGCAGGCTCACCGGCAGCAGGAACGGCACGAGCAGCATCTGCGCACCGCCGATGTGGCACAGCGGCTCCCACATGAAGAGCCGGTCGCTCGCACGCACGTCGGCCACGCGCAATACGGCTTCGCTCGCAATACGCATCATCCGGTGCGTGAAGACAACGCCTTTGGGCGCGCCCGTCGTGCCCGACGTATAGATGATGCAGAGCGGATCGTGAATGCCGATGGCGGGTGTCGCAAGCGAGCGCGGCGCGGCCGCGCCGTCGAACGAGGGTAGCCGCACACGGCGCGCGCCCGCGTAATCGAGGTTCTCGCTGAGCGCGTCGAACTCGGCGTCGATCATGAAGAGTTTCGGCTCCGCGTGTTGCAATACGTATTCGAGGCCAGCCGCGCGCAGCCGCGTATTCACCGGCACCCACACGATGCCGCTTAGCATCAGCGCGTAGATCAGATAGATGTGTTCGGCGGAGTTGCCGAGCATCACGGCCACGCGGTCGCCTTGCACGACACGCTGTTCGCCGAACCATGCCTGCCATTGCGCAATATGCGCGACCGCCTCGCCGCAAGTGATCGCGCGCTCGTCGAATTGAAGGAACGTGCGGAGCGGATCGGCGCTGAGACCGGCCACGAGCAGCGGCACGCAATCGAGTTCGTCGTCGGGATAACGATGCGGAAAATAATTCGGATAGCGATGCATATGTTGTCGTTCTGGAAAGCCGAAAAGCAGCGGGAAATAAACGTGTCAGCGTGAATCCGTCAGCGCGCGCGGCGCTTGAACCATGAAGACACCGCGATCACCAGCGCGATCAGCACGACCAGTGTGGTCGAGACCGCCGCGAGCGTCGGCGTGATCGCCAGTTGAATGTCGTCCCACATCTGCTTGGGCAGCGTGGTATTGATGCCGCCGCTCACGAAGATCGCGATGGTCAGGTCGTCGAACGACACGAGGAAGGCGAACAGAAACGCCGCCGTGACGCTCGCCATCAGCAGCGGCAGCAGCACGGTGCGAATGCGTTGCAATGGCGAGGCGCCCATCACGCGCGCGGCATCGTCGAGCCGCCAGTCGAAACGCTGGAAGCCGGCGGCGAGCGTGACCACTACGTAGGGAATCGCCAGCACCGTATGACCGATGATGAGGCCGGTATTAGTGCCCGTCAGGCCGAAGCGGCTCAGCAGATACAGCAGCCCGACCGCGACCACGATGCGCGGCACGATCAGCGGTGCGACGAGCAGCGCGAAGAGCGGCTTGGTCGCGCGT
Organism: Burkholderia sp. Ax-1724; assembly: GCF_011752995.1. Classification (GTDB taxonomy): domain Bacteria; phylum Pseudomonadota; class Gammaproteobacteria; order Burkholderiales; family Burkholderiaceae; genus Paraburkholderia. Next base: position 73,561 of record NZ_VWWL01000024.1, read on the forward strand.
TGCGGCAGGCGCGTCATCGCGAGCGTCGCGCCGAAACCAAGCGCGAGCGAGAGTACCGCCGTGCCGAAGCCGACTTCGAACGAGCGGATCGTCGCGCTTTGCCACACGGGCGAACCGAGGAACGAGCCGAACCAGCGCAGGCTGAAAAGCTTTGGCGGAAACGCAATGAAGTCGCTCTTCGTGAACGCATACGGCATCACGGAGAGTACCGGCACCACCAGCACGATCAGGATCGCCATCGTGAAGAGGCCGAGCGGGCTGAACACGCGCACGCCCTCGGTGGGCGGCTGCAATCCGCCGCGGCGCCGCACGAGCGGCGCAAAGAGCCGGCCCGCCGACATCAGCACCGCGAGCCGCAGGCCCTGCGCGCGCGAGCCGCGTTGTTTCTCGCTGACTTCGCCGGTCAGCGAGGTCAGGCCAACCACCCGGTCATAGACGAGGAAGATCGCGATCGAGCAGATCAGCAGTACTGTCGACAGCGCGCCCGCGAAGTGCATGTCGAACAGTTCGAGTACCGAAGAGATCACCAGTTGCGCGATCATCGTTTCGCGCGGCGAACCGAGCAACGTGGGCACGATAAAAAAGCCAAGGCTGGAAATGAACACCAGCAGTCCCGCCGCCGCGATGCCTGGAGACGACAGCGGCAGAAACACCGTGAAAAAGCTCGTGCTGCGTTCCGCGCCAAGCGTTTCGGCGGCCTGTGCGAGACGATCGTCGATGCCGCGCATGACCGGCAGCATCGTCATCACGGCGAGCGGCAGCATCGAATGCACCATGCCGATCAGCACGCCGGTCAGCGACGGAATCGTGCCGTTGGTCTCGCGGACCAGACCGAGTGCGAGCGCAAGAGTCGAGAGCACGCCCGTCTTCGATAGCAGCAGCATCCATGCGTAGGTCTTGACGAGATAGCTGGTCCAGAACGGCAGCATGATCCACAGCAGCCAGCGCTCGCGCATGCGATTCGACACGCGGCTCAGCAGATACGCGACCGGATAGCCGAGCACGATCGAAAACGCGGCGGTGAGAAACGAGATCGCGAACGTGATCCACAATACTTTCGCGTAGACCGGCGTGCGTGCGATGCGCTCGAACTGGGCGAAGCCGATCGAGCCGTCGCTCGATACGAGCCCGCCTTGCAGGATCTCGCCCGCCGGCACGATGAAAAACACCAGCAGGAACAGCAGCGTCGGCACCGCCGGCAGAATGCGCAGCGATGCCGCGAGCCATGCGCCGCGGCGGCCCGAAGCGTCGGCTGGACGGTTCGCGCGTAGAGCGAGAGTCATGAAAAGTCCTTGGCGGCGAAGAGGTCTCGACCGTATATCAGGCCTATATCAGGCCTATATCAGGCGTGCAGTAGCGTCGTGCGATAGGGGTCCCACGTGAGCCCGACCGTGTCGCCCACGCGCGGGCTCAGCGTACGTGCGCAGCGCGCGGTCAGTTCGCTGCCGTCGGGCAGCGACAGTTGCACATGCGTATCGCTGCCGAAGAACACCACGTCGTCGATGCGGCCATCGACGAAGCCACGGCTCGGTTCGACCAGCTCCAGTGCCTCGGGACGCAGCAGCAGCGTGTGCCGCGCCGCGGCCGCGACCTGCGTCGTGCGCGGTAACGGAATGCGTGCGCCGGCCGCCAGCAGGATCGGCTCGCCGCTGGCCCCGGTGTCATGCGCGAGCGCGCCTTCCAGCAGGTTCGAATGACCGATGAAGCCGGCTGCGAAGCGCGTCGAGGGCCGGTCGTACAGGTCCGCGGGCGTACCGATCTGTTCGATCTTCGCGTTGTTCATCAGGCAGATGCGATCCGAGAGCGTGAGTGCTTCGTCCTGGTCGTGCGTGACATAGACGAAGGTTGCGCCCAACTCCTTGTGCAGACGACGGATCTCGGCCTGCATATGCTCGCGCAATTTCTTGTCGAGCGCGCCGAGCGGCTCGTCGAGCAGAATCACCGAGGGCCGGTAGGCGAAGCAGCGGGCGAGCGCGATGCGTTGCTGTTGCCCGCCGGAGAGCTCCTTCGGAAAGCGTTTGCCGAACTCGCTCATGCGTACCATCGCGAGCGCACCGTCGACGGCCTCGCGCACTGCGTCGCGCGACTTGCTACGCATGCGCAGGCCGTACGCGACGTTGTCCCATACGCTCATGTGCGGAAACAGCGCATAGCTCTGGAACACCATGCCGATGCCGCGCTTGCCTGGCTCGACGCGCGTGACATCGCGCCCGTCGATCTCGATGCGGCCCGCGCTCGGCGCGACGAGCCCCGAGATCATCTGCAGGAGCGTCGTCTTGCCGGAGCCCGACGGCCCCAGCAGCGTCAGAAACTCGCCCGTTTGCACGGTGAGATCGGTCGGCTCCAGCGCGACGGTTTCGCCGTAACGCTTCGCGAGCCCGATCGCTTCCAGTTTTGCGCTCATGCCAATGCCTCGCGTTTAGTGCGTCATTTAATGCGTCAGGAAATGATCCACGAGTTGAAGCGTTCGGTGACTTTCTGGCGATTGGCCTGCCACCATTGCGGGCTAGGCAGCTTCATCGTCTTGATGTTGTCGGGCGCGGTCGGCAGGAGCGGGGCGCGCTGCGCGGGAATCGATTCGAATGACTTACGATTGGTCGGACCGTACGCGAGCGTTTGCGTGAGCACGGCCTGGCGTTTTGCATCCGCGCAGAAACGCACGAACTGCTTGGCCATTTCCGCGTGCGGCGTGCCTTTCGGAATGCCCCAGCCCTCGATCGAATAGAGGCCCTGATTCCAGACGATCGTCACCGGCGCGCCGGCGTCCTTCGCGGATTGTGCGCGGCCATTCCATAGCGAGATCATGTCGACGTCGCCGCTCTGGATCGCCTGCATCGATTGCGCGCCCGAGGTCCACCAGATCGCGATATGCGGCTTGATCTTGTCGAGACTTTTGAACGCGCGATCGACGTCGAGCGGATAGAGCTTGTCGAGCGGCACGCCGTCGGCGAGCAGCGCCTGTTCGAGCGTGTCGAGCGGACTGCGGCGCAGGCAGCGGCGGCCGGGAAATTTCTTCACGTCCCAGAAGTCGGCCCAGGATTTCGGGCCGTTGTCCTTGAACTTGTCGGCGCGATACGCGAGCACGGTCGAATACACGTCGACGCCGAGCCAGTCGGGCGTAATCGCCTCGGGCATGACGTCGGGGAAGTCCGAGGCCTTCAGGCCGATCGGTTCCATCAGACCTTTTGCTTCGAGGTACGGAATATCGGCGGACAGCGTCAGCGTGGTCACGTCCCACACGTAGTTGTTCGTCTTCACCATCGCTTCGAATTGCGCGACCGGCTGCGATTCGCGCGCCACGCTCACGACCTTGATGCCCGTCGCCTTTTCGAACGGATCGTAGAACGCCTGGCGGTAAGCCGTGGTGTACGGGCCGCCCGGATCGGACACGACAATCTGTTTGTCGTCGGCGCGCACCAGCGCGGGCAGCGTGCCGGCGAGCGCGAGTGCGCCGGCTCCTTGCAACATCCGGCGCCGTTTTTCGTTGAAGTTCTGCGTCATGGCTAAGGTCTCCCGTTCGCTGGCTGGGTCGGTTGGGTACTGGGTGAGGTGGGTGGCGAGCGCGGCTTGCCTGCCGCGCCGGATGGCTTTACTTCGCGCGCTTGCTGAAGAACTCTTCCATCATGCGGGCGGGTTCGCCCGAGTCGTAAGCCTCGCGCTGAATGCGAATACCCGCTTCGATGCAGTCCTGGAAGCCCGGCTCGGTCATTTCGCGGAAGCGCTGCTTGTCGAGGCGCATCGCGACCGGCGGTTTGGCGGCGAGTTCGGTGGCGATCTCCAGCGCCTTTTCGAATACTTTGTCTTGCGCGACGAGGTGATGAATGAGGCCGATGTGCCGGCACTCTTCCGCATCCATCAGACGGCCCGTGAGCGTCAGCTCGATGGTGCGCGACATGCCGAGCATCGCGTTCATGATCCAGGGGCCCGTCGTGCTGGCGATTCCCGCGTTGATTTCCGGCTGCCCCATCCGCACGCCCGGATGGCCGACGCGGATGTCGCCCAGCAGTGCGACCTGGAATGCGGAACCGGCGGCCGTGCCGTTGAGCGCCATCACCAGCGGCTTTTTCAGCCCGCGCAGCACGGCGTAGTAGCGCTGCCACTCCTTGACCCATTCGACCGCGCGCGCGCCGTCGAAATCGTGCGCTTCCGACAGATCCTGCCCCGCCGAGAACGCGCGATCGCCGGCGCCCGTCATGATGATCGCGGCGACGTTGTCGTCGTCGTCGAAGCGCTCGAGTGCTTCGATGATCGCGTTGCGCATCGGCGTGGTCCACGCGTTCAGCTTGTCGGGACGATTCAGCGTAATGACCGCGACGCGGCCGTGATTGGACAACAGGATATCTTCGCTCATTTGTTATTACATAGTAATAGTTAATGGGTGTATTGCAATATAGGTGGGTCAAAAACAGGATGCAAGTAGCAATTGGCCTCATCCACCCCGGTTTTCACGCGGCGTTTACCCCAGGTCGTTTACCCCAGGCTCGGCGGATATGTGTTGTGATGTTTTCGTTGCCGTAGCGTTGATGCGGCGATGGCGGTTTGCAGCGGTTGCCCGGTGGCGGGCGGGAGAGGGCGGAATTCTGGCGCTGGTCTTGCTGTGCGAAGCTTAGGCGAGACCTGTATTGCTGCGAGCCGGCCAAGGCGCTCGGGCCGCGCGGCATGGCGTGATGAGGATCAATGGAGCAGCGACGGCGTTAGTCGTGAGCGAAGGGTTGAGGCAGATCATCAATTTCACGGCCGTTATCGAAAGCGACTGTGGCTTGACGAGCATGGCGAAGTCAGTCGGCGAAAGTCGCTTGCGTGAAATAACGTGTCGTTAGAGCGTGTTAGGCACTGCAAGCAACTGGCCCAATGTATCTACCGCGATGCGGACTTTGCTGCCGCGTTTGCGTTTATAGCCGTCGTAACCGGCGCGAGGCACACTCTCGCAGGTCGATTGCAACATGCCTGAAGTGCCTAACGCGCTCTAACGAGAACGGCATTCCAACCAGCGCGCCGACCCACCGGTTTCACGTCGCCGAATCCTCTTCGCCGCCCAGGCGGTCCGCGATTTCCGCGCCCACGCCGCTCAGCATGCAAGGGGGCACTCCCCCGTCACAAACGGCTTATCGGTCGGTGAAGCATCGCAGCTGTGAGCGACGGCTTCAATTCGTCCGCGGTAAGCACGGGGGATTACTTTTCGTTGGATATGGAGGGGCGCGCGTCCGTAAGCGCGCGCCGGATCTAGGGGGATTCAGAAGAGCCCGATCGATCCTCCGTTCCTCAACCATGCGCGAAACGCCTGCCGGTGCGCTTGTTCCAGCAACGGGGTGACGGTTTGGCGATCGCCAAACAACATGAAGTTCCCGGTGTTGAGTTGTGGCCAGCGCAACAGGCCCGCACCGTTTGGGTTGCCGGTTTTGATGAAGTTAACCCAATATGCCTGCATCACATGCGAGATCGTTCGATCCTTGTCGGTAAACGGGCGGTTTCCAACATCCAGGGTGGCGAACACGTAAGGGATTTCGCTACTATGGAATGTACCAAATCGCGCTGCTCGCGGTCCGGGTTCAGGGTGGACGAATCGGTAGCCGTAAGCGGGTGCAGCATGTTCGGACCGGCCTTCCGACCACGCAACTACGGCTGCCGTTGACGAATCTGCAAGCAATTCGCGAACCTTCGCGGATGCATCCGCATCATTGCCGACAGGATAGAGCAAAGAAAATTGACTGGCCTGAGATTGATAGCGCTCGTCGAGAAATCGCTGATAAGCTTCTTTAGTTTCTATCATCCAGGCGGGACTAAATGCGCTTGCTTCATCTTGATTGGAACCTAACAGAACGGGTACATTAGAACGCTCAAGTTTTTCCCGAAAAGGGATACCTCCTGCGTCTGCAGGTTGAAAACGTGCGCCCTTCCCCAATCGAGGGTCGGTTTGCAAGGCCACCAACTTGTCGGTCGGCACCTCTCGCAGTGCTTTTACATCGGCAGCATTAGCCAATTCTGCAAGCTTCAAGCCCAAGTCGTCGGCATTCGCTTTCGGAACCAACTCAGTGTCCGACCACGAGTTGCTCTCGGCGATAGCTCCTGAAAAGAGACCCTCCGCAGACGGTGCCGCCAGGAGATGATGCACGGAGATCGCACCCGCTGACTGGCCCTGGACGGTAACCCGAGATGGATCGCCGCCAAAACGCGTAATGTTGGACTTCACCCATCGAAGTGCTGCGACCTGATCCATCAATCCAAAAACGCCCGCGCCATCGTTCTCTGCATCAAGAGAAGGATGTGCGAGGAACCCGAACAGTCCTAAGCGATAGTTTATCGAGACGACAACCACGCCTTGACGGGCCAATTGATCCCCGCGATAAAGAGGGACTTCGCCCGATCCTTGAGCAAATCCGCCTCCATGGATCCAAACCACCACAGGCAGATTAGCCCGCGCGCTCAACTTCGGTGTCCAGACATTCAGATAAAGGCAGTCCTCGCTAAATGGCGGGTCAGATAGATACTCCGCCGTCCAGGGAATGGCATCTGACGGCTTCCGCTGCGGTTGCGCGCAACTAGACGCAAATTTCGTTGCATCACGCACCCCCTGCCATGACGCAGGCGGGCGTGGCGAATGCCACCTCAGTTCGCCAACCGGAGGTGCAGCATAGGGTATCCCTTTGAAAACGGATACTCCCTGATTTGTTTCGCCACGCAACGCGCCATTGTCAATCTTTACCATGGTAGCGCCCGAAGCAGCCTGAACTGCCATCGCACACGCAAATATTGCGATCATCCTTTTAGGCATCACATCTCCTCCTTTTGAAAGTATTGGCTTGCTTCTCGCCGCGTCTGTGGTGCAATTCCGATGCGCTGATCTGTTACCCTCAACCTTTTGATGATCACGAGCCGATGAGCAAGCTGAAAGACATCGACGGGTTGTTCAATTGACGTCATTTCGACCGCGAAGTGATCATCCTTTGCGTGCGGTAGTACTTGCGCTACAAGCTGAGCTTTCGAGATCTCGCGGAAATGATGGCGGAACGCGGTCTTTCCCTGGTCCGCACGACGATCATGCGCTGGGTGAAGCGCTACACGCCGGAGTTCATCGAACGCTGGAATCGGTTCGCCGTAGCGGCCGGTCAGTCGTGGCGCGTTGACGAAACCTGTGTCAGGATCCGTGGCAAATGGACCTATCTTTACCGCGCAGTTGACCGAGCGGGAAAGACGATCGATTTCCGCCTCCGTACCAGGCGCGATGTGGCTGCAGCCAAGGTGTTCTTTGTGAAGGCGATCAAAACTCAAGGGCGTGCTCCTGCGACGATTGCCCTGGACGGCTGCGCGGCATCGCATCGAGTCGTCCGCGAAATGAAGACCGACGAGTCACTGCCCCGACGAACGAAATTGCGGTCCTCGAAATACCTGAACAATCTGATAGAGCAAGATATCCGGGAGACGGCCGGCTTCTCACCCGCCCACCGAATTTGCACCACAACCGCTGTGAGACCCCGACGGCAACCACCTCTCTCAATGCCTAAAAAGTTGACAACACGACCGCGCCTCGACTTCCCAGCTTCGTGAAACTCCGCAAGAATCTGTACGTTACGCCATGGCCATTCAGGACGTTGGCGCCCGACTGTGTCGCCGCTAAAATCGCCTCGCCCAAGGCGCCTGATATCGAACCGCATGCCACCAAAGTCCCGGTCGCGACGCCAGCTTTGCCGACATACAGGGCGAAGGTGCCGAACTGCTCTCGGACCATAAAAAGACTGCCATCTCCGTCCAGAGCGATTTCCAGATACTCGGACAACGTGGCCATTGCCTCTGTTGTTGAAGCATCAGTGTGTTCAGGCATCACTCGGTCACCTTGAGAGAGCTCATTACGTTGTGCGCTACCTGGAGAGAACCCGGGCGCCATGCCGAAGCCGAGCCACAGGCGAAATACCGCGAGCGAGACGAAATTCCACGACAGACCGGTGGCTGCCGCACCGGCGGTGAACCAGGCAAGCGTAATTAGCAGCGGGATCTTGCGGCCGATCCTGTCGCTCAGGCCGCCGCACGTGAGCCCACCTATCCAGCGCACGCCATAGGTCGCGGCAGCAGAAGGGAGGCTGTGGAGAGGGCGACATTGAACGTGTTCGCGACGTCTTTCAGGACGAACGTGATGGCGGGAAAGTCGAGCGCGTCGTTGACCCCGTCTCCCCACGCAGCGACGAGTACACGTCACTGCGCGCTGGTGATTTCTTGATACCAGCGCTTCGTAGCTTGTCGATTCTGAGTGATGTCCGGGGACATTGTCTCTCCCTGTGCAGATGTGGCGTTGCGGTTAATGTAACCGGTCTCATAACTTGTGATCAAGAGGTTCAGAGACAAATTGTCACGAACTAGGGAATATACCTAAACGTCTGTATTTGCGATAAAAAATGAAGGAAAAATGATAAAAAGTGATTCATCGAAAAATTGAAACCGATTTCAATTTGGTCTGCGAGGGGATCCTGAGTGGGTTCGGGCCTGCGGGTGTTATGTGCAGGGCGGGCCGCTCATCAACGACGTTGCGCGATACGAAGCGGTGCCGGACTGATAGCCGACACCGTGATTTCTACCGGGTTCTTCCTTAACCGATAGCGTTGAGTGAAGTGCTGCTACAGGCATTTGCAAAATGGATTCTTCACGAGCCTCAGGGCTTGGTGCCTTGAAGGCGCGCCTGACTTATCCGCCATCGATCACACCCACAACCGGTACACCCAGAACGATTCGTCCTCTTTGAATCGCCGGGCGAATTCGCTGGGAGAAAAACCCGTGCTGCGTTTTACGGCGCGGCTGAGATGAGCCTGGTCGGCAAAGCCCTCGTCGTGCGCGATCGCCGCCCAATCCAGTGCGTGGCCGGCTTCGGATTGCGCACGCGCATTGAAGAACACGCTTTCCGTTTTGACGAGCGCTTGCCACTCGCGCAACGAGCGCCCGCTATACGCCTTGATACGCCGCTCCACGTGACGTGGGCTATGAGAGCGCCGCCATTCATGAGCTTGCCAGGCAAGCCGCTTGACCCAGTAACGACCCGCTTCGCGCAGCGACGGCAGAATCGGGCTGGCGCGGTTGACGACGCGCCATCTCGTCGTGAGGTGATGCTGGAGTGCGGCAAGTGCTGCCTCGTCGCTGTCCGAAGCCAGCAGTTCATCGAAAAGCGCGTGCCACTCGTCTCCGAGCAACGCCTTTGCGTCGACGATCACGTCCTGGATCGCGGACAGCTCGATGTCGAAGAGCGCCTGTGCGGCGTGCGCCTCGAAGCAGATCATTCCGGCGCGGCCGCTCGTTTGCGCCCAGCACGTGGAAGGATATGAATGGCTGCCCGAAAGCACGAGCGCCGAATTGAACGGACGCCAGATAAGGCCGCTATCCGTCTGCTCGATACGTCCCGCTTCGACGTCCTGGAACCACGTCAGGTTCACCGTAGGCGTGGCGGGGAAATGCGTCAGACGTTGCGCGTCGTTCAAGGCAAAGCCGCGCGTGTCGCGGCAGAGAACGGCGATAACCGCGCCTTGCAGACCCGGCGGCGCGAGGTGAAGGCGCGTGTGCGGACGCCGGTTGCCCTGCGAAACCCATGGCGCTCGTGCCCGCGGATCGGGACACGTCGAAAGGATAGGCAAGGGCATTGCGTTCATAGCCGCGCAGTATAGGTAAGCCGAATTAGACTGTCGATGTCGTTTGCGTTCAAGCATTGGCGCGGCGACAGGTCCATGATTCGGACAGCCACTGTATTGTTCGAATCCATGCTTATCTAACTCTCCCGACATCATGAACTCGCCATCTCCGCGTCAATGCCCGTTGCATCGGAACCCGTCGCCCGTGACGTCCACTGGCGGCTCACCCGGAGCATGGCCGCCGGGTCCACCGGCCGGTCTCACGGGTTTGCGTCTGCTGGCCACCATGTCGCGCGATTTGCCGCGTGCCTTGGCCACGTGGCAAAAGCAGTATGGCGACATCGTGCATCTGCGCCTCTGGCGAGAACATGATGTGGTCGTGGCCGATCCGCAACTCGCGCGCGAGTTGCTCGTGTCCCATCACGATGCGCTGGTTCGCTGGGAGCGCGGCATTCGCGTCTTTTCGCAGGTACACGGGCATAGCGTGCTGACTTCCGAGGGAGAGGCCTGGCGTAGCCGCCGTCATGCGCTGGTACCCAGTTTTTCTCCCAAAGCCGTACAAGGTTTTTCGCCGACGATCGTCGAGGCCGCGACGCAGGCATTCTCGACATGGCCAGGAGAAGACGCCAACTGGCCAATAGAAACCGCGCTCACGATGCTGACCATGGAGGTGATTCTCCAGATGGTCTTCTCGAGCAGCATCGGCGAGGACGTGCGCGTGGCCGAGCAGGCCATACGCGTGACGAGCGCGGCGGCCAACGCGGAGTTCTACTGGCCGGCAAGCATGCCGGACTGGATGCCCTGGAAGCGCAGGAAACGGCAGGCGCTAAAGAGTCTGAAGGCGCTGATCGAGCGGCATTTGCAAAGCCGTCTGAATTTACCTCGTGATGCGTGGCCGGACGATCTGCTCACTCGTCTCCTGCAATCCGGCGACGATGGGGCCGCGTTGTCGCTGCAAAACGTGCGCGACGAGTGCATGACTATTTTTCTCGCCGGGCACGAGACCACGGCCGCGACACTGGTGTGGTGGGTATGGTGCATGGCCGCGAATCCGGCATCGCAATGCGCCGCGCGCGATGAAGTTCAGCGCGTATTGCAAGGCCGCGCTCCCACGGCTGAAACGCTGCCGGCGCTTGGTTATCTGGCGCAAACGATCAAGGAGACGCTGAGGCTTTATCCGGTCGCGCCGCTGCTCATCAGCCGTCGTGCCACGCGTGCGGTGCAACTGGGCAACTGGACATTCCCCGCGCGAACGCTGTTCATGATCCCCGTGCATCTGATGCATCACGACCCGCGCTGGTTTCCTGATCCTCAAGCGTTTCAGCCCGCGCGTTTCGCGTCCGACGCGCCGGAAGTGCCGCGCGGCGCATATATTCCGTTTGGGGTGGGGCCGCGTGTGTGCCTGGGGCAGCATCTGGCAATGAGCGAGATGACGGTGATCGCCGCCATGTTGCTGCAGCGTTTCGCGTTATCGGTCCCGCAAGGCGCGGCGCCGCCACGGCCCGTAATCAACCTGACCCTGCGGCCGGAGCAACCGATGCATCTGGCAATCGCATCGGTCGGTGCATAGGCCACTTGAACGGCGTGTGCAAGTACTCCGTATTGAGCGGAGCAACTCGCTCATCGATTCACGAGTCCTTTCACTGGAAATGTTTGTACCAGTCCAGAATATGATTTCGCGCCAGCGACGCGCCGCCGATCGAATCGCGTCGCCAGTACATATCGAGTATCTCGCGATGATCCTGGTGCGCCTTTTCGCGGCCACCGGCCGAGACGATCTTCGAGCGATAGCGGCTGCTGTTTTTTAAAAGAAGCTCGACGGTCGCGACCGCGCGTTTGCGGCCTGACGGCTCGCACAAAGCGACGTGGAAGCGGCAGTTCAGGTTGGCAAGCCCGCTCATGTCTGAATCGGGAATGGAAGGGAACTCGTCCAGGATGGCGCCGATTTTGCGTATCTGCGCATCGCTGCACTGCTCGATTGCCAGCCGTATCAGGTTCGGTTCGATCCACAGCCGCAAGTCGAGCAAGTCGCGCAGATCATCGGACGATAGTTCGGAAACGCATGCCCGATGATGAGGAAGCAGCGTCACGAGCCCTTCGGCGGCGAGGTGGCGCAGCGCTTCACGAACGGGAATGCGGCTCACCCCCATTTCATTGGCTATCACGTCTTGCCGCAGCACGGCGCCAGCCGGTATCGCTTCCGAGAGAATCCGTTCGCGGATGCGATCGACCACGCTGGCGGCGAGCGTGATGCGCGTCAACGGTTCAACCGGCGCGAAGCTCTTTTCCTCAAGCAACTCTTCCATGTCATCTTGCGCGTGCGCTTGATGTTCCACGTTCAGTCTCCCTTGTCTGGGCCGTCATCCGGGGCCGTTGATCGCTGCGTTTCAAGAATTGTAGTCGATGCGAGTCAGTGGCGTATACGGGATACGATTTTGATGTCTCAAAATCGACTATTAAAGGTAATAAGGCTAAAAAAAGACAAAATATGACCGTTTATTGCGGGTAAACCACGCCAACAATCCTGATTGACACGGAAATTTTGCATATCCAGTATACGAAAAACGCCTGCTTCAGGGCCAATCCGAGAGGAGAGTTACCTTGCAAGTCGCTACTGTCAATTCGATTGGCCTGTCCAACGATCCGCTTCTGAAGCCGTTTGCGATCAAGGGCGTGACGTTCCGGAATCGGATCATGAGCACGAGCCACGCGTGCGGTCTGGAAAGCGACGGCATGCCCGTCGAGCGTTATCAGCGGTATCACGAAGAGAAAGCCAAAGGCGGACTGGCGCTGACGATGTTTGGCGGCTCGTCCAATGTCTCGCCGGATTCACCGAACGTCTTTCGCCAGTTGAATGTCGGCAGCGATGCCATCGTGGCGCACCTGCAGTCTTTCTCGGCGCGTATTCACCAGCACGACACGCGCTTGATGTGCCAGATTACCCATCTCGGGCGGCGCGGCGAATTCTGGGCATCGAACTGGCTGCCGACCATTGGCCCTTCTCCGTTGCGCGAGCCGCTACATCGAAACTTTCCCAAGGAGATGGATCGGCACGATATCGATCGCGTCGTCAAAGACTTCGGCGATGCGGCATGGCGTTGCAAGGAAGGCGGCATCGACGGCATCGAGGTCATGGCCGCCAGCCATCTGATCGGTCAATTCATGTCGCCCTCGACCAATCGAAGGACCGATTCCTTCGGCGGCTCCCTCGAAAATCGCTGCCGCTTCGCACGCATGGTGCTGGAAGAAGTTCGCCGCCGCGTCGGCGATGATTTTCTCGTCGGCATTCGCCACACGGTGGACGAAGGGACCGACGGCTGGCTGACGTTCGACGAATCGCTCGCGGCTATACATCTGCTGGAGCGGGACGGCCTGCTCGATTTCGTCAACGCCATTTATGGCCGGATGGACACCGACGTCGCGCTAACCACGCATAACATGCCGGGCATGGCCTCGCCGATTGCGCCGTGGCTCGAACGAGTGGGCAGTTTCAAGCGCGAAATCGGCGTGCCGGTATTCCATGCCGCGCGTATTTCCGACATCGCCACGGCGCGCCATGCCATTCGGGACGGCCTGCTCGATATGGTAGCCATGACGCGCGCGCACATTGCCGATCCTTATATCGTGCGCAAGCTGGAAGCGGGCGCCGAGCACTCGATCCGACCGTGCGTTGGCGCGACGCAGTGCCAGTCGCCGCTGCGGCCTGCCTGCATTCATAATCCGTCGAGCGGGCGAGAAGCGACGCTGCCTCATCAAATCGAGCGGTCTGCGCAAGCGGGGAAAAAAGTCGTGGTTATCGGTGGCGGGCCGGCGGGATTGGAAGCGGCGCGCGTGAGCGCGTCGCGGGGGCACCGCGTCGTGCTTTTCGAAGCCGGTCCGAAGCTGGGCGGACAGATATTGCTGGCCTCGCGCAGCGGTTGGCGGCGCGACCTCATCGGCATTGTCGACTGGCGCGCGCAGGAACTCGAACGGCTCGAAGTCTCCGTGCGTCTCGATACCTATGCAGACGACGAGGATGTACTTCGTGAGGATCCCGATGTTGTCGTCATCGCGACGGGCGGCACGCCGGATATGGAGTGGATTCCGGGCGCGGATCGTTGCACTTCCGTGTGGGACGTCCTGAGCGGTAACGTTCAGTTGAAGTCCGACGTCGTCATCTATGACGGAACAGGGCGCAATCCCGCTGCACAGGTCGCCGAGATGGCCGCGCTCGCCGGAAGCAAGGTGCGCTTTTTCTCTTCCGACGGCTTTCTCGCGCAGGAGTTGCCCTATGCCGAGCGGGTGATCTGGAAGAAGCGCTTCTACGAGCATGCCATTAGCCCGGTCTTCGACGTCGAGCTGACCGAAGTGTCCAACGCAGGCGGCCGTCTCGCAGGATCGTTTTTCAATATCTATACCGGCGATGTGCAGGTTATCGAGGCCGAGCAATTTATCATCGAACACGGAACGCTGCCATTCGACTCGCTCTACCACGAGTTGCGCGAGCACTCGTCGAATGATGGCGTGACCAGCCTGAATGAACTGCTGGCGGGCAAGCAACAGCCGAACGGCACGGGCGCCGGCAAGTTTCAATTGCACCGGATCGGCGATGCCGTCGCAAGCCGGAATATTCACGCAGCCATCCTCGACGCTGCGCGACTGTGTGGAGCGCTTTGATCGCGGCGCAAGCGCTCGCAACCCACCTGTACGTTTTATCGAAGAGGTGTCTCGATGCTCGACGTCATTGCACGACCGTTTCAGCACATCAGACTTCCGTTAGGACAGTGGGCGGATGCGCTGGTGACCTGGCTCGTGTTGAATTTCCGCTCCGTATTTCAGGAGATTCGTTATCCGGTGCAGTTTCTGCTCGACATGATCCAGCACCAGCTGAGTTCCGTGCATCCGTTCGTCCTGATCGGTGCGCTGATGCTGGTCGGCTGGCAAGTCGCTGGCGGACGGGCAGGAATTGTGATCGGCGTCTGCCTCTTCGCTTTGGGGGCGATAGGCGCATGGGCCGATGCGATGGATACGCTTTCCATTGTCTTCACCGCGATCGTGCTCTGCGCCATGATCGGCATTCCCGTCGGTGTCGTGGCCGGACTCAGCGCGCGATTCAATGCCTGCCTGCGCGTGTTGCTCGACTTCATGCAGAGCATTCCGTCGTTCGTCTATCTGGTTCCTGTCGTGATGCTGTTCGGCATCGGCAATGTTTCGGGGGTACTGGTGACCGTGATCTACGCGATTTCGCCGATCATCCGGCTGACGAGCCTCGGCATCCGCCAGGTGAGACCCGACGTGCTCGAGGCCGGACATGCGTTTGGTTGCTCCCCGCTCAAGATTCTCTTTCGCGTGCGCCTGCCGCTGGCGCGGCCAACCATCATGGCCGGCGTGAACCAGACCGTGATGCTCGCATTGTCGATGGCGGTCGTGGCGGCAATGATCTCCGTCGCCGGGCTCGGGCAGATGGTCTTGCGCGGCATCGGTCAGCTCGACGTCGCGACGGCGACGACGGGCGGTGTCGGTATCGTGCTCCTTGCGATCACGATCGACCGCATCTCGCAGGGCCTCGGCATGTCGTTGCGCGACCACGGAATGCAGCGTTGGTGCGACAGAGGACCGCTCGGTATGTTGAACCGCATTGTCCGGCGTTTCCATCGCGGGAATCGGGATGTACCGCAACCACGAGATTCGCGGCCGGCATCATTGGTCGAGCGCGATGCGCAGACCTGAGCACCGCAACGCATCGCCAGCATTCGCGGTAATACCGCGAAAACGCGAACCATCAATAGGAGTATCCCAGGTGTCGACTCGAAATCATGATCCGCGTTTCAAAGAGAAGGCCGACTACTTGACGCAACTCGTCAAAGCACGCCGCACAGGCTACAGTCTCGACGCTCCGTTCTATCTGAGTCAGGACGTGTTCGACCTGGACATGCAACTGATCTTCGGGCGGCACTGGATTTTTGTCGGCGTCGAGGCCGCCATTCCCGAACCCGGCGATTACTTCCTCGCCGATTTCGGACCCTATTCGGTCGTAATAAGCCGAGGGGATGAACTCGAACTCACGGCTTTCCATAACGTATGCCGGCATCGCGGCGCGCGCATCCTGCACGAGCAGCAGGGCGCCTTCGCGAACATTGTGTGTCCGTATCACCAGTGGACATACTCGCCCACGGGCGATCTTCTCCATGCGGAACTGCATGGCGATGTCGACAAGGAATGTTTCCGCCTCAAGCCCGTACACATACGCAGTCTGGGCGGTCTGATTTTCGTTTGCATGGCCGACGAGCCACCCGGCGATTTCGACGATCTCGTACGCGAGGTCGGTGCCTATGTCGAGCCGCACCGATTGCGCGACTGCAAGGTGGCTTATCAACTCGATATCGTGGAAGAGGGCAACTGGAAGCTCACGATGGAGAACAATCGCGAGTGCTACCACTGCCTCGGGCATCCCGAACTATTGCAGTCCACGTTCGGCGTGTTCGGATATACCGAAGACGACGAAAATCCGAGCCGGCGCGAGGCCGTTCGCGAACACGACGCCGCGCTCGCCGCATTGCGTGAGATCTGGACCCGGCACGGGCTGCCGTACGAACCGGTCGAACATCTCGACGATCGATCCACCGCCTTTCGCATTCAGCGGGTTCCGCTGACGGGGCCAGGGGAATCGATGACGATGGACGGCAAGGCGGCCTCGCGCCGCCTGCTGGCCGACTTTACCGAGGCCCGGCTGGGCCGGCTCCAGTTTCATCTTCAACCCAATTCGTGGCATCACCTGCAGGCGGATCATTCGATTCACTTTTCGGTTCTTCCGATCGACGAGGGCAAGACCCTGGTTCGCACGACCTGGCTCGTTCATCAAGACGCGGTCGAGGGGCGCGATTATGAACTCGAGAATCTGCTTCATGTCTGGAAGGCGACGAACGAGCAGGACAAGTTTTATGTCGGCTTGACGCAGCAAGGCGCGGTCAATCCGGCCTACGAACCGGGACCGTATGCGCCATCGGAATGGCAGGTCGAAAAGTTTTGTAGTTGGTATATCGGGCGGCTTACTTCTCAACTGAACCGGCTTTAAGCACTCAATCGGGAGCAAACATGAATCACTCGAAAGGTCGTCGACAGTTCCTGATTCAAGGTGCAATCCTCACCGCCTCGTCATGGGGTGGGCAAAAGCTGTTCGCCGCCGAGTTGCCGGGGACCGGCGTGACGGTCAGGCCAACGGGCCTTACCACACCGACGGCGCGATTCCAGAGCGTGATTGTCGAGATGGGGCTGCAACAGCTCGGATACACCGTGAAAGACTACGCGCCGGCGGACCCGGCGATCTTTCACGTCGCCGTCGCGCAGGGCGATGCCGATTTCTGCGCGCAGGAGTGGACGCCGCTCTATGAGTCCTATTACCAGAAAGTCGGCGGTGACACCTCGTGCGTGCGCATCGGTAGAACGGTGACGAACTGCGTATTCGGCTATTGCATCGACAGGAAGACGGCCGATAAATACCAGATCAACAACCTCGGTCAGCTGAAGGACCCGAAACTGGCCAGGCTCTTCAACGCCACTGGCGCCGACGGCAAGGCAACGCTGGTGGCCGGCAATCCGGGCTGGGGCGCGGCGCGCGTTATCCAGCATCACATCGAATACTACGGACTGGGTGCGACCGTCTCTCCCACGTTTGGAAACTACGATGCCCTGATGGCCGACGTCATGACGCGCTACAAGGCGGGAGAGCCGGTTCTGTACTACACATGGGTGCCGATGTGGGTCAGCAGCGTGTTGCAGCCCGGACGCGACGTGGTTTGGCTCAGCGTGCCGTCGCCCGACCCCGCCAATGGAAACAATAATAGCCGCCTGCCGGACGGCCGGGATACCGGATTCCCGATCTACGAAATGAAGGTGCTCGCGAATCGGGAATTCGTTCAGAAGAATCCCGCCGCGAAGAAGTGGTTCGAGCTGGTGACGATTCCGGCAGCCGACATTAGTGCCGAGAATCTTCTCATGCAACAAGGCCAGAACAAGATCGAGGATATTCGCGGGCATGCGAAGCATTGGATTGCGCAAAACCAGAAGCTGTTCGATTCGTGGATTCAGCAATCGATTGCCGCGGCGCATGCCTGAGATTCGAAGCCCAAGACCTGTTCGCTGATCGGCGTTTTATATCAGCGTTTTATGCGAGAGCCCATGATGCCAGAACCGTCCATTCTCCGGCCCGTCCATGCGAATGCGAAACCTGTTATACGGTCCACGCCATCTGCTGTTACGCAGCAGGGAGAAACCGTCATCGAGTGCCGCGACATCTGGAAATTGTATGGGCGCCGTGCAAAAGAAGCGCTGGCGTCGATAAAACGCGAGGGTATCGACAAGGACGAAGTGAAGCGCCGCTTCGACTGCGTGGTCGGGGTGGCTGGCGTCAGCTTCACGGTCAGCCGGGGAGAAACGCTGTGCATCATGGGCTTGTCCGGATGCGGTAAATCGACTTTGCTGCGCCACATTAACCGCCTGATCGATCCGACCGCTGGGGAAATCTGGATCGAAGGCGAGCAGACGGCCAACCTGAAAGCCAAACCGCTGCGGGAATTGCGCGCGAAGCGCTTCGGCATGGTGTTTCAGAACATGGCGCTCTGGCCGCATTTCACCGTTCTGGAGAACGTGCTGTTCGTTCTTCAGGGCCGGGGACTATCGCGCTCCGCACAACTGGATGCTGCTCGAAGCGCGCTCGCGGCGGTTCGACTGTCGGGCTGGGAACATCACTATCCGGATCAGTTGTCGGGCGGCATGCAGCAACGTGTCGGACTTGCCCGGGCACTCTCGACCGACCCGGACATCCTGCTGATGGACGAGCCTTTCAGCGCATTGGACCCCATCGTACGTCGCGAACTCGCCGAGCAGTTCGTCGAAGTCTCGCGCCGCCTCGGCAAGACCGCGGTTTTCATTACGCACGATCTCGATGAAGCGATTCGTATCGGTGACCGTGTCGCCGTTATGAAGGACGGGAAGATCGTTCAGATCGGCACGCCCTTCGACGTGGTCAACATGCCGGTCAACGACTACGTGAAGGATTTTGCAAAAGGCGTCGGGCGCCTGCAAGTTCTGACGGCGGGCGCGATGATGCGGCAGTTCACGAGCGGCTTGCCACATGACGTCTCGTCACATCGCAGCATCGATCTGGATGCGCGGCTGCCTCAGGTGCTGGACGCGTTCGGCGGCGACTCCCGACCTCTCGCCGTCATGCATGAGAAAGAGGTCGTCGGTGTTATCGACTATGCAACAGCACTGGCGGCGATCCGCTCAAAACTGGATTGATCGCTATCTCTTCGACTTGATTTTCAATCAGGCACACCCTGACGGGACATTCTCATGATCGTACTTGTCGCAGTGAAACGCGTGGTCGACTACAACGTGAAAGTCCGCGTGAAGTCCGATGGTACCGGCGTCGATATCGCGAATGTGAAGATGTCGATGAATCCATTCGACGAGATCGCGGTGGAAGAAGCGGTCAGACTGAAAGAAGCGGGAATGGCGACGGAAGTCGTTGCCGTTTCCGCCGGCAGTGCCCAGTCGCAGGAAACGCTGCGCACGGCGCTGGCGATCGGCGCCGATCGCGCGATCCTGATCGAATCCGGCGACGAGTTGCAGCCTCTCGCAGTCGCGAAGTTGCTGAAGGCACTTGTCGATCAGGAGCAGCCGCAACTGGTGATTCTCGGCAAGCAGGCTATTGACGACGATTCGAATCAAACGGGCCAGATGCTTGCCGCATTGGCCGGCATGCCGCAGGCGACATTCGCATCGAAGATCGTCATGGCCGACGGCAAGGCAACGGTCGCGCGCGAAATCGACGGGGGCGCCGAAACGCTGTCGCTGACTTTACCCGCCGTCGTGACGACCGATCTGCGTTTGAACGAGCCGCGCTACGTGACGTTGCCGAATATCATGAAGGCGAAGAAGAAGCCTTTGCAAACAATCAAACCGGAAGACCTGTCGGTCGATGTGCGTCCGCGCCTGAAGACGCTGAAAGTGGCGGAAGCGCCGCAGCGGTCTGCCGGCATCAAGGTGCCGGATGTGAAGACGCTGGTCGAGAAACTCAGAACGGAAGCGAAAATTCTGTAGGGGAAACGGCATCATGACAAATCTGGTTGTCCTCGAACATGACGGCGCCGGCATCAAGGCCGCGACACTCAATACGATTGCCGCCGCGAAGGCTATCGGCGGCGATATCGACGTACTCGTTGCCGGTTATAACGTGGCAGAGGTCGCGGGCGCTGCCGCGAAAATCGCTGGCGTTTCGAAGGTACTCGTGGCGGACGCACCGCAGCTTCAAGCGGGACTCGCGGAAAACATCGAAGCGACGGTGATGTCGATTGCGAAAACGTACTCGCACATACTCGCGCCCGCTACGGCATTCGGCAAGAATATCGCGCCACGTATCGCCGCAAAGCTCGATGTCGCGCAGATCAGCGAGATCACGGCCGTCGTTTCCGGCGATACGTTCGAGCGGCCCATCTACGCGGGCAATGCGATAGCGACGGTGCAATCGACCGATGCAATCAAGGTCGTCACGGTGCGTGCCACCGCTTTCGAGCCGGTCGAGCCTGAAGGCAACCATGCTTCGATCGAGAAGATTGACGTTGCGGCCGACGCCGGCACGTCACAGTTCGTGAGCCGGGTCATGACGCGGCTCGACCGGCCCGAGCTGACCAGTGCCGACATCATCGTTTCCGGTGGCCGCGGCCTTGGCAGCGGTGAAAACTACAGGCGCACGCTGGAGCCGCTGGCCGATCGACTCGGTGCGGCTCTTGGCGCATCGCGTGCGGCAGTCGATGCGGGGTATGTGCCCAACGATTATCAGGTCGGACAGACCGGCAAGATCGTCGCGCCGCAAGCCTATTTCGCGGTCGGCATCTCCGGTGCGATTCAACATCTGGCCGGCATGAAGGATTCGAAAATCATTGTCGCGATTAACAAGGACCCGGAGGCGCCGATCTTCGGCGTTGCCGATTACGGGATCGTGGGCGATCTGTTCGAGGTAGTACCGGAGCTGGTCGACGCGATCAAAGCCTGAGGCGGTGAATGTGGCCGGCCGCGCGACAGGCGGCCGACCGTCTCGCGCATTCGAACAGGAAGGCAGTCCTGAGATGAATTCCACGCAAATGGTATCCGCGTTCCAGACGGCCGACAGGTTGGTCGATGCAAAGACCTGGGAGACCGGCGCAAGATTGTGGAGCAGTTCCGAAGAGCAGGTGCTCAATTGCTGTCGTGTGACGCGGGAAACGCATGACGTGAACAGCTTTGAGTTTCAAACCGGCGACGGTTTGCCCGTGCGTTTTGAGCCGGGCCAGTTCCTGACGGTATCCGCCGTCGTGAACGGACAAGCGGTGCAGCGCTGCTATACCCTTTCTTCTCCCCCGACGCGCCCGTATCTGATTTCGATCACCGTCAAGCGGGTGCCGGGCGGTGTCATGTCCAACTGGCTTCACGACAACATGCGGCCGGGGGGCCAGTTGCGTGCGTTCGGGCCGTCCGGCGTATTTACGCCGACGGTAGCGTCCGCGCCGAAATCGTTGTATCTGTCCGCGGGTTCCGGTGTGACGCCGCTGATGTCGATGACTCGCGCGAGCATCGACCTCGGGCTCGACCGCGATATCGCGTTCGTTCATAGCGCCAGGACGCCTGCCGATATCGTTTTTCGCGAGGAATTGCATCGGCTCGCGACGCTATCGCCACGTCTTCGTCTTTTCTTCGTTTGCGAGGGCATCGGAGAAGAACAGGACTGGACGGGCGCGACGGGGCGACTGAGTTTGCCGCAACTCGCGCAATGGCTGCCCGACTTCAAGGAACGCGAGGTCTTCACCTGCGGCCCTGCCGGCTATATGAGTGCGGTACGGCACATGCTGCGCGAGGGCGGTCACGACCCGGTGCGGTATCACCAGGAGAGCTTCGATATTAGCGAAGGGGTTGCATCTGCGCCTGTATTTGAGCCTGTATCTGAGCCCGCACCCGAGTCCGTGCCTTCCGAAAGCTCTGTCGAGCAGGACACTTTCACCGTGAGACTGTCCCGCTCTTCGAGATCTTTTACGATGCACGCGTCCGAAACGGTATTGGCCGCGGCGAAGAAGAACGGCGTGATGATTCCATCGTCCTGTAGTCAGGGGCTTTGCGGCACCTGCAAGACAAAACTGCTCGACGGCACCGTCGATATGAAACACAACGGCGGCATTCGCGAACGGGAGATTCAGAAAGGGTTCCGTCTGCTGTGTTGCAGCCGGCCCATGTCGGATCTCGTTCTCGAGTTGTGAGATCGCAAACGCGCATTGACACCTGGACTGACACCCGCATTGACGTTGTACGGCTTCGAAACCGTGAACGGTTTGGCACACCCAACTGGGAGGCACTATGTCAGGAAATCGTGGAGTTGTTTATATCGGACCGGGGAAAGTCGAGGTTCAGAACATCGCATTCCCCGAATTGATCGACCCGGCCGGTCGCAAGGCCAATCATGGCGTCATTCTGCGTGTCGTCGCGACCAATATCTGCGGCTCGGACCAGCATATGGTTCGTGGACGGACAACGGCACCGGCCGGCCTCGTCCTCGGCCATGAAATTACCGGCGAGGTGATCGAGGTCGGCTCGGATGTCGTGACCCTGCAGAAGGGCGATCTGGTGTCCGTGCCGTTCAATGTGGCATGCGGCCGCTGTCCGATGTGCAAGTCGCAGAACACTGGTGTCTGCCTCACGGTGAATCCCGCGCGTGCCGGCGGGGCCTATGGCTATGTCGACATGGGCGGCTGGATTGGCGGCCAGGCCGAGTTCGTGATGGTGCCGTTCGCCGACTTCAATCTGTTGAAGTTTCCCGACCGCGACCGGGCTATGGCGAAAATCCGCGACCTCACCTGTCTCTCCGACATTCTTCCCACGGGCTACCACGGCGCCGTCACCGCGGGCGTGGGCCCGGGGGCCAGTGTGTATGTGGCGGGCGCGGGGCCGGTGGGCCTGGCCGCGGCGGCTTCGGCGCGTCTTCTCGGCGCGGCGGTGACGATTATCGGAGATGTGAATCCGGTGCGGCTCGCACATGCACGGCGCGTCGGGTTCGAAACCGTCGATCTCTCGAAGGACGCTTCATTGGCGGACCAGATCGCCGGGCTGGTCGGCGAGCCCGAGGTGGATTGCGCGATCGACTGCGTCGGCTTCGAGGCACGAGGCCACGGTCATGCGGGTTCGCAGGTCGAGGCGCCCGCCACCGTGCTCAATTCGCTGATGGAAGTCACGAGAGTCGCGGGGAACATAGGCATCCCAGGTTTGTACGTCACCGACGACCCGGGTGCCGTCGATGCCGCTGCGCGGCAAGGCAGTCTGTCCGTGAGATTGGGCTTGGGCTGGGCGAAATCGCACTCGTTCTTTACGGGGCAGACTCCGGTCATGAAATACAACCGGAATCTGATGCGGGCAATCTTGTGGGACCGCCTGAACATTGCCGAGGTCGTCAACGTCACGGTCATCAAGCTCGATGATGCGCCGTCCGGTTATGCCGAATTCGACTCGGGGGTGCCGAAGAAATTCGTCATCGATCCGCACGACAGTCTGAAGGCGGCTGCATAAGGACTACCTGAGACTACCTGAGGCAGCGCTTGACAGCCATGCAGGCATGACCGGAAACGAGGGGGCGCGAGCGCGTATAAAGCACGCTCGCGCCCCTCTCGTTTCGCCCAAACCTTAGCGATACACCGGGAAACGCTGGGTCAACTCGGCGACCTGCCCACGCACGCGTTCGATCGTCGCGGCGTCTTCCGGGTTGTCCAGCACGTCGGCGATCAGGTTGCCGACCTGCTCGGCTTCCTTCACGCCGAAGCCGCGCGTGGTCATCGCCGGCGAACCCAGGCGCACACCCGAGGTCACGAACGGTTTTTCCGGATCGTTCGGGATCGCGTTCTTGTTGACCGTGATGTGCGCGGCACCGAGCGCCGCTTCCGCCGCCTTGCCGGTGATCTTCTTCGCGCGCAGATCGACCAGCATCACGTGGCTTTCCGTGCGGCCCGAGACGATACGCAGACCGCGCTTGACCAGCGTTTCAGCGAGCACGCGCGCGTTCTCGACGACCTGCTGCTGATACGCCTTGAACTCCGGCGACAGCGCTTCCTTGAACGCGACCGCCTTGGCGGCGATCACGTGCATGAGCGGACCGCCCTGGATGCCCGGGAAGATGGCCGAGTTGATCTGCTTCTCGAACTCGGCCTTCATCAGGATCACACCGCCGCGCGGGCCGCGCAGGCTCTTGTGCGTGGTGGTCGTGACGAAGTCGGCGTGCGGCACCGGGTTCGGGTAGACGCCCGCCGCGATCAGCCCGGCGTAGTGCGCCATATCGACCATCAGGTACGCGCCGACCGACTTCGCGATCTTCGCGAGGCGCTCGAAGTCGATGCGCAGCGCGAACGCGGACGCGCCCGCCACGATGAGCTTCGGCTTGTGTTCCTGCGCGAGCTTTTCGGCCGCGTCGTAGTCGATGTCTTCGGCTTCGTTCAGGCCGTAGCTGACCACGTTGAACCACTTGCCCGACATGTTGACGGGCGAACCGTGCGTGAGGTGGCCACCATGCGCGAGGCTCATGCCCATGATCGTGTCGCCCGGCTTGAGCATGGCGAAGAACACGCCCTGATTGGCCTGCGAACCGGAGTTCGGCTGCACGTTGGCGGCTTCCGCGCCGAACAGCTGCTTCACGCGGTCGATCGCCAGCTGCTCCACCACGTCCACATATTCGCAGCCGCCGTAGTAGCGCTTGCCCGGATACCCTTCGGCGTACTTGTTCGTGAGTTGCGAGCCCTGTGCGGCCATGACCGCGGGCGAGGTGTAGTTTTCCGACGCGATCAGTTCGATGTGCTCTTCCTGACGGCGGTTCTCGAGTTCGATCGCCTTGAAGAGTTCGGGATCGACGTTTTCTACGGTGCTCGTTGAACGGTTGAACATGTTGAGGTCCGGTTCGTTGAAGGATGCGTTGGAGGAATCTCGTACCGATTGCGTCGCGATGCGCGAGCCTGACGTGATTCTGGTAATTCGAAATTCGTGCGACTAGAAGAATTGCGACAGCGCGCTAGTACGCCGATACCGGCGATGAAAACGACCGACCAGGGCTTTCCCGGAGTGCACACGGCTCAAGCATACGGTCCGCATGTGGCTTGCGTGTGGCCTGCGCGTTGCCTCTGTATACGGCCTGCATGCGGTTTTCCACGCGCGCCCGGCGGCACACCGGAACGAAGAGCGGCCACGCCACGCACCCAATCGGGAAAGTTACACGTGCATGTCGTTTTCCTTCTATCGGAAGTCTTTTGGCGTTGGTGTACTACGCACACTGTCATCAACCGCTGAGTCCACGAGGGGAGCGTCGCATGAACGTCAGCGTTTTCGATCTGTTCAAGATCGGCATCGGTCCGTCGAGTTCGCACACGGTCGGCCCGATGATCGCGGCCTGCCGCTTCGTTTCGCATATCGACGAAGCGAATCTGCTGCGCTTCGTCTGCCGCGTGAAAGTCGAGCTGTACGGCTCGCTCGGCGCGACGGGCAAGGGCCACGGCACCGACAAGGCGGTGCTGCTCGGCCTCGAAGGCCATTTGCCCGACACCATCGATCCCGACCAGATCGAGCCGCGTCTCGCCGCGATCCGCGCGCAGAAGTCGCTGTCGCTGCTCGGCCGGCAGACGATCCGCTTCGAGGAAAAGGAGTGCATCGGCTTCTACCGCAAGCTGATGAGCGGCACGAGCATCGTGCATCCGAACGGCATGCGCTTCCAGGCCTTCGACGAGAACGGCCAGTTGCTGGTCGAGAAAGAGTATTACTCGGTGGGCGGCGGCTTCGTCGTGAATCGCGACGGCGAGCGCGTGAACGGCCAGCGCGGCGCGCACGACGTGCCCTGGCCGTTTCGCACCGGCGACGATCTGCTGCGCGTGTGCAAGGAGAGCGGCCTGTCGATCGCGCAGATCGCCCACGCGAACGAATGCGCCTCGCGTTCGCCCGAAGCCGTGCGCGAAGGGCTGATGACGCTCTGGCACACGATGGCCGCATGCGTCGAGCGCGGCTGCCGGATGCACGGCGAGTTGCCGGGCCCGATGCACGTGCGCCGCCGCGCCGCCGATCTCTGCGCGCATCTGCGCGCGCGCTCCGAAGAGTCGCTGCGCGATCCGCTCTCGATGCTCGACTGGGTCAATCTCTACGCGATGGCCGTCAACGAGGAGAACGCGGCGGGCGGGCGCGTCGTCACGGCGCCGACCAACGGCGCGGCCGGCGTGATTCCCGCCGTGCTCCATTACTACGTGAAATTCGTGCCGGGCGCGAACGAACAGGGCATCGCCGACTTCCTGCTGACGGCGGCGGCGATCGGCATCATCTACAAGGAAACGGCCTCGATTTCCGGCGCCGAAGTGGGCTGCCAGGGCGAAGTGGGCGTCGCGTGCTCGATGGCTGCCGCCGCGCTCGCGGCCGTCATGGGCGGTACGCCGTCGCAGGTCGAGAACGCCGCCGAGATCGGCATGGAGCACAACCTCGGCATGACCTGCGATCCGGTGGGCGGCCTCGTGCAGATCCCGTGCATCGAGCGCAACGCGATGGGCGCGATCAAGGCGCTGAACGCGGCGCGCATGGCGCTCAAGGGCAACGGCCAGCACTACGTCACGCTCGACAACGTCATCAAGACCATGCGCGAAACGGGGGCCGACATGAAGACCAAATACAAGGAAACGTCGCGCGGCGGTCTGGCCGTGAACGTCATCGAATGCTAACGAAGGAAACCGCGAAATGAGCCGCTATTCGATATTCAGTCTGTTCCGCAACGGGTTGTCGTATCACGAGAACTGGGAGCGGCAATGGAAGAGCCCGGAGCCGAAGAAGGAATACGACGTGGTGATCGTCGGCGGCGGCGGCCACGGTCTCGCGACCGCGTATTACCTCGCGAAAGAACACGGCGTGAAGAACGTGGCGATTCTGGAGAAAGGCTGGATCGGCGGCGGCAATACCGCACGGAATACGACGATCGTGCGCTCGAACTATCTGTGGGACGAGTCGGCGGCGCTCTATGAAAAGGCCATGAAGCTCTGGGAAGGGCTCGCGCAGGACCTCAACTACAACGTGATGTTCAGCCAGCGTGGCGTGATGAATCTCGCGCATACGCTGCAGGACGTGCGCGATACCGAGCGCCGCGTGAATGCGAACCGCCTGAACGGCGTCGATGCCGAATTCCTCACGCCCGCGCAGATCAAGGAAATCGAGCCGACCATCAATCTCAACAGCCGTTACCCGGTGATGGGCGCGTCGATCCAGCGGCGCGCGGGCGTGGCGCGTCACGATGCGGTCGCGTGGGGCTTCGCGCGCGGCGCGGACCGTCTCGGCGTGGACATCATCCAGAACTGCCAGGTAACCGGCATTCGCCGCGACGGCGCGCGCGTGACGGGCGTCGATACCGTGAAGGGCTTCATCAAGGCGAAGAAGGTCGCCGTGGTGGCCGCCGGCAACACCACGACGCTTGCCGACATGGCCGGCGTGCGCCTGCCGCTCGAAAGCCATCCGTTGCAGGCGCTCGTGTCCGAGCCGATCAAGCCGGTCGTCAATACGGTCATCATGTCGAACGCGGTGCACGCGTATATCAGCCAGTCCGACAAGGGCGATCTCGTGATCGGCGCGGGGGTCGATCAATACACGGGCTTCGGCCAGCGCGGCAGCTTCAACATTATCGAAGGCACCTTGCAGGCGATCGTCGAAATGTTCCCGGTGTTCTCGCGCGTGCGCATGAACCGGCAGTGGGGCGGCATCGTCGACGTGTCGCCGGACGCTTGCCCGATCATCAGCAAGACCGACGTCAAAGGGCTCTATTTCAATTGCGGCTGGGGCACGGGCGGCTTCAAGGCGACGCCGGGTTCGGGCTGGGTGTTCGCGCACACGATCGCGAACGACGAGCCGCATCCGCTGAACGCAGCGTTTTCGCTCGACCGCTTCTATACCGGCCATCTGATCGACGAGCACGGCGCTGCCGCCGTCGCGCACTGAGTGCCGCACGCACCCGCTTACCAGGAGAAAACCACATGTTGCTGATCGAATGTCCGTGGTGCGGCCCGCGCGCCGAAGCGGAATTCACCTGCGGCGGCGAAGCCGAGATCGCGCGCCCGCTGGAGACCGAACAACTCACCGACAAGGAATGGGGCGACTACCTGTTCATGCGCCATAACCCGCGCGGCGTGCACAAGGAGCAATGGCTGCACGCGCAGGGTTGCCGCCGCTGGTTCATGGCGACGCGCGACACCGTCACGTACGAAATTCTCGGCTACGAGACGTTCCGGCGCGGCGGCGCGACGGGCGACTCGACCACGCCGGCGCAAGGAGACAAGGCATGAGCCAGAAGAACCGACTCGGCACGGGCGGGCGCGTCAATCGCGCGATTCCGTTGAACTTCACGTTCAACGGCCGCACGTATCAGGGCTATCAGGGCGACACGCTGGCCTCGGCGCTGCTCGCCAACGACGTGCATTTCGTCGCGCGCAGCTTCAAGTATCACCGGCCGCGCGGCATCGTCACGGCCGACGTCGCCGAGCCGAACGCGGTCGTGCAGCTCGAACGCGGCGCGTATACCGTGCCGAACGCGCGCGCGACCGAGATCGAGCTGTATCAGGGGCTCGTCGCGACCAGCGTGAACGCGGAGCCGTCGCTCGAACAGGATCGCATGGCGGTCAACCAGAAGTTTGCGCGCTTTCTGCCCGCGGGTTTCTACTACAAGACCTTCATGTGGCCGCGCAAATGGTGGCCGAAGTACGAGGAGAAGATTCGCGAGGCGGCGGGTCTTGGCAAGGCGCCCGAGGCGCTCGACGCCGACCGCTACGACAAGTCTTTTGCGCATTGCGACGTGCTGGTGGTCGGCGGCGGACCGAGCGGCCTGCTCGCGGCGCTCACCGCGGCGCGCAGCGGCGCGCGCGTGATGCTCGTCGACGATCAGCGCGAACTGGGCGGCAGCCTGCTCGCGGGCAAGACCGAGATCGACGGGCGTCCCGCGATTCATTGGGTCGAAAAGGTCGAGGCCGAACTCGCCGCGCTGCCCGACGTGACGATTCTGTCGCGCAGCACCGCATTCGGCTATCAGGATCACAACCTCGTGACCGTCACGCAGCGTCTCACCGAGCATCTGCCGGTGTCCGCGCGCCGCGGTTCGCGCGAAGTGCTGTGGAAGATCCGCGCGAAGCGCGTGATTCTCGCCACCGGCGCGCAGGAGCGCCCGCTCGTATTCGGCAACAACGATCTGCCGGGCGTGATGCTGGCCTCGGCGGTGTCGGCGTATATCCACCGTTATGCGGTGCTGCCGGGCCGTAACGCGGTCGTGTTCGCGAACAACGACGCGGGCTATCAGTGCGCGCTCGATCTGAAGGCATGCGGTGCGGCGGTGACGGTCGTCGATCCGCGCGCGCAAGGCGCGAGCGAGCTGCAAGCGGCGGCGCGCCGCCAGGGCATCAAGGTGATGAACGGCGCGGCGGTGGCGAGCGCGCGCGGCAAGCTGCGCGTGTCGTCGGTCGAGGTCGTCGCGTGGGCGAACGGCCGCAGCGGTGCGAAGCAGGCCGAGCTTCCCTGCGATCTGCTCGCGATGTCGGGCGGCTTTAGCCCGGTGCTGCATCTGTTCGCGCAATCGGGCGGCAAGGCGCACTGGAACGAGGCGAAGGCGTGCTTCATGCCCGGCAAGCGCGTGCAGCAAGAGGTGAGCGTGGGCGCGGCCGCCGGCGAGTTCGGTTTTGCGCGGGCGCTGGCGCTCGCGATCGACGCGGGCGTCGATGCGGCCAAATCGCTCGGCTTCGCGGTCGAGCGCCCGCCGCTGCTGAAGCTCGTCGATCATGCCGAGGCGCCCATCCAGCCGCTCTGGCTGGTCGGCAGCCGCGAGGCCGCGGCGCGCGGGCCGAAGCAGTTCGTCGATTTCCAGAACGACGTCTCGGCGGCGGACATCCTGCTCGCCGCGCGCGAAGGCTTCGAATCGGTCGAGCACGTCAAGCGCTATACGGCCATGGGCTTCGGCACCGATCAGGGCAAGCTCGGCAACATCAACGGCATGGCGATTCTCGCCGATGCGCTCGGCAAGTCGATTCCCGAAACGGGCACGACGACGTTCCGCCCGAACTACACGCCCGTCACGTTCGGCACGTTCGCGGGGCGCGAGTTGGGCGATCTGCTCGATCCGATCCGCAAGACCTGCATTCACGAATGGCACGTCGAGCATGGCGCGATGTTCGAGGACGTCGGCAACTGGAAGCGGCCCTGGTATTACCCGCAAGGCAGCGAGGACCTGCACGCGGCCGTCAAGCGCGAATGTCTTGCGGTGCGCAACGGCGTCGGCATGCTCGACGCGTCGACGCTCGGCAAGATCGACATTCAGGGACCGGACGCCGCCAAACTGCTGAACTGGGTCTATACGAACCCGTGGAGCAAGCTCGAAGTCGGCAAGTGCCGCTACGGCCTGATGCTCGACGAAAACGGCATGGTCTTCGACGACGGCGTGACGGTGCGCCTCGGCGAGCAGCACTACATGATGACCACCACGACGGGCGGCGCGGCGCGCGTGCTGACGTGGCTCGAACGCTGGCTGCAAACGGAATGGCCCGACATGAAGGTGCGGCTCGCGTCCGTCACCGACCACTGGGCGACCTTCGCCGTGGTCGGCCCGAAGAGCCGCAAGGTGCTGCAAAAGGTCTGCGCGGACATCGACTTCGCGAATGCCGGGTTTCCGTTCATGTCGTATCGCAACGGCACGGTGGCGGGCGCGAAGGCGCGCGTCATGCGCATCAGCTTCTCGGGCGAGCTGGCCTATGAGGTGAACGTGCCGGCCAACGCGGGCCGCGCGGTCTGGGAAGCGCTGATGCAGGCGGGCGCCGAATTCGGCATCACGCCGTATGGCACGGAAACGATGCACGTGCTGCGCGCGGAGAAGGGCTACATCATCGTCGGCCAGGATACCGACGGCTCGGTGACGCCTTTCGATCTCGGCATGGGCGGGCTTGTTTCGAAGGCGAAGGACTTCCTCGGCAAGCGTTCGCTCTCTCGCTCGGACACGGCGAAGGAAGGCCGCAAGCAGTTCGTCGGCCTGCTCACCGACGACGCGCAGTACGTGCTGCCCGAAGGCGGCCAGATCGTCGCGCCCGATGCGGTGACGCGTGCCGACGGGACGACGCCGATGCTCGGCCACGTCACGTCGAGCTATTACAGCCCGGTTCTCGACCGCTCGATCGCGCTCGCGGTGGTGAAGGGCGGTCTCGGCAAGATGGGCGAGAAAGTCGTGGTGCCGATGGCCGATGGCCGTCGCGTTGCCGCGACGATCGCGAGCCCGGTTTTCTATGACACGGAAGGGGTGCGTCAGCATGTTGAATGAAACGATCGAACCGGTGCCCCTCGGGGAACGCGCGGCGACGGTGCCGCTGGAGTCGCCGTGCGTAGGCGTGGCCGCGCTGCTCGACGCGCATGAAGCGCAAGGCGAGCGCGTGACGAAGGCGTTCGCGATGCGCGAGCTGCCGTTCCGCGATCTCGTGACGGTGCGCGGCGAGCCCGGCGATGCCGCGTTTGCCGAGGCGTTCGCGCGGGTGGTCGGCTGTGCGGTGCCCGCGCAGCCCAATACGCGGGTGTCCGCCGCGCAGTACGACGTGCTGTGGCTCGGTCCCGACGAATGGCTCGTGCGTTCGCGCGAAGCGGTCAACGCCGGCGTGCTCGAAGACGCGCTCGTGCGGGCGTTGAACGGCATGTGGGCGTCGGCGGTCGATGTCGGCAGCGGCTATACGGTGCTGGAACTGAGCGGCGCGCGCGTGCGCGAAGTGCTCGCGCGCGGCTGTCCGCTCGATCTGCATCCGCGCATGTTTGGCGAAGGTCAATGCGCGCAGAGCTTCTATTTCAAGGCGTCGATCATGCTGATTCCGACCGGCGCGGAGCGCTTCGAAGTGGTCGTGCGGCGCAGTTTCGCCGACTACTTCTGCCGCATCATGCTCGACGCCGCGGCGCCGCTCGTGTCATGAAGCTCGTCGAGGGCGCGTTTGCGCGGCCGTTCGATGCCGCATTCGCGCAGACGCGAGGGCGCGGCTGGAGCGTGTTCGTCGAGGCGTTGAGCGTGCCGGTGCACGTGGGCATCCACGCGCACGAACACGGCGCGCCGCAGCCGGTCGTGATCGACGCGCGGCTTGGCTACGGCGGCGCGCCCGACGAGTCCGGCGAGTGGATCGACTATGACGGCTGGTGCACGCGCATTGCCGACTTCCTCGCGCACAAGCCGCATACGCGGCTGCTCGAAATGCTCGCGGTGGACGTGGCCGCGCTTTCGTTTCGCGAGTGGCCCGCGTTGCAGACGCTCGAACTTGCACTGCACAAGCCGAAGATCCGGCCCGGCACGCGCCGCGTGGGTATCGCACTCGACTGGACGCGCGAAGACTGGATCGCGTGGCGCGGTTCGCAAGCGCTCGCGAGCCAATAAAACCGCCGCGCTCGCCGCTTCTCCATGCAGCCGGTACGTAGTCGATATGCAATCGACAAGTAATCGATAAGCAGGCGCACAACTGAAGGTTCAGATCGCCGTGCCCGCGCCGCGTGCACGGATTACGCGTCTTATTGCGCAGGTACTCCCATGATTGGCGAAAACAAAGAGCAATTCATTCTCACCCTGTCGTGCCCGAGCGGGCCGGGACAGGTCGCGGCGATGGTCAGGGTACTGGAAGCGCATCATTGCTATATCGACGCGCTCAATGTTTTCGACGACGATCTGAGTGGCCGCTTTTTCGTACGCTGCGTATTTCATGCGGCCGGCGGCGAGCCGCTGTGCGTCGATAAACTCAAGCAGCAGTTCGCGCCGGTCGCGGCCGACTTCAACATGGAGTGGGCCGTGCATAGCGCCGAGGTGCGTCCCAAGGTGCTCATCATGGTGTCGAAGCTCGAGCACTGCCTCGCCGATCTGCTGTTTCGCTGGCGCATGGGCGAACTGAAAATGGATATCGTCGGCATTGCGTCGAACCATAACGATCTGGCCGCGCTCGCCGAATCGCACAAGCTGCCGTTCCATCATTTTCCGATTACCGGGGCCGGCAAGGAAGCGCAGGAGAAGCAGTGGCTCGACCTCGCGGAGCGCACGGGCGCGGAACTCGTCGTGCTCGCGCGCTATATGCAGGTGCTCACGTCCGACGCCTGCGAGAAGCTCGGCAACCGCGCGATCAATATTCATCATTCGTTTCTGCCCGGCTTCAAAGGCGCGAAGCCTTATCACCAGGCGCATGCGCGCGGCGTGAAACTGATCGGCGCGACCGCGCATTTCGTCACCGACGATCTCGACGAAGGGCCGATCATCGAGCAGTTCGTCGAACGCGTCGATCATGCGCTGCGGCCCGAGCAATTGCTGGCCGTGGGCCGCGACGTCGAATGCATCACGCTGGCGCGCGCGGTCAAGGCGTTTACCGAGCGCCGGGTATTTCTCAACGGCGACCGCACCGTCGTCTTTCAGTGACGATCGTCGCAGCCGGCGCGGTATGGCCGGCTTATTCGACGCTCACGTCCGGCGTCAGCCCCTGCGATCGCGCCACGCGATACGCATGGGGCGTTTCGCCATATTCCTTGCGAAATTCGCGGCCGAGGTGCGATGCATCGGAGAACCCGCATGACGCGGCGATTTCCGTGACCGAGCGGTCGGAACTCGTGAGCATCCACGCGGCCATGCGCACACGCAATTGCCGGCCATAGGCATGCGGCGATTTGCCGGTTTCGGCCGCGAACAGTCTTTCGAGTTGCCGCACCGACAGATCGACCCGATGCGCGATATCCGCGAGCGGCAACGGGTGCCCGACATGCTGCTCCATGATGAGAATCGCGCGCCGCACCTGCGGATGCGTGGTCGGTGCGAGGCCGGCCGGATACGGCTGCGGCGCGTTGCCCTTTTGCGCCTCGTCGACGATCAGGATGCGCTGGGCTTTCTGCACGATGCTTGCGTCGAAGTGCCGAAGCAGGATGGCCGCGGCAACGTCGATCGACGCGCGGCCGCCCGAGCAGGTAATGCGCCGCCGGTCCATGACGAAGAGCCGGTCCGCGATCAGGCTCGATTCCGGAATCGACGGGAAGCGCTCGACGAAATCCCAATAGTGAAACCAGCTGACGCAGATGCGGTAGCCGTCCATCACGCCCGCGCGGGCCAGTGAAAAAGCGCCAGTGCAGATGCCGACGAGCGTGGTCGGCCGCGCGGCGTTTTCGCGGATGAAGCGCAAGGTCGCGTCGCTGGCGGACGGGCCGGAGTGCAGCAAGCCGCCCACGACGACCAGATAGTCGAAGGCGCCCGCTTCCTCATAAGTTGCCCACGGTGTGACCTGAATGCCGCAGCTTGCGCGGATCGGCACGAGCGTTTCGCCGATGATGGTCCACGAGCACCGCACGGGGCGGCTCATGTCGCCATCGTCGCCGGCGAGACGCAGCAGATCCACGAAACCGGAGAAGGCGGTCAGCGTGAAATTGGGAAGCAGGACGATGCCGAAGCGTAACGGCGGTTTTTGGCCGTCGCGAGGCGAGACTGTCTGGGGCTGCATGGAAGGCATTCCGAGCGAAAGTGTGTGATGCGTGCTAGCCGTAAGCCCACGGTGAGGACGCAGCTATTTTATTGAATATGGTG
Source organism: Burkholderia sp. Ax-1724 (assembly GCF_011752995.1). GTDB lineage: Bacteria > Pseudomonadota > Gammaproteobacteria > Burkholderiales > Burkholderiaceae > Paraburkholderia. The sequence continues at coordinate 107,767 of NZ_VWWL01000024.1, forward strand.
GGTTGGAGTGCTTGCGTCGGCGCTGTCACTCCGTTCTGAATCTCCCCCGTAAGAATACACGACCTGCCGTGCGCCGGAGCCTTCCAGCGCGGCTTTAAAGCGGGCCTGGCTCGCTGCCCGACACGCGCCGCGCGTACCCATGACATTTTCAGAATGAAAGGAATCGGGCATACGTCCGAATCCCTGCCCCGCACCTGCTGGCTTTTTGTAAATTGATCGTTCAATCAACTTAAAGCCCTGTCCTGTGGGTATTGGCGGCAACGTTTGTCGCTTCTGCGCAATTGCCCGTCGCAATTGCTACGTTGATCGGCTTTTTGCCGGACAACCATGTGTCATGGGACGCACCCCATGACCGGTGCCCCATTCACGCCGATGAGCCGCACGCCGGATTCGATGCGATTTCCCTACGACGGGCCCGGCGGCGCGGCTTCATGACCCGAATTGCCAAGGAGACAACGATGTGCCGATTCCCCGTGCTTAAAACAGGCGCGCTCGCGTGCGCCGCGGTTCTCTGTGCCAGCGCGTATGCCGCCGATCCGATGGCGTGCAAGGACGTGCGCTTCGCCGACGTGGGCTGGACCGATATCGCGGCGGCGACCGGCGTCGCCTCGACGATTCTCGGCGCCCTCGGCTATGCGCCGACGAAGACGATCGCCTCGGTGCCGATCACGTTCGCGGGGCTCAAGAGCAAGCAGATCGACGTGTTCCTCGGCTACTGGTCGCCCACGATGGACCCGATCGTCGAGCCGTTCACGAAGTCGGGTTCGATCAAGGTGCTGCCGACGCCCAATCTCACGGGCGCCAAGTACACGCTCGCGGTGCCCGATTACGTCTTCCAGGGCGGCCTGAAATCGTTCCAGGACATCGCGAAGTATGCGGACAAACTGCAAGGCCGCATTTACGGCATCGAGCCCGGCAATGACGGCAATGCGCTCATCGAGAAGATGATCGGCGCGAACCAGTATGGGCTCGGCAAATTCAAGCTCGTCGAATCGAGCGAGGCGGGGATGCTCGTGCAGGTCAACCGCGCGATTCGCGACAAGCAGTGGATCGTCTTCCTCGGCTGGGAGCCGCATCCGATGAACGTGCAGATGAAGATCGACTATCTCTCCGGCGGCGACGCCGTATTCGGTCCCGACTACGGCGCGGCGCGCGTGTTGACGGCGCAGCCGCCCGATTATGCGGCGCGCTGCCCGAACGTCGCGAAGTTCATCGCCAATCTGCGCTTCACGACCGACATCGAAAACCATCTGATGGTGCCGATCGCCAACAAGGTGGACCCGAACAAGGCCGCCGCCGACTGGCTGCGTGGCAATCCGCAGGTGCTCGACGCCTGGCTCGCGGGCGTGACGACGCTCGACGGCAAGCCCGGCTTGCCCGCCGTGCGCGCCTCGCTGGGCGTGCACTGACAGGCATTCACCCGTGCCGTGGGGCGCCATGGGGCGCCCGTGGGTGGCGAGGCGCGACGCGTGCGTCGGATGCGCGTGGCGCTGCCCCTGAACATCCCTATTGGCGCGGCAATTCTGGTCGATTAACGTTCCGGACAGGAGGCGGCAGATGGAGCAGGCGGGAATCGGTGCATGTGGCGCGCAGGAAGAGACCGTACGAGGCGGGCAGGGTCATGGGCTGCAACGCGGCCTGAACTGGAAAGACGCGTTCTGGGTGACGAGCGGCGTGCCCGCCGGCGTGCTGTTCACGATTGGCGGCGTGTGCGCGACGATCGGCCAGCCGGCCTGGGCTATCTGGATCGCCTCGATTACGATGGGTCTCGTGCAAAGCGCGACCTACGCGGAAATCTCCGGGCTCTTTCCGCATAAGTCGGGTGGTGCTTCGGTGTACGGAGCGATCGGCTGGGTCCGCTACGGCAAGATGATCGCGCCCGTTTCCGTGTGGTGCAACTGGCTGGCGTGGTCGCCGATGCTCGCGCTCGGCTGCGGGCTTGCCGCGAACTATGCGCTCACGACACTGTTCGCGCCCGACGCGGCCATCGTGCAGTGGCACTGGACGCTCGCCAACCTCGGCTTTATCAAGCCCGGCCTGACCTTGCGCATCAACGCCACGTTTCTGATTGCCGCGGCCTTTCTGCTCGTCACGTTCAGGCTTCAGCATAGCGGCGCTTCGAAGGCGGCGAAGACGCAGAAGATACTCGGCATCGCTTCGCTCACGCCGCTGCTGATCGTCGGCCTCGTGCCGATCATCACGGGCGACGTGCCCGCCGCACATCTCCTGCCGCTGCTGCCGCTCGGGCGCGACGCGCACGGCACTCTCACCGCCGCGTACTTCGGCACCTGGAACGGGCAAGGCGTGGTGATGGCGCTGGGCGCGATGTTCATGGCGGGATGGGCGTCGTATGGATTCGAAACGGCGGTCTGCTATACGCGCGAGTTTCGCGATCCGCGGCGCGATACGGCCAAGGCAATCTTCTGGTCGGGCGCGCTCTGCCTCGTGGTGATGACGCTCGTGCCTCTCGCGTTTCAAGGCGCGCTCGGCACGCCGCTGATGCTCGATCCGCGCATCGGCGACGGCACGGGCGTGGGCACCGCCATGGCCGCGATGGTGGGCGGCGGCGCGTGGGTTGGCAACGCCATCGTGGTGATGCTGATGCTCTCGATCCTGCTGATCGTGATGACCTCGATGATGGGATCGTCGCGCACGCTCTATCAGGCGTCGGTGGACGGCTGGCTGCCGCGCTACCTCTCGCGCGTGAACGGGCACGGCGCGCCGACGGCGGCGATGTGGACCGACCTCTGCTTCAATCTCGTGCTGCTGGCGATGTCGGACTATATGACGGTGCTGTCGATCTCGAACGTCTGCTATATGTTGTTCGTGTTTCTCAACCTGCAGTCGGGATGGATTCATCGCATGGATCGCGGCACGCGCGTGCGCCCGTTTCGCTGCCCGACGTGGCTGCTCGCGCTCGGTGCGCTGTGCGGTTATGCCAACCTGGTGTTCGTCGGCGCCGGCGCCGATCTGCAAGGCGAGGGCACGCTGCGCAATGGTCTTCTCGCAATGCTGCTGATCGTGCCGGTATTCGCTTACCGGCACTACTGGCAGGATCGCGGGCGTTTTCCGGCGGGCAGTGCGTCAGATATGAACGTGAGTGTGCCGGCGCGCAGCCGGTGGTTGAATCTGGCGCCGTATGGGGCGCTTGCCGCAGCCGTGCTTACGGTGGCCGTTTCGCATTGGCTGGCGGCTTCGGTTTGAAGCAGCCGCGGAGTTCGGTGGTCGGCGGCGTCATGCGGGAAACCGTTGCGATCGATCGGGATGCCGACGAACCCCACGTCGGCATTCGGCCTGTAAAGGCTATCGTCTTGTAGTGATCCGGGACGGAGTTGAAGATGAGGAAGACTGGCGCTTTTTTGATCCCGCTTCCGATGCGAAGCACCTCGTGATCGAGGACGGCAAGGTCGATCCCTGGTCTTTGTCGTGACCATGCGCCGTCACACCCGCGCCCGGACGTGCAGCGCGGATCATCACGCGCGCGCCGTGGCAACCTTCACCGCCCGCGCCGGCGCGCCGTTCGCCACGAAGTACGCGGCGTTCGAACGCGCCAGCGGCGCGCGTCCGCGAACCCGGTCCGCAATCTTTTCCGCGAGCATGATCGTCGGCGCATTGAGATTGCCGGTGGCGATGCGCGGCATGATCGACGCATCCACCACGCGCAGGCCATCGATGCCGTGCACGCGGCCTTCGCCGTCCACCACGGCCATGTTGTCGTAGCCCATCGCGCACGAGCAGGACGGGTGATAGGCGGTTTCCGCGCGGCTGCGCACGAATGCGTCGATCTCCGTATCGGACCTGAGCGCCGCGCCGGGGCTCAATTCGCGGCCGCGGAAACGATCGAGCGCCGGCTGGGCGATGATCTCGCGCGTGATGCGGATCGCGTCGCGGAACTCGCGCCAGTCGAGTTCTTCGGCCATGTAGTTGAAGAGAATCGACGGGTGTTCGTGCGGATCGCGCGAGCGCAGCTTCACGCGCCCCCGGCTCGGCGAACGCATGGAGCCTACGTGCGCCTGGAAGCCATGCATTTTGATCGCGTTGGTGCCGTTGTAATTGATCGCGACGGGCAGAAAGTGGTACTGGATATTCGGCCAGGGATCGTCGTCGCGCGTGCGGATAAAGCCGCCCGCCTCGAAGTGATTGCTCGCGCCGATGCCGGTGCCGCGCAGCATCCATTCGAGGCCGATAGCCGGCTGATTGCGCATCAGCAGCGCCGGATAGAGCGAGACGGGCTCCCGGCACTCGTACTGCATATACATTTCCAGGTGATCCTGAAGATTCTGTCCGACTCCGGGCAGATCGAGCACGACAGGAATGTCGAGTTCGCGCAGCCACGCGCCGGGGCCCACCCCCGAGCGTTGCAGGATCTGCGGCGAAGCGATCGCGCCCGCGCACAGCAGCACTTCGCGGCGCGCATGGCGGGTGATGCGCGTGGCGCCGTCGAGAAAGACGACGCCGCAGGCGCGCTTGCCGTCGAACAGAATGCGATCGGTAACCGCATGCGTGACGATCTCGAGGTTCGGCCGTTGTCTCGCCTGGTCCAGGTAGCCGCGCGCGGTGCTCGCGCGCCGGCCCTTTGCCGTGACGGTGCGATCCATTGGGCCGAAGCCTTCCTGGCGATAGCCGTTCAGATCGTCGGTGCGCGGATAGCCGGCCTGCACGCCGGCCTCGATCATCGCCTCGAAGAGCGGATTGACGCCGGGCTTGCTCGTCGTCACATGCACGGGGCCGTTGCCGCCGTGATAGTCGTTCGCGCCGACGTCGCGCGTTTCGGCCTTGCGGAAATAGGGCAGGCAGTCCAGATAGCTCCAGTGCTCCAGCCCCTTGCGTTCGGCCCAGCCGTCGTAGTCGAGCGCATTGCCGCGGATGTAGCACATGCCGTTGATGAGCGACGACCCGCCGAGCCCCTTGCCGCGCCCGCATTCCATGCGCCGGTGGTTCATATGCGGCTCGGGCTCGGTTTCGTAAGCCCAGTTGTAGCGGCGGCCCTGCAGCGGGTAGGCGAGCGCCGCCGGCATTTGCGTGCGGAAATCGAAGCGGTAGTCGGGGCCGCCGGCTTCGAGCAGCAGCACCTTGATGTCGCTATCCTCGGTGAGGCGGGTGGCGAGCACGTTGCCCGCCGATCCCGCACCGATGATGATGTAGTCGTACTCTTGCGCGGCCATGCGGGACTCCCTCAGAAAACGGGCTGATACGGTCCCAGTTCCACCTGGACCGATTTGATGCGCGTGTAGTGCTCGAGTGTCGTGATGCCGTTTTCGCGGCCCACGCCGGATTGCTTGTAGCCGCCCACGGGCATTTCGGCCGGCGACTCGCCCCATGTGTTGATCCAGCAGATGCCCGCTTCGAGCCGATGGATCACGCGATGCGCGCGCGCGAGGTTGTCGGTCACGACGCCGGCGGCGAGGCCGTAGAGCGTTTCGTTGGCGCGCGCGATCACTTCGGCTTCGCTCGCGAACGTGAGAATGCTCATCACCGGGCCGAAGATTTCTTCCTGGACGATCCGCATGTCGTCGCGGCAACCGGAAAATACGGTGGGCTGCACGTATTGGCCGCGCGCGAAATCGCCTTGCGTGAGGCGTGCGCCGCCCGCGAGCAGCCGCGCGCCCGCGCGCTTGCCGCGCTCGATATAGCCGAGCACCTTGTCGAGTTGCGCGGCGCTCGCGAGCGGCCCGAAGTTGGTGGCGGGATCGGCGGGATTGCCGACGCGAATGCGCTGCACGCGTTCGAGCACGCGCGCTTCGAACTCGGCGATGACGGCTTGATGCACGAAGACGCGCGTGCCGTTGGTGCACACCTGGCCCGAGCTGAAGAAATTGGCCGTCACGGCGATATCGGCGGCGCGATCGAGGTCGGCGTCTTCGAAGACGATAAGCGGCGATTTGCCGCCTAGCTCCATCGTGACTTCCTTGAGCGTGGAGCCGCCCGCTGTCGCCATGACCTTCTTGCCGGTTTCGACGCCGCCCGTAAACGAAATCTTCTCGATGCCCGAATGCATGGCAAGCATCGCGCCCACGCGCCCGTCGCCGTGAACCACGTTGAAGACGCCCGGCGGCACACCCGCCTCGATATAGATCTCCGCGAGTTTCGTCGCCGACAGCGGCGTGACCTCGCTCGGCTTGAAGATCATTGCGTTGCCGGCGGCGAGCGCGGGCGCCGATTTCCAGCAGGCGATCTGGATCGGATAGTTCCACGCGCCGATGCCGGCCGTGACGCCTAGCGGCTCGCGCCGCGTGTAGACGAACGAGGTCTCGCGCAGCGGAATCTGCTGGCCTTCGAGCGCGGGGGCGAGGCCTGCGTAATACTCGATCACGTCGGCACCCGTGACGATGTCGACGGCGCGTGTTTCGGCGATGGGCTTGCCCGTGTCGAGGGTTTCGAGGTCCGCGAGTGCGTCGTTGCGCGCGCGTAGCAACTCGACCGCGCGGCGCAGCACGCGCGAACGCTGCATGGCCGTCAGTGCGGCCCAGGCGCGCTGACCGGTGCGCGCCGATTGCACGGCGCGGTCGATATCGGCCGCGCTCGCGTGTTGCACCGTGGCGAGCTTCTCGCCGGTGGCGGGGTTGAAGGTGTCGAACGTTTCGCCACTGGTGGCGTCCGTGTAGGCACCGTCGATAAAAAGGCGTTGCACGGGGAAAAGAGGCGTCGAAGAGGGCATCGAAGTGGCTCCGGGACGGGTTATCTGGATGACTTGCCCGGGCGCGCCTTGGCGCGCGCGTCGAGCAGCAGGTCGATGTAGTCGTTGGCGATGCGCAGCGCGGTTTTCGTGTCGAACGGCTCTCCCGTCAGCGCGCCGCGCAGCCAGAGACCGTCGATCAGCGCGGCGAGGCCGCTCGCGGCACGGCGGGCCGCCGTGTTCGGCAAGACCTGCTCGAATTCCGCGCACAGGTTCGAATGAAGCCGTCGCGTGTTGATGCGTTGCAGCCGGCGCAGCGCGGGCTGATGCATGCTCTCGGCCCAGAACGCGAGCCATGTTTTCATGACGGGCGAGCTCACCTGCGAGACGTCGAAATTGGCGGCGACGATCGCGCGCAGCCGCGCGCGCGGCTCGTCTTTCGCGGCCTGGCGCCGGCGCATCGTCGCTTCCCACAGGTCGTGCAGCACATGGCGCATGGTGGCTTCGAGCAGGCCATCCTTGCCGCCGAAGTAGTGGCTCACGATGCCGGTGGAAATGTTCGCGTGCTGCGCCACGCTCGCGAGCGTCGTGCCTGAAAGACCCGACTGGTCGATCGATTGCAAGGTGGCGTCGATGAGTTGCGCGCGACGTATGTCGCGCATTCCGATCTTGGGCATGGTGGTTCGGGACACTCCTGGAAGGTTCTCACTTTAGGTTTTTTTTATTGATTGTTCAATCAATAAAAACGCAATAAAGGCGGGATCGGCGGATTTTATAAAGTCGATGTCGGATTGCCGATGATCGCGCTGTCGAAGTGCCAGGAAAGCCCGCCGCATAACGTTTTGTGCCTGTTTTGCAGGGGTTTTCGCGTTGCCGGGTGTCGTTCCAGCACCAGCGGATGTCGTGTCCGCGCAAGTCGGCCGAGATTTGGACTTGTACGTTCTGTTCGTCCGCGCCGGACTTTATGGCCGTTTTTCAGGGCTGTTTTTCATGCCGGCCTGGCGCGGCCCGACAACCGTATCGCGAGACAGGAGAGAGACGACACCATGAGAAAAACAGGAAACGCGGTGGCACTGACCGGTATGGCGCTGGCATTGGCCGCTGTCCCGAACGCGAGTTATGCGCAGAGCAGCGTCACCTTGTACGGGATCATCGACGCCGGCGTGACCTACGTGAGCAATGCGGGCGGCTCGCACCAGGTGAAATTCGACGACGGCATTGCCCAGGCGAACCGCTGGGGCCTCAAGGGCACCGAGGATCTCGGCGGCGGCATGAAGGCCGTGTTCGAACTGGAGAGCGGCTTCCATCTCGGCAACGGACAGATCGCCAACGGCGGCTCGCTGTTTGGCCGCGCGGCGTATGTCGGATTGCAAAACGATTGGGGCACGCTCACGCTCGGCAATCAGCCCGACATGACGCAGGAGTTCGTTTATCTCTACAACGCCTCGGCATGGGCGAGCGGCTACGCGATCAACCAGGGCGACTTCGACCGCATGAATGGCGACCATTTGCAGAACTCGGTGAAGTTCATGTCGAACACGTTCGGCGGATTCCAGTTCGGCGGCATGTACTCGTTCAGCAACAAGGCGGGCGACTTCCATAACGGCAGCGCGTGGAGCGTCGGCGCGCAGTATCAGCACGGCCCGTTCGCGATGGGTACCGCGTACACGCAGCTCAATAACCCGTCGGGCATCTACGGCTTCGACCCCTACGCGATGATCGGCGTGCGGACCTTCTTCGGCCGGCCGACCGTCAGCGTCGATCCGGCTACGGGCACGGTAACGTCGCTCTATGCGGACACGCCGTTTCCGGTGGACAAGCAGGCCACCTTCGGCGCGGGCGCGAGCTATGCGATCGGCAACGTCACGCTGATGGGCGCTTTCACCTACACGCAGATCACCGCATTCGGCGAGAGCCGGCACATGCAGGTAGGCGAAGGCGGCGCCAACTGGCAGATGACGCCTTCGTTCAGCATGACGGGCGGCTACCAGTACACGCACTTCGACGGCCACCACTGGAACCAGCTTTCGGCGGGCATGCATTACCTGCTGTCGAAGCGCACGGACGTTTATCTGTCGGGCGACTGGCTCAGGGCTTCGCAGGGCGTGGACGCGGTGATCGGCTATGGCTTCACGCCTGCGTCGACCACCACGCAGGCCGACGTGCGCATCGGCCTGCGGCATCTGTTCTGAGCGTGGCCTCATGACGGAGCGTGTCGCGGGATGGCGGCGCCGTTCAAGTGCGCGTCGCTTTTTGCACATCGCCGGGTACGGGCGGCACGCTACGCTCGAAACGTCGTTGCGTTGCGCGCTTGGCATGAGGCAACGCGTTCCCATGTACAGCATCGAACAGGAGACAGCGAGATGAGCGGTAATCGAGGCGTCGTGTATCAGGGGCCGGGCAAGGTCGAAGTGCAGAACATCGCGTATCCGAAGATGGTCGATCCGAGCGGGCGCTCGATCGGTCACGGTGTCATTCTCAAGGTGGTCAGCACCAATATCTGCGGCTCGGATCAGCATATGGTGCGCGGGCGCACGACCGCGCCGGTCGGCCTCGTGCTCGGCCACGAAATCACCGGCGAAGTGGTCGAGGTGGGCAAGGACGTCGAGACGCTGAAAATCGGCGACCTCGTTTCGGTGCCGTTCAACGTGGCATGCGGGCGCTGCGCGATGTGCCGCGAACAGCACACGGGCGTGTGCCTGACCGTGAATCCGTCGCGCGCGGGCGGCGCCTATGGTTATGTCGATATGGGCGGCTGGATCGGCGGGCAGGCGGAATACGTGCTCGTGCCGTACGCCGACTTCAATCTGCTGAAATTCCCCGACCGCGACCAGGCGATGGCGAAGATGCGCGATCTCACCTGCCTCTCGGACATTCTGCCGACCGGCTACCACGGCGCGGTAACGGCGGGCGTGAAGCCGGGATCGACCGTCTATATCGCGGGGGCGGGGCCGGTCGGGATGGCGGCCGCGGCGTCGGCGCGCCTGCTCGGTGCGGCCTGCACGATCGTCGGCGATATGAATGCGGAACGGCTCGCGCATGCGAAGGCGATGGGCTTCGAGGTGGTCGATCTGTCGAAGGACGCCTCGCTTGGCGAGCAGATCGAGCAGATTCTCGGCAAGCCGGAAATCGATTGCGCGGTGGATTGCGTGGGCTTCGAGGCGCACGGCCATGGCGCGGCCGGCCATGCCGAGGAAGCGCCCGCCACGGTGCTGAATTCGCTGATGGAAATCACGCGCCCGGCCGGCATGATCGGCATTCCGGGTCTTTACGTCACCGACGACCCCGGCGCCAGCGACGTGGCCGCGCAGCACGGCAGCCTGAGCATCCGCTTCGGCCTCGGCTGGGCGAAGTCGCATTCGTTCCATACGGGGCAAACGCCGGTGCTCCGCTACAACCGCAACCTGATGCAGGCGATCCTGTTCGACCGCCTGCCGATTGCGAAGATCGTCAACGTCTCGGTGATCTCTCTCGACGAAGCGCCGGAAGGCTACAAGAAGTTCGATGGCGGCGCGCCGCGCAAGTTCGTCATCGATCCGCACGGTTTGCTGGCGGCGTAGTCGAGCGTCGTCGAACCGCGCGAGCATGCGAAACGGGCCGCCAGTTTTTCTGGCGGCCCGTTTTGCTGTTGGGCGTGATAAAGCCGGAACGCCGGAATAGCCGAGGCGCTTTTTATCGCGCCTGCTATGTTTATGCGTGCGTCTAGGCGTGCACCGGTGCTATTGCGAGAGGTGCCGCCGGCGTGCCCATGCCCGAAAGCGGTGCAATGCGCTTGCGGCGCTCGCCGGTCGGCGCGCTGCCGAAGGCGTCGCGGTAGCTCTTGCTGAAGTGGCAGGCCGACTGGAAGCCGCACGCCATCGTGATCTGCATGATCGACATGTCGGTTTGCAGCAGCAGTTCGCGCGCACGGCGCAGGCGCAGCGTCAGATAGTAGTGCGTGGGCGTCATGCCGAGATGCTCGTGAAAGATCCGCTGCAATTGCCGCTGCGACAGGTTCGCGAGACGCGCGAGTTCTTCGCGCGAAAGCGGCTCTTCGATGTTGTTCTCCATCAGCGAGATGACTTCGAAGAGCGACTTGTTGGCGGAGCCGAGCCGCGCGACGAGCGGCATGCGCTGCTGGGCGGACGTGTCGCGCACATGCTCGATGACGAATTGCTCGGCGATCTGCGTGATGCGGGCAATGCCGACGCGCGCCGCGATCAGGTGCAGCATCATGTCGAGCGGCGCGACGCCGCCGGTGCAGGTGACGCGGTCGCGGTCGATGACGAACAGTTCCTTGAGAAAACGTGTGGACGGAAACTCTTCCTTCAGCGCCGACATGTTTTCCCAGTGGATCGCGCAGGCGTAGCCGGCCAGCAGCCCGGCTTTCGCGAGCGCGTAGGTGCCCGTGCACAGGCTGCCCAGCACGATGCCCATGCGCGCGAAGCGGCGCAAGGCGGCGAGATGGGCGGGCGTGGTGGCGCGCTGCACGTCGATGCCGCCGCACACGAACACGATGTCGGGCTGCCCCGCGCATTCGGCCGGGCCGGTATCGATGGCAAGACCGTTGCTGGCCGTCACGAGGCCGCCGTCCGGACTGATGACCGACCACCTGTAAAGCGGCTGGCCACTGAGGTAGTTCGCCATGCGAAGGACTTCTATCGCGTTGGTGAACGCGATCATGGTGAAGTCGGGCAGCGGCATGAACGCGAAGTGCGCTAACGACGCCGTGCGATCCGGCAACATGGGGACTATTCCTTTGTGGTCAATCTGGGTCAATCGCCTGCTGGCCGGGGGATGGCTGGCTACGGCTGCCGCAATTCTGGGATCTGGCGGGGCAAGTGTGCCATGCGGCAAAACCCTGAGTCATCTGAACAAAAAAGAACGACTTCCACGGGAAAGAACGGCGGCGCGATGCGGCTTGAATTAACGCGGGCCGAGCACTTGTGAAAAACGGACGCGAATGGCGGAAAAGGCAAAGAACGCGTCTGAATTCCGACAATGGGCGTTTATTCGAACGACAAGAATAGAGCCGTCGGTTTCGTGCAGGTCGACCGGTGGAAAGCCGGATCGAAATGATCGCGCCGGAAACAATCGTTCCGTGCGTATCTTTCATTTACTGCATTGAATACTTTCAAATTCATGCGATAGTCCTGGAGCGGGTCATGAGCACGCAGAGCACACTGCACGACAACAGCATCATCATCGACGGTCTGAACATTTCGAAATTCGATCGCTCGGTGTTCGAAGACATGCGCAAGGGCGGCGTCACCGCCGTGAACTGCACGGTCTCCGTGTGGGACGACTTCCAGAAGACCATCGACAACATCGCGGAAATGAAGCAGCAGATCCGCGAGTACG
>NZ_VWWL01000025.1 GCF_011752995.1 Burkholderia sp. Ax-1724
GCACGACACAGCCAAAGAAGGAGAGAAAGAAGACCCAAATACCCACTGAATAACACGAAAAGCTGGTCCAACGGGTGGGTCAGAATTCAATGCAAATCGTGGGTCAGGATTCCGTGCAAATCAACACGGAGGCCAAACCCAGCAGACGGCTTCATGCCATATTGGTATCGAACGTAGGACTTCGCGAAAGACTTGAAGGGCTCGGCCATCATGACGGGCGAGGATTTTCCGCAGGTTAGATGATTGCTGAATACCAAGCGAACTTGCGAATATTTGCCCTTAAGCTTTACCGTCCGGGACACATTCCAAATGTCTTCCGAAAATACCAGTGTTGTCCCGAAAACCGTGAGTTTAGATTTGCACAGTTCAATAAACCGCGCCACGTTGGCTTGCGCGTCAAAGTCATCGCGAGGGACAAAGGCTACGATATCAGCCATGCGTCGCTGCCCCGTCCGATCGGGCCGCATTGCACATCTGAATTACTTGCGCAACCGCAAGAATGGTGCGGTCGTTGATGGAAGCAATGCGTGAATCGCCCGTCGTATTCATTGACATCTCCCGATCAGCAATGAGAAAGTCGAGCACCTGCTCATGAGGACCGTCTAGCCAAGGCTCGAAGCTGTTGCATGTGTAGCAGGCAATCGGCTTGAGAAGCCCGCAGAAACCATGTGCGCCGCAGCTCGACATCGACTCGAAGTTTCCGGTAATAGCGGGTGCACGGATTCTGCTCAACGGGTCAGTGCCTCTCGACGCCTCAGAACTACCTCGAATTAATTTGCCAGCGAAAGCCTGAGCGATCGGCGCCATCTTGAAGGCAATAGCCCTATCGATTCGGTCGATAATGGCTGGCGTTGCGCCAACATACACGCCGACATGTTGCGTATCGGTATGATCCAGAAGTTCGGCTATCACCAGCGCGCCATGTCCCTCCTCTCCGGCGCGCGTACCAATTGCCGTCCGAAATCGGTGGGCGTTAATCTTAATACGCTTGCCCGTGCGCTCGGACACGACCTTCAGCCTATTGAGGGTGCGCTCGAACGTATCCGAAATTTCACGCGCGGAGCTGTGATAGTAGTCTGCGTGGAATCCCGGCTCAACAGTTTCACGCGGGAACATTGGAGCCTGTGAGGGATCGTCAATAACACCCACGAAGCGGCTTTTGACTTGGGCAGCGTATTCGACAACAACTTTGCCAATCTGGGGGACCAGCACCCGGTCCTTAAATTGGGCACGTGCATTCGCTTGACGGTTTTTTGCACGAGGCATGCGGATCGAGTAAGTCATCGCCCCTTCGTGCTTATAAAGCTGCACAACATCACAGACCTTCAGTGCGGCGTATTGGGTCGGTCGCATACCCAGCGCCATAAACAGCCAACAAAGTGTGTACTGTGCAAGTCCTACCTCTCCGCGACCAAATCCGCTGTTGAGAGCAAGTTGAATCGCTTCCATCTCCATAACCGACAGTGGGCCTTTTACTGGGTCCATCGTCGCAGTGGCGACGCCCTTGAGATTTCCCTTAAGTCGCATCTGATGCAACAACGCATTTGCATCTTCGCTAATTCCGGGATAACCCAACGCGTGCCATTTCTTCAGAAAACCAGCCAACGAACCTAGGTACCACTCCCGCTCCGTGCCCAGATGCGCTCTGAAGTTGAGGATGTCGACGCTCGCTATTTCGCCAATGGGAGAACCGGTCGATTCGGCTAAATGACTAAATAGACGTTTAGCATGACTTAATATATTCTCCGTGTATAGCAACGATCGATTTTGCGCATACCACGCGAGCGTCAATTTAAAGGAGTTCTTAAATTGATCTACGAGATAGTCCAACTTGTCAAATCGAAGCGTTGCCTCGTTCGCAAGTTCGCGAAGAACCCAAACGTCTTGGTCGGGGTCAAACAGGCAGCCCCCTCGTGCCATCAACAACCCTTGCGCGTGGCTTGCATGGAGAAGCGTGCTTGCCCCAATTTTAGTTGCTTTCATCGTTTGGCGTCACCATCTTGCTCTGAAGCTCAAGGGATGCGTTTCGCGCCTTCCGCTCAATTTCTCGTCGCATGTACTTCTCAGCAGTACCGGATGTCTCCGACCAGCCCATCAGGTGAGAGCGCGCCTTTTTCTCCCTCTCTGGGTCCATGCGCTGTTCGTCCGCGAGCCTCGAAAAGTTGTAGTTATTCGTGTGACGGAGCAAATGCGGGAAGACATTCAGCAATTTCGGGTGTTTTGCGTTCAACACGCTAAACATCTTGTTCAAGCCACGCAGGGAAAGCGGCGCTCCGCCATTGGCGACGAACAGGAATGCGTGCTTGCGCGCAGCGAAATAGCGCCGCCGCTCTTCAAAAATGTAAAGACGTGTCCGGCGAGCCAATTCGCCGCTCAACGGAAGAACACGATCGCTCGTCTTAGTATTGGGTTGATTGGCGCGAGGGTCGCTCGGGTCGTCGGCACGCCGAGAGATAAACACCTCGTTTGACCGAAAATTGATGTCGCTGACTTTCACACCGAGCAACTCGCCGCGTCGAACACCGAGGCCCATGAACCATCGCACAATGAGTTCATTGCGCACCTTGGCATGTCGCCCTTCCCATGGGTTCTCGGGCGAATCGACATCGACGATTTTCCATAGAAGGTCTTGGGCGACTTCATCGAGTGCTTTGCGGCAGTGAACCTTGTTTCGGCCCTTTCCAATTGGAATCCGGGCATTCAATCCGGATTCCACAATTTCTTTCGTGCGGAGAAGCGCCGAATGTGACGGATCCCGTGCGCTCAGACTAAGGATGCGCCGATCAACCAACCAACTGATGTACTGCCGAATGTAGCGCATCCGGACACCAGCGGAATCACCATCGACCTCGGGAAGACTGTGCTTTGCTTTGGCTCGGTACGATAAGCGTGAAACGGTGGTGCGGCGTTGGGTGATGTCTGCGTCGGTTACAGACTCGATTTCAGACATCGGGAGACGGCAAAGCTTCGCAAGCGAGTCGAGTTCGCCAAGCCCCAGCAACCGTCCATCCAGGATACGGTTTGCCAGGTCGATCTGATGGGCGTCACAGAACAGAACAAATACCTTTAGCGCACGCAGGACCTGCTCAATCGTCGCACTCGCCCTGTTGCGCGCCCGGAATTCTGTGAGAGTAAAGACCGTCGGGTCAAATAAGGGTATTCCCGTACACAAATTGACCAACAACGGGAATCGCTCGCCCGATTCGAAAACAATGTTCTTGACAGCGTAGCGCCGGGTCATTTATTTACAGTTTTAAAAGTGCCTCATTCGAACAAAGATAGGGCGAACAAGAAAAAATGTAAATAAGAAAAAAGCCCGCATGCGCAGGGCATACGGGCCTTCTAGTTACATCGTCCTAAAAGTACTCGCTAGAAGGGAATATCGTCATCCATCTCATCGAACCCGCCGCCAGCCGGCGCGCTCGGACGGCTCGCGCCACCACCGCCGCCGCTGCCGCCACGCGAACCGCCACCGGACATCGCCCGGCCACCGCCGCCGCCACCACGTTCCATCGGCTCGCCACGGCTGTAGCCGCCTTCGTCGCCACCGCCCATCGACGCGCCGCCGCGGCCGCCCAGCATCTGCATCTGTTCAGCGACGATTTCGGTCGAGTAGCGATCGGTGCCGTCCTGCGCCTGCCACTTGCGCGTGCGGATACGCCCTTCGAGGTAGACCGACGAGCCCTTCTTCAGATATTCCGACACGATTTCCGCGAGGCGGCCGAAGAACGCCACGCGGTGCCATTCGGTCGCTTCCTTCATTTCGCCGGACGCTTTGTCCTTGTAGCGGTCCGTCGTTGCAAGGCGGATGTTCGCCACTGCGTCGCCGCTCGGAAGATAACGGACTTCCGGATCGGCTCCGAGATTGCCGACGAGAATGACCTTGTTCACGGATGCCATGAGTTTCTCCTGTTGATTCCATTTGCAGGCGGCGCGGCACTACGCGGTTCGCGTCTCATGGCCGGCAGGCCCGAGACCGGAAACGCGCCTCTGCCCGCCGCCGGGTGAGTTCTGGATGCGTGGGACGTGCCCCGGGGACATGCCCCGAATACGCTCTGCTATGCCTTGCGCGGCGGCTGTTTCATCTGTGCGGCGATTATAAGCCAGCAGAACACGAGCCCCGAACAGGCGAAGAACACCGCGCTCGCGCCGTTCGCCTTCAGCAGCCAGCCGCCGACCACGCCGCCCAGCGCCAGCCCGATCGACTGCGTGGTGTTGTACACGC
Organism: Burkholderia sp. Ax-1724; assembly: GCF_011752995.1. GTDB lineage: Bacteria > Pseudomonadota > Gammaproteobacteria > Burkholderiales > Burkholderiaceae > Paraburkholderia. The sequence goes on from NZ_VWWL01000025.1 coordinate 4,226, forward strand.
CGACCGCCGCGCCCTTGCGGGTGCCGGGCGCGAGTTTCGATACCAGCGACGGCTGCGAGGCTTCGAGAATGTTGAAGCCCAGAAAGTAAACGAAGAGGATCGCCGCCACACTGAGAATCGTATGCGGTGCGACGCCCAATAACAACTGGCCGATCAGGATAAGACCGATCGCCGAAAGCAGCACGATCTTCATCTTGCCGCGCCGTTCCGCGGCGATGATCGCCGGCACCATCATCACGAACGACAGGCCCATTACGGGCAAATAAACTTTCCAGTGTGAAGCAACCGGCAGGCCGCCCGCTTCGAGAATGCGCGGCACGACGAGGAACAGCGCGGTTTGCGTCGCGTGCAGCGCGAGCACGCCGAAGTTCAGGCGCAGCAGCTCGACGTTGTGCAGCACCTCGGCGAACGGCGCGCGCACGTGCACGGGCTTCGGCGCATCGGGCACGATCCACAGCACCACGCCGATCGCGAGAATCGCGAAAATGCCGACCAGCGTAAAGAGCCCGCTCATGCCAAGCCAGTGGAACACGATCGGCGCGCCGACGATCGCCACCGCGAACGACATGCCGATGCTGCCCCCGACCATCGCCATCGCCTTGGTGCGATGCTCCTCGGAAGTAAGGTCGGCGATGAACGCGAGCACCGCCGAGGACACCGCGCCCATGCCCTGGATCACCCGCCCGACGATGATCCACGTCATGTCGTGCGCGCCCGCCGCGACGAAGCTGCCGATCGCGAAGATCAGCAGGCCGGTCGCGATGACGGGCTTGCGGCCCACCCGGTCGGAAATCCAGCCGTAGAAGATGTAGAGCATCGACTGCGTGACGCCATAGGCGCCGAGCGCGATGCCGACGAGCAGCACGTTGTCGCCGCCGGGGATGGTCTTCGCGTAAACCGAGAACACCGGCATGATCATGAAGAGACCGAGCATGCGCAACGCGAAGATGGCGGCAAGCGACATGGTCGCGCGCAATTCGGGCGCGCTCATGCGTGTGGAGATGGCGGACGGATTGGACATCGGAAGCGTTGTTTGAATGAGCCGGACGGCACACCGCGCGGCGAGCCCACGGAGCCGAACCGTCGCCCTGCAGCGCACCTCGAGCCTGCCCTCGCGCCCTGTTCCCGCTGTCAGGAAGCCGTAACGGCGGTCTGGAAAAGTCGTTATAGTAGCAGGTTTGGCCTCCTCCTCTTTCCGCAGTTCATGGAATAAATCCGTGGAACAAATCCGTATTCGTGGGGCTCGCACCCACAACCTGAAGAACGTCAATCTCGACCTACCGCGTCACAAGCTCGTCGTCATCACGGGGCTGTCGGGCTCCGGCAAATCGTCGCTGGCGTTCGACACGCTCTATGCGGAAGGACAGCGGCGCTACGTCGAAAGCCTCTCGGCCTACGCGCGCCAGTTCCTGCAACTGATGGAAAAGCCCGACGTCGATCTGATCGAAGGCCTGTCGCCGGCCATTTCGATCGAGCAGAAAGCGACCTCGCACAATCCGCGCTCGACGGTCGGCACCGTCACCGAAATCCACGACTATCTGCGTCTGCTGTTCGCGCGCGTCGGCACGCCCTACTGCCCCGACCACGAAATTCCGCTCGAAGCGCAAAGCGTCTCGCAGATGGTCGACGCGGCGCTCGCGCTGCCCGAGGAAACGCGCCTGATGATCCTCGCGCCCGTCGTCAGCGATCGCAAGGGCGAGCACACCGATCTGTTCGAGGACATGCAGGCGCAAGGCTTCGTGCGCTTTCGCGTGCGCTCGGGCGGCGGCACGGCCAACGAAGGCACCGCGAAAATCTACGAAGTCGACTCGCTGCCGAAGCTGAAGAAAAACGACAAGCACACGATCGACGTCGTGATCGACCGTCTGCGCGTGCGCCCCGACATGAAGCAGCGCCTCGCCGAATCGTTCGAAACGGCGCTGCGTCTCGCCGACGGCCGCGCCGTCGCGCTCGAAATGGATACGGACAAGGAGCACCTGTTCAGCTCGAAGTTCGCCTGCCCGGTCTGCTCGTATTCGCTGCCGGAACTCGAACCGCGCCTGTTCTCGTTCAACAACCCGATGGGCGCGTGCCCCGAATGCGACGGCCTCGGCCAGATCACCTTCTTCGATCCGAAGCGGGTGGTCGCACATCCGTCGCTGTCGCTCGCGGCGGGTGCCGTGAAGGGCTGGGACCGGCGCAACCAGTTCTACTTCCAGATGCTGCAGAGCCTCGCGGCGTTCTACGACTTCGACATCGACACCGCGTTCGAAGACCTGCCGGAGAAGGTCCGCAAGATCCTGCTGTACGGTTCGGGCAAGCAGGAGATTCCGTTCTCCTACATCAACGAGCGCGGCCGCACTTCCGTGCGCGAACACGTGTTCGAGGGGATCATCCCGAATCTGGAGCGGCGCTACCGCGAAACCGATTCGGCCGCCGTGCGCGAGGAACTCGCCAAGTATCAAAACAACCAGCCCTGCCCGGCTTGTGCGGGCACGCGGCTGCGCCGCGAGGCGCGCTTCGTGCGCATCGGCACGGATGAGGACGCGCGCGGCATCTTCGAGATCAGCGGCTGGCCGCTGCGCGACGCGCTCGGCTACTTCCAGACGCTGCGCCTCGAAGGCTCGAAACGCGAGATCGCCGACAAGGTGGTCAAGGAAATCGTCGCGCGGCTGATGTTCCTCAATAACGTCGGGCTCGATTACCTGTCGCTCGAACGCAGCGCGGAAACGCTCTCGGGCGGCGAGGCGCAGCGCATCCGGCTCGCCTCGCAGATCGGCTCGGGCCTGACCGGCGTCATGTACGTGCTCGACGAGCCGTCGATCGGCCTGCATCAGCGCGACAACGACCGGCTCATCTCGACGCTCAAGCATCTGCGCGATCTCGGCAACTCGGTGATCGTCGTCGAGCACGACGAGGACATGATCCGCATGGCCGACTACGTGGTCGACATGGGCCCGGGCGCGGGCGAGCACGGCGGCATGGTGATCGCCGAGGGCACGCCCGAAGAGGTGCAGCGAAACGCGGCGTCGATGACCGGGCAGTACATGTCGGGCGCGCGCACGATCGAATTCCCCGACGAGCGCAAGGAGCCCGACGAGCGGCACCTGCGCATCGTCGAGGCGCACGGCAACAATCTGCACAACGTGACGCTCGATCTGCCGGTGGGTCTCCTGACCTGCGTGACCGGCGTGTCCGGCTCGGGCAAGTCGACGCTCATCAACGACACGCTCTATCACGCGGTCTCGCATCACCTGTACGGCTCGTCCACCGAGCCCGCGCCGTACGAGTCGATCGAGGGCCTCGAGCATTTCGACAAGGTCATCAACGTCGACCAGTCGCCGATCGGCCGCACGCCGCGCTCGAATCCGGCCACCTACACGGGCCTGTTCACGCCGATCCGCGAGCTGTTCGCGGGCGTGCCGGCCGCCAAGGAACGCGGCTACGATCCGGGCCGCTTCTCGTTCAACGTGAAGGGCGGACGCTGCGAATCGTGCCAGGGCGACGGCGTGCTGAAGGTCGAGATGCACTTCCTGCCCGACGTCTACGTGCCTTGCGACGTCTGCCACGGCAAGCGCTACAACCGCGAGACGCTCGACATCCAGTACAAGGGCTGCAACATCAGCGAAGTGCTCGACATGACGGTCGAACACGCGTACGAGTTCTTCAAGGCCGTGCCGGTCGTCGCGCGCAAGCTGAAAACCTTGCTGGACGTGGGTCTCGGCTATATCCGCCTCGGCCAGTCGGCCACCACGCTGTCGGGCGGCGAGGCGCAGCGCGTGAAACTCTCGCTGGAACTGAGCAAGCGCGACACCGGTCGCACGCTATACATCCTTGACGAACCGACCACCGGCCTGCATTTTCACGACATCGCGCTGCTGCTGGAAGTAATCCACCGGTTGCGCGACCAGGGTAATACCGTCGTGATCATCGAACATAATCTCGATGTAATCAAAACTGCGGACTGGGTCATCGATCTCGGTCCCGAAGGCGGCGCGGGCGGGGGGCAGATCATCGCCCAGGGCACGCCCGAGCAGGTCGCGAAGTCGAAGGCAAGTTTTACCGGCAAGTATCTGGCGCCGCTTCTGAAGCGCACCGCCAGCGCAAAGTAACGCAGCACCTCACGGGTTGGAGACGGAACAAGCCATGACCAAGCGGAATCAGGCGCGCGACGAAGGACGGGTGCAAGACCTGCGGCCACGCCCGGTCAGGCTGACCAGCGACATGAGCCTGCCGAAGCTGTCGGCGGTCGAAATCGGCAGCTACGTGGTGATGCTGTTCGCCATGTGGGCGGTGATCGAACTGAAACTGCTCGGCTCGCTGCTCGCCGGGCTGCTCGTGTTCCAGCTCGTGCATACGATCGCGCCGCGCATCGAGCGCCACATGTCGGGCAAGCGGGCGCGCTGGCTCGCGGTGGTGATCCTCTCCGCGGTGATCGTCGGCGCGTTGACGGGGCTCACGCTCGGCATCATCGAGCACTTCGAGAACGACGTGCCGAGCGTGCAGAATCTGCTCGATCAGGCCATGCAGCTGATCGACCAGGCGCGCGGCCGGATTCCGCAGTTCATCGCCAACTATCTGCCGGTCGACACCGAGCAGATGAAGACGCGCGCCGCGGAACTGATGCACACGCACGCGAACATGCTGCAGCAAGGCGGCACGACCGCGGCGCGCGGGTTTACGCATGTGCTGCTCGGCATGATCATCGGCGCGATCATCGCGGTCGGCGCGCAGAAGCATATCCAGCGGCTGCCGCTGTCCACCGCGTTCGTCACGCGCGTGACGCGTTTCGCCGACGCTTTCCGCCGCATCGTGTTCGCGCAGGTGAAGATTTCCGCGCTCAACGCGGTATTCACCGCGATCTTCCTGCTCGTGATCCTGCCGCTCTTTCACGATCAGTTGCCGCTGTCGAAAACGCTGGTGCTGGTGACGTTCATCGTCGGGCTGCTGCCGGTGATCGGCAATCTGATCTCGAACACGATCATCGTCGCGGTCGCGCTGTCGGTCAGCTTCCCGGCGGCGGTCATGTCGCTCGTGTTCCTGATCCTCATTCACAAGCTCGAATACTTCCTGAACGCGCGGATCGTCGGCGGACAGATCGAGGCGCGCGCCTGGGAACTACTGATCGCGATGCTCGTCATGGAAGCGGCGTTCGGCATTGCCGGCGTGATCGCGGCGCCGATTTTCTATGCGTATATCAAGCGCGAGCTGATTTATCTGCGGCTCGTCTGAGCGTGAGCGGCGGAAGGGGCAAAAAAGACGGAAGGAGCGGATAAGGCGGGCGGGCCTCGCGGCCGAACCGGTTGATCGAAGCCGGCGCTCGTGTCAGGTGAGACATTCGAGAACGGACGGCTCAAGCTCACACTGAGCCCCACGCTGGCAAAGCAAAGCGGCACTACGGTGCCGCTTTTTTTTCGCCTTGCGCTGCGACACACGACTTGCCACACACGACAGCGTTTTCCCTGACAGAAAACTTGCAGCGGATCGTACAAGCCCATAAGATGAGAATAATTCCCATTTACAAGACGATTCGCATCGTGATATTTCGCCTGAATTTCCGCCCTGGCTCGGCCCCGGGTTTCCGCTTCGCCCGGCCGGTTCGCGCATGAGAGGCCAGCTCGTCCGTCTGCACCGCTGGTTCGGCGTCGCCACCGCGTTGTTTCTGTTCGTCGCCGGTCTGACCGGGGCGATCATCGCCTGGGACCACGAACTCGATGCGGCGCTAAACCCATCGTTCTACCAGGCCCGTACGGCCGGCCCGGCGCTGTCGAGCCTCGAACTCGCGAACCGCGTCGAGGCGGCCGACCCGCGTCTTCAGGTGACCTATCTGCCGCTAGAAGTCGAGCCCGGCCAGACATTGCAGATGATGGTGCTGCCGCGCACCGATCCGGCCACCAGGAAGCCCTACCCGCTCGACTTCAACCAGATCGCCGTCGATCCCGTCACCGGCGAAATCCAGGGACGCCGCGAATGGGGCGCCGTGTCGCTCGCGCGGCTCAACCTGATTCCATTCATCTACAAGCTGCATTACACGCTGCAGTTGCCGTTCATGGGCGGCTTCGACGTCGGCACGTGGCTGATGGGGATCGTCGGCATCGTCTGGCTGTTCGATAGCGCGATCGCGCTATGCCTGTCGTTTCCAAGCTTCAAGGCCTGGCGCAAGTCGTTCGCGTTCCGCCTGAAGCGCGGCGGCTACGCGCTCACGTTCGATCTGCACCGCTCCGGCGGCGTATGGATCTGGGGCGTGCTGATGATCGTCGCGCTGACGTCGATCTCGATGAACCTGTCGTCGCAGGTGGTGCGCCCGATCGTCTCGCGCCTCTCGACGCTGACGCCCGATCCGATCAACAACCCGGAAATCCTGCGCGCGCCGCAGCCGGGCGATCGGGTATTGAGCCGCGAGCGCATCGTCGACATCGCGCGACAGGCCGGCAAGGACAGGCATCTGACCGTACCGCCGGGCGGCCTCTACTACGCCGGAGGCCTGCATGCGTACGGCGTCGGCTTCTATGCGCCCGGCAACGATCACGGCGACATCGGCCTCGGCAACCCGTGGATGTACTGGGACGCCGTCACCGGCAAACAGCTCGCCGCGCAGATTCCCGGCAAGGGCACCGCGGGCGACATCTTCATGCAGGTGCAATTCCCGCTGCACTCGGGGCGCATTCTGGGCCTGGGCGGACGGATTCTGATCAGTGCGACCGGTATCGCAGTAGCCGTGCTGAGCATCACGGGCCTGCTGATCTGGCTGAAGAAGCTGAACGCGCGCCGCCGTTCCGCGCATAACGCGAATCTTCTCGCGCGCAACCCGGACGGAGCCCATGGAACGAACGGCGCGAGTGGAACGGCCGTGCGCTCATAGGAGAGCGCGAGGGACATCACGCCAGGAAAACCGCCATTGCGCCGGCCTCGACCGGCGCAATGCCTATTCGGCAACGGTTAGCGGAACACCACCGTCTTGCTGCCGTTCAGCACGACGCGATGCTCGACGTGCCACTTCACCGCACGCGCGAGCGTCACGCATTCGACGTCGCGGCCGATCGCCGTCAGTTGCTCCGGCGTCATGCTGTGATCGACGCGCTCGACTTCCTGCTCGATGATCGGGCCTTCGTCGAGATCGGTCGTCACGTAGTGAGCGGTCGCGCCGATCAGCTTCACGCCGCGATCGAACGCCTGGTAATACGGCTTCGCACCCTTGAAGCTCGGCAGGAACGAGTGGTGAATGTTGATCGCGCGGCCGGCCAGCGCTTCGCACAGCGTCGGCGACAGAATCTGCATGTAGCGCGCGAGCACCACGAGGTCGGCCCGATGCTCGTTGATGACGTCGAGCACGCGCGCTTCCTGCGCGGCCTTCGCGTCCGGCGTGCCGCCGAGCAGCGGGAAGTGATGGAACGGAATGTCGTAGCTCGCGGCGAGCTGGTAGAACTCCTTGTGGTTCGAGATGATCGCCGGAATGTCGATGTTGATCTGACCGGTGCGGTAGCGGAACAGCAGATCGTTCAGGCAGTGGCCGATTTTCGACACCATAATCACGACGCGCGGCTTCACGCTCGCATCGTGCAACTCCCAGCGCATGCCGAACTGTTCGGCGAGCGTCGCGAACGAGGCACGCAACGCGTCGAGCCCCGGATCGCCGCCCACCTGCTGAAAATGCACGCGCATGAAGAATTCGCCGGTGCCGCTGTCGCCGAACTGCGCGGAGTCGAGAATATTGCTGCCACGCTCGAACAGAAAGCCCGACACGGCGTGAACGATGCCGGGCCGGTCGGCGCACGACAGTTTGAGGATAAAGCTGTGATCGGTCGACATGACCTCGGTGACTCCCTTCTTCAATGCGTGGTTTGTTTCAGTGCGTTCAGTGCGTACGGGCTGTGCGGGGCGAGCCGAATCCTGGCGCTTAAGAATCCAGGCGCCTAACCTAGCCCTGCTTCGGCGGCGCGAACAGCGCGTCGATGCCCGCGCACGCGTCCTCGTCGATCCAGCGGCGGCGCAGCAGACAGTCGAGCGTGGCGAGGCTCGCATCCACCGTCAGCGCGCTTTCCTCGACCCAGCGCGCGACTTCGTCGATACGCGCAAGCCGGTGTTCGCCCACTTCGCCGTCCTGGTTGCGCGGCGCGAAGTCGGCAGGCAGCGCAAGGTCGTAGATGAAAATCTGCTCGGCCTGCGTGCCTTCCGGCAGCGATTGCAGCACATGCGCGGTGCGGCCCGCGACCGCGCGCGAGGCGATCTCCGCCGGGATGCCGGCTTCTTCCCAGCATTCCTTGACGATCGTCTCGCCGATGCCGAAGCCCCAGCCGATCCCGCCCGCGACGACATTGTCGAGCATGCCGGGGTCGGTCGCCTTGGTCTCGCTGCGGCGCGCGATCCATAATTGCGGCGCGCCATCCGCGTATTCTACGATGCCGTTCAGATGCACCGCGTAGGTCATCGTGCCGAAGAAGCGCGACGCGGCGCGCTCGATATAGGCGAGCGGCGGCGCGTCGAACGCGTTGCGGATCGCGTAGGTCTCGTTGCGCCAGCCGGGAATGCGGCCATCGGCGGCGAGCGCGCCGATCACCGAAGCGAGCGCCGCGCTGCGTAGATCGACGGTGTCGAATGCGGCGGCAAGCGTCACGGCATCGCTAGCGATTTCGAACACGTCGGGCCAGCGCGCGAGCAACGGCACGTCGTGTTCGCGAATCCAGCCGACCTGTTCGGCGCCGATTCTGAACGGCCGGTGAGCGCTGGCGTCGAAGCGGCGCGCGGCGGTGATGCAAGGCAAAGTCATCGAAAACTCCAGACTGTCCGCACGACGGCGAACCTAAGCAAAGCAAATGCAAGCGTGTCGGTCGACACGTCTCAATCACGCAACGCGACGCGAATCCCGATCGCAATGAACGTCGCGCCGGCCAGGCGATCGAGCCACACGCCCACGCGCGGCCGCCGTCTGAGCCAGCCGCCGATGAGGCCCGCGCAGACGCCGAACAGCGAAAACACCACGACCGTCTGCAACATGAAGAGCACGCCGAGTTCGAGCATCTGCACCGTCACGCTTTGCGCGCCATGCGGCTGCACGAACTGCGGCAGGAACACGACGAAGAACAGCGTGACCTTCGGGTTCATCAGATTGCCGAGCACGCTCTGGCGGAACACCGCGCCAAGCGGCTGCGGCGCGCGCTGATGCGCGGTCGCGAGCCCCTCGCTGCGCAGCGCCTTGATGCCGATCCAGACCAGATATGCGGCGCCCGCGAGCTTGATCGCCTCGAACGCGAGCGGCAACGAACGCAGCAGCGCGGCGACGCCGAGCGCCGCGAGCGTCGTATGAAACGTGATGCCGGCGGCAAAGCCGAGCGCGGCGACGAAGCCGGCCGCGCGGCCCTGCGAGATGCCGCGCGCGAGCACCTGCAGATTGTCCGGACCGGGCGCCACGGTAATCGCGATCGAGGTGGCGAGAAACAGCAGGAAGTTGGGCATCGTCATGGCCTTCTCGTGGGGCGGCGGGTGAGTATCTGATGAATGCCGGATGAGTGCCGGGCGGTTGCGTGCCGGGTGCGGCACGCGCGGCACCGCACGCTCAATGTCCGTCGAAACTCGTCACCGTATACAGCGCAAGGCCGCCCTCGCTCAACAGCGTCGAACCGCCCAGCTCGGGCAGATCGACGATCGCCGCGCCTTCCACGACGACCGCGCCGAGCCGTTCGAGCAACTGCTTGCCGGCCATCATCGTGCCGCCGGTCGCGATCAGATCGTCGATGATCACGACGCGGTCGCCGGGTTCGCACGCATCCTCGTGAATCTCGACGGTCGCGGTGCCGTACTCCAGTTCGTACGATTGCGAGATCCTCTTGTACGGCAGCTTGCCCGCCTTGCGGATCGGGATGAAGCCGAGGCTCAGCTCATGCGCGACGATCGGCCCGATGATGAAGCCGCGCGCATCGAGCCCGGCGATGTAGTCGAGCTTCGCGTCGATATAGCGCTGCACGAACAGGTCGATCAGCACGCGCAGCGACTTCGGCTCGCGCAACAGCGGCGTGATGTCGCGAAACTGCACGCCGGGCTGCGGCCAGTCGGGCACCGTGCGAATGTGACTTCTGATGTAGTCGGCCGCATCGAGCGGCGCGCTCGCGAGCGCGTTGGACATGATGACTCCGGATGGACCTGGAAAGGCCCGGTGAAAAGCTGGCTAAAGGATTCGTAAAGGACTCACTTCGGCGGCCGGCGTCAGGCCGCGGCGGCGCCCGCGCGGCGATGCTTCTTCGAGAGCCGTTCCTCGGCTTGCGCCAGTTGTTCGGGCAGACCGCGCAGCACCACGATGTCGCTCGCGCGCAGTTTCGTCGACGGGTCCGGTTCGACACCGCGGATGCCATGCCGGCGGATCGCGGTCACTTCGACGCCGAGTTCGAACAGGCCCAGCTCCGCGAGCGTGCGGCCCACCGCGTCGGCGCTGGCGTCGACCGGAACCGATTGTAGCCGCACCTGTTCGTGGCCGTCGTCGTCCTCGATGTCGTCGGCGCCGTGGAAGTAGCCGCGCAAGAGCGAATAGCGCTCGTCGCGCATCTCCTCGACGCGCCGCACCACGCGCCGCATCGGCACGCCCATCACGACGAGCGTGTGCGAGGCGAGCATCAGGCTGCCCTCGACGATCTCCGGAATCACTTCGGTCGCGCCGGCGGCCAGCAGCTTTTCCAGATCGGAATCGTCGACGGTGCGCACGATGACCGGCAGCGTCGGCTCCATCTCGTGGATGTTGTGCAGCACGCGCAATGCCGAGGGCGTATTCGCATAGGTGATCGCGATCGCAGCCGCGCGGTGCAGGCCCGCCGCCAGCAGCGATTCGCGCCGCCCCGCATCGCCGAACACGACCGATTCGCCGGCCGCCGCGGCCGCCGCGACACGGTCCGGGTCGAGGTCGAGCGCGACGTACGAGAGCCCTTCGTGTTCGAGCATGCGCGCGAGGTTCTGCCCGGCGCGGCCGTAGCCGCAAATGATCACGTGGCCGCTCTGCTTGAGGCTTTGCGTCGCGATGCGCGTCATCTGCAGCGACTGCATCATCCATTCGGTCGACGACAGCCGCAGCACGATGCGGTCGGCGTTCTGGATCATGAACGGCGCGGCGAGCATCGACAGCAGCATCGCCGCGAGAATCGCCTGCAACAGCGTCGCGTCGACGAGATGGCGGTCGAGAATCAGGTTCAGCAGCACGAAGCCGAACTCGCCGGCCTGCGCGAGGCCGATGCCGGTGCGCATCGCCACGCCCGGCGTCGCGCCGAAGAGCCGCGCGAGGCCGGTGATCATCACGGCCTTCAGCAAAATCGGCCCGACGAAAAAGCCCAGCACGATGAGCGGATGCTCCCAGATCACGCGCGGATTGAGCAGCATGCCGGTCGTCACGAAGAAGAGCCCGAGCAGCACGTCGCGAAACGGCTTGATGTCTTCTTCCACCTGATGCCGGTACGGCGTCTCGGCGATCAGCATGCCGGCGATGAACGCGCCGAGCGCGAGCGACAGGCCGAACTTGTCGGTGATGAACGCGGCGCCGAGCGTGACGAGCAGCAGGTTGAGGATGAACAGTTCCTGCGAGCGGCGCCGCGCAACCACGTTGAACCAGCGCGTCATGAAGCTCTGGCCGACGATCAGCAGCAGCGCCAAGGCCACGACGATCTTGATCGCCGCGATGCCGAGCGCGCTGACCAGATTCTCCGAGCGCCCGCCGAGCGCGGAAATGATGATGAGCAGCGGCACCACCGCCAGATCCTGAAACAGCAGCACGCCGAAGATATTGCGGCCGTGCTCGGTTTCGATTTCGAGCCGCTCGGCGAGCATCTTGCTGACGATCGCCGTCGACGACATCGCGAGCGCGCCGCCCAGCGCCACGCTCGCCTGCCACGTGATATGCACCCAGCGCTCGAGCACGAAGCCGAGCGACACCGCCACCGCGACCGTGCCGATCACCTGCAGCAAGCCGAGGCCGAACACGAGCCGGCGCATCGAGCGCAGCTTGGAGAGCGAAAATTCGAGTCCGATCGAGAACATCAGGAACACGACGCCGAATTCGGCGAGGTTCTGCGCGCCCGCCGAATCGGGAATCAGCCCGAACGCATGCGGCCCGACGACGATGCCGACCGTCAGGTAGCCGAGCATCGGCGGCAGATTCAGGAAGCGAAAGATCACCACGCCCGCCACCGATGCCAGCAGCAGGAACAACGTCATTTCGAGCGGGGAAATCATCGGCAAAAACGCATGGGTGAGGCGTCCTCGTTCGTCAACGGAACCCGCGCGCGCAGGACACCGCGCGGCAGGGTCGGGGGGCCGGAAAAAAACGCTAAAGGGCTGCTAAAGGGGCTGGCGAAAAGCTCGTGCAGCCGGCGGCTTGGCACAGCAGGCCCGGCGCGGCGAACAGGCGCCTTTGCTATACTCCGCGAATGATAGCGAAAATCAATGGCGACAGGGCACTCGCGCTGGCTCGCGACGTGCTCGACATCGAAGCGGACGCCGTACGCGCGCTTCGCGATCAGCTCGACGGCAGCTTCGTCGGCGCGGTCGATCTCATCCTGGGTTGCGGCGGACGCGTGGTCGTTTCCGGCATCGGCAAGTCCGGCCACGTGGCCCGCAAGCTCGCGGCCACGCTGGCGAGCACCGGCACGCCGGCGTTCTTCGTGCATCCCGCGGAAGCCAGCCATGGCGACCTCGGCATGGTCACCGCCGACGACGTCTTCCTCGCGCTATCCAATTCCGGCGAAACCGAAGAACTCGTGGCGATCCTGCCGCTCATCAAGCGGATCGGCGCGAAGCTGATCGCGATGACGGGCCGCCCGGCGTCGAGCCTCGCGCAACTGGCCGACGTGCACCTGAATTCCGCCGTCGCCAAAGAAGCCTGTCCGATGAATCTCGCGCCCACCGCCAGCACCACCGCCGCGCTCGCGCTCGGCGACGCGCTCGCGGTCGCGGTGCTCGACGCGCGCGGCTTCGGCCGCGACGATTTCGCGCGCTCGCATCCGGGCGGCGCGCTCGGCCGGCGCCTGCTCACTTATGTACGCGACGTGATGCGCACCGGCGAGCAGTTGCCGCGGGTCACGCCCGAGTCGACCGTCAGCGACGCGCTCTTCCAGCTGACCGCGAAGCGCATGGGCATGACCTCGGTGGTCGACCATAACGGCCGCGTGACCGGCATCTTCACCGACGGCGACCTGCGCCGCGTGCTCGAACGCGACGGCGATTTCCGCCAGTTGCCGATCGCCTCGGTCATGACGGCCAGCCCGCGCACGATCGGCCCCGATCACCTCGCGGTCGAAGCCGTGGAACTGATGGAGCGTTATCGCATCAATCAGATGCTGGTCGTCGACGAAGCGGGCAAGCTGATCGGCGCGCTCAACATGCACGACCTGTTCTCCAAGAAGGTGATCTGATGGCCGTGGCTCCCCTTACCGCGACTGAACGCGCCAGCCGCGTGAAGCTGATGATTTTCGACGTCGACGGCGTGCTGACCGACGGCGGCCTGCTGTTCACGGCGGAAGGCGACACGATGAAGGGCTTCAACTCGATGGACGGCCACGGCATGAAGCTGCTGCGCGAGGCCGGCATCGAAACCGCCATCATCACCGGGCGCAAGTCCGGCATCGTGGCGGCGCGGGTGAAGGAAATGAACATCACGCACGTCTATCAGGGCGTGCAGGACAAGCCGGCGGCCTTCGCCGACCTGCTGCAGCAAACCGGCCTCGCCGCCGAAGACTGCGGCTACATGGGCGACGACTGGGTCGATCTCGCGGTAATGCTGCGCGTCGGCTTCGCGGCCGCGCCGGCCAATTCGCATCCCGAGGTGATCGCGCGGGCGCACTGGGTCAGCGAGGCGCGCGGCGGCCACGGCGCGGCGCGCGAAGTGTGCGACACGCTGCTGCGCGCGCAGCACAAATACGAAGCACTGCTTGCGGCGGCCTGCAGCGGCGAGCAGCGGGGCCTCGTCGGATGAACCAGTTTCGCCTGACTTCGCTGATTCCGCTCGTCGCGATGGCGGCGCTCGCCGGCATCACCTGGTGGCTGCTGCAAGCCACCCTGCCGCGCAAGAGCGACAACGAGGTACGCCCCAAGGAACACACGCCCGACTATTTCGCGGACAACTTCTCGGTTTCCGAACTCGACCAGTCGGGCGCGACGCAATACCGGCTGACCGCGCAATCGCTGATCCATTACGAGGACGACGAAATGAGCGACCTCGTCAAGCCGGCCATGCGCGCGTTCCAGCCCGGCAAGCCGATCGTCACCGCGACCGGCGACACCGGCACGGTCAACGCGGACGCCTCGATCGTCAATCTGTACCAGAATGCCCGCATCCTGCGCGCGCCCGGCAACGGCGATCCGCAGATGCAGGCCGATTCCGAGCATTTCAGGGTGCTCGTCAACGACGATGTGATCGAGACCGAAAAGCCAGTTAAACTTCAGCGCGGCATGTCGGTAATGACTGCCAGCGGCATGAAATACAACAATGTCACCCGGGTTATGCAGCTGTTCGGCAATGTAAGAGGCGCAATCGCCGCAACCGACGCCGGCGGCGGCTCGTCCCACTAACCCGGGCCATTCATTCCAGGCATGACTGCATGAACGAATCGTTCCCCCGTTTTGATACCGGCCTCGCGCGCGCGCTGTCGGCGTGCCGCGCCGGGCTCGCCGCGCTCGCCGTCGCGCTGCCGCTCGCCGGCTTCGCGCCGCTCGCGCACGCGGACCGCGCCGACAAGGACAAGCCGCTGAACATCGAAGCGGACAACATGACTTACGACGACCTGCGGCAGGTCAGCATCTTCACGGGCCACGTGGTCGCCACCAAGGGGACGATCCTCATCAAGGCCGATCGTGTCGAAGTGTCGCAAGACCCGCAGGGCTACCAGTACGCCACCGGCACCTCGAGCGGCAGCAATCTGTCGTACTTCCGCCAGAAGCGCGAAGGGCTCGACGAATACATCGAAGGCACGGCCGTGCGGATCGACTACGACGGCAAGCAGGATCTGACCACGCTCACCACCAACGCGACGGTGCGCCGCCTGCAAAGCATGACGACGCTGCTCGACCAGGTGCATGGCAGCGTCATCACCTATGACGGCCAGAACGACTTCTACACCGCGAAGGCCGGCAAGGACGTCGCGAGCCCGGGCAACCCGACTGGCCGCGTGCGCGCGATGCTCGCGCCGCGCAACGGCGGCGCCGCGCCGCTGACCGGCGCCTCGGCCACGCTCGCGCCGTCCACCTCGATCCAGGGAGCGCCGAACCAGTGAGCACCATCAGCGGCAACATCGCGCCCCTGCCCAATCGCAAGCCGGCCGGCACCAGCAGTTCGCTGGTCGTGCGCAATCTGAAGAAGCGCTATGGCTCGCGCACGGTCGTCAAGGACGTCTCGCTCGACGTGAAAAGCGGCGAGGTGGTCGGCCTGCTCGGCCCGAACGGCGCCGGCAAGACCACGTCGTTCTACATGATCGTGGGTCTCGTGCCGCTCGACGCCGGCGAAATCGATCTGGACGGCAAATCGATCAGCCTGCTGCCGATCCACAAGCGCGCCTCGCTCGGCCTGTCGTATCTGCCGCAGGAAGCCTCGGTGTTCCGCAAGCTCAGCGTCGAGGAAAACATTCGCGCGGTGCTCGAATTGCAGCACGAAGAAAACGGCAAGCGGCTCAGCAAGGACGCCATCAGGTCGCGCACCGAAGCGCTGCTCGACGAGCTGCAGATCGCGCATCTGCGTGACAATCCGGCGCTGTCGCTGTCGGGCGGCGAGCGCCGCCGCGTGGAAATCGCCCGCGCGCTCGCCACCAACCCGAGCTTCATTCTGCTCGACGAACCGTTCGCGGGCGTCGATCCGATCGCGGTGCTGGAAATCCAGAAGATCGTCAAGTTCCTGAAGCAGCGCAATATCGGCGTCCTGATTACCGACCACAACGTGCGCGAGACGCTCGGCATCTGCGATCACGCGTACATCATCAGCGACGGCAGCGTGCTCGCGGCCGGCGCGCCCAGCGAGATCATCGAGAACGAAAGCGTACGGCGCGTCTATCTCGGCGAACACTTCCGCATGTAAGCACATCAAGGGTCGCCGGCCGCGCGAATACGCACGGCCGGTCCTTTTTGCGGCATCCGCACATTCGCCGCCTCTCGTCTCCCCGCACGTCCATTTCCGCACGGCATCGGCTGGCGCCTCGCCTCGCCGGAAAACTCGCGCATGCGTAATTGCGGGTGTCGCAAGGTATCGCGGTCGTGGCAAACTCTCTACAATGAATCTCAACTTGCCATGAAAGCCAGCCTCCAACTCCGCCTATCGCAGCATCTTGCGCTGACGCCGCAACTACAGCAGTCCATCCGGCTGCTGCAGTTGTCGACGCTCGAACTGCAGCAGGAAGTCGCCATGGCGATCTCGCAGAACCCGCTCCTCGAGAACGAGGACGAATGGATCGCGAGCCCGTTGCGGGTGGCTGCCGACGGTTCGGTCATCGCCCAGACGCCGGGTGCGTCCACGCCGTCCGACCCGATGGCCGGCAACGGCTCGTCGGGGTCCGACGGCACGGGCGAGCGCGCCGAAAACGGCGAGCCGCAAGGTGTCGACGAATACAACGGCCTCTCGGGCGACGGCGGCGACGCATCGCAATGGAACCTCGACGACTACGGCCGCTCCGGCAACGCGTCGGATGACGACGACCTGCCGCCGCTGCAAATCCACGAGTCGAGCACCTCACTGCGCGATCACCTGATGGCGCAACTGCGCGTCACCCAGGCTAGCCCGCGCGACCGGGCGCTCGTCACGTTTCTGATCGAATCTCTCGACGACGACGGCTACCTCGCCGCCACGCTCGAAGAAGTGCTGGCCGATCTGCCCGACGAACTCGAAGTCGACCTCGACGAACTGAATGCCGCGCTGGCGCTGCTGCATAGCTTCGACCCGGCCGGGGTCGGCGCGCGCTCCGCGTCGGAATGCTTGAAGCTGCAACTGCTGCGGCTCGATCCGTCGCCCACCCGCACGCTCGCGCTAGACATTGTCGGCCATCACCTGGAATTGCTCGCGGCGCGCGATTTCACGCGTCTGCGCAAGCACCTGAAAGCGAACGACGACGATCTGCGCGACGCCCATGTGCTGATCCGCTCGCTCGAACCGTTTCCCGGCGCCGCCTACGGCAAGGCCGAAGCGGACTACGTCGTGCCCGACATCATGGTGCGCAGAACCGCTCAAGGATGGCAGGCCGAACTGAATCCCGAAGTCGTGCCGAAGCTGCGCATCAACCATCTGTACGCGAATATTCTGCGCAATAACCGGGGCGATCCCGGCAGCGGTTCATTGCGCCAGCAGCTTCAGGAAGCACGCTGGCTGATCAAAAACATCCAGCAGCGTTTCGAGACGATCCTGCGAGTTGCGCAGGCAATCGTCGAGCGTCAGAAGAGCTTTTTCGTGCACGGCGAAATTGCCATGCGCCCCTTGGTTTTGCGGGAAATTGCTGATACGCTGGGCCTACACGAGTCAACTGTCTCGCGTGTGACAACCGGCAAATACATGCTGACCCCATTCGGGACGCTGGAATTCAAGTACTTTTTCGGCTCACACGTATCGACTGACACAGGCGGCGCGGCCTCTTCAACGGCCATTCGCGCGCTGATCAAACAACTGATAGGAGCGGAAAACCCGAAATCGCCACTCTCAGACAGTCGCATAGCCGAATTGCTGGCGGAACAGGGCTTCGTGGTCGCACGGCGTACCGTGGCGAAATACCGTGAAGCGCTCAAGATCCCGGCAGTCAACCTGCGCAAGTCTCTGTAGCCCGCCGCGTTTTGCAGCGGGCATTTACCGGCCGCTCCGTGCATGACGGACAGGCCGGCCGCTGCGACCTGCCAGATGTCAGTCACCGGGGGGCGACACAGGCAAGCCGTCAGATCGACCGGACCTTTGTCATTGTGCGGACCAAGCGGCATTAGCTTGGAGAAGCACTATGAATCTCAAGATCAGTGGACACCACCTCGAAGTAACGCCTGCGTTGCGCGAATACGTGATCACCAAACTGGACAGGGTGCTAAGACATTTCGATCAGGTCATCGACGGCAGTGTGGTCCTCTCGGTCGACAACCATAAGGAAAAAGACAAGCGTCAGAAGGTGGAAATCAATCTCCATCTGAAGGGTAAAGACATTTTTGTCGAGAGTTGTGACAGTGATTTGTACGCGGCGATAGATCTTGTGATCGACAAGCTCGACAGACAGGTGATCCGCCACAAGGATCGTCTGCAAGGACATCAGCACGAGGCGATCAAGTATCAGCCGGCGCCGCAACTGGACGTGCCGCCGCAATAGGAGAATTAGAGGAAATCATTCATTTTCCCGCTCCGTCAAGCCGCCCGCAACCGGGCGGTTTTTCGTTTTCGGGCCACGTTCCCCGCGCCGTTTCCGCATGCCGTGCATGGTTTTCGCCAGTCTTTGCGCGAAGCGAAACGAGTCGCGGCGCAAGCGGTGAAAAACCTGGTATGCATCAATGGCGCGCCGCACCATCGTCCGCTACCCTGTTCTATAATGTTCCGGTTACCATCGGGGTCAAGCCAGCTCTTTGAATACGGCCGGCCGGAGTCTCGCGCTTTGGGCGACGACTCTCACCGCACGTCTTCGCGAGCATCAAACGAATGGAACGCCACTTAAACGCCCCGGTGGGGAGAACCCAGGCCACGTTTTCGCCTGTCAACATGAATCGTTTAGCCAAATTTCTTCCCCTCGAGAACGTCGTCATCGGACTATCGGTCACCAGCAAGAAACGCGTGTTCGAGCAAGCGGGCCTGATCTTCGAGAACCAGAACGGCATCGCCCGCAGTACCGTCACTGACAATCTTTTTGCGCGAGAGCGCCTCGGTTCGACCGGACTCGGCGAAGGCGTCGCGATTCCGCACGGGCGCATCAAGGGTCTCAAGCAGCCGCTCGCCGCGTTCGTCCGTCTCGCGGAACCCATCCCTTTCGAAGCACCGGACGGTCAGCCGGTTTCGCTGCTGATCTTCCTGCTCGTGCCCGAACAGGCTACCCAACAGCACCTCGAAATCCTGTCCGAGATTGCCCAGTTGCTGTCCGATCGCGAGGCTCGCGAACGCCTGCATACCGAAGAAGACCGCGAATCGTTGCATCGCCTGCTCACTCAGTGGCAACCTTGATGCAGCGGCGGTAACCCCGCGCACGCGAGCACGGCCCGGCAAGCGGCCCACACTGGAGTCACCGACTCATGGATACGTCCAGCATCAACGCCCAGAGCATTTTCGACGACAACGCAGCCATGCTGAAGCTCAGCTGGCTCACGGGGCATGAAGGCTGGGAGCGCGGCTTTTCCTCGGAATCGGTCGCCAACGCCACCTCGAGCGCCGACCTCGTCGGCCACCTGAACCTGATCCACCCGAACCGGATCCAGGTGCTCGGCGACGCCGAAATCGACTACTACAAACGTCAGACCGACGAAGACCGCTCGCGCCACATGGCCGAGCTGATTGCGCTGGAGCCGCCGTTCCTGGTGGTGGCCGGCGGCGTCGCCGCGCCGCCGGAACTGGTGCTGCGCTGCACGCGCTCGTCCACGCCGCTCTTCACGACGCCGACCTCGGCGGCCGCGGTAATCGACAGCCTGCGTCTCTACATGTCGCGCATCCTCGCGCCGCGCGCGACGCTGCACGGCGTGTTTCTCGACATCCTCGGCATGGGCGTGCTGCTCACCGGCGACTCGGGTCTCGGCAAGAGCGAACTCGGGCTCGAACTGATCAGCCGCGGCCACGGTCTCGTCGCCGACGACGCGGTCGACTTCGTGCGCCTCGGCCCGGACTTCGTCGAAGGACGCTGCCCGCCGCTGTTGCAGAATCTGCTCGAAGTGCGCGGCCTCGGTCTCCTCGACATCAAGACGATCTTCGGCGAAACGGCGGTGCGCCGGAAAATGAAGCTGAAGCTGATCGTGCAACTGGTACGCCGCCCCGACGGCGAATTCCAGCGCCTGCCGCTGGAGAGTCAGACCGTCGACGTGCTCGGTCTGCCGATCAGCAAGGTCACGATTCAGGTGGCTGCGGGCCGCAACCTCGCGGTGCTGGTCGAAGCGGCCGTGCGCAACACGATCCTGCAATTGCGCGGCATCGACACGCTGCGCGATTTCATGGACCGCCAGCGTCTCGCCATGCAGGACCCCGACAGCCAGTTTCCCGGCAAGCTGATCTGAAGCCGGGCCGGGCCATGCCGCCCAAGCCATGCAGCGCCCGCGGCAAAAAGCCCGTCCGCGGGCACGCACATGGAAACCGGATGCTATGATGAAATTTACGGTTTCGACGACTCCATGCGCATAATCCTGATCACCGGCATCTCCGGCTCCGGCAAGTCCGTTGCCCTGAACGCGCTTGAAGACGCGGGCTATTATTGCGTCGACAATCTGCCGCCGCGCTTTCTGCCGCAACTCGCCAGCTATCTCGCCGAAGACGGCCAGGATCGTCTCGCGGTCGCGATCGACGCACGCTCGGGTTCGTCGCTCGACGAAATGCCCGCGATGATCCGCGATCTCAAACGCTCGCACGACGTGCGCGTGCTGTTTCTGAGCGCAAGCACGCAGTCGCTGATTCAACGCTTTTCCGAAACGCGCCGGCGCCATCCGCTATCCGGCTCGCCCGCGCACGATGCGGACGTGGGCCTGCTCACCTCGCTCGCCGAAGCGATCGAGCGCGAGCGCGAACTGGTCGCGGGGCTCGCCGAATTCGGCCATCAGATCGACACGAGCAATCTGCGCGCGAACGTGCTGCGCGCATGGGTCAAGCGTTTCATCGAACAGGAAGACGCCGGGCTCGTGCTGATGTTCGAGTCGTTCGGCTTCAAACGCGGCGTGCCGCTCGATGCGGATTTCGTATTCGACGTACGCACGCTGCCGAACCCGTACTACGATCATGAATTGAGGCCGCTCACCGGCCTCGACAAACCGGTGATGGATTTTCTCGATGCGCAGCCGGTCGTCCACGAGATGATCGACGACATCGAGAAGTATCTGTCCAAGTGGCTGCCGCATTTCCGCGACGACAATCGCAGCTACCTGACCGTCGCAATCGGTTGCACGGGCGGCCAGCACCGCTCGGTGTTCATCGCGGAGACGCTTGCCGCGCGTCTCGCAACATCGGCGAATGTGATTGTGCGGCACCGCGATGCGCCGGTCGACGTCGGCGAATCATCGAAGCTGATCGCTTAACTGGCCGCATCGCGCGGCCTTAACCGAAAGCGTTGCGCCATGTCCTCTACGCCTACTGTGTACGCCGATTTGCCGCTGTTTCCGCTGCATACGGTGCTCTTCCCCGATGGATTGCTGCCGCTGAAGATTTTCGAAGCGCGCTATCTCGACATGGCGCGCGACTGTCTGCGCGAAAAGACCTCGTTCGGCGTATGCCTGCTGAAAAGCGGAGCGGAAGTGGCGCGCGAGGAAGAGCCTTCGGTGCCCGAAGCCATTGGCTGTCTCGCCGAAATCGACGAATGCGACGTCGAAGCGTTCGGCATGCTGCTGATTCGCGCGCGCGGCACGAAGCGTTTTCGCCTGCTGTCGCATCGCGTCGAAGCAAGCGGTTTGCTGGTCGGCATGGCGGAGCCGCTCGCCGACGATCAGCCGCTCGAAGGCAACGATCTGCTGGCCAAATTCGGCGCCTGCGCGGAAGTGCTCGAAAGGATCATCGCGACGATCCGCGAGCGCGACCCGGATAGTCTGCCGTTCGCGGAGCCGTTCAGGCTCGCCGATCCCTCATGGGTGTCGAACCGTCTCGCCGAAGTGCTGCCGATCGCGCTGCGCGCCCGGCAAAAGCTGATGGAACTGACCGATGCCGGCGCGCGCATCGACGTCGTGCATCACTACATGCAGCAACATCAGCTGCTGTGACGTGACGGCAACCGCGAGCATTGCACGAGCGGCAGCACGCACGATGCCGGCAGCGCCGCCGCTGCGCACGATCCGTTAGATCAACGAACCCTGCAGGCTGTCCAGCAGCTTGCGCACCGGCGCCGGCACTCCGAACGAATCGAGATCGCCGAGCGCGACCCATGCGGTATCGGCGTCGTTCAACGCCGCCAATGCGCCGGTGCCGCGATCCAGCTCCGCGATGCGCGGCTCGATATCGAGCTTGAAATGCGTGAATACATGCGAAAACGGCGCGAGCGGCGACACCGTGCCGTCGCTACCGAACGCTCGCGCGCGCTCGGCGAGCGCGGCTTCGTCGGCGGCTTCGGGCAGACTCCACAAGCCGCCCCAGATGCCCGACGGCGGCCGCCGCTCGAGCATCACCGCGTTGCCGTCGCGCAGCACGAGCATCCAGGTGCGGCGCGTCGGCACGGCTTTCTTCGGCCGCGCCGTGGGCAAGTCGCGCTGACGTCCGGTGACATTCGCAACGCAGTCGACGGCGAACGGGCAGCGCGCGCAGTCTGGCCGGCCGCGCACGCATAGCGTCGCGCCGAGATCCATCAAGCCCTGCGTGTACGCGCTAACTTCGTCGTCCGATGCATCGACCGGCAGCAGCGATTCGGCGAGCGTCCACATCGCGTTCTCGACCTTCTTCTCGCCCGGGAATCCGTCGACGCCGAACACGCGCGCGAGCACGCGCTTCACGTTGCCGTCGAGAATCGTCGCGCGCGCGCCGAAGGCGAACGAGGCGATCGCGGCAGCCGTCGAGCGGCCGATGCCGGGCAGGTCCGCGAGTTCCTCGACCGAGGCCGGAAACGCGCCACCGTGCCGCTCGACCACGACCTGCGCGCAGCGATGCAGATTGCGCGCGCGCGTGTAGTAACCGAGGCCGGCCCACAGCGCCATCACGTCGTCGGACGGCGCGGCGGCCAGCGCGGCGACATCGGGAAAACGCGCGAGAAACTTCGCGTAGTACGGAATCACCGTCGACACCTGGGTCTGCTGCAACATGATTTCCGACAGCCAGATGCGGTACGGGTCGCGCGTGTTCTGCCAGGGCAGATCGTGCCGGCCGTGCTGGCGCTGCCATGCGATGAGGCGCGCGGAAAAATCGGGCATCGCGGGAAAAACGGGCGCCGCGGCGGACGCGCCCGCGCGTGAGTTCGCACGCGGGGTCGTAGTGGGTGTCAGGCGGGAAGGCATCGGAAAT
Organism: Burkholderia sp. Ax-1724; assembly: GCF_011752995.1. GTDB lineage: Bacteria > Pseudomonadota > Gammaproteobacteria > Burkholderiales > Burkholderiaceae > Paraburkholderia. The sequence continues at coordinate 27,279 of NZ_VWWL01000025.1, forward strand.
CTAGCGCTGGCAGGTGGGACAGAAGTACGTGGAGCGCTGCCCCTGCACGATCTGTTTGATGGGCGTTGCACACACGCGGCAGGGTTGGCCCGCGCGATCATAGACGAAATAGTCGAGCTGGAAGTAGCCGCTTTCGCCGTCGCTGCCGACGAAATCGCGCAGCGTGCTGCCGCCCTTCTCGATCGCGGCGGCAAGCGTCACGCGCACCGCGTCGGCGAGCAGTTCATAGCGCGCGAGCGAGACGCGCCCCGCCGCGGTGGTCGGCCGGATGCCCGCGCGAAACAGGCTCTCCGACGCGTAAATATTGCCCACGCCGACGACGATTTCTCCAGCCAGCAGCACCTGCTTCACCGACACCTTGCGCCCGCGCGTCAGCCGGTGCATCAGCGCGCCCGAGAACGCCGGCGAGAAGGGCTCGACGCCGAGCCCCGCGAGCAGCGGGTGCGCAAGGATGTCGCCCGCCTCGCGCGGATGCCACAACACCGCGCCGAAACGCCGCGGATCGCGATAACGCAGGATGAAGTCGTCGAAGATCCAGTCGACGTGATCGTGCTTCGCCGCGGCCGGCGGCTGCGGCACGTGACGCAGCACGCGCAGCGTGCCGGTCATGCCGAGATGCACGATGAACCAGCCCGCGTCGATTTCGAACAGCAGGTACTTGCCGCGCCGCTCGACCTTGCGCACCACATGGCCGCGCAAGGTTTTCGCAAGGCCGGCCGGAATCGGCCAGCGCAGCGCGGGCGTACGCACTTCGACGCGCTCGACCTTGCGCCCGGACACATACGGTTCGATCCCTCGGCGGGTAACCTCGACTTCTGGCAACTCTGGCATGTCTGATCGGTCTGCTACTTGCGTGGGTGGTTGTGCGCGTATTGTAGCGAGCGCGTTACAATCGACTGAAACATTGAACGGATTTCCATGAACGTGTCCTTCGTGAAGCTGCTTTCAAGGCGCCTCGCGCGCATGTCCAACGTGCCACATGCCGTATCCGCCCGGCGGATGCTCGGCGCAGCTGCGCTCGCATTATGGGCGCTGGCCGCCGTGCCCGCGCATGCGCAGGACCCCGCGCCGGATTCGGACGACACGTCGGTCACCTTGCCGGACCCGCTCGGTCCCGCAACGCCCGAAGACGAGAAATCGCTGCCGGACGTGCCGTTGTCGAGCCAGATCGTCTTCCAGGTGCTCGCCGCCGAGATCGCGCTGCAGCGCGACCAGCCGGCGCCCGCCTATCAAACCTACCTCGCGCTCACGCGCGACACGCACGACCCGCGCATGGCGCAGCGCGCCACCGAAATCGCGCTGGCCGCGCAAAGCCCGTCGGACGCGCTGGCCGCCGCGCAATTGTGGCAGCAGTACGCGCCGGATTCGGAGCGCGCCGCGCAACTCGACGCCTCGCTGCTCGTGCTGTCCGGCAAGCCCGACGACGCGGCGCCGATCCTCGCGCGCGAACTGGCGAAGGTGCCCGAGGAAAACCGCGGCAACGCGATCCTCTCGCTGCAGTTGCTGCTCTCGCGCGGCCCGAATCGCATCGGCGGTCTGCATGTATTGCAGGACCTCGCGAAGAACGACCTGAACCGGCCCGAAGCGCAACTCGCGCTCGCCCGTCAGCAGTTGCTGTCCGACGACGCGCCGGGCGCCCGCAAATCGCTCGAGCAGGCGCTGACCCTGAAACCCGACTATCTGCCGGCGGCGCTGACGCTCTCGCAAATGGGCCCGGAAGAGCGCAAGGAAGGCATCGCGTCGCTCGAAAAATACGTGCAGCAGAATCCGAAATCGCATGACGCGCGGCTCGCGCTCGCGCAGATGTATCTCGCGAGCGACCGTCTCGACGACGCGCAGAAGCAGTTCGAGAGCATGCGCAAGGCGAACCCGAACGACCTCACGCCGTTGATGGCGCTCGCGCTGATCAAGATCCAGCAGAAAAATTTCGCCGACGCGCAGACCTATCTGACGCAATACGCGCAGCTGGCTGACAAGACGCCGGGCGCCGATGCGGGCCAGGCCTACATCTACCTGGCGCAACTGTCGCTCGAACAGAAAAACGAAGCGGCAGCGAACGACTGGCTCAACAAGATTGCGCCGACCAGCCAGCAGTACATGCCCGCGCAGATCACGCGCGCGCAGCTGCTCGCGAAGCAGGGCAAGACCGACGACGCGCGCAAGCTGCTCGCCGGCCTGCAGACCTCCGACCCGCGCGACATGGCGCTGATCGCGCGCACCGACGCCGCGATCCTGTTCGACGCGAAGCGCTACCCCGAGGCCGAAGAGCGCCTGCAGCAAGCCACGGCAAACTTCCCCGACGACCCCGACCTCACCTACGACTACGCGATGGCCGCCGAAAAGACCGGCCATTACGACATCATGGAAGCGCAGTTGCGCAAGCTGATGAAGACGCAGCCGGACAATCCGCAGGCGTACAACGCGCTCGGCTATTCGCTGGCCGATCGCAATCAGCGTCTTCCGGAAGCGGACAAGCTGGTCGAAAAGGCCTCGGCCCTCGCGCCGAACGACGCGTTCATCATGGACAGCGTGGGCTGGGTCAAATACCGGATGGGCAACACGGCGGATGCGATCAAGCTGCTGCGCAAGGCGTACAGCATCCAGCCGAACGCCGAAATCGGCGCACACCTCGGCGAAGTGCTGTGGAAAACCGGCGAGCAGGACGAGGCGCGCGCAGCATTCCGTGCCGCGCGCAAGCTCGAGCCGGACAACGACACCCTCGTCAAAACGCTGCAACGTCTTCAGGTAAACGATCTTTGATGCGTCTTTCCCGTTTGATTTCCTGTTCCGGGGCGCCGCGCGGCATGGCGCTCGGATTCGCGGCGGCGGCCGTTGTCGCGCTGGCGGGCTGCGCGTCGGTGCAACCGCAGGGGGCGTCCACGTCGAAGGCCGCGACCGAAGTGACCGCGCAAACGAGCCGCTCGTATCAGGGCCGTTTCGCGGTCCAGTACAACGACCAGAACGGCCAGCAACGCAACGCCTACGGCAACTTCTCGTGGCAGGAAACCGGCGACACCGTGACCCTGCAATTGCGCAATCCGCTTGGTCAGACCCTGGCTATCGTCACGTCGTCGCCGGCCTCGGCCACGCTCGAATTGCCGAACCGCGCACCGCTCACCGCGGATAACGTCTCCACGCTGATGCAGAATGCACTCGGGTTCACGCTGCCGGTCGAAGGTCTGCGCTACTGGCTGCAGCCGTCTCCCGCACCGACCTCGCGCGCGAAGACCGAGAACGACCCGCAGCAGCCGTCGCGCTTGAAGCAGATCACGCAGGACGGCTGGACCATCGACTATCTCGCGTATGCCGATGCACCGGCTACCGGCGTAAAGCGCCTCAATCTGAGCCGCTCGGAGCCGCCGCTCGACATCAAGCTCGTGCTGGATCAGTGACGGCTTTTCGCCAGGGCGGCCGGTACGACGGCCGCTTTCGAAGGCCGCTTTGAAAACCTTCGCCCCTGCATCCGTTCACGCAGCGTTACCGCCCGTTTGGCGCCACCTTGGCGCAGGTAGCTTTCACTCATGATCGAAACAACCGATTCGCTGCGCGATTGCCTCGCGCCAGCGAAACTGAATCTCTTCCTGCACATCACGGGCCGCCGGCCAGATGGCTATCACACTCTGCAAACGGTCTTTCAGCTGCTCGACTGGGGCGACACGCTGCACTTCACGCGCCGCGACGACGGGCTCATCACACGCCGCACCGAAATCGCCGATGTGCCGCCCGAGCATGACCTCACGGTACGCGCCGCGACGCTGCTGAAAGCGCACACGGGTTCGCGCGAGGGCGTCGACATCGAAATCGACAAGCGCCTGCCGATGGGCGCCGGACTCGGCGGTGGCAGCTCGGACGCAGCGACGACGCTGCTCGCGCTCAATCGCTTATGGAAACTCGACCTGCCGCGCCAGGAATTGCAGGATCTTGCGCTGAAGCTCGGTGCGGACGTGCCTTTTTTCGTATTTGGGAAAAATGCCTTCGCAGAGGGTGTTGGGGAAGCGTTAGACGTTGTACAATTGCCGCCGCGTCACTTCCTGGTAGTGACACCGAGGGTGCAGGTTCCAACTGCAGCGATTTTTTCCGAAAAAGCGTTGACAAGAGATACAAAGCCCCTCATAATTACGGACTTTCCTGCAGAACACAGCTGCAACACTGATTGGCCGGAAAGTTTTGGCCGGAATGACATGCAGCAGGTTGTCGTAGGAAAGTACGCGGAAGTAGCGCAAGTGCTGCGATGGTTTGAAAACATCGCGCCAGCGCGGATGTCCGGATCGGGTGCGAGTGTTTTTGCAGCGTTCCGTAGCAAAGCCGAGGCAGAAGCGGCGCAAGCCAAGTTGCCAAGCGAATGGAACAGTGCAGTGGCAGCGAGCCTGGATCAGCATCCACTCTTTGCTTTCGCGTCATAAGTTTTGCATCGTCGAACGAAACTCCACGGTCGGCGGAGCTCAAAGTTAGTGTAGGGGAGTCGCCAAGCTGGTTAAGGCACCGGATTTTGATTCCGGCATGCAAAGGTTCGAATCCTTTCTCCCCTGCCAAAAATTCTCGTAGTTCGCTGTGGTTCGTCACAGCAATCATATCTCTCCCGCCCCCAGCCTGAAGTAGGTGCACGATGAGCAGCCATGACGGCCTGATGGTTTTTACTGGCAACGCAAATCCCGCGCTTGCCCAGGAAGTCGTCAAAAACCTCGGTATTCCCCTCGGCAAAGCAATGGTCAGCCGTTTTTCGGACGGTGAGATCCAGGTCGAGATTCAGGAAAACGTGCGTGGCAAGGATGTCTTCGTCCTGCAATCCACGTGTGCACCGACGAACGACAATCTGATGGAACTGATGATCATGGTCGATGCGCTCAAACGCGCATCCGCAGGCCGGATCACCGCAGCCATCCCCTACTTCGGTTATGCCCGTCAGGATCGGCGCCCGCGTTCGGCGCGCGTCGCCATCTCGGCGAAGGTCGTGGCGAACATGCTGGAAATCGCCGGCGTCGAGCGGATCATCACGATGGATCTGCACGCTGACCAGATTCAAGGCTTCTTCGACATCCCGGTCGACAACATCTACGCAACGCCCGTGTTGCTCGGCGATCTGCGCAAGCAGAACTACGACAACCTGCTGGTCGTTTCGCCGGACGTCGGCGGCGTGGTGCGCGCCCGTGCACTGGCAAAGCAGCTCAATTGCGATCTCGCGATCATCGACAAGCGTCGCCCGAAGGCGAACGTCGCCGAAGTGATGAACATCATCGGTGAAGTCGAAGGCCGCACCTGCGTGATCATGGACGACATGGTCGACACGGCCGGCACGCTGTGCAAGGCCGCGCAGGTTCTGAAGGAACGCGGCGCGAAGCAGGTGTTCGCGTACGCCACTCACCCGGTTCTGTCGGGCGGCGCAGGCGAGCGTATCGCCGCTTCCGCACTCGACGAACTTGTGGTCACGGACACGATCCCGCTCGGCGAAGAAGCCCGTTCGTGCGCAAAGATCCGTTCGTTGACGAGCGCCGGCCTGCTCGCCGAAACGTTCTCGCGCATCCGCCGCGGCGATTCGGTCATGTCGCTGTTCGCCGAGAGTTAAGCATTTGCGAAGACGCCGCGTACCGCTTCATGCGACACGCGGCGTTTTTGCACAATCGGCATGAACGAACGAAGGTTCGTGCCGCTATCCCGGGCCTCAGCCATTACGGCTTCGAGGCCCTGTTTTTACTGCCTGGTCGCGGGCAGTGCATTGGAGATTCAACATGAAAGTAGTCGCTTTCGAGCGTTCCCTGCAAGGTACGGGTGCGAGCCGCCGCCTGCGTAACTCGGGTAAGACCCCGGGTATCGTTTATGGCGCGGGTGCTGACACGCAACTGATCGAACTCGATCACAACGCCCTGTGGCACGCGCTCAAGAAAGAAGTTTTCCACTCGTCGATCCTCGAACTGGAAGTGGCCGGCAAGTCGCAACAGGTTCTGCTGCGCGACGTGCAATACCACCCGTTCCGTCAGCTCGTGCTGCACGTGGACTTCCAGCGCGTCGACGCATCGAAGAAGCTGCACACCAAGGTGCCGCTGCACTTCCTGAACCAGGAAAGCAACCCGGCAGTGAAGCTGTCGAGCGCGGTGATCTCGCACGTCCTCAACGAAATCGAAATCGAGTGCCTGCCGTCGGCACTGCCCGAATTCATCGAAGTCGACCTCGCGAAGATCGAAGCAGGTCAATCGGTTCACGCGAAGGACATCCCGTTGCCGGCAGGTGTGGCGCTCGTCGCCCACGTCGACGCGGAAAACCCGGTGGTTGCTGCTGCAACGATCCCGGCTGGCGCGATCTCCGGAGACGCCGCTGCTGCTGAAGGCGAAACGCCGGCTGCTTAAGGGCCCTTCGGTTCAGAGCAAGCAATCCTCTCGATCCGTTTCCCATGAAACGGTCGATGTGACCCGCCGAGGTTCGCCCTGGCGGGTTTTTTTTCGGCTTTTTGGGTCCGGCTGCAGTTCCCTTCCGGGCCAGATGGACTCACGCAATCATGATCAAGCTGATCGTCGGGCTCGGCAATCCGGGCGCCGAATACACCGCGACGCGTCACAACGCCGGCTTCTGGCTGGTCGATCAACTCGCGCGCGAGGCAGGCACGACGCTGCGCGACGAGCGGCGCTTCCACGGTTTTTACGCGAAAGCGCGGCTGCACGGCGAGGAAGTGCATCTGCTGGAGCCGCAAACCTATATGAACCGTTCCGGCCAATCGGTCGTGGCGGTGGCGCAGTTCTTCAAGATTCTTCCCGACGAGATTCTGGTCGCGCACGACGAGCTCGACATGCCGCCCGGCAGCGTCAAGCTGAAGCTCGGTGGCGGCAGCGGCGGGCATAATGGACTGAAGGACATCAGCGCGCATCTGTCGTCGCAGCAATACTGGCGGCTGCGGATCGGCATCGGCCATCCGCGCGACCTGATTCCCGAAAGCGCGCGCGCCGGCGCCAAACCCGACGTCGCCAATTACGTGCTGAAACCGCCGCGCCGCGAAGAGCAGGATGTGATCGACGCGTCGATCGAACGCGCCCTCGCGGTCATGCCCCAGGTCATCAAGGGCGAGCTGGAGCGCGCGATGATGCAGCTGCATCGCAATAACGGCTGAATAACGGCTGACCGGCGCGGCCGGCCGCCATCGCCATTGCAATCGACATCGCCAGGAGAATCGCTTGAGCCGTTACTGGAGTGACATCGTCCACCGTTTGACGCCGTATGTGCCGGGCGAACAGCCCGCGCTCGCGCATCCGGTGAAGCTGAACACCAACGAGAATCCCTACCCGCCGTCGCCGCGCGTGCTCGCGGCGATCCGCCAGGAACTCGGCGACACGGCCGAAGCGCTGCGCCGCTATCCGGACCCTACCGCGCGCAAGCTGCGCGAAACGGTCGCTGCCTATCACGGCATCCGCGCCGAACAGGTGTTTGCGGGCAACGGCTCGGACGAGGTGCTCGCGCTCACGTTCCAGGCCTTGCTCAAGCACGGCAAGCCGCTGCTGTTCCCCGACATCACGTACAGCTTCTATCCGACCTACGCCAGGCTGTTCGAAGTCGATTACCAGACCATCGCGCTCGACGACAACTTTGCGATCGACATCGACGATTACGCGGTGGAGAACGGCGGCATCCTGTTTCCGAACCCGAATGCGCCGACCGGCCGCCCGTTGCCGCTCGCGGACATCGAACGTCTCGTGGCGCGCCATCCGGATTCGGTCGTGGTAATCGACGAGGCTTACGTCGATTTCGGCGCCGAATCGGCAATTGCGCTGATCGATCGCTATCCGAATCTGCTCGTCGTGCAGACCGTGTCGAAATCGCGTTCGCTGGCCGGCATGCGCGTCGGCCTCGCGTTCGGCAATCCGGAGCTGATCGACGCGCTGAACCGCGTGAAAGACAGCTTCAACTCCTACCCGCTCGATCGGCTCGCCCAAGCGGCCGCGACCGCCGCCTACGAAGACGACGCCTGGTTCCGCGACTGCTGCGCGAAGGTGATCGCGAGCCGCGAGCGCCTGGCCGCGGAACTGGGCGCGCTCGGCTTCGAAGTCTTGCCGTCGGCCGCGAATCTGCTGTTCGCGCGCCATGCGGGCTACGACGCGGCGACGCTCGCATTGCGGCTCAGGGAGAAAGAAATTTTCGTGCGCCATTTCAAGGCGCCGCGTATCGACCAGCACCTGCGAATTTCGATCGGCACCGATGCTGAATGCGACATTCTGCTGGATGCGTTACGCGCTATTTTCAGCACGTACGCCGGATAGCGATGCGCGCCTCGGCGGCCTGAGGAAAACACCACCGCAAAACAAAAGCCAGAAACAAAAATGGCGAAGACCCATTCAGCCTTCGCCATTTTTTTGCTGCACGCATCAACCCCGAACGTCACGCACCCTTCGCGGCTTGCAGCGCGTGATACTTCGCCATCAAGCCTTCGCGCGTTTCCAGATGTTCCGGGTCGCGTGGAATGCACTCCACCGGGCACACCTGAATGCACTGCGGCTCGTCGAAATGGCCGACGCACTCGGTACATTTCTTCGGATCGATCACATAGATTTCCGTGCCCATCGAAATCGCATCGTTCGGGCACTCCGGCTCGCAGACGTCGCAATTGATGCACTCGTCGGTAATCATCAGGGCCATGCTTTCGTCAACTTTCCTAGAAAAAACAATACATTATAGCTTTTTAGCCTTCCGCACGGTCGTGCAAAATTCCCCGAAATCCACGTTTTTGAGTTGCGGCTGAGTTGCACAGGTGTTGCAGATTTTGCAGCGCGCAAAGTCCAGATAGCACGCCAGGCCATGAGCAACAAGACGTTTTCAGCACAATTGCGACGTCAGCGAGCCCGAGTGCCCGAACGACGCGATTTCGATGGGCCCGGAAATCTACGTGATCGATCCGAACTGCTCTGATTGCAACGCAACGTAGGTTCCATCGACGTTTCCCCTACGGTTCACCAAACGAGCCGCCATGTGTTTGGCCGACCTGTTCGACATCTGCGCAGCCTCAAGCTCAAGCAAAGCGCCAGAACGCCGTTAAATCGATGGCGTGCTATGGCTGCACTGATTGAACGGCCAATTTGTTCCCTGGTCCGATTATCGGATCTCTCCATAGCCGCAGGGCATATGGCATCCCTGACCTTGCCTGAACTCCCCCTGTTTCCGACTCAACGAAATGAGCAGCTTCAACGCAATCCTCGACAAAATTCTGTCTGGGCTACCGGACAATTATTACCTCGCGGGCCACAAGGAAGACGGCGCATTCGACCGAGAGATTTTGCAACCGTGTGAGAGTCAAGCCGAGATAGACCCCCAGACCATCGAGGCCGAAGTACTGGCAAGCTGGCAGGTGACGCCGCGCACTCACGAGAATCTTATTGGCATCGCGTACGCCTATGCTGTTGCCGCTAAACGTGCCAGAGATCAAGACAGAGCATGGACGTATCTTTGCCAAGCACAGTATTGGTACGGGGTATCGTCGGCAACCATCGTGCTACCTGATGCGGTAGAGCGTGCCCATGTGACCAAGGCATCCAATGGCGCATCCAAGCGCAATGAGAAGTACGAGCCGTTGCGTTTGCTGGCACGTGAACTGGCCGCATCGGGCAAGTATCAGAGCAAGCGGAACGCGGCGCTATCGATCAGAGAGCCGATTCTTTCGAAAGCCAAGGATCTCAAAGTCAATCTGTCCGAGGATCAAGCCGAGAGAACGATCACGAAGTGGCTGGACGGCATGACGTTTGCCCGCAAACGGTCCACCACTTGCGGCTAAACAGCGTATGTGATGCGGCAAATGCAATTTTGCTGCAAACCGCTCCTAAATAAAATTCAATCCGTCGATTCACCGAACGACGATCAATCGAATTTTATAAGGAGCGGAATATGCAGGAACTCAATCAACTTAAATCCTCCGAACACAAGTCCGATAAGCCGACTTGCACGCCCGAAAGTAATTTCTCAAGCCTCATTAAAAGTGCAATCAATCTCGGTAGCGGCTATCGCCAGAGGTCGCGAGAAATTGCAGCGGTTCATTATGCAGCTGCTCACAAATACCATACCGACGAATCCAACCGCGGCGCGTATGAAGAAGAATTGAAAAAGCTTTGCGTGGAAAATAAAATCGAGGTAACGCCCGGTAAAACGTCCCCTTATCACAAGATCGTGCGCCTTACTTTTACTGATGCGACGAAGCAATATGTCTCGGATAAGGTTCACGTTCTCTCCGTGGCACTCGCAAAACAAATCGAACCTGAAAATTTCTTGGTCTGGCTTGAAAACGAGAGGGGTGAGCGAAAGATTGTTGAAACCTATAGGCGAGACGGATCTTGCAAGCAGAATCCCACCAACAACGACGATCAAGATGTAATTGCAGACGATCTGTATCGTGAGCATAATCGGAATATGCAAGCGCAACGCGCTCGGCAGCATTCAGTCGTATTCGTAATTGATGCAGCTACGGCATCGCAAGTTCTGCCGAAATTGCAGATCGATACGGAATGTGCAGCGATTATTGCACGCCAAACCGATGGCAGCTTTGTCATTAAGGCAGTCGTCGCAGATCGTGATATTGCCGAAGATGTTTATGTCGGTTACTACCGCATCAACTCACATGTAATCGATTCGGCAGTCAAACAGAGGCAGATTGCTGAAATTCTCGAAAGCACGGACGACCTGTCCGTTGCTGACATCCGAAAGAAACTTGGCGATGAGATTGCCAATAAAGCAGTTGAAGCAGCTAGGCAAGTCAGCGAGTTCAATCGGGAAATGTCGCGCGTTCCGGACGCACTTAGAAGATACGTTGAACTGTTAAAAAAGGCCGATGTGGCTTTTGCAGCCAATGGTGACGCCTCACATTACGAAGGAGCAATGGAAGAACTGGAACAAGTACTTGAAGATGATCAATCACTTCAAGGACGCATTGATCGACCATTCGATCGAACAGCAAATCTTTGCCCGGACAATATGCCGCGTCATATTGGATCAAAATCGAGGCATGCAATGAACACCCTCACCACGACAAAACAGAATGCACTTAGGCGCGCTCTGGAAATCGAATATGCAATCTTTCCCGGTATTGAATCGAGAACGTAAAAATAAAATTTACGAAGACTAGAATCGAAGTCCGAAAATCGGACTTCAAATTAAGCCAAAAAGCAAAAGGACAAAAATGAATCACACTCTTAAATTTGATGGGGTATTCCGCGAGGAATTGACTCACGAACCCGATACCTGGATCGCCAAAGCGTTGTTTAACGCGCCCATTGACCACTTTAATGATAGAGAACGTCATCAAAGAATGGTAGCCGCAGAGTATTTCGAGGAAACAGCAGAAGAGATGGCAATATGGATGCACAATAACTCAGAAGGGAAATTGAAATTTGAGAGGTCATTTAATTTCCATGAAGGACAGGCTGAGTTGGCGGCAACCTTGACGTTTCACGATATGAGCGAGTTCGTTTTGTTTGCGATGGAGTATTCTGTTGAACGACACGGAATCGGCAACACGGTGAGTTGCTTACCGGATATTCTGAAAAAGACCCTTGGAAATTCCACGGAATGACGCGACCAAGGCAGTATTGCATGTTGTCGTAGGGGTCATCAGTCTTCCCTTGATGATCCACTACCCCCTCGCTATCCTCGTTTTATCTAGGCATTTCACTCGATGCCGTTCCGATACGAAGCATAGCAAGGGGTTAAATGTTCGCAATCACACGTTTCCACAATTTCATGTCGCTGTATCAAGGGCGGTACGCTACCGCCCTTGCAAAATCGCTTGGCACGTCGGTGTTCGCAGCAAAGGCGCTCGACATCGTCCTGTCCACCGGTGAAATCTCACTCGACAAGTTGCGTCTGCTACTCGGTTGCAGTCGCGGACAGGCAGTTGGTGCCGCATTCGACCTGCACGAGCAGGGCCTAGCCCAAGTCATCAAATTGACAAAAACCTCGAACAGCGAATACTTCCTCGCACCAATCGACGCACAATGCGAAGCTGCACGCCGCTATCGCGCCAAGTTGGAACGACTCGGCCGTGACATGGGCCTATCCGATGCTTTCGAAAAGGCGTTGCCTGCCTTGCAGGCGATCTTCATGGAAGCCCTATCTACGATGGAAGCAAACCAGTAGCACCATCGGCGTTCGGCGGCGCTCGGCACAGCTCATACAACCCGCGCCAATATCCTCCGCTGTGCCTGATACTGGACGTTCTGCGCATCGCCCTGCAGTTCCTCAAGCGCTTTCGTCAGCACGTCCTGATACATCGGTAACAGGGATGCCAACTGCTCGGTAACTCCGGCCTCGGCTGCCAGATTGAACACCAGTTTGTCATACCCCTCGAATCCGAAAAGTCGCCCCCGTATCGGCTTCAACACCCGTTGCCGATTGTCGTCACCCTCTTCCGCTATATCGATGTAACCGAGGTGTTGTAGGTCAAATGCAGCGCCGATGATTTGGCCCTGACTTCCGCCAAGGATGCAGCTCAACTCGTGAAGGGTCATGCCGGGAAATTTCCGGATCAGCCCCAAGGCTCGCGCAGCCATAGGCGTCATCTGCAATGCATGGCCTAGCGCCGATGCGCGGCAGCTTTCGTAGACAGACATGAACGTGTGGAACTGGGAAAGTGTATCGCTCGTTGTCATAGGCTGTTGATTTTTCGGAATAAAATCTGCCGAGCGGCTTTTGCTTGTGCCCCGACCGCTCACGCAACCTCTGTACGATACGAAAACAGCCCTGAAAATTCAACCGTTTTGGAATTAAATATTCCCATTAGGGCGTTCATCGCAATTGGAATGAAGTCGACCATATCGTCCTATGAACATTCATTCCGCTCACACACCCGACGACGCCCAAGACGCCCTCCTAGCTGCCCGCGTCGGTACCGCCATCGCCGAACAACGACGTGCTCGTGGACTGACCCAAGCCAAGCTTGCGGAGATGATCGACCTGGAGCAGGAAGCGATCAGTCGATGGGAGCGAGGAACGCGTGTACCGACGTTGCATCGGCTTCAACTACTCAGCGATGCCCTAGGCTGTTCGGTAGACCAACTATTGCAGCGTGGTTCGAAGCGGCCGGACGACCAAGTAGCCGTGATCGCGGACGCACTTGAGGGTCTGGATAACGACGAGCGCCTGCTCGTCGTGAATTTCGTCCAGCAGTTAGCCGAGATGCTGAAAGCAAAGCATCGCAACAAGAGTACCCGGCGCAAGTAGCAAGACTAGATTCGAAGACTATCAGGGCTGGGGCTCAAGCCGTGACAAGAGACCGAGTTCGGCCAGCCGACACACGGTGCAAGGGCCGTTTCAGGCTGGGTGCGGTCGACCGGACAGACGGCCGAAAGGCTTCGGACTTGTATCTTTAAACCAGACTAGCGCGGTAGAGTCCAATCGCCGTTAAGGCGACCAGACCGGCTCGCGCAGTTTGGTAGCGGCACTGCTTGGGACGCTTTGCTCGTCGGGCGCTGTACGATGACAGCGGGCTCGGCCCGCTTAGAGCTAGGCTCGTGGCGCGCACTGCGAGCGTTTGGGGTGAGACAATAGCACTGTAGAAATCGGTGGAAACGGAGCGCGAAGTGGAAAAGGAAAAGCGAAAGGTTGTCGTGCTGCATAGCGGTGGACTGGACTCCACTGTCTGCGTGCTACTTGCCCAGTCGCGCGGCCACGAAGTCGTTAGCCTCGGCGTCAGCTACAACCAGCATCACCACATCGAGCTGGACTACGCAGCAGCGCAGTGCGCTCGATTCGGCATTGAGCGGAAGATCGTGTCGGTCGCTTGGAGCAAGCCCGCACGGGAAATCCCAACAAACCGCTCAGTGGCCGAAATCAAGAAGGGGGTTTCGAGTGCGTTCCTTCCTGGGCGCAATGGGATTTTCCTCATGTTGGCTTCGGCCGAAGCTGCTGGAATTGGCGCCGAAGAAGTGTGGACAGGAATCAACTCGGTCGATTTCTCTGGCTATCCCGACTGCCGCCCCGAGTTCATCACAAGTTTCAGAGAGATGCTCTCGTACGCCATTCCCAAGGGCCCAAAGCTCTCCGCGCCGCTGCAAAAGAAGTCGAAGCCTCAGATTGCAAGGCTCGCCCAGCGTCTGGGTTTGCAGCGCCATGAGACTTGGAGCTGCTACAGGCCAAAGATTGCGGAGGCTGGATTCGTGCCGTGCGGCGCGTGCGACGCGTGCAAGCTCCACGAGTTCGCGTGGCAGGGCCTTAAGTGACGGCGTTCGAGGAGAAAACCCGCGTGAATACAGTTTGTTTAGTCGCCTGTACCAGCAGAAAGGGGGATCAGCCGGCCACAGCCGAATTAATCTACCGGTCGCCGCTCTTCTCGGCTGCGCGCAGCTACGCCGAACGGCGCGCTGACCAGTGGTTCATCCTTTCCGCAAAGCACGGGCTGCTGTCCCCCGGAGACGTAATTGCCCCTTACAACGAGTCGCTCTTGAATCAAAGCGAGGCACAACGACAGGCTTGGGCTGCCGGTGTCCATAGAGCCTTCGGTGCGCGCGTGCCCGCCGGGGGGCGCGTCATATTTCTGGCTGGATCCGCGTATCGCTCATATCTTGTCCCTGCATTTGAATCAGAAGGCCGTGAAACTGCAGCGCCGATGTCGGCGCTGGGAATTGGTAGTCAAGTAGCTTGGCTGCAGAAAGTCGAAAGCGAACACGCACGCCTGTCGCATATTGATCGCTTCTATGCGCTTCTGGCACGTGTTGCTGCTTTGAATACCGGTTTGAGCCGAAAACTATCTCAGCAGACAGCCGCGTCTGTTCGACACAAACGCGGCATCTACTTCTTCTTTGAAGACGGCGAGATGCGCATGACTGCGCCATTCCAGCACCGAGTTGTTCGAATCGGCACTCATGCGGTCAGCGAAGGGTCAAAGGCCACCCTGTGGAACCGCCTCCGCACTCACCGTGGCGGAGGCGACGGTCTCGGCAATCACCGGGGATCGGTCTTTCGCCTTCACGTGGGCGAATCCCTCATACGACGTGGAAAGCTCGAGCCAATCTTCCCGACGTGGGGCAAGGGGCAGTCTGCATCGGCCGACGTCCGCTCGGCGGAGGAAGAGATTGAGCTCGCAGTCTCTAAGCACATTGGAGAGATGCAAGTAGCATGGCTGGAGGTGCCTGACACATCGTCGGCGGATAGTGATCGCGGCTACTTGGAAAGGAATTTCATTGCGCTCCTAGCAGGCCCAACGGGGCCGCTGGATCAGCCAAGTGGGAACTGGCTTGGCCGCTGGAGCACTCGTGAAGCCGTCACAAGCTCAGGGCTCTGGAACGTCAATCACGTTTACGAGAAATTTGATGCAACGTCTCTAGACGTATTCGAACAACACATTGAAATCGCTGAGGGACGACGTGCGAGAACAGAGCAGTCGTTAGCTCCGAGTGGATGGCGCCTGCGCATCAAAGAACGCGAAAACGCGAGTGGCCAAATTGATTTGCTATAGAGGGGAGCATGACCAAGGAAAAAGAAAACGATAAGGATTTTTGCGATCTGCTGAAGCAGTACCCCCGTGCCATCGTGCATTTGCGATCTCAAGTCCGCAAGCATCGCTTCGGCACGATCCTTGGAGCAGGAATCAGCGTCGATTTCGGCGCTCCTCAGTGGGGTAAATTAATCAATGACATTGCTTCTGATCCCCAGGTGGACGCAAAAGACGTAGTGGAAGGTAACGCGTTCAAGAACATGGCTGCGCCCTACCAGACCGAAATTCTCTATCAAAAGTTTCGAGCCGCGTTTTTTGGGAAGTCGACCGAACTATCCCCTGCGGAGGAGCAGAACACTGCAACGGCAGCGTGGCTCACCATTTGCCAAAAATATTTATACAAAACACCACCAATTGACATAGCCGCTGAGCTGCCGAAGCATCCGTACATGGAAGCACTGATTCCGCTCGTTCAAGATAGCGCACTAACCGTTAATTTTAACTTCGACGACTATCTCGAGCGAGCGCTCGCCGAAAGGAAACGCGAAAAAGACAAGGGCAATCGCGGCTTCGAGGTCGTCACTGATCCTTGGCCACAATTTCGGCGGCAAGACTGTGTGATTTATCATCTGCATGGGTATGTTCCTGCAGGTCTAATGGAAAAAACGGTCGACCGATTTGTCTTTTCAGAGGCGTCATATTCAAAGCAATACGTCGGAGCGCGCGGCCATGACTCGTCATTTCTTCTTACACACTTCGCCAGAAACACCTGCCTGCTCGTGGGCTGCTCGCTAGAAGCTGAACTTAGAAACGTGTTAATGCGTGGCGCCGAAACAAATCCCGGCAACTTCCACTATTATTGCCACTGGATTCCGACTAAGGACACACTTTCCAAGGTCGAGCGGCAGCTAATTTCCGAGACAAATTTCAAAGTTTACAATCTTATAACTCTTTTTCTGACATCCTCAGAAATCAGGTTATTGCTAAAGCTAATTAATGAAGGTGAGATTTCGGAAGGCAAGCTTAAGGACTTGGCGACACGCAGCGCTACTCCCCTGAAATACACTTTCTATATGACTGGCTCCATTGGGGTTGGCAAGAGTACGACCACCAGCCATCTCCGCAATTTGAACGTTTTGGACGAGTGGCTCGAACCTCGACCCGAGGTGTTAAGCATCCCTTGGGACAAGCTGGCGGACGATCAGAGAGCCTTCGCGGATGAATGGATCGCAAGTCAATTTACGCAAAAGAATGACACGCTCAGGCACGAGGAAAATGCCGTGATCAGTGTCGTTGACCGCCCGCCGCTCGACCCACTAGTTTTCACGCCCGAGAGCGAAAGGTCCGCCAAGGCAAAATTTCTAGCAGATCACCTTTGCCCTGATGACGGACACGGCGGCTACGGCATCGAGAAAGGTGTCGTTATCCTCCTGCTGGGTGACCCCAAAGAGCTGTCTGCTCGGGTACGTGCCACCGGCAGACAAGAATATACCGCAGGAAAGTTGGAGCGAATGCAGAAAGACATGAAGGCACTGTATCAATCCATGCCGGGAACCATCATGATCGATACGCAGTTCATGAGTATCGCGGAGTTAACGAAGCGAGTCGCCGAGGTCATCCACCGTCAGGAATATGTGCCAGCGGATTTGACTACAAAGCTGCGGAGCTACATTGGAGCAGGCAGTGGACCGGTTTGATCACGACCGGCCGCTCGTGTACCTCGCGGCTCCCCTCTTTTCAGAGGCTGAACTCGACTTCAACCGCACTCTGGCAGAGCGCATTGAGGCAAGCCTGGATGTCTATCTACCGCAAAGAGACGGCGGCAAGCTCGTTGATCTTCTCGCCTGCGGAGTGGAGAGACAAGCAGCCTACAAGTCGATTTTCGACCGCGACTTGCGAGCTCTCGAGGCTGCCTGCGCTCTAATTATCGTGCTAGATGGACGTGCGATTGACGAAGGCGCAGCCTTCGAACTCGGGTATGCCTATGCCCATTCGAAGCTGTGCTTCGGTCTCCAAACTGATCCGCGACGTTTAGTGCCGGCAGGAAACAATCCGATGATCGAAATGCCGCTGCAGAAGATTTTCCGCAGTATCGAGAGTGCCGGCGAGTGGGCCGACTCGTTCGCTCGTTTTCAGATAACGCTTTAACAGGCCGTCAATATTAAAAGCGCGGGTGCGCAGCGTTCCAGAAGCAAAGCCATTGGCAAAGCGCTAGCTTTTTTGAGGATCAAGGGAACGACGAGGCGATGTCCGCAGCAGCGGTCGACTTTACTCCGCCGCAGGTCGCGAGAGCCGCCGTTGAGATGGCATGCAGCGAATGTGCCCCCAAGGTCAGCCGTTCATAAGATGGCTGCCGCCTAGGTCGGTGCCGAACCACCGATCCGGGCGTTTGCTTACCAGATGTTACCGTGAGGCCGCCCATTGCAAGTGACCGACTCCTCAAGCTGCGATAGCAGCCTTTGCTCGCCGAAGCCAGAGATACCGCAATGGGTCGAGCTCAGCCGCCGGATGCTACAAGCTGAGTCTGAGATAGCGGCTTGTGCTTTTTACCGCATAGACTCCATCGTACCGTGACTTCCGCAACGCAGGCACCCATCACTATGACTCCAATTGTGATTCGTGCAGCGATGATCTCGGCAGCCGACCGCGCCGCACTTGGTACAGCGGTAGACGGTCCCGCTGTGTTGACCTGGTTGATTGGGGATACGACCGGGACAAATTGCCATGCGTGTTTCTCCTTCCGTTGATTAGACGCCCGCCACTCTGAACAGGTCTTGCTTCGTTGACGGCGCAAACCGGGTAATGCCGATGTGCCGATTGAAAAGCTGGACTGCTTTGTCAAAATACTGCTGATCGGTCATCCGGCACATGTCCTGTCCGAGCGACCAGCCGCTACCGAGTACGTGCGTCAAGTCAGGTCTGTTTTCGCGCCTAAACCCGAGCGCAAACCGGCGACGTGCTTCTATCTGAGCAGGATTCGCACGGCTCATCAGACTAGATCCACGGCCTTTCGCTGCATGTCGTCATTGACGTCGATATATCGCTGCGTAGTCGAAATGTCTCGATGACCTGCGAGCGACATCAACACGCGGACGCCGACGCCTTTGCTCGCGAGATTCGTTATGAACGAACGTCGGCCGGAATGGCTGCTCGCGCCGTGGATACCCGCTTCCTTATAGAGCCAGTGGAAATACTGACAGAGCGTGTTGGCCGTGAACCCCGCCCGCTTCTGCGTATAGAACAACGGGCCGTCAAGCTTCGGGGTCTTCAAGCTCGCAACATACGCGGCCAACTCGCGCCGCAATTTCTGCCCGAGGAAAACCGTGCGCGCATGCCGGCCCTTGGTCTGCTCTGGCGCAAGTCGAATTTCTGACTTGATCGAACCATCTGTATCAAGCACATCGCCCACAAGCAATGCAGCGACTTCGCCAACACGCATACCAGCCCAATGCGTCAGCAACACCATCGCTCGATTGCGCAGCGCATGCCGTCGCAACGAGATATAGGTCAACACCTGCTTGAGTTCCTTTTCCGTAAATGTCTTGGCCTGCTTCATTTCGCCCCCGAACAAACAAAATCCATGTCCAGAGGATGTATTCTTTAGTTATACGGATCAACAAAGGAATGACATCGCGCAGATGTCAGAGGAAACAAGCGCTTACGCGATAACAAAAGGTTTTAGCAAAAACCTTTTATTTCGACCTGATGCCGAAATGGAATGTCGATTAAACCGACAAGTGCGAGCGCGCTGCTGCGGAAATTTCTTTCTAACAACGCCGTTGAAGTGGAAGCGGAAGTAAAGGGGGGAAGTGGAAGAGGAACGAATGTGATGTCGTCTGGTTATTTCTTATCATATGTACTACTCGACATTTGTTCTTCGCCTTGCATCACATGTAGATATCTGTAATTTCTTCGAGCAGTTCTTCATCGAAATCTATAACCGTAGTAAATCATTAAAGAGCCTCGCATGCAGAAGCTCTTCGTGTTGAAAGCTGCGAGGACATTTAGTCATCACGCAGCTAGGCGTTTCTGTCGGAACTTTATTCCTTGGGGATGTGGACGTTGTCGTAGTCCACGTTGTCGGCGTCGCCTATGCCGACTTCTTTGGTGATGTAGTCAATCCAGCCTTCCGGCGTCAGAGATTGAATGTCGATCTGAAAATTGCCGAAGTCTGTTTTAAGCCATGCGGTACGGATTGCACTGTCGATCAGTGCTTCGTCGGCACCTACGCGGAAATTTCCGATCATGCAGTGATAGTGCAGTTGCTTATTCGTTGCAAGACCTTCCAGAACAGGGATCACATGAACACTTGCACCGAATCGCTTGGCCGCGTTGCCGTACACGATGGAGTTCAGGCATTGAATAAATTGCCGGAAATTCTCTTTCGCCTCGATTTCCGTCAGATACCTTTGCATGAGCCCCTTGGGACCCATATATTCGCAACGAGACTTCATCGTAAGCGTGACCGCATGAGTGAAATTAGATGCATGCTTACACATCCAATCCTGCGTCTCTTGCCTTAGTTTTTCGTTTTTGTTTGTCATAGCTGTATTTATTTCAGCCAGGACAAAACAGCCTATATAACGTCGAAATTATGTTGATTTCACCAGTGGCCGAATACATCCTCCTCTGTATCGAAACGACATATGAGGCATACATGAGCGCAATT
Organism: Burkholderia sp. Ax-1724; assembly: GCF_011752995.1. Classification (GTDB taxonomy): domain Bacteria; phylum Pseudomonadota; class Gammaproteobacteria; order Burkholderiales; family Burkholderiaceae; genus Paraburkholderia. Next base: position 47,339 of record NZ_VWWL01000025.1, read on the forward strand.
GCAAATCTGAAGATCGTCGCCGCGAAACGGCCCGGTGCACTGCCGCAGATCGTACAGCGTCGTAACCGACTGATCGCGCAAATTTGGGAACAGACGGAACTTGCCAAGGCTCAACAGGCAGGAACGTCGTTTGCACCGACGAAGTTTCGTTCGGTGAAGAATGCCGAAACCGGCGAACGCCGTAACGTGGAGGTGCCGAAGCGCGTGCGTGCATGGTGGTGGACTGCGGAGAACGGCCGTGTCCACATGGTCGTGAAATACGGAGCAAAGACGCTGGAGCTTGCGAAGGGCAAGCAGGCTATCGAAGTCGGTACGCTGGACGAATTGATTCCGACGCTCGACACACTCAAGACGGCGGTTACCGCCGGCGAACTCGATACGCAGATCGAAGCTGTCAGTGGTCAAATGCGAACGGGGTTTATCAGCAAGAAGTGAAGTACAGTGGAAGTCCGAGTATCGGACTTCCCACCGCACCGCGGTCGGCCTTGCCCATGCGGCCCGCTTAACTCATTCCGATTTGCTTGGTGATGATCGCAGCGATCACGTTCCAGGCAACCTGCTTGACGCCATCCACTGCCGTCCCGAAGAAGCGCTGAAATAACGGCTTGACTGTCACCAAGTCCCCAGTATTCGCGCGGCTGACCATTTCTGTGATGTCGGATCGTGCCGCCTCATCCACCGGCTGCCCTGAGCGCTTGAGCAGATCAAGCAGATGATTGACGACTGCATCATCGTTCGAAACATCCACGCTTAGATGCTGATTCACATCATTTCCGATTCCGATCTGAGACTGGTTAAACGTTCCACCGGAAATATGGACGCTGGTTTGACTTGGTCCGCTGTCGCGTGAACTAGGGGCAGGCTTTGCTCGCCGGTATCCCTGTTCAGTCAGATAGACATACTCCCGCACCGAGTAGCCGCCGATAAAGACGACCGACGAATACGGGTCGTTTTCGTATGCTTTCCACGGGCCAGTTCCAACGTACTTTCGCTCCTCCAATTGTTTTAGCGCCAGATCAAAATCGACTTTTGCGAAGCCTCCAGAAGCAAGAATCTCCTGCTCAATTGTCGAGATAAGCGGCCCAGCGTATCCCTTGTCCAGTTCGTGCGAGCCCAGCATCTGCTGGGTAAAGTCCTTGAGCAAACTCGCTAAGACTGCCTCCGCGGCAATATCTAGTACGTCCGACACAACAAACCTCTCTCCGCCAATGCTGGGCACTAGCCCAACGGTGATTAATCAACAAGCTTCCTAACATGGCCCATCACTTTCGCCGCGAGTTGGAACAGATCATGCCCTGAAATTTGATTTTTCTCGGATAGCTCGAAGATCTTCTCGTGCTTGTCGATCCCTTTTCGTCCAGGATCTGGATAACGTCCTGCCCAATACACAAAGTGAGTTAGCAATTCAAGAATCGCCATATCCTTCTCGTCGAGGCCATCTATAAATTCAGCAAGCTTTTGAAGGTCATGATGCTGGTACTTATTTTCTGTCTCAGAATACGCGCCGACGCCCCCGCCCAAGATAACCATAGCCTTTAAGCACACTTCTAGGCTATATCCCACCAACATCAGTGCAACTGCGCAATATTGCGTATCGCAGATCCCCCGTATCTCTACCGGCATATTCCCGAATGCAGGCTCATTACTTATGAGCACAATGGCAGCTTGCGTCATCGCTTCCGCCTGCGCCATCCACAGAATAGGACTTTTCAGATCGTCACTGGTAGGCGGTTGAGCAGGATCAACCGCGGCCCCATTTGCCGCCGCAAGCATTGCCCAACGTAGCCAAGCAGAACGACTATAGCCTCCCGGGTCTTGTGCAAAAGAGGCTCTATCGGGCAACATCGGATTAAACACTATGAAGTCTCCGGCTATGAAAGGATTTCAAGAAAGGGGTTCTTATCAACAATGGCCGCCTGCGACTTACTCTTAAGAAATGCGATCAAATCATCGCGCCGCTGCAATAGCATAACGATCTCATGCAGTGAACAGAGCAGCATTGTCTTTTGAGTTAGCGCTGAGGTGCATTCTTTGATCACAGGTTCGGTGAAGCCTGCGGAAGAAATGAAAATGCCACGGGCGTTCGCGCGGAGGAACAAGCGACTGAGGTGGGGAAAGAACTCGCTTGTGCCGACTGGCAATTTGAGCCACTTCATCTCAACAAGGTGCATTGCACCGTCGAGTTCGATCACGCCATCTATCTGTTCAAGCACTACCGACGTGTCCGGATCTTTTCGGCGAAAGTCTTCTCGCACGAGAATTCCGTACACCCTGAACAGGTCGTTGAGAACACCTTCAAGCAGCTTACCGCGTTCATGCGGCCTGTCGTCCATGCCGAACAGGGCCGCAAGTCGCGCGTTTACGTCGTCAATCTGCAAGCGCTTCTTCGCAGCTGCTACCTGCTCTGCGTGCAGACGAACCCGCGTGGCTTCGCGCTCCTCATCTCGTTCCTGCTTCATCCGCGTGAACGAGTCCTTCGCGTTTACGGCCTCTCGCACGCTCGCGACGAGTCCTTTCGCCTTTAGCTGATCTTCCGGCCAACAGGTCTCGAAACGCTCAAACTCCACCACTCGCTTGATAATCTCGCGTCGTGGGCGCAAGCCGCTGTCGCCCCGTGCATTGACCTTTTCGAGAACCCTACGAACAATTTCGAATTTGTTAATGGATTTCGGTGCCGTTGCGACCGTTTGCTCGACCATAGCGAGGTCTTCGTTGGCAACACCCGCCCCACGCAGGAATAGCACGACGCCCTTCTTGCCTCGACTGAGGCGAGGAATAGTCTCCACAAGTAGATCAAATAGTTCGGGTGGATAGTGAAATGCGTCGGCCATTGGATTACCTTCAATTCGAATGCACGCTAACGACTAGAGCCGCGACAGTTACAGCCTTATCACTAGACCATCGCCGCCTTTGCGTTCAAGAGGTGCAGCGCGAAGCTGCACCTTGACTCGCCTCAGTCTCGATCAGCCGGACGATGGATTCGCCACGCAGCCCCATAGGAATCAACCTTAGGCTACGGCACGTTTATATCAATCGGAGTTTAGGCGGGTGTCTTGAAAGCGCTTGAGGGGGGGCCTCGCCTGAGACCACCGACAGACGCGTCAGTTTGAACGTCAGAGCATTGATCTCGTCCACGCTAATGCACAGATTTCTCGCGATTTCACCTCGACCCAACTTGTGGCTCTGCAGAAAATCCAACACCTTGGTCAGCAATTGGGAGCTTTCACGCTCCATTGGTTCTGGTTCGTTTGTGCGGTAGCCGTTTTTAGCAATTTCAATGCACAGATTACGGTAGGTCCACTCAGTGACTTGACCCAATGTGTTGTAACGGTACGCCAGCGCTGCCAGTGATACGCCCCAGTAGTGCTTGAGCTTCACCAAATATTTGATGGTAAATGCCGGTGGCTTGTTTGCAACTACACTTTCTTTGGGCATAAGAAAGGCAGCAGCAAATGCATCTGCCTGACGTTCCATCTCCGGGCCATGTGCCTCACCGTGCCGCATGCTGTAGACATCGCGTACCAAGTGACCTAATTCATGAGCTGCATCGAAGCGACTGCGCTCGGCGGATTTCATCGTATTAAGAAAAACGAAAGGCTTACTGTCGTACCACGTACAAAATGCATCAACCTCGCGTGCCTCTTCAGCCAACGAAAAGACGCGAACACCTTTTGACTCCAGCAGGTGAATCATGTTCGGAATGGGTGCGTTGCCCAAACCCCACATACGGCGCAAGGTGGCAGCGGCTTCTTCCGCCCCGAGGTCGCTGAGGTCTGGGAGATCGGCTTGTGGCAGGTTAAACCTATCTTCCATCCATTCGTTAATTTTGAAGGCGATAGCACCTGCGCCGAGGGCACAATTTTTCATCGCCTCCGTCATCTTGGAGAGCGAGCGGAAACTAGCCGCATGCTCTCCAATGGTAGGCATCTTTTCTTCAATGAAAAAAAACTGCTGAGGGAAATTCAGCAGTTTTGCCATTTTTGCCAGCGTTTCCGAGTCAGGAGCTGAAGTCCCAGTCTCGTAGTTTTGAATGCTACGGCTGGTGACCCCCAGCTCTTTGGCCAATTGAGCTTTTGTGAGCCGCCTTCTAACCCGGGCAAACGTGATTTGCGAAGGGTTGATTTCTGACATGATCGTTAATCAAAAAGTGCCTGTCTTAGGCTCGACTTCCACCGTAGCCGGGGCATTGGGGGTGTCCTTGCGAATCGTGAACTCTGTGGGGTTGTTCGGAATGCTGCCCAGAATCAAGCGCTCCCCCCACTTAGTGATTTTTTTCTTCCCGAACCCCGTCGGGTAGGAGAGCTCGAACCGCACTTCATTTAATGCTTTGTCATAGTGGTAGAGGAAAGCCCAGACCTGTGTTTCCTTGCATTTTTCTTTAATCAGCTTGAGCGCGTCTTGATTAAACAGTTCGAGCTGGCGATTGGAGTGAACGAAACCCTCAACTACCACACCTTTTTCCGCCTGATTAGCCGGATCTTCGAAGCCCTGCTTGCCCGTCTCGCTGTTACCGGTCATCACCACAATGGAAATGGAGTGATCTGGCGAACTGATGAACGGGCAATTCTTTTCGTTGTGAATGCGCCACTGCTTATCGCTCAGCTGGGTACGCAGATCCTCCACCGTCTTCAACCATTGCTGCACCCCCGCCGCGGTAACAGCAGAAGCACGCGTAGTGTCGTTACGGGCGCCAAGGCCACTCTGGATGACGTTGGTAAAAAGGCTGACGGCTAAGTCCGATGAAAGCTCTTGCAGCCGCGCATCGACAAGCGACGGCTCAACGATAGTCTTGGCACGCGGGGCGAAGGCGTCGGAATAGGACAGCTTGAACTTGGGTTTAGCCACGGTGACTCCTGTTCGATTTCCGGAAATTGTACCTCAAGTCGAGGTTTGAAAAGCGGAAATTTAGTGCCTAGGATCCAGCAACCGCGTGGCGATCTCGTCGTGGGTCTGATCACACCCTGTCGGTCATGCGAAGGCCGCACACAGATACGGTGCGACGGCATTGGAAGCTGCGAAGGGCAAGCAGGCGATTGAAGTCGGTATGCTCGCGAACCTGATTCCGACGCTCGACACGCTCAAGACAGCGATCGTCGCCGGCGAACTCGATGCTCAGATCGAGGCCGCCGGTGGTCAGATACGGAGTGGGTTTGTCAGCAAGAAGTGATGTATGGTCAGGTCCGAACTTCGGACCTGACGACCAACGGCAAGACGCTACGTAACAATAGTGCTACTCGTCGGCATGAAGCCGTGCATAGACGGCACCTGCCGGCGTCATGAACCAACGTGTGCTCCACGATGTGACGGCGCTTCTCTAGCAATCTTCTGAACTCAGACCGACGCCACGTACAAACTTAATCCGCTTCCGTAGAACATGTGGCGCATGCGTTTGAAGTGCTTTTTCGACAAACTCTCGTGCCTCTGAACTGATTTTGGATCCGAAAATTACTTCTTTGATTGCCTCCGGTGGTACCGCGAACAGATGAATTTTTTTCCCTTCCGGTAAGTCTTTAATCTCCGTGGCTTGTGGAAGGTATTTGATAATTCGCCATTCTTTTTCACTCTCCCAAATCGGCGTCTTTGTGAAGAATATCTCTTTTGGAATATCCAATCGCCCTGGCTCGACATAGACAACCGGAGACGTCGACGTATACAGAACGTTCATCAGCTGTCCGCAAACTTTTGGTTCGTCGGGCTTGGGCTGGAAGAATTCATTGTGGGAATCGAGACCGATGACTAACCCCTCGTAATCAGCCGCGTAGTGCGCCCACATTGAAGCATTGTGTGGATCCTCAGTTAAAGACAAAACACCAACGTTTTTATTGGTAGTTCGCATGAATGCTTCGTAAATCTCTTCCACCTTGGAAACCGGATCAAACTGCTGCTCCAATTGATCGGCGGCTCCCCGGATTCGTTGCCAAGCTTGATCCGGCGAAATATCTGGATGAAGCAACAACATCTGAAAGTAAGCCCTCTCAATGTTCCGATCAGTGACGGCTTTCGCATAGGCAATAGGGTCGCGCAGTCGAATATCGGGAACTAGCTCCTGCGGATCGTTCAAGTCCTCGGCCGGGGTGAATCGAAACATAAAGTTCGAAAAAAACCTTGGCTCTGCCACATATTTATAGATCAACATTTATCAGATTTCCTCACGGGATTCTTATCGAGCCCTATTGGCTGAAGTACGGACCATCCACTGGAGTTCAAGCGTTCGAACTAAAGCAACGAAGCGTTCAGCTTCTTCCGGAGTAGGGCGCTCCTTCGAATGTGCCGCTCGGTTTCGTATCGAACGGAGTTCTCGCAAAAGCTCAACTTCGTTTTCGGGGATACGCCTTTCTTGTTCAAGTACGTCCAATACTCCTTGATGCTTCGATACATACATCAACATCCTGTCACTGTTCGTCGCATCGGAGGCTTGATACAAATCACCACCAACCGCTTCGAGTCCTTTCCATGCCTCCATGATCACGCCAGTAGGATTAGCATTTAAAGCTAGAACGTCGTCGTTAGCCGCTGCGGAAAGAACCTGTAGTTCCGCTGGCGTTTCGATTGTCTTGGCGACCTGCTCAGCAGTATCTAGAGACTTCTCGAATTTTCCGGATATACCACCAGGAAGACTGATTTCAGTCAACTTGCCCAGCAGCTCCCCAAATCGCTCACTGAAGCGGAACACCAGAACTATTACTGTTATTGGCCACGCCGCAGCCTCAATCACTTTAGATGTAAATGTAAGCCAGTCCAAAGCACTCCCCCGATTTCGAAGTCTGTTTGGCACGGATGCTATCACGCAACAACACAACCGACGGACAACCGTGGATTCGATCTCGGTCGCTCCGGTTGCATAAATACTTGCGATAGCGATTAAGACGACGCCATGAGATACCACGAAATCCTGACCTACGCCGGTCTGCACGAAGTAGCAGACCTTGAACAACAGCGCATCAAAGCGCAGCAGCAAGCCGCCAAGCGTCAGACCGCCGCAGCGAAGCGTGCCGACTTGACGCACCGAATCCAGAAGCTGCAAAAGCAGCTATCCGACCTCAACGCAAAACCGATCTGACCGGCTTCCGGTAAATTGTCGGTCGAACCGACGTTTTAGAAGAACGAAGCCCTGTTCGCACGTAATCGAACAGGGCTTCGTCGTCAAAGAACTGCGTTTTTCGAGATTTCTCTTGTGTACGGTATACACAAGTTATCAGGGCCTATCCGAGCTTCTTCGCCAGTTCGCTCGCCGACGTGTGGTAGTACCGACTCAGCATCTGAACGTTGGAATGTCCGGTCACGGATGCGAGCTCGATCACGTTCGGCAGCTTTTTAGCAAGACTCGTCGTTGCCATGTGCCGTAGATCGTGAAAGTGAAAGTCTTCGATTCCGGCACGCTTGCACGCTCGCGGCCACGCACATAAGACAACGTTCTGGCTGATCGGAATAACGCGCTCGTCGATGCGCTCCAACTTCTCCAGGATCGCAATCGCGGCACTGCTCAATGGAACATACCGATCCCTGCCATTTTTCGTCATCGGCAGATAGGCCGTGCGCTGATCGAAATCGACGTGCCTCCATTCCAGAGACAGCAATTCGCCCTGCCGCATCGCTGTCTCCAGCGCAAGCTTCACGAGCGGGAGCAGCCACCTGCTCCGTGATTCATGGCGCTCCGCACGCAGTTCATGCAGGAGGCGATCAAGCTCAGCAGGCTTCAATATGCGATTCCGCCCAGGCGGCAATCGGGGCTTTTTCACGAGCTTCGTCGGATTGCTTACTGAGAGTCCCCATTCACGTTGCGCATGCGTGATCACGGCGCTGATCGTTGCGAGTTCGCGACAGACGCACGAGTTGGTAGCCACCTTGAGACGTTGATCGCGGTAATCGGCCAACAGACTGGCCGTCAGATTGCGCATGCTGTACTCGGCGATCTTGTGGCGCAGCATTTTGCCGATCCGATATTCTTCGCTGCGCCTGCTACGCTTGGTCGGCGTGATCGATTCCTTGTAACGCTCCAGCAGTTTGCCGAAGGTTATGTCGGTCGTACCTGCCGGATCGACCCACGTTCCGTCGTCCATCGCGGCTTCGACGGAACGTGCCCAGACTTGCCCTTCTGCCTTCGTTGCAAATGATTTGTACTGCGTAGGAAATCCCTTGCGATTAATTTTGACTTGCCAGCGTCCGTTGCGCTGACTGAATGTCGCCATGTTTTTGCCTCTGAGTTGCAGTTGAGTTGCAAAAACATGATTTCGGACAATTGGAAAAGCTGGAAAGCCTCAGCCCACGGTCAAGTCAATGATATGACCCCAATTTTCAATTGATGCATTCGTCGGTAATCATCAAGGCCATGCCGCCACCAACTTTCCTATGAAAAACAATACATTATAGCTTTTCATCCTGGCGCGCGGGCGCATGAAGCCAAGCGCCTTTTCACCACGACGCAGATCGACGATAACTAAAATCCAGCCGACATCTATCTCCGATTTCTGCAATTGACCGAAGCGCAGCGTGGCCTGCCCACGCTACCGGCACTCGACCCGCTCGAAGAAAAAATCCTTGAATTCGTGGTGCGCGCAACGCAGAACAAGGAGCGCCTCCCGATGAAGGACATGATGGGTCACAGCGAGCTGAGCTCGCCGGCCACACTGCATGGCCGCATTTCATCGATGTGCGAGAAAGGCTGGATCGTGCTCAACGATACCGAAGACGCCCGGCGCAAGCAGATCGAACTCACGCCAGCCTCGCTCAGGCATTTCGACAAACTCGCCGAGGCTTTCGCCAAAGCGGCAAAGGGCGCCTGGCCGTACCCGCAACTATCGGCCGGCCGCCGCCCGGCCGGTTACGGCTGCGCCGCCTGAGCGCCGCCATTCGGGTCCAGCGAAGCGACCTTCTCCTTCAGCCATTTTTCGACCGACGGGAACACGAACTTGCTGACGTCGCCGCCCAACTGCGCGATCTCGCGCACGATCGTGCCCGAAATGAACTGGTACTGGTCGGACGGCGTCATGAACATCGTCTCGACGTCGGGCAGCAGATAGCGGTTCATGCCCGCCATCTGAAACTCGTATTCGAAGTCCGACACGGCACGCAGGCCCCTGACGATCACGCGCGCGTTATTGGTCCGCACGAAATCCTTGAGGAGCCCCTTGAAGCTCATCACCTTGACGTTCGGGTAGTGCCCGAGCACTTCGTGTGCAATCGCGAGGCGCTCCTGCAGCGTAAAAAACGGCTTCTTGTTGCGACTGTCGGCAACGCCCACCACCAACGTGTCGAAAATGCTCGACGCGCGCCGAACGAGGTCTTCGTGACCGCGCGTCAGCGGGTCGAACGTGCCCGGGTACACGGCGACTACCATGAGACTTCTCCTCTATTCAGACAAAAGGGCACGGCAAAGCGTCCACGCGACGCATTTGACTCCGGACGCGCTGACGATAAACCGCCCGGCCCTTTTTTGGAACGCGCATTATTCCTGAATTTTGAGCGCGCCGTTCAGAGTTTTTAGTGCTCGTTGCCAAACCTGTGCCGCATCACCAACCTCAAGCGACGCCTCGACCTCTGCGACGGTCTTGAAGATTGGCAGTTCAGCTATCTCCGCAAGCTGCGCAATTTGTGTGGCGGTTGGTTTAAAGCGTCCACTGCGCCATTCCGACAGTCGGGTCTGATTCGGAAGTCCCATCTCTTTCGCGACGGTGCCGAGCGTGCGCTTTTTGCGCTTTGCAGCATCCAGAAGCTCGCCGATGTCCATTTCCACTCCTTGACTGAAATTTCTAGGCAATGTATAAATTCAGAAATTCCTACTTTTGCTAGAAATTTCTGGCAAAGCAGGTAGAGCGAAGTCTACCAGCATCACGTCGGGGGGCGATAGCGGTATGCGAATGCCGGAGCTGCTGTTTTTGTTGGTCACATCCTGCCTGGCTGCCCAAGCGGCCTTTTCTTTCTCCTACCTTTCAATCGATTTTTCGTTACCCATAACGGGAAATCCGATCTACATGGCGAGCGCTGAATGAGCCGTCGCCGACCAACTGCTACCCCGAAGGCTGGATGGGCGCCAGGCGGCTGCGAAGAGCCCGCCGCGCCGCAGCGCGTGTCGCGCGGAGCGCCGGGCGGCGCAGCCGCCCTCCCCCCGTCCGGTAATACGGGGGGAAAGTCTACCGACAGCGCAAAGGCAATCGTGGACTGGCTGCGTTTCACGTTCGAGCCGACGGGTTCGGTGCCTGACGGTTTGGAGCAGGTCCGGCGTTACCTGAAGCTATGGACGGCGATGCCGCTGAACATGGTTCCCGCGCACAAGGGCATTCAGGGCTATGCCGACAGCATGGACGTGATGACGTTCCTCGACGGCGAATGGATACGGGCGGGTATCGTCGCGTGGGGCGGGCGTAACGGCGGCGATCGGCGTATCTGTGTGGATTTCTCCGGGCGGGGCTGTGCGGTCGTAACGGACTGGCAGGCGGTCTACGCGACCATGCAGGACCTCGATGCTCGGGTGACGCGCTGCGACCTCGCTATGGACTTCCTGCACGGGGAAGTGACGGTCGAGCAGATCGACGCAATGTACGGCGCTGGGGAGTTTCACTGCGGCGGCCGGATTCCGGACTACCGGAAGATCGAGAGCGGGAATGCGTCGGCGCGTGGTTGCGGCGGTACGACGCTGGAGATCGGGTTGCGTACGAGCGGGAAGATGGTACGGGCCTACGAGAAGGGCCGTCAGCTTGGCAACGTTGATAGTGAATGGGTGCGGGTGGAAATCCAGTTCGGCAACAAGGACCGCGTGATACCGCATGAGATCGTACTCAAGACGGACCACTATTTCGTTGGCGCACACAAGGCGCTCGAGCAATTTATCGACGTGGCGGCCCTGCGGTGTCGCACAGACCAGACTGAACGCGAAACAACGCTCGAGACGGCGAAGCGGGCGATTCGGACACAGTACGGGAAGGTGATCAACCAGGCGTTGATCGAGAACGGCGAAGATTTTGCCGCGTTGGTGGTGGATGTGCGTCAGGAAGGCGTACCCCCGCGAATGCATCGTTCTGCGTTGGCAACGCACGTGCATGGCGCGCACGAACCTGCGTCGTATGTTAAGGAGTAGAAGTGATGGAAATGCTAGCGAAGGTAACGATTCGTGGTGCGAAGTATTTCACTGGAAATATCGATGGGAAGGATCTGGACAGTGCGGCGATTTTCGTTGACGTTGAGTTGCGCGGCGAGACGGCGAGCGGCGTGTGTACGAATGAATTGAAGGTTGAGAAGTCAGAGGTCGTGAAGAGCATCCTGCACAACCCGATGCCGTTTCTAGCGGAAGTGTCGATGATCCAGACGACGAACGGCAAGGCGAACGGCGACCGTAACGTCGTCACGTCGATCAGGCCGCTTGCGATGGAGCCGAAGGGCGCAAAGGTGCCGTCATGATTGAGGTTCTGGTGGCCGGCTGGCGTATCGGTGATGCAGTCAATCCTGATGAGGCACGATTGATGGTCGTTTCTCACCTGGAAGGGCTTGTGTTGAATGGTCAAGTTGAGTCGGGTCAGTGCGTCCGGGTGGTGTTCAACGGCTCTCGAAACGGCTTTGCTTCGGAATACGATGTAATTGCCAATGCTCCTTCTGGTAACGTTTTGGTGGGAGGGTAGCGTTATGTTCCAGGTCGTCGTGGCTGGCTATAACGCAGGTAAGGCACGTTCGTTCGAAGGTGCTGAGAATCTCGTTTTCGCCTACATGGAGTGGTTGGACGAGTCGGGCAAGTTCGACCTTGGCGTTACGGTTAGTGGCTTTGTCGTTGTGCCGTACGTGTTTAAGCGAAATGGGCGGGTTGTGTACGAGGGCGAGGCAAAGCTCGAAGCGGTCAGTTCGCCTGTTCCGCTCTTCATTGGTCAGGCTAACTAATTTTCGTTACGGGGGTGTGGGATGGTTGATCTCGCGGTTGTACGTCAGAGGTTCGAAGATGTGTCTGTCGCCGTTTCTGCGCTGCAGGGTTTGGCGAATGCGGCTGCGAGCGGTGCGTCTCGATTGAATGAGGGTGTCGCCGTCAGTGGGTTCGGTTACGGCGTTTCGTCGTATTGCGATTTCATCGGGGAACGTATGGAGCGGCTTTGGTCGGCACTATCCGATGTTGACAGCGGCATGCCACTTCAAACTACTAAGGCATCCGAAGTTTCGCATGCGAAATTGGCGCAGGTTCCATTGGAAGTTGGCGCGTCTGCGTGATTTTCGTTACGCGTAACGGCTTTCGTTCATGTGCTTTGTCCGTCCTCGCGACCGGCTTTTTTGTCGGTGCGATGACGCTGGAATCCGTCAAGGGCGCGCAGCGGCGAAGCGGACCCTTGACGGGCAATGAAGAGATACGCTGGTCAATGGGGAAGGGGCTGGCCTCATCTGCCCCTTCCCCATGCTGAACGCGGCCTACAGAAGCTTCGGTTGCTGGTCTAGTATCCAGCGATCTATTGCGCGCGTTACAGTGCTTCTATGGACCTTGTAGAGCTTTGCGATAGCTGTGTGGTTATAGCGATTCGTGCGCCAAAGCCTTATCGCTTCCTCCTCTTCCGGCTTTGTCAGTTTGCGTGGCCGTCCGAGCTGAATCCCGCGATCGCGCGCAGCCTGTATGCCCGCCATGCTCCTTTCTCTGATTAATTCGCGTTCGAACTCTGCGAACGCGCCTAGCATCTGTAGCATAAGGCGGCCGGCTGGACTGTTTGTATCGATTTTTTCCGTGAGGCTTTCGAAGTCGCATCCGCGGTCGTGAAGATGTTCGATGACCGTCAGTAGATTTTTTAGTGATCTGGCGATGCGGTCCAGTTTGTAGACAACTAGCGTGTCGCCTTGGCGGATGTTGCGGAGGATTTTTTCGAGAACCGGTCGGCGCAGCGTTGCGCCGGACCTTTTTTCTTCGTGGATTACGTCGACACCGGCTCTGTGAAGTGCATCAAGCTGCGCGTGTGTTTCTTGGTCCTGCGTTGACACTCTTGCGTAACCTATTCTCATTTTTGCTCACGTAACGGGTTGGCCCGCTACGGATTATGCAAATGTGAGTGTATTTCTGCTTTTTGCGCTAAACCCCTTATTTTCGCGCTGCAGCAAATGAAAGTGGACAGCGCCCGCCTTGCCTTGCCGCGTGACTTCCCAGCCCGCGAGCGGCTCGTGGGCAACCGTTTCGAGCGCCTCGCCCGCTTCGACATAGAGAAAACCGTTCGCGCCGACGAGCGGCGCCGCCACGGCCAGCGCCGGGCCGAGCAGATCGGCGCCGAACGGCGGATCGAGGAACACCACGTCGAACGAGCCGGGCGCGAGACTCGCGGCAAGACGTAGGCCGTCCGCCTCGGCGATTTCGATCGCGCGCGCCGCGAGGCGCTGCTGGTTCGCGCGCAACTGGCCGGCGGCGCGCGCATTGCGCTCCACCATCAGCACGCGCGCCGCGCCGCGCGACGCGGCCTCGAAGCCGAGCGCACCGCTGCCGGCGAACAGATCGAGGCAATGCTGGCCATCCAGACGCTGGCCGAGCCAGTTGAACAGCGTTTCGCGCACGCGGTCGGGCGTGGGGCGCAAGCCGTCCAGATCGAGCACGGGCAATGGCGTGCGCTTCCAGTCGCCGCCGATGATACGAATGGCGTGCGGCTTGCCGCCTTTGGACGAAGCGCCGGCGGCGCGTGAAGGTGCTAAACGGGGCATGCGGTTTCTTGCAGTTTCTATGACCTGGTGACGACGCCCGCGACGCGCAGGCGCGCGGACCGGAGCGCCCACGTTACCACAGGGGCGTCCCGCGTCCAGCCTGGCCGATCGGCCGATACGACGCGCCGCGGCTCGCCTGATAAAATGTGCGGCTGCCAGCGCCTTGCCTTTCGCATCGCGGCGCTGCCCTCCTTCGCCGGTCCCGTGCCGGCTGCGCGCATCGGCGCGCTCTCCAATACGCCAGATCATGTTCAGTTTTTTCAAACGATTCAAGGGTTCGAAAGAGTCCGATACCGCCGCAGACGAAGCGCAGGCGGCGCAAGACGGCGCGCAGTCCGAAGCCATCGCCCCGCTGCCCGAGGAAGCGGCGCTGCCGCCCGCGGCCGCGACCGTCTTCGAGCCGCAACCGCAGGAAGCGGCCGAGGCCGGCTTTGACGCCGAATTCGAAACCGAATTCGAAGCCGTCGAGGAAACCGTCGAAGTCGTCCCGCCGCCCGTGCAGGACGCGGGCGCGAAGCGCTCCTGGCTCACGCGCCTGAAAAGCGGGCTGTCGAAAACGAGTTCGAGCCTGACCGGCATCTTCGTTGGCACGAAGATCGACGAGGACCTGTACGAAGAACTCGAAACCGCGCTGCTGATGTCGGACGCCGGCGTCGAGGCCACCGAATTCCTGCTCGAATCGCTGCGCGAAAAAGTGCGCAGCGAGCGCCTCACCGACCCGCAGCAGGTCAAGACGGCGCTGCGCACGCTGCTCGTCGCGCTGCTCAAGCCGCTCGAAAAATCGCTGATGCTCGGCCGTGCGCAGCCGCTCGTCATGATGATCGCCGGCGTCAACGGCGCGGGCAAAACCACGAGCATCGGCAAGCTCGCCAAGCATCTGCAGAGCTTCGACCAGTCGGTGCTGCTCGCCGCCGGCGACACGTTCCGCGCCGCCGCGCGCGAACAGCTGGCGATCTGGGGCCAGCGCAACAACGTGACCGTGGTCGCGCAGGAAAGCGGCGACCCGGCCGCGGTGATCTTCGACGCGGTCGGCGCCGCGCGCGCGCGCAAGATCGACGTGATGATGGCCGACACGGCCGGCCGCCTGCCTACGCAACTGCATCTGATGGAAGAGCTGCGCAAGGTGAAGCGCGTGATCGGCAAGGCGCAGGACGGCGCGCCGCACGAGGTGCTGCTCGTGATCGACGCGAACACGGGCCAGAACGCACTCACCCAGGTCAAGGCGTTCGACGACGCGCTCGGCCTCACCGGCCTGATCGTCACCAAGCTCGACGGCACCGCGAAGGGCGGCATTCTCGCGGCCATCGCACGGCAGCGGCCGGTGCCGGTGTATTTCATCGGCGTCGGCGAAAAGGTCGAGGATTTGCAACCGTTCAGCGCCGAGGAGTTTTCGGACGCGTTGCTGGGTGTTTGAGTTGCGCTTGAGTTACGTTTGAGCCGCGCTTGATCCACACCTGATCCGCGCTCAACCCGTAGCGCGCGGGCGCTTGAGCCCGAAACCAGCAAGAGGGCACTCCACGGAGCGCCCTCTTTTCATTTCAACCCGCCGCCGATATGCCGATGCGTCGCTACGCGACATAGAGCCGAAAAGCCGCCGCGTCACTCGGCATCGGGTTGCGCACCCGGTGCCGCGCGCGCAAACGCATCGAGCTGCATCGCGTGATCGTAGATGCGCTGGATCGTCGGAAACTTCGCCGTGTCGACCTTGAAGCGGTGCGCGTTGAACACCTGCGGAATCAGACAGGCATCGGCGAGCGTCGGCGTGTCGCCGAAACACAGCGTGCCGGTACGCGCGTCGCCCGCCAGATGCGTCTCCAGCGTCGCGAAGCCCGCGTCGATCCAGTGCCGGTACCACGCGTCTTTCGCATCGTCGTCGACGCACAGCGTGTGCTTCAGATAGCGCAGCACGCGCAGATTGTTCAGCGGATGAATCTCGCACGCGACCTGTAGCGCCACCGAGCGCACATACGCGCGATCGACGGGCGTCTTCGGCAGCAGCGGCGGCTCGGGATGCGTCTCCTCCAGATACTCGATGATCGCGAGCGACTGCGGCAACACGTCGTTGCCGTCGACGAGCGTCGGCACGATACCGTCCGGATTGACTTTGCGGTATTCGGGCTTCAGTTGCTCGCCGCCGTCGCGCACGAGGTGCACGGGCACGTAGTCGTACGGCAGGTTCTTCACGTTCAGCGCAATACGCACGCGATACGCCGCCGAGCTACGGAAATAGCTATAGAGCTTCATGTTGTCTGTCTCCTCCAACCTGCCCGCGAATCGTCAGACGACGCGCACGCTGAACTCGCCGAGCCCGTCCACGCCGCCCTTCATCAGATCGCCCTGTACCACCGCGCCGACGCCCTCGGGCGTACCGGTGAAAATCAGGTCGCCCGGCTGCAACTCGAACAGCGTCGACAGATACGCCACCGTCTCGCCGACCGACCAGATCAGCTGCGACACGTCCGAGCGCTGCTTGTCCTCGCCGTTCACCGACAGCCAGATCGCGCCCTTGCCGATATGGCCGACCTTCGAAGCCGAATGGATCGGGCCGAGCGGCGCCGAATGATCGAAGCCCTTCGCGGTATCCCACGGACGGCCCAGCTTCTTCGCCTCGCCTTGCAGATCGCGGCGCGTCATGTCGAGGCCGAGCGCGTAGCCGTACACGTGATCGAGCGCGCTTTCGACGGGGATGTCCTTGCCGCTCCTGCCGATCGCCGCGACCATTTCCATTTCGAAGTGGACGTTCTTCGTTTGCGACGGATACGGAAATTCGCCGGTCACGCCTGGTGCGACATAGACGACGGCATCGGCCGGCTTCGAGAAGAAGAACGGCGGCTCGCGGTCCGGGTCATGCCCCATCTCGCGCGCGTGCGCCTCGTAATTGCGCCCCACGCAGTAGATGCGCCGCACCGCGAACTGCTCGCCCGACCCGACGACCGGCACCGCGACCTGCGGTGCCGGTGCAAATACGTAACTCATCCCGTTCTCCGTTTTCCGATTGGCTTACGATCCGCGCCGCCGACGCGGCGAGAAGCATCGAGTGTAACGCGCGGCACGGGCCAATGCGTCCAGGCGCGAGCGCCGAGGCACGGGCTCGGCGCCCCGTTCTTTCTCGCGCGAGCCCCATAGATGCGATACTCATACCGAATAGCATCCTTTGAATCAGCTGGCGACCCGCTCCAGTGCGACGCGCCACGCCGCCCGCCCCCTTACCCGATGACCGCCCCGACCGACACCGCTACCGCCGCCCCCTTCCCCTGCGCCCGCTTCATCAAGGAAATCGGCCGTGGCCCGAACGGCGCCCGCGCGCTGAGCGCCGACGACACCCGCGAACTCTACGCCGCGATGCTCGACGGCCGCGTGGCCGAACTCGAACTCGGCGCGGTGCTGCTCGCGTATCGCGTGAAAGGCGAGAGCGCCGACGAACTCGCCGCGATGCTGGCCGCCGCGCATGCGTCGTTCGAGCCGGTGCAATTGCCGCACGGCGCATATCGGCCCGTGTCGATCCCATCCTACAACGGCGCGCGCAAGCAGCCGAACCTCGTGCCGCTGCTCGCGCTGCTGCTCGCGCGCGAAGGTGTGCCGGTGCTCGTGCACGGCGTCACTGAAGATCCGGGCCGCGTGACGAGCGCCGAAATCTTCGCGGAGCTGCGGATTCCGCACGCGCAATCACTCGCCGAGATCGAAGACGGTCTCGCCGAGCGCCGCCTCGCATTTGCCTCGATCGACGTGCTCGCGCCGAAACTCGCGCATCTGCTCGCGCTGCGCCGGCGCATGGGCGTGCGCAATTCGACGCATACGCTCGTGAAAATCCTGCAGCCGTTCGCGCCCGCGGGGCTGCGCCTCGTCAACTACACGCATCCGCCATATCGCGACAGTCTCACGCAGCTGTTCAACTCGCATCCCGACGCTGCGCTCGGCGGCGCCCTGCTCGCGCGCGGCACCGAGGGCGAGGCGGTCGCGGATACGCGGCGCCAGGTGCAGGTCGACTGGCTGCACGACGGCATCTGCGAAACGCGTCTGCCGCACGAGCGTTCGTCGCCCGACGCGCCCGAAGTCGAATTGCCCGAAGCGCGCGACGCCGTCACCACGGCCGAGTGGATCGACGCAGTGCTGCGCGGCGAAGCGCCGGTGCCTGGCGCGATCGAGCGACAGGTCGAGCTGATCGTCGAGATCGCGAAAACGGCGCGCTGAAACTCGCCGAAACGTGGCAATCGCGCGCGAGGTCTGCGACGCCGTCGCGCAGACATGGCGGCCCACGCTCGCCGACAAGATGATCGTCAACCTGCCGGCGAGCGTCGAGGCGGCCACGCCGAACGTGTTCGCCGACCAGATCGAGTGGATGCACCGCAATCTCGGCTATCGCGACAGCATCGTGCTGTCGGTGCATCCGCACAACGACCGCGGCACCGCGATCGCCGCAGCGGAACTCGCGCTGCTCGCGGGCGCGGATCGCATCGAAGGCTGCCTGTTCGGCAATGGCGAGCGCACGGGCAATGTCGATCTCGTGCCGCTCGCGATGAATCTCGACGCGCAAGGCATCGATAGCGAACTCGATTTTTCCGATCTCGCGGCGATCCGGCGAGTGGTGGAGCGTTGCACGCGGATTCCGGTGCCGACACGGCATCCGTATGCGGGCGACGTGACGATGCGGATCGCCGGGGCAAGGAGCGGCGCGAACGGCGCCGCTACCGGTAATGGCAATGGCAACGACAACGCGACCGAGCGCGACGAGGCCGGCGAATGCGTCGCGGCCTGAAGCCGGGTCTCAAGCTGAGTGTGTCGTGAAAGAAGCGGAGTGAATCCGCAGCAGCAGAGCGCGTATCCCGTGCTTCGCTGTGGCCGCCGACGCGCTCACGAGGCGCATACCGCAAGCCGAGCCGGACCCGACGTGCATCCGACCCGAAGCCCACGCGAGTCCGCGGCATGAGTCCATGCGCGAATCAGACGCAAACCCAGCGCGCCCGCAAAACCTGCAAGCCGCTCGCCACATCATGCGAACAAGACGGACGTCGCCGAAAAACGCGTCACTCGATCGCGCAGCGCGTCGCCTGCCAGGCGATCAAACGCCACTGCCCATCTTCCTGCGTATGGATCGCCGTATAGGCAATCGGAAACAGCAGCGCGCCGTTGTTCGCTTCCATCTCGATCAGCGCGCGGCCCGTGACGACATACGTTTCGCGCCCGGCCGGCAGCACGTCCTGCGACTGCACCTCGATCTGCCGATAACGGCGGCGCCCCCCCGTAATCCCGTCGATGAACTGCCGCTTCGTCTCGCGTTTGCCGTTCGTGTGGACATAGCTCACGTTGTCCGCGAGCAGCGTGTCGAGCGACTGCCCGTCGCCGTCGACCATCGCACGAAAGCGCTCCCGCTCGAGCCCGCGAATCGCTTCGATCATCTTTGCCACCATTGCAGCCCCTTGCACACCGTAGGCCAAAGGCGGCCACGGTCGTCAGAAGTTATATTGCAAATATAGCTGGCTGAAATTTATACCAGGATTCGGCTCTTTGATACCGCCGTTGGAAATATGCTGGAAGCGGTAGCCCGCAACATATTGCTGATGCGTGCCGAATTGCAGCCCGACGCCCGCCATGTCGGCGAACTGAAACGCGCTGGAAAGCGTGAGGTCGGAAGAAATGCGGGGACTCGTCAGCAGCCGCACGCCGGCGCCCACCTCGACGAACGGCCGCACCGGGCCCGACATCTTGATGAAGCGGATCACAGGCGTCACGCCAACCTCCCCGATGTCGCCATGAACGTTGCCTTCGTTGGTGTGCCACCACGCGACGTGCGCCTCGCCGATCAACGCGAAGTGCCAGTCGCCGACCTGCCACCACGTCCAGTCCGGATCCCACACCATGCCCAGATCGAGCTTCTTGATGTGATGGTCGCCCACCCCGGCCGCCACCTGCACCCCGAACGGGTCGGCGAGCGCCGTACCCGCCGCCGACATCAGCAGCGCGGCCAGCGTGCCTTTTAGAGTAAACCCACGCAAAACAGTGTTTTTGTTCTTCACCTTGCACCCGCACTCACGAGCATTGAAACGATGCGTAACCGTCTGCTTATTCTAAATAAAAACTTAAGAGCGCGGATCGTATGAATAATTGTCTAAATTCGCAATTATTTACTGATAAATAGGAAAATATCAGTCGATTATGAGAACCAAGGCTATTGGGTCGGTAACTTCTACGTTCTCTGAACGACAGCGAAATAGGCTGTCTAATAGCTATTAGATAACGAATCTCAATAGGATTTCCGGGAACTCAGATGCCCCTACAGCCTCTAAGTATTAGCACTCGACAGATCAGAGTGCTAACATCCATCGCTGGAGTCCATCACTGAACACGCTATTGTCTGATTCCAAAGGAGTTTCACACGTGAGCCATGCAATGACCCTTCCGAGTACTCTGAGCCCGTCGTCGGCTAAGGCCGCTCCGGCAGGTGCACTGGCGCTCTCGCATTCCTCGCTGCTGCCCGGCCAACTGGGCAACATCGACGCCTACATCCAGGCCGTCAACCGCATTCCGATGCTGACGCCGACGGAAGAACGCCAGTTCGCCACCGAGTTTCGCGAGCACGACAACCTCGAATCGGCGCGTCGCCTCGTGCTGTCGCACCTACGCCTCGTCGTGTCGATCGCGCGCAACTACCTCGGTTACGGGTTGCCGCACGCCGACCTGATCCAGGAAGGCAACATCGGGCTGATGAAAGCCGTCAAGCGCTTCGACCCGGAGCAGAACGTGCGCCTCGTGTCGTACGCGATGCACTGGATCAAGGCCGAGATCCACGAATACATCCTGCGCAACTGGCGCATGGTGAAGGTCGCCACCACCAAGGCGCAGCGCAAGCTGTTCTTCAACCTTCGCAG
The DNA here is from genome assembly GCF_011752995.1 of Burkholderia sp. Ax-1724. GTDB lineage: Bacteria > Pseudomonadota > Gammaproteobacteria > Burkholderiales > Burkholderiaceae > Paraburkholderia. The sequence goes on from NZ_VWWL01000025.1 coordinate 67,849, forward strand.
CCACAAGCAGGGCCTCGGCGCGTTCACGCCGGACGAGATCGAAGGTCTCGCCAAGGAACTGAACGTGAAGCGCGAAGAAGTCGCGGAAATGGAAACGCGTCTGTCGGGCGGCGACATTGCGCTCGAAGGCCAGGTTGAAGACGGCGAAGAGTCGTACGCGCCGATCGCGTATCTCGCCGACTCGCACAGCGAGCCGACCGCCGTGCTGGCTTCGCGTCAGCGCGACCGGCTGCAAAGCGACGGCATCGCGAGCGCGCTCGAAGCACTCGATCCGCGCAGCCGTCGCATCATCGAGGCGCGCTGGCTGAAGGTCGAGGACGACGGCTCGGGCGGCTCGACGCTGCACGAACTGGCCGACGAATTCGGCGTATCGGCCGAGCGTATCCGCCAGATCGAAGCGAGCGCGATGAAGAAGATGCGCGGCGCACTCGCCGAATACACGTAAAGCCCGCCACGCCGCCGGCTGCGGCCAATACAGCCGATACAGGCTGATACAGCAGCCGGCGCCTCGCACGGGAATCACTTGCTAGTTCAAGCCCCGCCCTCGCAAGACGGCGGGGCTTTTTTCATCCTCACGCGTTCGCTCTCGCGGCGCGCCCATGCCCGCCGATTCACGATCGTGAACACTCACCGGCCGCCACGGCTTCCTTGACGTATCGCAAGTCAGATAGCAATACTGCTCAGACGCGGCGAGCTTCGCGACTCGATGCCGCACGGCCCAATTCAAGCGCGCGAGGTTCGGCTCCTACAATCGGCATGCATTCGCCAGATCTCCCGACGGCCCGGGCGGACTGGTCCAGCCGGGTTCACCGGCATGAAGTCGTCTTCGACCGAACATGACCCTAGCCCTCAATCGCCACAGCACACGCCGCTCACGCTGGCGCACCCGGTTCACCCGGTGGGTGCGCGGCCCGACACTGGCACGCGATATCGCCATCATCCTCGCCATCAAATTCGTCCTGCTGATGGCGCTCAAGTTCACCTTTTTCAATCATCCGCAGGCGCAGCACATGATGCTGCCGCCCGAGCAAGTCGCGCAGGCGCTGCTGTCGGTGCCTGTCCCGCATCCGTCCCGAGGTGATCAACATGCCCGTTAGCGAAGTCGTAGAACTATCGCGTCTTCAGTTCGCCATCACGGCGCTCTATCACTTTCTGTTCGTGCCGCTCACGCTCGGCCTCGCGTGGCTGCTCGTCATCATGGAGTCCGTCTACGTGATGACCGGCAAGCCGATCTACAAGGACATGACACAGTTCTGGGGCAAGCTCTTCGGCATCAACTTCGCGATGGGCGTCGCCACCGGTCTCACGCTCGAATTCCAGTTCGGCACCAACTGGGCGTACTACTCGCATTACGTCGGCGATATTTTCGGCGTGCCGCTCGCCGTCGAAGGGCTGATGGCGTTCTTCCTCGAATCGACCTTCGTCGGCCTGTTCTTCTTCGGCTGGAGCCGGCTCTCGAAGGTGCAGCACCTGATCGTCACGTTCTGCGTCGCGCTCGGCTCGAACCTCTCGGCGCTGTGGATTCTGATCGCCAATGGCTGGATGAACAATCCGGTCGGCGCGAAGTTCAACTACCAGACGATGCGCATGGAGCTCGACAGCATCTTCGCGGTGATCTTCAACCCGGTCGCGCAGGTCAAGTTCGTGCACACGGTATCGGCCGGTTACGTGACCGCGTCGATGTTCGTGCTCGGCGTGTCGTCGTGGTATCTGCTCAAGCGCCGCGACACCGAGTTCGCGCTGCGCTCGTTCGCGATCGCCGCCGGCTTCGGCCTCGCCTCGGCCTTGTGCGTGATCGTGCTCGGCGACGAATCGGGCTACCGCACCGGCGAAGTCCAGCAGGTCAAGCTCGCCGCCATCGAATCCGAATGGGAAACCGCGCCCGCGCCGGCACCGTTCACGATCTTCGGGATTCCGAACCAGCGCGAACAGCGCACCGATTACGCGATCCGCGTGCCGTACGCGCTCGGCATCATCGCGACGCGTTCGCTCGACGAGCCCGTGGTCGGCCTGCGCGACCTGATTGCGGAAAACGAAGGCCGCATCAAAAGCGGCATGCTGGCCTTCGCAGCGCTGCAAAAGCTCAAGGGCGGCGACGCGACCGACGCAGCGCGCGCCGCCTTCGAAGCGCACAAGGCCGATCTCGGCTACGGCCTGCTGCTCAAGCAGTTCACGCCGAACGTAACCGATGCGACGCCCGAGCAGATCTCCGCGGCGGCGCAGCGCACGATCCCGCCGGTCCTGCCACTGTTCTTCTCGTTTCGCCTGATGGTCGGCCTCGGTCTGCTGTTCCTCGCGACCTTCGTGCTCGCGTTCTGGTTCTGCGCGCAACGCACGCTGCTGCTGGAGAAGCGCCGCTGGTTCCTGCGCTGGGCCGTGTGGGCGATTCCGCTGCCGTGGCTCGCCGCCGAACTCGGCTGGATCGTCGCCGAAATGGGCCGCCAGCCGTGGAGCATCGCCGGCATCCTGCCGACCAATCTCGCCGCGTCGAGCCTGACGCCGCGCGATCTGTATCTGAGCATCGGCGGCTTCGTGCTGTTCTACACGGTGCTGTTCGTCATCGAGATCATGCTGATGTTCAAGTACGCGCGGCTTGGTCCGTCGTCGCTGCACACGGGCCGCTATCACCACGAGATCGCGCAGCCGGCCGCCCAGCCGCTGTCGCCGAATACGGCCGCGTGACGCGCCGCCGCCACTCCGTTCGAGAGGAATCGACACCATGGATTACGCAACGCTCAAACTGATCTGGTGGGCATTGATAGGCGTACTGCTGATCGGCTTCGCGCTCACCGACGGCTTCGATATGGGCGCGGCGATCCTGCTGCCGTTCATCGCGAAGACGGACGCCGAGCGGCGCATCGTCGTCAACACGGTCGGCGCAACGTGGGAAGGCAATCAGGTCTGGCTCGTCACCGCGGGCGGCGCGATGTTCGCGGCATGGCCGCTCGCTTATGCGGCGTCGTTCTCCGGCTTCTACTTCGCGATGCTGCTCGTGCTGTTCGCGCTGTTCTTCCGGCCGGTCGGCTTCGACTATCGCGGCAAGCGCGACGACCCGCGCTGGCGCAACGCGTGGGACTGGGGCCTGTTCATCGGCGGCCTCGTGCCGGCGCTCGTGTTCGGCGTCGCGTTCGGCAATCTGCTGCAAGGCGTGCCGTTCTCGTTCGACAACGACCTGCGCGTCACCTATCACGGCAGTTTCTTCGGCCTGCTCAATCCGTTCGCCTTGCTGACAGGCCTTGTCAGCGTGTCGATGCTGACCGCGCACGGCGCGGCGTTCGTGAAGTGGAAATCAGATGGCGTGATCCACGAGCGCGCGTCGAAGGCGCTGCGGCTCGCAGCGGTGTGCGCGGTCGTGCTGTTCATGGTGGCGGGCGCGTTCGTCGCGACGATGATCGGCGGCTATCAGATCGTCGACGCGCCGCCGCTCGACGCGGTCGCCAATCCGCTGCTGAAGACCGTGATCGGCGCACCAGGCCTGTGGCTCACCAACTACGCGCTGTATCCGTGGATGGTGGCCGCGCCCGTGGCGGGTCTCGTCGGCGGCATTCTGGCGGTGCTGCTCGCGCGTTCGCGCTTCGAGGCGAGCGCGTTTCTGTCGACCGCGCTGATGGTCGTCGGCGTGATCCTGACGGCAGGCTTCTCGATGTTCCCGTTCATCATGCCGTCCTCGCTCGACGGCCGCAGCAGCCTGACGCTATGGGATTCGACGTCGAGCCGCCTGACGCTCGAAATCATGCTGGTCGCCGTCATCATTTTCCTGCCGATCATCCTGCTGTACACGAGCTGGGTGTATCGCGTGATGCGTGGCAAGGTGACCGCGGCGGCCATCAAGGAAAACAGCCATTCGATGTATTGAACGGCACGACGTTTTGCGAGTCCGGTAGCATCCAGCGGTTAACGCAAGAGCGGCACCTTGAAAACAAGGTGCCGCTCTTTTTATTCACAGCCAACCGCTGCGAACCGGGGCATGGCTCACGCCAGTACCGGCTCTGCGCCGGCGCCCGCGCCGCCGCCTGGCGACAGTCGCGTCGCGAGCTTCTGCGCATAACGCGGCGCAGCCTCGCCGACCACGACATGGAACGTATCGGTCGCCACCCACGCGGTATCGAGCGAAGCGAGGCGCTGACGATCGACCGCCGACGGATCGCGCACGACGACCCGCAGACGCGTGGCCGCGACCGCATCGAGCGACACTATGTTGCCCGCGCCGCCGAACACGGCGAGCCAGCGCAGCGGATCGGGATCGAGCGGACCGCCCTGCGCGTGCTGAGCCACAGGTTGCGGCGCGGATTGCACGCTCCGCGCGGCAACCGCCGTCGGCGCAACAGCAGCAGCCACGGCAACCGGCGCAGCCCCGACCTCATCGCCGCCACCCTGCGCAATCACCGTGCGGATTTCATCGGCGATGATGTCCGCTTCCGGTCCGATGATGACCTGCACATTGGTCGCGCCGCGCTTGAGCACGCCGCGCGCGCCGATCGTCTTCAGCTCGCTCTCGGACACCTTCGCCGCATCGACCACCGACAGACGCAGACGCGTCGTGCACGCATCCACGACCGACAGATTCGCCGCGCCGCCGAGCGCCGCGATATAGCGTCGCGCACGCGGCACGGCCGCACCGGCGATCGGCGCGACGAAGCCGCCGGCCGTGAACGAATCGGCCTGCTCTTCGGCACCGGCCGGCTCGCGGCCCGGCGTTGCCATGTTGAACTTGCGGATGAAGAAGCGGAACAGCCCGTAGTACAGCACCGAGTACACGATGCCGATCGGAATCGCCCACCAGCCCCGCGTCGACAGCCCGTAGTTCAGCACGTAATCGATAAAGCCCGCCGAGAACGTGAAGCCGAGGTGAATGCCGAGCGCCGAGCAGATCGCGAGCGAAATCCCGGTCAGCAGCGCGTGGATCGCGTAGAGCACCGGCGCGAGGAACATGAAGCTGAATTCGATCGGCTCGGTCACGCCGGTCAGGAACGACGTGAGGCCCATCGAGAACAGCAGGCCGAACACCATCGCGCGGCGCTCTTTCGGCGCTTCGTGATACATCGCGAGACACGCGGCCGGCAGGCCGAACATCATCACCGGGAAGAAGCCCGTCATGAAGGTGCCCGCGGTCGGATCGCCGGCGAAGAAGCGGTGCAGGTCGCCCGTGACCGGCGCGCCGCCCGCCGGCGTGAACGTGCCGAACACGAACCACGTCAGCGAATTGAGGATGTGATGCAGGCCCGTGACGAGCAGCAGACGGTTCAGCACGCCGAACACGAAGGCGCCGAGCGCGCCCGCCGTGGTGAGCCAGTGGCCGGCCACGTCGATCGCGTTCTGCACCGGCTGCCACACGTAGCCGAACACGATGCCGAGTATCAGGCAGACCACCCCCGTGACGATCGGCACGAAGCGTTTGCCGCCGAAGAACGCGAGGTAATCGGGCAGCTTGATGTCCTTGTAGCGGTTGTACAGGAAACCGGCCACGAGACCCGCGACGATCCCCGACAGCACACCCATGTTGAGCTTGTCGTTGATGTCCTTCATCACCGCGATCTGCACCAGATAGCCGATCGCGCCCGCGAGGCCCGCGACGCCGTTGTTGTCTTTCGCGAAACCGACCGCCACGCCGATCGCAAACAGCAGCGGCAGGTTGCTGAAAATCGCGTCGCCCGCGTCGGCGATCATCTTGATGTTGAACACGTCGGGCTGGCCGAGGCGCAGCAGCAGGCCGGCGACCGGCAGCACCGCGATCGGCAGCATCAGCGCGCGTCCGAGGCGCTGAATCTTCAGAAACGGATTTCCATCCATGGGTATCTCCTGTCCTTGTCTCGTAACTGGACGTTGTGGTTAGGTTGTGTGGCGATAGGTGAGGATTGCGCCGGCCCGCGCCGCGAAGCACGGACCACGCGGCTTCAGTCGAGCGGCCAGGTGGCGCGGCTCGCGGCTCTGACGGCCTGCGCCGATTCGAGCGCGAGCGCATCCTGGGCGCGCTGACGGCACAACGGATAATCGAGCGTGCGCACGCGCGCCTTGATGCCCGGCACCGATACCGGATCGACCGACAGCTCGGTCACGCCGAGACCGACGAGCAGCGGCATCGCGAGCGGATCGCCCGCCAGCGCGCCGCACACGCCGACCCATTTGCCGTGCTTGTCCGCGCCCGCGACGGTCGCCGCGATCAGGCGCAGCACGGCCGGGTGCAGGCCATCGGCCTGAGCCGCGAGATCGGGCTGGCAGCGGTCCATCGCGAGCGTGTACTGCGTCAGATCGTTGGTGCCGATCGAGAGGAAATCGGCGTGCTGCGCGAGTTGATCGGCGAGCAATGCCGCCGACGGCACTTCGATCATTACGCCCACTTCGATCGCTTCCGTGCGGCCGGCCTCGCGCGCCAGCTCGTCGATGCGCTTGCGGATGCCGATCAGTTCGCTCGCGTCGGTGACCATCGGCAGCAGGATGCGCACGGCGCCGAGCGGGCGCACCGCGAGCAGGCCGCGCAACTGGGCGTCGAGCAGATCGGGGCGCACCTGCGCGAGGCGCACGCCGCGCAGGCCGAGCGCGGGGTTCGGCTCGGGCGGCAGCGTCAGATAGTCGACTTCCTTGTCGGCGCCGACGTCGAGCGTGCGAATGATCGCGGTGCGGCCGCCCAACGCGTCGGCAATCGCCTGGTAGCTCTGACGATGCTCGTCGGCACTCGGTGCGGCCGGACGGTGGATAAACAGCAGCTCGGTGCGCAACAGCCCGACCGCATCGGCGCCGTTGTCGACGGCAGCCTTGGCGTCGTCGAGCGTCGCGATGTTGGCGGCCACTTCGATCGCCCGGCCGTCGGACGTCGCCGCGGCCTGCTGCGAGGTCCGGCGATTCGCTTCGCGCACGTCGGCGAGACGGCTGCGCTCGCGGCGCGCGCGTTCGACGTCGAGTTCGGTCGGTGCGAATTCGAGGCGCCCCGTGCTCGCATTGACGACGACCTGGGTGCCCTCGGGAATCGCATGCAACGCATCGCCGATCGCGACCAGCGCCGGAATGCCGGCCTGGCGCGCGAGAATCGCCGCGTGCGAGGTGGCGCCGCCGCGCGCCATCACGAGCGCGGTCACGCGCGTGCGATCGAGCGAGGACAGATCCGACGGCGTGAATTCGTCCGCGGCGAGCACCGCTTCAGCGGGCAGCGTGCGCGCCGCCGCGCTCGTATAACCGAGCGCGCGCAGCACGCGCTTTTCGATGTCGCGCAGATCGGCGGCACGTTCGGCAAGCAGCGCGTCCTCGACCTTGCTCAGGACATCGATCTGTGCGCGGATCGCCTCGCGCCACGCGAATCCGGCGCTCTTGCCGAGGCTGATCAGATCGCGCGCGGCATCGAGCAGCGTCGGGTCTTCGAGCAGCACGCGGTGCACCGCGAAAATCCCCGCTTCGCCGACCGCACCGCGCTGCGACGCATCGCGCACGGTCGTGTCGAGATCGGCGTCGACGCTCGCGATCGCCTTGTCGAGCAGACGGCTTTCCGCCGCCGACGTGCCGCTCGCCTGTTCCGGCGGATCGAGGTCCGCGTCGTCCCAGCGCACGAGCTGGCCGACCGCGACGCCCGGCGCCGCGCACACGCCCGCGAGCGTGTTCGGCGCGAGCGGCTCGCCCGCGGCCCGCACCGCTGCGGCCGCCACGGACACAGCAGCGGGTGCCGGTGTAGCCTGGCGCGCCGGCTTCTGTTCGACTTCGCCGTGCGCTTCGCGCGTCAGTTCGTGAGCGACGGCATCGACCGCCGCCTGCGCTTGCGGACCGACGCCGAGCAATTCGACCGTCGCACCTTCGCCGGCGCCGAGGCCGAGCAGGCCGACCACGCTTTCGATCGCCGCCTTGCGGCCTTCGTAACGCACCTCGACACGCGCATCGAAACCGCGCGCCGCTTCGCGCGCTCGCGCGGCCGGCCGCGCATGCAGACCGCCCGCGTGCGTCAGCGTGATCTGGCGACGTGCTTCGGTCTCGACCTGGGCGGCGCTCGCCTCGCGCACGGCCTCGGTGTTCACGCCGTCGCGCGCGCGCAGCACCAGCAGCGGCGTTTCGCCGGCCTTCACCGGGCCTGCCGGCGCGCGCTCGATCACCTCGAACGCATCCGAATTGGCGATCGCGATCACCGAGACGAGGCTCGGCGCATTGAGCGCGATCTGGTCCTGATCGAACTCGATCAGCACGTCGCCGGCGTGCACGTGCGCGCCCTGCTCGACCATCGGCGCAAACCCCTTGCCGTTCAGCCCGACCGTATCGATGCCGATATGCAGCAGAATTTCCGCGCCCTCGGCGCTCGCGAGCGTGACCGCGTGGCCGGTGCGCGCGAGATGCGTGACGACGCCGTCGCACGGCGCGACCAGGCGACCTTCCAGCGGATCGATGCCGATGCCGTCACCGAACATGCCGCCCGAAAACACCGGGTCCGGCACGTTCTCAAGCGGCACGACCGGACCGGTCAGCGGTGCGAGCAAAACAATGTGATCTTCGGAATGACTCATGAGGCTGGACTTTTCGACACGTCGCATCTGCATTCTCGTCAGTGAGTTTCGGTGACTTTGTTGAGATGGCGCGGCGCATCGGGATTGCGCCCGCGCGCGGCGGCAAGGTCCGCGGCCATCACGTAAAAGGACAGGATCGCGGCGATCGGATCGAGCGCCGCGTGTGCGGTTGAAACAAGCGGCAGCGACGCGTCGGCCACGTCGTCGGGCGCGGCGAGCAGCACGCGCGCGCCGCGCGCGCGCATGTCGTGCGCGAGTTGCAGGAGGCCCGCCTGCTCCGGTCCGCGCGGCGCGAACACGAGTAGCGGATAGTCGCGATCGATCAGCTCCATCGGACCGTGACGCACTTCCGCGCTCGAAAACGCTTCGGCCTGGATGCCCGAGGTTTCCTTCAGCTTCAGCGCGGCTTCCTGCGCGATCGCGAGACCGAGGCCCCGGCCGATCACGATCATCCGTTCGATGCCGCGCAGTTCGTTCACGGCCATCGACCAGTCGAGCCGGCCCGCGCGCTCCAGCGCCTCGGGCAGCGTGTTCAGCGCGTCGAGCAGTTCGGCGTCGTTCTGCCAATGCGCGACCAGTTGCGCGGAAATCGACAGCATCGCGATATAGCTCTTGGTCGCGGCGACGCTCAGTTCGGGACCGGCGACGAGCGGCAGATGCCACTCGCACGCATCCGCGAGCGGCGACGCCGGCGCGTTCACGGCGGCGACCGTCAACGCCCCAGCATTGCGCAACGCGTTCATCGTGCCGACAAGGTCCGGGCTCTTGCCCGATTGCGAGAACGCGAGCGCAAGCTGGTCGCGCACCTGCAACGGCGCCTGCTGCAACGTCGCGACCGACATCGGCAGCGACGCGACCGGCACGCCGAGGCGGCTCATCGTCAGCGAGGCGAAGTAACTGGCGGCGTGGTCCGAACTGCCGCGCGCGACCGTCAATGCGACGTGGCGCGGCTGTTGCGCGAGCGTCGCGGCGAGCGCCGCGACGCGCGAGGTGTCCTCGAGTTGCGCGGCGACCGTCCCGGCGGACGCGAGCGCTTCTTTAAGCATATTCGACAATGGCTTCTCCTTCGACGTAAGTCGCGGTCAAGGTCAGTTCGCGATCGAACACGACCACGTCGGCCCACGCGCCGCGCGCGATACGGCCGCGGTCTTCGATGCCGAGATAGTCGGCGGCATAGCGCGACAAACGGTGTGATACATCGGCGATCGGCAAGCCGATCGAAACAAGATTGCGCAGCGCCTGATCCATCGTCAGCGTGCTGCCCGCAAGCGTGCCGTCGGCGAGACGCACGCCGCCCAGGCACTTGGTCACGTGCTGGCTGCCGAGGCGGTATTCGCCGTCGGGCATGCCGGTGGCCGAGGTGCTGTCCGTCACCACGTAGAGACGCGGAATCGCACGCAGCGCGGCGCGGATCGCGCCCGGATGGACGTGCAGCAGATCGGGAATGATTTCGGCGTATTCGGCATGCGCGAGCGCCGCGCCGACGAGGCCGGGGTTGCGGTGATGCAGCGGCGACATCGCGTTGAACAGGTGCGTGAAGCCGCACGCGCCGTGCTTGAGCGCGGCGACGGCGTCGTCGTAGGTGCCGAGCGAATGGCCGAGCTGCACGCGCACGCCGCGCGCCGCCATCTCGGAGATGATCTCCATATGGCCGGCGATCTCGGGCGCGAGCGTGACGACGCGAATCGGTGCGATCGACAGATACTTGAGCACCTCGTCCATCACCGCCGACACGGCCGCGTCCGGCTGCGCGCCGAGCTTGCCGGGGTTGATGTACGGCCCTTCCAGATGCACCCCGAGCACGCGCGCGCCGCCCGGCGTGCGCACCCGCGTGACGTTGCCGAGCCCGGCGACCACGCTCATCAGCTCCTCGCGCGGCGCGGTCATCGTGGTCGCGAGCAGGCTCGTCGTGCCGTGGCGCGCATGCGTGCGCGTGATCGTTTCGATCGCGTCGCCGGCTTCCATCACGTCGGAGCCGCCGCCGCCGTGCACGTGCAGGTCGATGAAGCCGGGCAGGATGTAGGGCGCGTCGTTCGTCGACGGATCGGCGCGCTCGCCGGTCAGTGCCGTGATACGGCCGTTTTCGTATTCGAGCGTGCCGTGAATCCACCCGTCGGTGGTGAGTATGTTTCCGGTCAGCATGAGTCTCTCTGGTGCGTGATACGTATGCAGCAAATTCGTGTGCCCCGGCTCGCGGCCCTAGCAAGCCGCGCCGCCCGGATACGCGCTTCAGGTGCGCAGTTCGGCGACGAAGTCGTAGTAGTCGTCGCGACAATAGGTGTCGGTCAGTTCGATCGCACGCTGGTCCGCGCTATAGCCGATGCGCGTAATGACCAGCAGCGCCGTGCGCGATTCGATGTCCATCAGCGCGGCGATTTCGCTCGACGCGTTGACCGCGCGGAAGTGCTGCAACGCGCGCACGACCGCCACGCCGTGCTGCTCCAGATAGCTGTAGAGCGAATCGCCGATCGCCTGCGGGTCCGGCACGATCGCGACCGGCAGCGCCGAATGCTCGACCGCCATCACGATGCCGTCCGCGCGCCGCAGCCGCCGCAGGCTCGTGACGGCCGCCCCCGGCGACAGGCCGAGATGCAGCAGTTCGTCGCGATTGGCAGCGCGCACGTCGCGCTCGAGCCACACCGAATCCGGACGGAAACCGCGCTGCTGCATCTTCTTCGTGAAGCCGGTGAGACGCGACAGCGGGTCTTCGACGCGCGGCGTGATGAAGCTGCCCGCGCCGCGCGAGCGCCGGATCAGGCCCTGCTCGACCAGCAGCTCGATCGCCTTGCGCGCGGTGATGCGCGACACGCCGATCGCATCCGACAAGGTGCGTTCCGACGGCAGCGCCTCGCCGGCCGACCAGACGCCGCAATGGATCGCCGTCGTCAGGTTGCGCGCGAGCTGCAGGTAGAGCGGCGTGACGTTGTGCACGTCAGGCATCAATGCGGACCAGCGAGTTTCCATGGGGCTCCAGGAGACGCCGCGAGCAGTGCGGCCCGGAAAAATGAGAGCCCATTATATAACCAACATAATACCAATCAATTAACTGGTCCCATGCTGGTATAGTACGTGGCAAAGCCTTGTCGGATAAGGCTCAGAGGCCGATTGGAGCGGTGTTTCGAGACGAATTGGGAGATCGGGATTTACCCGTATCCGGTGGTTGGAACCATACCAGCGGATGCTTACCTGACTTTCGCCGGGCTCGAAAAAGCAGTCTGATCGATACCTGTTTAATACCAGTTTCGATCCACCCGTGGCGTGACGGCTTTGCTCGCCGCGGGCGTTCCAATATAGTGGCCGTGTACCAATCCCAAAAAGGTCCCGGGGAGCCGCACTTGACAGATTCCGAGGCGCAGCGGCGCGCTCACGCCGTCCGCCATTTCAATCGCTTCTATACCCTGTACATTGGCGCCCTGCATGAGCGCCTGACGAAAAGCGGGTTCTCGCTGACCGAGGTACGCGTGCTTCACGAGCTTTCTCGCGAACACACGCAAACCGCGTCGGCGCTGAGCCGCGCGCTCGGTCTCGACAGTGGCTATCTGAGCCGCCTGCTGACCAGTTTCGAACGGCGCAATCTGATTACGCGCCGCCCATCCGACACCGACGCGCGCCAATCGCTGATCGCGCTCACCGAGCACGGCCATGCGACCTACGCGCCGCTCGACGCCGCCGCCACGCAGGACGCGCTGGCCCTGCTCGACCGGCTCGACATGCACTCGCAGCAGCAACTGATTGGCGCGATGAGGCTGATCGAGCGCCTGCTGCGCGAGCGGCCCAGGCACGAACTCGTCGTGCTGCGCCCGCCGCACGCCGGCGAATGCGGCTGGCTCGTGCATCGGCAGGCCCAGTGGTTCGCCGCGCAATACGGCTGGGATCAGACATTCGAAGGATTGCTCGCGCGGGTGGTCGCCGAGTACGCGCAGCGCAACGATCCGCTGCGCGAGCAATGCTGGATCGCCGAACAGGACGGTCTCGTGACCGGCTCGGCATGCATCGTCGGCGTATCGACGACGGTGGCGAGCGTGCGTTTGCTGTGGGTCGAACCGGACATGCGGCGCTTCGGCATCGGCACTCAGCTGCTCAGCGAATGCGTGCGTTTCGCGCGACGGGCCGGTTATACGAAACTCACGCTCGCCACCGCGAGCGCGTTGGCGGAACCGCGGCGGCTCTGCGAGCGCATGGGCTTCGTGCTGACCAGTGCCGTGGACACGCACCGTTTCGGCCGCGATCTGACGCTCGAACGATGGGAGCTGGAGCTCTAGCCACGGCCGCAAAAGAAAAGGCGCGGCACGACCAGTGTCGCGCCGCGCCTCGCCAGGCCGGAGATGCGTCGCTTAGAACGACGGCACCATCGAGCCCTTGAACTGCGTCTTGATGAACTGGCGCACGTCTTCCGACTGATATGCCGCGACCAGCTTCTTGACCCACGGCTGATCCTTGTCCTTAGCGCGCACCGCGATCAGGTTCGCGTAGGGGCTGTGGATGTCTTCGAGCGCGATCGCGTCTTTGGTCGGCTGAAGGCCGGCGGCCAGCGCGAAGTTCGTGTTGATGACGGCGGCGTCGACGTCCGCGAGCGAGCGCGGCAGTTGCGCGGCGTCGAGTTCGACGAACTTGATCTTCTTCGGATTGTCGACGACGTCGAGCGGCGTCGCGTTATTGCCGCCCGTGGCCGAGCCGTCCTTCAGCTTGATCAGGCCTTGCGATTGCAGCAGCAACAGCGCGCGGTTTTCGTTCGACGGATCGTTCGGCACCGCGATCTTCGCGCCCTGCGGCAGATCCTTCAGCGATTTGAGCTTCTTCGAATACGCGCCGAGCGGCGAGATATAGGTGAGACCCGCGCTGACGAGCTTGTAGCCACGCTGCTTGATCTGACTGTCGAGGTACGGCTGGTGCTGGAAGCTGTTGGCGTCGAGGTCGCCGGCGTCGAGCGCGGCGTTCGGCTGGATGTAGTCGTTGAATTCGATGACCTTCACGTTCAGGCCTTCCCGCTTCGCGACCTTGGTGACGACTTCCCAGACCTGCGCGTCCGGACCGCCGATCGTGCCGACCTTGATGACCTTGTCGTCGGCGTGGGCGCCGAGGCTGGTCAGGAATGCCGCGCCGGCGACGACCGCGGTGAGAGCTTTCAGGATGTTTCTGCGCTGCATGGGGTTCTCGCTGTTGCTGTTCGGTTCTCTGACCGGTGTCAGATCCGGATGAAAGACGGGCGATGCACCGGCCCTTGCGGGCGCGTCGCCGACGAAACCCGGAATGGTCTCATATGGCCGCGGGGTTGGGAAATACCCTGATCGCATATGGTTATGCGGCGGTGCGCCGGGCGGGTTGGCGGCGAGAGGCTGGCGTGCGTGAAATGCGCGTGGCGCGGCGGCGGGTAGCCGATAATTCAAGGCCGTGGCCGCGAATATGCGCGCAGATGCGCACCGTCATCGTGACGAACTCGTTGCGCACATGCGCCAGCCCGACACGAGCGGCCCGACTCCATTGCCTGTTGCGAGAACCTCATGTACGTCATCAACCTGATCTACACCGCCCCGCTCGACCGTATCGACGACGCGCTCGACGCGCATCGCGCCTTCCTCGCCCGGCAGTTCGACGCGGGCATCTTCGTCGCGGCCGGGCCGAAGGTGCCGCGCGACGGCGGCATCATCCTCGCGGTGCGCATCGACCGGGACAGGCTGGAGCGGATTCTCGCGAGCGATCCGTTCGCCGAGCAGAAGCTCGCGCGCTACGAGGTGACGGAGTTCAAGACGACGCGTCTCGCGCCGGGGATCAACTTCCCGGTACCGGACTGAGCGTTACGTGGAAGGGATCGCCGGGCAGGCGCGAGGGGTGCATGAGAGAGCACGCGAGGGTGCATGAGAAGCTCATGAAGGGCACATGAACGGCGCATGAGCGCTGCACGAACGGTTCGCGCAGAAAGTGCGCCGCATCATCACACGCGATATCGCCGCCAACCCGGCCGCTGCCTCGACGTATGGCCTCAGTCGAGCAGCAGCTTGATGTCGTGCACCCACGGCGTCGCACCCTGACCGTCGCGCGCGAACAGACGCAGCTTGCCGTCCGTGTCGAACACGTAGCTCGCGGCCGTGTGGTCCATCGTGTAGCTGTCGGGCGTCTTGCCCGGCACCTTCGCGTAGTAGACGCGGAAGGCCTTCGCGACCTTGGCGAGTTGCTCCTCGCTGGCCGGACGCAGGCCGACGAAGCCCGGATCGAACGCCGACGTATATTGCGCGAGCAACTGCGGCGTATCGCGCTCGGGATCGACGGTGACGAACAGCACCTGCACGCGCTTCGCGTCTTCCGGACCGAGCTGCTGCAACGCCTGCGACAGTTCGGCCATCGTCGTCGGGCAGACGTCGGGGCAATGCGTGTAGCCGAAGAACAGCACCACGACCTTGCCCTTGTAGTCCGCGAGCGTGCGGATCTTGCCCGAGGTATCGGGCAACGAGAAATCGCTCGCGAATTGCGTGTTGCCGGTGATGTCGACATTCGAGAAGGCGGGCGGCTGCTTGCCGCAACCCGCCGCGAGCAGCATGCCGCCGAGCGCGCAGGCCATCGCAGCGGCGCGCGCGACGCGCGCAAAGCGGTTCTTGAACATGGTGTTACGCGCCGATCACGACGCGCGCATAGTGGTCGATCAGTAGCGCGGCGAACAGCAGCGACAGATAGACGATCGAGTAACGAAAGGTTCTGCGCGCGAGATCGTCCGAATACGCCCGGTAGATCTTCCACGCATAGGCGAGAAACACGGCGCCTAGCAGCACCGCCGACGCGAGATACACAACGCCGCTCATGCCGGAGATGAACGGCATGAGCGTGACCGCGAACAGGATCACCGTGTAAAGCAGGATATGCAGGCGCGTGTACTGTTCGCCGTGCGTGTTCGGCAGCATCGGCAGGCCAGCGTTTTCGTAGTCCTTGCGGCGGTAGAGCGCGAGCGCCCAGAAATGCGGCGGCGTCCACACGAAGATGATCAGCACGAGAATCCACGCGTCGCCGGGCACGTGGCCCGTGACTGCGGCCCAGCCGAGCGCCGGCGGCATCGCGCCCGAGGCGCCGCCGATCACGATGTTCTGCGGCGTGGCCGGCTTCAGCAACAGCGTATAGATGACCGCATAGCCGACGAAGGTGGCGAGCGTCAGCCACATGGTCAGCGGATTGGCGAACGTGTACAGCGTCCACATGCCGAGGCCGCCGAGCACGGCCGAGAACAGCAGGATCTGCGGAGTCGTGATTTCGCCGCGCGCGGACGGGCGCCACGAGGTGCGGCGCATCTTGGCGTCAATCTGCTGCTCGACGAGGCAGTTGATGGCGAACGCGGCGCCGGCCAGCAGCCAGATGCCGACGGTGCCGCCGATCAGCACGGTCCACGGGACCATGCCGGGCGTCGCCAGGAACATGCCGATGACGGCGCAGAACACGGCGAGTTGCGTGACGCGCGGCTTCGTCAGGGCGAGGTATTGGGAAACCCGGTTGCCGGGAGTCTGGGAGAGTGTTGTGCTGTCCATGTGGGTCACGCTGGCGCGGCATCGCGCGCTGGGAGCACGGCGCGGCCGGGACGGCTATAAGCGATCCGAAAGTTTAACATAACGAGCAGCAGCAGCAGGATCGCGGCGCCGCCATTATGGGCGACGGCAATCGGCAACGGCCACTGCAGCACGATGTTCGACAGCCCGGTGATGAACTGGATCAGCACGACGAGCAGCACGCCGTTCGCGGGCCGGCGCAGCGATTCGAAGCGGCGCATTTTCAGCGCGAACCACACGAGATAGGCGATCACGACGAACGCGAAGGTGCGGTGCGTCCAATGAATCGCGACGAGCGCGTCCTGCGTGATGACGTCGCCGTCGCCCGTCATGCCGAGCGCGCGCCACAGGTGGAAGCCGTGCGCGAAGTCCATCGGCGGAATCCATTGGCCGTTGCAGGTCGGGAAGTCGGTGCAGGCGAGCACCGCGTAATTCGTGCTGACCCAGCCGCCGAGCGCGATCTGCAGCACCAGCAGCGCGAGACCGGCCAGCGCCGCCGCGCGCCAGCGCGCGGTCTCGGGCTCATCGGCCGGCAGCGGCGTGAGCCGCGCGGCCAGCCAGCCGAGCGTGCCGAGCAGCGCAAGGCCGAGCAGCAGATGCGTCGTCACGATGACCGGTTGCAGCTTCAGCGTCACGGTCCATGCGCCGAACGCGCCCTGCACGAGAATCAGCAGCAGCAGCGAGGTCGGCCACCACGGCGACACGTGCAGCGGCCGGCGCTTGATGCTCGCGGTCCACGCGATGACCGTCTGCGCGATGATCAGCACGCCGATTGCCATCGCGAAATAGCGGTGGATCATTTCGATCCACGCCTTCGTCATGCTGACGGGCCCGGTCGGCATCGCCCGATAGGCGGCGGAAATCGCCGCGTGCGCGATGAACGGCGACGACGTGCCGTAGCAGCCGGGCCAGTCCGGGCAGCCGAGGCCCGAATCGGTGAGGCGCGTGAAGCCGCCGAACATCACCAGATCGAGCGTGAGGAAGGTGGTGAGCCAGACCAGCTTGCGGAATTTGTTGTCGTCGGCCTTGGCCCACACGTAGGACAGCGGCAACAACGCGATACACAGGCCGATCAGAGCCAGTTGCAATACGAACATCTTTTTTACCCTGGTTGCGGCATCAGCCGATGCTCGACCATTTGAGCAGTTTGGTCACGTCACCCTTGATCTTGCTCGGGTTCGCGTCTTTCGGGAAACGCATCATCAGATTGCCGTTCGGATCGACCATGAAGATGTGGTCGGTCACTTGCGTGCCGGTGTCGACGGGCAGCCATGCGGCCACCTGCGCCGGATCGGCGATCAGCATGGTGGTGTCGGGGTAGGCCGTTTGTATCACGTCGGCGACCTTGCCTGCATCGGTGCGCAGCCACACTTCCACGACGCGCTCGCGTTCCGGGCCCTGCGCTGCGCGGATTTGCCGCATGAAGTAGAGCTTCGTGACGCACGCCTTGTCGCACGCGCTGCCGTCGACCGAGATCATCAGCCAGCGGCCGCGCAGCGATTCGAGCTTGAGCGGCTTGCCGTCCTCGCCCGTGACCACGAGCGAGCCGGGGATCGGCCGCTGCGGCTCGATCAGCGTGCCGTAGCTCGTGCTGCCGCCAGTCGGCTTGACCACGTAGTACATGAAATACGACACGGCGATCGGCGCCGCGCCGATGATTACCAGCAGCAGCAGAATCCAGCGGCCGCGCCGCCACGAGCCCGGTCCGTTCGGTTGACCGGGGATCGCTTTCGCGGCAGCGGGATGGCCGCCGCGCGGCGAACGGGGGGTTTGAGTCGACACTGCAGAACCTCTTCTGTTTCAATGATTTCGCGGTTTGCCCGGGCCGGTCATCGCGGAGTTGTCCGGCACCGGCGGCCGTCCCGGCCGGGCGGGGACGGTGCGCTTGCTCGGCGCTTGCCCCGCCTTTGCTTCACCTTTACTCCGCCTTTACCGCACGCGGGCTTCGCTCGCGCCCCGCTGCGGCCACGCGCCCCGCCACCTCGGACGCGCTTCTTTTCGCCCCGGCTACCCGAGCGCAGCGCGTACGCCACGCTACGTACCCGGCGCGTGCTCCTTTCGCGCCGCGCGACGCGCGGCGTACAAACCAAACCCGAGCGCCGCGACGGCCATGCCCCACCACTGGAACATGTAGCCGTAGTTGCGCTCGACGCCGGTGGTCGGCGCGGGCCAGTCGCGCACCAGCTTGTCGCCATCGTCGCTCGTTTGCTGGATCACGAACGATTGCAGCGGCAGCCCGGTTTCCGCAGCATACGCGGCGACCTCGAGATTCTGCCGGATCAGTTGATGCGCGGCCGAACCGCCCTGCCCCAACTCGAACGCGCGCGACGCATCGGCCCGCGCGATCCCTTCGATCTGGACCTCGCCTTGCGGCGTCGCGTACGGCGCGATGGTCTCGCGATTGCTCATGTTGCGCGGCAGCCAGCCGCGATTGACCAGCACGTAGCCGCCGTCGTCCAGTTTAAAAGGCATGACGACATAGAAGCCCGGCTGATCGTTATACGGACGATTATCGAGGTACACGACCTTGTCCGCGACGAAACTGCCACGCGCTTTCACGCGGTGAAATTCGATGTCCTTCAGCGCGAGCGGCGCGGCGCTCACCGGCAATGCGGGCGCGTTTTCGAATTGCGTGATGCGCGCCTCGAGCGCTTCCTTCTGATGCGCGCGGTCGCGTTGCCAGAAGCCGAGCCGCACCGTCACGACGACGACCAGCAGGATCAGCAGCGCGGGAATCAGGCGAAACTTCATTGCATGCGCTCCGGCGATGTGTCGCGAGTCACCGGCAAGCCCCGGCGAATGCCCGCATGCGGTGCGATAATGTCTGTCTTGCCACTGCGCTTTCCCGTTTCAGTTGGTTCCATGCACATTATCGTTCCCATCGCCTTTGCTCTGATCATCGCCAGCATGGTGTCGGCGCTGTATTTCATGATGCACGACAAAGGCAAGACCAAGCGGATGGTCTGGTCGCTCGCCACGCGAGTAGGCCTGTCGATTTCGCTGTTCCTGTTCATCCTGTTCGCGCACTGGATGGGCTGGATCCAGTCGACCGGT
Source organism: Burkholderia sp. Ax-1724 (assembly GCF_011752995.1). Classification (GTDB taxonomy): domain Bacteria; phylum Pseudomonadota; class Gammaproteobacteria; order Burkholderiales; family Burkholderiaceae; genus Paraburkholderia. The sequence continues at coordinate 86,906 of NZ_VWWL01000025.1, forward strand.
ATTCCGTACGGGCGCTGAGCCTCGCCGGCCCAAACCGGCGTAGTGTGAACCGCTCATACGCCAGCGCCTGATCTGCCGGGGCTGCTTCGCGCAAGCGGGTTCGCCGATCCTACGCATTGACTCCGGGCCTTGAACCCGGCGCTTCAGGTTTCGGACCGCTCTGGTCACCGCTCAGGCCACGAACGTCAGCGATACATTTTCCGCACCGCCAAACAAAACGCCGCCCTGACAGGTCGAGGGCGGCGCTGCACAGATCCTTGCCTACTGCTCGTGCGCGCCGCCCGATAGACGTTGCGCCAACGGCCCGCGCACATCCGGCCAAGCGGTATGCGCGAGCCCGACTGCGTTACAGCCAGTACACGACGACGTACAGACCGAGCCACACGACGTCGACGAAGTGCCAATACCAGGCCGCGCCTTCGAACGCAAAGTGATGTTCGGGCGTGAAGTGGCCGCGAATCAGACGCACCAGCACCACCGCGAGCATCGTGCCGCCGAGGAACACGTGGAAGCCGTGGAAGCCCGTCAGCAGGAAGAACGTCGAACCGTAGATGCCCGAGGCGAGCGTCAGATTCAGTTCGTTGTACGCGTGGAAATATTCGAAGCCCTGCAGGAACAGGAAGCACACACCAAACACGAGCGTCGCGGCCAGCCAGGCGATCGCCTTCTTGCGATGGTTGTCGCGCAGCGCATGGTGCGAAACCGTCAGTGTCGCTCCCGAGGACAGCAGCAGTGCCGTGTTGATGGTCGGCACCGGCCACGGCTGCATCGACTTGTAGGTCGACACCAGGTTCGCGGGACCGTTGTTCGGCCACACCGCCGAGAAATCCGGCCAGATCAGCTTGAAGTCGAGGCTGCCCAACTGATGCAGCGCGATTTCACGCGCATAGAAGAGCGCGCCGAAGAAAGCGCCGAAGAACATCACTTCGGAGAAGATGAACCAGCTCATGCTCCAGCGGTACGAGCGGTCGACGTTCTTGCCGTACATGCCGCCTTCCGATTCGGCGATCGCGTCGCCGAACCAGTGCCACAGCGTAAAGAGCAGCCACAGCAAACCGACGAGCACGCCGAGCGGCGCCCACGTGTGTTCGTTGATCCAGGCCGCAAGCGATCCAAGCATGACCAGCAATCCGGCAGCGGCGCTGATCGGATGCCGCGACGGATGCGGTACGAAATAGTACGGGCTCTCGTTTTGACCGCTCATTCTTGATTCTCCACTTCAGTCCAGTTGTTCCGGAATCTCCGGCTGTATCTTCGGCGGCGCGTCGATACCGCACCGCTTCTCTCTAATTCGTGGGCTTCGCTGCCGTTGCCCTACCCGACGACCGCATGCACGACGAGAATCAGCACACCGATCAAAATCGCCGCGCCGATCAACGCCGCCACGATCACATGCAGCGGATTGAGTTGCGTGGCATCCGCTTCCAGATCGCGGCGCCTGCGCACGCCGAAAAACGACCAGAACACAGCACGCATCGACTGACCGAAACTGCTCTTGCGCGGGCTGCCGCCGTTATCGCTCATCTCACCTCGTCCTTCATCTGCGGCTTGCGCCGTCGCACCCGCATCAGACCGGCTTCGCGGAAGCAGTCTGCGCTTCCGCCTTCGGCGCCGCGTCGTCCGTGCTCGCCGCCGCCGGCGTATTCAATTCGAAGAACGTGTACGACAGCGTGATCGTTTTCACATCCTTCGGCAACTTCGGATCGACCACGAACACCACCGGCATCCGCTTGCTCTCGTTCGCATTCAACGTCTGCTGCGTGAAGCAGAAACACTCGATCTTCCTGAAGTACTCGGTCGCCTGCTTCGGCGCGTAGCTCGGAATGGCTTGCGCGTGAATCGTGCGCGCCTGTTCGTTGCTCACGTCGTACATCACCGTCGTCACTTCCCCCGGATGCACGTCGAGGCTGCGCTGCTCCGGCCAGAAACCGAGCGGACCGCGCGCGTTCGCATCGAATTCGATCGAAATCGTGCGGCTCATGTCGACCTGCGTATTCTTCGCCTCGCGCACCGAAACATCGCGCTGCACGAGGTTGTTGATGCCGGTCACCTGGCAGATCGCGCGATACATCGGCACCAGCGCGAAACCGAAACCGAACATCATCACGGCGACGACGAACAGCTTGACCAGCATCAAACGGTTGAAAGAGCGGTCGGCCGGAGCCGGCGTTTGCGTCGACATTCGAATCCTCAACAAACCTGCAAGCAGACTTCAACGGCCGCGGCCGTCAGCCTGCGCCCACCCAAACAGTCAGCTAAACCAGCACTGCTTGACGATGACGCTCACGAAAAACAGCGCCGCGACCGCGAACATCACCAACCCTATCCGCCTGTTGCCCGCGCGAATCTGCTCCGGCGTACGTCTTCCCTCTGGATTGCGCGTCATGCTCGATTGTCTGAATACGGTTCGTCACTGACGAGGCCGCCCACATGGCGGCCTCACGAAGCGCCGGGTTCCAGAGCGGCATGCCGCGCCGCCGGAATCCGGCACTTCGGAAGAGGCTTACTCGACGGTCGGCGGATGCTCGAACGTATGGAACGGTGCCGGGCTCGGCACGGTCCACTCGAGACCCGTTGCGCCGTCCCACGGCTTGTCGCCCGCTTCCACGTGCTCGCCACCGCCACGGTAAGCCGGCAGCGCCACCGCGAACAGGAAGTACACCTGCGAGAGACCGAAGCCGAACGCGCCGATCGAGATGACCTGGTTCCAGTCGGTGAACTGCGCCGGGTAGTCGGCATAACGACGCGGCATGCCCGCGAGACCGACGAAGTGCATCGGCAGGAACGCGAGGTTGAAGAAGAACATCGACGCCCAGAAGTGGATCTTGCCGCGCGTTTCGTTGTACATCCAGCCGGTCCACTTCGGCGACCAGTAGTACCACCCCGAGAACAGCGCGAATAGCGACCCCGCCACCAGCACGTAATGGAAGTGCGCGACCACGAAATAAGTACCGTGATACTGGATGTCGAGCGGTGCCATCGCGAGCATCAGACCCGACAGGCCGCCGAACGTGAACACGATCAGGAAGCCCACCGCGAACAGCATCGGCGTTTCGAAGGAGAGCGAACCGCGCCACATCGTCGCGACCCAGTTGAACACCTTCACGCCGGTCGGCACCGCGATCAGCATCGTCGCGTACATGAAGAACAGCTGGCCCGTCACCGGCATGCCGGTCACGAACATGTGGTGTGCCCAGACCATGAACGACAGGATCGCGATCGACGCCGTTGCGTACACCATCGAGCTATAGCCGAACAGCGGCTTGCGCGAGAACGCCGGGATCACCTGCGAGACGATCCCGAACGCCGGCAAGATCATGATGTACACCTCGGGGTGCCCGAAGAACCAGAAGATGTGCTGGTACATGACCGGGTCGCCGCCGCCCGCCGCGTTGAAGAACGACGTGCCGAAGTGGCGGTCGAACAGCACCATCGTGATCGCGCCCGCCAGAACCGGCATCACGGCGATCAGCAGGTACGCGGTGATGAGCCAGGTCCACACGAACATCGGCATCTTCATCAGCGTGAGGCCGGGGGCGCGCATGTTCAGGATCGTCACGACGATGTTGATACCGCCCATGATCGACGACGCACCCATCAGGTGGATCGCGAAAATCGCGAAGTCCATGCCCGGGCCCATCTGCGTGGAAAGCGGTGCGTAGAGCGTCCAGCCCGCGGCGGTCGCGCCGCCCGGCGCGAAGAACGAGCCGACCAGCAGCACGGCCGCGACCGGCAGCAGCCAGAAGCTGAAGTTGTTCATGCGCGCGAAGGCCATGTCCGACGCGCCGATCTGCAGCGGCACCATCCAGTTCGCGAAGCCGACGAAGGCCGGCATGATCGCGCCGAACACCATGATCAGTCCGTGCATGGTGGTCAACTGGTTGAAGAACTCGGGACGCATGATCTGCAGACCCGGCTCGAACAGCTCGGCACGGATCATCAGCGCCATCACGCCCCCGGACAGGAACATGGTGAACGAGAAGATCAGGTACAGCGTACCGATGTCCTTGTGGTTGGTGGCGAACAGCCAGCGGCGCCAGCCGTGCGGCGTTTCGTGGGCATGGTCGCCGTGCACGTGCTCGTGGCCCGCGACTACATCGTGTCCGATGCTAGACATGACAATCTCCTAAAGCGAATTCTGCGGTGCTGACCATGAACACGTCAGGCTGCCGGGCTGATCTGAACGCGCCGGGCTTCCTTCGCGTCGGTGCCGCCGGTGATCGTTTCCGGCTTCTTCAAAATAATATGGTCTTCGGCAATGCCGGCTGCTTTCAGTGCGTCGCGCACGGCTTGCGCACGATCCTTCGCGAGCTTCGCGTTCAGATCGGCCGAACCGGTGGCGTCGGTAAAGCCCGACAGCGTGAATTTCGCATCCGGATGCGCCTTCGCGTAGGCCGCGGCCGCCTCGACCGCCGCTTTCGCGTCGGCCGGCAGCGTGCTCTTGCCGGTCTCGAAGTAGACGTTCGCCGGCAGCGTGGCCGCCGCGCTATCCGTGGCGGCCGCTGCGTCGTTGCCCGAGGCAGCCGGCGCGGACGCCGCTTCCGCACCCGAGGCCGCGGCACCCGCGTCGGCCAGATGGTTGCCGCCTTCCGGCAGCTTGCCGTTGCGCGCGTCGGCCACCTGCTTCGGCTGGAGAATGTCGCCCGTGTGGTTGCCCCACGAGTTGCGTTCGTAGGTGATGACCGAGGCGATTTCGACGTCGTTCAGCGTCGGCGCCCACGAAGGCATGGCGTTCTTGCCCTTGAGCACGAGGCTCACGTGATCGGCGATCGGGCCGTTGGCGATCTTGCTGCCGTCGAGCGCCGGGAATACGCCCGCGCCCTTGCCGGTCGGCTGGTGGCAGACCGCGCAGTTCGCCGCGTAGACCTTGCCGCCGCGCTCCATCAGCTCGGCCATCGTGTAGGTCCTGTTCGGATCGTCCTGGCCAGCGGCCATTTTCTTCTGCTGCACCTCGACCCACTTCGCGTAGTCGTCGGCCGACAGCACCTCGACGACGACCGGCATGAACGCGTGTTCCTTGCCGCACAGCTCGGTACAGAAGCCGCGGAACGTGCCGGTGCGGTTAGCCTTGAACCACGTGTCGCGCACGAAGCCCGGGATCGCGTCCTGCTTCACACCGAAGGCCGGCACGTACCAGGAGTGGACCACGTCGTTCGCGGTGGTGATGATGCGGATTTTCTTGTCGACGGGCACCACGAGCGGGTTATCGACTTCCTGCAGATAGAGCGTGGAGATCGGCTCGCGGCCCTCGGTCTCGGCGCGCGGCGTGGCGAGCGTGGACAGGAAGCTGATGCCCTCGCCCGGACCCTTCACGTAGTCGTAGCCCCACTTCCACTGGTAGCCGGTGACCTTGATCGTGAGGTCGGCGTTCGAGGTGTCCTTCATCGCGACGACGGCCTTGGTGGCGGGCAGCGCCATCAGCACGACGATGACGAACGGCACGATCGTCCAGATGATTTCGACGGTGGTGCTTTCGTGGAAATGGGATGCCTTGTGGCCTTTCGATTTGCGGTGGGCAAAGATCGAATAGAACATCACCCCGAACACGCCGACGAAAATCACCGTGCAAAGCGCCAGCATGAACATGTGCAGGCTGAACAGCTCCTCGGCGATTCTCGTTGCAGGCGGCTGGAGATTGATCGCGTTGACGGCTGGGCCGCCAGGAGCATCGCCCACTGCCAGGGCGGCACCGGCGAAAAGCAGTCCGCTCGTCGCCAGCACGCTCGTGAGCGCTCGCTTGATTGTTTTCATAGCTTCCTTACCCAAATTTTCCATTCAAACCCATCGACCCCGCTGGCAGCGTGTCTCGCGCGCGCCCCCTTGAACGCCGCGTGTCCGGCACTACCTAACAGCGTGCCAGCCACATCCGCAGCTCGCCTGCGAACTGCGCGCGCCGATTCTGCGCGAGATGTTGCCCGATCATGATCGTCTGCCCGCGCGAGACCAGCTTGATCTGGTCGCGCGGCGTTGCACCCGGCTCGATCCGCACCCAGCGCGGATTGAATTCGAACTGCGTAATCTGCTCGGCGCTGACCTGCTCGATCACGAGCCGGCCAGGAAACAACCGGATGCGCTCGTAATCGACAGCATGACGCGCATATATTGCAAACGCGATACCTACCGCCAGCAACTCGATTCCGGTGAACGGCAGCACCAGCCAGGCGCCGACCAGAACCAGCATGAAAGCAATTGCCAGCGAGAACAACGCAAGCGACACGTACAGGCAGACAAACTGCCGCGGCGAGATCGAACAGTTGCGCTTCATGGTCCAGTCCTTGAGGACGGGCTCCGAATCCGCCAGCAGATGATCTGATGCACCCATCGCTGCCTCCTGCGAATCGCTGCTTCCGGTCCGCCTTCTTCTACTTCCTCTACTGCCCGGATGCTTCCCGCGGCCGCCGCTTTTGCCGTGCACGCCGCGCATCTTCGCGACGACTTTCGCCACCGCTTGCGACCGCTCCAACCCCTACCGCGTCACTTCATGCTGCCGTCTTGCGCCCTCGGCTTACCGCCGCGGAGGTGGGAACTCCGGGCGACAAACTGACGCATTATAGGCGCGATCCATGGCATCCACAAGCAAGCCCCGATTGCCCCGCAAGCCAGGCGCGACAAGCCTTAGCGCCATTTTGCCCAGCCTTTTGCGGCTCTTTCGAAAGGCAAATCTCAGGCATAACAGATGTCCTCTTTACCGCGTCGGCAACCCCTCTGCAAATGGGCCAAAGCACCGGTCGACAACCGCCGCGCAACGTGCTAACGACAGGCCGGCAAGCGGCCTGTGCTCCACCGGCAAGTACAGGCAAGACGCCGGCAAGACACAGGCAAAACGCCGCCAACGCGCCGGCCATCCGCTAACGGCGCTTGCCCGAACCGCGTCCGATGTCCTCGATGCGCACGATGCCATGGCCCTCGGCCGTGGTGCGCGGCACCGCTTTCCATGCATGCCCGTAGATCACCTCGAAGGTCAGCGCGATCGTGCCGTCGGCGCGCCGGCGCGCTTCGAGCGCCGCGAGGAGAGCCTTGTGCAGCCTGCGCGCGACGGCACCCGGCAGCGTCTCGCGCTCGAACGGATATGCGCCCCAGCGGCGCACGTCCGCGAGCAGCGACTCGGGCGACTTGTAGGTGATCGTGAGCGTTTCCTGGTCCATTACCGGAATCTCGAAGCCGGCTTCGACGAGCATGTCGCCGAGATCGTGCATGTCGACGAAGTCGATCACATGCTTGCGCGACGCGACGCCGTGCGCAGCCTCGATCTCGGCGTAGGCGCCGCGCAACTCCTTGAGCGTGTCGGGGCCGAGCGTGCTGAACATCAGCAGGCCGTTCACCTTGAGCACGCGCTGCCATTCGGGAAACACGAGATCGGGCCGCGAATGCCAGTGCAGCGCGAGATTGGACCAGATGAATTCGAATGCGCCGGCCGCGAACGGCAGCGCAGAGAAGTCGGCCTGCGCGAAGCGCGGACCGCGCGCGCCGAGCGCCTTGCCGAGCGAGGCCGGCAGGAAGCGCCGCCAGCTCGTGTCGCCGGCATCGTGACGCAGCGCGCGCCTGAGCATGCCGTGCGACAGATCGGAGCCGAACACCGGCGCCTCGGGAAAGCGCTCGCGCAAGGCGGGGATGTCTTCGCCCGCGCCGCAGCCCGCATCGAGCACGCTCGCCGGCGCCACCTTGATGTAATCGAGACGCTCGTTCATGCGTTGCGCGATCTCGCGCGGCAGGAAAGCCACCTCGTCGAAGGTTGCGGCGCGGCGGTCGAAAATACGCCTGAGGCGCCGGGAATCATAGGCCGGACGGCCAGATTGAGCGGATGTTGGGGACATGAGTGTCGTGCTGGCGTAGAGCTCGAAGTATACTCGTTCGTTTCCCGGCATTCAGCTTGAAAGGCTTTCGCAGCCGCCCACTCGTGCAATTCCAGTCATTTTCTTCGTCCTGTCGCAATCACCTCGCGCGTCTTTCGAAAGGCGCGCATTCGGCATGGCCGCGCGCGTTGCACGCGCTCTTGCCGAACCTTTGCGCGTTATGCGGCAATTTGTCGCATAAGACGTTGTGCGAGGGTTGCGACGCCGCCTACTGGAACGAAAGCCGCCTGCGCTGCACGGTCTGCGCGGTGCCGCTGCCGGCCACGCGCTGGGCCGCTCGCGCGCAGTATCGCTGCGCTGCTTGCGTGGCCGCGCCGCCGCCGTTCGACGCGAGCTTCGCGCTCGCCGACTATCGCGCGCCGCTCGACACGCTCGCGGTTGGCCTCAAGTTCCGCGCGCGTCTGATGCTTGCACGCGAGTTCGCGCGACGCCTCGCACGGCTCGCGCAAGATGCCTCGGCGCATGCCGCCGGCCATCCCGACGTGATCGCGCCCGTGCCGCTGGCCGGCCGCCGTCTCGCGAAACGCGGCTACAACCAGGCGTGGCAGATCGCCAGGCCGCTCGCCCGCGCGCTCGGCGTGCGCAGCGACGCCACCTTGCTGCAACGAACGCTCGACACCGCCCCGCAGTCGCGGCTCGATCTCGAGGCGCGCCGGCAAAACGTCAGCCACGCGTTTCGTGTCGCGCATGCGGTGCGCGGCCTGCATGTCGGCATCGTCGACGATGTGATGACGAGCGGCGCCACGCTCGAAGCGCTCGCGCATACGCTGAAGGCCGCGGGCGCACGGCGGGTCACGAACTTCGTCGCGCTACGCACCCCCAAAAACTAGTCTCCACGTGGTCCAGTCATGTTCAACGTCGTTCTCGTAGAACCCGAAATTCCGCCGAACACCGGCAATGTGATCCGCCTGTGCGCGAACACCGGTGCGCGGCTGCATCTGATCGAGCCGCTCGGCTTTCCGCTCGACGACGCGAAAATGCGTCGCGCCGGCCTCGACTATCACGAGTACGCGCAAATGCATGTGCATGCCGATTGGGACGCGTTCATCGCAAAAGAAACGCCGGACCTCGCGCGCATGTTCGCGTTCACGACGCGCGGCTCGGGCCGCTTTCACGACCATGCGTTCCGTCCCGGCGACTGGTTCGTGTTCGGCGCGGAAACGCGTGGCCTGCCCGATGCGCTGCTCGAACGCTTTCCGAACGAGCAGCGCGTGCGTCTGCCGATGCGCCCCGGCAACCGCAGCCTGAATCTGTCGAACACGGTTGCGGTCGTCGTGTTCGAAGCGTGGCGTCAGGCCGGCTTCGAAGGCGGCGCCTGACGGCGCGCGAGTTCGGCCGCGTAGCGCGCGAACATGGCGTCGTCGAAACAGGCGAACACCACTTCGCCGATGCGCGGCGTGCGCGGCAACATGGCAAGCACGGTCGCGATGGCGATGCGCACAGCCTCGTCGGCGGGAAAGCGATAGATGCCGCAACTGATCGCCGGAAACGCGATGCTCACGCAATGCGCATCGCGCGCGACTTCGAGCGAGCGCTGATAGCACGAGGCGAGCAGATCGGCTTCGCCATGCGCGCCGCCGCGCCATACCGGACCGACCGCGTGAATCACGTGCTTCGCGGGCAGGTGGTAGCCCGCGGTGAGTTTCGCGTCGCCGGTCGCGCAACCGCCGAGCGTTTCGCACTCGCGCAGCAGGTCCCCGCCGGCCGCGCAATGAATCGCGCCATCCACGCCGCCGCCGCCGAGCAGCGACGTATTCGCGGCGTTGACGATTGCATCGACCGCGAGCGTCGTGATGTCGACCACGCGCGCTTCGAGCGAGCAATTTCCGTGACTGAGATTGAAGGTGGGCATGGGAACCTCGCTGATCCGGGCCTTCTTATAACAAGGTGGACAGCGAGGCGGGGCCGCCGTTCAACGGCGATTCGCGAGGCGATTCACGAAGCGGCTCGCGCCAAACGGCCGGCCAATGGACGGTGGGAGACGGCAAATATGGCGAATACAGCGGACACGGCCGACGCAGCCGACAACCAGGCCGACGGAACCGGCCTGGCTTATCCCGCCTCGCTCATTCGGCCTTCGAATCGCGCCGCAGCAGCGCGCTGACCGCATCGCGCGGTGCCACGCCGTCGAACAGCACCGCGCAAACCGCCTGCGTGATCGGCATCTCGATCGCATGAGCGCGCGCGATCGCGAGCACGGCCTGCGCGCAACGCACGCCCTCGGCCACGTGACCAAGGCCGCCGAGGATGTCGTCGAGCGTACGGCCCGCGGCGAGTTGCATGCCGACCGTGCGGTTACGCGACAGATCGCCGGTGGCGGTCAGAATCAGATCGCCGAGGCCCGTCAAGCCGGTGAACGTTTCCGCGCGTCCGCCAAGCGTCACGCCGAGACGCGACATTTCGGCGAGCCCGCGCGTAATCAGCGCGGCGCGTGCATTGAGACCGAGGCCGAGGCCATCGGCGATACCGGTGGCGATCGCCAGCACGTTTTTCACCGCGCCGCCCACTTCCACGCCGACGACGTCGTCGCCGGTATAGATGCGCATCGCGCCGTGATGGAACGCCGCAACCGTCCGTTCGCGGCACGCCGCCGACGCGCTCGCGACAGTCAGCGCGACCGGCAGGCCCTGGCCGACTTCGCGCGCGAAGCTCGGCCCCGACAACACGCCGTTGCCGGCATGATCCGGCAGCTCGGCCGCGACCACCTGATGCGGCATCAACTGCGAATCGGCTTCGAAACCCTTGCACAGCCACAGGACATGCGCCGGCACCTTGCCCGCATTGCGCATCGCCTGGAAGAGACCGCGCAGGCCGGCGACCGGCGTCGCGACGACGCACAGCGCGTCTTCGGCGAGCGCATGATCGAGCGCCGCACCGAAGTCCGCTTCATAGCGAAGCGCCGGCGGCAAGGCAACGCCCGCCAGATAGCGGGCGTTTTCGTGCGCAGCGGAAAGCTCGGCAACGAGCGCGGCCTCGCGCGCCCATAGCACCGTGTCGTGCCTTAAGGCGAGATGGCCGGCGAGGGCGGTACCCCATGCGCCGGCGCCGAGAACGGCAACTTTCATAGCCGGCACTGCGTGCGGCGCCTTAATGCGTGACGCCGTTTTGCACCGCGCCGTCCTGCTGAGCCGCGCTCATCTGCGCGAGACGCTGCTCGTACAGCGCCTGGAAGTTGATCTCGGCGAGGTGGATCGGCGGGAAGCCGGCACGCGTGATCGCGTCGGCGATGTTCGAGCGCAGGTACGGGAACAGGATGGTCGGGCAAGCGATGCCGACGAGCGGATCGATCTGCTCGGCAGGAATGTTGCGAATGTCAAAAATTCCGGCCTGCTTCGCTTCGATCAGGAACGCGACCTTGTCCGCGACCTTGGCCGTGACCGTGCCCGTCACGAGGATTTCGAACACGGATTCGGCGAGGCGCTCGGCCTTCACGTCGACTTCGACTTCGACCGACGGCATTTCCTGCTCGAGGAAGATCGCCGGCGAATTCGGCTGCTCGAGCGACATGTCCTTCAGGTAGATGCGCTGGATGTTGAAGAACGGCTGGTTATTCTCGTCGGACATGATTGAGTGATTCCCTGATAGGTATGCATGGCGGCGGCCCATGCTGACATAGGTCGCCAGATTGTTGCGACGGATCGCGCGCCCCGGCGGAGCGCGCATGCGCCGGCTTGTCGAGTCGTCCGCCCGCTCGCGCGACGCGAAAGCCCGCGAACTCAGGCTGCTGACTCAGGTAGCTGACTCAGGCAGCTTCGAGCAGCGGCATCAGACCGCCCGCGCGATCGAGCGCGGAAAGATCATCATAGCCGCCGACATGCGTCTCGCCGATGAACACCTGCGGCACCGTGCGACGACCGGTGCGGGTCATCATCTCATCACGACGGGCCGGGTCCTTGTCGATCAGTACTTTCTCGACGTGCTCGACGCCGCGCGACTTTAAAAGACGTTCGGCCATCTGGCAATACGGGCACACCTGGGTGCTGTACATGATCACTTTGTTCACTTGACTGCTCCTTGTTTCACAACCGGCATGCCGGCTTTCTGCCAGGCGTCGACACCGCCTTCGAGAACATGGACTTCGGCGTATCCCGCTTCCTGTACGAGACGCGCGGCCTTGTTCGACTGCTGGCCGGTCTGGCACACCAGCAGCACCGGGTTGTTCTTGTTCTTCGCGAGTTGCGCGACCTTCGCCGGCAGCTCCGCGAGTTCGAAATGCCGGGCCGAGGGCAGATGGCCTCGGGCGTAATCGGCGGACGGCCGCAGGTCGATGACCGCCGCGTTGCGCCGGTTGATCAGCTGGGTGGCTTCGGCCGCCGACAGGCCGCCGCGGCCGCGCCGGCTGATGGTCGGCCACAGCAGCAACCCACCGGAAATGAGGACGATCGCGATCAGTACAAGGTTTGTGTAATCAGTGAAGAACTTCACGGAAAATCCGCCGGAAAGAGAGAAATCGGAAAGGGCAATCCAGCCATTATAAAATAACCGTCTGACGCGATGGCGGCACACCTCTGGACGAGCCGCCCGACGCTTTACCGCTTCCTTACTACCGACCGGCAATTCTCATGTACAAACTCGTTCTCATCCGCCACGGCGAATCGACGTGGAACAAGGAAAACCGCTTCACCGGCTGGGTCGACGTCGACCTCACCGAGCAGGGCACCCGGGAAGCGCAGCAGGCTGGCGTGCTGCTCAAGGAGTCGGGCTATACGTTCGACATCGCGTACACCTCGGTGCTGAAGCGCGCGATCCGCACGCTGTGGCACGTGCAGGACCAGATGGACCTGATGTACCTGCCGGTCGTGCATTCGTGGCGTCTGAACGAGCGCCACTACGGCGCGCTGTCGGGTCTGAACAAGGCCGAAACCGCCGCGAAGTTCGGCGACGAGCAGGTGCTGGTGTGGCGCCGCAGCTACGACACGCCGCCGCCCGCGCTCGAACCGACCGACGAGCGCGCGCCGTACGCCGATCCGCGTTACGCCAAGGTGCCGCGCGAACAGTTGCCGCTCACCGAGTGCCTGAAGGACACGGTCGCGCGCGTGCTGCCGCTGTGGAACGAGTCGATCGCGCCGGCCGTCAAGTCGGGCCGCAAGATCCTGATCGCCGCACACGGCAATTCGATCCGCGCGCTCGTCAAATATCTCGACAACATCTCGGACGGCGACATCGTCGGCCTGAACATTCCGAACGGCGTGCCGCTCGTCTATGAGCTCGACGAAAACCTGAAGCCGATCAAGCACTACTATCTCGGCGACCAAGACGCGATCGCGAAGGCGCAAGCCGCGGTCGCGAGCCAGGGCAAGGCGGGCTGATTGCGCGAACCGCATGCGGCCCCGCGCGGCGGACCATGCGCGGGGCCGCACAGCGCAATCCCGGACGACCGGGAAATACTGTTTTGTGAGTAGTAGCCGGAGTCGCCGGCCGTGCGGGGCGGCTTCGCCAGGCGGTTTCCTTTATCCACCCGGTTGAGCGGCTTCCTGGGCGGACGCGCCGGTGGTCTTTGAGGGTGGCTTGCGGCAGTATGGGCAGCCGGCCGTCGAATGCACCGGCGAAGCATTCACCCTGCGCGCTCCGGATCTCACGAACCCGGGCCGTCCTGTACTGTCGAAGCACGATTATCTGCGCCACGCCCTGAGCAGGCGGGTGTGCAGTTATACTTGTCCGTCCAATCTTTATCGACGCTGCCACGCGCTTCCGACCCGCAACAGACTCTATGCGAAAGAACCTGAAAAATATCGGCCTGATTGCCGCGGGCCTTGCTACCGGTGTCTTTGCCACCCTGCAGTTCTCCGCCTCGGCCGAGCAACCCGCCAGCGCCGTGGTTGCCCCGCTGCCGTTAGACCAGCTCAGGCTCTTCGCTGAAGTGTTCGGGCAGATCAAGCACGAATACGTCGAACCGGTCGACGACAAGAAGCTCCTCACCGCCGCGATCAAGGGCATGGTGTCGAGCCTCGACCCGCACTCGTCGTACCTCGACAAGACCGATTACGAAGAGCTGCAGGAACAGACCAAGGGCCGCTTCGCGGGCCTCGGCATCGAAATTTCGTCGGAAGACGGCCTGATCAAGGTGATTTCGCCCATCGAAGACACGCCCGCGTTCCGCGCCGGCATCCGTCCGGGCGACCTGATCACGCGCATCAACGACAAGCCCGTGCGCGGCATGACGCTCGATCAGGCGGTCAAGCAGATGCGCGGCGATCCGGGCACCAAGGTCACGCTCACGATCTTCCGCAAGACCGACGACCGCACGTTCCCGCTCACGGTCACGCGCGCGATCATCAAGGTGCAGTCGGTGAAGGGCAAGATCGTTGCGCCGGGCTTCGCCTACGTGCGCATCACGAGCTTCCAGGAACGCACCACGCCCGACCTCGCCGCCAAGCTGCAGGACCTCGCGCGCCAGGAGCCGAACCTGAAGGGCCTCGTTCTCGATCTGCGCAATAACGGCGGCGGTCTGCTGCAAAGCGCGGTCGGCGTGGCCGGCGCGTTCCTGCCGCCGAACTCGGTGGTGGTGTCCACCAACGGCCAGATTCCGGATTCGAAGCAGATCTATCGCGACACCTACGATAACTACCGTCTGCAATCGTTCGACAGCGATCCGCTCAAGGACGTGCCGGCCATCTTCAAGACCGTGCCGATGATCGTGCTGACCAACGCCTACTCGGCGTCGGCCTCGGAAATCGTCGCGGGTGCGCTGCAGGATCAGCACCGCGCGCTGATCGTCGGCAAGACCACGTTCGGCAAGGGTTCGGTGCAAACCGTGCGGCCCATGACGGCCGACACCGCGCTGCGCCTGACCACCGCGTACTACTACACGCCGAGCGGCCGCTCGATCCAGAACAAGGGCATTCGCCCCGACATTCCGGTCGACCAGTACGCAGACGGCGATCCGGACGACGCGCTCGTGACCCGCGAAGTCGACTACTCGAATCACCTTGCGAACACGCAGGACCCGAACGAGAAGAAGGAAGCGGAGCAGCGCGAGCAGGAGCGCATGGAACAGCTGCGTCTGCTCGAAGAGCAGAACGACAAGAAGACGCCGGAACAGCGCCAGAAGGATCGCGACCGCAAGCCGGTCGAATTCGGCTCGGCTGACGACTTCATGCTGCAACAGGGGCTCAACAAGCTCGAAGGCAAGCCGGTTCAGGAATCGAAGTCGCTGATGGAGCGCCGTCTCGCGCAGAACAAGCCGGCTACGTCGGCTTCGGCGCCGGTCGCGGTGAAGCCGACCCAGCCGGTGCCGGGTGCCTCGGGACCGGCTCCGGTTCAGGCTCCTGCCTCGGCTCCCGCGCCTGCATCGGCGCCGGCCACGCAAGGCAAGTAAGCCGTCCGCATGTGTCTTCGCAGCGCCTCGTGCTGCGAAGACACACTGTGAAGCCACACCGCGAAGCCTTCGCAAAAGGCGTCGCTCAACCGGCGATGTGCCAGCCCTTGGGTTACGGCAAGCTGAGCCACGGCAAACCGCTCTCCCCCGCGCGATTAAAATAACAGCCACGAATGCGCGCCGCGGACCACCAGTCCGCCTTTCCTCGCGCGACACAGCGACACACTCACGCGCTCCCGCCATGAATGACGATCAACTCCTTCGCTATTCCCGCCATATTCTCGTCGACGAAATCGGCATCGAAGCGCAGCAGCGTTTTATCGACGCCCACGCGATCGTCGTCGGCGCGGGCGGTCTCGGTTCGCCGGCGGCGCTCTATCTCGCGGCCGCGGGTGTCGGCCGCCTCACGCTCGTCGATGCCGACACGGTCGACCTCACGAATCTGCAGCGGCAGATCCTGCACGTCAGCGCATCGGTGGGGCGCAAGAAGGTGGAGTCCGGGCGCGACATGCTCGCGCAGATCAACCCCGAGGTCGTAGTCAATGCAGTGGCCGAGCGCGTCGACGATGCATGGCTCGCTCGCGAGGTACCGCACGCGAGCGTCGTGCTCGATTGCACCGACAACTTCGCGACGCGTCACGCCATCAACCGCGCGTGCGTCAAGCATCGCGTGCCGCTCGTGTCGGGCGCGGCGCTGCGTTTCGACGGCCAGATCAGCACGTTCGATTTCCGCGACGAAGCATCGCCCTGCTACGCGTGCATCTTTCCCGAAGACCAGCCGTTCGAAGAAGTCGCGTGTTCGACGATGGGCGTGTTCGCGCCAACGGTCGGCATCATCGGTTCGATGCAGGCCGCCGAAGCGCTCAAGGTGATCGGCGCGATCGGCACGCCGCTCGTCGGCCGCCTGACGATGCTCGATTCGCTGCGGATGGAATGGAACACGATGCGCATCGGCCGTCAGCCCGATTGCCCGGTGTGCGGGCAAGCTCATGGGGCTTGATGCATCGCTGCACCGATACCTCTGCACGGATACCTCGATACCCGCTCGCGCTAACGGGCGCCGAATAAAAAGACGCAGCACTCAGGCTGCGTTTTTTTATTGAAAGAGGCGTCGACGAAACCTCACGAACTCAAGCCAGCGCGACCCGCTTGAGCGCCGCCTGCACCTCTTCCGGCTCGAACGATGCCAGCACGTCGGCCACCGGCTTCTCCAACGTCTTCAGATGCGAGCGCAGCACTTCCTGCTTGACCTCGAGCAACTGGCTCGGATGCATCGAAAACTCGGTGAGTCCCATGCCGAGCAACAGCCGCGTCAACGCCGGATCGCCAGCCATCTCGCCGCACACCGAGACCGGCACGCCCGCGCGCTTCGCCTCGCGCAGCGTGAACGCGATCAGATGCAGCACCGCAGGATGCAGCGGGTCGTACAGATGCGCGACGGCGTTGTCCGCGCGATCGATCGCGAGCGTGTACTGGATCAGATCGTTGGTGCCGATCGACAGGAAATCGAGTCGCTTCAGAAACAGCGGCAACGCAATCGCGGCAGCTGGAATCTCGATCATCGCGCCGACCTGCACGTTCGGATCGTAGCCGATGCCCGCGTCGTCGAGCTGACGCTTGGCTTCGCGGATCAGATCGAGCGTCTGGTCGATTTCCTGCGCATGCGCGAGCATCGGAATCAGAATCTTCACCTTGCCGAACGCCGACGCGCGCAGGATCGCGCGCAACTGCGTGAGAAACATCTGCGGCTCGGACAGGCTCCAGCGAATCGCGCGAAGCCCGAGCGCCGGATTCGCCGCGGTTTCGTAGCCATCGCCGCCGCCCATCGAATCGAGCGGCTTGTCGGCACCGACGTCGATCGTGCGGATCGTGACCGGCAGGCCATTCATCAACTCGACCGCACGGCGATACGCGCAGAACTGCTCCTCTTCTTCGGGCATCCGGTCCTTGTGATTCATGAACAGGAACTCGGTGCGGAACAGCCCCACGCCGGTCGCGCCGGATTCGACGGCCGCGCGCGCATCTTCAGGCAGCTCGATGTTCGCGCACAGTTCGATGCGCGTGCCGCATAACGTTTGCGTCGGCGAAAACTTGAGACGCTGCAGCTTGCGCTGCTCCAGTTCCTTTTCGCTTTGACGGTACGAATACTCTTCGAGCACGATCGGTGCGGGATCGACGATCACGATGCCATGATCGCCGTCGACGATGATCAGGTCGTCCTGGCGAATCAGCGCGCTCGCATGCTGCACGCCGACCGCGGCCGGAATGCCGAGGCTGCGCGCGACGATCGCGGTATGCGAGGTGCGCCCGCCGAGATCGGTGACGAAGCCCTGGAACGTCTGCGTCTTGAACTGCATCATGTCGGCCGGCGCGATGTCGTGCGCGACCACGATCATCTCGTCGCATGCACCGTGCACGCCATCGAGACCGGACGCACCCGCGAGCGCCTTGAGCACGCGCTCGACCACCTGCTCGATGTCGGCCTTGCGCTCGCGCAGGTACTCGTCTTCGATATCGTCGAAATGGCGCGACAGGCGCTCGAGTTGTTCGGTCAGCGCCCACTCCACGTTGTAGCGGCGCGTACGGATCAGGTCGATGGTTTCCTGAACGAGCATGGCGTCGTTCAGGATCATCGTGTGAACGTTGATGAAGGCGCCCATTTCGCTGGGCGCGTCGGCGGCGAGATCGGCACGCAGCGTATCCAGTTCCTCATGAACGCGTTGCTGGGCCGCGCGAAAGCGCTCGACCTCCCCTTCGATCTGGGCAGGTTCGATCAGATAGTGGTCTACGTCGAGTGCAGCCGGGGCGATCAGATAGGCCCGCCCGATGGCGATACCGCGTGACACGGGAATTCCATGCAGCGTGAACGACACGCGCACCTCCTCTAGTTGTGTGATGCCGCGGCAAACCGCTGCAATGCTCTCAGACTGTACTGGGCATTATAAATTCCGCGCTCTGGCGAAGTATGTCGAAGGTGTGTGCGGCGCAGCACGAATTGTCGGCATCGCGGGCGGCGCAGGATGGGTGTGCCCGTATGGCTGCACATCGTGGACGACGCCTCGCGCGCCGCAAACCCGTCTCGCCTTACGCACCCTTGTCGCGTGATTAACCGTACACGTGCCGCCGATACGCCTCCCGCCGTTGTTACCCGTTGAAATACCGGCGGCAAAAAAAACGCCGCGGACGAGCCGCGGCGCTGTCGTATCAGCCGATCGCTGAATACGCCGGATTATTGGCCCTCGCCGAATTTATCGGCGATCAGTTTCAGCAGCGCGTCCATCGCCTCCTGCTCGTCGGAGCCTTCGGTTTCGATCAGCACCGTGCTGCCGATACCCGCTGCCAGCATCATCACGCCCATGATGCTCTTCGCGTTGATGCGGCGGCCGTTGCGGCTCATCCAGATTTCCGCCTGATAGTTACCCGCGAGTTGCGTCAACTTGGCCGACGCACGCGCGTGCAGCCCCAGCTTGTTCACGATAGTCGTTTCCTGTTGCAGCATGTGATGGTCCGAAGCGCGCGTAAATGGGATGGTAAAAGTTGAAACGGCAAACCCGTTGCAATGCGTTTGAAGCCGCCGGCGACACGCCCCGCCGCCGACGCTTCGCCTATGTCTACAAGCTCTACAAGCCGGCCGAACCCGCCTTCTGCGCCAGATCGGCGTCGGCGGGCAACGCGGGAATGCAGTCGCCGGGCGCGACGGTCGCCGGCAAGGCCTGCGGGCAATCGCACGGCGCGGCCGGTGCCGTGGAGGCTTCCGGCATAGCGGGCCCGATCGCCTGAATGCCCTTGGTCGCGCCGGCGAGCGCCTTGTCGACGAGCGTGTCGAGCGGCATCGCGCGATAGCAGACCGAGCGCACGAGCATCGGCAGATTGACGCCGCACAATACGCGCACGTCCGGCACCGTGGCAAGCCGGCCCGCGATATTGGCCGGTGTCGCGCCGAACATGTCGGTGAGCACGAGCGCGCCGTTCTCTTCCTTCAGACGCGCGATTTCCGCATTCGCAAACGCCACCACTTGCGCGGGATCGCAATCGGGCGACACGTCGATCACGCCGATGCGCGCCGGCAAACCGCCGTAGATGTGGGAAATGCAATCGCGCAACGCGGTGGCGAAGGGAGCGTGCGCAATGATCAGAATGCCTGCCATGTCAGCCTTACTGCAAAAAAACGGCCCCGAACCATGGACCGGGACACAGCCCGGTTCGTCAGCGCCCTTGACCGGCCGTGGGTCGCAAGGGCGGGAACGCCTCGTCAGGCGAGCGGTTCGCGGCGCCTCGCATGAGGTGGGCGCCTGCGGGAACCCTGCCCGTTGGTTGTCCGCAATCCGCGCGGGCGGCACCGGTTACGGCCGGCGATCTTGCCGGTGGCTACCGAATGCCTTGCGCGGGCGAGCGGGCATTGTAACAGGCTCATTTTCGCGCCAAAGCGCGAGGCGCGCCCGACGCAACGCCCAATGCCGGACCTGACGCGGATTCGCTACACAGGTTGGGGGCCCGGCCCGGCATTCAAGGCCGTGGCATCAGCCCGCCGCGCGCTCCAGCGCGTCGACGAACATCCCGGCCACGTCAAAGCCGGTCTGGTCCATGATCTCGCGGAAACACGTCGGGCTCGTGACGTTGACTTCGGTGAGCCAGTCGCCGATCGCGTCGAGCCCGACCAGCAGCAAACCGCGCGCCGCCAGCACGGGTGCGAGCGTATCGGCAATCGTGCGATCGTGTTCGGTCAACGGCCGCGCGACGCCGAGGCCGCCCGCCGCGAGATTGCCGCGCACCTCATTGCCCTGAGGAATGCGCGCGAGCGAATATGGCACCGCTGCGCCGCCGATCAGCAGGATGCGCTTGTCGCCGTCCTTGATCTCGGGGATGAACTTTTGCGCCATCACCGAGCGCGCGCCGTCGTGGCTCAGCATTTCGATGATCGAGCCGAGGTTCATGCCGTCCGCCTTCACGCGGAACACGCCCATGCCGCCCATGCCGTCGAGCGGCTTCAGGATCACGTCGCCGTGCTGCTCGTGGAACGCGCGCAGACGCGCGGCGTCGCGCGTGACGAGCGTGGGCGCGACGAACTGCGCGAATTCGCCGATCGCGAGCTTTTCCGAATGATCGCGGATCGCCTGCGGCTTGTTGAAGATGCGCGCACCGTTACGCTCGGCGATTTCGAGCAGCCACGTCGACGTCACGTACTCCATGTCGAACGGCGGGTCCTTGCGCATCACGACCGCGGCGAAGCTTTTCAGCGCGCGCGGCGCGGCGGGGTCGGCGGCGAACCAGACGTCGCGATGCAGATCGGCGGTGTCGCCGACGATCGCAATACGCTCCACGTTCGCCTCGACGTCACCGCCCGTCCACGCCAGATGCTTCGGCTCGCAGGCGTACACCGTGTGACCACGGCGCGCCGCCTCGGCCATCATTGCGTAGGTCGTGTCCTTGTAGATCTTGAACTGGCCCAGCGGATCGGCGATGAAAAGAATGTCCATGAAAGTCCCGGTGCGCCCTGAGTGGCGTGACAGTGTTCGTCAATATAGTCTTTGAAGACGGCAATGGCGGCACGCATGCCGCCATCCCGCCGCGCGAGGTGGCTCAGACCTGGATCGCTTCCGGATCGGTCTTTTCGAGTTCGACCGATGCGGCGAGCAGCCCGAGCCGCGCGACCACGCCGTACATGTAGAAGCGGTTCGGCGGCGCCGCGCCGGGCTTCGCGTGCGCGTCGGGCAGCGCCGTATGCTCGAAGCCGAGCGGCACGAAGTGCATGCCGGGCGCGTTCAGGTTCTGATCGCGCTCGCGGCTGCCGTGCACGCGATAGAAGCCGCCCACCACGTAGCGGTCGATCATGTAGACGACCGGCTCGGCCACTTCCTCGCCGATGCGCTCGAACGTGTACACACCTTCCTGCACGATCACGTCATGCACTTCGAGGCCGTCTTTGGTGGCTGCCATGCGCACGCGTTCGCGCTTCGTGAGCGCGGCCACTTCCGAGGCGTCGTGCACGGTCATCACGCCCATGCCGTAAGTGCCCGCATCGGACTTGATGACGACGTACGGCTTCTCGGAGATGCCGTACTCGCGGTACTTGCGGGCGACCTTCTTGAGCACGCCGTCGATCGCATCGGCCAGCGCTTCCTCGCCGGTGCGCTCCTGGAAATCGACGCCTTCGACGCGCGCGAAGTACGGGTTGATCATCCACGGATCGATCTCGACCATCTTCGCGAACTTCTTCGCGACGTCGTCGTAGCAGGAGAAATGCGTCGACTTGCGGCGCACCGCCCAGCCCGCATGCAGCGGCGGCAGCAGATACTGCTCGTGCAGATTTTCGAGCACGGGCGGAATGCCGCCCGACAGGTCGTTGTTGAGCAGGATCGAGCACGGGTCGAAGTTCTTCAGGCCGAGGCGCCGCGGCGAACGCTCGAGCGGTTCGAGCACGAGCTTCTGCCCGTCCGACAAGGCGATCGTGACCGGGCCGTTGATGGTTTCGTCGAGCGTGCCGAAGCGCACGTTCAACCCGGCCTGGCGCATGATCGACGCGAGCCGGGCGACGTTTTCGAGGTAAAACGCGTTGCGCGTGTGGCGCTCGGGAATCACGAGCAGGTTCTTCGCGTCCGGGCAGATCTTTTCGATCGAGGCCATTGCGGCCTGCACCGCGAGCGGCAGCACTTCCTGTGGCAGATTGTTGAATGCGCCGGGGAACAGATTGGTGTCGACCGGCGCGAGCTTGAAGCCCGCGTTACGCAGATCGACGGAACAGTAGAACGGCGGCGTGTGCTCCTGCCATTCGAGCCGGAACCAGCGTTCGATAGCGGGCGTGGCGTCGAGGATCTTCCGCTCGAGGTCGAGCAGCGGGCCGTTTAACGCCGTAACTAGGTGCGGAACCATTGATCACTCGCAAACTGGAGAAAAAAGATTGTAGAGCAAATACTTTGTCTATTTGGGGACGGTTTCTCCATTCGCAAGCAAACTCGAATGTATTCTCCCTATCACGATAATAGGCCCGGTAAATGGCCGTTTCCAGACGCGCCTATCCGCGGATTTGCCGCAGTGTTTTTTGCCGCAGTTTTTCACCGCGTTTTTTCATCGGGATTTTTTCAAGCGGCTTTTTCATCCGGCTGTTTCATCTGGCTTTTTCAGCGATAGCCGGCCGGCTCGTCATTATCTCCCACCGATCCGCCAGCCATTTTGCGGACGTTGTCAGGCGGCTTCCCTGCTGTTTTCCGCCGGAGCTATTTCCGTCGTCTTCGAGACGGTTCCTTCGACGCGCCCATTCGCGCAAGACCCTCAACCATTCCGCCGGAAATCCGGCAAAAAAAAGCCCGCCATGAAAGCGGGCAAAATCGCCGTGCTGGATGCCTGATCCGTCACCGCGCTCCATGCTCCGGCGAGCCCGCAAGCGCGGGCTCGCGCGAAGGCACTGCGAGCAGCGGCGTTATTCGACGTGTTCGCCGTGCAGGCTCACGTCGAGGCCCTCGCGCTCCTGCTCTTCGGTCACGCGGATGCCCATCACCATGTCGATCACCTTCAGCAGGATGAAGCTCACCACGCCGCTGTAGATCAGCGTCGTCAGTACGCCCTTCGCTTGCAGGATCACGCTGCCGTCCGCGCCGCCGATGTCCTTGACCGCGAATACGCCGGTCAGCAGCGCACCGACGATACCGCCGATGCCGTGCACGCCGAACGCGTCGAGCGAATCGTCGTAACCGAGCTTGTGCTTGAGCCACGTCGCCGACCAGAAGCAGACCACGCCGGCAACGATGCCGATCACGAGCGCGCCGAGCGTGCCGACGAAGCCCGAAGCCGGCGTAATCGCGACCAGACCCGCGACCGCGCCCGACACGATGCCGAGCACCGACGGCTTACCCTTGGCCGCCCATTCGGCGAACATCCACGCGAGCGCGGCCGCCGCCGTCGCCACTTGCGTCGCGAACATCGCGAAGCCGGCACGGCCGTCCGCCGCGACAGCCGAACCCGCGTTGAAGCCGAACCAGCCGACCCACAGCATCGCGGCACCGATCAGCGTGAGCGTGAGGTTGTGCGGCGCCATCGCTTCGCGGCCGTAGCCGACGCGCTTGCCGAGCACCAGACAGCAAACGAGGCCCGCGATACCGGCATTGATGTGCACCACCGTGCCCCCCGCGAAGTCGAGGATGCCCGCGCTGGCGAGCCAGCCGGTCGGCTCCCACACCATGTGCGCGATCGGCGCGTAGACGATGATCGACCACAACGACATGAACACGAGCATCGCCGAGAACTTCATGCGGTCGGCGAACGCGCCGGTAATCAGCGCCGGCGTGATGATCGCGAAGGTCATCTGATAGACGAAGTAGACCGTCTCGGGAATCGTCGGCGCGAGGTGGCTCACGGTCAGCGTCGTGGCCTTGTCGCCCTTGATATAGGTCATGCCCGCCATGAACACGCGCGAGAAGCCGCCGATGAACGAGCCGCCCGGCGTGAACGCGAGGCTGTAGCCCACCACGGTCCAGATGATCGTCACGAGACAGGTAATCGCGAAGCTTTGCATCAGCGTCGCAAGCACGTTCTTCTTGCGGACCATGCCGCCGTAGAACAGCGCGAGACCGGGGATCGTCATGAACAGCACGAGCGCGGTCGAGGTCAGCATCCAGGCGGTGTCGCCGGAATTGATCTTCGACGAATCGACCGAGAACGGCGCGGTCGGCGCAGCCGGCGCGGCTGCGGCTGCCGAGGTGTCGGCGGACGCCGGTGCGCTTGCGGCCGGGGCGGCGGGTGCCGACGCCGCGGCCGCA
>NZ_VWWL01000026.1 GCF_011752995.1 Burkholderia sp. Ax-1724
TTCCGGCGACTGGCACGCGACTACGAACGCCTGCCCGAAACCCTGGCAGGCTTGCATTTCGTCGTCTTCGCTATGCTCATGCTTGTTCATGCCGTGCCCATTATCCAAAGTGCCTAACACGCTCTAGGAGAGGACTGGAATTTAAGTTTTAATTGATTGATTTAAAACATATTTTTATATTCTGTCTATTAGCAATGTACATCATTGATGTACTTGCCTGCGGTTGCCTTGAAAAAAACGACGGCCTGTCGTATAAGCGCAACTCCGCTGTGACGGCGACACCCGATGTTGTGATGTGACGTCTCCGCCAGTAGGCGGTCCGGGAAAATCCGCCCGGTTCCATCAGACCCCCAAAGCCCTGGAACAGCAAGGTTGGGGGCTTGTTGCTGCTTTCGCCTCATACCGACGGAATCAACCCATCAGGTCGGGGTGAAAGTGGGGGGAATTGCGGAATCTCAATCTAGGCAACTTCATCGGCTGTCGACACTGCGCTCCGCCAAATTGGTCGATTCCGGTTATTACGCTGACGGCGGCGGCCTTTATTTCCAGATTTCCAGTTACACATTTATGCGGAGCGGGGCAGTGCGGCTCCACTCCGCAAGCATCGTTGAAACTCAGGGCGCGGTAGTCTGCCAGGACGGATCGGTGTTGATTTGCACGGAATCCTGACCCACGGGCTGCCTTAGGTTTTCCGCTTATTGCCCCCTCTTCGTGTCCGTGGCATTCACTACACGGCACTACAAGCAGCAAATTGTTCAACGAACTTCTAACTCACGACACTGGAGATGGGGTTCAAAACCCTGAGGAGGAGATGCAGTTGAAACTGTCCGGATGCCAGCTTCGCCAGTCTCAAATGGTCAGTGTTGAGGGGGGTTCGTTGCACAATGGTTTAAGCGTGGATTGAGGGGGTTCGTTGTACAATATGGTGCAACGAACCCTCTGGCCCACTGATAAAATCCGAACACGTTGCCTGATTCGTCGACGGGATTCGCACTATTTATTATGTCGCCTTCGGCGACCAATTTTACGCTCGAGAAACCATCTTGACAGTAGTGTTGTCTCTTATGTTGTCCCCGTCGCAGCCTGACGAACGGCCGCTACGAGCGCCTATGTACACTGCACAATGCACATATCGCAATGCGCAGTGTACATATCGCATTGCGCATAAGACAATGCCACCAATCTCCGTGAGCATCACGGATCAAAAAGAACACGTACTGATAATGTAAAAATAGATTTCCGATACAGATTATTAGTTGGGTTAATTTATAATTTAGAAAACCGTCACTGGCGCAAAACCATACTCCACCCGGACAAAATCCGATTCATGCAGTGCCTCCAGCAGGCAGCCACCTATCAGTACTTCTTCTACACCTCGGGCCGAACCGATCTTTCAGGTTTCGAGCGCCGGCGAAGAAATTCGCCGATGCGTATGGTACGGATCCCAGCCGCCAGACCAAGCACAAACGTCGACGGGTAAGTGTTTAACGCATGCGTGGCCTGCGCTGATTTCTCGCCATATCTTTACTGTTTCCACGCAACGTTCGAGCAGGAATACACACTTGTGCAATGAGGCGAACGTGACCTCAGGGGAGAGTGGAATTCAATGCAAAATGAATCGGAAACCTCAAAAAAATCCTCGCGCTATCGTGTCGATCTACGCTATAAATATTAAAAAGGGTCGGCATTAACGGCTTACGTCGAGCGACGCAAGGAGACGAGATGGATAATGCGTTTGTGAATTTAGTGAATTCATGTGGACCATCTCAGGCCGATACGCAATTTTCATGCAATGCGTATCGAATCGCGTGCTCAGTCGAGATACTCTCATGGTAAATTTCAATGCTGCTATGCATGACTATATGCATGATCCATAGCAGGTAATCACTAGCTCGAAATACGTCAAGCCTTTCAATTGCAACCGGAATGACTGGAGAACAAGGATGCTTTTCTTTAATGATGGTTTCACCTTCCCGAATTTCCTGGCCGACGTTTTTTCCATCTTCATGTTTATCCTGTGGTTCTGGCTGCTTATTACGGTCTCGAGCGACCTGTTCCGCCGCCACGATGTTTCGGGATGGGGCAAAGTTCTCTGGGTGATTTTCCTGATCATCCTGCCGTATATCGGCATCTTCGCGTATCTGCTCACGCAACATCGCGGCATGGCCGAGCGCGATCAGGCGCGTGCCAAACAGGTGCGCGAAGACCTGCGCCAGGTCGTCGGCTTCAGTGTGGCGGACGAACTGGAAAAGCTCGACAAGCTCAAGGCGTCCGGTTCGATTTCGGCTGAAGAGCACGCGCGTCTGCGCGCCAAGCTCGTGCAGTAAGCCTCGCCTGCTGCATAACCGCCATGGGTGCGCGGGGGTTCTTCCTGTCATTCATGGTGGGGTTCGTTGCCGGCCTCGCGCCGTGCCAGCGCGATCGTCGAGGGCCGTCATGAGGCCTAGCACGAGACCTGTCAGGTGGCGTGACTTTCACACACATCACACGCCTCTCATGCGCGATCTGCATGACTGAGCGTAACGGGAGAAATCCATGTCGATCCGCCGCCTTGCCCACGTTCCCGACTTTGTCACGCGTACCGCGCGCGCGTCCGTGACTTTGCGTCGCGCGGCAGTGACGTGCATGGCAGCGTTGCTGCTGGCGGCCTGTGCGCAGCCGTGGCAGCAATTCGAGGCCGGTCAGGATCAGTCCGCGATCATTGCGAGGATGGGGCCGCCGCGCGAAGTCTATGAGTTGCCGAATGGCGGCCGCCGGCTCATGTGGCCGACGCAGCCGATGGGCTCGACCACCGTGGCCGCCGACATCGACGCATCGGGCAAGATCGTGAACGTGCGTCAGGTCTCGCAGATTCGCGAATTCAATCGCGCGGAAATCGGCAAATGGACGCGCGACGACGTGCTGATCAATTTCGGCCGGCCCGTGCAAACGCAGTTCTTCCGCCTCTCGCAACGCGAAGTGTGGTCGTACCGTTACACCGAAAACAACATTACGCAGCTGCTGTTCAATTTCTCGTTCGATACCAGCGGTGTTTTGCGCGAAACGGCGCGCACGCCTGACCCATTGCGTGATCCCGATGTGCGGCGCTTCTGAGCGTT
This sequence comes from Burkholderia sp. Ax-1724, assembly GCF_011752995.1. Lineage (GTDB taxonomy): Bacteria > Pseudomonadota > Gammaproteobacteria > Burkholderiales > Burkholderiaceae > Paraburkholderia. The sequence goes on from NZ_VWWL01000026.1 coordinate 3,099, forward strand.
CGTCATGATTCTCGCGATGCAGCGGTTCAGTGATGATTCAGAGGCCAGGCATTTGGCGAAATGCCTGGCTATATTGATGATGATCCATCGCGCTCGTGCATCTCGCTGAGTCTTTCCGCGAGTCTCTGCGCCGCTGCTATAGCAGCGATTCGATCGGCAGAACCGATAGCATCCACACCCCGAGCCGGCCATACCAGGTCGTATTCGGCTCGACGTCATGGCGGATTTCGGTGTCGCTGTTGCGTTCGATCCAGTAGAGCTTGCCGTTTTCGTCGAGCTTCACGACGTACGCGACTTTCGGCAGCAGCGCGAGAAACGTCTTGTCCACCTGAGCCGCCAGTTCGGGGCTGTCGATCACGAGACCGAGTTCCGTGTTGAGGTAAGCCGAGCGCGGGTCGAAATTGAACGAGCCGACAAAAACCCGTTGCGAGTCGACCACGAAAGTCTTCGCATGCAGGCTCGACCCCGAGCTGCCGAATGGCCCCGGTGACGGTTCTTTCTTGCTGGGCGTGCCCGGCACGCGCCGCAATTCGTACAGGTGGACGTCGTTCTTCAGCAATTCGACGCGCCGCTTCATATAGCCCGAGTGAACGGCGGCCACATCTGTCGCTTCGAGCGCGTTCGTGAGCACGCGCACCTCGACGCCTTTCGCGGCGAGGTCGGTCAGATACTGTGTGCCGGTACGCGCCGGCACGAAATACGGCGACACGAGGTCGATTTCCCGCGAGGGCTCGCCGAGCACTTCACGCATCTGATTGGGAATCAGGGCTTCGGGCGGCGCGTTGTTGAGACCTTTCGCGGGGTCGTCGCTGATCATGTGCGTTTTCGCCCAGTCGAATCGCAGCGTGTCGTCGAGCATCTTCTGCACGACGTGCGGGCCGCGCAGCGCGTCCATGTAGGCGGCCGCCGCGGGTTGCTGCTCGATGGCGTGTGCCTTGCGTTCGAGTTCGGCCAACTGGTCGACGCTCTCGTGCGGCAGAATCCGCTCGACCGGATAAGCCGACGCGCTCGCCCAATAGCGGTCGAAGTCGCGGGAAACGTCGGCCGCGGCCGGCCCGACGGCTAGCACGTCGAGGTCCGCGAAGACCACGCCGTCGGTTGCATCGAAGTACTCGTCGCCGATATTGCGGCCGCCGAGAATCGTGGCGGTGCTGTCGGCCGTCAGCGACTTGTTGTGCATGCGCCGGTTCGCGCGCGAAAAGTCCGTCAGAAAGCCGAGAAATTTCGGGCTGCGCACGACGAACGGATTGAAGAGCCGCACCTCGATGTTCGGATGCGCGTCGAGCGCCGCGAGCGTCGGGTCGAGCGCGGAAGGAATGCCGAGATCGTCGAGCAGCAGCCGCACGCGTACGCCGCGGTCCGCGGCCTCGTGGATCTGTTCGAGCAGCAGCGTACCGGTCAGATCGTCGCGCCAGATGTAGTACTGGATGTCGAGCGTACGCTGCGCCGAGCGGATCAGGTCCATGCGGGCAGCGAACGCCACGTGTGCATCCTCTAGCGGATAGATGCCTGCGAAGCCAGCATGCGCGGCCAGCTCGGGAGCAACCGCGCGGCCCAGATCGGTTGCGGCAGCTTGCGTGGGCGTCAACGCGCTCGATTCCGTGCGGTTGTCGAGCGACGGCAACGCACAGCCGCCGAGCAGACTCGCACATAGCAGGAGCGTGGGCATGACGCCCGGCCAGTGACGAGACGGGCGGCGCGAATAGGACGGGTCATGTTTCTGCCGTTGCATGGAGTTCAGGGATTCCTCTGGATCATCGTGACCCGCTGGTTTTACACATGAAAACATCGCGCCAGCACTGCCTGCCGCACCCGGCGCCTTGCATGCATGTTCCGCATGCCGTCTTGCCGGGAACGAGCAGAATACTATGGCCGCAGAGCAATCGGTGCCGGCAAAACGGTCTTGTTGCGCGGACCGGTTTGTCCGATGATACGGGCAGGCCGTGCGAATTCGAACGGGGAGCAACCCGGGTAACGTTCGAGCCGCTGCGCGTCAATGTTTGCGTGAGCGTCCATCGAGCGTTTCGCCCATTCCGGAGTCGAGCAACGTGAAGATTTCCCGCTTGCTGCTTGGCAGCGTCATGCTATTCGTGGTGGGCACGGTGTTGCAGACGATATGGCCGCTCGCGCAGCCCGCCGCCTATCACCACTTTGCCGATCAACGTTCGCTTGGCTCACTGCATAACGCATCGGACGTATTGTCGAATCTCGTCATTCTGCTCGCCGGCATTCTTTGTCTTGGCTGGGTGAAGCGGCATGCGTCGAATCAGCCGGCGCAATTCCCCGGCATGGTCGTCGCCGCGTTCGGGCTGCTCCTGACGGCATTTGGTTCGGCCTACTATCACATGGCGCCGACCGATGCGACGCTTGTGTGGGACCGTCTGCCGATGACGATCGTGTTCGCCGGCATCCTCGCGATGCTATGGACCTCGGCCACCGGAGAGCGCGTGGGCTGGACGCAGATGCTGATCATGGTCGTCGTATCGCCGGCGACCGTTGCCTACTGGCTCGTCTTCAACAGCCTGTGGCCTTATGCGATTCTGCAATTCGGCGGGCTCATGCTGATCGTCGGCATGACGCTCACGCGCAAGGTGAACGGTGTGTTCGCGTGGATGCTCGTGATCGTTTTCTATGGCATTGCGAAAATTTTCGAAAGTCTCGATTGGCAGATCTGGGAGCTGACGCATCACATGATCGCGGGCCATGCATTGAAGCATGTGTCGAGTGGGCTTGCCGGTGCATCGATGATTCTGGTCGCGAATGTCGCGTCGCGTTCTGCCACGGGGATCGGCTCGCGGCGTCCGGGCGGCATCGGTCGCACGGGCCCGCCGCGTTGATGCCGCGCACGGTCGCCACGCGCTCGGCCACGCAATTTGCGGCGTAATTCGCCGGGCTTTTGCCCTCGAGCGCGTCTTGCGCACGCCTTTGCGCCCGCAGCGCGGCGGCGAGTTCGCGATGACGATCGCGCGTCGGCGTATCGGGTACGGCTGACGTTGCGGCATCGTGTACTCCGTGCCGTGTCCGTCATCGTTATATGCGAATATCGGTGCTGTCCGCCGTTCGACAGCCATGCGAGCCGATCGTACCGTGGACCCCGAAGCGAACCATTTGCGGATCAATGGAGCACTGACCGATGACCGACAGATTGCAGGCGTCCGTATGCGTGGTGGTGCTGCTGCTGATTGTGGGCTGGGTGCTGTATATCGGCCGCGCGGTGTTCGTTCCTATCGTGTTCGGCGCAATCGCGGTCTATGTGGTCGTCGATTTCACACGTCTGCTGCAACGCATTCCGGTGATCGGCCCGCGCTTGCCGGTGCAGTTGCGCTACGGTCTTTCGATGTTCCTGATCGCGGCGGCGATCTTCTTCGTGGTCGACATGCTCGTCGCGAATTACGATGCGCTCGTCGCATTGGCGCCGCGCTACCAGGACTCGGTTCTCGTGATGATCCACAAGATCTCGGTGCTGCTGCAACTCGACAGCGAGCCGACCTGGGAGTCGCTGCGGCGGAACATGCTCACGCAGCTGAACATTCAGGCGGTCGTGACCGGCATGCTCACGTCGCTGTCGTCGGTCATCATCGACCTCTTCGTGATCGTGCTGTATGCGAGCTTTCTGCTGGTGGAGCGCAGCACGTTCGGCGAAAAGCTCGCGAACATGACCGCGAATTCGACCAACGCGGCGCGGATCAGGGCCGTCGTCACTGACATCAACCGGCGCATCGGTGCTTATCTCGCGCTGAAGACGTTTCTCGGCGTGCTGCTCGGCGTGATCTGCTGGTTCGCGATGCGCAGCGTCGGCCTCGAATTCGCGGGGCTGTGGGCTGTGCTGACCGCGCTGCTCAACTACGTGCCGTATATCGGCTCGGTACTCGCGATCGTGTTTCCGGTGCTCATGTCGGTGCTGCAGTTCGGCGATCTGAACTCGATACTGATCGTGTTGCTTTCGCTAACCGCGATTCACTTTGTGATCGGCAACATCCTCGACCCGTATATGACGGGCAACTCGCTGAACCTGAGTCCGTTTGCGATCCTCGCGAGCATGGCGATGTGGTCGGCGCTGTGGGGTGTGCCGGGCGCTTTTCTGGCGGTGCCGATTACCGTCAGCGTGACGATCATTTTCTCCGAGTTCGACATGACGAGACCGGTTGCGGTGTTGCTGTCGAAGAACGGCCGGCTTGCTTATGGTAAGGGGCAGCGGACGGCTTGAGACGAGCTAAACTTACCGCTTACTGTCAGCGTCGCTCGTTCGAACTCATGCCCCGTCGTCGAGACCATCACGATCTTCCACCGTCCACCGAGGCACAGGCCAGCGCCGGCGCGCTCGAAGCCCCGGCGCTGTTGCGCCGGCTGTTGCGCGCCAAAGACCGCATGGACGCCGCTTCGCACGAGGCGTGGCCGGTGCGGCGGCTCGCCGAAGTCAGCGGCGTGTCGGAAGCGCATTTCGCGCGCTCGTTCAAGCGGGCTTTCGGCGTTCCGCCGCATCGCTATCTGTTGACACGGCGTATCGAGCAGGCGGTCACGCTATTGCGCGATACCGACCTCGGCATCACCGACATCGCTTTCGCGACCGGTTGGGAAAGCCTCGGCACCTTCGGCCGTATCTTTCGCGACATCACGGGCCGCAGTCCCGGCGAGATGCGCGTCGAGGCGAGAGCCAGCCAGTCGCGGCTCGAATGTGTGCCCGCCTGTGTGCTGAAGGCCGCGCAACGTCCCGATCTCACGATCGCAGTTTTGGAGAAGCGCCGCCGCGACGCCGACGATACAGTCGAGCCCTCAACCAGGGAGGTGTCATGAATCAGGGTATCAATGTGGTCGGCCTGTATGTCGACAATCAGGACGAAGCGCTCGCTTTCTACGTCGACAAGCTCGGATTCCGCGTTCACACGGACGTGCGCAACGGTTCGTACCGCTGGCTCACTGTCCAGCATCCGGAGCAGCCATCGTTTCAGCTCGGCCTGTTCACGCCGGGGCCGCCGATTCACGATGAGGCCACCGCGCAAACGCTGCGTGCGATGGTCGCGAAAGGGGCAATGCCGCCGCTCGTTCTTTCCGTCGCGGATTGCCGCGCGAGCTACGAGCAGATGAAAGCGCGCGGCGTCGAATTCACCCAGGAACCGACGGATCGCTTCGGCAGTGTCGATGCCGGTTTCCGCGATCCGGCCGGCAACGGATGGAAGATGGTCCAGGCGCCGGCGGGCACGAAGTGAGCGCGAGTCGCGCGTGGATGCCTGGGTGCCGCTAGTCGGATGTTGCTGACCACGCAGGCGGTCAGCGGATACGGTATGGCCGGCGTCTGACCGTCGCGCGCCGTTCGTCGGGGCGTTGGCAGCGTTGGTCGCTGGCGCTGCTGCGGGAGAGGGGCGGGAGTGAACAGACCGTGTATCTGCGCCGATCGTCAGGCAGAGATCGGCGCAGGTGCGTGACCCGAACCAGATTCAGAAAGTTACTGCGCGACAGGCTGGGTCACGTCGGTGCCGAACCAGTGCATCGAGATCTTTTTCAGCGTACCGTCCTGCTTCATCTGCGTTAGCGCATCGTCGAGCGCTTTCGCGAACTTCGGGTTGTCCTTGCGGAAAGGGATGCCCATCTCCTGATCGGCTCCTTTCAGCACCGCACCCGTGCGCAGCGGTAACTGCGAGTTCTTGATGATGTACGGCAGCATGAGCCGGTCGTCGATCGTCGCGTCGATACGTTTGGCGGCGAGATCGCGCAGCTTTTCGGGCGCGCCCGGATAAGTCAGCACGTTGATGCCCGGCACGGCTCGCGCCATCTGGTCGTAGTTCGTGCCGAGCGTCACGCCGATCTTCTTGTCGCCCTTGAATTCGTCGAGCGATTTGAACTCGCGCTTGTCGTCGGCGCGCTGGATCAATTGCGCGGCCGAGTACGTGTACGGCTGGCTGAAATCGACAATCTGTTTGCGTTGCGGCGTAATGGTGACCTGGTTGACGATGACGTCGAACTTGCCGCTTTGCAGCGCCGCGATAATGCCGCTCCATTCGGTCGGAATAAACACCGGCTTCACGCCGAGCTTCGCTGCCACGGCCTTGGCGACGTCGACGTCGAAGCCTTCGAGCTCGCCGTCCTTGTTGCGCGAGTCGAACGGCGGATAGGTGCCTTCGAGACCGATCTTCAGAACGCCAGCCTGTTTGACGCTATCGAGCAGGTCTTCGGCATGAGCGGCAACGGCGGTAAAGCCGAGGGCCGAGAGAGCCAGCGCGTTGATGAGCAGCAGCTTCGAGAATTTCATGGAGTGTCTCCTCTGTGCTTGACTTTGCTTGAGTATCGGGCTGCACGACGCAACGATTCCACACGTTGTGCGGGAATACGGCGAGTCACGGGATTTATCGTAGCACTTTAAAAATAGGCGGCCTGCGTTGGGAGCCTCAAGCGCTCCGGCTATTCACCGGCGGATGAAAATCCGGCTTCGAAAAGTCGCAGAATTCGCGCGTGAGGCTCGCCACATGCGAGTAGAGCGGCAGCGGCCCGTCATTGCGATAGACCGCGTAGTAGCGCACGGCCGGCAACTCGGGCGTCGAATGCAGTACCGCGAGTTCGCCTTGCCGAACGAAGTCCGAGAAATAAAGCGATGGCAGATAGCTGATGCCGACGCCCGCGATCGTCAGCGAACACAGCGAGATCAGGCTGTTGCCCGCGAACGCGCGGCGAATCGATACGTTGTGAGATTCGAACCAGCGCTCGTAGATCGCATCGACGCCCGACGTGCCCGCCTGCATCAGGATCGGCCACGCGGCGATTTCATCGAGTGACAGCGTGCGTGCTTCGCCGACGAGCGACGGACTCGCCATCCACGCGAGATGCAGTTTGCGCAGCGGTATCGATGAGAAGCGCGCTGTTCTGATCGCGGTCGGTGCGATGATGAAATCAATCTCGCCGGCCAGCAGCCGCGACGTCAGTTTCGTGCTGACGTCGATTTCAGGCTCGAACGAAACCGCCGGATAGGCGAGCCGCATCTCGCGCACGAGTCGCGGCAGGAACGTCAGCGCGATCAGCTCGGTAATGCCGATGCGCAAACGCCGCACTTCTTCGACCTGCTTGCCCATCCGTTCGAGCAGGCGGTCACGCGACTGCAGCATTTCTTCCGCCGTGTCGAGCAGATCGCGGCCTTTCGGCGTCAGGCGCGGCGTGCGGTGGCTGCGGTCGAACAGCGGCGTCGAGAAAAAAACCTCGAGTTCGTTGACGCGCTTCGAGATGGCCGATTGCGTCGTATGAAGGCGATCGGCGGCGGCCGCGAACGTTCCAAGGCGAGCCACCCAGTAGACCGCTTCGAGCTGCTTGAGTGTGATCACTGAGGTCGGAATACAGGGTGTGGGGCCGGCGTTCGCGCCGGTTCGGCAATGATGCACAGTATCGGTTGCCGAGGGGTTTTCTGGCAAGTGGCGAGGCCGCGGCCATGGCCGCAGGCCTTGCCGAACCAGGAATTTTTTTCATGGGTCGCGATGCCGATTACTCCGTGTTCCCGATGGGTGTCTTTGCGATACTGTGCCCATGTCGCGTCGACCGTCGGGTCGATGCTGAGTTTATCGGCGAGATCGAGCTATGTCGGGAAAAAACCTGTCGGAAAAGATTCTGTCGGCGAAATCGGGCCGCGACGTGAGCGCGGGCGACGTCGTGATCTGCGAGGTCGATTACGCGCTGGGCACCGACGGCTCGATTCCGATGGCGATGGACTACTTCGCCGCGATGGGCGGCGAACGTGTGCACGCGCCTCGCAGGCTGCTTTTCGCGCTGGATCACTACGCGCCTGCGCCGAGTCCGAAAGCGGCATTGCTGCAGGCCGGCATCCGGCGCTTTGCGAAAGAACAGGGCATACCCTTATTCGATGTCGGCGAGGGGATCGGCCATCAACTCGTCGTCGAAAAGGGTTTTGCCGCGCCGGGCCGCCTGCTCGTCGGCGCGGATAGCCATTCGGTCACGTATGGCGCGGCGAACTGCTTTGCGACCGGGATCGGTTCGTCCGACCTCGCGGGGGTGATGAAAACCGGCAAGGTCTGGTTGAAGGTTCCCGCATCGATTCGCGTGAGATTGCATGGCCGGCTCGCGCAAGGCGTCTATCCGAAGGACCTCGCGCTATATCTCGCGCAATTGCTCGGCACCGACGGCGCGACCTACGAGACGCTCGAATTCGCCGGCGACGGCGTGCAGAGCCTCGATTTCGAGGATCGTCTCGTGGTCGCCAATATGTCGGTCGAACTCGGTGCGAAGAACGCGATTTTTCCCTACGACGAGGCGTGTCGCCGTTACCTCGAAGGCCGCGTGGATGATCTGTCGGGCGCGCTGCACGCTGACGCGGACGCAATCTATTCCGGCACGCTCGACATCGATCTCGCGTCGCTCGAACCGTTTGTCGCGGTGCCGCATCAGGTGTCCGGCAACGTGCGTGTCGAAACGCTCGACGCGACGCCGGTGCAGATGGTGTTTCTCGGCACCTGCACCGGCGGGCGCACGAAAGACTTTCGTCAGGCGCTCGGCGTGTTCCGTGAATTCGGCCAGCCGGCGAGCGGCGTGCAACTGGTCGTGACACCGGCTTCGCGCGAGGTGCTGCTGGAGCTGACGCAGGGCGGCGAACTGGCCGAACTGATCGCGCTCGGCGCGGTGATCGTCACGCCCGGCTGCGGCGCGTGCTGTGGCACGAGCGGTGCGATTCCCGAGGACGGCGCGAACGTGATTTCAACCGCGAACCGCAACTTCAAAGGCCGCATGGGCAATCCGACCGCGAATATTTTTCTTGCGTCGCCCGAGGTGTGTGCGGCAAGCGCGATCGCCGGCCACATCGCGAGCCCCAGAATGCTCCTTGTCGGACATCAATCACGATGACAACTTCGATCAACGGCATGGCGCGGCGCTTCGGCGACGACGTCAATACTGACTACATCATTTCTTCGCGACGCAAGCGGGAATCACTCGATCCCGCGGTCCTGAAACAGTATCTGTTCGAGACGATCGCGCCTGAATTCGCGGCGTCGGTGCGTGCGGGCGACATCGTCGTCGCGGGCAAGAACTTCGGTTGCGGTTCGGCGATGGAAGTCGCGGTGACGGCGGTCGTCGGTGCCGGCATCAAGGTCGTGCTTGCACAGAGTTTCGCTCGCACCTATTTCCGTAACGCGGTGAACAACGGGCTTTATCCGATCGAGTGCGACACGAGCCGCATTGCCGAGGGCGCCGCGCTGTCCATCGAACTGGGCGAGCAGGTGATCGTGCGATGCGAAGGCATGACGGAACCTTTGCAGGCGGCGCCGATCGCGCGAGACATGCTCGCGATTCTCGATGCGGGTGGACTCGTGCCGTATCTGCTGCGAAATCCGAGTTTCTGATTTTCCTATTCGAGCGTATTCAGGAGTCAATCCATGAGCCATTCCAACAATTTAGGATTCCGGATATTGCCGATGTCGGCATCGATTCCGGCTGCCACGATCGAGGCGTTCAGAGCGATCGTCACGCCGCATATCAGCGACAACATGTACCGCTTGTGCGGCGTGATCGGATTGCGGCGCTATCACCGCGAGAAAAAGCTGGTCGGCCGCGCGCTGACGGTCAAGGTGCGTCCGGGCGACAACCTGATGATTCACAAGGCGATCGATATCGCCGAGCCCGGTGACGTGATCGTCGTCGACGGCGGCGCGGAGGTGACGCAGGCGCTGGTCGGCGAACTGATGCAGATGCACGCGCAGGTACGTGGCGTGGCCGGCTTTGTGATCGACGGTGCGATTCGCGACGTGGCGGCCTTCCATGCCGCCGATTTTCCGTGCTTCGCGCGCGGCAATACGCATCGCGGTCCGTTCAAGGAAGGCCCTGGCGAAATCAATGTGCCGGTCGCGATCGGCGGTCTCGTGATCGAGGCGGGCGATCTGATCGTCGGCGATGAAGACGGACTCGTCGCCGTGCCTGCGAATCGGCTCGACGCGGTACTCGAGGCGGCGCGCGCGCAGGCAAAGCGCGAACAGCAGCGCAAAGAGGCGATTCTGGCGGGGCAGGACAAGCGCGGCTGGATCGACGCGTACCTGAAAGAGCAGGGTGTGATCGCATAAGCACGCAAAGAAAAAAAGCATCGACATGAAGGAATCGACATGAAACTGATTGCAGCACGCCTCGAACGGATCAAACCGTCGCCGAGTTCGATGGCGACCGCGCGGGTGAAAGAGTTGCGGGCAGCGGGACGCGAGATTATCGGGCTGACCGTCGGCGAGCCCGACTTCGACACGCCGCCGCATATCATCGAAGCGGCTTATGACGCGATGAAAAGCGGCAAGACGCGTTATACGGTCGTCGACGGTACGCCTGAATTGAAGCGCGCGATTCGCGAGAAGTTCGAGCGCGAGAACGGCCTGGTGTTTGCGCAGGATGAAGTGAGCGTCGGCAATGGCGGCAAGCAGGTCATCTTCAATGCGCTGACCTGCACCGTCGATAAGGGCGACGAGGTCATCGTGCCGGCACCTTACTGGGTGTCGTATCCGGACATGGTGCTGCTCAATGGCGGACGTCCCGTGATTGTCGAATGCGATGTCGGCAGCGCCTACAAGATGACGCCCGCGCAACTGGAAGCCGCGATCACGCCGCGCACGAAATGGCTCGTGCTGAATTCGCCATGCAATCCGACCGGGGCGTCGTACACCGAAAGCGAACTGGCGGCGCTCGGCGAAGTACTGAGCCGCCATCCGCACGTCTGGATTCTGACCGACGACGTCTACGAGCATCTGATTTACGATGGCTTCAAATTCGCAACGTTCGCGCAGTGCAACCCTCATCTTCAGGAACGTACGTTGACCGTCAACGGCGTTTCGAAGGCCTATGCGATGACGGGCTGGCGCATCGGCTTCGCGGGTGGCCCGAAGGCGCTGATCGGGGCGATGGCGAAGCTGCAGTCGCAAAGTACAACCAACCCTTCGGCGATCAGCCAGGCCGCCGCGCTCGCGGCGCTCACTGGTCCGAAGGATTTTCTCGCCGAATGGCGCGCGCAATTCCAGCGGCGGCGCGATCTCGTCGTGGAGCGTCTGAACGCCATCGACGGCCTCTATTGTCCGAATCCCACGGGAGCGTTCTATGTGTATCCGTCGTGCGCAGGTGTGATAGGACGACGCACGCCGGACGGACGCGTGATCGAAAACGACGGCGACTTCGTCATGTACCTGCTGGAGACGCAGGACGTCGGCGTGATTCAGGGCGCGGCGTTCGGTTTGTCGCCGGCATTCCGGATCTCGTTTGCGACGTCGTACGAACAGCTTCAGGAGGGCTGCCGGCGCATCGCGCTCGCTTGCGAATCGCTGCGGGCATAAGCATGAATTGAAACTGATAACAAAGCTGACAAGGAGACAACATGCATACGCTGATACAACGCGCGATTCCGGCACTGCTGCTCGGCTGCCTGACGTTTGCCGCGCACGCGCAGGATCTCACGGGCAGGCTCGCCGACATCAAGCAGCGCAATACGATCGTGCTCGGCTACCGCGAGTCGTCGCTGCCTTATTCGTACTACGACAATAATCAGGCAGTCGTCGGTTATTCGCGCGATATCGCGCAGGAAATCGTCAAGGAGATTCAGCAGGCAATCAACGCGCCGTCGCTACAGGTGCGGATGATTCCGGTCAATGCGCAAAACCGCATACCGTTGATGCAGAACGGCACGATCGATCTGGAGTGCGGCGGCACGACCAATAACAAGGAGCGGGCTCAGCAGGTCGGCTTCTCCAATACGATCTCGGTCACGGAAACCCGGCTGCTGACCAAAGCCAATTCGGGTATTCATTCGTTCAACGACCTGAATGGCAAGACGGTCGCAGTGACGGCCGGCACGACGTCGGAGCGCTATCTGCGTAAATACGTCGAGGAGAAGCACGCGAATATCACGATTATCTCCGCCCGCGATCACAGCGGCTCGTTCCTGAATCTTGAGACGGGGCGCGCGCAAGCGTTCTTTATGGACTCGGACGTGCTGTCTGCCGAGCGGGCGACTTCGGGTAATCCGGCTGACTATGTGGTGATCGGCGAGCCGCAGACGCATGAGGCGATCGCCTGCATGTTGCCGAAGGGCGACACTGCGATGAAGGCGATCGTCGACCGCACGATCGCGAAGATCGAGCAGAACGGCACAGGCGCAAAGCTCTACAAAACGTGGTTCATGTCGCCGATTCCGCCGAAGGGAATCAACCTCGATATGCCGATGAGCGATACCATGAAGGCCGTGTTCGAGCATCCGAACGACCGGCCGATGGATGATTGAGCAGAACGGAACGGCGCGCGCGATGAGTCCGTTATTTCACGGCTCGTCGTGGCAGCATAGGCAGAGCTTGTTGTTATCGGCATCGCGGAAGTACGCGCCATAGTAGTGAGGATGGTACTGTGGCCGCAGGCCAGGAGCGCCTTCGCAGGTCGCTCCGTTGGCGATTGCCCGGGCGTAGGCGCGATCGACCGTGTGCCTGTCACGTGCGAGCAACGCGATCATTTGACCGTTGCCGCTGCGTGCCGCGTTTCCGTTATAGGGCTTGCCGATAAGGAAGAGCGGTCGTGGTGCATCCGTTGCCATCCAGCCGGCCCAAGGTTTATCGCGCTCGCAGAATTTCAACGAGTGTCCGAGTTCCTGCATCAGAGCCGAATAAAACTCGAAGGCGTGGTCGAAGTCGTTGACGCCGATAAAAATGTGCGAGATCAATGTGCGGCTCCGGGTGGGGCGGTGGCAGTCGACGTTTGTTGCTGGCAATGCGACAGCATGCGTTGGCGTTCTCGACTATCTTCCTGTGCAGATAATGCGCCGTCAACCAACACCCCGCCGATACGCCCAACCGCCTATCCCGTCCCCCCCATACGCCGCTGCGTCTTCATAAACTCGACGAAACGCAGTGCAGCCGGATTGTGCCGGATCACTGTCGGGTAGGCGAAATACAGCGGCGCAGTCAGTTTCGCCGCTTCGTTCAGACGGCAGTACACGGTGCTCGCATGCTCGTAATGCTGCATCGAGGCGGGCACCAGGGTGACGCCGAAACCCGCTGCCACCATATGGATGCCCGTCAGCATGCGCGGCACCTCGCGGGCCACGCGCGGCAGAAACCCCGCACGCTTGCAGGCTGCGAGGATGTCCGCATACATGCCCGGCGCGCCAGGCCGCCGCACGAGAATGAAGTCCTCGTGTTCGAGCGCCTTGAGCGGCAACTCCGGCGGCGTCTTTTTCATGCCCGCGAGTAGCCGGTGTCCGACCGGCAATACGACCACCATCGGTTCGTCCAGCAGCGGCTCGAAGGTCACGTCCTCGGGTGTGTCGACGGGCTTGCGCAGAAAGGCCACATGCAACTGCTCCGACGACAGCCGTTCGATGATCTCCGCCGCGTTCAGTTCGGCCAGTTCGATCTCCACACCCGGCTCGGCGGCGCGAAAGGCGCGGATCGCCTCGGTCGTCGCCGGATGAAAACCGGCTGAACTCGTGAGTCCGACGGAAATCGTGCCCAGCTTGCCCTGTGCGATCCGGCGCGCATGCGCGAGGCCCTGCTGCAAGGTATCGAACACCAGTTCCGCGTTTTGTGCGAAGGCCTTGCCCGCCTCGGTGAGCTCCACGCCGCGCGGCAGTCGCACGAACAGATCGAAACCGACCTCCTCCTCCAGCAGGCGGATCTGCTGCGATAGCGGCGGCTGTTGCATCGCCAGCCGTTCGGCCGCGCGCGTGAACTGGCCTTCCTCGGCCACGGCCAGGAAGTAGCGCAAATGTCGAAGCTCCATCAACCCGTCTCCAGAAACGATGCGTCGCGAGACATATTTAATAAATATACGAACCTCATTAAATATGTATTTTACATCTATATCTGCCGACGCTAGGATGGCTGCGATTTTGTGAACTCAAGCCCGCGGCAGGCGTGTCTGTCGCGGCATCCGATAACAATTCAAGGAGATCCCCCGTGAAAAAGACCTGTATCGCTACCGCTCTGGCGCTCGCCGGCTGGGCCGTCGCTCCGCTCGCTCATGCCCAGGCCGAGGAGACTGATCCGGCGCTGGCGCTCGCCAGCGGTTCGTCCGAGGCAGGTCCCGGCTCGGTCACCCTGTATGGCGTGATCGACGCCAACGTCGAATTTCTGTCGCATGCGGGCAGCAAGGGCGGCTCGCTGGTGCAGATGAATTCCGGCGGCATCCACAATTCGCGCTTCGGCATTCGCGGGACCGAGCCGCTCGGCGGCGGCAATTCGGTCTGGTTCGTGCTCGAGTCGGGTTTCAATTCCAACGACGGCTCCTTCGCCAGCGCCAACACGATATTCAACCGCACGGCGGCGGTGGGTCTGTCCAACGACCACTACGGCTCGTTGTCGTTCGGTCTGCAGTACACCCCGATGTACGACATCCTGCTGCGCTACGATCCGATGATGTTCGCGCAGCAATACACGTGGTTTCCGACCACCGGCTCGCAGGACAGCTTTGCGTTCCGCGCGCGCAACAACAACTCGGTCAAGTACGTGGGCAGCTTCCGCGGTCTCACCGCGATTGCCGCTTACAGCTTCGGCGGCGACGCGGCATCGTTCCAGAGCAGCGCGGCCTACGGCGCCGGTCTCGACTACGACGGCGGCTCGTTCGGCGCGGCGGTTGCCTACGATTACCGCAACGGCGCGATCAATTCGAGCAACACTTGGACCCGCTCGCGCAACCTGAGCTTCTCGGTTCGCCAGGACATCGGCCGGGCTCGCCTGCTGGCCGGCTACGAACACTATCTGTACACGCCGACGAAGAGCAGCTCGCAGGTCCAGGCGCTGTGGTGGGGCGGTGTGCGTTATCCGGTGGCGCGTCGCCTGAAACTGACCGCCGCTTACTATTACGAGCAGAACAGCGTGCCCGGCACGTCGAATGCGTGGATGGGCGTGCTCAGTACACAATACGCGCTGTCCAAACGCACCTCGCTCTATGCGACGGTCGCCTACGCGCAGGCCACCCGTTTTGCGGACGGCAGCTATACGCCGGTCGGCACGACCGATAACACCGCCTTTGGCCCGAACCAGACCGGCGTGACGATCGGCATGTTCCACAAGTTCTGATTTTTTGCTCGTCGTCTGGTGCGTCCTGCCTGTCGCGAGACGCCTCGAAGGAGTTAGCCCGCATGATCCGCGTTCCATTCCATCGTCGTTCGCGTCGTCTTTCGCCTCGCCGTTTCGCCGCGTCGATGACGGCAACCGTTGCCGCCGCGGCCGTACTTGCCGGCGCCTACAGCCTGCCTGCCCGCGCGGTGCTGGCCGACCCGGCTCACGTCTACAACCCGCATCTGCGCCCCGTGTCGCGCATCGCCGACACGCGGATGCCGGTCGACCTACCCGGCACGCCGGCCGGCCGGGCGGAATTTCCGCTCTATCTGTCGCTCGACTGGAACCAGCCGCAGCCGCAGGTGACGCGAGCCGTGATCGTCATTCACGGCAAGCTGCGCAACGCCTACACCTATTTCCGCAGCGCGGAGAAGGCGCGCGAGGCGGCGCGGGAGAGCGGCGCGAATGTCGACGGCACGCTGCTGATCGCGCCGCAATTTCTCGCCACGCTCGATTTCGGCATGCGCGACGAACCCGCCGATCTGCTGCGCTGGGACCAGAACGGCTGGATGGCCGGCGACAACGCCGTGGCTCCGGCGCCGCTCAGCTCCTATGCGGTG
Source organism: Burkholderia sp. Ax-1724 (assembly GCF_011752995.1). GTDB lineage: Bacteria > Pseudomonadota > Gammaproteobacteria > Burkholderiales > Burkholderiaceae > Paraburkholderia. The sequence continues at coordinate 18,721 of NZ_VWWL01000026.1, forward strand.
CTCGATGCGATTGTCGAGCGCCTCGCCGACCGCACGCGCTTTCCGAACCTGCGGCACGTGGTCTTCGCCGGCCACTCGGGCGGCGGCCAGGTGGTGCAGCGCTATGCCGTGGCCGCGCGCGAATCGGGCTTGCTCGCGAAGGAGAACATCGACGTGCGCTATGTGATTTCGAGTCCGTCGTCGTATGCCTATTTCGATGCCGAGCGGCCCGATGCCGACGGCAAGCCGGCGCCCTTCGGCAACGCGGCGGCCTGTCCCGCGTTCAACGACTGGAAGTACGGCATGGAAAAGCGTCCCGCCTATCTGAGCGAGCGCACCGCCGCGCAACTCGAAGCGACTTATGCGACGCGGCGCGTCTACTACCTCGTCGGCGGCGACGATAACGATCCGCAACAGAAGGCGCTCGACCAGAGCTGTTCGGCCGAGGCCCAGGGGCCTCAGCGCGTCGCGCGCGCCGAAGGGTATTTTCGCTATTTGCAGATGCGCCATCCGCAGGGCCTGAACCAGAGCTTCCACGTGGTGCCCGGCGTGGGCCATGACGGCGCGCGCATGCTCGGTTCGGTCTGCGCGTTGGCGGCCATCTACGATACGCCGGGGTGCAAGCCATGAGCGCCGCCAGCAATGAAGCCGGCATCGCATCGGCGGGCACGGCGTCGGGCAGCGGCGCCGCACCCATGTCGCGGGCCATGGTGCGGCGGGCCATCTTCGCGTCGGTGCTCGGCAACGGTCTCGAATGGTTCGACTTCCTGATTTACGGCTATTTCTCGAAGATCATCGCCCAGGTGTTCTTTCCGACCGGCACCGGCTATCTGTCGCTGATGCTGACCTTCGCCACCTTCGCGATCGGCTTTTGCGTGCGGCCGCTCGGCGGCATCCTGCTGGGCATGTATGCGGACCGTGTGGGGCGCAGCCGGGCGCTCTCGCTGCTGATTATCTCGATGGCGAGCAGCACCTTGCTGATGGGGCTGACGCCAGGCTACGCCCGCATCGGCCTTGCCGCGCCGGCGCTGGTCGTTCTGGCACGCGTGCTGCAGGGGCTTTCGGTGGGCGGCCAGTTCGCGACCGCGTCGGCCATGCTGGTCGAGTACGCGCCGCCGGGCCGCAAGATGTTCTACGGCAGCTTCAACATGTCGGCCCAGGCGTTTGCGCTGCTGCTGTCTTCGGGGGCCGGCTATCTGTTGACTTCCTGGCTGAGCCATGAGCAACTGGTGGCATGGGGTTGGCGTGTGCCCTTTCTGTGCGGTGTGCTGGCCGGACCGATCGGTTTCTATATCCGCCATCACGTGGCCGAATCGCCGGAGTTCCAGCAGTTGCGCGAGAACGGAGCGCCGCCGCCGCGCGTCTCGTTGCGGCAGTTCTTCCGCAACAACGGCCGCGCCGCGATTTGCGCGATGGGGGTGATCGCGGTGGGCGCCGCCACCAACTACGTGTGGCATTCGTACCTGGCCGTCTATGTCGAGCGGCAGTTGCATCTGCCGCTGGCGGTGGCGTTGCGCGGAGCGTTCCTTAGCGGCGTGCTGAACCTGTTCCTGTTTCCGCTGTCCGGGCGACTCGCTGACCGCTACGGCCCCTACCGGCTGTTCTATCCGGTCACCATCGCGTGGATGCTCTGCGCGTGGCCGCTGTTCGCCTTCGTGGTCTCGGCGCCTTCGGCCGAGCGTTTGCTGTTCGCCCAGATCGTGTCGACGGTCTTTCTCGCGGCGATGTCGGGCGCGCATCCCGGCATGCTGGCGATGCTCTTCCCGGTGCGCAGCCGCTCGTCCGGCGTGGCGCTGTCGTACAACGTCGCGGTCACGCTGTTCGGCGGCCTCGCGCCGCTAACCGTGACCTGGCTCACGCGGCTCACCGGCAGCAGCCTGACGCCCGCGTTCTATCTGATCTTTGCCGGCTTCGTCTCGCTTGCGCTGGTCTACGGGGCCCGGCGCGGCCCGTACGGCGCCAGGCTCGGCGAACCGGACAGCCTGACCGCTTCGGCGGCCAAAAGGAGCCCTCCTGCATGACCGAGTTTTTGTCCGCGAACGACGAGCGCGCGCCCAACGAACGACCTGTTAGCGTCGTCGCTCCCCAGCACCTGACCGTCGAGGCGAGGGGCGGCAGCGGCACGGTGCCGCTGTTTGCGACCGGCGAATGGAATGCGCCGCAGCCGGGTGTCGAGCGCGCGGTGATTCTGATTCACGGCCGTTTGCGCAACGCGGATGCGTATTTCCAGCTGGCGCATCGCGCACGGACGCGCGCGGGCCGCAATTCGGTGGACACGCTGCTGATCGTGCCGCAATTCCTCGCTGCCGCCGACGTCGACGCACACCATCTGCCGGCGTCCACGTTGCGCTGGGAGTGGATCGACTGGATGGGCGGCGGCACGGCGCTGGCGCCAGCCCCGCTCAGTTCCTTCGACGTACTCGACACGGTGCTGGCCCAACTGGCCGACCCGCGGAAGTTTCCGGACTTGCGCGAAGTCGTGGTTGCCGGCCACTCGGGTGGCGGCCAGGTGGTACAGCGCTACGCGGTGCTGGTGCGCGGCGACGCGGCCCTCGCCGGGCGCGGCGTGGCGCTGCGCTATGTGATCGCCAATCCGTCGTCCTATGTGTACTTCGATACGCAGCGCCCGCTCGGCACGAGCTGCTTCGCCCGCTACGACGAGGCGCATTGCGCCGGCTTCAACCGCTGGAAATACGGCCTCGACGAACTGCCGGCCTATGCCCGCGACGGCAACGCGCTGCCGGATGCCGCCGCGCTGGAAGCCGCCTATGTGCATCGCGACGTGACCTTGCTGCTGGGCGCTAACGACTGCGATCCGGCACACCCGGCACTGGACCGCTCCTGTGCCGCGCTCGCCCAGGGACCGCATCGCCTCGCGCGCGGCCGCGCCTATACGCGCTACATGGGCGAGCGGCACCCGCAGGGTTTCGCTCACCGCACGATCGAGATCGACGGCGCGGGGCACGACGCCGACGCGGTATTCGGCTCGCCTGCCGGGCTGGCGGCATTGTTTGGGGAACCGGTTCGAGGGGCCTGAGGGTCGCTACTTGAGAGGCGCTGCTTGAGAGGCGCTGCTTGAGAGGCGCGGCGAAGTGCGTGGTGATGCACATGTCCGAATCCGGCCAGAGTCGTCGCCGCGCTTCCGCTACAGTCGAGTCATGACCGTCCCCGTCAACCCGATTCCGGCGCCATGAACCTTATCGAACTCTTTCTGCTTGCGGCAATCTGGGGCGCTTCATTTCTGTTCATGCGCGTCGCGACGCCCGAATTCGGGCCGATTGCCTTGATCGCGCTTCGGGTCGGCATTGCCGCGCTGGTTTTGATACCGGCATTGCGTGCCGCCGAAGCACGTCAGCAATTTCGTGCGAGATGGTGGCCGTTGTTTATCGTCGGCCTGACCAATTCCGCGATTCCGTTTTGCCTGCTTGCTTATTCGACGCTGTATCTGAACGCCGGGCTCGATTCGGTACTGAACGCGACCACACCGCTGTGGGCCGCATTGATCGCCGCCACGCTGTTCCAGTCTCCGATGATGCGCGGGCAGCTTCCCGGTTTGTTGCTGGGCCTCATCGGCGTCGTGATTCTGGTGTGGGACACGCTCAGTGCGGGCATCCAGGGCGCCACGCCGGCGATTGCCGCGGCGCTGCTCGCAACCTTGTTCTACGGCTTTGCCGTCAACTACTCCAAACGTCGCCTCGCGGGTATTCGGCCGCTTGTCGTGGCTTTCGGCAGCCAGTTCTTCGCCTCGATCGTATTGATTCCTCTGGCGCTGCTGTCATGGCCGCGGCATTCGGTCATGCCGCTGACGTGGCTGTGCGTGGCCGCGCTGGGCATGCTTTGCACGGGCTTTGCCTACGTGCTGTTTTTCCGGCTGGTCGAGCATGTCGGGGCGGCCTATGCGGCGTCGGTGACGTTTCTGATTCCGCTCTTCGGCGTGGCGTGGGGCGCGTTGTTTCTCGACGAGAAGATTACGCCGAGGATACTCATCGGCTGTGTGATCATTCTCGTGGGTACTGCGCTCGCGACAAGGAAGCTTCGGCTGGCTTGGTGCGTAGTACGTAAGCGTGCGTTTCGAGCGTGTCCGGCTGATCGCCCTGGTTCGCGCGCTCCCGGCGCAATCGCATCGCACTTGCCGTGCGGAGACACCTTCATGTCGGAGCAGAACAACGCGAGTACCTTGAGGCCATTCGCCTATGTCCTCGCAGTCCAGGACCTCGACCGTAGCGCGGCGTATTTCCGTGACGTGCTCGGCTTTCGCGAGGAATGGGCCGACGCATCCGACTGGCGTCTCGTGTCGAGAGGGCAGGTGCGGATCATGCTCGGCTCATGTCCAGGCGCGCTAGCGCCGTCCGCGATCGGCGATCACAGCTACTTCGGTTACATGGAAGTCGACGACGTGGACGCTCTCCATGAAGAACTCGTGCAAAAAGGCGCGCGTATTCTTCAGCCGCCGATGGACCGTCCGTACGCCATGCGTGAATTCGTCGTCGCGACACCCGAGGGACACCGCTTCGTGATCGGGCAAACGCTCGCGCGGAATTAGACGCGCGTAAGACGTATCTACGGGTTTCTCCTGGTCTTCGCGGTGTCGATCTCCGCAGCGCCGGCTCGTCGTGAGAGTATGTTCAACCCCTCTCGTGAAAGGCGAACTCATCATGGCTACCGGAACCGTTAAATTCCATCGCGTCTTGCGCTCGACGCCCGAACGGATCTATCGCGCGTTTCTCGAACCCGATGCGATAGCGAAGTGGCTTCCACCGTACGGATTCACGTGTCAGGTTCATCACATGGATGCGCGGGTCGGCGGCACGTACAAGATGTCTTTCCGCAATTTCGGCTCGGGCAACGGCCACTCGTTCGGCGGCGAGTATGTCGAGCTGGTGCCGTTCGAGAAGATTCGCTACTCCGATCGTTTCGACGATCCGAATCTGCCCGGCGAGATGAACACGACGATTTCGTTGCGGCAGGTGTTGTGCGGCACCGAAGTCAACATCGTGCAGGAAGGTATTCCCGAGGTTATTCCCACCGAGATGTGCTACCTCGGCTGGCAGGAGTCGCTGGCGCAACTGGCGAAGCTGGTTGAGCCGGAGATTCCTGATTGATGTTGTCTGCAGGTATCAGGTGCTGTTCTACTGGTCGCGGTAGATGACGCGGTTCTATTTGTTTTCGTCGATAGGCTATATGAGGACTACTGCACTGCTGTGTCGCGCGGCGGCTTATCGCTAATCGCACAAAGAAGTCTGAAAAATCATCCTGCGCCCATTCCATACCCCTGTGCCTGGCGGCTAATGTGGCTGCCTGAATAACGACAGGGGTATGTGAATGTCAAATGAGGACTCGAGTGGCGTGAGTGTCGTACTGAGTGCACCTCAACTGGCGGCAGTTCTGGCTCGCCAGTCGATCAGCTAGGCGGAGATGCTCTCCAATCGGCTCTGGGGCGGACTTCAGATCGTCGGTGGCGCATTGGAAATGGTCGGGGCGGGAGCGCTATGCGTGCTGCCGGAGCCGACAATGGCAAGTAAGGCCGGATGTATTGTGTTCGGTGTGCATGATTCAGACACGGCAGCGGCAGGTTTGCGGCAAGCCTGGACTGGTCAGGATACGGCACGCTGACTCAACGAGGTACGGCGAAGCTGCCTACACAGACCAGCGTGCCGCCCAACTGCAGGACGGAATCAATTCGACCGCGCGCTATGCGTATGCCGGCATTGTCGCGGCGACGGCCTTGACCATGATTCCCGAAGTCGATCCGGGCAAGACGCTTTCATTGGGAGTGGGCACCGCCGGCTATCGGGGATATCAGGCCGTTGCCATTGGCGGAACGGCTCGCATTTCCGAGAGCATCAAGGTCAAGGCCGGCTTTGGCACCAGCGCGGCGGGGACGACAGTTGGCGTGGGGGCGGCGATGCAGTGGTGAGCGGCGTCCATTAATCGGATCACAAGCCAGGCCCGGTGCACCAGTCGACGCGCAGCAAGGGTTGCACGTCGACTGGCGTTGCGAGTTTTTCCGGGCATCGGCAAGCGTGTCGATTTTTCACGGATTCTTGCGAGCTTGTCTGCGTGAGAGATCGAAGCCGATCGAGGCCGTCAGCAGTGCGTCGCATTCGGTCGCGGCATGGGCCTGATCTGAGAGAGCCAGGCTCGGTGCAGATCGCCCCTGACGACACATGGCATACCAGTCGAACAGTGAAGGGCATCTATGGGGGGCAAGAGACGCTTACTTTTTAACGCAACTAACGGTCAAGCCCGCTATGCGTCAACCTCAAACTTCCCCATCCAACCCCAAGCTTGCAAAGAAGATTGCGAAGAAAGCGGGCCCCCCCAGATTGCACAGACCGCGCGCCGACGCGTGCATGCGTCAGCATTCGGGGATACAGCGCACGGTCGCCGTCGAGCCCTCGCTGGTCCCACGCGCCACTACGCGTAAAACGCCGACGGCACGACCCCGAAGTGCCGTTTGAACATCGCGGCGAACGCACTCTGGCTCGTGTAGCCGTGATTCATCGCGACTGCGATGATCTTCTCTCCATGAGCGAGGTGCTTCAACGCGAGCAGCAGACGCGCCTGCTGACGCCAGCGTCCGAACGTGATACCGGTTTCGCGCTGAAACCAGCGCTGAAAAGTCTTCTCCGATACGTCGAGCGTGCGTGCCCATGCGCCGATCGTGCGGTTGTCGTCGGGGGCGGCGAGCAGACTGTCGCAGACTTCACGCAGCCGACGCTCGGCGGGCCACGGCAAATAAAGCGGCAGCAACGGCACCGCATTCAACTCCGCGAGCAGCAACTGCATCAGATGATCGTCGCGCGAGCCTGCCGCGTAGTCGAGCGGTATGTCGATCGCCGCGAGAATCAGCTCGCGCAATAGCGGATGCACTTCGACCACGCAACTGCGCGCCGGCAGATGCGTGGCCGCGCCCGGCTCGACGAATACCGTGCGCATCTTCACGTCACCGCTCATCTGTACCGAATGGTCGACTTCCGGTTCGAGCCACACGCCGCGCGTCGGCGGCACGACCCACGAGCCGGTCGCCGATTCGACCTGCATGACGCCTTCGATTGCATACAGCAACTGCGCGCGCCGATGCCGGTGCGCGGCAATCACGGTGCCGTGCGGATACCAGGCCGCCATCGCCGAGACCGGCATCGGCGTGCTTTCGAACGGCACGTGAGCGTTGGGCGCGACAGGCGTGTCGGTCGCGCCGCGCGCATCGGAATGGGTTCGCGTGTTCATTCGTGCTGGCAACAGGGTATGGAAACAGGCAGATGGATGCGCGGTCGAGTGCGCTTTCGATCGCCCGCGTGATCTCTCATTTGACTGCTTATTTGACCGCTCACTTGACCGTTTCACGACAGGTAAAGACTTTTTGACGTGAGACAGCCGCGAGGCCGCGGGCGCACGATGGTACTTCACCCTGAAGCCGTGCGCGAGCCGCGTCCACGAGCGATCAACGCACCGCTTCGATCCCGTCTCAACGATATCAATCAACGACATCAAAGCAGAGCAAGACATGAAGAGATCGTATTTCCTGTTTCCGTTTGTGGCAATCCTGCTGTGGGCCGGCAACGTGATCGTGTCGAAGCTGTCGGCGCACACGATCGACCCGTCGGCGATCACGTTTTACCGTTTGCTGCTGGCCGTCGCGCTGATGAGCGTATTTATGCTGAAGCCGGCGTGGCGCAACCGCGCGGCGATCGTGCCGCAACTGCCGAAACTCGCGGTGCTCGGCTTTCTCGCGATGGCGCTGTTCCAGAGCCTGTCGTACGAAGCGGCGAAAACCACCACCGCGACCAACATGTCGATCATCACCGCGCTCGTACCGCTGATGACGATGGTCGCGAGTACGGTGCTGCTCGGCGAAACGCCGACGTCCGGTATGGTCGGCGGCGGAATGCTGTCGTTGCTCGGCGTGGTCTATCTGATTACGCAAGGCAATCCGGCGACGCTGCTCGCGAACGGCGTGCATCTCGGCGATCTGCTGATGATCTTCGCAGCGCTCGCCTACGCGCTGTATGGCGTGCTGCTCAAGCGCTGGCACGTCGGTCTGCCGACCTGGCAATCGACGTACCTGCAGGCGCTGTTCGCGCTCGTCTTCATGCTGCCGATGCTGCTGTGCCTGCCGGCCGCCGAAGCGTTGCCGACGCGCGCGAGCGTGCCGCTGATCCTGTATGCGGGCGTGCTCGCTTCGGTCGTGCTTCCGTATCTGTGGATGCAGGGCGTCAGGCATCTCGGCCCGAACCGTTGCGCGTTGTTCATGAACGTGCTGCCGATTGCTACCGCGCTGATCGCGATCGTGTTGCTCGGCGAAAACCTGCATCTTTATCACCTGCTCGGCGGCGGTACTGCCTTGCTCGGTGTGGGCGTTGCGCAGGGGCTCGGCCGCTCTGTGCTGCGCCGGTCGGCCGTCGTGCGGGAGTGATGCGTTCGGGCTTCACGCGAGTGGTCGATGGCGCGAAACGTGTTGAATCGACCACTCGCCCTGTACGAGCCCGGTTAGACGGATCGCTTCGTTCTCGCTTCGTCGGCGCGCCAGAGCCAGGTCTTAATCCCGTGGGACCACGTCAGTACCGTCAATAGACGAGTACGGTGCGCAAGTCCCGCCTCACTGCCCGCCCGAATTGCTGGAACGCAGGATACTGGGCGGGCTCGATCAGCGCGGTCGGCAGACTGATGTCGAGGTTGCGCGTAATGGTGACGGTCTGGCCGTCGGTCTGGTACGACGAGGTATAGGTGCCGAGCGGGGAGCGGATTTCGGCCGGGCGTGGCAGCCTTGGCACCGTGATGCCCTCCGGCAGCGTAATGGTCGTGGTTTCCGTCACGTGGCGTCCGGGGAACGGCATCGCGAAGTCGCGCGTGTCGACCATGATCGTCTCGAACGCGGTACTGATTCCGGAAAAACTGCCGAGGCCGAGCGGCACCTGAAAAGCGCCCGGGCCCGGTAGCTGCGCATAATCCGGCAACGTGAAGCGCGTTTCGTATTGGAACGGTTTGCGCAAATCGAGCAAATCGCCGTGCAGATAGGTACCGTAGCCGTCCTGCCCCGTTAGCGTAAGCATGCGTGCGGCAAATTGCGACTCGGTGCCGGGCGGCAACGGGGTCAATATCCGGCGCGCCGCCCAGTCGAACGTACCGGTGTTGTCGATCCGGCTCGTTCCGGAGCCGTTGCCTTGCGCGTCGAGCGAAATCTTCGTGGTGACCTGCACACGTCCGGTGTCGGGCGTCGACAGCGGCAGCGTGATGACGTGGGCCGCGCCTGTACCATCATCCGTCAGGAGTGCCTGTTTGCCGAGTTCGGAACCCGGCAGCACGCCGAAGCGGGCAACTTCCGCGGTCGAATCGGCGAACAGTTTGAAGGCCGGCAAGTACGTGATCGCGTGATTGAATACCGCGAGCGGATCGGCAACGCCTGGCAGCCAGTACATCGTGCCGAGATTGACGAGCACCGGCGCGCTGGCAATGCCTTTCGCCGCAAGCAGCGCCTCCAGCAACGTCACGTGGTCCTTGCAGTCGCCATAGGCGGACGCGAGAATCGCATCCGCTTCGTGAGGTACGATGCTGCCCGTGCCGAGATTGATCGCGACGTAGCGAATGTGCGTGCTGACCCAGTCGTACAGAATTTCCGCCTGACGTCGCGGATCGTCGACACCTTGCGTGAGACGGTCGGCAAGGGATCGGATCGCCGGTGTGACAGCCGACTTCGGACGCGCACGCTCCAGATAGGCGGCGCCGGCAGCCGCGAAGTCCGGGAAGGTCGTCATCACTACACGCGGACTGTAGTCGAGGTTGCTGACCGAACCGAACTCGGGCGGATGCGCGGGACGATTCGTCAGCGTCCATTGCCACACTTGCCGGTCAGGCTGGTTGGTGTCGATCCGCCCGCCATCGAGCCCGATCGCGTCCGCGTGAAGCGCCATCGACGCCGGGGCATGCACGGTCAACCGCATCGAATCTCGCTGAATCGCGTTGCTGAAGTACTCGCTCATCGAGAACTGGCCGGGGAACAGCGGCTTGTTCCGGGTCAACTCGTAGCGCAGCGTCAGCACGGTGCCGACCGCGACGCCGGGAAATACGATGACCTTGACCTCGTCGTCGTCGAACATCGGCGCGCCTGCGCTTTTCGGGCTTTGTTGCGTCAATATCCTGTCCGGCGTGACATCGAGACGCACGCCATCTTTCGTCGTGGTGTAGGCCTCCTCGACCTTCAGATTCTGCTGCGATTCGCTGTAACGCAGCGAAATCTGCCCGCTCTGCGCGACACCCTGCTCGGTATTGATCCGCACGCGTCTCGCAACGGTCCGCGTACTGGCGCCGTTCTCGCTGATGTCATACACGATGTCATCGGAGAGGTTCGTGATGTTCGACTGAAAGCCCGCCATCGCGGCGGCACAATGAGTCGCGAGCAATACGACCGTACACAGGGAAGGGATCAGTCCGCGCATGGAATTCCTGTCTCGCAACGTGTTAGAAAAGGTGCCGTGGCCGGTTGGGTGCGACGACGGTTCGCGTGTGATTTTTCCGGCCCGGCTAATGACTGCGCATCGAACATACTGGTATCGTTTTTAACGATTTCCTTTCTGTATATTTAACATTGCATGGATAATTTCCATGTTTGATGCATTGAATTTGTATTAATAAATGGTTGGGAGATTGATTGCACTGGAAAGGCGAATGGATTTCATCGAATCAGCTGGTTTTTACGGATCGTAACGCCTTATTTAAGCCGGAAATGCTTGCATTTTCGGTTTATTTTAGCAGTCGCCGGATATGTGTCAAGAAAATGAAGATCGGTTTTATTGTGGCGTTTTTCTGAAGGATTAAATGATTTTAAGTAAATATTTTTTAGATGGTATTTATGTATTTTTTAATATTAATTCGTGTGGGTTTATCAGGTAACTTCTGGGAAATCCGGCAGTCGGTATGATTTCCCGCGAGGCAGAGGCTGGTGGCGCGTTTGAGCCTCTCGATCTGGTTGACGACTCTTCCATTCCAGCACGTCGATGCCGCAGCAGTTCCGTTTGCGCACTGTGACTTTTTGGAACATCAGTGTGAGCGATAGGAAGTGTTCAACGCAGGCTGTGCGCGCCAAACTCTGCGCACCTATCCGCTGTCTTGAAGCCAGATTGACGTAGGGGACACCGGAAGAGCGATAACCGCCTCAAAGGAGACAATGTGTCAGACACCCTATCCACAGCCGAGGCAACGGAGGCCTCGACCAGAGCGTATCTTCGAAGTCGCATCGCCGGGTGTATCGGGCATGCCATCGAATGGTTCGATTTCTCGATATACGCCAATCTCGCCATTTTCTTCGGCGCGCAACTTTTTCCCGCCGACAACCAGAGCTCCGCGCTTCTGGCCGCTTTCGGCGTATATGCACTCGGATTCGTGATGCGGCCAGTCGGCGGATGGCTGCTCGGTGTCGTCGCCGACCGTTACGGCCGTAAAACGGCGCTCACCGTGTCCGTCACGTCAATGGCCTTCGGTTCGCTCATGATTGCCGTCTTGCCGACGTACGCGACGATTGGACTTGCCGCACCGCTCATCGCAACGGTCGCGCGTTTGTTGCAGGGCTTGTCGGTGGGCGGCGAATTTGCCGCGGCCTGTTCTTTCCTCGCCGAGACAGCGCCGCCTGATAGACGCGGTTATCACGGCAGCTTCCTGTTTTTCGGCACCGGGATCGGACTTATTCTGGCATCAGGCATTACCTGGGCGCTGACGCAGTCGCTGAGCCATGACCAGATGGCGAGCTTCGGATGGCGCATACCGTTCGTTATCGGCGCCGCCGGAGGTCTGTTCGGATACTGGCTGCGTACCCGGGTCGCCGAAACGGAAGCGTTTACGAAAGCCGCGGAACAGCAGAACCAGCAAACCAGCGGTTCGATCCGGGCTCTGCTCGCCGATCATCGGCGCGAAGTGCTGACGCTGATCGGTACCAGCATTCTTGGCGCTTTCGCCTTCTATCTCTTCATCGTCTACGTTCCCGTGTATGCGATTCACCGCTCGGGTGCGCTGCCCGCGACCGCCTACGCGGCCAGTACCTGGAGCCTCATCGCGTTCACGGTGGTTCAACCGCTGTTTGGCATGCTCTCGGACCGGTTCGGCCGCCGCCCTCAACTGATCGTGATGGCCGCAGCGTACACGGTGTTTCTCTATCCGGTCGTACTGTCGGTCGGCGATACCTTCTGGTCCATTTTGCGCGTCGAACTGTTCGGCATGGTGCTCTATGCGCTGTACACGTCCATCGCACCGGCGGTAATGGCCGAGCTGTTCGACACCGACGTGCGGGCGCTGGGCATCGGCTTGCCGTTCAATCTCGTTGTCGCCGTGCTGGGTGGAACGACGCCGTATCTGATGACCTGGCTTCAGGAGCGCAGCCTGGAACGGTTCTTTCTGATCTACGTATGCGTGGGGTCGGCGATAAGCCTGGTCACCTACCTGGTAATGGCCGAAACCAACGGCAAGCGCATCGAGCGTTCGACGGTGGAGTCATGATCGCGGCGGCCTTCGAGCGACTGTCGCGACAGGCGAGGCAACAGACCGCGGCGAACGGGAGCCTCAGCTATGTGGACCTCGGCAAGGGCCAGCCGGTTGTCTTCGTTCACGGCGGGCACGGCGGCTGGTATCACTGGATAGTCAACATCGAGGCACTCGCGCAAGGGCGGCGAGTGATTGCCCCCGATCTTCCGGGCTTCGGCGCATCGTCGGCTCCCGCCGAAACTTTCTCGCTCGAAGTTGCCGGGCAACGTGTCTTCGATTTGCTGGACGAACTCGACGTCGGGCAGTTCGACCTCGTGGCATTCTCGTTCGGCAGTTGCGTTGCCGGATATATGGCGGCGAGCAGGCCTGAGCGGATTCGCACGCTCACACTGGTCAATCCCGCGGGCATGGGGCCGGTTTCGGCCTCACTGAGCCAGATTCAGAAAGAGGCTGCCGAGGTCGCTCGCAGTGTGGGCATGGAGGGCGGTGTGGAAGTCTCGCTGAAGAAAATCATGCTGTCGGATCCATCGCTGGTGACACCGGAACTCACGGCGCTCGCGGCGCGGCACGTTCGCGCAACCCGGGTTCTGACCCGGCCCATTGCCCGCAGCAATCCTACCCGGGCGCTTATCGAAAGAGTTCAGGCGCCGGTATGGCTGGTGCTCGGCTCGAAGGATCCGCATCAGGCTCACGAGGTGGCTGCGCGCGAGGGCTGGATTCACAGCCTTTCCGCAAGGAATCGTGCGTCGGTGCAAGCGGCCGCTCACTGGCTCCAGTACGAGCGCGCCGAGTGGTTCAACAGACATCTGAGCGAATTCATCTCCTAGCTCTTCACCGCTTTCATCGGGCGTAAGCCGATATTGCCCAACTCATCTCGGAACAGGCAGCCATGATACTGGAATCATTTGCAAAGTATGTTGAAGGGCAGGCGACAGCGGAGTTGACGCCGAACACGCTTCGCGCGGCCAAACGCGTGCTGATCGACTGGTTTTCAGCGCTATTGCCGGGTACTCAGGTCGCGCCCGGCATCCAGTTGTTGCAAGCGCATCGCGCCGAACTCGGACATGGACGATCGAGCCTGCCCGGCAACGAGACGACCGCGTTCGCGGCGACGGCAGCATGGCTCAACGGGAGCATCTCGCATGCGGTGGAATTCGACGACATTTTCCGCGACGCCATCTACCATCCAGGTTGCCCCACCATCGCGGCCGCTCTCGCACTCGCCGAGGATTCGCATGCCTCCGGTCTGCTGCTTCTGAAGTCGATCGTCGCGGGCTACGAGGTATCGACACGCATCGGAGCGGCGATCCAGCCGGCTCACTATCGGTTCTTCCACACCACCGGAACGGTCGGCTGCTTTGGCGCGGCAGCCGCGGGTGTTCTCCTGACCTCTCCCGGCGACGCTCAGGCGGCGTTGCACGCCATGGCCACATCGGCGACGTTTGCGTCGGGTCTGCAGCAGGCTTTCAGGTCCGATGCGATGACCAAGGCGCTTCACGCGGGACATGCGGCCTGGGTCGGCGTGACGTCGGCGCAAGGCGCGTCGGCCGGCGTGACGGGCGTGGCCGACATTCTCGAAGGAAGCGCCGGATTCGGCGCCGCGCTTTGCGACTCGCCCGATTGGCGTTCGGTAACGGACGGACTGGGCGACGTATTCAACATCGAGCGCATCACCCAGAAGAACCATGGTTGCTGCGGCCACACATTCGCAGCTATCGACGCCTTGCTCGATGCGATGAAAACCAGCGGACTACGCTGGGAGCAAATTGCCCGGGTGGTCGTCAGAACATACGCGCCTGCTCTTGAAGTCGCGGGTATTCGTGAGCCGAAGTCGGCATTTGAAGCGCGCTTCAGCTTGCCCTACGTTCTGGCACATGCGGCGGTGTACGGCTCGGTCCGTCTGGAGGCTTTTTCGGACGAACGTCTGCGCGATGGTCACGTGCGGGAGTGGATGAAGAAGATCGAACTGGTCGCGGACCCGGAAATAACCCGGAATTTTCCGAGGATGCGTGCTGCCCGCGTCGAACTGACGTCCGTCGATGGCAAGACAGTCGAGGCATTCGCGCCTTACCGGCGCGGTGACCCCGAAGCGCCGCTCAGCGACGCGGACATCGACGACAAGTTCCGGGAACTCGCCGAGCCCGTGATCGGCTCGCAAGCCGCTCACGAACTTCTGGAAAAACTGTGGCGGATGGAAGAACTCGACGTATCGGATCTGAACCTGTCGAACCTGTTGCCGGCAGGATTCAAGCGAGACCGCGACGGTCGCTAGAAGTGTGTTCCACCGGGGCCGGCGTGATTCGCCAATCAACTGGGCCCCGGATACGTTTAGCCCGGCATCGATTGAATTTCAGAACGAAGCCATGCTCTGAACGCCTCGACCTTCCGGGAGTGTTTCCGGTTGTCTGGAACCAGCAGATAGTAAGCGAGCTCGCGGGTCACCGGCCGGTCAAAAGGCCGGACCAGAACGCCGGTGGTCAGGTCGTTCGCAAGCAGCCGCGTTTGGCCGATGACGATGCCCATCCCTTCGATTGCGGCCTGGTACGCAAGCAGGGAATTCTGAAATCCTCCTCGCTGACGGCTCACCAATCCTTCCAGGTCGCCGCGGCCCACCGCTCGCAGCCAGTCGAACCAGTCGTTGCGCCGGTATCGCGACTGAAGCAGCCGATGATTGGCCAGGTCGTCGATAGTGGCGAGAGCTGGGCCGTTCTTCAACAGTTCCGGACTGCATACCGGTTCGATGACGTCATCGAACAGACGTTCGCAGTTGATGCCGGGCCAGTTGCCGTCTCCGAACTGAATGGCCGCATCGACCTGAACTTCGCTGAAATTGATCTTCGCGACGGTCGTGCTGAGTTCGACCGGGATGTTCGGCTGTGCCTTCTCGAATCGATGCAGCCGATGCATGAGCCATTTTGCGGCGAACGTGTTGTAGACCGATAACCGTAGCGGCTCTCCCTCCACGCGGCCGACGATCGTCTCGGTCGCGCTCACGATGGACGCGAACGCCGGCCCAATCTGCTTGTAGTAAGCCGCTCCCACCTTCGTGAGCTTGACGCCTCTGGGTCCCCGGTCGAACAGACTCACGCCGAGATAGTTTTCGAGCGTGGCGAGTTGCCTGCTCACGGCCGAATGTGTCACGTACATCTCCGCGGCGGCACTCGTCAGACTGCCCAATCGGGCGACGGCTTCGAAGACGTGAAGAGGGTTCAGGGGCGGGACTGTCCGGGGCATGAGATGTTCCAAAAAGTCACAGAAACGTACCGTATGCGAAGTAGTGTGTCAATCGACCGGCTGGAATAATCAATCGCATAGCAGTTCCACGGTCAAAGAGGAAAACATGGACTTCGCACTTACTGAGGAGCAGACCGCGTTCGCTGATGCAGTGCAGCGATTCGCGCGAGACACGTTGGCGGAAGGCGCACTCAAGCGCGCGCATCATGCCGGTTTCGATTTCGACGTTGCAGGGCAGCTTGCGGAGCAAGGCCTGCTCGGCATCACGATGAACGAAGAGGATGGCGGCCAGGGCGGCACCCTCATGGATGCGGTCATCGCGATTCAGGAAATCGCGCTGGTTTGTCCGAAGAGCGCGGACATCGTGCAGGCCGGGAATTTCGGGCCGATTCGCACGTTCGTCGAGTATGCGACGGCCGAGCAGAAGAAGCGCTATCTCAAGGATCTGCTCAGCGGGCGCAAAGTGATTTCGCTGGGCATGACGGAGCCCGGCGCCGGCTCGGCCGTCACGCAACTCAAGACGTCGGCACGGCGCGAGGGCGACGAGTACGTCATCAACGGGACGAAAATCTTCTCGACTCATAGTCCGGATGCCAGCCTGTTTCTCGTCTATTGCCGATTCGGTCCCGGTGTGGAAAACATCGGCTCCGTACTGATCGAAAAGGGTACGCCCGGATTTACGGTCGGTCAGCCGTCCAGCTTCATGAGCGGCGAAGAGTGGTCGCAGTTGTATATCGAAGAGTGCCGTATTCCCGCCGAGAATGTTCTGCTGGGACCGGGCGGATTCAAGAAGCAGATCTCGGGCTTCAACGTCGAGCGCGTCGGCAACGCATCGCGTGCGTTGGCGCTGGGGCGTTACGCTTTCAATACGGCGCGCGAGCATGCGCTGATCCGCGAACAGTTTGGCCGGCAGCTTTGCGAGTTCCAGGGGATTCAATGGAAGTTCGCCGATATGGCGCTGAAGCTGGAAGCCTCGCAACTGCTGCTCTATCGCGCGGCCAATGTTCCGAACGGCGAGTTGCCGACCGCGTACAACACGGCCATTGCAAAAGCGCATTGCAACCTGACGGGCTTCGATGTTTCGAACGAGGCACTGCAGGTCATGGGCGGCATGGGTTATAGCCAGGAGTCGCTGGTCGAATACTGCGTTCGTCGCACGCGTGGCTGGATGATCGCGGGCGGCTCGATCGAAGTGCTGAAGAACCGGATCGCCGAGAACGTGTTCCAGCGCCGCTTCGATCAGCGCAAATAAGAGGGGCGTCTAACATGGAGAACAGCATCATGCCCCAGGGCGAATCGCAGCGCAGGTCGCTGGCAGACGTGCTCCTTGCACCGCGCAGCGTTGCACTTGTTGGCGCATCGGACGACCCCTCGAAAACCGCGGCGCGTCCGCTCCGGTTTATCCGCCAGGCCGGCTTCGACGGTGACGTCTATCCCATCAATCCCAACCGCGACACCGTGCTGGGTGAACAGGCCTGGCCCAGTGTTCGCGCACTGCCGGTCGTGCCGGAGCATGCCTTCATTCTCACGCCGACCGACGCCGCGATCGACGCGTTGCAGGAGTGCGCCGAACTCGGTGTTCCCGTTGCCACGATTCTCGCCGCGGGCTTCTCTGAAAGCGGTCCGGAGGGCGAGGCTCGCGAGGAACGCGTACGGAAGATCGTTCAACGGACCGGGATTCGCGTGCTGGGCCCGAGCGGCCTCGGCATGGTCAACGTGCGCAGGAAGCTTGCGCTGACCGCGAACGCGGCGTTCGCGGAACCGGACCTGCCGGTGGGCGGAATCTTTGTCGCGTCGCATAGCGGCAGCATGATCGGGGCGCTCGTATCGCGAGGCAAGGAGCGCGGAGTCGGCTTTGCCGGGCTCGTTTCGGTCGGCAACGAGGTCGACCTGAGCGTCGGCGAAATTTGCGCGGCGACGCTGGACGACCCCCAGGTCACGGGCTACATGCTCTTCCTCGAGACCTTGCGGCACTCCGACAAACTTCGCCAGTTCGCCGTTCAGGCTGCGCAGAAAGGCAAGCCTGTCGTCGCCTACAAACTCGGCCGTTCGAGTGCGGCCGCGGAGTTGGCGGTCTCGCATACGGGAGCCCTCGCCGGCGAGGACGACGTCGCCGATGCTTTCCTGAGAGATTGCGGTATCGCACGCGTCGAAACGCTCGATGCGTTTCTCGAATGCCTGCCTCTGCTGGCATGCGTTCCCGTTGCCCAAGCCGCCACGGCGAGCAAGCCGCGCGTCGCGGTCGTGACGACGACCGGCGGCGGCGCGGCCATGGTCGTCGATCAGCTCGGAGTCCGGAACATCGAGGTCCAGCATCCGAGCGCGCAGACTTACGAGCGTCTGGCCGCTGCGGGCGTGAAGGTGAACAGCGGCCGCATCGTCGACCTCACGCTCGCGGGCACCCGCTATGACGTGATGAGCGCGGCCCTCGGCGTGCTGCGATCGGCGCCGGAATTCGACCTGGTCGTGGCGGTCGCCGGCTCCTCCGCGCGATTCTCTCCCGAGCTTGCGGTGCGTCCGATTATCGATAGCGCAACGCAGTCACCGGCGTTGCTTCCGCTCGCCGCGTTTGTCGTGCCGGACGCCCCCGAAGCGCTGCGGCGTCTGACCGCGAGCGGCGTGCCGTGTTTCCGCACGCCCGAGTCCTGCGCGGACTCGATCGCATCGGCCTATGCGCGACGCAGCCCGCTCGCGATCGTCGAGCCGGCCGCAGTCGAAGCGGGAGGTGCGCCGATACTTCTGGACGAGTTGGCGGCTTACGAACTGCTGGCGAAGGTCGGCGTCGTTCATGCGCCCGCCGTGGCGATCGACGTAACGGGCGACGGCAGTCTTCCGGATAACCTGCCGTATCCGCTTGCAGTGAAGGTGCTATCGGCCGACGTACCGCACAAGACGGATGTTGGCGGTGTCGAACTCGGCATCCGTGACGCCGGGCAACTCGATGCCGCGATCGAAAAAATCCGCGCGAACGTGGCCCGCAACGTCGAAGGGTTCGAACTGCAGCGCGTTCTTGTCCAGCAGATGACCCGGGGACTGGGCGAAGTTCTCATCGGATACCGTCGCGATGCGCAAGTGGGGCCGATTGTGATGCTGGCCTCAGGCGGCATCTTCACGGAGATTTACAGGGATCGCGCGCTGCGCCTCGCCCCCGTTACGCGGGAAGCGGCGCTCGAAATGATTTCCGAGGTCAAGGCCATGCGTGCGCTCGACGGCTATCGCGGCAAGGCACGCGGCGACCTCGAAGCACTGGCGGATGCCATCGTCGCTGTGTCGAAGCTGGCTACGCTGCCCGGTGCCCTGGTTCTGGAGGCGGAAGTCAATCCGGTGATGGTGCTCGAAGAAGGACAAGGTGTTCTCGCGGTGGATGCTCTCGTGAAGATCGGGGGCTAGTATGGACAGACGTTCAGGCCCTGAGTTCGAGGTGGCGGCGCAACCGGTTCGTTGTGAAAAGCATGGCGACATCGGTTTTCTCGTGATCGACAATCCACCCGTGAATGCAAGTTCGGTGGAAGTTCGCCGCGAACTGCTCGAAGGCATTCTTGCCCTCGGGAACGACGCCACGCTGCGCGGCATCGTCATCATTGGCGACGGAAGCACATTCATTGCCGGCTCGGACATACGCGAATTCGATGCCCCGATTCAGGCGCCGTCGTTGCCCGAGGTGATTCTCGCGATCGAGAATGCAGCCGTTCCGGTCATCGCTGCGATCCATGGTCATGCGCTCGGTGGCGGCTTTGAGCTGGCACTTGGTTGCGATGGGCGCATTGCGGTTTCCGGGGCGACGATGGGATTGCCCGAAGTCAGCCTCGGCATGATTCCCGGCGCGGGCGGAACCCAGCGCGTCGCATACATCACGGGCAAAGCGAAAGCCATCGAACTTGTCGCTTCCTCGCGCCGGCTGACGGCAGCCGAAGCGTTGCAGCTCGGACTCATCGACCAGCTCGTCGACGACGATCTGGCCGATGCCGCCGCACAGTTCGCGCTGACGTTCGCGGCAAGGAAGCGGCGGATTCGCGACCGCGAGGTTCCGTTTGCATCGGCCGGGGAAATCGAGTCGGCCATCGGCGCCGCCATGCGGCTGCGCAAGAACCTGCCTCATATCCAGCAGGCGGTCGACGCGGTCAACATGGCCGGCGACGTGCCGTTCGATGAGGCACTCTCACGGGAGCGCGCGGTTTTCGACGTGCTGCGCACGAGCGTTGCCGCGCGCGCATTCCGCCATCTGTTTTTCGCCGAGCGGGAGTGCCAGCGTTCGCGTTATGGCGGTCGTCCCGACACGGCGGGTATTCGTCGAATCGGCGTGGTCGGCGCGGGCACCATGGGTGTCGGCATTGCCGGATGCTTTGCCGACGCGGGCTATGAAGTCGTTCTGTTCGACACCCATGACATCGCACTGGCGGCAGTCGCGGAGAAGCTTCAGCGCACCTACGACTCGCTGCTGAAAAAGGGCAAGCTCGACGAACGCGAGATGCGCGAGCGGCTCGCACGAGTCCGTACGGTCAGCGATCTCGGGCAATTGAACAAGGTCGACCTCGCTATCGAAGCTGTTTTCGAAGATTTCGACGTCAAGCGCGACATCATGGCAAAGCTGCACGATGTCTTGCCGCCCGATGCCATTCTGGCTTCGAATACTTCGTATCTCGACCTCAACCGGCTTGCGGCGGACGCGGGTCGTCCACGCCGTACTGTGGGCCTGCATTTCTTCAGTCCGGCACAGGCGATGCGGCTTCTGGAGATCGTCGAAACGGAGCACACGGATGCCGCGACGGTAGACATCGCGATTGCAATCGCGAAACGTCTGGGAAAGGTGCCGGTGGTCGCTCGGGTCGCCGAAGGTTTTATCGGCAACCGTATTTTTGCGGCCTACCGCAAGCAGTGCGAGTACATGCTGGAAGAGGGCGCGTTGCCCGAGCAGATCGATGAAGCACTGGAGGAATTCGGCTTCGCGATGGGCCCGTTCGCCGTCGCGGATCTTTCCGGGCTCGACATCGCCTGGAAGATGCGTCAGCGCCTGAATGCGGTGAGCAGGCCCGCCCGCTATGTGACGATTCCGGACGCGTTGTGCGAAGCCGGCCGGTTTGGCCGCAAGACCGGTGCCGGGTATTACCTGTACGAGGCCGGTGGCCGGCGCGGTGTTCCCGATCCGGAGGTGCACACGATCATTGCTCGTGAGCAGCGGAAGAGGGGCATCGTTCCGCGCTCGCTGGGCAACGATGAAATCGTCGAGCGTGCGATGGCCGCCATCGTCAACGAAGCGGCGAAAGTGATGGAAGAGGGCGTTGCCTCTCGTACCAGTGATATCGACGTGGCGCTCGTGCATGGCTACGGGTTCCCGCGTTACCTGGGCGGCCCCGTTTTCTGGGCACGGCAGCGTGGTACTGACGAGATGCACGACATGATAAAGCGCGTGCAAGCCGCATCTGGCCCAGACTTCGTTGTGGGCGATATCGACGCGATGCTCGCAAAATGAAGGATCGGGCGAGCGTCGATCTCGCTCTGAACGACCGGACAGTAGAGGTGATGGAGTGAAAATTGTCGTGGCAGTGAAGCGTGTCGTGGACGCTAACGTGAAAGTGACGGTCGCCTCGGACAATTCGGGGGTGAACCTGAACAACCTGAAAATGGCGATGAATCCGTTCGATGAAATCGCCATCGAAGAGGCTGTCCGCCTGAAGGAAGCCGGCGTGGCGAGCGAGGTGGTCGCGGTGTCGGCAGGCGTCGTGCAATGTCAGGAGACGTTGCGTACGGCGCTGGCGATGGGCGCGGACCGGGCGGTGCTGATCGAGACCGACGTGGAGTTGCAACCGCTTGCCGTTGCCCGATTGCTGAAGGCTGTGATCGACCGGGAGCAGCCCGGGCTCGTGATCCTTGGCAAACAGGCCATCGACGACGATGCCAACCAGACCGGCCAGATGGTCGCGGCACTCACGGGATTTGCGCAGGCCACGTTCGCTTCCAGAGTGGTGCTCGAAGAGGGGCGGGCCATCGTATCGCGCGAAGTCGACGGGGGAATCGAGACGCTTTCAGTGCGATTGCCCGCGGTCGTCACCACCGACCTCCGGCTGAACGAGCCGCGCTACGTCACCCTGCCGAACATCATGAAGGCGAAGAAGAAGCCATTGGAATCCCTGAAGCCTGAGGATCTGGGTGTCGACGTCTCGCCTCGCCTGAAGACGCTGAGGGTCAGCGAACCGCCGAAGCGTGCGGGAGGCGTGAAAGTGCCGGACGTGATGACGCTGGTCGACAAGCTCAGGACCGAAGCCAGGGTGCTTTGAAGACAACCGCAGGTGGTGGAGAAAGGGGATATGACGATTCTGGTGATTGCCGAACACGACGGCAGGCAACTGAAGGCCGCAACATTCAATACGGTCGCCGCGGCCCAGAAGATCGGCGGCGAGATACACGTACTGATTGCAGGCCACAATGCCCAGGCGACGGCTGATGCGGCAGCGAAAATCGCGGGCGTCAGCAAGGTGCTGCTCGCCGACGCGCCACAACTCGCTGAAGGTCTCGCGGAAAACGTCGCGGCGACCGTGCTGAACATCGCGAAGGATTACTCGTACATCCTGGCGCCGGCAACGGCCTACGGCAAGAACGTCGTACCGCGTATCGCGGCGAAGCTGGACGTGGCGCAGATTTCAGACATCACAGCGGTCGATTCGGCCGACACATTCGAGCGCCCGATTTACGCTGGCAACGCGATCGCGACGGTGCAGTCGAGTGATCCGATCAAGGTCATCACGGTGCGCGCGACGGGTTTCGACCCCGTTGCGGCAGAAGGCGGTAGCGCATCGATCGACCGGGTCGAAGCGGCAGCGGACGCTGGCGTGTCGCAATTCGTGAGCCGTGAAGTGACGAAGCTGGACCGTCCGGAACTGACGGCAGCAAACATCGTCGTGTCGGGCGGCCGAGGCCTCGGCAGCGGCGAGCACTACACGAAGGTGCTGGAGCCGCTTGCCGATAAGCTGGGTGCTGCTTTGGGTGCCTCGCGAGCCGCCGTTGACGCGGGGTACGTTCCGAATGATTTTCAGGTCGGACAAACCGGCAAGATTGTCGCGCCGCAACTGTACATCGCGGTTGGCATTTCCGGCGCGATCCAGCATCTGGCAGGCATGAAGGATTCGAAGGTCATCGTGGCCATCAACAAGGACCCCGAAGCGCCGATCTTCAGTGTCGCCGACTACGGTCTCGTGGGCGACCTGTTCACAATCGTTCCGGAGCTTGTCGACGCGCTCGGGTAAAGCGGTGTCCATCGCTATCGAGCGTATTTGATTCTTGCAACGTGGCAGCCGGAGGGGCTCGTGAATGCAATGACTGGCTTTGAGATGCGCCGGCTGGCCGCGGCAGCTTCCGCGAATCAGGAAGATGCCTGTCTGTGGAGAACATTTTCACAACTGTACGAGGAACGGCGTATTCGCTGGTGTAACTCGCCGCAAGGATGGCTCGTATCGATCGATCACCGCCACCTCGCAAGCGAACCAAGTTTCGACGAGGCCATCCGCCGCGCCATCTCCCGACTGCAGTGGGCCGCAAGCCAGGCGCAATCGCCCGTAAGGAAGACACGTCGCGCTGTCGAAGGGAGTCCGTCATCGTCGCGCAGCTCTTCAGGCCGATAGTCTGCACGCCTGAACCGGCATGCTCGGGCGAGAACATGATCGAAGCGCCTGCATTGCGCAAGCGCTTCATGCTTTGAAATTGTGCGCCCGCCGGAACAGCTTTGGCCGCCAGCGGGCGCGCACAGGGCGATCGCCACAGGTACCGCGCTCAGGCGATCTCCGTGACCTTGATCAGCTTGTGATTGAGAAATTCGCCGATACCAAGTTCCGAAAGCTCGCGCCCAAAGCCGGAATTCTTGGTGCCGCCAAAGGGCGTTTCCGGTGCATCCATGAAGCAGGTGTTGATGTACACCATGCCGGAATCGAGCTGTGCCGCGACCTTTTGAGCATGCGCGGTGTCGGCGTCGAAAACATAGCCGCTCAGACCAAATCGCGTGGCGTTGGCGAGCTTGATGGCCTCTTCCTCGCTATCGACGACATAGAAGGACAGGACCGGACCAAATGCTTCCTGGTCGAACAGCGGATTCTCGGGCGAGATGTTCGTCATGATCGTCGGCTCCAGGAAAAAGCCGGGCCGCTCGACGCGCTTGCCGCCGAACACGACTTCCGCGCCCGCTGCCTTCGCATCGGCGATCTGCTGCAACAGCGTTGCCAGTGCGCGTTCGCTGACGAGCGGGCCGATATCGGTTGCCGCGTCGGTCGGATCGCCTACCCTGATCGCGGAGAATCGTTCTTTCAAGGCGGTCAGCATCTGTGCGCCGCGCTCCTTGCCGACCACGATGACGCGCTTGATGTTCACGCAACCCTGGCCTGAATTGAAGGTGCGGCCCATCACGACCTGCTCGATCGCGTGTTCGAGCGGCGCGCCCGGCAGGATCAGAGCGGGGTCGCTGCTGCCCAGTTCGAGGATCGTCTTCTTGACGTTGCGCCCGGCGCGTTCACCGACCGACATGCCGGCGCGCTCGCTACCGGTGAGCGCCACGCCGCGCACACGGAAGTCGTCGATGAGGTCCGCTATCTGCTCGACGCTGCAGAAGAGGTTGGTGTATGCGCCGAGCGGAGCGCCGGCTTCCTCGAACAGCCGCGCAAACGCAAGCGCGCACTGCGGCACGTTCGGTGCATGCTTCATTAGCACCACGTTTCCTGCGACGAGTTGCGGCCCCGCCACGCGGGCCAACTGATAGAAGGGGAAGTTCCACGGTTCGATCGCGAGGATGACGCCGATCGGCTCGGACACCACCATGGCGCCAGGCGCGTCGGGCAAAGTCCGCGTGGCGAGGAAGCGTTCGCCGTTCCTGGCGTAATAGTCGAGGATATCGGCGGCGAGATCGACTTCCATATAGCCGAAGCGCGTCACCTTGCCCATTTCGAGCGTCAGATAGCGCTGATATTCGTCGCGCTTTTCACGCAGGATCCGGGCGGCGCGGCCCACGATCCGTGCCCGCTCGGCGACTGGCCGCTTGCGCCAGTCGTCATGGAAGCACGCGTTCGCCGTTGCCAGCGCCGCGAAGACTTCCTCGTTCGAGAGAAACGGAAATTCCGGACCGGCTTCGCCGGTTGTCGGGTTGATTGTCTGAAAGCTCATGATTTCGATTCCTTTCCTTTTCCGGAGTCCTTGTTACTGGGCAGGTGGGCTCTGCTCGAAGCGGGCCGCACCCGTGAGCGGCGTGAACCAAGGCGCCGCATGGTCGGTATAAATCTCGACCTGTGGCCGAGCCGTTTCCATATGTTCGAGCGTGCCGGCTTTTACGATGGCGATGCCGGGCAGGTTCTCCGCTTTCGTCATGATCGGAGAACCGCACGTCGGGCAGAAATGACGGTGGAGCGACAAGCCGCTATCGCCGCGATCGACGAAGAAGCGAGTCTCGCCGTGCAGTTCGAAGTCGCTCTCCTGCATCAGCAGGTTGACCGAAAACGCACTGCCGCTCTGCTTCTGGCAGTGCGTGCAATGGCATATCACGGTTGTTTGCGGCTGGCCTTTGAGCGCGTAGCGTACGGCTCCACACAGGCAGCCACCTTGCTGGTCTTTCACGATTTCCTCCTTATAGGCCAAATGATCGAAAACGATTTCGTCAAAATACGGCCGAGATGACCCATATCAAGGGCGCTACGATGAGTTCAGGTTCTGGCGGCCGCTTTTCGAACCGGTTCCTGCTGCCCGCCGTGAGAGGACCGCAGTATCATCTCGGGCGACCAGACCTCCTGCAGGTCTTCGGCCGGACGTCCCGCCATGTGCGCGAGGAGCAGTTCGACCATCCTGCGTCCCGCGTCGAGAGCGGGAGCGGAAAACGTCGTCAGAGGCGGATTCAGATAGGGGCCGAGCGGATGGTTGTCGCAGCCGATCACCGCGACGTCGGTGCCCGCACGTTTGCCGACTTCGGCAATCGCCTGCATGGCGCCGGCCGCGATCAGATCGTGGCCGCACATGATCGCCGTCGGCGGATGCTTCATGGCGAGAAGCTGCCGCGCTCCGTTCAGGCCGCCGCTCTCGCCGAAGTCGGCTTCGATCACCAGGCCGGCTTCGTAGGGCAGCCCCGCGGCGCTTAGCGCGGCCCGGTAGCCTTGCCGCAGATGGTGGCTCATCATCAGATAGCCTGGCGTATTCAATAGCCCGATGCGTCGATGGCCGAGGCCGATAAAGCGTGCGGTGCCGTTCCTGCCGGCCACGGTCCTGTCGATGTCGACATAGGGAAAGGGCGCGCCTGTCTCGCTTCTGCCCAGCGTCACGAACGGCACTTTCTGTTCCTCGAGGTAGCGTATGCGGGGATCGGTGCGCCGTGTCCGACCGAACATCACCGCATCGACGCGATGCTTTTCGACAAGACGGCGGAAGCTGTCAATCTCCGTCTCCACGGTCCGCCCGGTGACGATGACGAGCTGGAACGGCGAATTCTCCAGGCCCTGATCGATGCCCGTCAGCAGATCGAGAAAGAGCGGATGCGCGAGGCCGCTTTGCTGAGGCGACAGGATAAAGCCGATGGTTTCGGACGTCTTGGTGCGTAGCCGCCTTCCGCTCGGGTCGGGGAGAAATCCGAGGTCTTGCGCCGTGGCCCGCACCCGGCGTTTGGTTGCGTCGCTCACGTCCGGGCGGTCGTTGAGAGCCTTGGAGACCGTGGACACCGACAGCCCCAGTTGCTGGGCCAGTCCGACGATGTTGATGCGCTGTGTCATGGCTGCCTTACCGAATCCGTGATCTGACGTTCAAGATGATCGGATTATAATCGAAATCGTTTTCGGACGTTTGTCGGTGGGGTCGTGGGGTGAGTTATGGTTGCCGCGGGCAGTTCATCGAGGGATAAGACACGCGGAAGAACCGGCATTAGCACGGCAATTTTGAGATGTACCGTACGGCGGTCGTGCTAAAAGGGCCATTCCATAGACCCTTTCTGAAACTGCATGAGCGCACAAAAATTATCCGTCTATACGCCGAGCGATGGGGAATGGCGGGAACAACCTAGAGACATCGCGTATGTGAAGACCCCCGCGAAGGGGGATCGCAATGGCCCGTCCACAATAGCGATTTCCGGCGTTGGCAGGACGCACGCAACGCGGGCGGCGATAGGGTTCTATTCTCCGATTACCGGGTTGTGAAAATCAATCCGATCAAGTTCGGGGTGCCGAAATGAGGATACTTTCGCGAGTGCGTCGCATCGGTGTCGCTGTCGTCGTGGTAATCGTCGGGTTCAATATCGTCCAATACATTGTCGACGCGCACGCAGGTACAACAGCATCCGAATGTAACAGCGTGATTTCACAAAGTGGCTTATATCGCGCCGAATCGTGCGTCACTGGCGGGAACGGGGACAATCGACATCCCGCCCAACTGGCGTGATCGGCTGCGCGCCATCCTGCCTTGACTTATACCTGTCCACGCCGTGCCAGCGCTTCAACATGCCTGACGCACTAAGGCCGAGCCCCGAGCGCCTGATACAGCGCCGCAGTATCGGCATAACGCTGCGCGGCGATTTTCGTGCGATCGAGTCCGGTCTGCAATTCCTGCCGCTGCGTATCGAGCAGCGTCAATTGACTGATGCCACCCGCCGCATAGCGTTCGCCGGCGATGCCCGCGCTGCGTTGCGCGCTGCGATGCGCATCGTCGAGCGCCTGCAATGCGAGCGCGTCCTGATCGAGCGCGCGCAGCGCATCGGCAACCTGCTGCAGTCCTTGCAGGACGGTTTGCCTGTACACGGCAAGCGCCGCTTGCAAGGCCGCTTCCGAGGAACGCTTGCGCGCCAGCAATTCGCCGCTATGAAAAAGCGGCTGCGTGAGACCCGCGCCGAAATTCCACACGTTGAAGCCCGTCAGCAGATCGGACACGCTCACACGTTCCGTCGCCGCGCTGCCCGATAACGTGATGCGTGGATACATATTGGCGGTCGCGACACCGACGTTCGCGCTGGCCTGATGCAGCAGTGCCTCGGACGCACGGATATCGGGCCGCTGCTGCGCGAGCGTCGAAGGCAACGTTAGCGGCAGATCGGTGGGCAGCACGAGCGTATCGAGATCGAGCGCGGCGAGGTCGTGCGTGGCTGCCAGTTCCGCTGGTGCGCGTCCCAGATAGATCGCGAGTTGATGGTCGGTCTGCGCGAGTTGCGTGCGCAAGGGCGGCAACGTCGCACGGGTCTGCTGCACGAGCGTGCGCTGGCTCAGCAGATCGACCTCGGAGATGCCGCCCGCGTGATAGCGGCGCTCGGCGATATCGAGTTGCTGCATTTGTACCGCGAGCAGCGCTTCGGTGAGCGCAATCTGCCGTGCGAGCGACGCGCGCCGGATCGCTGCCGTCACGACATTGCCCGCGACCGTCAAACGCGCGGCCTCGAGTTCGTATTGCTGATAGTCGACCTGCGCGGCCACGGCTTCGAGCGCGCGTCGATTCGCGCCGAACAGATCGAGCGTGTACGACACCGTAACCTGCGCGCTGTACAGCGTGAACGGCGCAAACGACCGGCCCTGCGTCAGTGCGCCGAAGCCGAGTGCCTCAGGATCGATTTTCTCGCGCGTGGCCGACAGGTTCGCATCGACTTGCGGCCACAGCGTGCCGCCTGCCTGCGCGCGATAGTCCTGCTGCGCTTCGTCGAGTTTCGCGCGGGCTTGCGCGAGTGTGGGGCTGTCGTCGAGCGCCTGCTGCACGAGGGCGTCGAGTGTCGGCGAACCGAAGGCGCGCCACCAGCCGTCGCCGGGCAGATCGGCCGGCACGAAGTGCTGCGCGCCGCCGCCGGGGCCGTCGGATGCAACCGTGCTTGCCGCAAGCGGTGCGGCGGTATAGCTCGATACGGCGGTGACGTCGGGGTGATGAAAATCCGGGCCAACCGTACACGCGCACAATGCCGCGCTCGCGGCGAACACGGCAAGCCGGCGTGCGTCGAAACGGCAAGCCGCGACCTTAACAATCACAGCACGAAAGGCGGTAGCGGCAGAAGCGATGAGAGCAGTGGCGGCGGAAGCGGAACACATGGCGGGCCATCCTCAATCGAGCGTACGCCGGTAGAACTTCACGGCAATACCCATCACGACGCACAGAAAGATCAGCAGCGGCCATACGTGCGGCCACATGTCGGCCCAGCCGACGCCCTTAAGCAGAATGCCGCGCACGAGCCGGTTGAAGTAGGTGAGCGGCAGCAGGTTGCCGATGATTTGCGCCCACTTCGGCATGCCCGCGAACGGGAACATGAAACCCGACAGCAGGATGTTGGGCAGGAAATAGAACATCGTCAGTTGCATGGCCTGCAACTGGTTTTGCGCGAGCGACGACAGCGTAATGCCGATCGTCAGATTGGCCGCGACGAACAGCAGTGCCGACAGATACAGCGCGATCAGACTGCCCTCGAACGGCACGCCGAATACGAAGCGCGCCGCCGCGAGAATGATGCTCACCTGGATCAGCCCGATCGCCACGTAAGGTACGATCTTGCCCGTCATCACTTCGAGCGGCAGCACCGGCGTGGCGAGCAGATTTTCCATCGTACCGCGCTCGCGTTCGCGCGTGATCGCGAGGCCCGTCATCATGACCATCGTCATTGTCAGGATCACACCCATCAGGCCGGGCACGACGTTGTATTGCGTGACGCTTTCGGGGTTGTAGAGCCGGTGCAACTGCACGTCGAATGCGGCGGGGCCGACCGCGAGCGCCGACAACGGACCCGTGAGGTCCTTCTGCAACACGGATTGCGCAATCGACGGCAGCGCACCGAGCGCGGTGCCGACTGCCGTCGGGTCCGTCGCGTCGGCCTCGACGAGCAGCGAGGGATGCGCACCCTTGGCGAGATCGCGCGTGAAGCCGACGGGGATGTTCAGCACGAACAGCACCTTGCCTTGCGCGAGCGCGCGGCGGCCAGACTCTTCATCGGGCAGCGTCGAGACGATGTCGAAGTAGTCGGAGTTGCGCATCGCCATGACGAAGCTGCGTGTGAACTCGCTGTGATCGGCGGCGATCACGGCGGTGGGCAGATGCTTCGGGTCGGTGTTGATCGCGAAGCCGAACAACGTCATCTGCATGATCGGCAGGCCGATGATCATCGCAAACGTGATGCGGTCGCGCTTCAGTTGCAGAAACTCCTTGCGCACGATGCTCCACCAGCGTGTCAGAGAAAAGCGTGGAAAGCGGCGGGCGGCGTTCACGATGCTTGACCCGTAGAAGGCGTTGCGTAGTTGTCGGTCGAGCGGTTCATCATGAAGATGAAGACGTCTTCCAGGCCCGTTGGCTGTCTTTCGATTCGCAGCGTCGTATTCGAGCGGGCCAACTGTTCGAGCGTCGCATGCAGCTCGGGCGTATCTGGGCCGCTCACGTGCAGCGACGAACCGAACGCGACCGTCTGTTCGACGCCGGGCGAGCGGCGCAGTTGTTCGCCGAGTTCGACGAGATTCTGGCCGTACACGGCCCATGTCGCGAGCCCCTGCGAATCGATGACCTCTTGCGACGTGCCTCGCGCGAGCAGCTTGCCGTATGCGATGTAGGCGAGCTTATGGCAGCGCTCCGCTTCGTCCATATAGTGCGTGCTGACGAGCACCGAGATGCCGCTTGCGGCCAGGCGATGCAATTCTTCCCAGAAGTCGCGGCGCGCGCTCGGGTCGACGCCCGCGGTCGGCTCGTCGAGCAGCAGCAGTTCCGGCTCGTGCAGCATGCACGCGGCCAGCGCGAGGCGCTGCTTCCAGCCGCCCGACAGCGCACCGGCCAACTGTTTGGCGCGGCTCGCGAGGCCGAGCTGTTCGAGCGCGCGATCCACTGCGTCGCGGCGGTTCTTCATCTCGTACATACGCGCGACGAAGTCGAGATTTTCGCGGATCGTCAGATCGTCCCAGTAGGAGAAGCGCTGCGTCATATAGCCGGCGCGCCGCTTGATCTGCGCGCTCTCGCGCACGATGTCGTAGCCGAGACAGGTGCCGCTGCCGGAGTCGGGCGTGAGCAGGCCGCACATCATGCGGATGCAGGTGGTTTTGCCGCTGCCGTTCGGACCGAGAAAGCCGAAAATCTCGCCGCGCTGCACGCGCAGCGAGACATCGTTGACGACGTGCTTCGCGCCGAAATGCTTGTTCAGCCCGTGCACGTCGATGGCATAGGCGGGGTCGGCCGTGTTGCCGGCGGTTGCGTTCATTGCAGCGTCACCGTGACGGGTTGGCCGGGCCGCAGTTTCGGCGCATCGGCGGTCTGGGGTTGGGCTTCGACCATGAACACGAGCTTCGAGCGGCTTTCGTTGCTGTAGATCACGGGCGGCGTGTATTCCGCCTGGTCCGAAATGAAGCTGAGCGTGGCCGGTATATCGGCCGCGCAGCCGTTGCAATGGATCGATACGCGGCGGCCCGGCGCGAGGGAACCGACTACAGCCTCGGGCACGAAAAAGCGCACCTTGACGTTTTCCGGCGGCAGCATGCGCACCACGGGACTGCCAGCCGGCACCCACTCGCCGCTGCGATACATCGTGTCGAAGACGAGGCCGCCGTGCGGCGCGTGGATGCTTTTCTGATCGAGCTTCCATTGGGCCTGGCCGAGTTGGGCCTGGGCCGCGTCGACTTGCGCCTGCTGCGCGCGAATCTGTTCGATCCGTCCCGGCAGACGCGCGACGGCGAGCTGGCTTTGCAACTCGCGTACGTGCGCGGCGCTCGACAGCGCGTTCGCGCGCGAGTCGTCGAGCTGGCTTTGCGCGATGCCGCCCGCGCGTAATTGCTGTTCGTCGCGATGGTACTGGGTCGCGGCGCGCGCGGCGTCCGCCTCGGCCTGCACGAGTTGGGCGCGCGTCACGTCGACTTCGGACGGGCGCTTGCCGGTTCCAAGATCGGCAAGCTGGGCGCGTGCCGCGCGCAATTGTTCGTTGGCCTGTGCAACGGCCTCGGTTTCGTTTTGTGCTTCGAGCGCGAAGAGCGGCGTGTTCTCCGTGACGGTCTGTCCGCGCGAAACCGCGAGCTGGGTCAACTGTCCCGCCTGCGACGATGCAAGATAGAGGTACTCGCCCTCGACATAACCTTGCCAGGTGTTCGCCGGTTGCCGCGAACAGCCTGCACACGCGATGCAGAGTGTCAGCACGACGGCAAGCGACGCTTTGAGCGCGGACGGAGTCATGACGGCTTCCTTTTCGCGTGGGGCGCCGTGGGCGTCGATGCGGGCGTTGGGGTTGCGTTCATCCCGCACGTGAGCAGCGCGACGACATGGCGTTCGAGCGTTGCGCGATCGAACGAGGTGCTCGGGTTCAGGCGCTGCCAGATCTTCGCGGTTGCCTGCGGCAGCATCACAAGGGCAAGCACGGAATTGAACAGCAGCGACGGTTCGAGTTGCGCGTTCAACTGGCCCGACGCGCAGCCGCGTGCGATGTTCTGACCAAACCCCGCGAGCTTCTGCAAGGGGATGTGGACAAACGCGCGCTCGCGCAGCAACCCGCCTTCATTGACGATTTCGCGCAGCCATAGCGAGGGCAACCACGGCATTTTTTCGGTGACGTCGAACATGCGCTTGACGATGCCTTGCGTCAGCGCAAGCGGATCGTCGTGCTCGGGGTCGACCGGTTCCCAGATCGCCGCGAAGGCGGCGACGAGCTTTTCCTCGAACAGTGCGTCGAGCAGCTTTTCGCGCGTCTGGAACCAGTAATGCACCATCGCGGACGTCACGCCGCTCGCCGCCGCGATTTGCGCCACCGTCGTGTTGGCGATGCCGCGCTCGGCAAACAGCCTGACTGCGACATCGAGCAGATGTTCGCGCGCGTCGAAGTCCTGCGGATGAGGACGGCGACCCATGCGGGAGCGGATAGGTTGGGGTAGGCTCACGTCACTAATTGATGAATTAGTTAGTTTTAAGTCATTGATAGTAGGTCGCTTTCGCGGATGTTGAAGGAGGGAAAACCCTAGCGCGTGGGCCGCGTGGTGGCGAGGGCCTGTGTGCCGGGACCACGGTTTGTGGGCAGGACGCGTTGCCGCTTACCTGCTGCATGGCATGCCGCGATTACGTCGCATGTAATTGGCGCGTGCGGAAGCGGCCTCTACACGTCGGCTATCGCACGATCAATCCGGTGGTGCGCACCGTCAAGGAGATGCCATGTTTCGGCGTGCCATGTGACTGGAAGGTGCATCGCGGTTCGACCGTCACGCCCTCGATGCCGGTCATCCCGCTCGGCTTCGTTCGCGCAGGGGAAGTGTTGCGCTATTTCTCGATGGTTTCGACCGTAGGCAGGCCGCAAAATATTGGGTCGGCGCCGCGCGCAGAGAAGCCGCGAGAATCGTGTCGTGGCTGGGCAGGGCGCGCAACGCGGTGGCGAGAGTCGCGTCGGGCGCCGACAGATTGTCGGCCACTTTGTCCGGTGAGGTCTGATCGGACTCGGGCATGTAGATGTCGAGGCCGATCGCGAGCGTCTCTTCATCGATCTCGACGATGGTCACCGGCGGAGCGACGGGATGCGCAGGTGGTGCCGCTTGCCCACTGAAGCTTGATTTGCGGTTGCAAGGCACTTTGATGTTTTTCTGTGATTACGAGCCTCACTGAACGCGTCATCTATCTCCGTGGATATTCGCGTTTCGCACACAAATTTCGCTACTCTTTTTTTCTTGACCCTGCAAAGAAGATAGTGTTTGTATGTTTTCTCGAAATCGCGGCCCTTCATGATCATCGAGGCGTTGCGCAGGGTTTTCTTCGTATCGCACGCGTTGACTTCGCGATTCAATTGTCGCTGACAAACGGCCACACATTAATTTCGATGACGTTTATGTCAAAGATTTCCACCGTCTCTTCTCAAAGGTGAAATACATGAGTTCAATTAATAAAGCGGGGTCATCCAGCCATAGTCCAGGCGGCATAGCCGCGAATACTGAGCAAACACACGAGACTCGGAATCAAGGTCAAGCTCCTACAATCAGGCGCCAGGAGAGCCAAGGGGTCATCATAGGGAGACTGCAGAGTCTTCGCCGCATGGGAAGCGGACTATTGAGATCTAATCGTCAACCAGGAGGGGAAGTACCACCTGTTCCACCGTTGCCGCCAGGGTTTGCGGCATCTACCTCGAACCGGAGACACTCCGTTGACTCTGTTTCAGTGACGTCGACGCTCATCGAAGGCCTGAATACGTTGGGGTACGATGAGCAACGGCCATCGCGGGCCTCCGGCGACGGTCAGATAACGGGTCCATCCCGGGAGTCGCGCGTATCCAGAATGGGGCGAGCGATGACGCGGGTTGGCCACACTCCTCCGGAAAAGTTGAATGCGGCGGCACGCGATGAAATCGCCCGCGGGGATGGCGCTAAACTTCGGCAAGCGCTCGCGAATGGAGCCGATCCGACCGCCCAGTCCTCCGAACATAAGAACAATGCTTTCCACTTTCTTGCAAAGAACCCAACTACGGACACGATCCGGATCCTGCGGGATTGGGGACTCACAAACCCAGACCGGAAGCCCCTGCTAGGCGACGCGCTGCGGGCCCTGAATTCGAAAGGCCGATCTCCGCTTCACGTCATGCAATTCAACATTGGCCGAGCGCACGAAGCTAATGATGGAAAAAGCGCGCGGCTTCTCACGGAAGCGTTTAACCAGCTTTCGCCTTATGCCGGAAACCTTGAGAACCTTGTCGATGGTGCCGGCAGACATCTGAGCGAAATGCAGGCTCTCGGGCAACAGGCTCAGGTGCAACGCCGACGGGTGGATGAAACGGCCATAAGCAATCTGCAAGATGCCGGTTTTTTGTAACACCCGGTTTTGCTTTTGGCGACAGTAGCCAGGAAGGAGTATGACTAAGCGTCGGCGTGCGGAATGAACCTTGGCGATGCGCCGAAACAGCGGCGCATCGCCCGCAGCATAGTCTCTGCTTCGGGCTTGCGTTTAAAGCGAAGACATTACCCTGCCAGACAATGGGCCGACTGGTGCTACACGTCAAGCTACCATTGCCGACAGTGCTGTCTTCTTCGACATCGATCTTGCTCTCTCAACTCCTTTGTCATCATCGCCTCGCTCAAAATCGGGGCGAAGACTGACGCCGGAGCGTTACGTCATTCCAATCATCCAATAGCCGGAGACTTCGCACCACCAGCGACGCAGGCGGAGCAGCAAGGCAGGCGCGACGGCTGGGATGAACGTGGAGGCAGCGCAACCCGCCGCCGGGACGATATCGATCGGCACACTCGCCATCAAGCCTATAGCCTTCGCAGCGCAAACGGGCCGGCAGCCAGTTGCTGGCGCAGAAACTCGATCGCCACGCGCACCTTTGCCGAAGCCGAAGAACGTGCGGTCGACACGGCCCATACGTCGGCCGGGCGCGAGTAATCGGGAAGGATGCGCACGAGCGCGCCCGACTCGATGCTCTCGGCGACATCCCACTCGGATGCCATGATGATGCCGTGTCCGTCGTGCGCCCATTCGCGCACGATGTCGCTCTGGTTCGACGCCATCGGCCCCGTCACCTTCACGAACTCCGCGCCGTTCGGCCCGTTCAGTTGCCACACGCCGAATGCCTGCTGACGATCGCGAAATGCCAGGCAGTCGTGCTGGACCAGGTCGGGCAGCGATTTGGGCGCTCCGTGCTTCTCGACATAGCTCGGCGAGGCACACAGTACGCGCGTACTCTCGGACACCTTGTGCGGAATGACGGCCGCTTCCTGGACTTCCCCCACGCGGATGTCGAGGTCGAAGTTCTCTCCGACGAGGTCCACGCGCCGATCGACGAGTTCGAGCCAGATTTCGAGTCCGGTATGGCGCTCGCGCAGCATCGAGAGAATCGGCGTGACATGCAGCCGTCCGAGCCGGAGGCTGGTGCTGATCCGCAAGGTGCCGCGCGGTTCGCGCTCGCCGCCGGCGAGCAGGTCGTTCATCTCGACCACTTCCTCGAGAATGCGACGCGCGCGGCTGTAGGCGATATCGCCGTCTTCCGTCACGGCGACGCGCCGCGTCGTGCGATGAAAGAGCTGTACGCCCCACATGGCTTCCAGTGCGGCGATGCGCTTGCTGACGTAGGGCGGCGAGGTGCCGAGTTCGGTCGCCGCCGCAATGAAGCTCCCACGCCGGGCGACCGCGCAAAGCACGCGCAGATCGCGAAGATAAAGTTCATTATTCATCTTCAGGTTATTTATGTGATATCAGATCGATAAATAATAACCGATCAAGTTCATAGTAATGTGTCGCCATACGATCCGGCGCGCATCGTGCGTGGCCGGCAACACAGGAGACACGTCATGGCCGCGGGCCACGCATTCCTTGCCATCTGGCACGACATCGAAACAGGCGAGACGCAGGCGTTCGAGCGCTGGCATACGCGCGAGCATATGCCGGAGCGCATCGGCATTCCGGGCTTTCTTGCCGCGCGCCGCTACGTCAACTGGTCGCTGCCGAAGCATGGCTGCTTCACGCTGTACGACGGCGCGCATATCGAAACCTTCCGCTCGCCGGGCTATCTCGCGCGCCTGAACGATCCGACCGAATGGTCGAAGCGCATGCATCCCGTCTTCCGCAATTTCATTCGCGGCGCCTGCGTGGTGACCGCGGGCATGGGCGATGGGGTGGGCGGCGCGTGCTCGACCTATCGCCTGACGCTCGACGCAAGCCGCCGTGACGACGTCATGCGCGTTTGCGCCGGCGCGCTGTACGACATCGCGGCCATCGACGGTGTGATTAGCGTGCGTCTCGGCTCGAACGTCGCCGACGTGACGAGCGTGCGCACGAAAGAGACCGAGCTGAAAGGCCCCAATCGGGAAGACGTATTCGATGCGGTCGTCATCGTGGAGGGTCTCGGTCTCGACGAACTCGGGGCGGCGCGCGAACGCGTGCTCGCTGCGTTGCGCACGGAAGGACTACTCGATATCGAAGCGGCCGATTACCGGCTTTCGCAATTGCTGTCGCACGCTCGCTGAACTTCGCATGCACACGCTTTTCTGAGCGCAGCTGGTGCTCAGGATTTCAAGCGGAAAAAAGGAGGAGACCCATGTCTAAAGCAACCCCTGCAAGTTTTCGCACTACCGACGATTCCCCGTTGCAGCGGGAAACGATGTCTGTTGTGATCCGCAAGATATCGCCCTTTGTCGGACTGCTGTTTTTCGTGGCGTTCCTGGATCGGGTGAACGTCAGCTTCGCCGCCATCACCATGAAGACCGATCTCGGACTCTCCGACGTCGCGTACGGCACGGGAGCGGGGCTTTTCTTCATCGGTTATTTCCTCGCGGAGATACCGAGCAACATGATGCTGGAGCGCTTCGGCGCGCGTCGCTGGCTGGCGCGCATCATGATCAGCTGGGGCCTGATTTCGGTGGCGATGGCCTTCGTGAATAGCGCCACGTCCTTCTACGTATTGCGCTTTCTTCTCGGGCTCGGCGAGGCGGGCTTCTATCCGGGGCTCATGCTGTACTTCACCTACTGGTTTCCGATGCGCTACCGCGCGCGCGTGGTCGGCTTTCTGATGTTCGCCATTCCGGTGGCGAGCTTCGTCGGCGCACCGCTTTCGACCGGCCTCATGACGCTTCTCGATGGCGCTCACGGCTTGCCGGGCTGGCGCTGGCTTTTCGTCCTCGAAGGATTGCCGGCCGTGATTCTCGGTATCGCGACGATGCGCTATCTCGCGGACAACCCGCTCAAGGCGCGTTGGCTGCGCAACGATCAACGCGCCTGGCTCATCGAGGTGCTGGACGGCGAGCGTGCGCTCGCCAAGGTGCACGCCAAGGGCGGCTGGCTCGCGGCGATTTCGAATCCGAAGGTGCTGTGCGTCGTGCTGATGCTCGCATTGAACGGCCTCGCCACGAATGGCGTGAACTTCTGGCTGCCGCAACTCGTGAAGAGCTTCGGGTTGTCCACCTTCCAGACCGGCCTTGTCGCATCGATTCCTTATGGCTTCGCCGGCATCGCAGTCGTGTTCTGGGGACTGCATTCCGACTTCAAGCGCGAGCGCGTCTGGCATTACGCGATCGCCGGATGGGTCGCGGCCGCGGGTCTCTTTATCGCGGGATACACGCTGAATCAGCCGGTGCTCAACATCGCGGCGCTGACGCTCGCCGTCATCGGCGTCAACGCGACGCAGCCCGCGTTCTGGACCATGACCGGCCTCGTGCTGGCGGGAACCAATGCGGTGGCGGTCGGTTTCGCCTTCGTCAATTCGCTCGGCAATCTGACGGGTTACGTGGGCCCGGTACTGGTCGGCTGGCTCAAGCAGAGCACGGGCAGCTTCGGCACCGCGCTGTTTGTTCTCGGCTGCACGACGGTGCTGATGGGCGCATTGCCGTTCACGCTGCGCCGCTACATCGTCGAGCAGGAGCACGGTAGCGGGACGGTGGCGCATGCCGTTTCCGACAAGGTGCGCGCGGGCGACCCTACCGGACGCGCGTGAGCGTTTCCAGAACGATAGCGAAGGAATAGAGAAGGACAGCGAAGGAGCGACTCCATGAAGGTACTGATTACGGGCGGCGGCGGCTTCCTCGGGGCGTGGATCGTGCGCGCGCTCATCGCGCGCGGCATCGACGTGCGCCTGATGGAATGGCGTGACGATCGAAGCATCGCGACCGCCGTGCTCGGGGCGTCGGCGGCAACGCTCGACTGGCGCGTGGGCGACGTGCGTCGCGCGGAAGACGTGCGCGCCGCGATGCGCGATTGCGATCACGTCATCCATCTGGCGGGACTGCTGACGCCCGCCTGCAAGAGCGATCCGCTGCTGGGCGCGGTGGTCAACGTCATCGGCACGCTGAATGTATTCGAGGCCGCGAGGCAGGCCGGTATTCGCAAGGTACTCTATTCGAGCAGCGGCGGCGTCTACGGACCCGATGATCCCGAGGTGCCTTTTCCGACCACGCACTATGGCGCGTTCAAACTCGCGAACGAGGGATCGGCGCGCGCATATTGGCTCGACCACGGCATCGCGAGCATCGGCTTTCGCCCGTTCGTCATTTACGGCCCCGGTCGCGAGACGGGACTCACGGCGGGCCCGACGCTCGCCTGCCGCGCGGTGGCGCGGGGCGAACCGTATGTCATTCCCTATACGGGACGCTCGGGCCTCGTGTTCGTCGGCGATGTCGCGGCGGCCTACGAGCGTGCGCTACTGCGCAGCTTCGATGGCGCTCACGTGGTTAATCAGCCGGGGCATAGCACCGACATGAGCGACGTGATCGACGAATTGCGTCGCATCGATCCCGCGGCGGACATTCGCGCGGAAGGTCCGCCGATGCCCAGTCTGTCGACGGCGATTGGCGCGACCGGCGAGGACGTGCTCGGCGCGCTGCCTCTGACGCCGGTTCGCGAGGGTCTGCGTCGGACAGTCGAACATTATCGCGTGGCGCTCGTCGCCTGACGATCCAGCTTATCCGGGAGAACATCACATGAAGTTATTGGGCGCGCATACCTTCGGCACTGTATGGACGCATGATGCGGCAGGCGCCATTGCTGCGTTTTCTGAGCTTGGCTTTCGCGATTTCCAGTTGATGGCGATGGCCCCGCATCTGGACCCGTGGACCTGGCAGGCCGCGTTGCCGCCGCTGCAGCGTGCGCTCGATGCGTGCGGCGCACGCGTGATCGCCGTCGATCTGCCGAGCAGCGACATCAATATCGCAAGCTCGACGCCCGCTGCCGTGGAGTTCGCGATGGCGACCTACGAACAGGCGATGTCGCTGGCGCATGCGGTGAACGCGAAGTGGCTCACGATCAACTCGGGCCGCAAGCATATGCTTCTGCCGCCGCCCGACGAGCGTCTTCTTCAGGTGTACTCGCAAGCGCTCGAACGGCTTGCGCATCGCGCGGGCGAGCTCGGCATGCGCATCCTGATCGAGAACATTCCCGGCTGCCTGCTGGATACGGCTGCGGCGCTTGCGCAGTTTCTCGACCGACACGACTTCGGCAATGTGGACGTGCTCTATGACGTCGCCAACGCGGCCGCGATAGGAGAAGACCCCGTGGACGGACTCGCGTTGCTCTCGCCGCGCGTCGCGGTCGTGCATCTTTCGGATGCGGGCAAGGGCAAATGGCAGCATGCGCCGATCGGTTCGGGCGACATCGACTTCGAGGCGATACGCCGGCAACTCGCGGATATGCAATTCGCGGGGGACGTGGTGCTGGAGATTATCAGCGCGCGCCCGATCGAGGACCTGCGCGCTTCTCTCGAGAGGCTGCGCGCGCAAGGCTGGTGATAACGCGCGCGGGGAGAGGCTGAGACCGGCAAGCACGGGCGGCAACCGCAAGGCTGGCCGCTTGGTCTTGCGCGATGCCGGGTCAGGCTCCGGGGGCTGTAAGTGCCGCCGGTGCCGTATGCATCGCGTTATCGGATGGCGCGCGCGGTGCTCAGCTTTGCGGCCCGGACGGCTGGTTTGCCGGCGTGCCGCGGTCGGTACGCTGCTCGATCGCGCGGATGACCGCGATCATGTCCTGTTGCCCGTGGCCGAGTGCTTCGGTTTCGCCATAAAGCGCGTGGCAGAGGTCGAGCAGCGGCGACGCAATACTCGCGTCTCTCGCGGCCTCGGCCACGAGGCGACTGTTCTTCAGCACGTCGGTGATGGCGGCCTGCACCGAAAAGTTCTGCGTGGCCAGCTTGTCCAGCTTCACGCGCGATACGTCGCTGGCCATCGGTCCGGCATTGAGCACATTGGCGAACTGCGCGAGATCGATGCCGTGGCGCTCGGCGAAGTGTATGGCCTCGGTCAAACCCGTGACCATGGTGATGAGAAACAGATTGACGGCGAGTTTCATCGTCAGGGCCGACGGCACCGCACCGCACACGAAGCTGTCGCGACACAGCGGCTTGACGAGCGCACGCACTGCTTCGACATCGGCGGCGGCGCCTGCGAGCATGACGACGAGCTGGCCCGCTTCGGCGGGCTTGCGCGAGCCCGAAACGGGCGCCTCGACGTAACGGCCGCCCGCCGCCTCGATCTCGGCCGCCAGCGCCTGGGAATATCCGGCCGACGTGGTCCCCATGTTGACGATCGTATGGCCGCCGACGCGCGCGCCGAATGCCGGCGTGCCGCGGCCAAGAACGGCATCGATCGCGGGATCGTTGGCGAGCATGAGGATCACGGTCCGGCACTGCGCGAAGACCTCGCCGGCTTCCTTGACGACTTGCGCACCGGCGTCGCGCAACGTGCCGTAGTGTCCCTGGGAGCGGCTCCAGGCGACGAGCGGCGTGCCGGCCCGCACGAGGTTGAGCGCCATCGGCGTGCCCATGACGCCGAGACCAATGAATCCGACTGCTGTTTGCATAGGACCGCTCCAGGGTGAGGGAGATAACGGGAAGATGCGTGCGCGTCAATACGGCGGCATTTCCAATGCGTGCCCCGCATTGTGAGGCGTATCGGCATTTGCGTCAGCGATTCGCACAACGGCAGGGGCAAGCCGATCAGACCATCACGGCCGCATCGCGCCTCGAGCAGCGGGCAGTGGGCGCAGCGGCGTTACTCGTCGTCCGTTTGCTGCTGCGCGGAGCGCAGCCTGCGCATTTCCGTGTCGTCGAGATGTTCGAGCATTGCGCGGTGCGCGCCGGGCCCGTCACCCGCGAGAATGGCGTCGAGAATCGCCTTGTGAAGCGGCAATGAGATCGCGTGGTTTTCTTCCGCGCGCGAATTGGTCAGATGCAGCGATGCCAGCATCGTCGCGCGGATCGCATGGGCCAGCGGCAACAGGAAGCGGTTGTGCGCGGCGAGCAGGATGGCCGTGTGGAACTCCAGATCGGCTTTGATGAAGCCTTCGGTGTCGTCGGTGTGCGCGCCCGTGGCCATCGCTTCATACGCCGACGCGAGCCGCGTCTTGTCTTCCGGTCCGGAGCGGGTCGCCGCCAGGGCCGCCGCGGACGGCTCGACGAGCCGGCGCATTTCGATCAGATCCACCAGCACTGGTGCGTTTGCGCTGAGCTGGCTGTGCCAGCCGAGCACGGCCGGGTCGAGCTGATGCCAGTTCGGCGGTGCTGTCACCAGCGTGCCGCGTTTCTGGCGCGACTCGATCAGCCCTTTGGCGGCCAGAACCTGCAGCGCTTCGCGCAGCACCGTCCGGCTCACGCCGTACTGCGCCAGCAGGTTCTCTTCTGCCGGCAGCGGACTGTCAGGCTCCAGCTTCCCGG
This sequence comes from Burkholderia sp. Ax-1724, assembly GCF_011752995.1. GTDB lineage: Bacteria > Pseudomonadota > Gammaproteobacteria > Burkholderiales > Burkholderiaceae > Paraburkholderia. Next base: position 60,440 of record NZ_VWWL01000026.1, read on the forward strand.
AGACGATTTCGCGCCCAAGCGCATCCACTACCTGTTCGGTGCGCGTTTTGGGCAAGGGACCTTTCAACATCATGGCCTGGGGTTTTCCCGCTTAAAAGGTGAGTGAATTATATAATAATATTTAATACATCGATCTAGGCTTGCCGTACCGAGGCGATGCCAGTCAATCAATTCGCCAAGGAGCCCAGATGAAAATCAGCGCCGTTCGCACCCATGTTCTCGAAGCATCATTATCCCAGCCGTTCGCTTATTCGCGCGCCTGGTACGCCGGCCGCACCGCGATGCTGGTCGAAATCGAAACGGATACCGGGCTGACCGGCTGGGGGGAATGTTATGGACCGGCACGCATGACGTCGGCCGTCGTGCAGGCCATGTCGCGCTGGCTGCTGAACCAGAATCCGCTGCACACGGACCGGTTGTGGCAGCAGATTTACGCCGATTTGCGCGATCACGGCCAGAAGGGGCTCGTGGTCGAAGCGCTCAGCGGCATCGACATTGCGCTGTGGGACATCAAGGGGAAGCACTTCGGCGTGCCGGTCTACGACTTGCTCGGCGGCCCGTTGCGCAATTCGGTGCGGGCGTATGCCACGGGGCTGTATCGGCGCGAAGGCGGCAACCCGCTGGAGTATCTCGCCGAAGAGGCGGCCGGCTATGTCCGCGAGGGATTTCATGCCGTCAAGCTGAAGGTCGGCTTCGGTATCCGTGACGACGTCCTCGCCGCGCACGCCGTGCGCGAGGCCATCGGGCCGGAAGTCGGCCTGATGATCGACGCGAATCATGCGTACGACGCGGTCGCGGCGATCCAGTTGGGCCGCAAGCTCGAACATCTGGATATCGGCTGGTTCGAGGAACCGGTGCCCCCGGAAGACCTCGACGCCTATCGCGAGGTGAAGCGCGCGCTGCCGATTCCGATTGCCGGCGGCGAGTGCGAATTCACCCGCCTCGGTTTTCGCGACGTGTTCGCCTCGCACGCGCTCGATATCGTGCAGCCGGACACGTGTGCCGCGGGCGGTATCAGCGAATGCAAGAAGATCGCCGACATGGCGGCAACCTTCGGCATTCGCTACAACCCGCACGTCTGGGGTACGGGCATCGGCATCGCCGCCTCGCTGCAACTGATGGCGACGCTGCCGACGCATACGCCGACCTCGCTGCAGCCGGTCGAGCCGATTCTCGAACTGGACCAGACCGAGCATCCGATCCGCCAGGCGATTCTCAAGACGCCGCTCGTGCACTCGGGCGGCGGCATGGCTATTCCGGACGGTCCGGGCCTTGGCATCGAGATCGACCGCGACGCGCTCGAAGCATTTCGGGTTCGCTGATTCATTTCCAATCCGCCATTTCCCAGGCATTCCGATGACCTGGCGACCGCTCGCGCCTGCGGTCGGGCAACGCGCACCGGCGCATCAGGCGCTACAACAAGGGAAGGAGAAGCAGCATGCAAACACAGCGACTGGAGCCGTCAGGCGGGAGCGCGGCGGTGCCGGCACCGTGGTGGTCGATTGGCGGCACCTTGATGATCGGGTTGTTCGTCGCTTACCTCGACCGCTCGAATCTGTCGGTCGGCCTGCCGGGCGTGGCGCGGGATCTCGGTTTCGATGGCCCGCAGTTCGCGAAGGTATCCAGTTGGGCGCTGACGGCCTTTCTGATCGGCTATACGATTGCGAACATTCTCGGCGGCCTGTTGACGCGCCGGCGCGATCCGAAGTGGATCATGATCGCCTGCGTGGCGATCTGGTCGGTTGCGACGCTCGTCGTAGGCACGACGGGCTCGATCGCCACGCTGCTCGTTTGCCGCGTCGTGCTGGGCGTGACCGAAGGCATTTACTGGCCGCAGCAATCGCGCTTCGCCAAAGCGTGGTTTAGCCCGGAGCAGCGGACGACCGCCAATAGCCTGATCCAGTATTACGGTCAGTTTCTGGCGCTCGGTCTTGGCTTCATGATCCTGACGCCGTTCTACGATCTGCTGGGCTGGCGCGCGCTGTTTCATATCACGGGTCTGCTTGGACTCCTGATTATCGTGCCGTTGTATCTGTGGCGTTTGCCGCGCAAGGACGCCGCGCCGTTCCCCGAACCCGCGGTTTCGACCGGGAAGAAAGAGCGGTTGACGCTCGCCTCGCTGGGCGGCCCCGCGTTCCTGCTTCTGTTGTTCAGCTACCTGACGCAAGGGGCGCTGTTCTGGGGCATCACGCTGTGGATTCCGCTCGCGGTCAAGACGCTCGGCTTTACCGGCTTCGAACAGGCATTCGCGAGTTCCATCCCTTATCTGTTCGCCGTCGTGCTGGCGATTCCGCTTTCACGCCTGAGCGACAGGACGAAGCGGCGCACCCTGATCGCCGGACTCGGGTTGCTCATTCCTGGCCTGCTCGTCGTGACTCTCCCGTTCGTGGGCGGCGCGATGGCCAAGATGATCCTGATTACGCTTTCGCTGGGGTTTTATGCGAGCGCGTTCTCGCCGAACATCTGGTCGATCGTGCAAAGCACCGTGCACCCGGACGCCGTGGGTCCGGCCGCGGGCATCATCAACGGTATCGGCGCCGGCGGTGGCGGCACCATGGCCGGCTTCGTGGTGGGCATGCTGTATCAGTCGACGGGTTCGTATATTCCCGGCTTCGCGACGTTGGGCGCGTTTGTCGTGCTAGGCGGTATCTCGCTGCTGCTGTTTGGCCGGGTGACCAGGCAGGGGTGAATCTGGTCTTCGCGCGATGGCGTTGCGGTGGCGTTGCGGTGGCGTTGCGGTGGCGTTATATCGCGCTGATGTGCGGACGTGTATGCATGCACCATGCGGACGCTCCGCGCCGCCGCCTTCCGGTCGAGGCGCGCGGCGAAACAGATCGGTCGGGTTCAGGCCAGGTTGAGCATCGTGCCACGGCAATCCTTGGTGTTGCAGTGGCATGCGTAATCGTTGCGCGCCTCGTCGGCTTCTTCGGGCGGTACTTCGAGCGAGTAATCGATAAACAGCTCCTCGCCTGGCGCAATGTCGCGGATCGCGTCAATGTAGACGCGACCGTCTTCTTCGGCGGCTTCACAGTTTGCCATGCACGCGTGATTGAGCCACCGCGAGCCATTCCCGCCGCGGCCGCCGTCGATCACGCGTCCGTCGGACAGGCCGAACAGGAACGTGTGCCCGCTCTCCTCGCGTTTCGCGTAGTGGCGGGCGGCTTCCCGCCACGAGGTCACCAGACCTTTGTACTCGAAGATGCGCTCGCCCGTGGAAATCGCCCGAAGCGCAAAAACGCCCTTTCCATGAACAGAGGATTGCCGTACGGAGACACGCTTCATACCGGGCCACGCGAGGAGGAGAGAGGCTCCGAGTATAGCCGGAGGATAAGTCATTGGGCGGCATTTGAATCGTGCGAAACATGAGCATCGTCATGCGGTGTCCGGATTCGTCCATTCCGCCGATGTCCACTATTTTGGATATTTAAGCATTGCCGTGGACGTACTCGTACTTTCGCCTTGACGATGCGACCGGCACCCTGACTTTGGACATTCCTTCGTGTCTTCCGTATCCGTTGGGCGCGCAATCGTAACGCGCACGACAGACAACGCCGCGTCTCTGCCTTTCGCGGACCTCGACGCAACGATTGCGCGCGACGTGACGGCGTGACGCCGCGCGCGGGTGTTGCCTGGGCCCGTCAGGCGGTTTGGCGCTTCAGGAAGCTTTCGACGACGGTGGCGAAGTAGGACGGACATTGCTGCATCGGGTAATGGCCGCTGTCAGGAATAACGTGCAGCTCCGCGTTCGGATGCCATGCGAGAAAGGTGCGCTGCATGGCCAGCGCATCGAGCCCCGGATCTTTGTCGCCAATCATGACCAGGAAAGGGGTTTCGAGTCCCCGTACGTCGTCGACGAAATTTGCCGTGACCAGCATGTCGAGGTATTTCCTCCGGCAGGCTGGCGCTACGGTGTCGCGGTTATATTGCACCTTGCTATCGACCCACTCGTCGGAAAGCCCGCCGGAGACGAACTTGAATAACCGCCGAAGGGCGTTGTCGTCCTCTACGGTGCTGGCAAAGAAAGTCAGGGCTTCCGGACTCAACCGGTTTCCGGCAGCGGAAACCGGACACACGGCGATTGCGCTGATGACGCGAGAAGGCGCGTCTGCCGCGAGGCGCTGCGTAATCATCCCGGTCATCGAGTGACCGATTACGTGGAAGTGCGGCCAACCGAGCCGATCGGCGAGCATGAGGCAATCGGTGGCAATTTCCTCCAGGGTGAATTCACCCGTCAATGCGATGGATTGCCCGTAGCCGCGCAAATCGGCGAAAACGTAGGTGAACGCATGACCATCGAGCCAGGGTATGACTGCATCGTAGCTGGCGTGGTCCCCGAGCCAGTCATGCATGACCAGTACATGAATCGGGCCCTGGCCGTACTGTACATAGCCGAGGTCGGCGTCCGAGCCCGGACGGATTTCAAGGGGTACTTTCATTTCAGGGTTCCATTCAGATGGCGGAACCAAAACGAAACGCCCTCCCGGCGAACCGGGAGGGCGTTTTGAAAGTGAAGCCATGCTATCAATCGCTCGAACGAGAGTCAATAGGCGGGCATGCGTTTCCGTACGACAGCAGTGGCTGGAATTTTGAAGCAGTGGGGTCGACAATCAGAACCGGTGCGTAATCCCTATGCGTAGCGCAAGCTGGTGGTTGCTTGCCGATGGCGTTTGCCCGGTCAGATAAGCAACCGCCGGCTGACCGAGCGAGTCGGTTCCACTCGCATGCTGATAAACGACGATGAAATACACGTCGGTACGCTTGGACAGGAAATAGTCGGACCCTGCTTGCAGCTGGTGATACAAGGCTCCGCTCCGGTTTTCGGCGCCGCTTGCATTCGTATAGATATAGGCGACGCCGGCGAGCCATGCAGGCGTTAGCTGATATCTGCCGTTCACTTCGACGTTGTTAAACCGCGCATTGCCTGTGTAACCAAGCGGATTCGGCCCGCTCGTGGAGCCGAGTCCGCGAAACTGCACGTTTGAGTAAGTCAGTCCCAGCGTTGCGCTACCGATCTGATACGAACCCGCTGCACTGATGATCTGCAACGTGGAGGCCGATGCATAACCGGCATAGATGGGATTGGACTCCGGCGTCGTTGCCGACCCCAGCGAGCCAAGATTGTTGCTCGCGGCAGTCGTACCGTTATTGGGATTGCTGCCGTAGAACCCCAGGTTTGGATTGCGAGCGTTCAGGTAGGCCATCCCAAGTCCGAATGGACCGTGCGTATACCCGCCGCCCAACGACCACACCTGGTTACGGGAAACACTGCCGGGCACCCCGCCGAAACTGTATAAACCGCCGAACCGTAGCCCGGAATAATCGTTGCTGGCGAACTTCACGGCATTGTTGATGCGTCGGGTGTTCAATGCGTTGTCGACGTCGCCGGCGTGGGCACCCATGTATCCCGCCCATTGCGCTCCAGACTGGAATAACTGGGTATAGTCGACCACGGAGTCATATTGACGTCCCAGTGTCAGGGTGCCGTATGAGCTTTGCAATCCGACGAATGCCTGGCGTCCGAACTCCGCGCCACCTTGCGCCAAGGCGCCGTTTCCAATGCTGAAGCCGTTTTCGAGTACGAATACCGCCTTAAGTCCACCTCCCAGATCCTCGACACCCCTGATTCCCCATCGGCTACCGCGAATACCGCCCGTCGCGCCATCCTGGAACGAGTATTGGTGATTGCCTTGCGGACCGCTGGCGGGCCGTGCGGTTTGCACGTTACTCGTGAAATTGATGCCGGCGTCGATCAGTCCGTAGAGCGTGACACTGCTCTGCGCAAAGGCTTGCGCGCTATATCCGATCGTCGCTAACGCAACGACTGCGGGTAGTTTTTGAATCTTCATTCGCGTCTCCTTGAGTTGTCGTCTTTCTGGAATTGAATAATCTTATTCAAATATCTATAAATTAGACATACTAATTATCTGGAAGAAATTTTTAGCGAAACGGTTTCGGCGGTTGACGTTAAGCCATGTCGAAACATCGTCGACATGACTGGGCATCGACTCGCCGGGCGGAGAGCGTCCTGCGTCACGTTGCACGCCTTGCCGCCTAGGCGGCATCAGCGTATCCGCGCATTTGCCACATGGCGTCGGCGCCCGAACGGCCATTCGCCGCGACGCCAGCCCACCGCTGAGAGCGCGGCGCCGCTGATCAGCGCCGCCATCAGCACGTAATAGCTCGGTGCCAGCGTGTCGCCCGTGACGCCGATGACCCAGGTCACGAAGAAGGGGGAGAAGCCGCCGAATAACGTGACCCCGAGGCTGTAGGAAAACGACAGGCCGGTCGAGCGCGTTTCGACTGGAAAGATTTCCGATACCAATGCCGGCATGGGTCCGGAATAACCCGCCTTGTACAGTCCGGCGATCACTTCCAGCCCGAGCAGCCACGCCATGGTCGGGTGGTATTTGAGCCAGAGAAACATCGGATAGACCGAGACGGCCATTGCCATCGCGGTAGTCAGCATGACGCGTATGGGGCCGACGCGATCCGACAGCGCTCCCATGACGGGCGACAGCGCGAACTGGAGGAAGCCGTTGAGCGCCACGATGCCGAGCGATTGCGCGGCCGGCAGGTGCAACTGCCTGACGGCATAGAGCGGCATGTACAGTTGCAGCACATAGGTCATCACCGTGGAGAGCGCCACGATGCCGGTAGCGATCAGCAGCTTGCCCGTCTGTCCGCTGCCGGCGGTGCGCGACCGCGGTGTCGTGCGTGCGTGGACGGCGAGAAATTCCGGCGATTCTTCCAGCCGACGGCGGATGTAGTAACCGACCGGTCCGATCAGCAGACCCAGTGCGAAGGGTACCCGCCAGCCCCACGATTGCAACTGCTCCGCGCTCAGTGCGGCGGTCAGCGCACTGCCGATGGAGGCGGCAAGGATGGTGGACATGCCCTGGCTGGAGAACATCCAGCTGGCGGCATAGCCGCGCTTGTCCGGATTGTGTTCCACCATGAAGGCGGTGGCGCTGCCGTATTCCCCGCCGACCGCGAAGCCCTGGAGCAGGCGCGCGCACAGGATGCCGAGCGGCGCGAACAGGCCGATCCGGCTGTAGCCGGGCATCAGCGTGATCACCAGCGTGCCGGCGGTCATCATGAAGATCGATAGCGTGAGCGCCGCCTTGCGGCCGCGACGGTCCGCGTACAGACCCAGCACCACGGCGCCGACCGGCCGCGTGACGAAGGAGACGCTGAAGGTGCCGATCGACAGCAGCAGTGACACCCACTCGTCGTGCACCGGAAAGAACACTTTCGCGATGACGCTGGCGAAGTAGCCATAGACCAGAAAGTCGTACCACTCCAGCGCATTGCCGATCGTCGCCGAGACGACGATGCTTCTCAGACGCGCACGACTGGTTGCGGCAGAGGCTCCGCCGTTGTTTGATTGCATGTCCTTTACCCTTGCACGAGTTGACGTATCGAACAGCGTAAATTAGTATCCATGTATGTATTGTTGTTTGGATACATTATTGTGTCGATTACATCCAATAGCAACCGAGGGTTTTCCCATGGCAACCGTCGAGCTTCCGTCCGCTGCTGCCGTACGCGGGATCGATAGTTATCGCCCGCCCGTGACGGGCCGGCGTCATGCAGTAGTGGCCGGCCACTATGGTGCCGCGCACGCGGCGATGCGCGTGCTGGAAGGCGGTGGCAACGCGGTCGATGCCGGCGTCGCGGCCGGCATTGCATTGAGTGTGTTGCAGAGCGATCTGGTCAGCATGGCCGGGGTTGCACCGATCCTGATCTATCTGGCCGCGCGGCGCGAGGTGGTGTCGATCGCGGGCCTGGGCGGCTGGCCACGGGCGGCGTCGGCAGAGTATTTGCGGCGCGAGCATGGCGGGCGCATCCCCCCGGGGGTGCTGCGGACGGTGGTGCCGGCCGCGCCCGCGGCGTGGATCACCGCGTTGCGGCACTACGGCACGCTGTCGTTCGGCGACGTGGCGCAGGCCGCCATCGGTTTCGCGCGCGATGGTTTCGCCATGCATGCGCTGATGGCCGAAACCATCCGCGAGCACGAGGACGGCTACCGCCGCTGGGAGGCCAATGCGCGCATCTATCTTCCAGGCGGTCGTCCGCCGGCGGTGGGCGAGCTGTTCGTGCAGGCCGATCTTGCGCGCACGCTGCAGTTCATGGTCGACGAGGAGCGGCGGGCGGCCGGCCGTGGCCGTCTGCATGGTCTCGCCGCCGCGCACGACGCGTTCTATCGTGGCGACATCGCCGCGGCCATGCTGAGCTATCACCGCGAGCATGGCGGCTGGCTGGCGGCGGAAGATCTGGCGTCGTTCGACGCGGAAGTGGAGCGGCCCGTCATGGTCCGCTACAAGGGATACGAGCTCTATAGCTGCCCGCCATGGTGCCAGGGGCCGATCCTGGGACAGACGCTCAAGGTGCTCGAAGGCGTGGATCTCGCCGCGCTGGGACACAACAGCCCGGCCTACGTGCACACCGTGGTCGAGGCGCTCAAGCTGACGTTCGCCGATCGCGAGCGATACTTCGGCGATCCGCGCTATGTCGACGTGCCGCTGCAGCGGCTGCTGTCGGACGACTACACCAGCCGCCTGCGCGCGCGTATCCGCGCCGATCGGGTGTTCGACGGCATGCCGGCGGCGCAGCCGCTGGAGAGCGGCGTCGACGTGTCCGCGCTGGACACCTCGTACGTGTGCGTGGCGGATCGGCACGGCAATCTGTTTTCAGCCACACCGAGCGACGCGACCTGCGAGAGCCCGATCATTCCCGGCACCGGCATGATGCCGTCCAGCCGCGGCGCGCAGTCGTGGACCGATCCGGGGCATCCCTCGGTGCTGGCGCCCGGCAAGCGGCCCCGGCTCACACCGAGCCCGATGATCGCGTTCGGCCCTGCGCATCCCGACGACGTACACGGCGAGCGTGGCCGCCGCGCGCTGCCGTTCGGTTCGCCGGGCGGCGACGTGCAGATCCAGGCCATGCTGCAGGCTTTCCTGAACGTCGTCGATTTCGGCATGGACCCGCAGCAGGCGGTGGAAGCGCCGCGCTTTGCCACTTACGGCTTCCCCCTCACGACCGATCCGCACGCGTATACGCCGCGCAAGATCAAGCTCGAGGCACGGCTGCCGCCGCAAACCGGCGACGCGCTGGCTCAACTCGGGCACGGGGTGGACTGGTGGCCGCAGTTCGGCTGGAAGGCCGGCGGCGCCTGCATGATCGTCAGCGATCCCGAGCGGGGGGTGTTGACCGCCGGTGCCGATCCGCGGCGGCCGAGCTATGCGCTGGCGTGGTAGGCATGCACCGAACGCGATGAGCGCCGTCGTGCCGTGCGGCCATGACGGTCGTTACCGCCTGCCGCAGCCGCTATGGCTGCTGTAGATAAATACGCGCGAGGCCAGCGGTGATGGCGTCGACGATCTGGTCGGTGCGGTGCGTAATATGAGTGCGCAGCAGCGCCACGCACGCATCGGCGTCGCGTTTGCGCAGTGCCGCAAGGATCTTGCGATGCTCGGCCTGGGTGTGGTCGCGGCCGATCTTCTCCATATTGATCCAGCGGATGAAGCGTATCCGGTGATTGAGATTGATCAGGATGCGCATCAACTCGGCATTGCCGCTCGCCCGCGCGATGCGCTCGTGGAACGCTTCGTCCAGTTCGACCAGATGCGATGCCGACGTGTCGGCCGGCACGCCGGCACTGGATTTGAGAAACGCGTCGATCTCGTCGAGCGCTTCGTCCGACGCGCGCTCGGCGGCCAGCCGCGCGCATTCGGCCTCGATCGCACAGCGTGCTTCATACAGATCCAGCGTTTCCTTGACGTCCAGTTGCCGACGGCTGTAGCCGCGGCCCGATTCGACCAGAAAACCTTCCTGGGCCAGCCGGTAGAGCGCTTCGCGCACAGGCGTGCGGCTCACGCCCAGACGTTCCGCCAGATCGACTTCGTTGAGCCGTTCGCCGGGCTTCAACTCGTACTGGATGGCCATGTCCCGCAGACGGCAGAAAACGTCCTCGGCAATATTGACCCGGACCGGTGGCGTTTCCCGAGGGGCGGCTGTTCGCGGCATGACGTGAGGTGCCCGCAGGCATTATCCAAAGCTGTATACATTAATGAGCCGCGGGCGTCCGGTCAACTTGCTGGCCGCTTCAGAACCGGCGTGGCGCGAGGCCGAGCTGGAACCAGCTGACGAGGCTGTAGATGTCGAACACCGGCAAACCGGTCGCGCATCGTACCGCGTTCGCGTACGGGCACATATTGGTGCACTCCAGTACGATGGCGCCCACGTCCGGATGGTTGCGCGTCAGCGTGATGGCGGCCGTCACGACGTCGCGCTCGGCCAGGTCGCGATCGAGCGTCAGTTCGTTGCCGAGGATGACGCGCGAAAACTCGGCGCCCTCGTCGGTGCCGGCGATCGGCGTATCGGGTGGCACGCCGGCCGCGCTCAGATGGCGCTGCGTGAGGGTCGCCGACGAGATCGTCACGATGCCCACCCGTTTGCCCGGCGCCAGCGTGCGGCCGACCTGGGCGACCTGCAACAGCGAGGAAGTCAATACCGGGACCGGTACGGCTTGCTGGAGCTCGCGCTGGAAAAGCGCGAGGAAGCCGCAGTTGGTGGTGATGCCTTCGGCGCCGAGATCCACCAGTTCGCGCGCGGCGTCGATAAAGCGTTCCAGCGTGCCGCTCGCCTCGCGCAGCACGACGAGGTCGGGCGAGGCACCCTTGACCACCTTGTAGAGCACCGGGAACGGCCAGGTCGTGGCATTGCCCATGTCGCCCGGAATGCGCGGGAAGCGTGCATCCAGCATCAGGATGCCGAGCGGTGCGCCATAGACGGATTTGCCGCCATGGTAGAACCGCTCGGCCGTGCTGGCGGAAGAAACAGCGTGTCTGTCTGAGGACATGGGGTGACTCCGTGTCGGTAAGAGGCGGTGCTTCAGCGGAAGCGGTCGATCGAGTAGGGGGCGAGGTCGATGGCGGCCGGCCGGCCGGCGATCAGACTCGCGACGAGCCGGCCTGTGACCGGCGCGGCCGTGAGGCCGACGTGACCGTGGCCGAACGCATAGACGGCATTGGCGTGGCGGCGGGAGCGGCCGATCACCGGCAGCGAATCCGGCGTACTGGGGCGAAAGCCCAGCCAGCGTGCCATATGCGCGCTGCCGTCGCGTTCGGCGCCGGGTGTCAGCCGTGGGTACATGCGGCCAAGCAGCCGGGCCAGCAGATCGGCGCGGCGCCAGTCCGGCGCGGCGCGCAAACCGGCCAGCTCGACCGTGCCGGCACAGCGGACCCGGCCGTGCATGGGCGTCACCACCACCTTGCCTTCGCCCCACATGACCGGCAGGCGCGGACCGGCCTCGGTCTCCGGCGTTTCGACGTGATAGCCGCGTTCGGTGTCGAGTAGCACGCGGTCTCCCAGCGTTCGCGCAAGCGGACCCGACCAGGCACCCAACGCGATCACCACCGCTTGCACGGGCAGCGTCTCGCCGGTCAGCACGACTTCCGTGACCGCGGAGCCATTGCTACGTAGTCCGGAGATTTCCGCGCGGCGAAACTCCACGCCGCGTGTCGCCAGCCAGTCGGCGATGCGGGTCAGGAACTCGCCCGGATCGGTCAGGTGCGCATTGCCGGGCATCAGATAGCCGCGCGTGAAGACCGGTGCGAGGTCGGGCTCCAGGTCGCGCAGCGCGGCGGTATCGAGCGTCTCGACGGCGATGCCGTGATCGGTTCGCAGGCGTATCGCGCGCTGGTCGGCCGCGTGGCCTTCCGCGGTCGAGTAGACCACCAGGTTGCCGCGATCGTGCAGCAGGTCCCGCGCGCCGGCTTGCGCTGCCAGCGCCTGCCAGGCTTCGACGTTGCCGGCCAGCAGGCGTTGCAAGGCGGCGGCCGAGGCCTCGACGGTCGCGGCATTGCCCGCCCGCACGAAGCTCGTCAGCCACGGCAGCATGCGCGGCAGCCAGGCGGCGCGCAGCACCAGCGGACCATCCGGCTGCAGCAGCCAGCCGGGCACTTTCCGCACCACGCCCGGCATGGCGACCGGAATGATCGACGACGGGTTGATACAGCCTGCGTTGCCCAGCGAGGCGCCGCCCTGTGCCGGCGCCGCACGGTCGATCACGACCACCTCGTAGCCGGCTTTGTGCAGCGCGGCGGCGGCGCATAGGCCGACCGCGCCGGCGCCGAGCACGGCGATTGGCCGGTTGTCTGTCCTGATTGCGTTGTTCATGTTCCGGTGGCCCGTGCGTCGCTCAGCCCATCCACTGGCTGACCGGCGCGGCGGTTTCCTGGAGCGGCTGCGTGATGATGTCGACCAGCGCCGGTCCGCCATGTGCGATGGCGGCGCGCAGCACGGCATCGAGCTGTCCGGGGTCCTCGACTTTCCATGAGGCGACGCCATAGGCGGCGGCTACGCGCGCATGGTCGGTGCGGTCGAAGTCCACGGAGAAATAGCGCTCCTCGTAGCCGGCTTTCTGGCTGGCCTTGATCCAGCCGTAGACGGAATTGGAGAACACGATCATCAGCAACGGTACCTTGTGGCGCACCACGGTTTCCAGTTCGCCGACAGTAAAGCCGAAACTGCCGTCGCCCATGACCGAGACGACCTTGCAGCCCGGGCGCCCGATCGACGCACCGACGCCGGCCGCCATCGAGAAGCCGAGCGCGCCGTGCGCGCGATTGGTGATGAAGTGCCGGCCGGAGTGCGCGGCCGAGAAATAGGCGGAGAAGTAAGGGCAGGGGGTGCCGGGGTCGGCCACCACGATGGCGTCGTCGGGCAGCAGGCGGTTCAGTGCGTCGACCACGCGCTCGGGCTTGATCGGCGTGTCGTTCGACGCGGCCAGCTGCAGGAAGGCTTCCGACTTCGCGTGCCGCGCCGCCCGCGCGAGCGCATGACCGTCGCTGGTGTCGCCGCGCCGTTGCGGCAGACGGTCCCGTACTTCCTCGTTGAGGATTTGCAGCGCCAGCAGAGCGTCGCCCACCATGCCGACCTCGGTGCGGTAGTTGGTGCCGACCACCATCGGGTCCGAATCGATATGCAGGATGGGCACCGACGCATTGGGCACCTTCCAGTGTTCGGTGGAAGTCGAGCCGGCACGGCAGCCGATGATGAGCACGACATCCGCGGCGGCCAGCACCTCGCGGGTGGCGAGCACGCCGCCGTTCGAACCGACGACGCCGACGTTCAGCGGGTGGGTGTCGGCGAGGCTTCCCTGGCCGCTTACCGTGGTGCAGACCGGCGCATTGAGCGCTTCCGCCAGTTTTTGCAGCTCGGCGCAAGCACCGGCGATGACCACGCCGCCGCCGCAGAGTATCACCGGGGTGCGGGCTGACAGCAGATGTTCGGCGGCGCGTACCAGGTCGTCGCGTGCCGGGGCGGTGCGCATGGCCGGAAAGCGGTCGTGACCCGGCTGGGCCCACAGGTCCGGGTAATCCATTTCGTGTTTCTGTACGTCGTACGGCAGGCATAGATGAGCCGCGCCCGGCCGGCCGGTGGTGGCTGCGCGGAAAGCGCCGCGCACCGCGCCGGGAATCTGGTCGACGCGGTCGATGGTGGTGTTCCATTTGGTGAGCGGACGGTATAGCGCTTTCTGGTCGAGCTCGGTCAGCGGATAGCGGCCGCGCGAGCCGACCGAGACGTCGGACGTGATGCCGATGACGGCAATCGACGACTCGTTGGCTTCCACGAGTCCCGGCAGCAGATACGTGGCGCCGCCGCCGCTCGGGCCTTCGCATATGCCCACCTTGCCGGTGACGCGGGCGTAGCCGTCCGCCATGTAGGCGGCGCTACGCTCGTCGCGGGTCAGAATGTGCTGCATGCCGTGATCGAGGCGGTGAAGCGCGTCGTAGAACGGCAGGCTGGTGTCGCCGCACAGTCCGAATATATGTTTGACGCCATTGAGTTGCAGCATGCGCACCATGGCTTCGGCGCCGGACAATTTACTCATGAACACTCCTCTGGACAGGTAGGCTCCGGAGCGTCCCCCGGCGTTTGGTATTCAATACTATATCCAAATTTGGATACATACAAGGATAAGGCGTATCCCTTAGATGTTCGGTTCGCTTGGGTGGGGATGCGGAAACTGCGGGGGCGTGCCGGACTGACGAAGGCGGGCAAAGGCGCTTCGAATTTGACGGGCAAAAGAGATAACTCTGGAATCCGAAGCGTTGGGTCCTGGTAGTCTGCGCGGGAGTCGCCCGTCGCGGGCGCCATGAAGGAAGAGATCAGACGCCTCCGGCAGCAAGGGGGCAGCGCGCGGACTCAAGCGACGAAATTGTCTGCATGACGGGATCGCGTCGATTGAATCGGCGATCCAGCAGGCGACAGCCGCGCTATCGGAGTTGATGTTCGGTTCCGGGAAAACCGGTGCCGTGATGGGCGGGCAGGCTTGAATGATGTGCCGGTCAAGCCGGGCGGGAGACAGCGCGAAGAGCGGTGCCCAACAATGTCTTGATCGCCCGTGGTGAATGGTAGAGAAGGCGTTGCCCGGGACTCGGTTGGTTGTGCGATTCCGCGTGTTGGCGAACGAAGCGATCCGCCTCGCTCTCCAGCCGGCGCGCAATCACGACTCACGACCGATCAAGCCGCAATAAACCGGTGCGATTCAATTTGCCTCAAGACTGCTGATCGTTTTCTTCAGCAACATCATGAGCGTCTCGGTCTCCTCAGGCGTCAGATGAGACGTCCCCCTTTGGTAATGCTTCCATGCAAGTTGCCAAAGGTTCTGATAAAGATCCTCACCGCTTGCGGTGAGCGACAGGCTCAGGTATCGGCTGTCCGATTCCCGCGCGGCGCGCTCGATCAAGCCGCGCTCGTGCAATTGATCGACGACCCGGCTCAGCGTCGGCTGGTCGATCGCGGTTTTCGCCACGATTTCCCGCAGCGCCAATCCCGGCTCGCCGTGCAGCACGGCCAGCGCGCGCCATTGCATGACCGAAATATCGAGCTTGCGCAGGTCTTTCCTGAATTGCAGGTTGAACAGGCTGGCCGCGTGGTTGATCAGATACGGCACGAAGCGGTCGGTGAAGTACGAGGCGTCGGGCGGTATGTCGGCGCGGCCTGTCTTTTCCTGTGATGAATGAGGCCCCGTGCTTTGGGGCGCCGCCGTCGCGCCGCTCTCCTTTTTTCTGCCGCTCGAACGATTTCCCTTTGCCGTATTCATTGCTTTTTCTCCTCGAGGAAACATCCCGCTGGTGGTTTCCGGCCGGTCTTTTCGCAACGCTATGCGCGGCCCGTTGACATGCAGAAATTGGTGGCCTAAGGTGTGTTCACATACATATGAAATTACATGTATTTTCCATGTTTCTGCCGGCTGATGCAACATCGGCACGCTTCGGCGTGATGTCATGCTAACTATTATGGGGACAAAAATGGGGGAAGCAGGTTGGCGCGGCGCTCCCGCCGCGTGGCCGGTCACATTCGTGCCGGGCGCGCCGAGGATCGCTTTTTCGGAGCGAGGCACAGGAGAACTCGTTCTGTTTCTGCACGGTATCGGTGGAAACCGTTCGAACTGGTATCGGCAACTGGTTTCGATCGGCACCTTCGCGCACGCGGTCAGTTGGGATGCTCGCGGTTATGGCGCGAGTGACGACTATGACGGCAAGGTGACGATCACCGACTTCGCGCACGATGTCCTGCGGCTCATCGATCACTGTGGCGCGGCTCGCGTGCATCTGGTCGGGCTGTCGCTCGGCGGGCGCATTGCGCAGCGCTTTACGCTGCAGTATCCGCAGCGCGTTGCCTCGTTGACGCTGGTCGACACGCGTCCGGATACGCGCGACACCCGCACGCCGGAAGAACGGGAGGCTTTTCTCGCTGCCCGCGCGCAACCGCTTCTCGCGGGCAAGACGCCGGCCGACATCGCGCCGGCGGTTGCGCGCGGTCTTGCCGGTCCGAAGATTACGGAAGCCGCGCTCGATGAACTGGTCGCCAGCATTTCGATCCTGCGTACGGACAGCTATCTGAAAACCATCGAGGCCAATCTGAACGACGATTTCGTCGGCGACCTGTCGCGGATCGTCGCGCCCACCCTCGTCATGGTCGGCGAGTACGACACGCTGACGCCGCCTGTGCTGGCGCAGGAACTGGCCGCCAGCATTCCCAACGCGACGCTCAAGGTGATTCCCGAATCGGGTCACCTTTCCAACATCGAGAATCCGGAGCAATTCGATCTGAGTCTGATGCAATTCCTGCAATCCGCTTTCAACCGATCCTCTCGCGTTTCCTGACACATTAAATTAAATCGTCGTTTTCCTGACATAAAAGGATGCTTCGTGAAAATTAAATTAGGTATCTTAATTTATTCGATTTCGATGATCTCGACGAGCGCCTGGGCGCAGAACAGCGTCACGCTGTACGGCATCATCTCGACTGGCATCGGGTATGTGAGTAACGAAGGCGGAAAAAGTGCTGTTCAGATGTTCAGTGGTGCAAATCAGAACAACCGGTGGGGATTGAAGATTCACGAAGATCTCGGCGGCGGGTTTGCCGCAGTCGCCCAGCTCGAAAACGGGTTCAGCTCGACCAACGGCTCGCTCGGGCAGGGCGGCCGGATGTTCGGGCGGCAAGCGTTCGTCGGCCTTGGCAGCGACCGCTACGGCACCGTGACCTTCGGCCGTCAGTACGACATGATGTGGGACTACCTGGACCGCTACGAACCTCAGGCGTTCGGTCCCGGGTTCGGAACCACCTTTGGGGATAGCGACAACGTCGAAGGGAATTTTCGCTACAGCAATTCGGTGAAGTACGTCAGCCCCAATTTCAGCGGGTTGACCTTCGAAGGTCTCTACGCGTTCAGTAACAGCGCGGGCAATTTTTCGCAGAATCAGGCGTGGAGTGCCGGCGCGGGTTATGACAATGGCCGTTTTCGCTTCGCGGCCGCCTATCTGTATCTCGATCGGCCGGGTGTGGGCAATCCCAACGGCGCGGTGACGGACGACTATGCCGGCGCGCCGTTCGCGCTGTTCCATACGAGTCCGCTAAACAGCACGGTCGGCGTCAAGCATCAGGAGGTGGCGGCAGTGGGCGGGCTCTACCGGTTCAGTGCATTGAGCGTCGCCGGCATGTACTCGAACGTGCATTTCACGTATCTCGACAATAGCGGCGTCAACCTGAACAACTTCGACGTGATCGGTCTTTACCAGCTCACGCCGGCCTTGACGGTCTCCGCGGCGTGGCTCTACACGAGCGGCAACTACCAGGGTGTCAGCGCGAATCCCCATTGGCACCAGGGCCAGGTCAGCGTCGACTATTTCCTGTCGAAGCGTACGGACGTATTTGCCTTTGCGAATTATGTGAGAGCGTCCAACGGGCCGCTGGCGCCGGCCGTTATTTTCCAGGCCTCGCCATCGAGTTCGCGTAACCAGCTGCTGCTGCTCGGCGGAATGCGACACCTGTTCTGATCGTTGCCCGATCGTTGCGTTAACCGCCGCGCGGGCGGTCGTGTGCAGGCGGTTCTGATTTGCCGGCTCAAACCACGGCGGCCGTCATGGTCGCCGTTATCTGGAGATTGGTATGGAAGTATCGGAAACGTTGTCTGGAGGCAGGGAACGGTCCGTTTCCCTGCAGGGGCGTGCATTGCAACGCATCGTCATATCGAGCGCGCTCGGCAATGCCCTGGAATGGTATGACTTCTTTCTGTATGGCACCACGGCCGCGCTGGTGTTCGGGCAGATTTTCTTTCCGAAAGGAACGCAGCCGCTGGTTGCTGCGCTGGGTGTTTTTGGCGGCTTTGCCGTCGGCTTTCTGGCCCGCCCGTTTGGCGGCGTGATCTTCTCGCACATCGGCGATCGCTACGGGCGCCGTGCCGCGCTGATCTGGACGCTGACGTTGATGGGCAGCGCCACGTTTCTGATGGGGCTTCTTCCGTCGTACAGCCAGGTCGGCATCCTCGCGCCCATGTTGCTGGTTGCGTTGCGGATCGTGCAAGGGCTCGCGGCCGGCGGCGAGTGGGGCGGCTCGGTGCTGATGATTACGGAAAGCGCGCCGTCCGGCAAGGTCGGTTACTTCTCTGCATACGGGCAGGCCGGCCTGAGTCTGGGTTTCCTGTTGTCGGCCGCGGCGGTATGGCTCGTGCGGCAACTGCCGGAAGCCGATTTCATCGCATGGGGATGGCGTATGCCGTTTCTCGCGAGCATCGTGGTTTTCTGCCTTGGCATTTACATCCGCCGTTTCGTTCCCGAGACCCAGGCGTTCAGGGAACTCGCCGCACGCGGCGGCCGGGCGAAGCTGCCGGTGCTGCAGGTTCTGCGCGAGCATCCGCGAGCGGTACTGACGGCCATGGGCCTGCGGGTGGCGGAAAACGGCAGCTCGTACGTCTTCGTCGCGTTTTCGCTGACCTTCGCGAAGTTCGCGCACGTGCCCGACGGGCAGGTGCTCGGCGCGATGATCCTGTCGTTTGTCTTGCAATTGCCCGTGATCGTATTGATGGGGCGGCTTTCCGATCGCATCGGCAGTCGTCCTATCTATCTGTTCGGCACCCTGACGATGATGGCATTTGCCTATCCGTTCTTCCATTTCGTCAGCACCGGCAGCCCGGCCTTGACGCTGCTCGCGTTTCTACTCGTCAACACGATCAGCTACGCGGCGCTGGTTGCGACACAGCCGACGTTGTTCAGCAGCTTTTTCGGCACGAGCATGCGCTACTCGGGCCTCGCGCTGGGGCATGAGATCGCCGCAATCTTTAGCGGAGGATTGTCGCCGTTCATTGCCACTTCGCTGCTCGTCTGGTCCCACGCGTACTGGCCGGTGGCCGCCTATCTCGTCGTCCTCGGCCTGATTACGACCTTCACGGCCCTGACGATCCGCAAGGGGCCCACCCCCGGCGAGCGAGAATCTGCTTGACAGCGAAGATTAATGACATAACATATGTAAATACATCTAATTGAGGAGACTTCAGATGTCAGCTTCGCAGGTCGAATTTGGGTTCATGATTGCCGCGTCGGACGTCGAGCCGACGCCCGATCTCGAACTGTATCGCCACATGATCGACGATGCCCGTTTTGGTTACGAAGCGGGTTTCCGTACGGTATGGACTCCGGAGCATCACTTTTCGAGCTATTTCCCCACGCCCAGCCCGTTGATGCTGATGTCGAACATCGCGTCGCGCTGTCCGGGTCTGGGGCTCGGTACGATGGTGCTCGTTACGCCGTGGCATAACCCCGTGCGGCTTGCGGGCGAGATCGCGATGCTGAGCCTGATGTCCGACGCGCCGCTCCATCTCGGCCTTGGCCGCGGTGCCGCCCCGCTCGAATACGATGCGTTCGACCTGAAGCTCGAGAATGCGAAGGCCCGCTTCCAGGAAGTCTGGGAAGTACTCGATCTGGCCTTGTCGGGCAAGCCGTTCACCTATGAAGGCCAGCATGTGCGCGTGCCGCTGGAAGTGCGGCTGCGCCCGGATGCACGACGCGAGAACATCAACTTCTACGGCGCGATTGGCAGTCCTGATAGCGCGACGAAGATTGCCGAACTCGGTTTGCCGCCGATTTCCAACGGTACACTGCCTCTGGCCGTGCAGCGGAAGGTGCTGAGCACCTGGCATGACGTCACGCTGCAACGCGGCGGCGATGTGGACGTGACGAAGCCGGTCGCCATCAGTTGCATCATTGCGGACAGCGACGATGAAGCCGAGGCGCTCGCGCGCAAGTACATGCCGCGCTGGTTCGAACTGCAAGTCGAGCACTACCGGCCGGATGAAGGCGGATTCCCGTCGATTCCCGACTATCAGTCGTTCGCGGCTGTTCACGAACGCCGTGTCTCGATGTGCAATCCTGACAATCTCGGGCCCTTCAATCGTCTGCAACTGTTCGGTTCTCCGGCAACGGTCTGTGAGCGCGTGCAGGAATATCTCGACGTCGGTTTCAATCACCTGATCGTGATGGCGGCAACGCCGGGTATCCCGCAGCAGCGCCGGCGCGAGTGGCTTGGCCGCTTCGCGAGCGAAGTGGCGCCGCACTTCTCCGCGGAATTCGCGCAGCGAGCCCGCCTGGCTGAAGTCTGATGGCGAGTTCATCCACGAGAACCCCGTGCTTTGCCATCTGGAGAAAATCATGACGCAGCCATTCGTTCCTCATATCGTCGGCATAGGCGGCACACTCAGATACGGGTCGAGTTCCGAGCGGGTCGTGCGCGCCGTGTTGCGCGAAGCTCAAAGGCTCGGTGCGTCGACGGAAGCCATCGTCGGTCCCGAACTGGTGATGCCGATGTATTCACCCGAAGCCCTGGAGCGCACGCCGCAAGCCGTGCGTTTTCTGGAGGCGCTGCGGCGCGCCGACGGGGTGGTCATCGCTTCGCCCGCCTATCACGGCTCGGTATCGGGACTGGTGAAGAACGCGCTCGACTACACGGAAGACATGCGCGACGACGAGCGCAGCTATTTCAGTCAGCGTGCGGTAGGGTGCGTTGCCTGTGCAGGCGGCGTTCAGGCGGGCGCTTCGACGCTCGCGACGCTGCGCTCGATCGTGCATGCGCTGCGCGGATGGCCGACGCCGCTCGGCGTCATGCTGAACACGTCGCAAACGCTGTTCAATGCCGAAGGCGTCTGTGTCGATGTCGCGGCGACGGAGCAATTGCGTATTATGGCCGGCGAGATCGTTATGTTCGCGAGAGCGAACGCGAGTGCGAGAGAGGAGCGGGAAGCTCTATCCGAAGTGTCTTGCGAGTCGGTCTAGCGGTTCGCGATAGACCGATAGGTCCCGCCGCATTGCACAGCGTATTGCACAGAAATATAGTCAAGATTCCAGATAAAAAAGAGCCGCACGCAAAAGCGCACGGCTCTTCAGAACATCGGGAATAAAGGCTCGGCGAAAGCAGCGCCGGCCCATCATCGCACTCAGCCCGCCGCGACCGTCTGCAATCCGTTTTCCGCGGTCAACGCATCCAGGCTGCCCTGCTCCAGCGACACATTGCGTGTTTCGCGTCCTTTCCACCACCAGAGCGCGGCCGCAACCGGCCCCGGTGCCGCGATCACGAACAGCGTGGTCAGCGCGCCGGCCGGCGTGCCGGTCGAGGAGAAGGCGCTGGTCAGCAGCAGCGGCGTAATCATCGCGCCGACGCGGCCGACCGCCACCGAGATGCCGAGACCCGAAGCGCGCAACCGCGTCGGCAGGATTTCGGAGGACACCACGTAGGCCGAGATATAGGCCCAGGTCACGCCGAACTGGATCAGGCAGTAGCCGATCACCATGCCCGCCAGCGTGTGCGCCATGTAGACCACGAGGATCGAGAGCAGCGTGAAGGTATAGCTCACGAACAGCGAGGAGCGGCGGCCCCAGGCCTCGACCAGAAACGACGCGGTCAGCCCGCCGAGCAGCGCGGCGAGGTTGCCGTACGCGTAGTAGATCGGCATCGACCCGGCCGGCACCTTCATGTACGGCAGGATGACGAGCGCCATCAGCGACAGCACGCCATACACGACCGCCGCCTGCGAGAAGTTCAGTGCGCTCGCGAGGCCGCACGGCGCGCGGTACTTGCCGAGCAGTTCGCCGACGTTGCGCCAGAACATCGGATGGGCCGGCACGATCGTGGTCGGTTCAAAGCGGCGCTGAGCGGCCAGCGCATCGGGGCCCTGCGCGGCTGCTGCGATCCTCGTGACGATCGCCTCGGCTTCCTCGACACGACCCTGCTGCAACAGCCAGCGCGGCGATTCCGGCACCACGCGGCGAATCCAGAAGAAGATCAGTGCCATCGTCGTGCCCAGACCGAAGCCGACGCGCCAGGCGATGCTGGCCGGCAGGTGATTCAGCACGAAGTACGATACGCCCGCTGCGATCAGCGCGCCGAGCGGAAAGCCCGACAGGATCAGCGAATCGGTCCGGCCACGATGCTTGCGCGGGATGAACTCGCCCATCGTGGCGGTGACGGCCGAGTATTCGCCGCCGACCGCGAGCGCGGTCATTGCGCGGAAGAACAGGAACGAATCGAAATTCCACGACACCACGGTCGCAACGCTGAAGAGCGCGTACCAGAGCAGCGTCGCGAGGAACAGGCGCTTGCGGCCGAAACGGTCGGCGAGATAGCCGAATGCGATCGCGCCGACCAGCATGCCGAACACCCAGATGCTCACGGCCAGCGAGCCCTGTGTCGAACTTAGATGCCAGTACGACTGGATGCCGCCGAACACGCTGCCGATGATGTTGGTCTCGAACGAATCGAGTGCCCAGCCCACGCCGAGCGCAGCGATGATGAGCGTGTGGAAGCGTGTCCACGGCATGTTGTCGAGGCGCGCGAGCGCATCGGTCGAGATGGAACGTTGCGTACTCAAGACAATCTCCTGGAGGGGGCAATCGGCGGAACCGATGCGAAATCGAATTTCGGAAAGTGGCTGCGGTTGCCGATGAAGTTGCGCCCGCGCGCGCCGTCGAACGCCTGATCGACGATTGCGTACCATTCGCCTTCAGCGAGGCCGTACGAGCCCGGATGCGTGGCGACGCCGAGCGAGTCGAGAAAGGCCGCGAGACGTGCGGGCGCGGTTTGCGTGTCGCCGAAGATTTCGGCGAGCGCGGCGTCGCAGGCCGGATCGGTGCCGAGCGCAGCCTGCATCACGGCCGGCAGCGTGAACGAGCACGCGATGCCATGCGCGACGCCGTGCGACAGCGTGATCGCATACGAGATGTTGTGAGCCAGCGCGGTACGCGTATTCGAGAACGCGAGACCCGCGCGCAGCGCGCCGAGTGCCATTGCGCCACGTGCCTCGAGGTCGGACGGATGCGCCATCACACGCGGCAACGCGGCCATGATCTCGCGTGCCGCATGGATCGCGAGGCCGCGCGTGACCGGGCTCGCGTGCACGTTCCAGATACTTTCGAGCGCATGGGCCAACGCATCGAGACCGCTCGCGAGCGTCGGACCTTCGGGCAGACCGACCATCAGTTCGGGATCGATCAGGACTGCTTCCGGGTACAGATCCTCGCGCGACAGCGACAGCTTGCGCGCATTGTCCGGGTCCCAGACCGTGGCCCAGCAGGTCACTTCGCTGCCGGTGCCGGCGGTGGTCGGAATCGCGATGATCGGCAGCGGGTTCGCCGTTGCGGGGCCGCCCGCGCTCAGGTAGGCGTAGACCGGGTCGAAGTCGCCGCGCCCGGCGGCCAGCACCTTGGCCGAATCCATGACCGAACCGCCGCCGAGCGCGACCAGCACCTCGGTTTCTTGCGGCAACGCCTTGAGCTGTTCGCAGGCGCGGCGCAGCATGCCGACCGACGGATTCGGCTCGACCGAATCGATGCGCAATTGCGCGGGACCGGCGATCGCCTCGATACGCGCCGAGAGGTCGGCGAACACCGCGTCCGGATAGGTGACGATCACGTAGCGGCGGCCCGCGATGGCCTGGCCGATCTCGCCGAGCGAGGCGGCGCCGAAGCGCACGCGAACCGGGTTGTGGAACTGCCAGGCGCTGTTCACGGACGCTCTCCGGCGGCGAGCAGCGCCTCGATCGCGTCGATCACGGCCGGCAGATCGGCGATGGTATCGATCACGAAGTGCGCGCCGGTC
This sequence comes from Burkholderia sp. Ax-1724, assembly GCF_011752995.1. Taxonomy (GTDB): domain Bacteria; phylum Pseudomonadota; class Gammaproteobacteria; order Burkholderiales; family Burkholderiaceae; genus Paraburkholderia. The sequence goes on from NZ_VWWL01000026.1 coordinate 83,876, forward strand.
CGTTCGAGCTTCGCGCGCGCGGGCGTCAGATGCGCCTGCTGTTCGGCGGGGCTCAGCGCGGTCCACTCGGCGAGCGACAGGCCCACTTCGTTGCCGCTCGCGGCGATGCCGACCGCCCACATGCCCGAGGCCAGGCCGGCCAGCAGGCCGGTCGGGCTGTCGTCGACTACCACGGCGCCGCGCACATCCGGCGTCGCGAGCGCGAGTGCGTTGGCGAGGATCATGTCGGGGAACGGCCGGCCGCGTGCAACGTCGCTGACCGTGCTGACGAAGTCGGGCTTGTAATTGCGTTCGGCCGCGAGCGGAATCAGGTTCTTCATGACTTCGCGCGGATAGCCAGTGGTGCTGCCGACCGCGATGCCGCGCGCGCGCAGATGCGCGATGGTGTCGATTGCGCCTGGGATCAGGTCGGCGTATTTCGCGACGTTGATTTCGTCCACACGCAGGAACTCCTTGTACAGCGCATCGACGTCGGCTTCGTTCGAGGCGTGGCCGGTGTGCGCCTGCCAGCGGGCCTGCACGTCGGCCTCCTTGAGGATCAGCGCGATGTGCTCGCGCTTGGCCGCGCCCATCGGCGCGCGCGCTTCGGCGATCGTGATCGGCACGCCGGCGTCGGAGAAGACCTGACGGAACGCCTCGACCGGGGCAATGCAGCCGAAGTCGAGCACGGTGCCGGCCCAATCGAAAATGGCAGTGGTAATCGGACCGCGGTACTGACGGTGCGACGCGTTCGAGGTCAGTAGACTGGGTTGCATGGCGGTGTCCTTTTTGAAGAGGGCTGATGAGTCCATGCAGAATAGATTTGTCGCGTGACGCTCGTATGATCGAAATACCGGGTTGAATTCGTTGAATCAACCGAAAAAATTGATCGATTGGCCGTATAACGCGTATACGGATACGTGCGTTGCTCGCCGTCGTGCGGGGCTATTGGGCGTGGGGGTGGCGTGCCCGGCGGCCGCGCGGTAAATCGCGGGCCTCGGGCGCCATGCGTGTTCGCCGCCGCGGGACAGCGGCGAACCCGTGCACGGCGTGCGGAATGTGCTGAAGATTGATGCGGCGGGGAGATATCACATCGTCGGCCATCGGCATGATCGATGGCCTGTCGCGCTCAAGGGTTCCGGTCAGAGCCGGCATTCATTCCCGATAAGCGTGAGTGTGAGCGTGCTGCGCAAAGTCAGGAATGGTTTTTCAACGACGGGGCCGGCTGTCAAACAGCAGTTCGATCAGCGAATCGGCGGTATGCCGCAGCCGCTTGGGGTCCTGGTACACCCGTTCGATCACCACGATTCCGCGCGTCAACGTCAGGACCAGCCGCGCGGCTTCCGCGGCCGGAATCCGCAGGTGCGCCGTTTTTTCGACCTTCGATAGCCGCTCCAGCAGAATCGTCTCGAAGTCATCGAGCAGCGACTGGATCGCCTCGCGTATCGGCGCATCCATGTCCTGCGTCTCGACCGCGGTCTTGGTGCTGAGGCAGCCGCGCGTGGGGGCATCCGCAGCGATGGTCGTCGTCATCGACGTGATGACGCAGTCGAAGAAACTCTGCAACGCGTCGCGGACCTTCGGCTTATCGAGCGACCGGCGGATTTGCTGCAGAAAGCGCTCCCGGTACAGATCGAACACGCGCAGGAACAGCGTTTCCTTATCGCCATAGGCGTTGTATAGCGAGCCCCGCTGGATCCCCGTGGCGGCGGCGAGATCCTGCATCGTCGTCGCGGCAAAGCCCTTCTGCCAGAAGAGCGGAAGAGCCGTTTCGAGGGCTGCGCCCTCGTCGAACTGGCGAACGCCTGCCATGTCTTGCTCCGTGTCGTGAATCGGTATCCAGTCTGAATTTAATCTCATTCTTGACGTTGATGTCAAGTTTGTCTAGAGTGTCAAAATTGACGATGATGTCAAAGACTGGTGGAGGCTTGGCTATCCGCCGGATTTCTTCCGCTTGCAAAGACACATTCATGACTTCCATGACAGGTTCACTCACGCCGGCGCAGATCGACCGAAGGCTCGTCTCGCGCTATATCTTCGCGGGGCTATGCGCCAGCCTCGTGAGTATCGGGCTGGCCCGCTTCGCTTTTACGCCGCTCATTCCGGAGCTCATTCGCGCGCACTGGTTTTCGACCGCGAGCGTGATCTATCTTGGCGCGGCCAATCTGGCGGGCTATCTGTGCGGCGCGCTTCTGGCCCGTCCGTTGGGCAGCCGGTTCGGCAAGGAGCGCACGCTGCGCGTGATGATGCTGATCATTACGGCCACCTTTCTCGCGTGCGCCTTTCCGTTGTCGGTCGGCTGGTACTTCGGCTGGCGAGTCCTGTCGGGCATCGCGGGCGGCGTGGTGATGGTGCTGGTCGCCGCCACGATTCTTCCGCACGTGCCGCCGGCGAGCCGGGGCATGGCGAGCGGTGCCGTGTTTCTCGGTCTGGGGCTCGGTATCGCAGGGTCGGGAACGCTGATTCCACTGCTGTTGAAACTGGGGCTGGCCCAGACCTGGATCGGTCTCGCCATCGTCTCGGCCATCCTGACGTCGGCGAGCTGGTTCGCGTGGCCGTCGGCGCGCCTCTCGTCGGAGACGCCCGCTCGGGGCGCGGACAGTCGGGCCTCGCGCGCGCATTTCGGATGGCGCGTCAATCTCCTGTACGCCCAATATGCGTTGATGGCGGCTTCTGTCGTCGCGCCCATGGTGTTTCTGGTCGACTTCATCGCGCGTGGGCTCGGCATGGGCACGCATGAGGGCGCCATCTTCTGGGTGCTCTACGGGATAGGCGCCATTGCCGGTCCGCCTCTCTATGGCTTTCTCGCGGACCGGATGGGTGCCCGGGCGGCCATCGGACTGGTATCGCTTGCGCAAGCCGTCGCATTGGCGAGTGTTTATCTGACGGGGAACGTGCCGGCACTCGGTGTGTGTGCCGTTGTCATCGGCACGTTTGCGCCGGGTATCGTTCCGCTTGCGTTGGCGCGCATTCATGAGCTGGTGCCGAAGAATGCGCATCGACAGAACATTGCGTGGAGCAGGGCGACGATTCTGTCGGCCGGGGTCATGGCGGTTTCCGGCTACGCGTTCTCGGCGCTATTCAACGCAAGCGGCGGCAACCATCGCCTGCTTTTCCTGGTGTCCGCCTGTCTGGTGATGATGGCGCTGGCCTGCGAACTGGCGAACGGGTTCAGGTCCGCGGCGAAGGGGGCCGCCTGACGAGGCGGCGCGAACAGGCGGCGCGGCTTTCACATGGAAATTGGAGAGGCTGCGCTCATGCGGAGCCAGATGCAGAGCCGAAAAACGAGGGCTCGCGATTCAGGGCACACGGGGCTTTATCGCACCTTGTTTTTCCGGCCCTTTGAAGAACTTCGTTATTAATCGGCTGTGTATACCCGGCGTTTCCTGATTCAGAAGCTAACTCAGGAAACGCCAGGCATTGTCCGCACATCAGCAGCCAAAACGGAAATCAAAAAGATCCACCCAACTGCCGTAGCCAGTGAGCGCCCCTCAGGCGATCCCACCCATGCACAGGTATTTCATCTCGAGATAATCGTCGATCCCGTACTTCGATCCTTCACGGCCGAGCCCGCTTTCCTTCACGCCGCCGAAAGGCGCGACCTCGGTGGAGATCAGACCTTCGTTGATGCCGACCATGCCGTATTCGAGCGCTTCGGCAACCCGCCAGATGCGGCCGATGTCGCGACCATAGAAATACGATGCGAGGCCGAACTCGGTATCGTTAGCAAGGCGAATCGCTTCTGCTTCGCTCGTGAAGCGGAACACCGGTGCAACCGGGCCGAACGTTTCCTCGCGGAAAATCTTCATGGCCGGCGTGGCGTCCGCGAGCACCGTCGGCTCGAAGAACTGCGCGCCCGCCGCATGACCGTTGCCGCCGACGACGACCGACGCACCGTGCGCGAGCGCATCGTCGACGTGCTCGCGGACTTTCGCCACCGCGTTGCCGTCGATCAGCGGCCCGATCTTCGTGGCGGCATCGAGGCCGTTGCCGACCGTCAGCGCCCGAACCGCCACGCCGAGCTTCTCGACGAACGCATCGTAGACGCTGTCCTGCACGAAAAAGCGATTCACGCACACACAGGTCTGCCCCGCGTTGCGGAACTTGGCGGCGATCGCGCCCGCGACGGCCGCATCGAGATCCGCGTCGTCGAAAACGATGAACGGCGCGTTGCCGCCCAGTTCCATCGACGTTTTCTTGACGGTGGCCGCGCATTTCTCGAGCAGCACCTTGCCGATTTCGGTCGAGCCGGTGAACGAGAGCTTGCGCACGACCGGATTGCGGCACAGTTCGTCGCCAATCGCGGCAGCGTTGCCCGTCACGCAGGAGAGCACGCCGCGCGGCACGCCCGCGCGCTCGGCGAGCACGCACAGCGCGAGCGCGGAGAAGGGCGTTTGGCTGGCGGGCTTGAGCACGATCGTGCAGCCGGCGGCCAGCGCGGGACCGATCTTGCGCGTGAGCATCGCGGCCGGGAAGTTCCACGGCGTGATCGCCGCGCATACGCCGATCGGCTGCTTGAGCACGACGATGCGGCGGTCCGCCGTATGCGCGGGAATCGTATCGCCGTAGACGCGCTTGGCCTCCTCGGCAAACCACTCCAGAAAGGAGGCGGCATAGAGGATTTCGCCGCGGCTCTCGGCCAGCGGTTTGCCCTGCTCGCATGTCATGATGGTGGCGAGGTCGTCCTGGTTGTCGAGCATGAGCTCGTACCAGCGCCGCAGAATGGCCGCGCGTTCCTTGCCGGTCTTCGCCGACCAGGCCGGCAGCGCCGTCCGTGCGGACTCGATGCAGTGACGGACCTCGGTTGCGCCAAGACGCGGCACTGTGCCGATCAGCAGATCGTTGGCGGGATTGGTCACGGCAATCGCCGACGAGGCATCGCCGGCGTGCCATTCGCCCGCTATGAAACAGGCTTCGCGCAGCAGCGAAGGGTCGCGCAAAGGCGGCAGGGCCACCTGATTTTCTGACATTCCAGTCTCCATGGAACAATGACAATTCGTTCGGTCAGGCTGCCGCGTTCTGGCGGCGTGGCCTGGCGGGACTCCGCGCAGGCGCGGGCAGGTCGGTGGCTGCCGGTTCATCGGCGGCATCCCGTTTGGACTGTGAGTCCACCAGGATGCGGATCACCGCCTGGACGTGTTCGACGGACGCCCGTTCGGCCGCCGCGCCGTCTTTGGCCTCGATCGCATCGAGCAGTTTCTTCATTTCCTTGAACGACGCCTTGTCGCGGCCCGGCGAGCGGATCGTGTGTGCGCGCAGCTGGTTGATGCGCGCGTTCAGCGTCTCCGCGAGCTTCCACGCCACCGTCTTGCCGCCGCTCCCGAACATGTACTCGTAGAACTGGCCGACCTTCAGCAGGACGTTGTCATAGTCCTTGTTGCGGAACGCTTCCTGTACCGCATCGAGTATCAGCGAGAGATAGGCGACGATTTCCGGCGTCGATTTTTCGGCGCAGGCGCGCGCCGCGCTGCCTTCGAGCAGCGCGCGAATCTCGTAGATCTGGATGGCCTCGTCGAGGTCGACCTTCTTGACCACGGGGCCGAGGTTCGCAATGTTCTCGACCAGCCCCTCGGTTTCCAGATGCCTCAGCACTTCGCGCACGACGGTTCTGCTCACGCCGAGTTCGTCGCATAGCGGTCGTTCGACCAGTCGTTCCCCCGGCAGAAAATGCGATTGCAGGATGGCGTTGCGCATGCGCTCGAGTGCGAGTTGCCGGAGCGTTTTCACTTCGCGTTCGATACGCAGCGATTTTTTCTCAGTCGTCATAGCTTGTTCCGTTGTCCCGGTACGGCGGCATGCCCGCTTCAGTTATCCATCATGCAGGCCGCTTGCCCGCGTAGCAAGGAAGCTTACCCAGGGTTCTTCCCTAGTCGAAAACTCCCCACGGCGTTTTCAATTGACTATAGCATGGTATACCAACATAGATGCTACAAGAATATGGAATCGCATATTCTTGTCGAGTGTGGCGTAAGACCGGCGCGCAGCTGCGCGGCGCAGTGCCGGTACTGCTTAACCATGTCAGGGATGAATCCCGCCAATCTGGAGCGTCAAGATGCACAAACTGATTCGCAAGACAGTGACCTTTTTCGAAGACATTACCGTCGACGGCGGCCGCGAAGCGGCTGTTCCGCTCAAGCTGGTTGGCGTCGCCGCCGTGCTGACCAATCCGTGGGCGGGCCGCGGCTATGTCGAGGACCTCGGGCCGGAGATTCGCGAAATCGGCCCGGTGCTCGGCGAGTTGCTGACGTCGCGCATCCTCGACATCACGGGGTCGGGGGAGAACGTGGAAGGCTATGGCAAGGCATCGATCGTCGGCCTGAACGGCGAGATGGAGCATGCATCGGCGCTGATCCACACGCTGCGTTTCGGCAACAAGTATCGCGAGGCGGTCGGCGCGAAGTCCTATCTTGCGTTCACGAATCTGCGCGGTCCGGCGAATTGCCCGATCACGATTCCGCTCATGCACAAGCACGACGAAGGCATGCGCTCGCATTACCTCACGGTGCAATTCTCGATCACCGACGCGCCGGGTCCGGACGAGATCGTGGTCGCGCTTGGCGCGTCGATCGGCGGCCGGCCGCATCACCGCATCGGCGACCGCTACAAGGACATTCAGGAGATGTCGTCGAATGGCTAGTCACACAGAGCCGGGTGACGGCAAGCGCATGCTCGACGGCACCGCATACCATGTCAGCGGCAGCGGCGAGCCGCTCGTCCTGATTCACGGCGTCGGCATGAATTCGTCGATCTGGGCGCCGCAGATCGCGGAGTTCGAACAAGACCATACGGTGATCGCGCTGGATTTTCTCGGCCACGGCGGCAGCAGCATGCCGCGCGAGGACGCCACGCTCGACGATTACGTCGAGCAGACCGCGCGCTTGCTGCACACGCTCGGTATCGAGCGTGCGACGGTGGTCGGGCATTCGATGGGCGCGCTGATCGCGATCGGCCTCGCGGGCCGTCATCCGGAGCGGGTTGGACGCCTGATCGCCATGAACGCCGTTTTCGAGCGCACGCCCGAGCAGCGCGAGGCGGTGATGAACCGCGCGACCTCGCTCGGCCCGGAAGGCGCGCTCACCGACATGCACGTCACGCTCGGGCGCTGGCTCGGCACGACGAGCCCCGAGCCCGGCCCGGCCGCGGACGCGATCCTGAAGTGTCTCTCGGGCGTCGACGCGAACGGTTATGCGCGCGCTTATCGCGTGTTCGCGAGTTCGGACCGGGCGCACGTCGACGTGCTGCCGCAACTCGACATGCCGGCGCTGTACCTGACCGGCGAGCTCGACGCGAATTCGTCGCCGGCGATGTCGGTGCGCATGGCGGGGCTCACGCCGCGTGGCGTGAGCGAGTCGCTGGACGGCGAGCGGCACATGATGGCCGTGGTGTCGCCGCAAAAGGTCAACCGGGCGATCCGCGCGTTTCTGGACCAATCGCCGCGGCAGAGCGCGACGTCCGCCGCCGCGTCCAGCCCGACGGCCGCGCGTGAAACGAAGGAGGTGTGATGCCTGACGTATTCCAACAATACATCAACGGACGCTTCGAGAATGGCAGCGAAACGTTCGAGAGCGTGAACCCCGCGACGGGCAAGCCCTGGGCGACCATGCCCGCGGCGACGCAGGACGACGTCGAACGGGCCGTGCAGGCGGCGCATGCGGCATTGAGCGATCCCGCGTGGGCGAAGCTCACGGCGACGCAGCGCGGCAAGCTGCTGATCCGTCTCGGCGATCTGCTCGCGCAGAATGCACCGCATCTCGCCTCGATCGAGACGACGGACACCGGCAAGATCATCCGCGAGACGAGCGCGCAGATTGCCTATATCGCCGAGTATTTCCGCTATTTCGGCGGGGCGGCCGACAAGCTCGAAGGCGCGGTGCTGCCGATCGACAAGCCGGACATGGAAGTCACGACGCGTCGCGAGCCGATCGGCGTCGTGGCGGCGATCGTGCCGTGGAACTCGCAGCTGTTCCTTGCCGCGGTCAAGCTCGGTCCCGCGCTGGCGGCCGGCTGCACGGTCGTGTTGAAGGCGTCGGAAGAGGCGCCCGCGCCGCTGCTCGAATTCGCGAAGCTCGTGCACGAGGCCGGTTTTCCCGCGGGCGTCGTGAACGTGCTGACCGGTTTCGGCGAACCGTGCGGCCGCGCCTTGACGAGCCATCGTCTTGTCTCGCGGATCGCCTTCACGGGCGGTCCTGAAACCGCCCGCCACATCGTGCGCAACTCGGCGGCCAATCTCGCGGCGACTTCGCTCGAACTGGGCGGCAAATCGCCGGTCGTCGTGTTCGACGACGCCGACATCGCCGGCACCGTGAACGCCGTGGTGGCCGGCATCTTCGGCGCGTCCGGGCAAAGCTGCGTGGCGGGCTCGCGGCTCATCGTCCACGCGAAGATTCGCGACGCGTTCCTCAATGCGCTCGTCGCGAAGGCACGCCAGATTCGCATCGGCGCCCCCGACGATGCGGCGACCGAAATGGGGCCGCTCGCGACCGCGCGCCAGCTCGAAAAGATCGAGCAGATTGTCGCGTCGAGCGAAGCGGCGGGCGCGGCCGTGCTGACGGGCGGCAAGCGCCCGGCGTCGATGGAAGCCGGGTATTACTACGAGCCGACCATCGTCGATTGCCCGAACCCGGCGATCCCGAGCGTGCAGACGGAGCTGTTCGGGCCGGTGCTGAGCGTGCTCGGATTCGAGACCGAGGAAGAGGCCGTGCGTCTTGCCAACGACACCGAGTACGGCCTGGCCGCCGGCGTATTCACGCGGGACCTGTCGCGCGCGCACCGGATGATGAAGGCGATTCACGCGGGCGTCGTCTGGGTGAACACGTACCGTGCCATCTCGCCGGTCGCGCCGTTCGGCGGCTATGGCGAAAGCGGCTACGGACGCGAAGGCGGTATCGAATCGATTCTCGAATACACGCGCACCAAGACCGTCTGGCTTCGCATTTCGGACGAACCGATTGCCGATCCGTTCGTGATGCGTTGAGGCCAACGATCAGAGTCATGGGATATGGAAGCAAACGTGAATAATCAGCAGGAATCAGACGAGCGCTTCTCGGGGCCGATTCCGCCGTTCGTTCGCGACCTCGTGAGCGCGGCATGCGGCGAGACGGACGGCGCCCGGGTGCTCGGCGCATTGCGCAGCGAAGACGACGTGATGAGCGCGCACGCGATGCGCGCGGCCAAGGCCACGAGTCTGAGCTTCGCGCACAGCCTCGTCGAGCGCATGAAGCGCGAGCATTGGCGCATCGAGTGCGTGTCGTGCGATGTCGACGCGAATGGCGAAGGGACCGTCGTCTACGAGATCACGGCGGCGGGACACCAGTTTCATTTCGCGGCGTTCTCGCAGGCGAGCGACGGCATCGACCGGCCCGGCCGGTTCACGGAGTGGACGTTCGACTTTCTCGGCATCCTCGTCGACGGGCCGGCGGACCTCGCGGCAATCGAGCACGAGCGCGAGGAAATCGTCGGCAAGGTGTGGCGCGGCCGCACGACCAATCTGTCCACGCTCGGCTGGACCGTCGCGAATCGCAGCAACCGTTTTTACGACTACGTGCTCGGCCGCCTGGAAGCGGGCCAGCAGCCGGAACTCGACCATCTCGCCGAGGGCGGCGGCTACATCATCCGCAACGCGGGCTATTACGCCAACGGTCGGCACGGCACGCGCGCATGGGTTTCGCTGCCGCCGGATCATCCGCTCGCCTATCCGTACCACGTCGATCTGTTCGCGCTGTACATGTGGCGGCTCACGAGCTTCACCGTGGTCGAGGCGCAGGCGCGCAGCAGGAATGCCGCGGCGGCGCGTCTCGAACCGGGTTCGAAGCTCGTGCTGGGCGTCGGCAATTCGTCGGGGCTCGGCATGGTGGCGACGCTGGTGCGCTGGCCCGCATGGCTGAGCGCGTTTTCGCTGGGGCGCGAGCTGGCGCTCGCCTATGCGCTGACGCGCGACGCGCAGACTGCACGCGCGGACGCAACGACGCTGGCCGCGCTCCTCACGCGCTCCGCGCGCCTTTATGAAACGCTGCCGGACGGCGACATCGACGAAATGGAGCGGCATGCCGATATCGCGCGTGCGCTCGCGACGCTGGCCTCGGCGGCCGAGCGGTTTGCCGCGACCGGCAGCGTCGACGATCGGCAAACTCGGCAAACGGCGTCGCCCTGGCGGGCACTGCTCGCGAAGGCGCGCTCGCTTGGCAGCGACGAGGCGCACGGGCAGCTCGTCGCGCATCTCGTCGCGCTGTATCCGCGTTTTGCCGCGGCGATGGAAGCGGTCATTCCCTCGACCATGAAGATCACTCGCCAGCAGCGCGTCGAAGCGACGGTCGGCGAATTGCTCGACATCGCGGACACGCGCTATTGCTGGGCGCTCGACGTCGACCGGAGCGCGCCCGAGACCGCCATGTACTTCTGGTACAAGTCGGGCGAGAACGGCGAGAACCGGCGCGGCGAGCGCGCCATCGACCCTGGTGTGGAGAACGAAACGTTCGTCGACGTGGTAGGCGCCGTGCAGGCATTCTGCACCGTGCTGCGCAGCCGGCCTCGCGATGAACTGGTGACGCGTGTGCTGCTGGATCATCCCGAGTTCGTGCACATTGCGAGCCGCATGCAGCTCGCCGCCACGCTGCCGTATTCGGAAATCCGCGAGAACGTGATCGGCCAGTCGTTCTTCCCGATGGACGCGATCCGCTTCCTGCTCACGACGTTCGGCCTCGAAACGTCGCAGCCGGTCACGCGTCAATGGGTGCGCGGCGTCTTTCTTCTCAACGCCGTGTTGCCGGAGGACCTGCTCGGCGCTTCCGCATCCGCGCACATGCCGCAAGGTGCCCGTGTGGCTTTGTCTGGCAGCGTTGCCGGACAGCAGGAGGACGAGCGATGAGCACATTGAGATTGAGCTACCCGGAACTCGCGCGCACCACGCCCGAGATGTTGCGCGCCTGCGGCTTCTCGGTCGGCCAGGCGGACGACGCCGCCGAGATGATCCTGCTGACGGAAGCGCTGTCCGGCGATGCCTACCGCTATCTGCTCGACAGCAAGGGGACGACGCTGAACGCCGCGTTGCGGCCGCGCGTCCTGCATGAAGAGGACGGCCAGTACCGGATCGACGGCGCGGGTTTGTCGCTGTTGCAGATCGGACCGCGTCTTGTCGATCTCGCGTGTGGCGAGGCGTCGCGTTCGGGATGCGCGCTCATGATCGTGAGCCGCACGGACGGTGCGCAATTCGCGCCGTATCTGGCGCGCCGCGCGGCGCTGCACGGATATCGCGCGGTGCTGTGCATGAGTGGACCGGGTGCGCAGAGGCCGGTTGTTGCCGAACCGGATGGCGAGGGCCGCAAGCCCATCGTGTACGCCGGTATGGAACACGCATCGAACGATGGCGTAGCCGCGAGCACGCCCTCGCTTATGGAGCGGCTCGGCCAGTTTCTCGCACTGCATTCCGATGCGACGGCCGGCCACAACGGATGGGTGGCCATTGCCGTCGAGCGCATCGTACAGGGCGACGGCAAGCATCCGGCGCCGGTTTCTCGCGACGCCGATGCTGACACCGAAGCGGTCCAGCGCATCGACATGGACAAGGCGCTCGATCAGGCGCTTCGCCACGGCGTGACGATGGAGGCGTCGACCTTCTCGCGGCTCGGCGAACTGCTGGTGTCGCTGCGCGTTCCCACCTCGGAGCGCAGTCGCCGCCAGGCCGGTTGAACCCAGGATATTCCGATCACGAAGAGAGTATTTCGACCTATGGACTACATCAATTTCGGCAGCAGCAGCCTCAAGGTTTCGCGCATCGGCTTCGGCGCGATGGGTATCGGCGACAAGGCGTGGCGCTCGTGGGTGCTCGACGCGGACGAGGCGCGGCCGCTCGTTCGCCGGGCCGTCGAAGCCGGCATCAACTTCTTCGATACCTGCGACTTCTATTCCGCCGGCGCCAGCGAGCGGATTCTCGGCGAGCTGCTCGGCGAGTTCGGCAGCCGGAGCGAATTCGTCATCGCCACCAAATTCGGCAACCCGATGGGCAAGGGGCCGAATGCGCGCGGCTATTCGCGCAAGCACATCGTCGAGGCGGTGGAAGCGTCGCTGCGTCGCCTGAAGACCGACTACATCGATCTGTATCAGACGCACATCTGGGACGAGTCCACGAACATCGACGAAATGATGGCCGCGCTCGACCACCTGGTGCGCTCGGGCAAGGTGCTCTACGTCGGCGCCGCGGACATGCCGTGCTGGCAGTTCGCGAAGTCGCTCTACAGCGCGCGTTTTCGTGGACAGGCGAGCTTCGTGTCGATGCAGAACCACTACAACGCGGTATGGCGCGAGGACGAGCGCGAACTGCTACCGCTTTGCCGCCACGAAGGGGTCGCGATGCTGCCGTATAGCCCGATGGCGAGAGGCTTTCTGTGCGGCGAGGCGCGGCGCGATCGCAACTCGACCGAACGCGCGCGCACCGATGGCTATACGTGGGAGTGGTACGGACGCGCGGCGGATCACGCCGTCGGCGCGGCGGTGGACGCGGTGGCTCGCTCGCGCGGCCTGACGCCCGCACAGGTCGCTCTCGCATGGGTGTTGAACAAACTGCCGTCCGCAACGCCGATTATCGGCGCAACGACGCTGCCGCAAGTGGACGAAGCACTCGCCGCGGTGGGCGTCGTTTTGTCCGCGGAGGAGATGCAAACGATCGGCGCGGCCTACGAACCGCGTCCGCGTAGCGGACACTTCTGAGCGGAGAGCAGGGAAGGGCGGCTGGCGGGTTCCTGAGGCACCGGTCAGCCGTCCCTCGATACAGCATGCGCCAATACAGAGATATCGATAAGTATTACAGATTAAAAAAGCGGGCTTGCCCGGACAACCATCGGAGACTGGAATTGAAAAAGATATTCATCGCACTTTCGGCAGCGACGATCGCCGCGCCCGCGTTCGCCCAAAGTTCCGTCACGCTGTATGGCGTACTCGACGAGGCCATACAGCTGAACACGAACGCGAAGCATGTGGTGGGTTCGACCAACGTCGGCGGCCGCCAGTGGTCGCTCGATTCGCTTGCGGGTCCGTATGGAAGCCGCTGGGGCATCAAGGGCAAGGAAGACCTCGGCGGCGGTCTCGCTGCCGTGTTCACTCTGGAGTCGGGTGTCAATCTGAATACGGGCGCGTTCGCACAAGGGGGAACGGCCTTCGGCCGTCAGGCATTCGTCGGCCTGTCGAGCAACCGGTTCGGCACGCTGACGCTCGGCCGCCAGTACGACAGCGTGAACGACTACGTGGGCCAGTTCGGATTCGGCCTTGCCGCCTACGGCAGCGGCGCATCGCATCCCGGCGACATCGACAACGCTGCGCGAACCTATCGCCAGAACAATTCGATCAAGTACGCTTCGCCGAGCTTTTCGGGGCTGCGCTTCGGCGGCACCGTCATGCTCGGCGGGGTCGCGGGATCGGTCTCGCAGAACAGCGGCTACACGGTCGGTGTCGGCTACAACAACGGCCCGCTCGGACTCGGCGTGGTGTACGAGTTCTTCAGGAATCCGTCGAATGCCGGCGCGGTGCTGAACGGTAATGCCAACGCGGTGCCGCCGGCGACCTCGACGGCTTTCGGCTCGATCAACTCGGGCTACCTCACCGGCAATGCGCCCGCCACCTCATGGCAGGTCGTTGCGGCGGGCGGCCAGTACACGTTTGCCTCGGCTGCGATCGGCATGCTGTATTCGAACGTGAAGTACGGAAACATCGGCCATTTCAACGGCGCGACCGCAACGTTCAACAACGTCGAAATCAACGGCATGTACCGGCTTTCGCCGGCGGCATTCGTCTCGGCCGCGTATAGCTACACGAAGGGCAATGCGGTGTCCGGCGATATCGGCGATCAGACCTACCATCAGTTCTCCGCGCTCGCCGACTACTCGCTCTCGAAGCGCACCGACCTCTACGTTGCCGCGACCTACCAGATTGCCAGCGGAACCAGCTCGACCGGCGCGCCGGCCGTCGCGAATATTTCGCTGCTGGGCGACTCGTCCAACACCCGCCAGGCGCTCGTGCGATTCGGCATGCGCCATATGTTCTGACAGCAACGACCCGCTAACAGGAGAGCACTATCATGACCACCAGCCGGTTCGAACTGCCAGCCAGTTCCGACAACGCTTCATCGGGCGACGATCCGCAGTCGCAAAAAGTACAGCGGCTTGCGCGCTCTATCTTTCTGGTTCAACTCGTCACAGTCGGGATCGGCTATCTGATCTACTCGATGAATCGCTCGGCGTTTCCGATCGGCCTGCACAGCATTGCCAAGTCTCTTGGCTTTAGCGTTCAGCAGGTCGGTACGCTGGCGACTATTTTTCTGTTGGGCCAGGCGCTTATCGATGTGCCCGCGGGATTGTGGAACGCGGGCCACGGCAAGGCCGGGGTCACGCCACGCATGAACGCGCTGATGCTGATCGGGACCGCGGGTGCCGGGGCAACGTCGATGCTGCTCGCGTATTTCGCGTACAACTATCCGTTGACGCTGTCGTATCGCGTGCTGTTCGGCGTGTTCGAAGGCATCTTCAATATCAGTGCCTACTCGTTCGCCGGATCGGTACTGCCGCAACGTCGCGCGTTTCTGAACAACTGCCTCGGGTTTTTCTTCGCGACCGGCGCCGTGATCGGCCCGACCGTCTTCAGCCAGATCATTGCGACTTCCGACGAGAACACCGGCTGGCGGCTCGGCCTGTCGATCTTCGGTGCGGTCACGATCGTGCTCGCCGTGGTGATGTTCATCGTCATGGCGCTGACGCTCAAGAAGATGTGGCGCGACCAGCCCGCGGCGAAGGCGGCTTCTCAGGCGAAGCAGCGCAACAGCGAGACGACTGCCGCCGCGTTCCTCGACGTCGCGCGTCGTGGCTCGATGTGGAAGGGGTTGGCTATTCACGCGGTGAACCTGATTTCGTACTGGGAATTCAGCGGCCTCATGCCGACATTCCTGATTCAGTATCAGCACAAGAGCGTGGGTTTTGTCGGTGTCGTGTTCGGATTCGGCTTTGGGCTGACGAGTCTCGTTTCGCCTCTTTTCGGCTGGATTGCCGACCGCTACGGCAGACAGGTGGTCGTCGCAACGCTTGGCATCGTCGATGCGATCGGCCTGTACGTTCTCCTGAATCATCCGGCGGGGCAGGCCATGACGATGGTCGTCGTCTTTATCATCGGGGTCGGCCTCAATACGCTGTATTTCATGGGCTATACGCTAGCGCAGGACGGGGTGCCGAACCATCGCGTCGCGATCGCAACCGGCTTTGCGGGCGCGATCGGCTATCTCGTGGCGAGCGGCGCCGGTCCGGTTTCGGGCTGGCTGACGGGCATCGCCGATTACCGTCTCGCCGGCACGATCGAGCTGATTGGGCCTCAGATCGTCGTGGCGATTCTCGCGATCGTGTTCTTGCCCGGCATCAGGACGTGGCAACGGATGAAGAAGGATGGTCCGCTGATTGATTGAGCGGTTGTCGTATTGCGGCTGGATTGATTGATCGCTGTATCTGCGCCCCGGTCGTAACCGGGGCGTATTCATGACGGCAAGCTCGCTATCGTCGCAAGGTTCGCGAAAGACCGTCGAGACATCAGAAGCGGTAAGAGAGCCTTGGGGAAAACGCTCGCCGCCGCCGCCGTCGCGCTCCATGACGCGAGGACCAACGGCGCCGACTGCCCGACCGATCGGTTCCGATACGACCGGTCATGTCGATGCAAGCTCCATTCTCTTACCCTGCAGGAACCGGCGCGCGGCCGGGTCGCGCTCGAGACCGATTGCCAGATCGTACGCGTCGAGTGCTTGCGCTGTCGCACCGACACGCGCGAGCAGATTGGCGCGTGCGGCCCAGTAGGGCTGGTAGTCGGCCAGTCGTGGATCGTCCGCATAGGGCGCAAGCGCGTCGAGCGCCGCCTGCGGGCCGTCGCGTTCCGCCAACGCGAGCGCGCGATTGATTGCCACCACCGGCGACGCTGCAATGGCGAGCAGTCCATCGTAGAGCTGAACGATTTCATCCCAGTTCGGGCGACGCGTCCGGCAGCGATGCACATGTGCCGACTGCAGTGCAGCCTCGAGCTGAAAGCGCCCGATTGCATTGAGCGCGTTCGCTCGCCGCAGCAGTGCGTTCGCTGTGTCGATCATCGGTGCGTGCCATGTTGCCGGGTTCTGAGCCGACAGCGGCACGTAGTTGCCAGCCTCATCGCGTCGCGCATTGCGCCGCGCCTGCGCAAACAGCATCAGCGCGAGCAGACCAAGCGCTTCCGGTTCGTCGGGCAGCAGCTCGACCAGCAGTTGCGCGAGATAGAACGCTTCGTCGGCGAGATCGCGCCGCTCGATATCGCCGCCGAGCGGGTCCGTCCAACCTTCCGCATACGCCGCATAGACCGCTTCGAGTACCGCCGCGAGCCGGCCAGGCAATTCCTCGCGCTCGGGGACCGTGAATGGAATGCCCGCTTCGCGAATCTTGGTTTTCGCCCGCACGAGGCGTTTGCTCATGGCGGCGGGCGACATCAGGAACGCGGACGCGATCGTCTTCGCTTCGAGGCCCAACACGACTTGCAGCATCAGCGGCGTGCGAATGGCGGCTTCGAGCGCAGGGTGAGTGCACGCGAACAGCAGGGCGAGCCGCCGGTCGGGTAACGCGCCGGCTTCGCACTCGTCGATCTCGTCGGCGAGGATCAGGAGCTGGTTCGCGACTTCGTCGCCGGTCCGGCGATGGCGTGCGCCGTCGATTGCCCGACGGCGCGCGACCGTCATCAGCCAGGCTTCGGGATTCGCGGGGCAGCCGTGCTCGGGCCAATCCGCGAGCGCGGCCGCGAATGCGTCGGCAAGCGCATCCTCGGCCGCGGCGACGTCGCGCGTGCGCATCGCCAGCAGGGCGACGAGCTTGCCGTAGCTGCGGCGCGCGACCGCCTCGGCAACCGAACGCGCGGCGCCGTCATCGCCACGGCCGCCGGCGGACGAACTCATGCAGAGGGCGCTTCGTAGGGCGCGGTCCAGACCGGGCGCACTTCCATGACGCCGTGCGCCGCGCCGGGACAGCGCGATGCCCACGTCATCGCCGCGTCCAGGTTGGGTACGTCGATCAGATAGTAGCCGGCGAGTTGCTCCTTCGAATCGGAATACGGTCCGTCGAGCACCTGCGGCTTGCCGTCGACGAGCCGCACCGTGGTAGCTGTGCTCGTGTGTTGCAGCCGGTTGGCGCCCACCAGCGCCCCCGCTTTCTTCAGCGATTCGGTGTACGCCTGATAGGCGGCAACGCCTTGCTGCCGCTCGCTGTCGGTCATTCTGTTCCAGCCGTTTTCTTCCGAGTAGATCATCAACAGGTATTCCATTTGAGCCTCCGTTATGGGGTTGAGGCGGACGAATCGAATCGGGCCGCCATCACAATGACGCGCGGGCCGCATGCTGATGGACAAGGGGGTGTCGAAAAAAGTGTGGAAGGCCGTGGGGGGCGGCTTCATTAAAGAATAGACGTTTGAGTTTCGCCCGATCGACCGTGGTGCAAAGCATTGTCGATCGGGTGATGGGCATTGTCGAGTTGTGGTGATGAGGCTGGTCTGCATCGGATGCCAACTGTGGCTCGAACCCGGAATTCGAGGTGGTACCGCATCTAGTTGTAAACGCCAGGTTACGCTTATGAATTCAAATGTATACTTGTGGATATATAAGAATCCAATATGTATTTCGTGTATTCCCTGAAAAAGCACGGACTTGCTCATCCTGGACGAGCCCGACTGCCCGAAGTGGAGACAGATCGTATGGATTGCCAACCTGGTCGGAGCCGTGGTTGTCTGAGGACGGTGTGGTTCGCCGCCGCGATGTCGATTACATTAATTGCCGGTGCGACGGCGCGAGCGGCGGACAACAGCTATCCGGTCCAGCCGATCCGCATTCTCGTTGGCGAATCACCTGGCGGTGCGACGGACATCATCGCGCGTCTCGTCGCGAAGAACATGACGCGCGAACTCGGGCAGTCCGTCATCGTCGAGAATCACACGGGCGCAGCGGGTTCGATTGCGTCGACTGTCGTCGCGCATAGCCGTGCGGACGGCTACACGCTTGCCGTCGTGTCGAGCAGCTACGCGATCAACCCGAGCTTCATGAAGCTCTCCTACGATCCGCAGACCGATCTGGTGCCGGTCAGTCTGCTGGTACGCGCACCGTTTCTGCTGGTGACGAGCCCGTTGCTGAAGGTCGGTGATGTAAAGGCACTGCTCGCGCTCGCTGCGCAGAAACATGGCGCGCTCACCTATGCGTCGGGCGGCACCGACAGTTCCGATCACCTGGCCGGCGTGCTGTTTTCGAGTCTGTCGAAACAGAAGATGACGCATGTGCCGTATCGCGGTGCCGGGCCCGCGCTTATCGACGTGATGTCAGGGCAGGTTGCGTTTCAGTTCGCCAGCGTGCTGTCCGCGACGCCGTTCGTGAGACAGGGCCAGTTGAAGGCGCTGGCTGTATCGAGCGGAACGCGGCTGCCTTCCGCGCCGCAGATTCCCACCGTTGCGGAGTCGGGTGTGCCCGGCTACGAAGCGCTGACGTGGTACGGACTCGTCGCGCCGAAAGGCACACCACCCGACGTCATACAGAAGTTGACCGCTGCGGCGCACGCGGCCGTCAACGAAGCATCGGTGCGCGCGCAGATCGTCAACGAAGGCGCTGAGCCGGTCGGCAGCAGCGGGCCGGAATTTGCGTCGTTTCTCGCGAGTCAACTGACGAAATTCCACGGACTCGTTTCGATCGCCAATGGCAGCGGCGGTTGATCGCGCCGTTTTCGCCGGGTTTCGCCACGCCATCGACACCTCAGGAAAAGGTCGCTCACGATGATCATTGAACGAATCGAAGTTATCGTCACCGACTTGCCGGTACGTCTGCAGCGCCTTCGATCCACCGGCATCTACGACACGGGCGCGAGTGGCGCGCTGCTCGGCAAGCCGGTGATGGTGAAGATTCATGCGGAAGGCGTCGTTGGCTATGGGCAGATTCGCCCGCTCACACCGCATCATTCGATGGCCGACACGTACGGCAGCATCATTACCGCGGTGCGCGATCTGTATGGCCCGCGTTTGATCGGCCGGCGTCTGACCGAGCTCGAGCAGTTGCAGATCATCTTCGACGAAGCGGCGCCGCAGAACTTCAACGCACGCGCATTGATCGATCACGCGTTTCACGACGCGCTCGGCAAGGCGCTGAATCTGCCGGTCTATGAACTGATCGGTGGTTTGTGTCAGCCGCGAATTCCACTCGAATGGTCTGTGAGCATGGCCGACGATCCGTCGAAGATGATCGCCGATGCCGAGCGTGCAATTGGCGAATTCGGCATTCGTGTGCTGTGCCTGAAGGCGGGGCATCGCGACGGCTGGCGGCGCGATGTCGAGAATTTTCTCGCGGTCCGCGAGACAGTTGGCGACGACATAACGATCGGCATGGACCCGAATACAGGCTGGACTGTCAGCGAAACCTTCCGCGTGCTCAACGCGCTCGCAGGCGCAGGTCTCGACTATCTCGAGCAGCCGGTGGGGAAACACGATCTCGACGGCATGGCGCGTATCCGAGCCGCTGCGCACGGTGTACCGCTCATGGCCGACGAGGCGTGCTGCTCGCTCGCCGACGCGCACGCGATCATCGCCGCGAAAGCCGCCGACGTACTCTGCATCAAGCTCTATAAGCATGGCGGCATCACGACGGCGCGCAAGATTGCCGCGCTTGCCGAGGCGGTGTCGCTGCAGATCAATTGCGGCGGTCTCGCGGTGCTGTCGCAACTGGAAGCGGCCGCGGGCGCGCATTTCTACGCGAGCCGGCCCGCGAAGCGCGTCATGCCTGCTGGTGAATTCATCTTCGGGCTGGGGGTGATGGGATCCGATCCGTTGGTCGGAGAAACGGATTTCGTTGTGCGCGACGGCCATGCGAACGTGCCGCGCGGTCTCGGCTTCGGCGTGACGGTCGACGAACGCGCGGTCGAGCGTACGACGCTTGCCAGAGAGGTTGTCGCATGAGCATGGCTAGCTCGCTCGCAACGCGCGATACGCGCGTGACTGAAGCGCTTGCCGCGTGGACGGCAGCGTTGCGATTCGAGGCGATTCCCGCCGATGTCGTCGCGCACGCGAAACTGTGCCTCATCGATGCGCTCGGCTGCGGGCTATACGGCGCGCGTCAACCGTGGGGCGTGATGGCTGCCGAGACTGCATCGGCATTCGGTGGCCGTGACGCGACGCTGTTCGGCAGTGCATCGCGTGCGAGCGCGCCGGACGCGGCGCTCGCCAATGGCACCGCGATCCATGGTTTTGAAGTCGACGACGTGCACGTCACGTCGTCGTTGCATCCCGGCTCGGTGACGATTCCTGCGGTGCTTGCGACCGCCGAGTTGCGCCGCGCGTCGGGCGCACAGTTGCTGACGGCGGTCATCACCGGCTATGAAGCGGGCATCCGCGTCGGCATCTGTGCGGGCCTTACGCATTCGACGAGCGGCTATCACGTGACGGGCACGGTCGGTACACTTGCATCATCGGCCGCGGTGGCACACGTGTTGGCGCTCGATGCGCGCGCTACGCTGCATGCACTCGCGATCGGCGCGACTCAGGCCGCCGGTCTCTACGCGGCGCGCATGGGCGCAATGGCCAAGCGCTTTCACGCTGGACGTGCGGCGCAAAGTGGCGTGATCGCCGCGTATCTCGCACAGCGCGGTTTCACCGGCAGCGATGTTGCAATTGAGGCACCGTTCGGCGGCTTCATGAGCACGCTGCGCGGCCAGTTCGATCCCGCGACGATCGTCGATGGGCTCGGCGAGCGGTGGGAAACGAAGCAGGTCGGCTTCAAGGTCTACGCCGCATGTGCGAGCGCACACACCACCGTCGATGCGCTTGATGCGCTGATGAAGCGCGGCCTTACCGCCGAACGCCTTGCGCGTCTTCGCATCGGTTTGAGCAAGAAGGGGTTCACGAATATCGGCTGGCCATACACGCCGACGGAAGTTGTGTCCGCGCAGATGAGCGGCTATTACACCGCGGCGGTCAAGCTGCTCGACGGTGACGCATTCGTCGATCAATACCGGCCGGAACGCATCGCGGATCCGACGGTGCTCGCGTTGATCGACAAGATTGAGATTTATCACGATCAGGCGCTTGACGCGGGTGGTGCGGAAAAACGCCATACCGCGCAAGTGAGCGCGCAACTCGTCGATGGCAGCGAGATGAACGTGCGGATCGAGCATCGTCTCGGCAGCGCACAACGGCCGCTCGGCGCAGACGTGATCCGTGCAAAGTTCGTGAGGCTCGCCGCTTCGGCGCTCGGCGCGCAGGCCGCGCATCGCATTCTCGCTTTCGTCGACGATATCGAAGGCGCCGACGACCTGTCGCCGCTGTTTTCGATGCTGTCGGCAATATCTAACGGCTAAACGACGTTTTGTCGTTTGAGTTGACAAAACAGGTGGCGTCGCTTGCGTGTATACACGAGCGGAGAAGACAAGCTGCACTGCAGCGAAGCTCAATACCATCGGTTGTCGATATCGCAACGCTACAGTCTGCCTGAACACACGTATTTTTGCGCGCTTCAATCATTTCAGTGCAGCAGCGGTTGCCGTTTCGGTGGTTTCCGGCGCATCTTGTGTTCTCCGTGTATACACGAGGTTTGCCGTAAAGAATTCATGTGTATACTCATGTATAAATAAACGTGATTTCCTTCTTACGTCAGGATATGAACGCTCAAACCGCTGGAAGCCGCCTTCGTCAGTTGATGGCGCGTAAGGAAAAAGTGCTGTCGGTGTTGCATCCGCCGTCCGCCGCGCTCGCGCGCATCATGGATCAGACCGGTTGCGAAGCGGGTTTCGTCGGTACCGGCAGTGTGGTCGGTTCGTACACGGGGCTTGCCGACGTCGGCTCACTGTCGATGCCGGAGTGCATACAGGTTGCCGGCTGGATCGCGCAATCGGTGCGCTTCCCCGTGATCATGGATGGAGACACGGGACACGGCGGCATCATGGCCGTACGCCGAATGGTGCGTGAATGCATACGCGCAGGTCTCGCCGGCGTGCGAATCGACGATCAACCGCTCGAAGGCAAGCGCCGCACGCAGACGGCTGGCATCGAGGTTGTGCCAGTGGAGCAGGCGGTGGCGCGCTATCGCGCCGCCGTCGAGATGCGCGATGAACTCGATCCGAGCTTCGTGATCATGGCGCAGTGCTATGCGCGCGACGCGACCAACAGCAGCCTCGACGATACGATTTTGCGTCTGCGCGCATATCGCGAAGCCGCGGGCGTTGACTGGGTGCAACTGGAGTCGCCGCATTCGCTTGAGGAGATCCGTCAGTGCCGCGCGAGCGTCGATGGTCACTTTTCCTTCATGAAGGGCAAATTGCCACGCTATCTGAGCGCACAAGAGCACCTCGAACTCGGTACCAATCTCGCATGGTATCCAGGCTTCACGCACCACGTGATCTGGGCGGCGCTCGGCGATTTCATGAAGGCGTTCAATGAAAAGGGTATGGCGGCCTGGGACGAATTCGAGCAGGCGCGTCGCGACGATCCCTACATCATTCCCGGCCCTGGCAGAAATGGCGAGGGCGCGGAGAAACAGGCGGAACTGGAAGCGCGTTATCAGGCGATCGATCTGAGCGCATTCCGTCGGTGAGAAGTTACTCGAAAAACAATAGATAACGACAACAGATCTGGAGACAGCAGGACAATGAAAAAGTCACTCTTATATGGAGCGCTCGCGTTCAGTCCGATCGCGGCGTTCGCGCAGTCTTCGTCAGTCACGCTGTACGGTATTGTCGACACCGGTATCGTGTTCGAATCGGGCGGACCAAAGGGCTGGGGTGTCAACATGTCGAGCGGCGTGCAGGACGTGAGCCGCTGGGGCATCAAGGGCGAGGAGGCGCTCGGCGGTGGCTACTCGGTGATCTTCAAGCTCGAGGACGGCATTCTTGTCAACAATGGCCAGACCGATACGGCTAATGCGGCATTCAGCCGCGTTTCGTACGTGGGTATCAGTAGCCCTTACGGAACGGTCACCGCTGGCCTCGATTTCACCCCGATCTATCTGGTGCTGTCGCCGCTTACACCGTTCGGTAATGCGTTCGGCGGGTCGCCCGGTCAATTGATGGCCGGCGAAAAGGGCGGTACGCGCGCGCCGAACCAGATCATCTACCACAGCCCGGATTTCTACGGCTTCAAGGCGAATGTCGCATATGGCTTCGGCAATGTGGCGGGCAGCATCGGCGATTCGCAGCAGTTCGGCTTTTCGCTCAGCTACAAGATCGGACCGGCGACGTTCGAATGGGGTCACCAGCAGGTCAACAATTCAACGTCGACCGATACGTCGCGCAATGATCTGATCACTGGCCGCTACGACTTCGGCTTCGCAACGGCGCATGTCGGCTTCGGCATTAGTCGTGGCATGGGCACGACCAACAGTCGTGATTTCCTGATCGGTTTCAGCAAGCGCGTCGCGGCTGTGCATGAGTTCTATCTCGCGTATCAGCACAAGAACGACTTGAACCAGCACCAGTTCAACGCTACCGGCATCATCGCCGATTACGGCTATTTCATATCGAAGCGCACGAATCTGTACGTCGCGGCGTTCTGGCTCAGCAATCACCGCTTCACGACGACGAAGTTCGGCACAGGCGATCGTGAACTGGATATTGGTATTCGCCATCTTTTTTAATAAGCAATTTAGTTCGGTATCTTAAATATGGTGCAGATGCAGGGCAGGCTCGAAGATCGGCCGCCGCGCGAGTCGATGGAATACGACGTGGTGATCGTCGGCGGCGGCCCGGCCGGGCTGTCGGCGGCGATCCGCCTGAAGCAGCGCGCCGCCGCGCAGGGCGTCGAGCTCGGCGTGTGCGTACTCGAAAAAGGCTCGGAGATCGGGGCGCATATCCTCTCGGGCGCGGTCATGGACCCGCGCGCCATCACCGAACTGATCCCCGACTGGAAGGACAAAGGCGCGCCGCTGGACGTTC
>NZ_VWWL01000027.1 GCF_011752995.1 Burkholderia sp. Ax-1724
GTGAAACGACTCCACGCCGATGATAGTGCGGATTGCCCGTGTGAAAGTAGGTAATCGTCAGGCTCCTCATGCTGTAACACGGACCCCGGCTTCTCACTCTGAGTGCCGGGGTCCGGCCGTTTACGGCCCGATTCCTCTCTAATGCCAGCATGGATTCGCTGGCCGCACGGGAGCGTCGGGCAGAACTGTCAAAAACCGGGCCACTCTATTCGCTGATCTACAGCAAGGCACGGCAACACTCACCCACTACGCCTCACTTCCCCTGCGCGAGAAACTTCTGCGCCAGCCGAACCCAATAAGTCGACCCGACCGGCAGTAATTCATCGTTGAAGTCATAGCTTGCGTTATGCAGCATGCAAGGGCCCGCGCCGTGTCCAGCTTCCCGATGCCCGCCTTCTCCGTTGCCCAGAAAGGCGTAGCAACCCGGTTTCGCCAGCAACATGAAGGAAAAATCCTCAGCGCCCATTGTCGGCTCGACGGCATCGTCGACATTTTTCGTACCGACAATCTCCTTCATCACCGTCGCCGCAAAACGCGCTTCCTCGCCACTGTTGACCGTCGGCGGGTAGTTTCGATGGAAGCGGACCTGGACTGAGCAATCGTATGCTTCAGCGGTACTCTCCGCGATCTTGCGCATGCGCGTTTCGATCAGATCGAGCGTCTCCGTTGTGAAAGTCCGCACCGTTCCCGCGATCCACGCATCGTTCGGGACAACGTTGACCGCATCGCCGGCATGAATCTGGGTAATCGACAGCACCGCCGTATCTAGCGGCTTCTTGTTGCGCGTGATGATACTTTGCAGTCCATTCGCGATCTGCACCGCCGTAAAAACCGGATCGCGCCCATTGTGCGGCAGCGCGGCATGCGCGCCCACGCCCTTGATTTCGATGCGGAATTCGTTGCTCGACGCCATGATCGGACCTTCCGTCACCCCGAAGTGACCCGCCGGTATGCCCGGCCAGTTGTGGATGCCGAACACCGCATCCACTGGGAATTTCACGAACAGGCCATCGTCGATCATTGCTCGCGCACCAGCGCCGCCTTCTTCGGCCGGTTGGAAAATGAACACGATCGTGCCGTCGAAATCACCGTGCCTCGCCAGATATTGCGCTGCACCGAGCAGCATCGCGGTATGTCCATCATGACCGCACGCGTGCATCTTGCCGTCGTTTTTCGAGCGGTGCTCGAAGCTGTTGAGTTCCTGAATCGGTAGCGCATCCATGTCGGCACGCAAGCCAATCGCGCGCGTGCCGTTGCCACGTTTCAATACGCCGACCACACCTGTTTTACCCAATCCACGATGAGTTTCGATGCCCCATGACTCGAGCGTCCGGGCGACGAGATCGGCCGTCATTGCCTCCTCATAGCGCAGTTCCGGGTGGGCGTGGATGGTTCGTCGGAGAGTCTGGATTTCGCCGCGAGCGGCCTGGATTTCGGGGATCAGTTTCATGATGGCGTGATGGTGTGCTGGGCTTGCGTGGGATCGCTCGGGGCCGCTTGGCCCGGGCACGGAGATAATCGATTCTACGCCGAAGGTATTTTTGGCGGCACCACCCAGGTCGGCGGCCTGATGGCGTAATAAAATTCCACATTGCTCGTGCTCACCGTCTGCCTGGAAACATTTCGATGAATGCCCCGACCGAATTCGCACGTGCCGTGTGTCCGCACGATTGCCCCGACACCTGTGCGATGCGTGTGACCGTCGAGAATGGGCGGGCGATCAAGGTCGCGGGCGACCCGGAGCATCCGCCGACACAAGGCGTGTTGTGTACCAAGGTTAGCCGCTATGCCGAGCGTGTGTACCATCCGAACCGGCTAACCACGCCGATGAAACGCATCGGTCGCAAGGGCGAAGGGCGCTTTGAGCCGATCAGTTGGGACGCCGTGCTGGAACTGGCCGCGACTCGTCTGGCGGAGATCGCGCGCCGCGCACCGGAAGCGATTCTGCCGTACAGCTACGCCGGCACGATGGGGCTCGTGCAGAGCGAGAGCATTTCGCAGCGGCTTTTTCACAAGCTCGGCGCGTCCCAGCTTGACCGCACGATTTGCGCCGCGGCCGGCGCCGCGGGGCTGAAATACACGTACGGTGCGAGCATCGGCATGCACATCGAGTTTTTTGCCGAGAGCGAAGTCGTTCTGATCTGGGGCGCCAATCCGATCGCGTCGAATCTGCATTTCTGGACGCGCGCGCAGGAAGCCAAGCGTCGCGGCGCGCGGCTGATCGCAATTGATCCGTATCGCTCGCTCACCGCCGAGAAATGCCACCAGCACATTGCATTGAAGCTCGGCACCGATGCCGCTTTGGCGCTCGGCATGATGCATGTGCTCATCGAAGAAGACCGGCTCGACCATGCGTACATCGCCGCGCATACGCTGGGTTTCGCCGGGTTGAAGGAGCGCGCGCTTGGCTATCCGCCGTCGCGAGTTAGCGAGATTTGCGGTATCGAAGAGCGGACAATCGTAGAACTTGCGCGGCTTTACGGCAGCACGCAGAAGGCCGCGATTCGCCTGAATTACGGTCTGCAACGCGTGCGCGGCGGTGGCAATGCGGTACGCGCCATCGCGTGTCTGCCGGCGTTGACGGGGGCTTGGCGCGAACGTTCGGGTGGCGCGCTGCTGTCATCGAGTGGCTGGGCGCCGGTCGATTCGCATGCTCTGCAGCGTCCGGACCTGATGCCCGGCTGGCCGGCCAAGCCGAGCCGCGTCGTCAATATGAATGCGATTGGCGACGCGTTGCGGCATCCCGGCGACGCCGCGTTCGGTCCGAAAATCGAGGCGCTTGTCGTCTACAACTCGAATCCCGTGGCGGTCGCGCCGGACTCCGAGCGCGTTGCAGCCGGTTTTGCGCGCGAGGATCTGTTCACTATCGTGCTCGAACATTTCCAGACCGATACCGCCGACTACGCCGACCTGCTCCTGGCCGCCACCACGCAGCTCGAACACCTCGACGTGCACAAGTCGTACGGCCACACGCACGTGATGGCTAACCTGCCTGCGATCGCCCCAATCGGCGAAGCCCGCCCGAACACCGAAATCTTTCGCGGCATCGCGCGCCGCATGGGACTCGACGACACCGCGCTATTCGAGAGCGATGAAGCGATCGCGCAGGCCGCGTTCCGCTGGCAGGACAAAACGCTCGAAGGCATCGACTGGGCGACGCTGAAACAGAACGGCTGGGCCAAACTCAACCTGCCCGATGCACCTTTTGCCGACGGCGGTTTCCACACGCCATCCGGCAAGTGCGAGTTCTATAGTGAACGTCTCGCGCAGCAGGGGCTCGATCCGCTGCCCGACTATCTGCCGCCCCACGAATCCGCCGACGGCGCGCCCGAACTCGCCTCCCGTTATCCGCTCGCGATGATTTCGCCGCCCTCGCGCAACTTCCTGAACAGCACCTTCGTGAATATCGAGAGTTTGCGTGCGACGGAAGGTGAGCCGCATCTCGACATCCATCCAGCCGACGCTCACGCGCGAAACATCGCCGACGGCGAGCAGGTGCGTATTTTCAACGACCGAGGTTCGATGCAGGCGCGCGCCCGCGTGACCGACAGGGCGCGCGAAGGGCTCGTGGTCGGATTGTCGATCTGGTGGAAAAAGCTCGCGCCGGACGGTCGCAACGCCAATCAGCTGACGAGCCAGGCACTCACCGATCTCGGCGGTTCCGCCACGTTTTATGACTGTCTCGTCGAAGTCGAGCGAGCCTGAAATGCCCTCGGAAGGCCGGCTGCACGGCCACTCGGCATCCGAGACCCCACAGGTTCGAGTCAGCAGTCTAACCTCATCGCTTTCGTCGATAGCAATAATGTGTCCATGCTACGATGCGATTTTTAGCACGACCATTCGAAAATAATTCAGGAGACGCTGCATGGAGAAAATCTGGCTGAAATCTTATCCGCCCGGCGTTCCCGCAGAAATCAACCCTTCCCTTTATTCGTCGGTAGCCGAACTGCTCGAGGATGCGTTTCGCGAACACCGGGCCAAGCCGGCGTTCGTCTGCATGGGCAAGGAAATCAGATACGGCGAGCTCGACGAACTCTCGCGCAAGCTTGCCGCGTGGCTTCAGTCGAAGGGACTCGCGCGCGGCGCGCGAGTCGCGATCATGATGCCGAACGTGCTGCAATATCCGGCGGCGATCGCCGGCATCTTGCGCGCGGGCTACGTCGTCGTGAACGTGAACCCGCTCTACACGCCGCGCGAACTCGAGCATCAGTTGAAGGACAGCGGCGCTGAAGCGATTATCCTGCTCGAGAATTTCGCGGCAACGCTGCAGGCGATCGTGCGCAATACGGCGGTCAAGCATATCGTCGTTGCGACGATGGGCGACCTGATGGGCATCAAGGGCCCGCTCGTGAACTTCGTCGTGCGCAAGGTCAGGAAGATGGTGCCGGCGTGGAGCCTGCCGGGCCACATCAAGTTCAACGCCGCGATCGCGCAGGGCGCGGGTCTCGGTTTCAAACCCGTCCAGCAGGGACCGGACGACGTGGCGTTCCTGCAATACACGGGCGGCACGACCGGCGTGGCCAAGGGCGCGACGCTGCTGAACCGGAATCTGATCGCGAACGTGCTGCAATCGGAAGTGTGGCTCAATCCGGTGCGCGCGAATCGTACCGATATCGATCAGTTCATCACGGTCGTCGCGCTGCCGCTTTATCACGTGTTTGCGCTGACCGTGTGCGGCTTGCTGACGATCCGCACCGGCGGTCTCGGCGTGCTGATTCCGAATCCGCGCGATATTCCCGGCACGATCAAATCGCTGGAAGGCTATGCGATCACGACGATCCCTGCCGTCAACACGCTCTACAACGCGTTATTGAACAGCCCCGACTTCCACAAGCTCGACTTCTCGAAGTTGCTCACCGCGAACGCCGGCGGCATGGCCGTGCAGGAGGCGGTCGCGAAGCGCTGGTTCGAGGCAACGCGCACGCCGATCGTCGAAGGGTACGGGTTGTCGGAAACGTCGCCGTGTGCGACCTGCAACCCGGTCACGGTGACCGAATACAGCGGCACGATCGGTTTGCCGCTGCCGTCCACCGAAATCTCGATCCGCGATGACGACGGCAACGAAGTGCCGCTCGGCCAGGCCGGCGAAATCTGCATCCGCGGACCGCAGGTGATGGCGGGCTACTGGAACCGTCCGGACGAAACCGCGAAGGTCATGACCCCGGACGGCTTCTTCAAATCGGGCGATGTCGGCATGATGAACGCGGATGGCTTCGTGAAGATCGTCGACCGCAAGAAGGACATGATTCTCGTGTCGGGCTTCAACGTGTATCCGAACGAGATCGAGGACGTCGTGGCGAAGCTGCCGGGCGTGTTCGAAGTCGCTGCGGTCGGCGTGCCGGACCCGCATTCGGGCGAGGCGGTGAAGCTGTTCGTCGTGAAGAAGGACCCGGCGCTGACCGACGAGGACATCTTCGCGTACTGCAAGACGCAACTGACCGGCTATAAACGGCCAAAGGTCGT
The DNA here is from genome assembly GCF_011752995.1 of Burkholderia sp. Ax-1724. Taxonomy (GTDB): domain Bacteria; phylum Pseudomonadota; class Gammaproteobacteria; order Burkholderiales; family Burkholderiaceae; genus Paraburkholderia. The sequence continues at coordinate 5,464 of NZ_VWWL01000027.1, forward strand.
CGAATTCCGCACGGAACTGCCGAAGAGCAACGTCGGCAAGATTCTGCGCCGCGAGCTGCGCGACGGAAGGGCGTGAGCGCATCGGAGCGTGCCAGGTCGGCACGCTAACCGGCGAGTCAGATAGCAAACAGGAAAACCCGGAAGAAAAACCCGGCGGACGAAAGCCAGCCGGGTTTTTCTTTGTCGAGATTGCCGCCCGAGAGAACCGCGCACGGCAAACACCCGGCACCGCGAATCCACCGGTTCCCCGGCTAGCCACAAATGGCGAGCACAAAAAAAGGCGCCCGAAGGCGCCTTTGAGACAAACTGCGTTTTTACGACTTATTAGAACTTGTGACGGATACCGACGCGAGCCGTGAACTGGTTGGCGCTCGTCGAGCCGGTCAGGCCGTTGATGCCAGCCGTTGCAGCGACCACGCCATTGCCGGCTGCGTTCAGCACATCGCCCAGAGCATGCTGGTACACGCCGATCACGTACACGTCCGTACGCTTGGACAGGAAGTAGTCCACGCCCACAGCGCCTTGGTGGTACTGAGCCGTCGACGCACCTGCGATGCTCGCGCCACGCGTGTAGTCGTATGCAGCGCCGACCAGCAATGCCGGGGTCAGCTGATACTTGAAGTTGACTTCGCCGTTGTTGAACGTAGCCGACTGACCGCGGACGCTCGGTTGCGCGAACGTCGTGCCGAGGTTGGCGAAACGGATGTTCGAATACGTCAGGCCGATGGTAGCCGCGCCGAACGTGTATGCACCACCCGCACCGATCACCTGGTACGTGTTAGCCGACGTGTAAGCGCCGTAGACCGGCGAGGTCACTGCCGCGTTCGGTGCCGTGATCGTGCCGCCGTTGTTGAAGATACCGCCCGAAGCTGCCGGCGTACGTGCGTTCAAATAGCCGACGCCCAATTGCAGCGGACCGTTGTTGTAGCCAGCGCCCAACGACCAGATCTGGTTGCCGGAGAAGTTGCCTGCCTGGCCGCCGAGGCTATACGTGCCGCCGAACGTCAGGCCGCCGTAGTTCGCGCTCGTGAACTTGACCGTGTTGTTGGTGCGATACGCGTTGTTGAAGTTGTCGATATCGCCCGGGTGAGCAGCGATGTAGCCGCCCCACTGATCGCCCGCTTCGAACGGACCGACGTAGTCGACGACGGAGTCGTACTGACGACCCAGCGTGACCGTGCCGAAGTTGCTCGACAGGCCGACGTATGCCTGACGGCCGAACATCAGGCCGCCTTGGCCGAGCTTGCCGTTGGTCACGTCAAAGCCGTTTTCCAACACGAACAGGGCCTTCAGACCGCCGCCCAGGTCTTCCGTGCCGCGCAGGCCGAAACGCGAGCCTTGCAGAACGCCGCTGGACATGTCGTACTTGTGGTAGCCACCCGAGTTGGTGTTCATGTTGATACCAACGTCGACGATACCGTACAGGGTCACGCTGCTCTGCGCATGTGCGACGCCTGCGAATGCGCCCAGTGCTGCGAGAGCGAGAAGCGACTTTTTCATCGAATGATCTCCAAGGATTACGAATCTTTTGTACAAGGCGAAATATTTATCTAGGGCTCAAAGGCCTTGCTTGTCCAACTTCGCGAGAAGTTGCCACGTAATGTAACAAAAGGCATACATGCCACAAAGAAAAAGCGGAGGGCCTGGACGGCTCCTGTTTCGTTTACGCAACATGGTCTAGAATCGGAAATGGGTCGCCCATTTCATGCGGATTCGAGCTTTCCGCGCAGCCGGTTTTGCGTCGCAAAGCCTTGTCGCGCGGACCTTCCGCTGCGATGAGGCGCAGCTTGAATCGGGGAGCGTTTTATGTGGCTGGACGAGTTGATTGGCGAGTTTGATCGGGGTTTACGCTCACTGACGGGCGTGTCGCGGATGGGTCGTCCGCTACCGGTTCCACACGAGTCGGTGGCGACGGCCGAGGCACCCGAACTCTCGCCAGCGGAGCGCACGCACGCGGCCGGTTTGATGCGCGTGAACCATGTCGGCGAGGTCTGCGCACAGGCGCTTTATCAGGCGCAGAAACTCACCACGCGTTCGCCCGTATTGCGCGCCATGTTCGAGCACGCCGCCGCCGAGGAAGAAGACCATCTTGCGTGGACCGCGAAGCGTCTCGAGGCGCTCGACTCGCGTCCGAGTCTGCTGAATCCTCTTTGGTACGCGGGCGCGCTGGCGGTCGGTCTCGCGGCCGGGCGCATGGGCGATCGCGTAAGCCTTGGCTTCATGGCCGAAACCGAGCGTCAGGTGGAGTTGCATCTCGATAGCCATCTCGAGAAACTGCCGGCAGCCGATCACGAATCGCGCGCGATCGTCGAGCAGATGCGTATCGACGAAGCGCAGCACGGCCGGGCCGCGATGGATGCGGGCGGCGTCGAACTGCCGTTTCCCGCGCGCGCGCTGATGCGCGCGATGTCGAAGGTCATGACGCGCACGGCCTATTACCTATAAAACTGTCAAGCCGAACCGCCGCTGAAACCCGTTTTCCGAAACCGGGGCGGCGTTGCGCCCGCCGCTTCCTGTAAGCCCTCCGCAAGGCCTGTTTATCCCTCCCGATCCGTCTTAACGATCTCTTTCAATCCGCGTTGTTTCCCCGCACTTTTCACGTATCACCTTCACAAGTTTCACTAGCTCATTCATTTATAACGGTTTTCCGTTTTATATCTGACGTGAGGGAGTCGCGCTAAGTCCTTGTTCTAGCAAACAAAATTCGCTCGAAAAGCGGGCCGCTCCCTTGACCCGTGTTTAGCGTTCCTCTAAAGTGGGAGACAGTGTGAGAAAGTGTATTTTTGTGTGATCTCAACACCACTTTCGGGTAGATTTTTACGAATCGGGAAGCCGGCGCAATAGCGCTGCAAGAGGGGAGAGCGAAGTGTTCCAAGGGGCGTCGGCGCTGACGCTCGATGCGAAGGGGCGGATGTCGATTCCCTCTCGTTATCGGGATGCGCTGCAAACACAGGCAGAGGGACGGGTGACGATCACCAAGCACCCGGACGGCTGCCTGTTGCTCTTTCCGCGCCCCGAATGGGAAATCTTCCGCGACAAGGTCGACAAGCTGCCCATGAACGCAGCCTGGTGGAAGCGCATTTTTCTCGGCAATGCAATGGATGTGGATATGGACGGCGCAGGCCGTGTGCTCGTGTCGCCGGAGTTGCGCACGGCCGGCTCGCTGGAGAAGGAAGTGACCCTGCTCGGCATGGGCCGTCACTTCGAGTTGTGGGACGCACAGATTTACGCCGCGAAGGAACAGGCGGCGATCGCCGAGGGCATGCCCGACGCGTTGAAAGATTTCACGTTCTGATCGCAGCTTATTTATATGGCATCTGCGATGAGAAACGAGTTGCAGCATCGCACGGTGCTGCTGAACGAAGCGGTCGACGCGCTGGTGACGCGCGCGGACGGCACGTATGTGGACGGCACGTTCGGCCGCGGCGGGCATAGCCGTCTCGTGCTGGAGCGCCTGGGCGACGCGGGGCGGCTGATCGCGTTCGACAAGGACCCGCTCGCCATTGCGACGGCGCAACAGATCGGCGATCCGCGCTTTGGCATCGTGCATGAGAGTTTTGCTTCACTGCGCTCCGCGATGGCGGAGCGTGGCGTAGGACGGGTGTCGGGGGTGTTGCTGGATCTGGGCATTTCGTCGCCGCAAATCGACGATCCGGAGCGGGGCTTCAGCTTTCGCGCCGACGGCCCGCTCGACATGCGGATGGACCCGACGCGCGGCGAGTCCGCGGCTGACTGGCTCGCGCGGGCCACGGTGCAGGAATTGACGGAGGTGATACGAGATTATGGGGAAGAACGGTTTGCTTTTCAGATTGCAAAGGCGCTTGTTGCTCGCCGGGCAGAGTCCGACCGTCTTGGGCCTCTCGTCAGCACGGGCGAGCTTGCCCAAATCGTGGCTAACGTCGTCAAAACCCGTGAGAAGGGTAAGGACCCGGCAACCCGCACCTTTCAGGCTATACGGATTCACGTCAATCAAGAGCTTGCGGAGTTGCAAGTCGTTCTAGAAGCAGCACTGTCGTTGCTGGAGCAAGGGGGGCGGCTGGTGGTCATCAGCTTTCATTCGCTCGAGGATCGGATCGTCAAGCGATTCATGCAGGCGCACGCGAGCACGCCGGCGGTCGACCGCCGCCTGCCGATCCGCGCGGTCGACCTGCCGAGCCCCCCGCTCAAGATCATCGGCCGCGTATTCCCGGGCGACGCCGAGCTCGCCGACAACCCGCGCGCCCGTTCTGCCGTGATGCGCGTGGCGGAGCGGATCGCGCCATGAACCGTCTCAACATTTTCCTGCTGATCATCGTGATGGGCTGTGCCTTGTCGGTCGTCAACGCGACCAATCAGCAGCGTCAGATTTTCATCCAGCTGCAGCGCGCCCAATCGCAGGAGCGCCAGCTGCAGCAGGACTATTCGCAGCTTCAATATCAGCAGAGCGCGCTGTCGAAAACCTCGCGCATCGAGCAGATCGCCACCGCCTCGCTGAAGATGCAGTCGGTCACGACGGGCCGCACCCAGTACCTGACGCTCGACCCGGGCGCCGCGAAGGCCGTCGACGCGCCGATCCCCACTTCGGCACCGGCCTCGGCACCGGCGGCAACCCGGCGCGGAGGCGTGCGATGAAAAAATCGTCGGCTCGCAAGAGCGTTGCGTTTTCCGCCAATCCGATCCTGTCGGTGCGCCTGCCGATGTGGCGCTCGAAGCTCGTCGTGTTCATGCTGTTCATGGCGTTCGTCGCGCTCGCCGGGCGCGCGTTCTGGATTCAGGGACCGGGCAACGCGTTCTATCTGAAGCAGGGCGAAATCCGCTATCAACGCCGCATCGAATTGCCGGCCACGCGCGGCAAGATTCTCGACCGCAACGGTCTCGTGCTTGCCACGAGTCTGCCCGTGCGCGCGATCTGGGCGATTCCCGACGCGGTGCCGGACGATCTCGGCGCCGACAAGCTCGACTCGCTCGGGCGTCTGCTCGGCATGACGACGAAGGAGCTGCGCACGAAACTGTCGGAAGACAAGAATTTCGTCTACGTGAAGCGCCAGGTGCCGCTCGACGTCGCCACGAAAGTCGCCGCGCTCGACATCCCCGGCATCTACTCGCGCGAGGAATACAAGCGCTTCTATCCGGAAGGCGAGATCACCGCCCACCTGATCGGCTTCACGAACGTCGAGGACGAGGGCCAGGAAGGCGTCGAACTCGGCGACCAGAAGCTGCTCGCCGGCATGTCGGGCAGCCGCCGCGTCATCAAGGACCGCATGGGTCACGTGATCGAGGACGTGGACGAGCAGGTCGTGCCGCACAACGGGCAGGACGTCGATCTGTCGATCGACAGCAAGATCCAGTACATCGCGTATACGAACCTGAAAGCGGCCGTCGAGAAATTCAAGGCGAAGGCCGGCGCGGCGATGGTGATCGACGTGCGCACGGGCGAAGTGCTTGCGCTCGTCAATTACCCGACCTACAACCCGAACGACCGCTCGCACCTGACCGGCGACCAGCTGCGCAACCGCATCCTGACCGACACGTTCGAGCCGGGCTCGATCATGAAGCCGTTCACGATTTCGCTCGCGCTCGATCTGCACCGCGTGACGCCGACTACACTGGTTGATACGGGCAACGGCCACTTCGTACTCGATGGCGCGCCGATTACCGACGACGCCGGCTTCGGCGTGCTGACGGTCGGCGGCGTGATCCAGAAGTCGAGCAACATCGGCGCGACCAAGATCGCGATGCAGCTGCGGCCCGAAGAGATGTGGAACATGTACACCAGCATCGGTCTCGGCCAGGCGCCGAAGGTCGGTTTCCCCGGCGCGGCGGCGGGCCGTCTGCGTCCGTGGAAGAGCTGGCGCCGCATCGAGCAGGCGACTATGTCGTACGGCTACGGCCTGTCGGTGTCGCTGTTCCAGCTCGGCCGCGCATACACCGCGATCGCGCACGACGGCCAGCTCATGCCGGTGACGATTTTCCACACGCCGGGTGACCAGCCGGCCACCGGTCCGCAGATCTTCTCGCCGACCACCTCGCGCGAAGTGCGCACGATGCTCGAATCCGTCGTGTCGGCGCAGGGTACGTCGCCGGATGCGGCGGTGCCCGGCTATCGCGTCGGCGGCAAGAGCGGTACCGCGTACAAGCACGGTCCGCACGGCTACGACCACTCCAAATACCGCGCGTCGTTCGTCGGCATGGCGCCGATGCCGAATCCGCGCATCGTCGTCGCCGTGTCGGTCGACGAACCGACCGCGGGCAGCCACTTCGGCGGCCAGGTGTCGGGGCCGGTGTTCTCGGGCATCGTCGGCGACACGCTGCGCGCGCTCAACGTGCCGCCCGACATGCCCGTCAAGCAGATGGTCGTGACCGACGACTCGGCTCCGCCCGCGCCCGGTGCGCCGGCGACGCAAGCCACGGTGAAGAAGCTGTCCACGAGTCCCGGCGTGAAAAAGATGACCATTTCCGCCAACGCGAAAAATCGTCCCGGAGTCGAGCGATGAGCGTGCTGCGCGAGCAACATCCAGCGCACCGGCAGATCGCCGACGCCCTCGCCTGGCTGCACGAGCACGTGCGGCCAGGCGCGCAATTGCATGCCGACACGCGCTCGCTCGCGGCCGGCGACGCGTTCTTCGCCTACGCGGTCGACGGCGCGGACAACCGCCCGTTCATCGGCGCCGCGCTCGACCGTGGCGCGACGGCTGTGCTTGTGCAACCCGAAGGTTTCGCCGGCGCGCTCGACGCGTCGGTCGCGCACGCGGTGCCGGCGCTGAACGAACTGGCCGGCTCGATCGCGAGCGCATGGTACGGCGAGCCGAGCGATGCGATGCTCGCGGTCGGCATTACGGGCACGAACGGCAAGACTTCGTGCAGCCAGTGGATCGCCACGGCGCTCAGTGCACTTGGCACGCGCTGCGCGATCGTCGGCACGCTCGGTACCGGTTTCCCCGGCCAGCTCGTGCACACCGGCTTCACGACGCCCGACGCGCCGCAACTGCAACGCAGTCTCGCGCAACTGCGCGACGCGGGCGCGCAGGCGATCGCGATGGAAGTGTCGTCGCATGCGCTGCATCAGGGGCGCGTGAACGGCACTGCATTCGACATCGCCGTATTCACGAATCTCACGCAGGATCATCTCGACTATCACGGTACGTTCGACGCCTACGAGGCGGCGAAGGCACGCCTGTTTGCCTGGCCCGAACTGCAGGCAGCCGTGATCAATCGCGACGATGCCGCCGGCCGCCGTTTGCTCGCGGCCACGCGCGGCCATGCGCGCACCATCGCGTACGGCATCGAAGCCGGGCAAGGCAGCGTCGACGCCAAGGATGCGCCGCAAGCCGACGCGTGGCTCGTCGCCTCGAACGTGCGTGCCACGACCACCGGCACGGCGTTTCATCTGACTACCTCGGACTGGGGCAGCGCCGAAGTCGACGTGCAAACGCTCGGCGCGTTCAACGTGAGCAATCTGCTTGCGGTGCTCGGCACGCTGCTCGCCGCGGACGTGCCGTTCGACGCGGCGCTTGCCGAACTCGCGAAGCTCGAATCGGTGAACGGCCGCATGCAGCGCCTTGGCGGCCGTCTGCAAAACGATGAGCCGCTCGTCGTGGTCGATTACGCGCATACGCCTGACGCACTCGAAAAGACGCTCGACGCACTGCGCCCGATCGCCGCCGCGCGCGGCGGCGAACTCGTCTGCATGTTCGGCTGCGGCGGCGACCGCGATGCAACCAAGCGTCCGCTGATGGGCGCGATCGCCGAAAAGCTCGCCGACAGCGTTGTCGTTACGAGCGACAACCCGCGCAGCGAAGATCCGCAGTCGATCATCGAGCAGATCGTCGCGGGCATGCGGGACGCGTCGCGGACGCGCCGCATCGAAGACCGCGCGAGCGCGATCCTGCAGGCGATCCGCGGCGCCGCGCGCGAAGACGTCGTCGTGCTGGCCGGCAAGGGACACGAAGCCACCCAGGAAATCATGGGCAAGAAACGCGCATTCTCCGATCAGGACCACGCCCGCCTCGCGCTTGCCGCGCGCGCGACGCACGCACGCGGAGGTGGCGAATGAGCATGTTCTCGCTGCACGAAGCCGCCGCGCTGATTCCGGGCGCCACCGTGTCGGGCGACGCCGGCGCGCGTTTCGAGCGCGTCTCGACCGACAGCCGCAGTGCCGGCCCCGGCGACCTGTTCGTCGCGATCAAGGGCGACCGTTTCGACGCGCACGACTTCCTGCCGCAAGTCGCCGAGCGCAACGTCGCGGCCGTGCTCGTCACGCGCACGCCGGAGAACTGGAGCGTGCCCGCGATCCGCGTCGCCGAGACGCGCGCCGCGCTCGGCGCGCTCGCGCGCGGCTGGCGCCGCCAGTTCGGCATGCCGCTCGTCGCGGTCACAGGCAGCAACGGCAAGACCACGGTCAAGGAAATGATCGCGTCGATTTTCGCGGCCGCGGTCGGCGCGGATGCGCGTCTTGCCACCGCCGGCAATTTCAACAACGACATCGGTCTGCCGCTCACGCTGTTCCGTCTGCACGCCGCGCATCAGCTCGCGGTGGTCGAGCTCGGCATGAATCATCCGGGCGAAACCGAACTGCTCGCGAAGATCGCCGAGCCGACGGTTGCCGTCGTCAACAACGCGCAGCGCGAGCATCAGGAATTCATGGCGACCGTCGAAGCGGTCGCGCTCGAACACGCGAGCGTGATTCACGCGCTGGCGCCCGACGGCACGGCCGTGTTCCCCGCCGACGATGCCTACGCGAGCATCTGGCGCGTGGCCGCGACCGGCAACCGCATGCTCGATTTCGCGCTGAACAGCGCGGAGCGCACGACCGAAGCCGCGGTGACGGGCCGCTTCGACGGCCAGCGCCTGAGCATCGACACGCCGCAAGGCCACCTCGACGTCACGCTGCAGGTGCTCGGCGATCACAACGCGCACAACGCGCTCGCGGCGACTTCGGCGGCGCTCGCCGCGGGCGTGTCGCTCGACGCGATCCGGCGCGGTCTCGAATCGTTCGGCGCGGTGAAGGGGCGTCTGCAAGTGAAGCAGGCCGCGCTCGGCACGCTCGCGGGCGCCACCGTGATCGACGACACCTACAACGCGAATCCCGATTCGATGCGCGCCGCGATCGACGTGCTCGCGTCGCGCGCCGCGCCGCGCGTGCTCGTGATGGGCGACATGGGCGAAGTCGGCGACAACGGCCCGGCGTTTCATCGCGAAATCGGCGCGTATGCGAAAGAGCGCGGTATCGACGCGCTGTATGCAATGGGCGACGCCTCGCGCGACGCCTGCATCGCATACGGCGCGGGCGCGCACCACCTCGCCGATGTCGGCGCGCTGGTCGCGCAATTGCAGCAGGCCGGCTTCGGCGCGGCCGCAACGCTTCTCGTGAAAGGCTCGCGCTTCATGCAGATGGAGCGCGTGGTGGACGCCGTGACGAGTCCACAACCCAACGCCGCGGGCACGACGCCCGCGGCACATTGAAATAGAAGGAACCCGGCATGCTACTGGCGCTGGCGCAATGGCTGCAGAATGACGCAAGCTTCTTGCGCGTGTTCAGTTATCTGACGTTTCGCGCGGTGATGGCGACCATCACCGCGCTGTCGATCGGGCTCGTCTGCGGCCCGGCGGTAATTCGCAAGCTGACCGCGATGAAGGTCGGCCAGGCCGTGCGCAAGGACGGTCCGCAAACGCACCTCGTCAAATCCGGCACGCCGACGATGGGCGGCGTGCTGATCCTGCTCGGCATCGCCGTGGCCACGCTGCTGTGGGCCGACCTGACCAACCGCTTCATCTGGATCGTGATGCTCGTCACGTTCGGCTTCGGCGTGATCGGCTGGGTCGACGATTACCGCAAGGTCGTCTACAAGGACCCGCGCGGCATGTCCTCGCGCGAGAAGTATTTCTGGCAGTCGGTGATCGGTCTGTTCGCGGCGGTCTATCTCGCGTTCAGCGTGTCCGAGGCGAGCAACGTGCGCGTGTTCGACCTGTTCATGGCGTGGGTGCGCAGCGGCCTGTCGATGGGCTTGCCCGCGCGCGCCGACCTGATGCTGCCGTTCTTCAAGTCGATCAGCTATCCGCTCGGCGTGTGGGGCTTCATCGTGCTGACGTATCTCGTGATCGTCGGCGCGAGCAATGCCGTGAATCTGACCGACGGCCTCGACGGCCTCGTCATCATGCCGGTCGTGCTGGTGGGCGCGTCGCTCGGCGTGTTCGCGTACGTGATGGGCAGCTCGGTCTATTCGAAGTACCTGCTGTTCCCGCACATTGCCGGCGCGGGCGAATTGCTGATCTTCTGCTCGGCGATGGGCGGCGCGGGCCTCGCGTTCCTGTGGTTCAACACGCACCCGGCGCAGATGTTCATGGGCGACGTCGGCGCGCTCGCGCTCGGCGGCGCGCTCGGCACGGTCGCGGTGATCGTGCGTCAGGAAATCGTGCTGTTCATCATGGGCGGCATCTTCGTCGCGGAAACGCTGTCGGTGATGTTGCAGGTCACGTGGTTCAAATACACCAAGCGCCGCTACGGCGAAGGGCGGCGCCTCTTCAGGATGGCGCCGCTGCATCACCATTTCGAATTGTCGGGCTGGAAGGAAACGCAGGTGGTCGTGCGTTTCTGGATCATCACGTTGATGTTGTGCCTGTTCGGTTTGTCCACTCTCAAATTGCGTTAAGCAGCGGTATTTAAGGAAGCAGGCGATGTTCGGCGAGAAGTTTCGGGATCGGCAAAAGCCGAGGGTGCTCGTGCTGGGACTGGGTGAATCCGGTCTCGCGATGGCGCGCTGGTGCGCCAGGCACGGTTGTCGGCTGCGGGTGGCCGATACGCGCGAGGTGCCGCCGAACCTGTCCGCGCTCGAAGCGGATGGCGTCGATGCCGATTTCGTCGGCGGTCCGTTTGCGCCAGTGCTGCTCGACGGCGTCGAACTGGTCGCGATCAGCCCGGGGCTGTCGCCGCTCGCCGCCGATCTGCTGCCGCTGATCGCGGCGGCGCGCGAGCAGGGCATTCCGGTGTGGGGCGAGCTCGAACTGTTCTCGCAGGCCTTGCGCACGCTCGGCGAATCGGGCTACGCGCCGAAGGTGATCGCGATTACCGGCACGAACGGCAAGACCACGACGACGAGCCTGACCGGCCTGCTGTGCGAACGCGCGGGCAGGAAGGTCGCGGTGGCCGGCAACATCAGCCCGTCGCTGCTCGACAAGCTCTCCGAAGCGATCGACCAGACCGCGCTGCCCGACGTGTGGGTGCTCGAACTGTCGAGCTTCCAGCTGGAAACCTCGCATACGTTTGCGCCCGATGCGGCGGCCGTGCTCAACATCACGCAGGATCACCTCGACTGGCACGGCGGGCTCGATGCGTACGCGGCGGCGAAGGGGCGCATCTTCGGTACACAGACCGTGCGCGTGCTGAATCGCGACGACGCGCGCGTGATGTCGCTCGCGTCCGCGAGCGATGAAGCCGAGGTGATCACGTTCGGCGTGACCGAACCGCAGAACGACGGCGATTATGGTCTGCTGCGCGATAACGGCATGGTGTGGCTCGTCGAGGCGCACGATCGCGACGCGAGCGACGAACCGACACCGAAGCGCCGCCGCAAGAACGAAGCGGCCGCCACGCCGGACATCGCGCTGAAGCGCCTGATGCCCGCCGACGCATTGCGCATCCGCGGCTTGCACAACGCCGCGAACGCGTTGGCCGCGTATGCGCTCGCGCGCGCGATCGGCCTGCCCGGCGCGCCGTTGCTGCATGGCTTGCGCGAATATCGCGGCGAGCCGCATCGGGTGGAACTGATCGCGTCGATCGACGGCATCGACTACGTGGACGACAGCAAGGGCACCAACGTCGGCGCGACGGTCGCCGCGCTCGACGGTCTCGCGCAGCGCATCGTGCTGATCGCCGGCGGCGACGGCAAGGGCCAGGCGTTCGAACCGCTCGCCGCGCCGGTCATGCGCTGGTGTCGCGCGGTGATGCTGATCGGCCGCGACGCGCCGCAGATTCGCGCGGCGCTTGAGCACAGCGGCGTCGCAATGACGGATCACGCGACGCTCGAAGAAGCGACGCGCGCTGCCGCCGCGCTCGCTCAGCCTGGCGACGCGGTGCTGCTCTCGCCCGCCTGCGCGAGCCTGGACATGTTCAGGAGTTACGCACATCGGGCCGAGGTATTCCGCGGCACGGTGGAAGACATCGCGGCCGAACGGGGGACGATGATATGAGCTGGTCGGAACGTTTCGGCTCGCGCGAAGCAGCCGGCAGTAGCGCCGGCCCGGCGCGCGCCGCTGGCCGCACGGGCGGCAGCGGTCTCGCGAGCGCGGTCAACGGCGTGCGTCCGCTGCGCTCGCGCATGCTCGACTACGACCACTCGCTGCTGTGGGTCGTGGTCGCATTGCTCGGGCTCGGCATCGTGATGGTGTATTCGGCGTCGATCGCAATGCCCGACTCGCCGAAGTACGCCTCGTATCACGACTATGCGTTCCTCGTGCGCCAGGTCATCTTCGTCGTGATGGGCGCCGTGGTCGGCGTCGTGTCGTTCCGCATTCCGATTTCGACGTGGGACAAGTACGCGCCGAAGCTCTTCCTGATCTCGCTCGCTGCGCTCGTGATCGTGCTGATTCCGCACATCGGCAAGGGCGTGAACGGCGCGCGCCGCTGGATTCCGCTCGGCATCACGAACATGCAGCCGTCGGAAATCATGAAGCTCGCGGTGACGATCTACGCAGCGAACTACACGGTGCGCAAGCAGGAGTACATGCACAGCTTCGCCAAGGGCTTTCTGCCGATGGCGGTCGCGGTCGGTCTTGTCGGCGCGCTGCTGCTGCTCGAACCGGACATGGGCGCGTTCATGGTGATCGCGGCGATCGCGATGGGCGTGCTGTTCCTCGGCGGTGTGAACGGCAAGCTGTTCGGCGGCCTCGTCGCGACCGCGGTGGGCACCTTCAGTCTGCTCGTGTGGGCGTCGCCGTGGCGTCGCGAGCGGATCTTCGCGTACCTCGATCCGTGGGACGACCGCTACGCGCAGGGCAAGGCCTATCAGCTGACGCACTCGCTGATCGCGTTCGGCCGCGGCGAGTGGTTCGGCGTGGGCCTCGGCGGCAGCGTCGAGAAGCTCAACTACCTGCCGGAAGCGCATACCGACTTCATTCTCGCGGTGATCGGCGAGGAACTCGGTTTCGTCGGCGTGCTGGTCGTGATCCTGATGTTCTACTGGATCGTGCGCCGCTCGTTCGAGATCGGCCGTCAGGCGCTCGCGCTCGACCGCACGTTCGCGGGTCTCGTCGCCAAGGGCATCGGCCTCTGGTTCGGCGCGCAGACCTTCATCAACATGGGCGTGAACCTCGGGCTTCTGCCGACCAAGGGGCTCACGTTGCCGCTCGTCAGTTACGGCGGTTCGGGCATTCTGCTGAACTGCGTCGCTATCGCTGTCCTGATGCGGGTGGATTACGAGAACCGGGTGCTGATGCGCGGGGGCAAAGTATGACGGCTCTGCCACAACGCACGCTGATGGTGATGGCCGGCGGCACCGGGGGACACGTGTTCCCGGGGCTCGCGGTCGCGCACCGGATGCAGGCGTGGGGCTGGAAAGTCGTGTGGCTCGGCAACCCGGCGGGCATGGAAGCGACGCTCGTGCCGAAGCACGGCATTCCGATGGAGTACGTGCGTTTCGGCGGCGTGCGAGGCAAGGGTCTGAAGACCAAGCTGATGCTGCCGGTGAACCTGCTGAGCGCCTGCACGCAGAGCTTCTCCGTGCTGCGTCGCGTGAAGCCCGATGTCGTGCTCGGCATGGGTGGCTACATCACGTTTCCGGCCGGTCTCATGACCGCGCTGAGTGGCCGGCCGCTCGTGCTGCACGAACAGAATTCGATTGCGGGTCTCGCGAACAAGGTGCTCGCGAAGCTCGCGAAACGCGTGCTCGTTGCGTTCCCGAATGCGCTGCCGCACGGCGAATGGACCGGCAATCCGATCCGTGAGGAACTTGCGCGCGCGAATGCACCCAAAGCTCGCTACGCGCAACGCAGCGGTCCGCTGAACGTGCTGGTGGTGGGCGGCAGTCTCGGCGCGGCGGCGTTGAACGAAGTGGTGCCGCGCGCGGTTGCGCTGCTGGGCACCAACGAACGTCCGCGCATCGTGCATCAGGCGGGGGCCAAGCATATCGACGCGCTGCGCGAGAACTACGCGGCAGCCGGCTTGCAGGCGGGTGCCGACGTCTCGCTCGTGCCGTTCATCGACGACATGACGAGCGCCTACGAAGCGGCCGATCTGGTGATCTGTCGCTCGGGCGCGATGACGGTGTCGGAGATTGCGGCGGTCGGCGTCGCGGCGTTCTTCGTGCCGTTCCCGTATGCGGTGGACGATCACCAGACCACCAACGCAGCGTTTCTCGCCGACAACGGCGCGGCGCTGGTCGTGCAACAACGCGATCTGTCGGCGCAAAAGCTCGCCGACTGGTTGCGCAGCCGGACACGCGAAAGTCTCGCGGAGATGGCGGAGCGTTCGCGCTCGCTCGCGAAACCGGATGCCACCGAACAGGTCGCGCAGATCTGCGCGACGGTGGCGGGTGCGGGTTCGACGGCGGGCATGAGCCCTGAAGGAAAGCAATGAAACACATCGTCAAACATATTCATTTCGTCGGCATCGGCGGTGTCGGCATGAGCGGCATCGCCGAGGTGCTCGTCAATCTCGGCTATCAGGTGAGCGGCTCGGACCTGTCGGGCAACGCGGTCACCGAACGTCTCGCCGCGCTCGGCGCGCGCATTTCGATCGGCCACGCGGCGGAAAACATCGAGGGGGCGAACGCGGTGGTCGTGTCGACCGCGGTGCGCAGCGACAACCCCGAAGTACTCGAAGCGCGTCATCGCCGCATTCCGATCGTGCCGCGCGCGGTGATGCTCGCGGAGCTGATGCGCCTGAAGCAAGGCATCGCGATTGCCGGCACGCACGGCAAGACCACGACCACCTCGCTCGTCGCGAGCGTGCTCGCGGCGGGCGGGCTCGATCCGACCTTCGTGATCGGCGGGCGGCTGATCAGCGCGGGCGCGAATGCGCGCTTGGGCACCGGCGACTTCATCGTTGCCGAGGCCGACGAATCGGACGCGTCGTTCCTGAACCTGTTCCCGGTGATCGAAGTCATTACGAACATCGACGCCGATCATATGGATACCTATGGTCACGACTTCGCGCGTCTGAAGCAGGCGTTCATCGAATTCACGCACCGTCTGCCGTTCTACGGCATCGCGGTGCTGTGCGTCGACGATCCGAATGTGAAGGAGATTCTGCCGTTCGTGTCGAAGCCGATCATCCGCTACGGCTTCGCGGCCGATGCGCAGGTGCGCGCGGTCAACGTCGAGGCGCGCGAAGGCCGCATGCATTTCACCGCGATGCGCGAAGACGCGGCGCCGCTCGACATCACGTTGAATCTGCCGGGCGAGCACAACGTGCAGAACGCGCTGGCCGCGATCGCGATTGCGACTGAACTTGAAGTGAAAGATGCCGATATCCAGCGAGCGCTTGCGGATTTCAACGGCGTCGGCCGGCGCTTCCAGCGCTACGGCGAAGTGCCGGTTATGAGCAACGGCGAGGCCGCCGGCGCCTACACGCTGGTGGACGACTACGGTCATCACCCGGTCGAAATGGCGGCCACGGTGGCAGCGGCGCGCGGCGCGTTTCCGGGCCGGCGTCTCGTGCTGGCATTCCAGCCGCACCGCTTCACGCGCACGCGCGACTGCTTCGAGGATTTCGTGAAGGTGCTGTCGACTGTCGACGCGCTCGTGCTGACCGAGGTCTACGCGGCCGGCGAAGCGCCGATCGTCGCCGCGGACGGCCGCGCGCTCGCGCGCGCGCTGCGCGTCGCGGGCAAGGTCGAGCCGGTGTTCGTCGATACGGTCGATGAAGTGCCGGACGCGCTCTCCACCGTGGTGCGCGACGGCGATGTGGTGATTACGATGGGCGCGGGTTCGATCGGCGGTGTGCCGGGTCGCCTCGCTCAGGAACAGAAGGTGTGAGATGAGCAGCATCAAATCCGATCAACTCGCTAAACAATTCGGCAAGGTGGCCGTGCTGCTCGGTGGAGATTCCGCCGAGCGCGAGGTGTCGCTCAATTCCGGGCGGCTGGTGTTGCAAGGCCTGCGCGACGCGGGCATCGACGCGCATCCGTTCGACCCGGCCGAGCGTCCGCTGTCCGCGTTGAAGGAAGAGGGTTTCGTGCGCGCGTTCAACGCGCTGCATGGCGGTTACGGCGAGAACGGCCAGATTCAGGGCGCGCTCGATTTCTACGGCATCAAGTACACCGGTAGCGGCGTGCTCGGCTCGGCGCTCGGTCTCGACAAGTTCCGCACCAAGCTCGTGTGGCAGCAGCTCGGTATTCCGACGCCGCCGTTCGAAGCGGTGCTGCGCGGCGACGACTACGCAGCGCGCTCCAAAGAGATCGTCGCGAAGCTCGGTCTGCCGCTGTTCGTGAAGCCGGCCAGCGAAGGGTCGAGCGTCGCCGTCATCAAGGTGAAGAGCGCGGACGCGCTGCCGGCCGCGCTGCTCGAAGCCGTCAAGCACGACCGTATCGTGGTGGTCGAGAAGAGCATCGAGGGCGGCGGCGAATACACCGCGTGCATCGCCGGCAATCTGGACCTGCCGGTGATCCGCATCGTGCCGGCCGGCGAGTTCTACGACTACCACGCGAAGTACATCGCCAACGACACGCAGTACCTGATTCCGTGCGGCCTGCCCGCCGACGAGGAAACGCGCCTGAAGCAGCTCGCGCGCCGCGCGTTCGACGTGCTCGGCTGTACCGACTGGGGCCGCGCCGACTTCATGCTCGATGGCGAGGGCCAGCCGTATTTCCTCGAAGTGAACACGGCGCCCGGCATGACCGATCACTCGCTGCCGCCGAAAGCGGCGCGCGCGGTCGGCATCAGTTATCAGGACCTGGTGGTCGGCGTATTGGCGCTGACATTGAACGACTAATCAAGGCAATCGCAAGCAACACCATGTGGAACAACGTTCGCCAGCTCAATCTCGCCAGCAATGCCTTGCATGCGTTGCTGGTGCTCCTGCTGCTGGCGGCGGGCGGTTACTGGCTGATCCAGCGCCCGAATTTCGCGTTGCGCGAAATCCAGATCGACGGCGACACCGAGCATATCAATTCGCCGACGGTGCGCGCCGGCGTGGTCGGCAAGTTGAAGGGCAACTTCTTCACCGTCGATCTCGACGTCGCGCGGCAGGCCTTCGAGCAGATGCCGTGGGTGCGCCACGCGAGCGTGCGGCGCGTCTGGCCGAATGCACTGGCTGTCACGCTGGAGGAGTACAAGCCGCTTGGGACGTGGGGCAGCGATCAGCTCGTGAGCGTCGACGGCGAGCTGTTCACGGCGAACCAGGGCGAGCTCGACGAGGATCTGCCCGCGTTCGACGGCCCGGACGGTACGGCAAAGGAAGTCGTCGCGCGTTATCACGACTTCCAGAAGTGGTTCGCGCCGCTCAATGCGACGCCCGAGGAAGTAACGCTGTCGCCGCGCTACGCGTGGACGGTGAAGCTCTCGAACGGCACGCAGGTGGAGCTGGGGCGCGAACGCAATCAGGACACGCTCGCCGATCGCAGCAGGCGTCTGACCGCGGCATGGAACGCGGTCACGCAACGTTGGGGAAAGGATATCGAGTATGCGGACTTGCGCTATCCGAACGGTTTCGCGATTCGTGCCGCTGGCATGCGCTTCATCAGCGAACCCGACAAGGGCAAGAAGTAAACGGACATCACACGCAATGAGCACGCTATGAGTAAAGACTATAAGGATCTGCTGGTCGCCCTCGACATCGGGACGTCGAAGGTCGTGGCCATCGTCGCCGAGTTGAAGGGCGAGGGCCACTACGAGGTGATCGGTCTCGGCCAGAGCGAATCGAAGGGGCTCAAGAAAGGCGTGGTGGTGAACATCGAAGCCACCGTGCAGTCGATCCAGCGCGCGCTCGAGGAAGCCGAGCTGATGGCCGACTGCAAGATCACGAACGTGTTCACCGGCATCGCCGGCAGCCATATCCGCAGCTTCAATTCGAGCGGCATGGTCGCGATCAAGGAGAAGGAAGTCACGCAGGCCGACGTCGCGCGCGTGATCGAAACCGCCAAGGCGATCAACATTCCGACCGACCAGCAGGTGCTGCATATCCTCACGCAGGAATTCATCATCGACGGTCAGGAAGACGTGCGCGAGCCGATCGGCATGAGCGGCATCCGCCTCGAAGTGAAGGTGCATATCGTTACCGGCGCCGTGAGCGCGGCGCAGAACATCGTCAAATGTGTGCGCCGCTGCGGCCTCGAAGTGAACGACCTGATCCTGCAGCCGCTCGCGTCGTCGCTCGCGGTGCTGACGGAAGACGAAAAGGAACTGGGCGTGGTGCTCGTCGACATCGGCGGCGGCACGACCGACATCGCGATCTTCAGCGAAGGCGCGATTCGCCACACGGCCGTGATTCCGATCGCCGGCGACCAGATCACGAGCGACATCGCGATGGCGCTGCGCACGCCGACGCCGGACGCCGAAGACATCAAGGTCGACTACGGCATCGCCAAGCAGGCGCTCGCCGATCCGGACGAGATGATCGAAGTGCCGGGTCTCGGCGAGCGCGGTCCGCGCACGCTGTCGCGCCAGGCGCTCGCGGCCGTGGTCGAGCCGCGCGTCGAAGAACTGTTTTCGCTCGTGCAGCAGGTCGTGCGCGAGTCGGGTTACGAAGAACTGCTGAGCTCCGGCGTGGTGCTGACGGGCGGCGCGTCGATGATGATCGGCATGGTCGAGCTCGGCGAGGACATTTTCCTGAAGCCGGTGCGCATCGGCGTGCCGGAATACGCGGGCGGTCTCGCCGACGTGGTGCGCAATCCGCGCTACTCGACGGCGATGGGCCTGCTCGTCGAAGGCCGCTCGCAGCGCATGCGCGGGCGCAAGGTTGCGGTGCAGTCGGGGTCGATGGGGCAGGTGTTCTCGCGCATGAAGGACTGGTTCCTCGGCAACTTCTGATTACAGGTTTCGAGAAATTCGCGCTGGTGCCGGCGGCTGGCGCGCGACAGGGGGTTGCCCGATCTCCTGCCGGATAACGCCGAGTGGCGGTACTTTTTTATCTTGACGGAGGCAACATGGAATTCCAGATGCTGGAAACCGAAACGAACGGCACCATCATCAAGGTCGTCGGAGTCGGTGGCGCTGGCGGCAATGCCGTTCAGCACATGATCAACAAAGGCGTGCAAGGCGTCGACTTCATCGTGATGAACACGGACGCGCAGGCACTGTCGCGTTCGCGTGCCACCGCGGTGATCCAGCTCGGCAACACGGGTCTGGGCGCGGGCGCGAAGCCGGAAATGGGCCGCGCCGCCGCTGAAGAAGCCCGCGAGCGCATCGCCGACGCACTGCGCGGCGCGCACATGGTGTTCATCACCGCCGGCATGGGCGGCGGCACCGGCACGGGCGCGGCACCGGTCGTGGCGCAGATCGCGAAGGAGATGGGCATTCTGACCGTCGGTGTGGTCAGCAAGCCGTTCGAATTCGAAGGCGGCAAGCGCATGCGCGTCGCGGAAGCCGGTTCGCAGCAACTGGAGGATCACGTCGACTCGCTGATCGTCGTGCTGAACGACAAGCTGTTCGAGGTGATGGGCGATGACGCCGAGATGGACAAGTGCTTCCAGTGCGCTGACGACGTTCTGAACAACGCGGTGGCGGGCATTGCGGAAATCATCAACGTCGACGGTCTCGTGAACGTCGACTTCGAAGACGTGAAGACCGTGATGGGCGAGCAGGGCAAGGCGATGATGGGCACGGCGACGGTTGCCGGTGTCGATCGCGCGCGCCTCGCGGCCGAACAGGCCGTCGCGAGCCCGCTGCTGGAAGGCGTCGATCTGTCGGGCGCGCGCGGCGTGCTGGTCAACATCACGTCGAGCCGTTCGCTGCGTCTGTCGGAAACGCGCGAAGTGATGAACACGATCAAGAGCTATGCCGCGGAAGATGCCACGGTGATCTTCGGCGCGGTGTACGACGATGCGATGGGCGACGCGCTGCGCGTGACGGTCGTCGCAACGGGCCTCGGCCGCGCGGCGAAGAAGCAGCAATCGGCACCGATGACGCTGCTGCGCACCGGCACCGACAACCAGCCGGTCGGCGCGATGCAGCATGCTGCCTACGCACCGGCGGCGGGTCACGCGAGCACGGCCGACTACGGCGCGCTGGATACGCCGGCAGTGTGGCGCACCTCGCGCGACACCGCGGCCTCGCACGTGCAGGCGCTGCAGGAAAAGGGCGTCGACACGTACGACATTCCGGCGTTCCTGCGCAAGCAGGCGGACTGAGCGCGCGGGCAGGCTTTCGTTGCCGCGCTGCGGGTTGTATTGCGGTGCAGCGCTGGCGGACGAATGCACGAGCGTGGCGGGTGAACGGCAAAGAGGTCGCGTATCGTCTGATTCGCGGCAGGGGCGACTGCCCTCTGTGGATTCGCGAAACGGACCGGGCGACTGCCGCCGGGCGGCGCAGCCTGTAGTTGTGTAGTTGGGCTGACGCTGGATTTCACTGCGACACGACGACGTGCGAGCGTGCTTCGCATCGATGCAAAGGACTGAGCATGATCAAGGCAGGTGACAAGCTACCCGACGCGACGCTCTTCGAGTTTGTCGAAGACGAGCGGGCGGGCTGCACGATCGGACCGAACAGTTTCGACGTGCGCGGGCAGACGGCGGGCAAGCGCGTGGTGATCTTCGGATTGCCCGGCGCGTTCACGCCGACCTGTTCGGCCAAACATGTACCGGGTTATGTCGAGCACGCCGAGCAGTTGCGCGCTGCCGGCATCGACGAGATCTGGTGCGTGTCCGTCAACGACGCGTTCGTGATGGGCGCGTGGGGACGCGATCAGCACACCTCGGGCAAGGTGCGCATGATGGCGGACGGCAGTGCGGCTTTCACGCGGGCGCTCGGTCTGGAGCAGGATCTGTCGGCGCGTGGCATGGGAATCCGTTCCCTGCGCTACGCGATGGTGGTCGACGACGGCGTGGTCAAGACGCTGAACGTCGAAGCTGCCGGCAAATTCGAAGTCAGCGATGCGGCGAGTATTCTCGCTACGTTGAGCTAGTTGCTGGCGTCGCACCTTCGCCGCGGGCCTGCGCGCTGATGTCGCGTGAGGTTTCGGCAACGGTGATTGCGACGCTTTTGTGACAGGCCGTTACGCGGGCCGATGACCGGAAACGCCTCCGTTCCGGGGCATCGGCCCGTCCTGCTTCCCCTCGCGGTGCCTAAGGGGTAATGCAGCGAAACAGATTGATACGTTCCCTGCAAAGACGCTTGTCTGGGGATTGGAGTATACTTCGCGCTATGAAATAAAAAGTCCCGATTGGGATTTTCAATCGAGTAGAAGATCACCATGTTGAAGCAGCGCACAATCAAATCGATCGTCAAGACTGTCGGCATCGGCCTGCACTCCGGCCGCAAAGTCGACCTGACGCTCCGTCCGGCGGCGCCGGACACTGGCATCGTGTTTTCGCGCGTGGATTTGCCCACGCCGGTGGACATTCCTGCGTCGGCGATGGCGATTGGCGATACGCGTCTCGCCTCCGTGTTGCAGAAAGACGGCGCGCGCGTGTCGACGGTCGAGCATCTGATGTCCGCCTGCGCCGGTCTCGGCATCGACAACCTTTACGTCGACGTCACCGCCGAGGAAATCCCGATCATGGACGGCAGCGCGGGTTCGTTCGTGTTCCTGATCCAGTCGGCCGGTATCGAAGAGCAGAACGCGGCGAAGAAATTCATCAAGGTCACGAAGCCGGTCGAAATTCGCGACGGCGACAAGTTCGCGCGTCTCGACCCGTACTTCGGCTTCAAGCTCAAGTTCACGATCGACTTCCGCCACCCGGCCGTGGACAAAACCGGCCAGGCGCTCGAAGTCGATTTCGCCAACACGTCGTATGTGCGCGAAATCGCGCGTGCCCGCACGTTCGGCTTCGCGCATGAAGTGGAAATGATGCGCGAACTGGGCCTCGCTCGCGGCGGCAGCATGGACAACGCGATCGTGCTCGACGAGTACCGCATCCTGAACAACGACGGGCTGCGTTACGACGACGAGTTCGTCAAGCACAAGATGCTCGACGCGATCGGCGACCTGTATGTGGTCGGCCACCCGCTGCTGGCGTCGTACACCGCGTACAAGTCGGGCCACGGCCTGAACAACGCGCTGCTGCGCGAACTGCTCGCGCACGAAGACGCGTACGAAGTCGTCACCTTTGAAGACACGCAGAAAGCGCCGCGCGGCTTCGCGTACGAAACGCAAACGGCTTTCGCCTGACGCCCGAGTTGTAGCGCACAGGCAAGCCAGATGGAACAACGGCCCTTCGGGGCCGTTTTTTTCGTCTATTGCTTAGCGATTGCGTTATTCAGCGATTGCGCCGATGCCGGGCCGCCATGCGCGCGAGCGCTTCCTGCAGGGGAGAAGGCGCGAGCGATTCGCTGAGCGCTTGCAGCGCGTCGGCGCCGGCCGGCGTCATGCGCGCCTGTTTGACGGGCGGCGGCTCCTTGAGCGGCTGCGGCCGCACGCGAATCTTCAGCGCATGGACCGGCCAGCCGCGCTGCTGCAAATCCGCCAGCAGCCGCGGCTCCAGGTGTCGCAGCCGTGCCGCGAGGGCGTTGTGCGCGGCAAAGAGGGCCAGCACGCCGTCCTTGATGAAGCCCGGCTCGACACTGCTCGCCAGATAATCGGGCAGCAACTCGCGCAGATCCTTCTCGAGCGCGGCAATCTGCTCGACGCCCGCGCGCAGCGCGGCGAACGCGTCCGTGCGGCCCAGCACCTCGGAAAGCGGCTGGGGACGGCGCAGATCGAACTGCTTCGGCGGCCTTGAAAAGGACGAAAAAAGGCTCATGTTTGGGATTAACGAGGTGGGCGCGCACCTTGCACGCCCATGCCGCGATTGTACCGCGCGGGCAGCTTGCGAACCCCGCTTGCGACGCGTCGCCGGAGTTTGCCGGACGGCCCCCGGGGCACCCCCCGAACGCCCGCGCCGTCGCACCTCTGACACAAGCGCTGCCAAAGGCGCGTGCTAGAATGCCCGATTCGAATTCACTCCTGGACTAAGCGGCCAAAGCCTTTCCGACTCTAGGCTCGCGCGTGCCCGAACCGCACACCGCGAGCCAGCCGAAGCCGCGACGCAGACACCGATCCGATGACCACCGGTTTTCTACAGAAGATTTTTGGCAGCCGTAATCAGCGGCTAGTCAAGCAATATCAAAAGACCGTCGCGGCGATCAATGCGCTCGAACCGCAGATCGAGCAATTGACGGACGATCAGCTGCGCGCCAAAACGGGTGAATTCCGCCAACGCGTCGCGAGCGGCGAATCGCTCGACAAGATCCTGCCCGAGGCGTTCGCGGTTTGCCGCGAGGCCAGCAAGCGCGTGCTGAAAATGCGCCACTTCGACGTGCAGTTGATCGGCGGCATGGCGCTGCACTACGGCAAGATCGGCGAAATGCGCACCGGCGAAGGCAAGACGCTCGTCGCGACGCTGCCGGTGTACCTGAATGCGCTGTCGGGGCGCGGCGTGCACGTGGTCACGGTCAACGACTACCTCGCGCAGCGCGACGCCGAATGGATGGCGCGGCTCTACAACTTCCTCGGTCTGTCGGTCGGCATCAACCTGTCGCAGATGGACCACGAGTCCAAGCAGAAAGCCTACGCCTCGGACATCACCTACGGCACCAACAACGAATTCGGCTTCGACTACCTGCGCGACAACATGGTCTACGAGACCGACGCGCGCGTGCAGCGCGGCCTGAATTTCGCGGTCGTCGACGAAGTGGACTCGATCCTGATCGACGAAGCGCGTACGCCGCTCATCATCTCCGGCCAGGCCGAAGATCACACCGAACTCTACGTGCGCATGAACGCGCTGCCGCCGCTGCTCGAACGCCAGATCGGCGAAGAGAAGGCGGACGGCACCGGCGTCGAGAAGCCGGGCGACTACACGCTCGACGAAAAGGGCCGTCAGGTGTTCCTGACCGAATCTGGCCACGAAAAAGCCGAGCGCCTGCTCGCCGAGTGGGGCCTGATCGGCGAGGGCGAAAGCCTCTACGCGCCGCAGAACATCACGCTGATGCACCACGTGTACGCGGCGCTGCGCGCGCACACGCTGTTCTTCAAGGACCAGCACTACGTCGTGCAGAACGGCGAAGTCATCATCGTCGACGAATTCACCGGCCGTCTGATGGCCGGCCGCCGCTGGTCGGACGGTCTGCACCAGGCGGTCGAGGCGAAGGAGCACGTGAAGATCCAGAGCGAGAACCAGACGCTCGCTTCGATCACGTTCCAGAACTACTTCCGCATGTACGCGAAGCTGGCCGGCATGACCGGCACGGCCGACACCGAAGCGTACGAATTCAACGAGATCTACGGTCTCGAAACGGTCGTGATCCCGACCAACCGTCCGCCCAAGCGGATCGACAAGCAGGATCAGATCTACAAGACCGCGAAGGAACGCTACGACGCGGTGATCCGCGACATTCGCGAGTGCTACGAGCGCGGTCAGCCGGTGCTGGTCGGCACGACGTCGATCGAGAACTCGGAACTGCTGTCGCATCTGCTCAAGCAGGCCGGTTTGCCGCACGAAGTGCTGAACGCGAAGCAGCACGCGCGCGAAGCGGCGATCGTCGCCGAAGCGGGCCGGCCGCAGCGCATCACGATCGCGACCAACATGGCCGGCCGCGGCACCGACATCGTGCTCGGCGGCAACGCGGAGAAACAGGCGTCGTTCATCGAGCAGGATGAAACACTTTCTGACGATGAAAAGCAGCGCCGCATCCAGAAGCTGCACGACGAATGGCAGACGCTGCACGATCAGGTGAAGGCCGCGGGCGGTCTGCACATCATCGGCACCGAGCGTCACGAGTCGCGCCGGATCGACAACCAGCTGCGCGGCCGCGCCGGCCGTCAGGGCGACCCGGGTTCGTCACGCTTCTATCTGTCGCTCGAAGACCCGCTGCTGCGCATTTTCGCGGGCGACCGCGTGCGCGCGATCATGGACCGCCTGAAGATGCCGGAAGGCGAGGCGATCGAGGCGGGCATCGTGTCGCGCTCGATCGAATCGGCGCAGCGCAAGGTCGAAGCGCGCAACTTCGATATTCGTAAGCAATTGCTCGAATACGACGATGTCTCGAACGATCAGCGCAAGGTGATCTATCAGCAGCGCAACGAATTGCTCGAAGCGAACGACATCACCGAGACGATCGGCGCGATGCGTCACGGCGTGATCGCCGACATCGTGCATCAGTTCGTGCCGGCGGGCAGCATCGAAGAGCAGTGGGACGTGCCCGAACTCGAGGAAGTGCTGCGCAACGAATGGCAGCTCGATCTCGCGATTCAGGAAATGATCAACGAGTCGAACTCGATCAACGCGGACGAAATTCTCGAAGCGGTCGAGGCCGCCGCCGACGAAGCGTACGAGTCGAAGGTCCAGCTCGTGGGCCGCGAATCGTTCAGCGCGTTCGAGCGCTCGATCATGCTGCAGACGCTCGACCGCGCGTGGCGCGAACACCTGGCGGCGCTCGACCATCTGCGCCAGGGCATCCATCTGCGCGGCTATGCGCAGAAGAACCCGAAGCAGGAATACAAGCGCGAGGCGTTCGAACTGTTCGCCGCGATGCTCGACGCGGTGAAGCTCGAAGTCACGCGCATCGTGATGAACGTGCAGATCCAGTCGCCGGAGCAGCTCGAGGCGGCTGCGGAGCAGATGGAAGAGCAGGGCGGTCATCTCGAGAACGTCGAGTTCCGTCATGCCGAATTCGCGGAAGCCGGCGCCGCCGCGCCCGTCGCAGCCGAAGCGGCCACCGCCGCGATGATCGGCGACGCGATGAGCCACGGCCACGGTCACGGCGTGGCCCCGCAAGCGGTGCATGTGAATACCGACAACGTGCCGAAGGTCGGACGTAACGACCCGTGCCCGTGCGGCAGCGGCAAGAAGTACAAGCAGTGCCACGGCAAGATCGCGTAACGCCGGTGCGGCGCGCTTCTGGGCGCGCCGCGTTGTTTCGGTGTCGTCGTTAGCGCGGCTTTGCCGTTGATTTCGCCGGTGGCCCGGCAGCACGCCCGGGTCACCTGTTCCGTTTCCCCAATGCCGGCACCCGCCGGCATTTTCTTCGACAGGTCGCGACCATGGCTGTCAACTTTCCCTCGATCGATCCCGCTCAACTCCATCCCGTTGCCGGCGTCACGCTCGGCTGGGCAGAGGCGAATATCCGCAAGCCGAACCGCAAGGACGTGCTCGTCATTTCCGTCGACGAAGGTGCGACGGTCGGCGGCGCGTTTACGCAGAACCGCTTCTGCGCGGCGCCCGTCACCGTGTGCCGCGAGAACCTGCAGCGCGTGCGCGCGGGCGGCAAGCCGATTCGCGCGCTGGTCATCAACACCGGCAACGCGAACGCGGGCACCGGCGAGCCGGGCCTCGCGGCGACGCGCGAAACCTGCGCGGAACTCGCGCGTCTCGCCGACATCGCGCCCGAGCAGGTGCTGCCGTTCTCGACGGGGGTGATTCTCGAACCGCTGCCGGTCGACCGTCTGAAGGCCGGTTTGCCGGCCGCGCTCGCGAACCGCAAGGAAGCGAACTGGTACGACGCGGCGCAGGCGATCATGACGACCGACACGCTGCCGAAGGCGACTTCGCGCCGGGTCACGATCGACGGCCACACGGTCACGCTGACCGGCATCAGCAAGGGCGCCGGCATGATCAAGCCGAACATGGCGACCATGCTCGGCTTCCTCGCGTTCGACGCGGCCGTCGCGCAACCGGTGCTCGACGAACTCGTCAGGCACGTCGCGGACCGCTCGTTCAACTGCATCACGATCGATGGCGATACGTCGACCAACGATTCGTTCATCCTGATCGCGTCGGGCAAATCGAGCCTGCCCGCGATCACGTCCACCGATTCGCCCGCTTATGCAGCGCTGCGCGACGCGGTGACGGAAGTCGCCCAGACGCTCGCGCAGCTGATCGTACGCGACGGCGAAGGCGCGACCAAATTCATGACCGTGCATGTCGAAGGCGGCTCGAGCGTCGAGGAGTGCCGCAAGATCGCCTACGCGATCGGCCACTCGCCGCTCGTGAAGACGGCCTTCTATGCCTCGGACCCGAACCTCGGCCGCATTCTGGCGGCCATCGGCTATGCCGGCGTGGACGATCTCGACGTCGGCAAGATCGATCTGTATCTCGACGACGTGCTGGTCGCCACCGCCGGCGGCCGCAACCCGGCCTACCGCGAAGAAGACGGCCAGCGCGTCATGAAAAAGAGCGAAATCGGCATTCGCGTCGTGCTCGGACGCGGCAATGCGCAAGCCACGATCTGGACCTGCGATCTGTCGCACGACTACGTGAGCATCAACGCCGACTACCGCTCGTAATCAGGCTCAATGCGCGGCCGCTGGCCGCCTACTTAACATGGACAAACTCGAACAGTTTCTGACCCGGGCCGAAGCCGTGCTCGGTCGCCTGGAAGCCATGCTTCCCCCCGCCGCGCCGGAAATCGACTGGTCGGCCGCCGTCGCGTTCCGCTGGCGCAAGCGCCAGGGGCGCGGCTACCTGCAACCGGTGCCCGCGATTTCGTCGATCACGCTCGACGACCTGCAGAACATCGATCGCCAGAAAGGGCTGATCGAACAGAACACGCGCCAGTTCGTGCGCCAGCAGCCGGCCAACAACGTGCTGCTGACGGGCGCGCGCGGCACCGGCAAGTCGTCGCTGATCAAGGCCTGCCTGAACGCGTACGCAAAAGACGGCCTGCGTCTGATCGAAGTGGACAAGGACGATCTGCACGATCTCGGCGACATCGTCGATCTGATCGCGAAGCGCCCGGAGCGCTTCATCGTGTTCTGCGACGACCTGTCGTTCGAAGAGGGCGAATCGGGCTACAAGGCGCTGAAGGTTGCGCTCGACGGCTCGGTCGCCGCACAGTCGGACAACGTGCTGATCTACGCGACCTCGAACCGCCGCCATCTGCTGCCCGAGTACATGAGCGACAACGAGACGTACAAGCACACGTCGGATGGCGAGATTCATCCGGGCGAACTGGTCGAAGAGAAGATTTCGCTGTCCGAGCGTTTCGGGCTGTGGGTCAGCTTCTATCCGTTCAAGCAGGACGACTATCTGACGATCATCGCGCACTGGCTGCGGCATTTCGGTTGCGACGACGCCGAAATCGAGGCGGCGCGCGGCGATGCGCTCGTGTGGGCACTCGAACGCGGATCGCGCTCGGGACGTGTCGCGTGGCAGTTCGCGCGCGACTGGTCCGGCCGTAAGACGCCGGCATGAGCGAGGCAAGCGGCAACACGGGCAAGAACGGCGCCGCCCGCCCGGTCACCGAAGTCGCGGTCGGCGTGCTGGTGCAGCCGGACGGGCGCTATCTGCTCGCGCAGCGTCCGGCGGGCAAGCCGTACGAGGGCTACTGGGAGTTTCCGGGCGGCAAGCTCGAACCGGGCGAATCGGTCGAGGCCGCGCTCGCGCGCGAACTGCACGAGGAGCTTGGGATCGAGGTCGAGGCGAGCCATCTGTGGCATACGCTCGAACACGATTATCCGCATGCCTATGTGCGGCTGTTCTTCTGCAAGGTGACGCAGTGGTCGGGCGAGCCGCATGGGCGCGAAGGCCAGGCGTTCGTGTGGCAGAGCTTGCCTGCCGAGGTCTCGCCGCTGCTGCCGGCGACGATTCCGGTGCTGGAGTGGCTGGCGGCCGAGAAGACGTAGTCGGCGGGTAGCACATGTAGCAGATGAAACCACGCGGTGACGGGGGTTGTGCGAACAGCGCCGGGCCGCGTGGTTTTTTATCGTCTGTTTATCGCCTTTTATTGCCGGTCTTTCGATGGCCTTTTAGTCTCGCGGCCGGACTCAATGCGGGTTGTAATCGTCACGAGACGTTTCATCGGATGACGAGGCTTCCTGGTCGTTGCCGCCGATCTTGTATTTCTCGGCGGCCCATGCGCCGAGATCGATCTGCTTGCAGCGTTCGGAACAAAAAGGACGGAAGCGGTTTTCAGGGGTCCAGCGGACATCTTTGCCGCAAGTAGGACATTTGACGACGGTAGGCATACGGTCGGACAGTCAATCGCAAACGGAACAAGTAACGAATATAAGGCTATTTCGCGCCGTTTCAAAGGCGCGTTCCCTGAATCCGGATTGGGCTGTTTGGGTCTGTTAAGGACGGCGACGAGCGCTTACAGGCTGCAAAGCGTGAGCTGGAACGGTACGTCGACGTCGACCGCGCGCGGCCGCAGATCGCCGTCCTGCACCGTGAAGCGCACCCACAGCATGTACTTGTTGGCGCTCGCTTCGGGAATCACGCGCAATTCAGGTGCCACGCGCACCTGCATCAATTGATACGAGCGGCCCGACAGCATCTGCTGATAGCTGCCCTGCATCGCCATCACCTTCGACGCCTGGCCCGATTCGCGCGCGAGCCGCAGCACGATGGTGGCCGCGTCGCGCAGCGGCAGCAGCGGCGTGACCCATTTGGCGATGTCCTGGCGACGCTGATCGGGATGCAGCTGTTGCCACGCATAGTAGGACGGCAGATCGAATTTGCAGGTGCCGCCAGGAATGATGGCGCGGCTGCGAATGCTCGCGAGCCATTCGTTGTCTGCAAGATGCTGGCCGGTTTTGCCCTGCATCTGCGCGAGCCCTGCGAGCGTTTGCTCGATTTCGCCGAGCACCGCTTCCAGCGCGTTCTGTTCGATGCCGGGATTGCCGCGAAACGGCGCGAGCGTTTGCCGTTGCCGCTCGAGCTCCTTCATCAGATCGGACTTCAGATCTGCGCGACCCGCGACTTCGGAGATTTCGAACAACGTTGTCAGTGCGACGTGATGTTCCCTGGCGTCTTCCTGAGTCAGAAAGAACGTGAAGCGCTCGAACAGATCTTCGAGGCGCAACAGCGTTCTGATTCGCTCGTTGAAGGGGTACTCGTAAAGGATCAAGCGGGCTCGCCTCGGGCGTGGTCGGTGACAGGAATGCAAAACATTCTAATGCCGTGGGACTACCCAAGCAATCACGCACTTTTTCAGCGCGCTTTCGCAACTTTTTTCGTGACTTCACGATGGTTCAGTGCGTTTCGGCTGCTGGGGGCGCGCAAAGTTCAATGCGCGGGTGGCGGTTCGTGTGGGAACCTGGGCTGATGGTGCCTCGTGCCGCGGTTGAGTCATGCCGGTGGCGGGTTTTTGCCTCGGGCGTGCTCGTGCATGAGGCGTGCCGCGGACACGCTTGTGTCATGTTGCGCTCGCGTTGCGCTTCGAGATTCGCGTGGCGCTTCATCGGGACGCATGCATGCGATCGATCCGCGTACGGATCGATCGCGGCCAGGTGCGGCACACGCCTATGCAACGCATGTGTGCGATCCGGGTGCGTCACGTATCGCGGTATTGCGCGTGTGCGCAGGTCAGCGCACGCGGCGGCTTCGGTTTGGCCGGCCCTCTCGCTCGTTCACCCGTTACTCACCCATTCGCGAGCAACAGGTACGCGCGATGCCGTACATCCACCTGAGCTTCGAGCGCTTCGAGCGGCGCATTGTCGTTGTCGATGACGTCGTCGGCGGCGGCTAAGCGCGCTTCGCGCGTGGCCTGGCGCGCGATGATCGCGAGGATCTGTTCGCGGCTGAAGCCGTTGCGCTTCATCACGCGCGCGATCTGCGTCTCGACGCTGCAATCGACGGTCAGCACCCGATTCGCCCGGTTCTTCCACGTACCGGATTCGACCAGCAACGGCACCACGACGATCACGTACGGCCCTTGCGCCTCGCGTTGCTCGCGCTCGGTTTCCGCGCGAATCAGCGGATGCGTGATGCTTTCGAGACGCTTGCGCGCCGCTTCGTCGCTGAACACGAGCGAGCGCATGCGCGCGCGATCGAGCGAGCCGTCCGGCTCGACGAACTCCGTGCCGAATTCGGCGGCAATGAGCGGCATCGCGACGCCATGCGGCGCGGTGATGCGATGCGCGATCACGTCGGTGTCGACGAGCGGCACGCCGCGCGCGGCAAACAGATTAGCCACCGTCGATTTGCCGCTGCCAATGCCGCCAGTCAGTCCCACAACGAACATGCTTCAGCCTCCCAGAGCCAGATAGAGCGGCGTGCCGACAAATAGCGTGAGCGCACCGCCCGCGGCGAGAAACGGCCCAAACGGCAGCGGCTCCTCGAAGCGCATGCGGCCGCGCCACGTGGCCGCGAGTCCGACCACCGCACCGGCGATCGCCGCGATCAGCACGATTTGCGGCAGGGCAGCCCAGCCGAGCCAGGCGCCGAGGGCGGCTAGCAGCTTGAAATCGCCGTAGCCCATGCCTTCGACGCCACGTACGAGACGGAACACCCAATGCACGGCCCATAGCGCGAGATACCCGAAGATCGCGCCGAGCACCGCGTCGTGCAGGTTCGTGAACATACCGTTGAAATTGACGATGATGCCGGCCCACAGCAGCGGCAGCGTCATCGAGTCGGGCAACAGGTGCGTGTCGATGTCGATCGCGCTCATCGCCAGCAGCATCGCGCACAGGCCGAACGCGGCGAGCGCCATCATGGTCGGGCCGAACACCGCGAGCACGCTCGCGGCGCAGGCGGCGCTCGCAATTTCGAGCAGTGGATAGCGCAGGCTCACATGCGTGCCGCACGCGGAGCAACGCCCGCGCAACATGAGATAGCTCAGGACCGGCAGGTTTTCCCACGCGCTCAGAACGTGACCGCAATGCGGGCATGCGCTGCGCGGCACCCACAGGTTATAGCGCGCGGGCAGGCCGTCGTCGGCTTGCGGCGTCTCGGTGGCCTCGTTGATTTCCTCGCGCCAGGCGCGTTCGAGCATGATGGGCAGCCGATGCACGACCACGTTCAGAAAGCTGCCGATCACGAGGCCGAACACGATCGCGAACGCGATCTGCACGCCCGCGGGCAGACTGGCGATCGCGAGCCCGACATCGCTCGCGAAGCGGCCTGGCAGTAAGCCCGCGAGCAGGCTGGAAGAGGTTTCTTGCACGAGCGGAAGAGGAGCCTGCATGGAGTTTGGAATGGATTCGGCTGCGATGCTACACCACGTTGCCGAGTTGAATAATGGGAAGATACATCGCAATCACGAGGCCCCCGACCAGCGCGCCGAGCACGACGATCACGAGCGGTTCGCACAGGCTCGACAGCGTGCCGATCTTTTCGTCCACCTGGCGATCGGCGAGCGAGGCGACGTCGAGCAGCATCGTGTCGAGCGCCCCCGATTCCTCGGCGACCGCAACGGGCTGCACGACCTCGGACGGGAAGCATTGCGCGGCGCGCATCGCCGCGGCGAGCCGTTCGCCGCGCCGCAATCTCACCGCGATGCCCGCCGTGGCGCGATCGAAAAAGGCATTGCCGGTTGCGTGCGTGAGCGAGTCGAAGGCATCGGCGAGCGGTGTGCCGGCGGACAGCAGCGTGCCGAGCGCGCGGCTCCAGCGCGCCGCGCACAGCGTGCGCAGCAGCGGGCCGGCTACCGGCAGGTTGAGCGAGGCGCGCGCAAAACGGATGCGGGCGCTGGCCGACCGCCGCAACACGAACGTCATGGCCGAGCTCAGCGCGGCCAGCAGCGCAAACGCCGGCACGCTCCAGCGCGCCGCACCGGCTGACAGCGCTAGCACGAACTGTGTCGGCGCGGGCAACTGCGCGCCGAAACCGTCGAAAATCTGCTTGAAGGTCGGCACGACCCACACCAGCAACGCAGCCGTAATCGCCATGGCGAGCAGCAGGATCGCGACCGGGTAGGTCAGCGCCGCGCGTACTTTCGCGCGTTGCGCGGCGGCGCGTTCGCGGTCGTCGGCGAGACGGGCGAGCACCGTGGCGAGCGCACCCGCGGCTTCGCCGACTTCGACGAGCTGGCAGTACAGCGCGTTGAACTGCGCGGGGTGCCGCTGCAATGCCGCCGAAAAGCGCAGGCCGGCGGTGATGTCGCGCGCGACGGCGGCGATGATGCGCGGCATGCCTTGCCGGCGCGACGCGGGTGCTTGCGCGAGCAGTTCGAGCGCGGGTGCGAGCGGCAGACCGGCGCGCAACAGGCTCGCGAGTTGCCGCGTGAACAGCGTGACGTCGGCGGCGCGGGTTTGGGGGCGTGGCGCCGGCCCTTGCATCGCGAGTTCCACGATGAACAGGTTGTCGCGTTTGAGCATGGCCCGTGCGGCGCTCGCGTCCGGCGCGATCAGCGAGCCGCTTTGACGCGCGCCGTCGGCGTCGAGGCCGCGCCATTTGAAGCGCTGGTCGGCAGCGGGGCGAAAGAGCGGAACGGTGCTCATGCGACTTCGGTGGCGGCGAGCGCTTCGGCGAGACTCGTGGTGCCGTCGCGTACGCGCGCGAGCGCGGCGTCGCGCAACGTCGCGACCTGTTCGGTCTGCGCGAGCCGGGCCAGCTCGTGGACGCCCGCGCTGGCGACGATCAGTTCGCGCATAGCGTCGGAGACCGGCATCACCTGGTGAATGCCGACGCGTCCCCGGTAGCCGATGCCGTGGCAGGCCGCGCAGCCGACTGCCGCATAAGGCTGCCAGCCATCGAGCCGGTGGGCGGCGAACCCGGCTGCCTCGAGCGCCGCCGCCGAATGCGGCGCTGGCTTGCGGCACGCGGCGCACAGGCGCCGCACGAGCCGTTGCGCCGTCACCATCCGCAGCGCGGCCGCGAGGTTGTAGGGCTCGACACCGATGTCGATGAGCCGCGCGATCGCCGCGGGGGCATCGTTCGTATGCAAGGTGGACAGCACGAGGTGGCCGGTTTGCGCGGCCTTGACCGCGACGTCGGCGGTCTCGTT
The DNA here is from genome assembly GCF_011752995.1 of Burkholderia sp. Ax-1724. GTDB lineage: Bacteria > Pseudomonadota > Gammaproteobacteria > Burkholderiales > Burkholderiaceae > Paraburkholderia. The sequence goes on from NZ_VWWL01000027.1 coordinate 39,178, forward strand.
GTCGCGGATTTCGCCGACCATGATGACGTCCGGGTCCTGACGCAGAAACGCGCGCAGTGCGACTGCGAAAGTCAGCCCGGCTTTCTCGCGCACACTGACCTGATTGATGCCGGCGAGCTGGATCTCCGCCGGGTCCTCGACCGAGCAGAGATTGCGCGCCTCGCCGTTCAGCAGATTCAGAAAGCAGTACAGCGACAGGGTTTTGCCGCTGCCGGTCGGTCCGGTGACGAGCACAAGACCGTGCGGCGCGCGAATCGCAGCGTCGACGGTTTGCCGCTGTTGCGGATCGAGGCCGAGCGAATCGAGCGAAAGATCGGCGGGCAGTGCGTCGAGCCGGCGCAGCACGAGCTTTTCGCCGAACAGAGTGGGCAGCGAGTTGACGCGATAGTCCTCGATGCGCTGCGGCGTGCTGGCGATGCGCAGGCGACCGTCCTGCGGCACGCGCCGTTCGGCGATGTCGAGCCGCGCGAGTACTTTCACGCGCGTGACGAATGCATCGCGCAGATGAGCGGGCGGCCGCGGGATTTCATGCAGCACGCCGTCGATCCGCAAGCGTATGCGCCAGCCGTGCTCGGCCGGCTCGATGTGAATATCCGACGCATTGCGCCGCGTCGCTTCCCGCAGCGTGTCGGTCAGGAGACGCACGGCCGGGGCGTTGTCGGGATCGGCGAGACCGGCCGCGCCAGTTTCGCCGTTAAAGGGCAGGGCGCGCGGCGTGGCCGTCGCGGCTGCAAAGGAGTTGGACATGAGAGACCGGCGATGAGCCGCCTGTAGAACGTGACGGCTTCATCTTCCGGCAGTGAGGGCGGCAGCGCCATTCAGCCATTCGGCTAATGGCGCGCTGAACTGCCGTGTGCGATGCTGATCGCGAATCGGCGATTGCCAGCCAGGGCGTTAGTTGGGGCGCGCTTTGGCGGCTTTGCGCGACGGCGGTTTGAACAGCTTGACGGTGCGAATCGCCTGATCGTCGCTGCGCATGACTTCGAGCTTGATCTCGCCGATCTGCACGCAGACGTCGCCATCGGGAATGTCTTCGAGAATTTCGAGAATCAGGCCGTTGAGCGTTTTCGGGCCGTCGGTGGGCAGCGTGAGGTGCAGCCAGCGGTTCAGTTCGCGCAGCGGCATGCTGCCCGCGACGATGCATTCGCCATCCTCGTTCCAGCCGCCGCGCGAACTGGCGCCGCGCGGAATCGAGGTGGTGAATTCGCCGATCAGCTCCTCGATGATGTCTTCTGGCGTGACGAGCCCTTGCAGTTCGCCGTATTCGTCGACGACGAGCGCGGTGCGCTGGCGGCTCTCCTGGAAATATTGGAGCTGCTGGAACACCGGCGTGCCGCTCGGCACGAAATACGGCTCGGTCAGCAGTTCGCGCAGGGTGTCGCGCCCGAGTTCCTGGTTGTGCAGGGCCGCGAGCGTTTTGCGTACGTGCAGCACGCCGAGCACACGGTCGATGTCGCCCTGGTAGACGATCAGCTTGTTGTGATAGCAGGTTTCGAGTTGATGCAGGATCTGCTCGAACGGCGCGTCGAAGTCGAGCGCCTCGATGCGGCGGCGCGGGATCATTACGTCGTCCACGGAGATGTTTTCGAGGTCGAACAGATTCAGCAGGATGCTGCGGTGCTTGGTCGGCATGAAGCTGCCGGACTCGAGCACGATGGTGCGCAATTCTTCGGTGGAGAGCCGCTGGTCGCGCGCGCTTTTCGTGTTGATGTGCAGCACGCGCAGGATGCCGTTCGCGAACAGGTTGACGAACCAGATGAGCGGTTTCGCGGCGCGCATCAGCGGCGCGATGAGCAGGCTCGCGGGTAGCGCGATCTTCTCGGGAAAGGTTGCGCCGACGATTTTCGGCGTGATCTCCGCGAACACGATGATCAGAAACGCGACGAGCCCGGTCGCGATCGACAGGATGAGGTTGTTGCGGCCGAACGTGTGCAGCGCGAGCGAGGTCGTGAGCACCGGGATGATCGTATTGAACAGGTTGTTGCCGATCAGGATGACGCTCAGCAGTTGATCGGTACGCGCGAGCAGGCCCTGGGTCGTTTTCGCGCCGAGCGTGTTCTGGTTGGCAAGGTGCTTCAGACGATGGCGGTTGAGCGCCATCATCGCTGTCTCGGAAATGGAAAAGAAGGCGGAGCAGACGAGCAGCAGAAGGACGGCGCCAATCTGCGCCCATAAGGGAAGTTGTTCCACGCGTCGTGAAAAATAAGGGAAAGGATGGAGAGAATATAGCAGAGGGGGCTATGCGGCCCGCCACTGGGGTTGGCGCCGATATGGACGATGTGGCGGCTGTGTGTCGCCCGGTGTAGCAACGGCTGCGGGTAAAAAACGACGTGCAAAACAAAAAACCGCCGAGCAATGCTGCGGCGGTTTTTGAACCTTGAACGAACAAGGAGAATCTGGTCGGGGTGAGAGGATTCGAACCTCCGGCCTCTACGTCCCGAACGTAGCGCTCTACCAGGCTAAGCTACACCCCGATTAGGTACTGCTGACTCGATTCAGACTAATCCGGCGTTTCAGTCTCGTTCAAGACTGCCTTGCCGTCGAGTAAGAACATAATTCTAGCAGGCTCTCTTTAAAAATGGAATGGGGGAATGAAGAAATTGCCGTCGCGGCTGCCTGGGCTTCCTGTTTCGCGCATTCGAGCGTGTGATCGAGCGCGCCGGAGCGCGTGATCGCCTCGAAAATCGTTTCGAAACGGTCGGTGCCGCCCTGCTCGATCGCTTCGCGCGCGAGTGCCGACTGCTCCGGCGTGCCGCGTTCGATCAGATAGATGAGCGGCAGCGTCGGTTTGCCTTCGCGCAGATCGTCGCCGGCGTTCTTGCCCATCGATTCGGCCGTGCCCGTGTAGTCGAGCCAGTCGTCCATGATCTGGAACGCCGTGCCGATGCGCCGGCCGAATTCCGCCGCGGCCGCTTCGATTTTCGCGTCCGCGCCGGCCAGCACCGCGCCCAGCTGCGCGGCCGCTTCGAACAGCTTGGCGGTCTTGTAGCGGATCACCTGCATGTAGCGGGCTTCGTCGACGTCCGCGTCGTGCATGTTCAGCAATTGCAGCACTTCGCCCTCGGAGATGATGTTGGTCGCCTCCGACAGAATCTCCATGACCCGCATCTTGCCGACGCCGACCATCATCTGGAACGAGCGCGAGTAGAGAAAATCGCCGACCAGCACGCTCGCGGCGTTGCCGAACAGCGCGTTGGCGGTCTGACGGCCGCGCCGCAGGTCCGATTCGTCGACCACGTCGTCGTGCAGCAAGGTGGCCGTGTGGATGAATTCGACGACCGCCGCCAGTTCGTGCCGGTGCCCCGTCGTGTCGCCGAGCGCGCCCGCCACGAGCAGCAGCAGCGCGGGCCGCAGCCGTTTGCCGCCGGCGCCGATGATGTACTCGGAAATCTGGTTGATCAGCATCACGTCGGACGCAAGACGTTGCCGGATGACGCGATTCACCTGCTGCATGTCTTCGGCGACCGGAGCAAGCAGGCTGGCGACGTTGGGGGAAGGGGTGGCAGTCGACGACATGATGGCTGAATTGGGTAGTGCCGCGAATTATAAGGCGATCGGGGCGCTTCCGGGTCGTCGGCTGCGGCGCGGGCGCTTTGCCGCGTCGGCAGCGCCGCATGCCGGGGCTGCGTGGGAGGTGCCGGGTGCCGCTCGCCCCGTCGCGAAAGTAAGGCCGGAAGGCGGCGGAAAGACTCTTAAACGGTTTTGGAAACAGGTTTTGACCGAGCAGCTAACTCCATGTATAATCGAGAATTTCCGCGCGCGGTGCGTGGGAAAAATGAACAAAGAGTGAGGTTCTCAATGTACGCGGTCATAAAAACCGGTGGCAAGCAGTACAAGGTTGCCGTCGGCGAAAAACTTAAAGTAGAACAGATACCGGCAGACATTGACGCTGAAATCACGCTCGACCAGGTTCTCGCAGTGGGCGAAGGCGAATCGATTAAGTTCGGTACGCCGCTGGTCAGTGGGGCTTCCGTCAAGGCTACCGTCGTGTCGCAAGGTCGTCACGCAAAAGTGACCATCTTCAAGATGCGTCGCCGGAAGCACTACCAGAAGCATGGCGGCCACCGCCAGAACTATACCGAACTGCGCATCGACGCGATCAACGCGTAAGCGCACCGGTTAAGGAGCAGATCAAATGGCACACAAAAAGGCAGGCGGATCGTCCCGGAACGGCCGCGACTCCGAATCGAAGCGCCTCGGCGTGAAGGTTTACGGCGGCCAGGCTATCAACGCTGGCGGCATCATCGTGCGTCAGCGCGGCACGCGCATGCACGCTGGTGAAAACGTCGGCATGGGCAAGGATCACACCCTGTTCGCGCTGAAGGACGGCCACGTTCAGTTCTCGACGAAGGGCGCGGCGAAGAAGCACACCGTTTCCGTCGTCCCGGCAGCCTGAGTTTAATCAGGCACGGGCTTCAGGACCGGAAAAAGGCCCCGCGAAGTTCGCGGGGCCTTTTTTATTGCGGCGCCTTCTGCGCGCGGCATCGATCGCTGGCTGGCTGTGCCTATGCCGTTCGGTCGATTGATCAACGCGCAACGCGCGCGGCAAAATAGCAGCATCCAATCAGGCAGTACACCCTGCATCTGGCAGCACATACGGGACGGAGTTACGCATGAAGTTCATTGACGAAGCGAGGATTGAAGTCATCGCCGGCGACGGAGGGGATGGCAGCGCGTCGATGCGCCGCGAGAAATTCGTTCCGTTCGGCGGTCCGGATGGCGGCGACGGCGGCCGGGGCGGCAGCGTGATCGCGGTCGCGGACCGCAACATCAACACGCTGATCGACTACCGCTACGCGAAAAAACATCTGGCTCGCAACGGCGAAAACGGTCGCGGTTCGGACTGCTACGGCAAGGGCGGCGACGACATCACGCTGCGCATGCCGGTCGGCACCACGATCACCGACATGGAAACCGGCGAGTTGATCGCTGATCTGACCGAGCACAATCAGAGCGTGCAAATTGCGCAGGGCGGTGCGGGCGGTCTCGGCAATCTGCATTTCAAATCCAGCACGAACCGCGCGCCGCGTCAGAAGACCGACGGCAAGCCGGGCGAGCGCCGCATGGTGCGCCTCGAACTGAAAGTGCTGGCCGACGTTGGCCTGCTTGGCATGCCGAACGCCGGCAAGTCGACGTTTATCTCGTCGGTGTCGAACGCGAAGCCGAAAATCGCCGATTACCCGTTCACGACGCTCGCGCCGAATCTCGGCGTGGTGCGCGTCGGGCCGAGCCGCAGCTTCGTGATCGCCGACATTCCCGGTTTGATCGAAGGCGCGGCCGAAGGCGCGGGTCTCGGCCACCAGTTCCTGCGCCACCTGCAGCGCACTGGCCTGCTGCTGCACATCGTCGACATTGCACCGTTCGACGAGTCGATCGATCCGGTCGTGGAAGCGAAGGCGATCGTCAACGAACTGCGCAAGTACGACGATCAGCTCTATCAGAAGCCGCGTTGGCTCGTTCTGAACAAGCTCGACATGGTGCCCGAAGACGAGCGCGAAGCGCGCGTGTCGGCGTTCCTCGAAGGTTTTGGCTGGGATGGTCCGGTGTTCGAGATTTCGGCGCTGACCGGCCAGGGCTGTGAGAATCTCTGCTACGCGGTGTTCGACTACCTCGCCGAACATTCCGATGCGCAGCGCGCGGCCGAAGCCGAAGACCTTGCTTCCGACGTGCGTTTCCGCGAAGGATCGGGAGTCCAGGCCGCGGTTGGCGAGTCCGGCAGCCACCCGCAGGAATAAAAACTCCAGCGCCGGCGCCAGCAGGCGGGCTGCCGGCATGTATCACGCGTCATCTTGGGAGACAGCGCACGATGCGTTCGGTCATCGCGGATTCACGGCGATTGGTAGTGAAGGTCGGTTCGAGCCTCGTCACGAACGACGGGCGCGGCCTCGATCATACGGCGATCGGCCGCTGGGCCGCGCAGATTGCGGCGCTGCGCGCGCAAGGCAAGGAGGTGGTGCTGGTCAGCTCGGGCGCCATCGCCGAGGGCATGCAGCGGCTCGGCTGGACCAAACGGCCGCGTGAAATCGACGAGTTGCAGGCGGCCGCGGCCGTCGGGCAGATGGGGCTTGCGCAGGTGTACGAAAGCCGCTTCGCCGAGCACTCGATCCAGACCGCGCAGATTCTGCTGACGCACGCCGACCTCGCCGACCGCGAGCGTTACCTGAATGCGCGCTCCACGTTGCTCACGCTGCTGCGCCTCGGCGTCGTGCCGATCATCAACGAAAACGACACGGTCGTAACCGACGAAATCAAGTTCGGCGACAACGACACGCTCGGCGCGCTGGTCGCCAATCTGATCGAAGGCGACGCGCTCGTCATTCTCACGGATCAGCAAGGCCTTTTCACGGCCGATCCGCGCAAGGAGCCGAGTGCCACGCTCGTTCAGCAGGCCGACGCCGGCGCGCCGGAGCTCGAAGCGATGGCGGGCGGCGCAGGTTCGAGCCTCGGCCGCGGCGGCATGCTGACCAAGATTCTTGCTGCCAAGCGCGCGGCGCATAGCGGCGCCAATACGGTGATCGCGAGCGGACGCGAGGTGGACGTGCTGTCGCGGCTTGCGTCGGGCGAAGCGATCGGCACGCAGCTCATCGCCCGCACCGCGCGGATGGCGGCGCGCAAGCAGTGGATGGCCGATCACCTGCAGGTGCGCGGCCACGTCGTGATCGACGACGGCGCGGTGGAAAAGCTGACCGCAGGCGGCAAGAGCCTGTTGCCGATCGGCATCGTCGGTGTGCAGGGGGCGTTTGCGCGCGGCGAGGTGATTGCGTGCGTGAGCGCGTCGGGGCGCGAGGTGGCGCGCGGTTTGACGAACTACAGCAGCGCCGAAACCAGGCTGATCCAGCGGCGCCCCAGCGGCGAAATCGAGTCGGTGCTCGGCTATATGCTGGAGCCCGAGTTGATCCACCGCGACAACCTCGTGTTGCTCTGATTCGTCCCGCGACGCGAACCCGAACAAGGTTCGTAGAAAGCCAAAGCCCACAAAAAAGCCGCTCCAGCCTGAACTGGAACGGCTTTTTCCGTCTTTGGCGCAACGCACCGGGAGGAACCCGGAGCGCGCCCGCGAACGCAACTCAGTGAATCTGCGACGTTTGCGTGCGCTTGTAGCGAATGTTCTCGACGATGTGCTGCGCGCTGCCAGTCGGAATCTTGTTCGCGCACATGTAGTCCTGGTACAGCGCCGCCTGGTACGCGTTCAGCGCGCCATTCTCGATGCGCGAAAACTGGTTGGCGACATCCTTGTCCCAGCCGTCGTGATCGGCATTCAGGCCCGCATACTGGCGCCACTCGTACGTGTCGCAGCGGATGCCTTCGTAGTTCACGTTGCGCGCGCCGCTCGGGCTCGTGACGACCACCGTGTAACGCACGACGCCGTCGTCGCCGACGCTGACCGATTTCGCGTCGATTGCGAATTGCAGCGGCGTATTGCCGGACACCTCGAACGGCAGCAGATTCGCCTCCGTCGGCAGAGGTGGCAGCGTGTCTACCTTGTTTTCAACCCAGTTGCCCTTGCGGTCCAGCAGATAGACGAACGCGCTGTCGTCTTTATTGGTCGGTTTGCCGGCGCTCGAACAGCCTGCCAGCAGGGCGCCGGTGGCGACGCACGCCGCGGCGAGAGCAAATGCTTTCAATCTGATTCCCTCGAAAGACGGACGCGGCCCGAAAGCCGCGCCAGAGAGAGGCGGCATGGACAGCCGCCCGGAATTGTTAACCGCGCATGCCCGGCCGGACCAGCGGGCCGGCGCTTTCGTCGGCGGATTCCTCGTCGTGCCGCGCTTCGCTGTTCGCTTGTACGGCTTCGGCGTCATCTCCGCAATCCTGCATGACCACAACGTGAGTCGTGGTCGCGATGCTCACCGAACTCACGACAGTGACCGAAGTCACCGTACTGACCGTGGAATCCGGAGGACTCTGCATCGACGAGGTCACCCGGGGATAGCGCGACCCATGGTGCCCGCCAGGTTTTTCCGCACGCGGCACAGGCCGGCGCATGAAACGGGATAGCTCCGTCAGCGCCAACTGATACACATCCCGCTTGAACTCGATCACACAGTCGAGCGGCACCCAGTACTCGTTCCAACGCCAGGCATCGAACTCCGGGTGGTCGGTGGCGCGCAAGCAGATATCGCAGTCGCGTCCCACCATCCGGAGCAAGAACCAGATTTGCTTCTGGCCGCGGTAATGACCGCGTACTTCACGCTTGATGAACTTGTCAGGCACCTCATAACGCAACCAGTCGCGCGTGCGACCGATCACCTTGACGTGCTCAGGAAGCAGTCCGGTTTCTTCGTGTAACTCCCGATACATCGCTTGCACGGGGGTCTCACCATATTTGATGCCCCCTTGCGGAAACTGCCAGGAATGTTCACGGAGCCGTTTGCCCCAAAACACCTCGTTGTGCGCGTTCAAGAGGATGATGCCGACGTTCGGGCGAAAGCCTTCACGATCCAGCATACAACCACCTTCGAATCCTTTAAAATTGCTTTGATTATAAACAGATAACGGACCCTACGCACCGAATCGCATAAGAATGGAACGATTCGCCGCAATGGGCCCGTGTTTGCGGTAGCCTGTCGGTTTCCCGTGCCATGTCCCTTGTGCGAAGGCTGCGCGCGGCGGTTGCGGCGCCGTGCGGGGCTGGGTGCCGCCGGTCGGGCGAACGGTGCTCCCGGCGGCGGATCTGTATCGATTTCCCCAACGTTTTCACCTTTTCGGGCGGTCCCTCCGGAGCCGCCGCTTTTGGACAATCTGAATGAAAGCCTCCCGTTTCTTTATCGGCACGCTCAAGGAAGCTCCTGCCGACGCCGAGATCGTCAGCCACAAGCTCATGGTGCGCGCCGGCATGATCCGCCGCGTCGCCGGCGGTATCTATAACTACCTGCCGGTCGGGCTGCGTTCGATCCGCAAGGTGGAAGCCATCGTGCGCGAGGAAATGAACCGGGCGGGCGCCATCGAACTCCTGATGCCGGCGGTGCAGCCGGCCGAGCTGTGGCAGGAATCGGGCCGCTGGGAGAAGTACGGCCCCGAGCTGCTGCGCTTCAAGGACCGTAAGCAGGCCGACTTCGTGATGGGGCCGACGCACGAGGAAGTCGTGACCGACATCGCGCGCAACCAGATCAAGAGCTACCGTCAGTTGCCGGTCAACTTCTATCAGGTCCAGACGAAGTTCCGCGATGAAATCCGTCCGCGTTTCGGCGTGATGCGCGGCCGCGAGTTCATCATGAAAGACGCGTACTCGTTCGACAAGGACATCGAAGGTTTGCGCGAGTCGTATCGCAAGATGTACGACGCGTACGTGCGCATCTTTACGCGCCTCGGGCTCGAGTTCCGCGCGGTCGCGGCGGACAACGGCTCGATCGGCGGCAGCGGCTCGCACGAATTCCACGTGATCGCCGACACCGGCGAGGACGCCATCGCTTATTGCCCGACTTCCGACTTCGCCGCGAACGTCGAAGCGGCCGAAGCGCTGCCGCTCATCGCGCAGCGCGCGGCGCCCGCCGAGGACATGAGGAAGACCGCCACGCCGGGCAAGGCGAAGTGCGAGGCCGTCGCCGAACTGCTGAACATCCCGCTCGAGCGCACGATCAAGTCGATCATCCTCGCCACCGAAAACGAAGGCGCTGAGCCGACCATCTGGCTGCTGATGCTGCGCGGCGACCACGACCTGAACGAGATCAAGGCCGCCAAGCAGCCCGGCCTCGCCGACTTCCGCATGGCGACCGAAGCCGAGATCATCGAAACGTTCGGCACGCCGCCGGGTTATCTCGGTCCGATCAACACGAAGAAGCCGGTCAAGGTGATCGCGGACCGCACCGTCGCGAACATGAGCGACTTCGTGGTCGGCTCGAACGAGGTCGACTATCACACCACCGGCGTGAACTGGGGCCGCGATCTGCCGGAGCCGGTCGTCGCCGATATTCGCAACGTGAAGAAGGGCGATCCGTCGCCGGACGGCAAGGGCGTGCTCGACATCTGCCGCGGCATCGAAGTGGGCCACGTGTTCCAGCTCGGCACCAAGTATTCGGAAGCGATGGACGCGACCTGCCTCGACGAAACCGGCAAGCCGCGGCCGATGGAAATGGGCTGCTACGGCGTCGGCATCACGCGTATTCTCGGCGCGGCGATCGAACAGAATTTCGACGACAAGGGCATCATCTGGCCGGAGTCGATCGCGCCGTTCGAAGTCGTGCTGTGCCCGATGGGCTATGACCGCAGCGACGCGGTGCGCGAGCAGGCCGACAAGCTGTACGCGGAACTCGTCGCGGCCGGCATCGACGTGATCCTCGACGATCGCGGCGAGCGTCCGGGCGTCATGTTCGCCGACTGGGAGCTGATCGGCGTGCCGCATCGTCTCGTGATCGGCGACCGTGGCCTGAAGGACGGCAAGCTCGAATACCAGGGCCGCCGCGATGCCGAAGCGACGCTGCTGCCGGTCGAGAGCGCGGCGCAGACCGTGATCGACAAAGTGCGCGCGGCACTCGCGCATTAAGCGAGTGAGCTGAGCGGGCGTACCAGGCGGAGCGAGCGGTGGAGTACACCTTTCTGTCGGCGACCGTGCTGCTGATCCTGATTACCGATCCGCTCGGCAACATCCCGATCTTCGTCAGCTGTCTGCAGGGCGTGGCGCCCGAGCGCCGCACGGTCGTGATCCTGCGCGAGGTCGCGATCGCGTTTGCAATCCTGCTGGTGTTCATGGTGCTCGGGCAGGGCTTTCTGCGCATGATGAGCCTCAGCGACCTGTCGTTGCGGATCGGCGGCGGGATCGTGCTGTTCCTGATCGCGCTGCGCATGGTGTTTCCGCATCCGGACGGCCCGTTCGGCGGGGACGCGCGCGGCGGCGAGCCGCTCATCGTGCCGCTCGCGATTCCGGCGCTGGCCGGTCCGTCGGCACTGGCGACGGTGATGCTGCTGACCTCGCAGGCGCCGGGCAAGACGTTCGAGTGGATCGGCGCGCTGACCGTTACGATGATCGTCTGCGCGATCGTGCTGATGCTCGCCGAGCGCATCCAGGCCTGGCTCGGCGAACGCGTGATGGCGGCGTTCGAGCGACTGATGGGGCTCGTGCTCGTGGCGATCTCGGTCGAGATGATGCTCGGCGGGATTCGCTCTTTCGTGCACCAGCTATGACGCGGGAGTCGGTAGGCCACCTGTCGCCGATGCAGCCATAAAAAAAGCAGCCAACACAGGCTGCTTTTTTTACGCCGGAGCGCCGAGGCGCCAGTGCGCGACTTACGCCCCCTCGGTCAACGCCCGGATGGTCGGCAGGTTGCGCCAGTACCCCTTCGCATCCATCCCGCAGCCGAACACGTAGCGGTCCGGCACCTCGAAGCCGCAGTAGTCGGGGCGCAGCGGCTTCGCCTTCGGAATGATCTTCTCGCACAGCACCGCCGACAGGAAGCGCTTCGCGCCCATCGCGAGGATGCGGTCGCGGATCGCGGCCATCGTCTCGCCTTCGTCGAGGATGTCGTCGAGCACGAGCACGACGCGATCCTTGACCGACTCGGCCGGCGCGACGCGCCACTGCATTTCGTCGCTGCCTTTCGTCGTATTGCGGTAGCGCGTGAGGTGGATGTAGTCGAACTCGAGCGGGAAATCGAGATGCGGCAGCAGCATGCCGGTGAACACCGCGGCACCGCCCATCACCGACAGCACGAGCGGGAAGTCCTCGCTCATCTCGTTGCGGATGGCGGTTGCCATGCCGGCGATCGATGCGTTGACGTCCGAGGCCGAAACGATCTCTTCGGAGTGTTGAAAAATATGGAGGGCTTCTTCGCGGTTCATGACGTCTAACGGGCGGTAACTGTATACATAGAGTGAGTGGGAACATCCCGTGGGACGTTCCGGTCGGGGACGGCGCCGTGCGCTAGAGAATATAAACCCGCGCGAACCCGGCGTCAGCCGCACGATGCCACGGCGTTTGCGCGCGTGGCGTGCGCGACCGTCCCCATCAAGCTTAGCGCATGCCGGGCAGCATGCCTTTCATGCCGCGCATCATCTTCTGCAGATTGCCGCCCTTGAGCTTCTTCATCATCGTGCGCATCTGCTCGTACTGGTTCAGCATGCGGTTGACTTCCTGCACCTGCACGCCCGCGCCCGCGGCGATGCGGCGCTTGCGCGTCGCCTTAATCAGCTCGGGCTTGGCGCGCTCGGCCGGCGTCATCGAGTTGATGATGCCTTCCATGCGGCGCATCTGCTTCTCGGCCTGGCTCATGTCGGCGCCGGCCGCGGCCTGCTGGAACTGCGCGGGCAGCTTGTCCATCAGCGACGACAGGCCGCCCATGCCTTTCATTTGCGTGAGCTGCGCGCGGAAGTCGTTGAGGTCGAAGTCGCCGCCTTTCTTGACCTTGTCGGCGAGCTTCTGCGCGGCCTGCACGTCGACGCCGCGCTGCGCTTCCTCGACGAGCGCGAGGATGTCGCCCATGCCGAGAATCCGGCTTGCCATGCGGTCCGGGTGGAACACTTCGAGGCCGTCGAGCTTTTCGGCCACGCCGACGAACTTGACCGGCTTGCCCGTCACGTGACGCACCGACAGCGCCGCGCCCCCGCGCGAATCGCCGTCAAGCTTGGTGAGCACGACGCCGGTGAGCGGCAGCGCGTCGCTGAACGCCTTCGCGGTATTGACCGCGTCCTGGCCGAGCATCGCGTCGACGACGAACAGCGTTTCGGCCGGCTTCAGTTCGGCGTGCAGCGCGGCGATTTCGTTCATCATCGCTTCGTCGATACCGAGACGGCCGGCCGTGTCGACGAGCAGCACGTCGTGGTAATGGCGCCTGGCCCAGTCCACCGCGGCGCGCGCGATATCGACCGGCTTCTGGTCGGGCTCGGACGGGAAGAAGTCCGCGCCGACCTGCTCGGTCACCGTTTTCAGCTGGGCGATAGCGGCGGGCCGATAGACGTCGCACGAAACCGTCAGCACCTTCTTCTTGTACTTCTCGCGCAAGAGCTTGGCGAGCTTGCCGACCGTGGTCGTCTTGCCGGCACCTTGCAGACCCGCCATCAGGATGATCGCGGGCGGCGTGACGGCGAGGTTGAGCTCGGCGGCCTTGCCTTCGTAGTCGCCGCCGATCACCGCGGTCAGCTCGCGCTGCACGACGCCGACGAGCGCCTGGCCCGGCGACAGGCTGGCGATCACTTCCTCGCCAAGCGCCTTCTCCTTGACCTTGGCGATGAACTCGCGCACGACGGGTAGCGCCACGTCGGCCTCGAGCAGTGCGAGACGCACTTCGCGCAGCATTTCCTGGGTGTTCGCCTCGGTGAGCCGGGCTTCGCCGCGCAGCGTCTTGACGACGCGCGCCATCCGTTGAGTCAGATTGTCGAGCATGGGGAGCGATGAACGGTGGGGCCCGCGCAGCGCGCGAAGCGCAAGACGTCGCGGAGCAGGGCCCTAGTGTAAACTTCGAATATGGATATTGTACTGTATGCCCTCACCGCGCTTCTCTACGGCGGCCTCGCCGTGGCCGGCTGGCGCTCGCACCGGCACGCGGCCGCGCGCCCGCTGCTCGAGAGCGTGCCGCCGTTGTCCCCGCCGTTGCCTGTCAATGCCGCCGGCACGGGCGCTTCGGTCGCCACCGGTATGAGCGTGCCCGGGCGCGCGCTCCTGTGCGTCGCGCTGCTCGCTCACGGCGTGCTGCTGCATACCACGATCTTCCCGCAGAACGCGATGGTGTTCGGCTTCGCGTTCGCGCTGTCGGCGATGTTCTGGCTCGGCGCCGGCATCTACTGGATCGAGAGTTTCTTCTTCCCGCTCGACGGCTTGCGGCTGCTCGTGTTGCCGCTCGCCTGCGTCGCGTCGCTGCTGCCGCTCGCGTTCGGCGGGGTGCGCGTGCTGCCGTATGCGGCCGCGCCGATGTTCAAGCTGCACTTCCTGATCGCGAACATCGCCTACGGTCTGTTCGCGATCGCGGCACTGCACGCGATCCTGATGCTCGCGGTCGAGCGGCGTCTGCATGCGATGCGCGGCGGTCTCGCGCAACGGCACGCGGCGGCCGGCAACGGCTGGTGGTCGAGCTGGCTCGACACGCTGCCGCCGCTGCTTACGCTCGAAAAGCTGCTGTTCCGTCTGATCGGCGCCGGCTTCGTGCTGCTCACGCTGACGCTCGTCTCGGGCATCCTGTTCAGCGAGCAACTGATCGACCGCGCGTTGCGGCTCGATCACAAGACCGTGTTCGCGATTCTCTCGTGGGTGATGTTCGGCGCGCTGCTGACCGCGCGCAAGGTATCCGGCTGGCGCGGCCGTGCGGCATTGCGCTGGGTGCTGGCCTCGTTCGTCGCGCTGTTGCTCGCGTACGTCGGCAGCCGTTTTGTTTTCGAGGTGCTGTTGCACCGGCCTGTAGTGTGAGCGTGTCACCATGCGACAAATCTTTTTGCTGATCCTGCTGTTCATCGTCGGTCAATGGCTCGTGAAGGCGCTGCGCCGTCACGACGCGCAAACCGCGCAACGCACGGGCGCCGGCGCGAATGGTGCGAACAGCGGTGCCAACGCCGCGAATAACGGCGCAGGTTCGTCCAACGGGCAGCCGCAGCTTGCCGAGCCGATGATCCGCTGCGTCGAGTGCGGCGTGCATGCGCCGCAGAGCGACTCGGTGAGCGTGGCGGGGCAGACCTTCTGCTGCGCCGCGCACGCGCAGCGTCACGGCGCGCGTCCGAGCGGCCGCGACGCCCGATGAGCGTCGCGTTCGCCGTCGATGCCGACGGTTGGGTTTCCGCCGCGCGCAAGCTGCCCTCGCCGAATTTCGAAGCGCGGCCGCAAGGTGCCGTGCCGACGCTGATCGTCGTCCACAACATCAGCCTGCCGCCGAACGAGTTCGGCGGCACCGCGATCGCCGAGCTGTTCCAGAACACGCTCGACTGCGATGCGCATCCGTACTACGACACGCATCTGCGCGGCGTGCGCGTGTCCGCGCATTTCGTGATTCATCGCGACGGCGCGCTCGAACAGTTCGTGTCGTGCAACGAGCGCGCGTGGCACGCGGGGCCGTCGAATTTTTTCGACCGCGAGCGCTGCAATGATTTCTCGATCGGCATCGAGCTCGAAGGCAGCGACACCACCGCCTTCGAAGCGGCGCAATACCGCACGCTCGCCGCGCTCGTGAGCGCTTTGAAGGCACGCTATCCGATCGACGCGCTCGCCGGTCACTCCGACATCGCGCCCGGCCGCAAGACCGATCCCGGTCCGCATTTCGAGTGGCCGCGACTGCAGCGCGACACCTCGCTCGACGCTCGGTATTTCCCCTATCTCAAGTTTTCCGCGGGCCGGTAAACGGCCTTCCGCGATCCTTCGCGCAATCTCGTGTAAAGCGCGCGGAACAAGGCGCCGCCTCGTTCCGCACGCGATGCCTTTTGCGCGCGCGAGCAGAAAAGTCAAGACTTCGAAAGCAAATAAAACGGTTTGACCTGTCTCGAATCTCCACTATACTTGGTGCCACAAACCCGGTTTCGCACTATATCTTGTGTTGGCTGTGCATAACCATGTGAATAACCGGGTGTATAAGTCTGCGGCGCCCCGCTCTTCGAGCATGGCGCCGCAAGCATTCCAGGCAGCGAAAAATTCCTGGGGCGCGGCGGGTAAGGGGATCTCCGGCCGCATCCAGACGCATTCAGGAAAGGACCAGCCAGTGATCGCGACATGCTCGATGACGACCGACATCAAATCGAACCAGGCCTCATCGCAGTCGCATCCCGCCAACCGGCGTAGCCGGCCTTCCTGTATCTCATCGCACGCGCTCGCGGCGGCGCGGCGTTCGATTTAATCCGCGGCACTCGCCGCAATTTCCAGGACCAGGAGCTTTGCACATGCAAACCACCGACAACGCGACGACCCGCTACGAGGGCTCACCGGCTGGCCAGGCCTTCGGCCAGGCACAGAGCGCGCAGGCGCTCGCGCCGCACACCAGCTACGCCGACTACAAGGTGATCCGCCGCAACGGCAGCGTGGTGGCGTTCGAGCCGTCGAAAATCGCGATCGCCGTGACGAAGGCGTTCCTCGCCGTCAACGGCGGTCAGGGCGCGGCGTCGGCGCGGGTGCGCGAACTGGTCGAGCAATTGACGCAGAGCGTGGTGCGCGCGCTCGTGCGCAGCCGCCCGAACGGCGGCACGTTCCATATCGAAGACATTCAGGATCAGGTCGAACTCGCGCTGATGCGCGGCGGCGAACACAACGTCGCGCGTGCCTACGTGCTGTACCGCGAGAAGCGCAACCAGGCGCGCGTGCACGACGAGCAGGCCGGCGCGGGCAGCACGCCGGGCCTGAACGTGACCGACAACGGCGTCACGCGTCCGCTCGACATGGCGGCGCTGCGCGGCATCATCGAGTCGGCGTGCGCGAATCTCGGCGAGGCGGTGAGCGCCGAGCCGATCGTCGCGGAAACGGTGAAGAACCTGTACGACGGCGTGCCGATGAGCCAGGTGTACGACTCGGCCATCCTCGCCGCGCGCACGATGATCGAAAAGGACCCGGCCTACAGCCAGGTCACCGCGCGCATCCTGCTGCACACGATCCGCCGCGAGATCCTCGAAGAAGAAGTGACGCAAGCCGAAATGGGCGAGCGCTACGCCGAGTACTTCCCGCAGTTCATCAAGCGCGGCGTGCAGGCGGAACTGCTCGACGACAAGCTGCTGCAGTTCGACCTGAAGCGTCTCGGCGCCGCGCTCGACGCGAATCGCGACCTGCAGTTCGGCTACCTCGGTCTGCAGACGCTGTATGACCGCTACTTCCTGCATCACGACAACGTGCGCATCGAGATGCCGCAGGCATTCTTTATGCGTGTGTCGATGGGCCTCGCGCTCAACGAGATCGACCGCGAAGCGCGCGCGATCGAGTTCTACAACGTGCTGTCGAGCTTCGACTTCATGAGCTCGACGCCGACGCTGTTCAACTCGGGCACGCGCCGCTCGCAACTGTCGTCGTGCTACCTGACCACGGTCGACGACGACCTCGACGGCATCTACGAAGCGCTCAAGGAAAACGCGCTGCTCTCGAAGTTCGCGGGCGGCCTCGGCAACGACTGGACGCGCGTGCGCGCGCTCGGCTCGCACATCAAGGGCACCAACGGCAAGTCGCAAGGTGTCGTGCCGTTCCTGAAGGTCGTCAACGACACGGCGGTCGCCGTGAACCAGGGCGGCAAGCGCAAGGGCGCGGTGTGCGCGTACCTCGAATCGTGGCATCTCGACATCGAGGAATTCCTCGAGCTGCGCAAGAACACCGGCGACGACCGTCGCCGCACGCACGACATGAACACCGCGAACTGGATTCCCGACCTGTTCATGAAGCGCGTGATGGAAGGCGGCGACTGGACGCTGTTCTCGCCGTCCACCTGCCCGGACCTGCACGACAAGTTCGGCGCCGAGTTCGAAGCGGCTTACACGGCTTACGAAGACAAGGTCGTGCGCGGCGAGATCAAGCTGTTCAAGAAGATTCCGGCGGCGCAGCTGTGGCGCAAGATGCTCGGCATGCTGTTCGAAACCGGCCATCCGTGGATCACGTTCAAGGACCCGTGCAACGTGCGCTCGCCGCAGCAGCACGTCGGCGTCGTCCACTCGTCGAACCTGTGCACGGAAATCACGCTGAACACGAGCGATGCCGAAATCGCCGTCTGCAACCTCGGCTCGGTGAACCTCGTCGCGCACCTGAAGGAGCAGGCCGACGGCACGCTCGCGCTCGACCACGACAAGCTGAAGCGCACGGTCAGCGTCGCGATGCGCATGCTCGACAACGTGATCGACATCAACTACTACGCGGTCGCCAAGGCGCGTAACTCGAACCTCAAGCATCGTCCGGTCGGCATGGGCATCATGGGCTTCCAGGACTGCCTGCACGTGCTGCGCACGCCGTACGCGTCGCAGGAAGCGGTCGAGTTCGCCGATCGCTCGATGGAAGCGGTCTGCTACTACGCGTACTACGCGTCGACCGAGCTCGCCGAAGAGCGCGGCCGCTATTCGAGCTACCGCGGTTCGCTGTGGGATCGCGGCATCCTTCCGCAAGACTCGGTGAAGCTGCTCGAGCAGGCGCGCGGCGGCTACGTCGAAGTCGATGCGAGCGAGTCGATGGACTGGGCGGCGCTGCGCTCGCGCATCGCGACCTACGGCATGCGCAACTCGAACTGCGTGGCGATCGCGCCGACCGCGACGATCTCGAACATCATCGGCGTGTCGGCATGTATCGAGCCGACGTACCAGAACCTCTACGTGAAGTCGAATCTGTCTGGCGAATTCACCGTGGTCAACGACTACCTCGTGCGTGACCTGAAGGCGCGCGGCCTGTGGGACGAAGTGATGGTCGCCGACCTCAAGTACTTCGACGGCACGCTCTCGCGCATCGACCGCATCCCGGCCGACCTGCGCGCGATCTACGCGACCGCGTTCGAAGTCGATCCGGTGTGGCTCGTCGAGGCGGCGTCGCGTCGTCAGAAGTGGATCGACCAGGCGCAGTCGCTGAACATCTACATGGCGGGCGCATCGGGCAAGAAGCTCGACGAGATCTACAAGCTCGCCTGGGTGCGCGGTCTGAAGACGACCTACTACCTGCGCACGATGGCGGCGACGCACGTCGAGAAGTCGACGGTCGCGCACGGCGCGCTGAACGCGGTGAGCTCGGGTCACGAAGGCTCGGGCGGCGCAGGCGGCGCGGCGGGCGGTGCAGCCGGCGGCTTCGGCGTGAGCGGCGGTGCGGCGGGTGGCGCAGCGGGGGGCTTCCAGGCTGCGGCTTCGTCGGCGGCTTCGTCGGCGGCATCGGCAGCGGTCGAAGCAGTTGCTTCGGCACCCGAAGCAGAGGGTCCGGTGTGCATGATGCGTCCGGGCGACCCTGGCTTCGACGAGTGCGAGGCTTGCCAGTAGGCGGACGGCAGGCAGCGGGAGCGCTGCTTGCTCAATGCGAGCGAGGTCGTAGGTGATGACCCGCATGCGGCGAGCAGCGCACCGCGCGCAGATGAAGTAGCAGCAGGCCGATGAGCGGCGAGCGGGATCGAAGTCTCGCCGCTCATCGAAGTAGCGAAGCAGCACCGAAGTGAGCAAGACAGTCGGCAGAGCGGTCGGCAACAGCGGACGAAGCGCACGACAGTGCGCGCAACACGGTGTCCGGCGAACGCCTCGCTCGACGAGGCGAGCAAGGAAGCGAGTCAGGAAGCGAGCAACGTCGGCAGCCGCACGCATCGCTCGACACCACATCGAGCTTCACTCGCCAGCGCCGACGCAAGACGGCCAACACAGCTCACCGCCGACGCTCGCGATGAGCGGCTCGCGCAGCATCGATCGATCAACGGATGCCGCGAACGCACTGCGCAATACAGATAGATAGAGCAGCGAAACGTCGTGACGAAACGTTGCTCTTCGAGTTCGCGAAGTACCTCGACAACGCATGTTCAACACGCATTCGATACGCCTCACTCGACGCATCGCACGCAGCATGTCGAACAAAGTGTTGTATGAACGTAGCAACGCGAATCGAAAACAGGAATTTTCATGAACGAACTCTTTTATCGCTCGTGAAAAGATGGTACAAACCGTTCTAAATTGATGGTGACATTTATGCTCAACTGGGATGACGAGATCACTGCCGTAACTCCCTCGAGCGCGACGCAACCGAACGTGTTGCGCAACGCTGCGGGATCGGCTGTCGGTTCGCAAGTCGGAACGCGTTCCGCTCTTCATGCTCCCTCGGCTCAAGAAGTTTTCGCGAACGACCTCGCCGTCGCTCCCGTTACTCATGCCGCCAATCCGGTTCCTAACGTTGCCGCTGCTGCCGCTACTTCCGAAGCGCGCGTCAATGTTGCCGACAAGCGCATCATCAACGGCCAGACCGACGTCAATCAGCTGGTGCCGTTCAAGTACAAGTGGGCCTGGGAAAAGTATCTGGCCGGCTGTGCCAACCACTGGATGCCGCAGGAAGTGAACATGTCGCGCGACATCGCCTTGTGGAAAGACCCGAACGGTCTGACCGAAGACGAGCGCCGCATCGTCAAGCGCAACCTGGGCTTCTTCGTGACGGCCGACTCGCTCGCCGCCAACAACATCGTGCTGGGCACCTACCGCCACATCACGGCGCCCGAATGCCGCCAGTTCCTGTTGCGCCAGGCGTTCGAAGAGGCGATCCACACGCACGCTTACCAGTACATCGTCGAGTCGCTCGGTCTCGACGAGGGCGAAATCTTCAACGCGTATCACGAGGTCTCGTCGATCCGCGAGAAAGACGAATTCCTGATTCCGTACATCCATGTGCTGACCGACCCGGCCTTCAAGACCGGTACGCTCGAAGCAGACCAGACGCTGCTGCGCTCGCTGATCGTGTTCGCCTGTGTGATGGAAGGCCTGTTCTTCTACGTCGGCTTTACGCAGATCCTGGCGCTCGGCCGCCAGAACAAGATGACCGGCGCGGCGGAGCAGTACCAGTACATCCTGCGCGACGAGTCGATGCACTGCAATTTCGGCATCGACCTGATCAACCAGATCAAACTCGAAAACCCGCATCTCTGGACCGCTGAGTTCCGCGCGGAAATCCGCGAGATTTTCCAGCAGGCCGTCGAGCTCGAATATCGCTACGCCGAAGATACGATGCCGCGCGGGGTGCTCGGCCTCAATGCGTCGATGTTCAAGAGCTATCTGCGCTTCATCTGCAACCGCCGTTGCCAGCAGATCGGTCTCGATCCGCTGTACCCGAACGAGGAAAACCCGTTCCCGTGGATGAGCGAGATGATCGACCTGAAGAAGGAACGCAATTTCTTCGAGACGCGAGTGATCGAATATCAAACCGGCGGTGCGCTGACCTGGGAATAAGCCGGGTTCGCATAGCTGATGTATTCATTGATGGGGATGCCGCGGCTCGTGTCGCGGCAACCTGGGTTAGGAGCAGAACGGCCTGATGCAAAGCGTGCCCGGTGCCTTGACGGCCCACAAACATGACAGGCACTTTGCGGACCCTTCAGTGGGATGGGCAAACTTCCCCCCGGAAAAAGCCGCTGGCGTGAGCGCCGGCGGCCCGATCAAGCAATTGCCGGCGTCGCCTTGCGATGCCGACCATATCTGGCGCGCGGTGCCTCGGGGCACGGCGCGCCTTACCGCATTCATTAGCGTAAGCGCGCAGCATCTGCGTACGCCGATGAATAGCCCGCTTCGTAGCGCGCGCCCTGAGAAGCGTCCGCGGGAAGCGGGTTTTGACGAAGGGTGTAGTTTGAACTGACCTCATCTGAAAACCTGAAGGAGAAAATGATGGCAACTGCAAAGAAAGCCGCGGCCAAGAAACCCGCAGCGAAGAAAGCCGCAGCCAAGAAGGCAGCTCCGGCCAAGAAGGCAGCACCGGCTAAGAAAGTCGCTGCCAAGAAGGTCGCAGTGAAGAAGGTTGCGGCGAAGAAGGCAGCGCCGGCCAAGAAGGCGGCAGCAAAGAAAGTCGCGGTGAAGAAGGTTGCGGCGAAGAAGGCAGCGCCGGCCAAGAAGGCGGCAGCGAAGAAAGTTGCGGTGAAGAAGGTCGCAGCGAAGAAGGCAGCACCGGCGAAGAAAGCCGCGGTGAAGAAGGTTGCCGCGAAGAAGGCCGCGCCGGCTAAGAAGGCTGCTGCGAAGAAGGCAGCACCGGCCAAGAAGGCTGCGGCGAAGAAGACCGCTGCCAAGAAAGCCGCGCCTGCGAAAAAGGCTGCCGCGAAGAAAGCTGCACCTGCCAAGAAGGCTGCCGCGAAGAAGGCCGCTGCGCCCGCGAAGAAGGCTGCTCCTGCGAAGAAGGCCGTCGCCAAGAAGGCTGCGCCTGCTCCCGCTGCGCCTGCTGTCTCGAGCGCAGCACCGGCGTCGACGGTGAAGACCGCGCTGAACCCGGCAGCGGCATGGCCGTTCCCGACGGGCAGCCGTCCGTAAGCAGCAGAGGCAATTCGACACATCGCATCATGATGTGTCCGATGACCGGGTCGCGCTCGAGTGTTGAGCGAATCCGGTCAATGTCCCGTTACCGGTTTCCGGTGACGGGATTTTTTTTTGCGCCGTGCTGGGGTTCAGTGATGGCGTGTGCTGACGGTAGCGGCGGTAGATAGGTGCACACAGGCGCACGTAGTGCAGTGCACGTATGCAAAATCCGCGGGCGAAAAAAACACGCACGGACCCGTGAGGGTGCATGCGTGCGAGGGTCGTCGTGGCGGCGCGCAAGTCAGGCGCCGCGGGTCGCCGCGAGGGGCGGGTGGTATCAGTGCGTGACGCGCGTGACGCCGCCGCTCGACAGCAGCCGCACACGGTCGCCGGCGCGGAAGATCTCGCCGGTCGAGGTTTGCGTGATCGCGCGGATGTCGCCGTTGTCGAGCCGCACGGTGATTTCGAGGCCGTCGCGCATCGCGACGTTGTTCTCGATCGCATTGCCGGCCACCGCACCACCAATGCCGCCGACGATGCCGGTGGCGACCGAGCCGCGTCCGCCGCCGAACGCGCTGCCGGCGAGGGCGCCGAGCGCCGCGCCGCCCAGTGCGCCGACGCCGCTCGGCTGACCGTTGTTGGAACTGATGCGTACCGCGCGCACGCTATCGACCGTGCCGAAGCGAACCGTCTGTTCGCGCTGCGCCTGCGAGGCGGTGAAAACGTCTGGAGAACTACTGTTGACCGCGCAGCCCGACATGGCCAGCGAACCGGCGATCAAGGTGGCGACGACCAGGCGACTCGTTGTTCCCATTACCAAACTCCCATAGCTCGCGGTGTCAGGGCAGCTCGTATCCGAATGCCTGCTTGAACCGCTCGTTGATTTCCGCCCGGGTGGGCGCGTAGTTTTGCGGGCCCTGCTGTTCGATCTTCAATGCGCCCAGCAGACTGGCGAGACGTCCCGTGGTGGCCCAGCCCAGACCCTTCTCGATACCGTACAGCAAGCCGCCGCGAAATGCATCGCCGCAACCGGTGGGATCGAGCACTTGCTTTGCCTCGACCGCCGGAATCTCTTCGATGCCGCCGCCGTGATAGATCTGCGCGCCCTTTTCGCCGAGCGTGACGATCAGTGCGTCGACCTTGCTGGCGATCTCTTCGATCGACCAGCCGGTCTTGTTGCTCACGAGCCGGGCTTCGTAATCGTTGACCGCGACATAGGTGGCAAGTTCAATCATGCGCCGCAGCGTCTCGCCGTCGAAGAGCGGCAAGCCCTGGCCCGGATCGAAGATGAACGGCACGCCTTTGGCGGCCAGTTGCTCGGAGTGCTGAACCATGCCGTCGTAGCCGTCCGGTGCCACGATGCCGAGCGTGATGCCTTCTGCTTCGTCGGCGCGGTTGCGATGCGACTGCATCATCGCGCCGGGGTGGAACGCGGTGATCTGATTGTTCTCGAGGTCGGTCGTGATCATCGCCTGCGCCGAGTAGGTGTCGGGCACGACGAGCACGTTCTCGGTCGACAGGCCGAGCTGCGCGAGCCGGTCCAGATAGAGCTGCGCGTCGACCGCGCCGATCGCGCCCATGATGCGTGCGTCGCCGCCGAGCAGATTCAGCGCATAGGCGATGTTGCCCGCGCAGCCGCCGAACTCGCGGCGCATGGTCGGCACGAGAAAGCTCACGTTGAGGATGTGAACCTGCTCCGGCAGGATGTGCTCCCGAAAGCGGCCTTCGAAGGTCATGATGTTGTCGTAGGCGAGCGAGCCGCAGATGAGCGTAGCCAAGGCGAGCGTTCCTGTGAAAAAACGGTGAAAAAGAGGGGCGCCGATGCGACAGCGCCGCGCGGGAAGGCGCGGCGCCGGGCTCGTGCGCGAACGGTTTTACTTCAGCGCGGCGAGTGCTGCGTCGTAGTTCGGCTCGTTCTTGATTTCGCCGACCAGCTCCGCGTGCACGACCTTGTCGTGCTCGTCGATCACGACGACGGCACGCGCCGTCAGGCCGGTCAGCGGGCCGCTCGTCACGTCGACGCCGTACGCCTGCGCGAATTCATGGCCGCGGAACGTCGACGCCGTCACGACGTTTTCGATGCCTTCGGTCGTGCAGAAGCGCGACGCCGCGAACGGCAGATCGCCCGACACGACGATCACAGCGGTGTTGCTGAGCTTCGCGGCGGCTTCGTTGAACTTGCGGGTCGACGTCGCGCAGGTCGGCGTGTCGAGGCTCGGGACGATGTTGAGCACCTTGCGCTTGCCGGCGAAATCGGCGAGCGACAGCGGCTTCAGGTCGCGGCCGACCAGCGAGAACGCGGCGGCCTGCTGGCCCACCGACGGGAACGTGCCGCTTACTTCGATCGGGTTGCCACCCAGCGTGACTTGACTCATGTTGTGCTCCGAAATTGCGTCAGTAATGACAATGGAACGCCCGCTTCTCAGCGGGCGCGTGAAGGTGCGTTACGGATAAAAAATCTGTACGCGGAAATTGGACGCCACCGCATTGCCGGTGTCGAGATGCACGATCATCGTCTGCGTTGCGTGCGCGGGCAGGCCGTCCGCGATCACGGTGCCGGGCGGCACGTAGTCCTGCGGCCACAGCACGCGCCGCACGGCGACGTTGTTCTGCTCGTCGAGCAGCGTGAGTTCGATCGCCGGGTAGGCGAGCGCGATGTTCATGCGGTTGTGCAACGGCATCTTCAGTTCGAGCTTGTGCGGGCCGTCGATCTGCCGCAGATCGGACGGCTCGACGAGCAGCCCCTCGATGTCGTGCGGCGGGCTGACCTGGCAGCCGAGATGCGCACACACCTTCGCGTAGAGGCTCTGCGAGCGCGGCACGTTGACCATCACGGCTTCGCGCTGCCACCACGCGAGTTGCGCAAGCAGCGCGATGACGAGTAGCGTCACGACGACCGCGCCGGCCACGAGCCAGCCGATACGCTTGCTCTCGGCGGGGCGGGTCTCGCGCATGACCGGGAACGGATCGGCGCCGCTGTTGACGGGGTTGACCGAGAACGGCTCGCCGCTCGACGCGGCGGGACCGCGGGGCGGACGGGGGCCGCCTGGCGCGCCGGTGCCCGAGCCGCCTGCTGCTGCTGTTGCCGCGGCTGCCTCGCCGAGGCCGGCGGCTGCGCCGAAATCGGCCACGCCCGAGCCATCGATGCCTGAGCCGATCGCGCCGAAATGCGGTTCGTTATCGGGGATGCCATGCAGAGGCACCGCCGGTTCGCGCAGCGCCGATGGCTCGACACGCCCGGTTTTGTGCCACACGCGCGGCGCTTCGTCGGCGGACGGCGGCACGGGCGCCGCGCGAGGCGCTTCGGCAGGTGGCGGCGCTTCGGCCGGCATGCGCCGCGCCGCGTCCGCAAGCCCGTCGTCTGACGGATAAGCAAACGGATCGGGCGGCGCATCGGCCAGCGTCGGTTCCTGCAGCGTTGGTTCCTGATCTCGCGGCAGCGGCGCAGTGAAGCCGCCGGTGGGCAGTTCCGGTTCGCTGGCGCGACGGGTCGGAGAGGTCGGGGCGGTTGGAGCGGAGGACGGCGCGTTCTTGCCGTTGTCGAGCGGTAGCGGTGCGAGCTGCATGCTGTCCGCGTGATGACGCAGACGGCTATCGAGCGTGCTGCCGGACGCGGAGGCCCACGAGTCCCGCGCTTCGGCGCCGGGGTTTGTCTCAGGTGCGCCGGCCAGCGCCTCGATGGCCGACGCGGCGACCGGTCTGGCGGTGGAGAGGTCGTCGCCCCCCCTGACGTCGAACAGACTGCCCGAGGCGTCGAACACCTCCTGGCAATGCCCGCAGCGCACGAGACCGCGGCGCTGCGCAAGCTGTGCCGGTTGCAGACGGAAGACGGTTTCGCAGAAGGGGCAACGCGTCGCCAGGAGCATATCGAGCCGTTGAGCCTGAGGCCGTTGGTTTGACAATACGCCTTATTCTAATGGCTTTCGCGGCGCGTTCCGGCGAGGCATACCCAGCCCTCGTGTTCGCGCCATACGCCGATATCGATCCAGCGCGCGTAGACCTGCGCGACTTCGTCCGCCTGGCGCGCGAGAATGCCCGACAGCGCGATGCGCCCGCCCGGCTTCACCTTCGACGCGAGCATCGACGCCATCAATTTCAGCGGATTGGACAGGATATTGGCGACCACGACGTCGAACTCGCCGGCGGGACACGCGTCGGGCAAGCCGTAGGCGACCTCGGCGTGGTTGCGCTCGCTGTTGTGGCGCGCCGACTCGACCGCCTGCGGATCGATGTCGATGCCGATCACCGGATTCGCGCCGCACTTCTTCGCGAGAATCGCGAGAATGCCGGAGCCGCAGCCGTAGTCGAGCACCGACTGGCCGGCCTTGACCGACTGCTCGATCCACTCCATGCACAGGCGCGTGGTCGGATGGCTGCCGGTGCCGAACGCGAGGCCCGGGTCCAGTTCGAGCACGAGCGCGTCGGGGTCCGGTGCGTCGTGCCAGGACGGCACGACCCAGATGCGCTCGCCGATCTGGATCGGATCGAACTGCGACTGCGTGAGCCGCACCCAATCCTGCTCCTCGACTTCGCGCACGCTGAACGACGGCGCCGCGTCGAGGCCGATTTCATTGGCCGCCGCGGTCAGCAGCACGGCCGGCTCGTGTTCCGGCGCGAGCAGCGCGATCACGCGCGAGCGCTGCCAGGCCGTGCGATCCGGCGTGAGACCGGGTTCGCCGAAGAGCGGCTGCTCGTCGGGCGTATCGGCGTCGGCGTCTTCGACCGAGACCGACAGCGCACCCAGGTCGAGCAGCGCGTCGGAGAGTTCCTCAGCGTGCTCGCGCGCCAGTTCGGCGACCAGTTCCCGATAGCTCATGACTTACGCTTCTTCCGGCGCGACCTGCTGACGCGCGGCCAACCGGTTTTCGAGGTAGTGAATGCTCGTGCCGCCCTCGACGAACTTCGCGTCGAGCATCAGTTCACGGTGCAGCGGGATGTTGGTCTGAATGCCTTCGACCACCATTTCCGACAGCGCGATACGCATGCGCATGATCGCCTGCTCGCGCGTCGCGCCGTAGGCGATCAGCTTGCCGATCATCGAATCGTAGTTCGGCGGCACGAAATACCCATTGTAGGCGTGCGAGTCGACGCGGATGCCGGGGCCGCCCGGCATGTGCCACGAGGTCAGGCGTCCCGGCGACGGCGTGAACTTGAACGGATCTTCGGCGTTGATGCGGCACTCGATCGCATGGCCGCGGAACTGGATGTCGCGCTGACGGAGCACGAGCTTCTCGCCGGCTGCGATGCGGATCTGCTCCTGTACGATGTCGACGCCGGTGATGAGTTCCGTGACCGGGTGCTCGACCTGCACGCGCGTGTTCATCTCGATGAAGTAGAACTCGCCGTTCTCGTACAGGAACTCGAAGGTGCCCGCGCCGAGGTAGCCCATCTTCTTGCAGGCGTCGGCGCAACGATCGCCGATCCGCTCGATCAGGCGGCGCGCGATGCCGGGCGCCGGCGCTTCCTCGATCACTTTCTGGTGGCGGCGCTGCATCGAGCAGTCGCGCTCGCCGAGCCACAGCGCGTTCCTGAACGAGTCCGACAGCACTTGGATTTCGATGTGCCGCGGGTTCTCGAGGAATTTCTCCATGTAGACCTGCGGGTTGCCGAACGCGCGGCCGGCTTCCTCGCGGGTCATGTTGACCGCGTTGACGAGTGCCGCTTCCGTGTGGACCACGCGCATGCCGCGTCCGCCGCCGCCGCCCGCCGCCTTGATGATGACCGGATAGCCGATCTGGCGGGCGATTTTCACGATCTCCTTCGGATCGTCCGGCAGCGCGCCTTCCGAGCCCGGCACGCACGGCACGCCGGTCTTGATCATGGTCTGCTTGGCGGTGACCTTGTCGCCCATCATGCGGATCGTTTCCGGACGCGGGCCGATGAAGGTGAAGCCGGACTGCTCGACGCGCTCGGCGAAGTCGGCGTTCTCCGAGAGGAAGCCGTAGCCGGGGTGGATCGCTTCGGCGTCGGTGACTTCGGCCGCGCTGATGAGCGCGGGCATGTTCAGATAGCTCAGATTCGAAGGCGCCGGGCCGATGCAGACCGCCTCGTCGGCGAGCTTCACGTACTTGGCTTCCTTGTCGGCTTCCGAATAGACGACGACCGTCTTGACGCCGAGCTCGCGGCAGGCGCGCTGGATACGGAGCGCGATCTCGCCGCGATTGGCAATGAGGATTTTTTCAAACATAGCGGGTTTTCGACTCATCAATGGGCGCCGGGTCGGTCATGACGCCGGCTGCCGCAGAGGATCGGTCGCGCGCCTCGGAACGAGCGGCGCGCGGGCGGCGAATGGTGCGTGCCGCGTTAGCCGACCACGAACAGCGGTTGGCCGTATTCGACCGCCTGGCCGTTTTCGACGAGGATTTCCTTGACCACGCCGGACTTGTCCGATTCGATCTCGTTCAAGAGCTTCATCGCTTCGATGATGCAGATGGTCTGGCCTTCCTTGACCGTGTCGCCGACCTGCACGAACGGATCGGCGCCCGGCGACGGCGCGCGGTAGAACGTGCCGACCATCGGCGACGTCACGACGTGACCCTGCGGCGCGGCGGCGGCCGGTGCCGCCGCCGCGGCTGCCGTGGCGGCCGACGCTTCGCCCGCCGCGGCCGGTGCCGGCGGCGCGAATTGCGGAGCCGCGTACGAGGCGGACGGTTGCACGTAAACCGGCGGCGCATTCTTGACGATGCGGACCTTGCCTTCGCCCTCGGTTACTTCGAGTTCGGAGATGCCGGACTCCGAGACGAGGTCGATCAGAGTTTTGAGTTTACGTAGATCCATCAGGTTGCCCCTTTCAATGCGTAGTGTGCCGGCCCGTGCAAGCGCAGTAGCCGGCTCAAATTGGACGTGTTTGGATTCAGCCGCGCGGCGAGCCGGCCGCGAGCCGGTCGAGCGCGAATTCGAGTGCGTACAGATACCCCTTCCAGCCAAAGCCGTAAATCACGCTTTCAGCCAGGTCGGAGAAATACGAGTGATGCCTGAACGGTTCGCGGCGATGCACGTTCGACAGATGAATCTCGACGAACGGGATGCCGACCCCCGCCAGTGCGTCCCGAATCGCCACGCTCGTGTGCGTGTACGCGGCGGGATTGATCAGGATGAAATCGGTTTTTTCCGCACGGGCCGACTGGATGCGGTCGACCAGCGCGCCTTCGTGATTGCTCTGGAACGACGCCAGCTCGACGCCTGCGTCGGCTGCGCGGTCTGCCAGCGCCTGATCGATCTGCGGCAGGGTCACGTGACCGTAGACCTCGGATTCCCGGGTGCCGAGAAGGGTGAGGTTAGGTCCGTGCAGTACCAGCAGTCGCGTCATGGTCGCTTCTTTTTCCGTGGAATTGCGCGCACTTTAGCGCTGATTAGAGAAACTTGTCTAGTTTCGCGCGCGTACGGAGCGCTTGCCGGCGCGGCGCGTCACCGCGCGGCGGACTCATCTTCACTCAAATCCACGGGATTCTCGCGCATTTTTACTCGTTCCGCGCGAAATCGGGTACTAAAAGGCGGCAGCAAAAGAAACCGGGAATTTACAGCGTATCGAGCGTCTGACGGAGCGCCTTGGGGTCGATCTGTCCCAATTTTGTCGAGCGGATGTTGCCTTTTGCGTCGATCACGACGGTAAACGGCAAGCCGCCCGCGTTGTTGCCGAAGGCGCGCGCAAGGTCGGCGCCGCCGAAACCGGTCACGTAGATCGGATAGGCCACCTTGACCTTCTGCAGGAACGCCTCGATGTTCTTTTCCGAGTCGACGCCCAAGCCGACGAACTGGATGCCTTTCTTCTGGTACTCGCGCTGAATCTGCGACAGCTCGGGCATTTCCTCGACGCACGGCCCGCACCACGAGGCCCAGAAGTTGACGACGACCGGGTGTCCCTTGAGCAGGCTCAGCGACTGCGGCTTGCCGTCGACGCTCGTGACCGGCGCGGCCCACAACTGCTCGACCGCGCTCCGAGGCGTGTCGGACTGCGCGCCGCCCTGCGCCGCGTACGCGGCGTCGGCATCGCGATTGAACCAGTGATTGGCCAGCACTCCGCCGCCTGCGGCGACCAGCGCGACCACCGCGCTTGCCAGAATCCGTCTCGTGTTCATTGTCGCTCTGCTTTGTTTCAGTTCAGTTGGTGAAGGAGGTGATTGCGCCGTCGTCGAGCAGCGCCTGCACGGCCTGCAGATTGGCCCGTGCCGTGCGGCCGCGCGCATCGGCGCGCACCGCGCCGCGCAGATCGTCGGTTTCGTATAGCGCGACGTGGATGCCGACCGGCTCCGCGTCGCGCTCGTCCGGGGGGCGCCAGAGGAAGCTCAGCGTTTCGACGTAGCCACGGCCCGCGAAATGCCGCGTTTCCGACACGTCGTACTGGACGTTCGCGTTCAGCAGATGAATCGCGACTTCCTTCGGGTTGTCGCAGAACACCTGCAGATGCACGTCCGAATGCTCGCCGGCCGTGCCGCCGAGCACCGCGCCGGTCAGATACGGATTGAACGGCGCGAGCCGCTCCATCCAGTCGACCGCGATCACGCGCAGCCGTCGCAGCAGCGCCGGCTGGCTGTCGCCCTGAAACAGCGATTGATACTCGCGGATTTCCGCTTCGATCTGATCGTTGTCCGGCAGCCATTCGCCGGCAACACGACTCTCGCCGACGACCTGCCGGGCCGCTTTGCGCTTCGCGGTGGCGTAGTCCAGACCGTCTTCGGCAATCATGCGGGCAGCCGCGATGGCGATTTCCTCGCGCACGCGCTGCGGATCGAAATGTGATTTGCGGACCATCCGTCCATGATACTAGATCGAGGTTGGCGACGCGGTTCGGCGGGGTGCGGCGAACCGGCTGCGCGAGCCGCGTCGGTTACAATAGGCGTCCTTTGCAGACGGTCGTTCCGGCCGTCCTGCGGCACTCCCATCCCTCGCAAAAAAACGCCCGCGCGGCACGACAGGCTTATGCACATCCACATCCTCGGCATCTGCGGCACCTTCATGGGCGGTCTCGCGGTGCTCGCGCGCAACGCAGGCCACACGGTGACCGGCTGCGACGCCGGCGTCTATCCGCCGATGAGCACGCAGCTCGAGGCGCAAGGCATCGGTCTGATCGAGGGTTACGACGCGGACCAGCTGAACGGCCTGAACGCGGACCTGTTCGTGATCGGCAACGTGGTCTCGCGCGGCAATCCGCTGATGGAAGCGATTCTCGACCGTGGCCTGCCGTACGTGTCCGGTCCGCAATGGCTCGGCGAGCACGTGCTGAACGGCAAGTGGGTGCTGGCGGTGGCGGGCACGCACGGCAAGACCACCACGAGTTCGATGCTGACCTGGCTGCTCGAAGACGCGGGCCTGAACCCCGGTTTCCTGATCGGCGGCGTGCCGCTCAATTTCGGCGTGTCGGCGCGGCTCACCGATTCGAGCTTCTTCGTGATAGAAGCCGACGAATACGACACCGCGTTCTTCGACAAACGCTCGAAGTTCGTCCATTACCGCCCCAAAACGGCGGTGCTGAACAATCTCGAATTCGATCACGCCGACATCTTCCCCGATCTCGCCGCGATCGAAACGCAGTTCCATCATCTGATCCGCACGGTGCCGGGCCTCGGGCGCGTCGTCACGAACGGCCGCGAGGACGCGCTCGAACGCGTGCTCACGCGCGGCTGCTGGAGCGAGGTCGAGCGCTTCGGCGTGCAGGGCGGCTGGGACATGCAGCCGGCCGAGCAGGGCGTGCCCGTCGACGAGCGCTTCGCCGTCTATCACAACGGCGAGCGCGTCGGCGTGGTCGACTGGCAGGTGCAGGGCGAGCACAACCGCATGAACGCGCTGGCCGCGATCGCCGCCGCGCGCCACATCGGTGTGCCGCCCGCGCAGACCGCGAAGTCGCTGTCGGGCTTTCGCAACGTGAAGCGCCGCATGGAAGTGCGCGGCAGCGTCGACGGCGTGACCGTGTACGACGACTTCGCGCACCACCCGACCGCGATCGAGACGACGGTGGCCGGCTTGCGCGCGCGCGTCGGCCGCGACAACACGCGGATTCTCGCGGTGCTCGAACCGCGCTCGAACACGATGAAGCTCGGCGTCATGAAAGCGCAACTGCCGGCGAGTCTCGCCGACGCCGACCTCGTGTTCGGCTACGGCGCGCCGGCCGGCCGCGACGCGCTCGGCTGGAATCTAGGCGAAGCGCTCGCGCCGCTTGGCGGCAAGGCGCAGGCATTCGCCGATCTCGACGCGCTCGTCAAAGCGGTGGTTCACGCCGCGCGCCCCGGCGATCAGGTGCTCGTGATGAGCAACGGCGGCTTCGGCGGCGTGCATCAGAAGCTGCTCGACGGCCTTGCCGCGCGAGGCGCGGCGTGATTCTCTATCTGCACGGTTTCCGTTCGTCGCCGAATTCGTTCAAGGCGCGCGTCATGGCGGCGCGGCTTGCCGAGCTGGGCCGCAGCGACGAATGGTGCTGTCCGATGCTGCCGGTGTCGCCGCTGGAAACGGTCGCGCTCGTCGAGTCGCTGGTGGCCGAGGCCCGCGCGACGGGCGCGATGGCATCCGCCGCGAAGCCGGTGACGGTGATCGGCAGCTCGCTCGGCGGCTATTTCGCCACGCACCTCGCCGAAAAGCACGGCTGGCCGGCCGTGTTGCTGAACCCGGCGGTCGTGCCGCAGCGCGATCTGAGCGCCTATCTCGGCGAGCAGCCGTTGTGGCACGGCGGCGGCAGCATCGTCGTCGAGCCGCATCATCTGGATGAGTTGCGTGCGCTCGGCATCACGTCGATCACGCGGCCCGAACGCTATTATTTGATGGCCGCCACCGGCGACGAGGTGCTCGACTACCGCGAAATGCTCGCGCACTATCCGGGCGCGCGCACGAAGCTGATCGAAGGCAGCGACCATGCGATCAGCGAGTTCGCGCAATACGTCGACGACGTGCTGGCGTTTTGCGACGCCAGCCACGTCGAGCCGCCGGCGCCGCGTGAGGCGGCCTGAATTGACCCCGCGGGCGCGCGTATCGCGCCGCGGACCACTACCACGAACACGTTGCCGTGCCGCGCACGCAGTGACCGATCGCAGAACGGGATCGGGCGCGCCGGCAGATGCAAGTCAGAACGAGAGTATTGAGTGAACGTTTTCTTCGAGGAATCGGGCAGTTTCAAGGCCGGCAGCGTGCTGTCGCGCCAGGGCGATGCGTTTCAGGTCGAGTTGCCGGGCGGGCGGCGCGCGAAGGTGCGCGCGAAGGACGTGCTGATCGAATTCGAGAAGCCGGCCGCGGCCGAATTGATGCAGCAGGCCGACGCGCTTGCGCAGGAGATCGATCTCGATTTCCTGTGGGAATGCGCGCCTGAGGACGAATTCCCGTTCGCGACGCTCGGCGCCGAGTATTTCGGCGAGAGCTTCGGCGCGGCCGAACGCGCGGCGCTCGTGCTGCGCATGCACGGCTCGCCGGTGTATTTCCGCCGCAAGGGCCGCGGCATGTATCAGCGCGCGCCGCAGGAGCAGTTGAAGATGGCGCTCGCGGGTCTCGAACGCAAGCGCCAGCAGGCGCTCGTGCAGGCACAGTACGAAGACGAGCTGAAGGAAGGCCGTCTGCCGGAAGCGTTTACCGGCAACAAGGCGCTTGCGCTGCTCACGAAGCCCGACAAGAACACGATCGAATACAAGGCGCTCGAAGGCGCCGCGGCCGCGCGCGGCATTTCGCAGGCGCGCCTGTTGCTCGAATGCGGCGCGATCGCTTCGCCGCGTGCGCTGCACGAAGCGAAATTCCTCTCCGAGTTTTTCCCGCACGGCACCGGTTTCCCGGCGGTCGCCGCCGCGAACGTGCCCGACGATCTGCCGCAGGCCGACGTCGAAGCGTTCTCGATCGACGACATCACGACCACCGAAATCGACGACGCGTTTTCGGTCGAGCATCTGGCCGACGGTCGCGTGCGCATCGGCGTGCACATCGCCGCGCCGGCGCTCGGCATCCAGCGCGGCGACGAGGTCGACGCGATCGCGCGCGCACGGCTCTCCACCGTCTATATGCCCGGCGACAAGATCACGATGCTGCCCGACAGCGTGGTCGAAACTTTTACGCTCGGCGAGGGCGACTATCGGCCGGCGCTGTCGCTGTATGTGATCGTCAATCGCGAGACGCAGGAGATCGTCGCGAGCGAAACGCGCGCCGAGCGCGTGTTCGTGAAGAACAACCTGCGCCACAACACGCTCGACGAAGTCGTCACCGAAGAGGCACTGGCCGAAGGCGCGGGCGAGTATCCGCATAAGGACGACATCGCGGTGCTGTGGCCGTTCGCCCAGGCGCTGTTCGAAAAGCGCCAGGCCGCGCGCGCCGGCTATGGCTTGCGCCGCGAAGTGCAGCGCAATACCGATTTCAATTTCTACGTCGACGGCGAGCATGTCACGATCACGCCGCGCCGGCGCGGCTCGCCGCTCGACACGATCGTCGCCGAACTGGCGATTCTCGCGAACTCGTCGTGGGGCGCGTTCCTGCACGATCACGGCGTGCCGGGCATCTATCGCACGCAGCGCGCGTTCGGCGCGCCGAGCGGCCCGAAGCGCACGCGCATGCAGACCAACGCCGCGCCGCACGAAGGGCTCGGCGTCACGCAGTACGCGTGGAGCACCTCGCCGCTGCGCCGCTACGTCGACCTCGTGAACCAGTGGCAACTGATCGCCTGCGTACAGCACGGCGTGACCGCGAAGCTGGCCGCGCCGTTCAAGCCGAAGGACGCCGATCTGTTCGCGGTCGTGCAGGGCTTCGACGACACCTACACCGCGTACGCCGATTACCAGCGCCGCATGGAGTACTTCTGGTGTCTGCGCTGGCTCAAGCAGGAGAACCGCAAACAGGTGGTGGCGTCGGTCGTGAAGGGCGACCTCGTGCGTCTCGAAGAAATTCCGCTGCTGCTGCACGTGCCGGGCCTTGGCGTGCATGCGCGCGGCACGCGTTTGCAGATGGAAGTCATGTCGATCGACGAGTTGACGATCGAAGCGTCGGTGCGTCTATTGCACGTGCTCGATGCACCGACCGTGACGAGCGGCGCGGAAGCCGACGAAGCGGACGAGGGCGAGGAAGAACTGCTCGACGCCGCCGACGATAGCGCCGCAAGCGAAGCCGAGGCCGAAGCCGAAGCGGGGCTCCCGGACGACAACCCCAACGGCGAGTCCGCGTCGGCCGAGGCAAACGGCGACGAGAACAACAATGGAAGCGACGGCGCAGCCAACCCCACGGACGCCGAACAACACCTCACGGAGCCGGGACGATGAGCGGCAATCAGACGCGCGACCGCTACGCGGTCATCGGCAACCCTATCGGCCATAGCAAGTCGCCGTTCATCCACGGACGCTTCGCGGCGCAAACCGGCGAGCCGATCGACTACGGTCCTCTGCTCGCCCCGGTCGATGCGTTCGTGCCGCACGTGCGCGCGTTCATCGAGGCGGGCGGGCGCGGTCTGAACGTGACCGTGCCGTTCAAGCTCGACGCGCATGCGTTCGCGACCACGCTATCGCCGCGCGCGGCGGCGTCCGGCGCCGTGAACACACTGCGCGTCGACGCGGATGGCATCTACGGCGACAACACCGACGGCTTCGGCCTCGTGCGCGACATCGAGGTCAATCTCGGCGTGCCGCTGAAGGGCGCGCGCATCCTGCTGCTCGGCGCGGGCGGCGCGGCGCGCGGCGTCGTGCTGCCGATGCTCGACCGCGCGCCGCACACGCTGACGATCGTCAATCGCACGGCGGAAAAGGCCGAGGCGCTGGTCGAGCAGTTCGCGCAGGCCGCGCGCGACGCGCACTGCAATCTGGCGGGCGGCAGCGCGCGCGCGATCGAAGCGGGCCAGTACGACGTGATCGTCAACGCGACGGCGGGCAGCCTCGACGCGTCGCTGCCCGAGTGCGACGAGCGCGCGTTCGGCAACGGCACGCTCGCCTACGACATGATGTACGGCGCGCATCCGACGGTCTTCATGGAGCACGCGGCGAAGCTCGGCGCGCGCGGCGCGGACGGTCTCGGCATGCTGGTCGAGCAGGCCGCCGAATCGTTTTACGTGTGGCGCGGCGTGCGTCCGGACGGCGCGCCGGTGCTCGCCGAATTGCGCGCGCTGCTGACGGCGTCGTCTCCCGCCTGAGCGCGATGACGGCGACGCGGCGCGTGAGCGGTTCGCGGGGCCAGTCCGGCCTGCTGCGCTGGCTCGCCTGGCTGATCGCAGTGTTTGCGATCGCCTGGCTCGCGACGCAGGCGTTCTACTTTGCGCAGATCGCGGTCTGGAACGTCGTCGATCCGCGTTCGACGGCCTTCATGCGCTCGGACGCGTGGCGTCTGTCGCAGGATCGGCCGGACCTCTCGGTGCAGCGCAGCTGGGTGCCGTACGAGCAGATTTCGCGCAATCTGAAGCGCGCGATCATCGCCTCCGAAGACGCGAACTTCGTCAACAACAACGGCTACGAAACCGACGCGATTCTGCAGGCGTGGGAGCGCAACAAGGCGAAGGGCCGCATCGTGCGCGGCGGCTCGACGATCACGCAGCAGCTCGCGCGCAACCTGTTTCTGTCGCGCGAGAAGAGTTACATCCGCAAGGGGCAGGAGCTCATCATCACGTGGATGCTCGAAACGCTGATGGACAAGCAGCGCATCTTCGAGATCTATCTGAATTCGGTCGAATGGGGCAACGGCGTGTATGGTGCCGAGGCCGCCGCGCAGTACTACTACAAGACCTCGGCGAGCAAGCTCACGGCCGCGCAGTCGGCGCGGCTCGCCGTGATGCTGCCGAATCCCCGATATTTCGACGAGCACCGCAATTCCGCCTATCTCGCGCAGCGCTCGCGCGTGATCGCGCGACGCATGGGCTCCGCCGAATTGCCCGAGTGAATCGCCGCGCGCCACTCGTGCGCGAGCGCCCCAAACCCTGTTTTCCCGCAGTCTGAAGCCCGCCGCGCGCGGGCTTTTTTGCGCCTGAAACCCACGCGTGCCAGGCATCGCTAAACACTTGATTGGCAACTAAAATCTCATTATTTGGACTCAACATTCACATATTGGTGATTCCAGAAAGTCGCCCTACAATCCAGCTCAACATGCACCGCGATCCGGAACGCTCAGCGCTCCGGCCACGCCGGTAGCAACAGCAAAAAACTGGAGACGAGGCTCACCATGCAAAGACCGCATCCTTGCGGCGTCGCAGGCATCCCTGCCGCGCACATCCCCGTCCTGTTCTCCAGTCCCGCGCGCTAAGCGCAACACCATCGAAAGCGAATCGCCATGAACAAAGCGATGCCTACCCACGCCGTCAACGTGTCCGAGGACGATCCCGCCGCGAGCGCCACGCCGCGCAAGGCCGACGCGGTCGGCGTTGCCGCCACCGCCAGCGTTGCCGCGAAAGCGTCGCGTCCCGTCGCGCGGCCGGGCACCGTCGACGGACTCGGGCTGCCCGTCACGCTGCTGGAGATCACGCCGCAGCAGGCCGGCACGCAGACGCTCCTGCGCGGGCTCGCGATTCTCGAAGCGGCCGCCGCCGGCGTGCGCGATCTGCGCAGCTTCGGCGCCGCGCTCGGCACGACGCGCAGCACCACGCACCGGCTCGTCAGCAGTCTCGTGCAGGCGCGCTATCTGCGGCAGGTGCAGGGCGGCTATCTGCTCGGGCCGAAGCTGATCGAGCTCGGCACGATCGCGCTCGAACAGATGCCGCTGACCGCCGTCGCGCGTCCGCATCTGGAATCGCTCGCCGAGCAGACGCTCGACACGATCCACCTCGGCGTGCGCGACGGCGACGACGTGCTGTACATCGACAAGATTCCCGGCACGCGCGGCCTCGAAATGCGCTCGCGCGTCGGCCATCGCATGCCGCTCGCGTCGACCGGCATCGGCAAGGCGATGATGCTCGACCTTGGCCCCGACGCGTGGCAGTCGCTGTTCGACGCGTCGCGCCGCGCGCTCGCGGGCGTCAGCTTCAAGCCCGACAACCGCCCCGACGCGCCGACCTTCCTGCAACGCATGACCCACTACGCGGCCGGCGGCTACACCTTCGATCTCGAAGAAAACGAAGCGGCGATCCGCTGCGTCGCGGCGCCGGTGCGCGACGCGTCGGGGGCGATCGTCGCGGCGCTGTCGGTGGCGAG
This sequence comes from Burkholderia sp. Ax-1724, assembly GCF_011752995.1. GTDB lineage: Bacteria > Pseudomonadota > Gammaproteobacteria > Burkholderiales > Burkholderiaceae > Paraburkholderia. The sequence continues at coordinate 77,046 of NZ_VWWL01000027.1, forward strand.
CACGATTCCGTACATGCCGCTCGAACGCATGGACGAACTGATTCCGGTCGTGCAGCGCGAGGCGCGCGCGATCTCGGAAGAACTCGGTTGGCGCGCTCCGCAACCGGCAACCCGCAGGATCAAGCGATGACACGAGCGGGCACCGCCACCGTGGCGAACCACGAACGCGCCGTCGATAGCGGCATCGATAGCGGCGCCGACGCCATCGACTTCGCGCGCGCCGCGCTGATCGCGCTCGACTGGGGCACGACGTCGCTGCGTGCCTATCTGTACGACGCGCAGGGCCGCGTGCTGGCGACGCGCGCATCGACGGCCGGCATCATGAATCTGCCGCGCAGCGCGGCCGAAGGCGGCTTCGACGCTGCCTTCGACGATGCCTGCGGCGCCTGGCTCGCGCGTGCGAGCGGCGTGCCGGTGATCGCGGCGGGCATGGTCGGCAGCGCGCAAGGCTGGCTCGAAGCGCCGTACGTCGATACGCCCGCCAACGCCGACGCGCTCGTGGCCGGCATCGTCCGCGTGAAGGCGGACAATGGCGCGACGCTGCATATCGTGCCGGGCGTGTTGCAGCGCGGCGATCTGCCCAACGTGATGCGCGGCGAGGAGACGCAGATTGTCGGCGCGCTCAGCGAAGACGCGGGCGCCGCGAACGACGCGGCCGGCGATGTGGCTAACACCGTGGCCAACACCGCGGCCAACCCCGCTCGCTCGCTGATCGGCCTGCCCGGCACGCACGCGAAATGGGCGGTCGTGCAGGCGGGACGCATCGAGCACTTCCATACGTTCATGACGGGCGAGGTATTCGCCGCGCTGCGCGAGCACACGATTCTCGGCCGCACGATGGTGACGCCCGACCGTCCGGATACCGAAGCATTCCTGCGCGGCGTGAGCATCGCGCGCGAAAACGGCCAGGCCGGCCTGCTCGCGACCGTGTTCAGTACGCGCACGCTCGGCCTCACCGCTCAGTTGCCGAGCGAAGCGCAGCCCGACTATCTCTCGGGCCTGCTGATCGGGCACGAGCTGGCCGGCCTCGACGCGGTGCTCGCGCAGCAGCAGGATTCGCTCGCGCGCCAGAGTCTGCGGCTGATCGGCAACGAGGCGCTGTGCGAGCGCTATCGCCTCGCGCTCGCGCAATTCGGCTGTCAGCGGGCGCAACTGGTCAAACATGCAACCGAGCGCGGCCTGTGGCGCGTCGCGAGCGAGGCGGGGCTCGTCGATCCGTCCGCCCGCGCAGCAAGCACAGCGAGCGCAGGCTAACGGGACGACCGACCGGCGACGCGACCGCACATCCAACAAGGAACCGACATGCAACCCCACATCAACCTGCCCGCGCCGTACATGCCGCACGCGGGACTGATCGCCGCGTTCGAAGCCTGTCCGCTGATCGCGATCCTGCGCGGCGTGACGCCCGCCGATGCGGCCGATCACGGCCAGGCGCTCTACGAAGCCGGTTTTCGCATCGTCGAAGTGCCGCTCAATTCGCCGCAGCCGTTCGACAGCATCGCCGCGATCCGCAAGGCGCTGCCGGCCGATGCGATCGTCGGCGCGGGCACGGTGCTGCATCCGGTATTCGTCGACGAAGTCAAAAAGGCCGGCGGCGAACTCATCGTGATGCCGCATAGCGACCCCGAGGTCATCCTCGCCACGAAGGCGCGGGGCCTCGCGTGCGCGCCCGGCGTCGCGACGCCGACCGAGGCGTTCATCGCGCTGAAAAACGGCGCGGACGTGCTGAAGATGTTCCCCGCCGAGCAGCTCGGCAGCCATGTCGTGAAGGCCTGGCGCGCGGTGATCGCGGCGCAGGTGCCGCTCGTGCCGGTCGGCGGCATCACGCCGGACAACATGGAGCCGTTCCTGAGCGCGGGCGCGAACGGCTTCGGGCTCGGCTCGGCACTCTACAAGCCGGGCCAGAGCGCGGCCGTGACCGCCGCGCATGCGAAGGCGTACCTCAACGGCTTGCGGAGCGCCCGCGCGGGCGCGAAGAAATGAACCGGCTCGCCGGCAAGGCCGCTCTCGTGACCGGCGCCGGACGCGGCATCGGCGCGGCGATCGCGCTCGCGTTCGCGCGCGAGGGCGCGGCGGTCGTGCTGGCCGAGCTCGACCTCGACGCGGCGCAGCGCACGGCCGCGCGGATCGACGCCGAAGTTGGCAGCGGCGCCGGTGCACGCGTGCTCGCGGTGCAGACCGACGTGACGCAGGCGGCCTCGGTGCAGCATGCGGTGAGCGTTGGCGAACGCGCTTTCGGCGCGCTCGACGTGCTCGTCAACAACGCGGGCATCAACGTGTTCTGCGATCCGCTGACGATGACCGACGCCGACTGGCGGCGCTGCTTCGCGGTCGATCTCGACGGCGTCTGGAACGGCTGCCGCGCGGTGCTGCCGGGCATGGTCGAGCGCGGCTCGGGCAGCATCGTCAATATCGCCTCGACGCACGCGTTCAAGATCATTCCGGGCTGCTTTCCGTACCCGGTCGCGAAGCACGGCGTGATCGGCCTCACGCGCGCGCTCGGCATCGAGTACGCACCGCGCAACGTGCGCGTGAACGCGATCGCGCCCGGCTACATCGAGACGCAATTGACGCACGACTGGTGGAACGGGCAGCCCGATCCGGCGGCGGCGAAACAGGCGACGCTCGACCTGCAGCCGATGAAGCGCATCGGCCGCCCGGAAGAAGTGGCGATGACCGCGGTGTTCCTCGCCTCGGACGAGGCACCGTTCATCAACGCGAGCTGCATCACCGTCGATGGCGGGCGCTCGGCGCTATATCACGACTGAAACCGTCTCGCCGCAACGGGACGGACCGAACCCGGACGACGCGCTGGCCGCGTGTGTCAGACCGGTACAAGAAGACGCGGCCGATTACCTTCTCGTTATCAATTAGTCAGGAGACACGCATCATGAAACGTAGAATTTTCCTCACGCTGGCAGCGGCGGCGGCGGGTGTGCTCTTCAACGCACCGGTCGTGCAGGCCGCTGATCAGGTCAAGATCGGCTTCCTCGTGAAGCAGCCGGAAGAGCCCTGGTTCCAGGACGAATGGAAGTTCGCCGAGATCGCCGCCAAGGAGAAGGGCTTCACGCTCGTGAAGATCGGCGCGCCGTCGGGCGAGAAGGTGATGAGCGCGATCGACAACCTCGCCGCGCAGAAGGCGCAGGGCTTCGTGATCTGCACGCCCGACGTCAAGCTCGGGCCGGGCATCGTCGCGAAGGCGAAGGCCGACGGCCTGAAGATGATGACGGTCGACGACCGTCTCGTCGACGGCGCGGGCAAGCCGATCGAGTCGGTGCCGCATATGGGCATCTCGGCGTACAACATCGGCAAGCAGGTCGGCGACGGCATCGCCGCCGAAATCAAGAAGCGCGGCTGGGACATGAAGGACGTCGGCGCGATCGACGTGACCTACGAGCAGCTGCCGACCGCGCATGACCGCACCACCGGCGCGACCGACGCGCTGGTCGCCGCGGGCTTCCCGAAAGCGAACGTGATCGCCGCGCCGCAGGCGAAGACCGACACCGAAAACGCCTTCAACGCCGCCAACATCGCGCTCACGAAAAACCCGCAGTTCAAGCACTGGGTCGCTTATGCGTTGAACGACGAAGGCGTGCTGGGCGCGGTGCGCGCCGCGGAAGGCCGCGGCTTCAAGGCCGACAACATGATCGGCATCGGCATCGGCGGCTCGGACTCGGCGTTGAACGAGTTCAAGAAGCCGCAGCCGACCGGCTTCTACGGCACGGTCATCATCAGCCCGAAGCGCCACGGCGAGGAAACCTCGACGCTGATGTACGACTGGATCACGCAAGGCAAGGAACCGCCGAAGCTCACGCTGACGACCGGCATGCTGGCGACGCGCGACAACGTCGGCGAAGTGCGCGAGAAGATGGGCCTCGCGGCGAAGTAAGCGTGGTGCTTGCTGTGAGATGAAGTACGCCGCCGGCGCGCCGTTTTTCCTGCCATCGGGCAGGGCGGCGTGCCGGCGGCAGGACATAGGAGGCGAAGTGTCAGCGACGCTACGTTTTGACAATATCGGCAAGGTTTTTCCAGGCGTGCGCGCGCTCGACGGTGTGTCCTTCGACGTTCACGCGGGCCAGGTTCATGGCCTGATGGGCGAAAACGGCGCGGGCAAATCGACGCTGCTGAAGATACTCGGCGGCGAGTACCAGCCCGATTCGGGCCGCGTGATGATCGACGGCAACGAGGTGCGCTTCGCGAGCGCGGCGGCCTCGATCGGCGCCGGCATCGCGGTGATTCACCAGGAACTGCAATACGTCCCCGACCTCACGGTCGCGGAAAATCTGCTGCTCGGCGCGCTGCCGAACTCGCTCGGCTGGGTCAACAAGCGCGAGGCGAAGCGCTTCGTGCGCGAACGCCTCGAAGCGATGGGCGTCGCACTCGACCCGAACGCGAAGCTGCGCAAGCTGTCGATCGCGCAGCGGCAGATGGTCGAAATCTGCAAGGCGCTGCTGCGCAACGCGCGCGTGATCGCGCTCGACGAGCCGACCAGCTCGCTCTCGCATCGCGAGACCGAAGTGCTGTTCAAGCTCGTGCGCGATCTGCGCGCCGACAACCGCGCGATGATCTACATCTCGCACCGCATGGACGAGATCTACGAGCTGTGCGACGCCTGCACGATCTTCCGCGACGGCCGCAAGGTCGCCTCGCATCCGACGCTCGAAGGCGTGTCGCGCGACACGATCGTGAGCGAGATGGTCGGGCGGGAAATTTCGGATATCTACAGCTATTCGGCGCGGCCGCTCGGCGAGGTGCGCTTCGCGGCGAAGGCGATCGAAGGCCATCCGCTCGCGCAGCCGGCCAGCTTCGAGGTGCGGCGCGGCGAGATCGTTGGCTTCTTCGGACTCGTGGGCGCGGGGCGCAGCGAACTCATGCACCTCGTGTACGGCGCCGAGCACAGGAAGGGCGGCGAACTGCTGCTCGACGGCAAGCCGATCAAGGTGCGCAGCGCAGGCGAAGCGATCCGGCACGGCATCGTGCTGTGTCCGGAAGACCGCAAGGAAGAGGGCATCGTCGCGATGGCGACGGTCGCGGAGAACATCAACATCAGTTGCCGCCGCCACTATCTGCGCGCGGGCATGTTTCTCGACCGCAAGAAGGAAGCGGAAACCGCGGACCGTTTCATCAAGCTGCTCAAGATCAAGACGCCGAGCCGCCGCCAGAAGATCCGCTTCCTGTCGGGCGGCAACCAGCAGAAGGCGATTCTGTCGCGCTGGCTCGCCGAGCCCGATCTGAAGGTCGTGATTCTCGACGAACCGACGCGCGGCATCGACGTCGGCGCGAAGCACGAAATCTACAACGTGATCTATCAGCTCGCGGAGCGCGGCTGCGCGATCGTGATGATTTCGTCGGAATTGCCGGAAGTGCTCGGCGTCTCGGACCGGATCGTCGTGATGCGCCAGGGCCGCATTTCCGGCGAGCTTGCGCGCAAGGATGCGACCGAGCAGTCGGTGCTGAGCCTCGCGCTGCCGCAAAGCTCGACCGCGCTGCCTGATGACATAAACGCGAACGCGAGCACGAACGCAAACGCAAGCGCCGCCAACCAGGGCGGGTCGCGCGCGGCCTGAACCTTATCTGGACGCAAGTCCACAACCCGTGAGGAACGGGAGGAGTATCGAACATGCAAGCCAGAGAAAACCTCGCGCAGCAGGCCGCCAAGAGCGCGGCCGATGCGCTGATTCCACAGCCCGGCGACAAGGCGAAGTGGTGGCAGCAGATCACCGAGTACAGCCTGATCGTGATCTTCGTCGTGATGTTCATCACGATGTCGCTGACCGTCGATCACTTCTTCTCGATCGAGAACATGCTCGGCCTCGCGCTGTCGATCTCGCAGATCGGCATGGTCGCCTGCACGATGATGTTCTGTCTCGCGTCGCGCGACTTCGACCTGTCGGTCGGCTCGACCGTCGCGTTCGCCGGCGTGTTGTGCGCGATGGTGCTCAACGCGACCAACAGCACGTTTATCGCGATCGTCGCGGCGGTCGCGGCCGGCGCGGTGATCGGCTTCGTCAACGGCGCGGTGATCGCCTATCTGCGCATCAACGCGCTGATCACGACGCTCGCGACGATGGAAATCGTGCGCGGCCTCGGCTTCATCGTCTCGCATGGCCAGGCGGTCGGGGTGTCGTCGGATACGTTCATCGCGTTGGGCGGTTTGACGTTCTTCGGCGTGTCGCTGCCGATCTGGGTCACGCTGCTCTGCTTCATCGTGTTCGGCGTGATGCTGAACCAGACCGTGTACGGCCGCAACACGCTCGCGATCGGCGGCAATCCGGAAGCGTCGCGGCTCGCCGGTATCAACGTCGAGCGCACGCGCGTCTACATCTTCCTGATCCAGGGCGCGGTGACCGCGCTGGCCGGCGTGATCCTCGCGTCGCGCATCACCTCGGGGCAGCCGAACGCGGCCGAAGGCTTCGAGCTGAACGTGATCTCGGCGTGCGTGCTCGGCGGCGTGTCGCTGCTCGGCGGCCGCGCGACGATCTCCGGTGTCGTGATCGGCGTGCTCATCATGGGCACGGTCGAGAACGTGATGAACCTGCTCAATATCGACGCGTTCTATCAGTACCTCGTGCGCGGCGCGATCCTGCTCGCGGCCGTGCTGCTCGACCAGTTGAAGAATCGCGGCGCGCGCGACTGATTCGCTTTCACCTCATCTCACGCTCATAAAGGAACCGAACGATGTCGTCTCCGGCCAATGCAAACGCGAGCCTCGCGGATACCGCCTACGCGCGCTATCCGAGTCTCGCCGATCGCACGGTATTGATTACGGGCGGCGCGACCGGCATTGGCGCATCGTTCGTCGAGCACTTCGCGGCGCAGGGCGCGCGCGTCGCATTCTTCGATATCGATACGGGCGCGGGCGAAGCGCTTGCCGATCGGCTCGGCGATTCGCAGCACAAGCCGCTGTTTCTCGCCTGCGACCTGACCGATGTCGACGCGCTGCAAAAAGCGATCGCCGACGTGAAGGCCGTTTTGGGCCCGATCCAGGTGCTCGTCAACAACGCGGCGAACGACCGGCGTCACCAGATCAGCGAGGTGACGCGCGAGTCGTTCGACGCGGGCATCGCCGTGAATATCCGCCATCAGTTCTTCGCGGCGCAGGCCGTGATGGAGGACATGAAGGCCGCGCGGAGCGGCTCGATCATCAACCTCGGCTCGATCAGCTGGATGCTGAAGAACGGCGGCTATCCGGTGTACGTGATGTCGAAGTCGGCGGTGCAGGGTTTGACGCGCGGCCTCGCGCGCGACCTCGGCCACTTCAATATCCGCGTCAATACGCTGGTGCCGGGCTGGGTGATGACGGACCGGCAGAAGCGCCTCTGGCTCGACGACGAGGGCCGCCGGCAGATCAAGGAAGGCCAGTGCCTCGACGCCGAGCTGATGCCGGCCGACCTCGCGCGCATGGCGCTGTTTCTCGCCGCCGACGACAGCCGCATGATGACCGCGCAGGACGTCGTCGTCGATGGAGGCTGGGCATGAGCGCCGCACCGGATGTGCAACGCGCCACGCTGCTGCTCGACGCGAAGTGCGAGCTGGGCGAAGGCGCCACCTGGTGCGCGCAAAGCGGCCGCCTCTACTGGACCGACATCGAAGGCGCGCAACTGTGGCGCTACGATCCGGCCACCGGCCGCAGCGAGTCGTTCGGGATGCCCGAGCGACTCGCGACGTTCGCGCTGTGCGCGAATCCGCGCTACGTGCTGGTCGGTCTCGCGTCGCATCTCGCGTTTTTCGATCTGGAAAGCGGCACGACGCAGCGTATCGTCGATGTCGAAGCGGACCTGAACACGCGCCTGAACGATGGCCGCTGCGACCGGCAAGGACGCTTCGTGTTCGGCACCAAGGACGAGAGCGGCACGCTGCAGCGAGTGGCGGGCTTTTACCGGCTCAATCGCGATCTGTCGCTCGAACGCCTGCCGTTGCCCGCGCCGGCGATCTCGAACAGCATCGCGTTCAGCCCCGACGGCGCGACGATGTATTACTGCGATTCGCCGACGCGTGAGATTCGCGCGTGCGACTATCGCGCGGACGGCAGCATCGCCAACGATCGCGTGTTCACGCGCCTGACCGACGCGCACGGCTTGCCCGACGGTTCGAGCGTGGATAGCGAGGGCGGCTTGTGGAACGCGCAGTGGGGCGGCGCGCGCGTGGTGCGCTATGGTCCCGACGGCGTGGAAACCGAGCGCGTCGAGGTGCCGGCCACGCAGCCCACCTGCGTCGCGCTCGGCGGTTCGGCGTTGGGTCAGGCAGGCGGTCAGGCCGCGCTCGACACGCTGTACATCACGAGTGCGTATGCCGAGCTCGATGCGGCGGCGCGCGCGGCCGATGCGTTCGCGGGCGGCGTATTCGTCGCGACGCTGGCGTGGCTCGGCGTGCCCGAGCCGCTGTTTCAGGGTTCGCCGGCATAGCGTGCAACGATGCGGTGCCGGCCGCGCGCCGGGGCCGTGCCCGTGAAGGCGGAGTCGCAGCGGAAGTCGGCGTCGCGGTGCCGGTGCGGTGCGCGGGTTCGGTGCGTAGTTCGGAACGTAGCGAGCCTGCCCGCGCTGCCGTGGCGAACCGCGGTTGGAATCAGAACAGGCAGTAGCGGCAATAAATCGGCAATGAAGCAGCAATAAAGCAGCAAGCAGCAACAAATCGGCAGCATGTAGTTCGTTCGGACCCGAGGCGACCCAGTCATAAAAAATCGCCCGCAGCATCCGTCAGCCCTGACGGCAATGTCCCACGCCTCTCGATGGAGCCAGATATGACTGTTGCGAATCTCGTTTCAGCCTCATCCCCTACCTCGCAGACCCGGCGCTCGCGCCTCGCCGCGGCGGCCAATCCCGTGCTGGCGGGGCCGAGCACGTCGGCGGTGGCGGTCGGCGAAGGCAGCGCCGGCGATATCGCCTGCGTCACGCTCGCCAACGCGCATTTGCGGCTCGACGTTGCGCCGACGCTCGGCGGCGGCGTGACCCGCTTCGACTGGCGCGACGACGGCGCGCTCACGCCGATCTTCCGGCGCTGCCGGCATGTCGGCGCCGACACGCAGCCGAACCAGCTGGCCTGCTATCCGCTGCTGCCGTACTCGAACCGGATCGGCGGCGGCCATTTCAGCGTGGCGGGGCGGCGCGTCGACGTGCCGCGCAACCGCGCCGACGAGCCGCTGCCGATTCACGGCGACGGCTGGCTCTGTGCCTGGCAGGTGCTCGACGCGGACCGCGAACACGTGCGTCTCGCGCTTGACCGCAGCGACGGCAAACCCTACGCGTTCCGCGCGACGCAAACCTATACGCTCGACGGCCCGACGCTCGTCGTCGAACTCGAAATCGAAAACGCCGGGCGCGAGACGCTGCCGTTCGGGCTCGGCGTGCATCCATTCTTCGTGCGCGACGCGGACACCGAACTGTCGGCGGCGGCCGGCGGCCTGTGGCTGTCGGGCGACGACTGGCTGCCGGTGCGCCACGTGCCGGCGCCGCCCGCGTGGCAGTTTGGCGTTGCATATCCGCTGCCGGAGACGATCGTCAATCATGCGTTCACGGGCTGGAGCGGCCAGGCGGCCGTGGTGTGGCCGAAGCGCCGGCTGTCGCTGAACATCGCCGCCGACACCGACTACTACGTGCTGTACACACCGCCCGGCGAAGACTTCTTCTGCTTCGAGCCGGTCGATCACCCGATCAACGCGATGAATCTCGCCGGCGGCGCGAGCGAACACGGCATGACGCTGCTCAAGCGCGGCGAGCGCCTGACGCGCCTGTTCCGCTTTACGGTCGAGCGCACGGGCTTGCGCTCGATGCCGGGCGGGCGCCGGGCGCGGCGTCGGCAATAAGGGGGCGGCGGTTGCGCCGCGACCGGGCACGGGCGCTATCGCGGGCGTCACACAATCCGCAGGTAAAATACGCGCCTCTTCCGATTACCGGCTCGCCGCGAGACCCACCATGTCCCATTTCATCCAGACACTCAACGACGCCTGGCGGCGCACCAACTCGCTGCTGTGCGTCGGCCTCGATCCCGAGCCCGGCAAATTTCCGGGCGCGCTCGCGGGCCGGTCCGATGCGATCTTCGAGTTCTGCCGCACGATCGTCGATGCGACCGCGCCGTACGCGTCGTCGTTCAAGCCGCAGATCGCCTACTTCGCCGCGCATCGCGCGGAAGACCAGCTCGAACAGCTGATCGCCCATATCCACGCGAATCATCCGGGCTTGCCGGTGATTCTCGACGCGAAGCGCGGCGACATCGGCAGCACCGCCGAGCAATACGCGCGCGAGGCGTTCGAGCGCTACCGGGCCGACGCGGTGACGGTCAATCCGTACATGGGTTTCGATTCGCTCGAGCCGTATCTCGAACACGAGGGCAAGGGCGTGATCGTGCTGTGCCGGACCTCGAACGCGGGCGGCTCCGATCTGCAATTCCTCGAAACGGGCGGCCGTCCGCTGTATCAGGTCGTCGCGCACCTGGCGGCGGACAAGTGGAATGCGAGCGGCCAGCTCGCGCTCGTGGTCGGCGCGACGTTCCCGAAGGAAATCGAGGTGGTGCGCGGGATTGTCGGCGAGATGCCGCTGCTGATTCCGGGCATCGGCGCGCAGGGCGGCGACGTGCAGGCGACCGTCACTGCCGGGCGGACCGCGAACGGCACGGGGATGCTCATCAATTCGTCGCGCGCGATCATCTACGCGGGCAAGGGCGAAGACTTCGGCGAGGCTGCGGCGCAGGCCGCGAAGACAACGCGCGACCGGATCAACGCGTTCCGCTAAGGCGCGAGGGGCAGTTTGGGCTGGGCGCGAGGGACGGAAGCGTGGGCCAGAAGCGCGGCCTACAATCTTGGGCCAGAAGGGCGACCCAGATGTATAGGCCGGAAGCCGCAAGGGCTGCTTCCTGAAAAACCGTCAGGCCGCCGGCGCGAGCCGCCCGATCAATGCCGCATGTTGCGGATGCCGCGCCTTCAGTGCCTCGGCGTCCGCGAGTTCGAACTCGCTGAATTCGAAGCCCGGCGCGACCGTGCAGCCGGCGAGCGCGAACGTCGCCGGGTCGGCGCACTCGGCCGCGAACCACAAGCCGGCCGGCACCACTGCCTGAAACACGGTGCCGGGATGCGTGAGCGGATTGCCGAGCCGATGCGTGACGAGCCCGCCGTGGCCGTCGAGCACGTGGACGTTCAGCGGCGCGCCGGCGTAGAAATGCCAGATTTCGTCGGAGCGGATGCGGTGCCACGCCGAATGCGCGCCGTCGCACAGCAGGTAGTAGATCGCGGTCGAGGCCGAGCGCGTGCCGCCTCGCTCGGCCGGCTCGCCGTCGCGCAACACGCGAGCGGCCGAGCGGTAGGTTTCCGAGAAAAATCCGCCTTCAGGATGCGGCTTCAGATCGAAGCGGCGGATCAGTTCGTTCGTCACCGCCCGCGAATTGCTCATATCTCGCCCGTCAGTTCGCCGTTGGCGCGAGGCTCAGTGCTCGCGCTCGTCGAGCAGCGCGAGCACGCCGCGCAACGCGTGGGCCGCGGCCTGCACGCGAACCTGCTCGCGATCGCCCTTGAAAATTTTCGTTTCGACCGAGGTATGCAGCCGGTTGCTCCAGCCGAACGAGACCATGCCGACCGGCTTGGTCTCGGTGCCGCCGCCGGGCCCCGCGACGCCGGTAATCGACAGAGACACCTGTGCGCGGCTGTTGCGCAGCGCGCCCTCGGCCATCGCGCGCGCGACCGGTTCGCTGACCGCGCCGTGCTTGTCGATCAGTTCGGCCGGCACGCCGATCATTTCGCTTTTCGCCTGGTTCGAATAGGTGACGAAGCCGCGCTCGAACCAGCCGCTGCTGCCGGAAATGTCGGTAATCGCGGTCGCGACCATGCCGCCGGTGCAGGATTCGGCGGTGACGAGCATCAGGCGCTCGTCGCGTAGACGATTGCTCACGCGGATCGCAAGCTGATGAACGACGGAATCGGTAGGCATGGCGTCAATCCGGAAAACGGCGCCGGCGGTGAGGCGCGGCAAGGGGCGATGGCCGGGCGGCGGTCGGACCGAAGTTCAAACCGACATGCGCCACAGCGCGATCACGAGCAACGTAAAAAATGCGGCGATCAGGTCGTCGAACATGATGCCAAAGCCACCTTTCAGACGGCGGTCGAAATAGCCGATGGGCGGCGGCTTCACCATGTCGAAGAAACGGAAGATGACGAATGCCCACACCTGGCCGGTCACGGTGGCCGGCGTGACCATCAGCAGCACGAGCCAGAACGCGACGATTTCGTCCCACACGATGGCCGACGGGTCTTCGACGCCGAGCCGCCTCGCCGTAAAGCCGCACACCGCGATGCCGCCGACGAAGCCCGCGACGATCAGCACGCCCCATTCGATGACGGTCAGATAGCGGCTCAGGACGACGAACGAGGCCCACGCGAACAGCGTGCCGACCGTGCCCGGCGCGACCGGCGAGAGGCCGCTGCCGAAACCGAGCGACAGGATATGCAGCGGATGCGACAGCATGAAGCGCGCGGTGGCGCGGCGCGGTTGCGGCCTCGGCGTGCGCGGTTCCGGCGCCCGCGGCTGCGGGCTGCCGGAGAGGTCGTCGGCGGGGCCGAGCGGGTGGTCATTCTGCATGAAAGTGATCGAAACCTTGCAACGTCAGAGTGAGCGGCGCGCCGGCCGCATTGCGCCACGCGATGGCCGGGCGGTCGGTGGTTGCGTCGAGAGCGCTTATTGTACCGATGCGGGTGACCGGCACGGCGGCCTTCTGCGCGGCGGCTTCGACCGCCGCGCGCGCGGTGGCGGGCGCGGTGAAGCAGAGCTCGTAGTCGTCGCCGCCCGCGAGCGTGCAGCGCCGCTGGATCTCGGGAGCGAGACGGCGCAGCGCGTCGGAGCGCGGCACCGCGTCGACGTCGACGCTCGCGCGCATCGACGAGCGTTCGAGAATGTGCATGAGATCGCCCGCGAGGCCGTCCGACAGGTCCAGCGCCGCATGCGCGATGCCGCGCAGTGCGAGGCCGAGCGCGACGCGCGGCTCGGGGCGCTCGAGGGCGTGGCGAAATGTCGCGGCGTCGCTGGCATGGGCCGTCCACTCGCCGCGCAGCACGCCGAGCCCGGCGCGGGCGTCGCCGAGCGTGCCGGAAATCCAGATGTCGTCGCCGGGCCGGGCGGCGTCGCGGCGCAGCGCGGCGTGCGGCGGCACGCTGCCGAATACGGTGAGGCACAGATTGAGCGGCCCGCCCGTCGTATCGCCGCCGATCAGTTCGCAATCGTGACACTCTGCAAGTGCGAAAAGCCCGTTGCTGAATGCGGCGAGCCACGGTTCGTCGGCTTTCGGCAGAGAGAACGCGAGTGTGAACGCCTGCGGCTGTGCCCCCATCGCGGCGAGATCCGACAGGTTGACCGCCAGCGCCTTGTGACCGAGTGCCTCGGGGTCGACATCGGCGAAGAAATGGCGGCCTTCGACCAGCATATCCGTCGAAATCGCCAGCATCTCGCCGGGACGCGGCGCGAGCAGCGCGCAATCGTCGCCGATGCCGAGCGCGCTGCCCGTGACCTTGGACGAGCGCAGGTTGGCAGCGCGGCGGGCGAAGAAACGGTCGATCAGCGAGAACTCGGAAAGCATGATGGCGGAAGATGGAAGAAGAATACTTCTGGAAGGCAGTGGTTTGGCGGTTTTTGGCGGTGTATTTCAGTCAGGTCGCATACGCGGCGCGCCCGGCGTGAGTGCTACTTGTGGCTTTCGTTTCGTATCACTGCACGTCGGCGCGTGGCTGGCCTCTGGCGTTCCGCTCACCTCTTTCATCAGACGGGCAAGGCAGGCCGCATCGGCCTTTCACGCCGTTTCAGTCGCGGCTGTCGTGCCCGCATTGAAGGAATGCCGTAGGCAATTGGGGCTACAATGCCGTCGAACATCTATTCTAATCTGCACTTCTTCGAAGCCCGCCTTATGTCGAATCCCGTCAATACCAAACTCCGCGAAGCCGCTCTCGATTACCACGAGTTTCCGACTCCCGGGAAGATCGCGATCGCCCCGACCAAGCAGATGCTCAACCAGCGCGACCTCGCGCTGGCGTATTCGCCGGGCGTCGCGTTCGCGTGCGAGGAAATCGTCGAAAGCCCGCTGAACGCCGCGCGCTTCACCGCGCGCAGCAACCTGGTCGGCGTCGTCACGAACGGCACCGCGGTGCTGGGTCTCGGCAACATCGGGCCGCTCGCCTCGAAGCCGGTCATGGAAGGCAAGGCCGTCCTGTTCAAGAAGTTCGCCGGCATCGACGTGTTCGATATCGAGATCAACGAGAACGATCCGCACAAGCTCGTCGACGTGATCGCCGCGCTCGAACCGACGTTCGGCGGCATCAACCTCGAAGACATCAAGGCGCCGGACTGCTTCATCGTCGAGCGCGAATGCCGCAAGCGCATGAAGATTCCGGTCTTCCACGACGACCAGCACGGTACCGCGATCGTCGTCGCGGCGGCCGTCACCAACGGTCTGAAGGTGGTCGGCAAGGACATCAAGCAGGTCAAGCTGGTCGCTTCCGGTGCGGGCGCCGCGGCGCTCGCCTGCCTGGACCTGCTCGTCGACCTCGGCCTGCCGCTCGAAAACATCACCGTGACCGATCTCGCGGGCGTGGTCTACAAGGGCCGCACCGAGCTGATGGACCCGGACAAGGAACGCTTCGCGCGTGAAACCGACGCCCGTTCGCTTGCCGAAGTGATCGACGGCGCGGACATTTTCCTCGGTCTGTCGGCCGGCGGCGTGCTCAAGCAGGACATGGTCAAGAAGATGGCCGACAAGCCGCTGATTCTCGCGCTCGCGAACCCGACGCCGGAAATCCTGCCGGAACTGGCGCTCGAAGTGCGCCCGGACGCCGTGCTGTGCACGGGCCGCACCGACTACCCGAACCAGGTGAACAACGTGCTGGTGTTCCCGTTCCTGTTCCGCGGCGCACTCGACGCGGGCGCGACGACGGTGACGCGGGAAATGGAAATCGCCGCGGTCAACGCGATCGCCGAACTGGCGCGCCAGGAGCAGAGCGACATCGTGGCGACCGCGTACGGCATCGAGGACCTGTCGTTCGGGCCGGAATACCTGATTCCGAAGCCGTTCGATCCGCGCCTGATCGTCAAGGTCGCGCCGGCGGTGGCGAAGGCCGCGATGGAGTGCGGCGTCGCCGAGCGTCCGATCGAGGACATGGAGGCGTACCAGCAGCATCTGCAGCAGTTCGTCTACCACAGCGGCACGACGATGAAGCCGATCTTCCAGCTCGCGCGTGGCGTCGAGCCGGAAAAGAAGCGCATTGTGTTCGCGGAAGGCGAAGAAGAGCGCGTACTGCGCGCAATGCAGATCATCGTCGACGAAAAGCTCGCCAAACCGATCCTGATCGGCCGTCCGGCCGTGATCGAGCAGCGTATCGCACGCTATGGCCTGCGCCTTGTCGCGGGGCAGGACTACACGGTCGTCAACACCGATCATGACGAACGTTACCGCGACTTCTGGCAGGAATACGCGAAGATGATGTCGCGCAAGGGCATCACGGCGCAGATGGCCAAGCTCGAAATGCGCCGCCGCACCACGCTGATCGGCGCGATGATGGTGAAGAAGGGCGAGGCGGACGGCATGATCTGCGGCACGGTCAGCACGACGCACCGCCACCTGCACTTCATCGACCAGGTGATCGGCAAGAAGCCGGGCGCCAAGGTCTACGCGGCCATGAACGCGCTGGTGCTGCCGAACCGGCAGATTTTCCTCGTCGATACGCACGTGAACGTCGATCCGACGCCGGCCGAGCTGGCCGAGATCACGATCATGGCCGCCGAGGAAGTGCGCCGCTTCGGCATCGAGCCGAAGGTCGCGCTCGTGTCGCATTCGAACTTCGGTTCGAGCAACGCGCCGACCGCGCAGAAGATGCGCGATACGCTCGACATCCTGCGCGAACGTGCGCCGGAGCTGCAAGTTGACGGCGAAATGCACGGCGACGTCGCGCTCGACGCGAACCTGCGCCGCGAAGTGCTGCCGGATTCGACGCTCGAAGGCGACGCGAACCTGCTGGTGCTGCCGAACATCGACGCAGCCAACATCTCGTACAACCTGCTGAAGACGGCGGCCGGCAACAACATCGCGATCGGCCCGATGCTGCTCGGCGCGGCCCAGCCGGTGCACGTGCTGACGCCGTCGGCAACGGTGCGCCGGATCGTCAACATGACGGCGCTGCTGGTCGCCGACGTCATCGCAACCCGCTGATTCCCGCTTCGGCGGGACATGGCGCCACCTGTGCGCCATGAAAAAAAAGGCGTGCCCGCAATGGGCACGCCTCAGGGCAAGCAGGGGATAGCCACCCCGAAAAAGATATGACACAGCCTTCCGGCCGTGCCAATTCCAAGGCTCTTCAATCGTGCTGAGAACGTAGACGGATGGCCTGCCGGGTCGTCCGCGTTTTCCTCATTTGCACGATCAGGCTAAGTTTAGCCTGACTAAGCTCAATATTTTGTCAAATGTTGTCAAGGCCCGCGCCGCCGGGTTTCCCGCGCGGCCGCAGGGGCCGGGTTTGCCCGTCGAACGTTGATTCCAAAGGCTATTAGCGATACCCTTACGACTTTCATGGTCGTCAAACTCGTGATCTGACAGCGGGGAAGCCTGATAGATGGCACGCAACCGGTTGTGGATAAAAGGCGTGCTGATCGGTGCCGCCGCGCTCTGCGCGTGGCCGGGTTGCGTGCCTCATGCATGGGCGCGCGATTATTCGGCGCCAGCCGCGGCGAGCGTGGAAGTCGGCACCATCGCGCTGGCGCAATTGCCGCGCGAGGCGGTCAATACGTTGAACCTGATTGCCGCTGGCGGGCCTTACCCGTATGAGAAGGACGGCATCGTATTCGGCAACTACGAGCGGGTGCTGCCGGCCCATCGGCGCGGCTATTACCACGAATACACCGTTCCCACGCCTCGCGCGCGTAACCGCGGGGCGCGCCGCATCGTCTGCGGAGGTCCGCCACGGCGAACCGACAATTGTTATTACTCGGACGACCACTACACCAGTTTTAATCGTATTGTTGAATGACATCGGGAAGAACGGCATGAGCGACAACATCTACGCGCACGACTCCGGAGTCGCGACGGATCTTTTCGCGGCCGGCGACGGCAATTTGTTCCAACGCGTCATGAAGATGCGCGCCGGCGAGGGCCGCGACGACCAGAGCGAAGCTGGCGCGACGGTTTCATCGAACGAGGAGCCCATGAGTCTTTTCCAGACCGTGAGACCGAACATCGTGCAGTCGATCCGCGCGTTCCGCGTGCAGGATCTCGCCGACGAGGCCACCCAGCTGGGCCAGCATTTCCTCTATGCGTATTGCGCGAACGCGGCATCGAAACAGGAAGTGCTCGAAACCATCGCGACCTCTTTCCTGTTTCCCAAGCACTTCGGCAAGAACTACGACGCGCTCTACGATTGCCTGACCGACCTCGTGCAAAAGGCCGGCGCGCAGCCCGGCTTCGTGATCGTGCTCGAACAGTTGCCGGTCGCGCAGAAATTCGACAAGGAAGGGCGCGAAACGCTGCTCGACGTGTTCCGCGAAGCGTCCGAATTCTGGGCCGAGCGC
Source organism: Burkholderia sp. Ax-1724 (assembly GCF_011752995.1). Lineage (GTDB taxonomy): Bacteria > Pseudomonadota > Gammaproteobacteria > Burkholderiales > Burkholderiaceae > Paraburkholderia. Next base: position 94,571 of record NZ_VWWL01000027.1, read on the forward strand.
AAGGTGGCGTTCCGGGTGTTTTACTCGTTTGCGTGATTTGCCCGACGTCCGCTTGCATTTGGAAGCAGTTTCGCGGTTGAAGTACGACAAAGGCCCGCCAGTTGGCGGGCCTTTGCTTTTGGGGCATGCATGTCGGCTCGCGTGGGGTCGTGCCGCTTCGCGCCGGTTCGTGACGCGGAAAAACGCGCGAGGCGCGGTGCAGTGCCTTACCAGCCGCCCCAGCGGGCGGCCAGCGCCGATAGAACGGCCATGCCCGCGGTCTCGGTGCGCAGCACGCGCGGCCCGAGCCCGACCGCGCTGAAGCCGTGAGCGGTCGCCGCGGCTTCCTCCGCCGCGGAAAAACCGCCTTCGGGGCCGACCAGCACGGTCACGCGGCCTTTGGGCGTTGCCATGGGCAAGGCGGAAAAGTTGATGCTCGCGCGCGGCGACAACAGGATGCGCAATTCGCCCTCTTCGGGCTCGCGCGGCAGCGTGGCGAGCCAGGTGGCGATTTCGCGCACGCGCCCGACTTCCGGCAGCCGGTTGCGCCCGCACTGCTCGCACGAGGCGCGCACGATGCCTTCCCAGTGCTGATGCCGCCGCTGCGCGCGGTCGCCGCTCAGACGCACGACGCTGCGCGTGGTGGTCAGCGGCACGAAGCTCGACACGCCGAGTTCGACGGCCTTTTCGAGCAGCCAGTCCATCTTGTCGCCGCTCGCAATGCCTTGGGCGAGCGTCAGGTGATACGGCGTTTCGGTTTCGATTGCGCGGAATTCGCGAATTTTCACGCGAGCCGAGCGGCGTTCGACTTCGACCAGTTCGGCGCTGTATTCGCCGCCTTCGCCGTTGAACAGCACGATCGAGTCGCCCGGCTGCAGACGCAGCACGAGCACGTGGCGCACGACATCGTCGGGAAGCTGGAGGATGTCGTCAGGATGCAGGGGAATACCGACGAAAAAGCGGGGCATCAAAAAAATACTCATCGATTCAGGAAAGGTGGCGGGCGAGCGCCCAACGGTAGCCGTCCGGATCTTCGACCTGGGCGAAGCGGTCGCCCCAGAACTGATCCTGCGGCTCGCTCAGCGATTTTGCGCCGGCCGCGAGTGCCCGCGCATAAACCGCGTCGACGTCCTCGACATAGACATAAAACGATTGCGGGGCGATGGCGCCCGCGCTTCGCGGCGTTTTTGCGACCGAGCCGAATGCCCCTTCCGGCGCGAACATTACAATCAGCTGGCCTTGATAGGTCATCTCGACATGCATGACCATGCCGTCGTCCTGGACACTATCGCGGACCTCGAAGCCGAACGCGGCGGAATAGAACGCGGTCGACGCGTGCGCATCGCGCACCGTCAGATAGGGGGTGAGCCAGGGCACGCCGGCGGGGCGGGGGGCGGTCATCGAATTCTCCGGATCTCGGGTTTCGCGGGGCGCATGCTGCGGATCGACGTCAACATGGGCGTATCGATACGCGTACTGCACACATGCTGCGTATATTGCGCACCGGCATCGCGGTCCAGCCGAACCGTCGCATTGTGCCCACGCTTCAATCTGATGGCTATAAGACACAACCTAGTTTATCGCGCACCGATCGCGCTGCCGAGAATAGCCCCGCATGCAAAGCCGGATCGTAGTGCCTGAGCGCATCGATCCGGCGCGCGGCGAGGCGGTCGGCGAGCGTGCCGGCGGTGAGGGCGGCCGGGTCGAGCGTGCCGCTCGCGACGGCCATCATCCATAGCGAGCCGTAGAGCGGCACGAAGGTGCTCATCGTGCGCACGGTCGCGAAGGCGCCGCGCAGATCGCCGAGCAGGCCGGCAATGCGCGGCGCGTGGAAATACGGCGAGCCGAGATGCAGCGACAGCGCGGCGTCCGCGCTCATCACGCGCTTGAGTTGCGCGTAGAAGGCGGGTGTGTAGAGACCGGCGGCGGGGGAGTCGGGCGGCGTCAGGTCGAACACGACGAGATCGAAACGCGTGCCCTCAGCCGTGGACATGGCCGCAGCCACGTACTGCGCGGCGTCGCCGATCACGAGTTCGACGCGCGGATCGTCGAACGCTCCGCCGTGCACGTCCGGCAAATGCTCGAGCGTGAGGCGCACGACCTCGGCATCGAGTTCGGCCACGACGATCCGCTCGATGCCCGGATGCCTGAGCAACTGCCGCGCGGCGCCGCCGTCGCCGCCGCCGAGCACCAGCGCCGCGCGCGGGTCGGGATGCGCGAGCGCGGCCGGGTGCACCATGCATTCGTGGTAGATGAATTCGTCGGCGGCGGACGTCATCGGCCGGCCGTCGAGCGTGAAGAGGCGTCCCAACTGCGGCGTGTCCCAGATCTCGATCGTCTGATAAGGAGACGCGACGCGCTCGATCAGGCGCGCGTTCGCAAAGCCGTAGACGGCGTCGGGACTCGGCTGGAACAGCAGGGGCGGATTCACGGCGGACGGGCTCGGGTTCGGACGTGGCGGGGTGGACGATGAAATTGTAAAGGGCGCCTTCGGCTCGTGCCCGTGGCGCGTGCATCGGAGCGCGCGGCTCGCGGGCTTTCGCGTCGGGGGGCGGGTTAACCTTCTGTTAGAATGTGACGCTTTCAGCCTTGTCCGTTTGCTCTGCCCGTTTCGCGTCTCCTGGCGCCGCATCGTGCGCCGTAGCGAACCGGCCGCCGAGCTTCCGGGCCTCAAGCGCGCTCCGCTTTCTGACTCTGTCTCCGGACTCGACATGACGACCCCGTCTCCCGCACCCACTTCCCTGATGGCAAACGCAATCCGTGCGTTGTCCATGGACGCCGTTCAAAAGGCGAACTCTGGCCACCCCGGCATGCCGATGGGCATGGCCGAAATCGGCGTCGCCCTGTGGTCGCGTCATCTGCGCCATAACCCGACGAACCCGCAATGGGCTGATCGCGACCGCTTCGTCCTGTCGAATGGTCATGGCTCGATGCTGCTGTACTCGCTGCTGCATCTGACCGGCTACGATCTGCCGATGGAAGAGCTGAAGAACTTCCGCCAGCTTCATTCCAAGACGCCGGGCCACCCGGAATACGGCATCACGCCGGGCGTCGAGACGACCACCGGCCCGCTCGGCCAGGGTCTCGCGAACGCGGTCGGCATGGCGCTCGCCGAGTCGCTGCTCGCTACCGAATTCAACAAGCCCGACGCGAAGATCGTCGATCACCACACCTACGTGTTCGTCGGCGACGGCTGCCTGATGGAAGGCATCTCGCACGAAGCCTGCTCGCTCGCGGGCGTGCTGAAGCTGAACAAGCTGATCGCGTTCTACGACGATAACGGCATCTCGATCGACGGCGAAGTGGTGCACTGGTTCCACGACGACACGCCCAAGCGCTTCGAAGCCTACGGCTGGAACGTGATCCCGAACGTGGTCGGCCATGACGTCGACGCGGTGGACGCGGCGATCAAACAGGCCAAACAGTCGGACAAGCCGACGCTGATCTGCTGCAAGACCGTGATCGGCGAAGGCGCGCCGACCAAGGCCGGCTCGCACGACTCGCACGGCGCGCCGCTCGGCGACAAGGAAATCGCGGCGACGCGCGAGGCGATCGGCTGGAAGTGGGAGCCGTTCGTGATTCCGCAGGAAGTCTATGCGGCATGGGATGCGAAGGAAGCGGGCGCGCGCTTCGAATCTGACTGGGACAAGGCGTTCGCGGCCTACGCGGCGAAGTACCCGGCGGAGGCGGCCGAGTTCAAGCGCCGCAGCGCGAAGCAGCTGCCGGCCGACTGGAAGGAGAAGGCCCAGGCGATCATCGCCGGCGCCAACGAACGCGCGGAAACCGTGGCGACGCGCAAGGCCTCGCAACAGGCGATCGAAGGCCTGTCGACCGTGCTGCCCGAACTGCTCGGCGGTTCCGCCGACCTGACCGGCTCGAACCTGACCAACTGGAAGGCCGCCAAGCCGGTGCGCGTGAATGCCGAAGGCCGTGCCGCCGGCAACTACGTGAACTACGGCGTGCGCGAATTCGGCATGAGCGCCGCAATCAACGGCGTCGCGCTGCATGGCGGCTTCAAGGCGTTCGGCGGCACGTTCCTGACGTTCTCGGACTACAGCCGCAACGCGCTGCGCGTCGCCGCGCTGATGAAAGCACCGTCGATCTTCGTGTTCACGCACGACTCGATCGGTCTCGGCGAAGACGGCCCGACCCATCAGTCGATCGAGCACGTCGCGAGCCTGCGCATGATCCCGAACCTGCACACGTGGCGTCCGGCCGACACGGTCGAAACCGCGGTGGCGTGGACTCACGCGGTCGAGCAGGAAGGCCCGTCGTGCCTGATCTTCAGCCGTCAGAACCTGCCGTTCTCGGAGCGCACCGACGCGCAGATCGCCAACATCGACAAGGGCGGCTACGTGCTGCGCGACTGGCAAGAGGAAATCGTCGCGCGCAAGATCATCCTGATCGCCACCGGCTCGGAAGTCGAACTCGCGCTGAAGGCCGTCGAGCCGCTCGCGCGCGAAGGCATCGCGGCACGTGTCGTGTCGATGCCGTCGACGACCGTGTTCGACCGGCAGGATGCCGAGTACCGCGAACGCGTGCTGCCGCACGGCGTGCGCCGCGTCGCGATCGAAGCGGGCGTGTCGGATTTCTGGCGCAAGTACGTGGGTCTCGAAGGCGGCGTGGTCGGCATCGACACGTTCGGCGAATCGGCCCCGGCTGGCGTGCTGTTCAAGCATTTCGGCTTTACCGTCGAGCACGTGGTGGCGACGGCCAAGGCCGCGCTCGGCTGATCCGGCGCAGGCTCGGCACAAGCGTTGCCGCCGCGCCCCATGCGGCTGCGCGGCAACGCACCGAACTGCACGCCCGATCAGGCGAACATAAACGGATTTTTTTAGCCATCAGGAGATAAATCATGACGATTCGCGTCGCAATCAACGGCTACGGCCGGATCGGCCGCAACACCCTGCGCGCCTTCTACGAAAACGGCAAGAAGCACGATCTCGAAATCGTCGCCATCAACGATCTGGGCGATGCGAAGACCAACGCCCACCTGACGCAGTACGACACCGCGCACGGCAAGTTCCCGGGCGAAGTGTCGGTGGACGGCGACTATCTCGTCGTGAACGGCGACAAGATCCGCGTGCTGGCGAACCGCAACCCGGCCGAGCTGCCGTGGGGCGAACTCGGCGTCGACGTCGTGATGGAGTGCACGGGCTTTTTCACGACCAAGGAAAAGGCCAGCGCGCACATCAAGGGCGGCGCGAAGAAGGTCATCATCTCGGCGCCGGGCGGCAAGGACGTGGACGCGACGGTCGTCTACGGCGTGAACCACAACGTGCTGAAGGCATCGGACACGGTCATTTCGAACGCCTCGTGCACGACCAACTGCCTCGCGCCGCTGGTCAAGCCGCTGAACGACAAGATCGGCCTCGTGAACGGCCTGATGACGACGATCCACGCGTACACGAACGACCAGGTGCTGACCGACGTCTATCACGAAGACCTGCGCCGCGCGCGTTCGGCCACGCATAGCCAGATCCCGACCAAGACCGGCGCTGCGTCGGCGGTCGGCCTCGTGCTGCCGGAACTGAACGGCAAGCTCGACGGCTACGCGATCCGCGTCCCGACGATCAACGTGTCGGTCGTCGACCTGTCGTTCATCGCCGCGCGCGACACGACGGTCGAGGAAGTCAACGCGATCATGAAGGAAGCGTCGCAAGGCGCGCTGAAGGGCATCCTCGGCTACAACGACGCGCCGCTCGTGTCGGTCGACTTCAACCACAACCCGGCTTCGTCGACGTTCGACGCGACGCTGACCAAGGTGTCGGGCCGTCTCGTGAAGGTGTCGAGCTGGTACGACAACGAGTGGGGCTTCTCGAACCGCATGCTGGACACGGCGGTGGCGCTCGCGAACGCGAAGTAAGGGCTAAGTAAGCAGCAAGCGGTGTCGTCACTGACGCTGTATGCAAAAGCCGCTCCTTGGAGCGGCTTTTTTTCGTCCGCGGTTTTTACGCCGATGACGGGGTCGGGAAATAGACGCCCGCGCGTTGCGCGGCGTTCGCAATATGCGTTTCGATGGCCTTGCCGGCGCGCAGCGAATCGCGCGCCTGCAGAGCGTCGAGAATCGCGCGGTGCTCGGTGTACGTGGACAGCACGAGCTCGCGCCGATAGAACGGCATGCGCTGGCTTTCCTTCATGATCTCCGCGCTGCTGCGCAGGATCGATTCGATCGCCGCATTGCCGGCAATGCTGACGATCCGCATATGGAACTCGTAGTCGAGGCGCGCGGCCTCGTCGAGTTCCTCGCAGGCGAGCGCGGTTTGCATTGCCGCGACGTTTTCTTCGAGCCAGGCGAGGTCGCTGTCGCTGACCGCGAGCACCGCCATGCGCGCGACGAAGCCTTCGAGCGCGTAGCGCATCTGATAGGTGTCCGGCAGCGACGACTGCTCGGCGAAGCGCCACGATTGCGCCGCTTTCGCCTCGGTGCTTTCGACGTACACGCCCTTGCCGGGGCGGATCACGAGCAGCCCGAGCGCTTCGAGTGTCGAGAGCGCTTCGCGCAGCGATGCGCGGCTGATCGACAGTTCATCGGAAAGCTGGCGCTGCGCCGGCAGCAGACTGCCCACTGGATAGACGCCCCCTTCGATTCGCTCGCGAATGGTCGCGATGGCGGCGTCGGTGACGGTGTGCGGGACGTTTTTCATGATGGCTCACTCGATGGCGCGGTCTGACCGGTATTCTAGTACGCGATCAGGGCGGGCGTTGCATGCCACGGCGGCGTTCCGCAATCCGCCCCTAAACCGCTTGAGAAACAACGGGTAAACACTGTTCGATCAATCCTTGACGTGAGTATATCGGCTTCCTACTATTCGCCATAACAGTACTGGTCGGACCAGTCTGAACAGATGCCACCGAGACACCGTTATCAGGAGGAAGCCGTGCTGAAATTCTTCAATTCGCTGTTTGGCCGCGTCGTCATCGCGCTCGTGGCGGGCGTCGTGCTCGGCGCGCTTTATCCGCAGTTTGCCCAGTCGTTGCGCCCGCTCGGCGACGGCTTCCTCAAGCTCATCAAGATGGTGATCGGGCCGATCGTGTTCTGCGTCGTCGTGAGCGGCATGGCGCACGCGGGCGACCTGCGCAAGGTCGGGCGCGTCGGCCTGAAGGCGGTGGTCTACTTCGAAGCGATGACGACGATCGCGCTCGTGATCGGCGCGCTGCTCGCCTATGCGACGCGTCCCGGCGCCGGCATGAACGTGAACCTCAATGCGCTCGATGCGGCCTCGCTCGCGACCTACACCGAGCATGCGAAGAGCCTGAAGGACACCGCGGGCTTCCTGCTGAAGATCATCCCCGAGACGGCCTTCAACGCGTTCGCGACCGGCGACATCCTGCAGATTCTCGTGTTCTCGGTGCTGTTCGGCTCGGCGCTGTCGCTGCTCGGCAAGCGCGCGCAACGCGTGAGCGGGCTGATCGACGAACTCTCGCAGGTATTCTTCCGCGTGATGGGCTTCATCATCAAGCTCGCGCCGCTCGGCGTGCTCGGCGCGATCGCGTTCACGACCGGCACCTACGGCGTGGCGTCGCTCAAGCAGCTCGGCATGCTCGTGCTGGTGTTCTACGCGAGCTGCGCCGTGTTCGTCGTGGTCGTGCTCGGTGCCGTGATGCGGCTCGCGGGCTTCAACATCTTCAAGCTGATCGGCTACCTGCGCGAGGAACTGTCGATCGTGCTCGGCACCGCGTCCTCGGATGCCGTGCTGCCGCAGATCATGCGCAAGCTCGAATGGATGGGCGTCAAGGATTCGACGGTCGGCCTCGTGATTCCGACCGGCTACTCGTTCAATCTCGACGGCTTCTCGATCTATCTGACGCTCGCGGTCATCTTCATCGCGCAGGCCACCAACACGCCGCTGTCGATCCACGACCTGATCGTCGTCGTGCTGGTGTCGCTCGTGACCTCGAAGGGCGCGCATGGCATTCCGGGCTCGGCGATCGTGATTCTCGCCGCGACGCTCTCCGCGATTCCGGCGATTCCCGTGCTCGGCCTCGTGCTGATCCTGCCGGTCGACTGGTTCGTCGGCATCGCCCGCGCGCTCACTAACCTGATCGGCAACTGCGTCGCGACGGTGGTGGTCGCCGTGTGGGAAAACGATATCGACAAGGCGCGCGCGCATCGCGTGCTGAACCGCGACGCGGCGCTGCGCTACGTGCCGGCCGTCGACGACGGGCTCGCCGAGCCCGGTGCGGCCGAACACGCACCGGCCGTTTGAGGCGCGTGCTTCCGACGACGCGACGCGGCGCGACTCGCGCAATCGAACGAGCCGCTGCTATCGCCTGCGCAACTTCCCTGATTTCACGCGCCGGCGGATGCAGGCAATCCGCCGGTTGTTACCGGGCTTTCCCCCGCATTTTCACCGAACTTTCCGTTATCCGACCGACATCATGGCGACTCCGATCCTCGACCCGAATGCTCCCGCCTTCACGCGCCGCTACATGAACCTCTCCGATCCGCGCCTCGGCGCCAAGGCGCTGCTCGCCAGCGACGAATTCTTCGCGCCGAAAGAGCGCATGCTCGACCCGCAGCCGGCGGTGTTCATCCCCGGCAAATACGACGACCACGGCAAGTGGATGGACGGCTGGGAAACGCGCCGCAAGCGCACGACCGGCCACGACTACTGCGTGATCCGCCTCGCGCGGGCCGGCGTCGTGCATGGCATCGATCTCGATACGAGCCACTTCACCGGCAATTTCCCGCCGGCCGCGTCGATCGACGCGTGCTACGCCGAAGGCGACCTGCCACCCGATAACGCCGACTGGCAAACGCTCGTGCCCGCGACGACGCTACAGGGCAACCAGCATCACTACGTCGAGGTGAGCGACGCGCGCGCATTCACGCATCTACGCGTGAACCTGTATCCGGACGGCGGGCTTGCGCGTCTGCGCGTGTACGGCCAGCCGCAGCGCGACTGGACGCGCGTCGAGCGCGGCACGCTGCTCGATCTCGCCGCGATCGAAAACGGCGCGTATCTCGTCGCCGCGAACAACCAGCATTTCGGGCCCGCCTCGCAGATGCTGATGCCGGGCCGCGGCGTCAACATGGGCGACGGCTGGGAAACGCGGCGTCGCCGCGAGCCGGGCAACGACTGGGCGATCGTCGCGCTCGCGCGGCCCGGTGTGATCCGCAAGATCGAAGTGGACACCGCGCACTTCAAGGGCAATTTCCCGGACCGCTGCTCGCTGCAGGCCGCCTCGGTGACGGGCGGCACCGACGATTCGCTCGTCACGCAGGCGATGTTCTGGCCGGTGCTGCTCGGCGAGCAGAAGCTGCAGATGGATCACGTGCACACGTTCGCGGACGGGCTCGCCGCGCTCGGTCCCGTCACGCACGTGCGCTTCAACATCTTCCCGGACGGCGGCGTGTCGCGCCTGCGTCTGTGGGGCGAGATCGCTTAACGTAACGTAACGGAATGGAGCGGCACGCATGAAGACCTTGCAGATGGAGCGCCTGACGCGCGCGGCCTTCGCCCCGTTCGGCGACGTGATCGAACTCGACGGCGCGCGTCATTTTTCGATCAACGGCGGCACGACCGAGCGCTATCACGACCTCGCGCGCGTCGACGTGACGGAGCAGGGCGGCCGGCCGCTCGTCAACCTGTTTCGCGCGCAGCCGCGCGCGCTGCCCGTCGACGTCACGATGATGGAGCGGCATCCGCTCGGCAGCCAGGCTTTCATTCCCTTGCGCGCGTGCCGCTATCTGGTGGTGGTCGCGCCGGCGGGCGAATTCGATCCGGCGCGCCTGCGCGCGTTCTGGACCGATGCCTGGCAGGGCGTCAATTATGCGAAGGGGGTTTGGCACCACCCGCTGCTCGCGCTCGACGAAGTCAGCGATTTCGTCGTGGTCGACCGTGGTGGCGAGCAGCCGAATTGCGATGAATTGCAGCTCGCCGAACCGTGGCGGCTCACGTTCGAAACGAACCTCGAACTGGTGGCCGAATGACGGTCGAATAGCAGCCGCAGCCGCAGCCGCAGCCGCAGCCGCAGCCGCAAGACCGCGCGCCGCAAGACCGCGCGCCGCATGAAAAAAGACCCGGCAGATTCGTATCTGCCGGGTCTTTTTTCGATCTGCCCAGCCACTTACCGCCACGTGGCCGGCGACGCATCAATGCTTGCGATGCGGGCAGTTCTCCTTCGTACACGCCCCATACAGCGCCAGTGCGTGTTCCTGCAGCTTGAAGCCGCGTTCCCTCGCGATGGACTGCTGACGGCTTTCGATTTCCGGGTCGAAAAATTCTTCGACGAGGCCGCAATCGAGACACACGAGGTGATCGTGGTGCGACCCTTCGTTCAGTTCGAACACCGCCTTGCCCGATTCGAAATTGCTGCGCGAAAGCAGGCCGGCCTGCTCGAATTGCGTCAGCACGCGATACACGGTCGCGAGACCGATATCGAGTTCCTCGTGCAGGAGGTTGCGGTACACGTCTTCGGCGGTCAGGTGACGCACCGGACTGTGCTGGAAAATCTCAAGGATTTTGAGGCGCGGAAGGGTCGCCTTGAGCCCGATATTCTTGAGATCGGTTGGATTGGTCATGACAAGGGATCCCTAGAGTACAATGCTAGGCTCTCATAGTAATGTGTTTTTGCCGTTCTGGTCATCTTCGATGGAATGAAGCGCGGCTCGCAAGCGGGCCCGCACGGTGAGTGAAATGATTTCAAAATCTCAATTGATCTACCGGGGGAGCCGCATGCGGGGTACCTTGATCGCTGTTGCGACTGTCGCGGTTCTTGCCGGATGTTCCACCTACGACAGCGTGACCCAGCGCATCGCCCAGAGCATCACGCCGTATCGGATTACGGTGGTGCAAGGTAATTTCGTCTCGCACGAAATGGCCGGGCAGATGAAGGCCGGCATGACGCGCGCCCAGGTGCGCCAGTTGCTCGGCACGCCGCTCCTGACCGACATGTTCCACGCGGATCGCTGGGATTACGTGTTCTATTTCAAGCGCGGCTCGACCGCCGTGGTGCAGCAGCGCGACTTCGTGGTGTTCTTCTCGGGCGACCTCGTGACCCACTGGACGGGCGGCGAAGATCTGCCGACCAACCTCGAATTGCTGGCCGAAATCGACGGCGATCGCAGCGGCCGAAGGGCGCATGCGGCGGCGCCGTCAGCGGCGAGCGCCGCGGCGGCCGCAAGCGATGCGGCCGCGGCCAGCGCGCC
>NZ_VWWL01000028.1 GCF_011752995.1 Burkholderia sp. Ax-1724
CGCTCATCAGGACGAGGTACGGAGCGGCAAAGCTCCACTCCTCGTCCGATACATCTGTTGGGTACGGTTTGCGTTCTGGCATTGCGCCAGGTTACCAGGTTTGGCACAAAGTGCCTAACACGCTCTAACTCCCACACGGCATGTTTCTGCGCCTGCCAGGGAGTACTACGGCATTCGCAACGGCTTCAGCGATTCATTCTTTTGTAATACGCGATTCGACGACATGACAGGTTTGCTCGCTGATCGTGCAATGCAGAACTACCAGAACTGTCGAGGTTATCAATGATTGACCGGCAAACCGCTTTCATCACTTTCTACGACGAGCAAACAGGTCAGGTGAAATTTTGCGTCGTTCCACGTCCATTTGTGCAGACCGCGATCAACCGCGTCATGGCTATTACAGTACCGCCGGACGCGCCCGAACATTCCTCAGCCCCCTTCACCGACGACGACGCACGCAAGCTAGGTGGCATGGCCATCATGGCTCTTTCCGGGCCTAATCCGGAATTGCGATCGCGCTTGCAGATATCTACCGAAGCGCCAGTCAATTGGTCGCATCGTGATCCATCGAAAAAGACCCAATGCAGAGGCTCTTAATGCAACCCAAACGCCCAACATGCATCATCACTCTCCACGACGAAGAAACACAAACGATCTCCCATCATCACGTCGCGCAAAGCGCGATCACCAGCGCAATGGCGAAAAGCACCAGCTTCGATGTTCCAATCGCGGATTTCGGATACACGCTCGACGATGAGTTTGCGCGCAAGCTTGGTGCAACAATCCTGCTGACTTTAGCTGGACGCTATCCCTCGCTGCAAAGCCACCTCGCCATCACAACGAATGCAAGCGATAGCGACAAACCGCCAGCCACGTAATTCTCGATGCCTGCGCACACGCCAGCAAAACGGCAGCCATCTCCGGTTCCTCGGTCACGCTCTACGGCATTCTCGATAGCGGACTCGAATACCTCACCCACGCATCGTCGTCGAACGGACAAACCCATAGCATCACGCGCATGGCGTCGGGCGACATGTCCGGCCCCTGCTGGGGCATCACCAGCAACGAAAACCTCGGCGGCGGCTTGCAGGCGCGTCTCGGCGAAGCCGCATGGACGCTGTTCGACAATCTGCACAAGAACGGCATGGTCATGCTCGGGCCGAACGCGCAGGCGATCAACCCGGTTCTGCAGGGCGCGAAATCCGCGGTGTTCGGCGCGGTCGACTATGTCGCCTACGGCGCGGCGGCCAACGGCGAATCGGTGAAAGTGATCTTCCCGAGCAGCGGCACCGTGATCGCGCCGCGTCCGATGATGATCCTCAAATCGTCGCATGCGCAGGCGGACGCGCGCGCCTTTATCGATTACGTGCTCTCGGACGAAGGCCAGCAACGGATCACGGCCGCGCACCTGATGCCCGCGCGCGACGACATCGACACGCCGCGCCCGCGTCTGAAAGACCTCAAGCTGTTGCCGCAGGATGGCGGCGGCAACACGAAATCGCGAACCGAAGTGCTCTCGCGTTTTAACGCACTGTTCGGCGAACACTGATGGCCGGCGTGCTCGCGCAGCGTCCCGCCACGCGTCGGACGTAGCGTTTGCGTCGCTCTGGACGCGACGGCTCGATACGCTGCATTGATCCGTCTCTGCACCACTGCGCCTCTGCAACGACCTCCGTATCCACCTCTGAATCGCACCGCACCGGCTATCGCAATACGCCAGCGCGGTGCCGCCACGAACGTTACTGGCTACAGAAGCTCGGCTGGTACTTGTAGACCCAGGCCGTTTTCGTCGAACTCGGCGACTGCACCCAGTTCGTCATGCCCTGAATCGTGTTGAAGATCAGCTGCGAGCGCGCAGTGACCTTGTCGGTAAACACACCCTTGTCGCTCACGTCGACTTCGAATGAAATTTCCGCAAGTGCCGGCGTGGTCGAGCCATTCGCATACCAAACGGTCATCGTGAAGTCGGCATCTTCCTGACCGATATCGCTGGTGGGCCCATCGAAGGTCAGTTCATGGATCGACAGACCGCTCACCGGCACAAGCGGCTGCGAGCTGATGCTGTCGAACGCGTGCGTAGTCGGGAACAGATCGTTGATATCGCTGAGGTGGTTGATGTTCTTCGAATCCGAAAGCGGCTCGCTCGTGGAATGCGAGAAGGTTTCGTTCGACGGCGGCGTGATGTCGTCTTCGAGCTTGCTGCTTGCCTTCGACGAACTGCCGGTGACATCGGTATTGGCCGACGTGGTTTCGTTCAGCGAACCGAACTTCAACTCGATCTTGCGATCGCCGCTTTCGTCGCGCTCACGCATCGAATAGCCGGTCTGCCTGACGACGCAGGTGCCCGGCGAATCGTAGTACAGCACGGTGCGGTCGTGGTCGGCCTTGAAGCTCTTCTTCACGGTGCTGTCGAAACCATTGGCCGCGAGGCTCGCCTGCAGGTCGGTCAGAAAGCGGTTGGCGGTATCGACGGGAGAACTGTCGAATGCGGACGGCATAAGCAGTACCTTGTATTCGCGGCTGCCGACGCTCGGTGCGCCGGCGTGGGCGACCTGGGACGCCGCGAAGAGTGCGAGGGCTGCTGCATGATTCCACTTGATCTTTGTCATTCAGGCTCTCATTAGTTGAAGGAGTACAGCACGAATGAAATTAGAGATTTCAGGTGACCAAGTTATGAAGTGGACAGATAATTCTTTTGCGAATGGCTCAAGATATTCACTACGCAAAATCAAGGCCTATTTCCAGGCTCATTTCAATTCATGCCAGTCAGATATTCAGTCACTCCGTATCTATCGCTCTGCCTGTTACACTACGAAGAGAACGGCGACCTTTATGCAAAGGCAATTGCAACGCCTGCGACGTCACTTCATAAATAGAGGACAAGTACTTCAATGACGCTTTCGAAAAGAAAATTCGGCCGCACGGGCTGGGACGTGTCGGAAATCGGTTTTGGGGCATGGGCGATCGGCGGCTCGTGGGGCGATGTCGCGGAAGACGATGCCAAGGCCGCGCTCAACGCCTCTCTCGATAACGGCGTCAATTTCATCGACACCGCCGACGTCTACGGCGACGGCCGCTCGGAACGAATCATTCGCGACGTATTGCGGCAGCGGGGTGGCGAACGTCCCATCGTCGCCACCAAGCTCGGCCGCCGGCTCGACCCGCACGTGACCAGCGGCTATATGAACAAGCAGGCGCTCGAAGGCTTTATCGACCGGAGTCTGTCGAATCTCGGCGTCGACACGCTCGACCTCGTGCAATTGCATTGCCCGCCGACCGAAGTCTATTACCGCCCCGAAGTGTTCGACGCGATGGAGAGCTTCGTCGCTGCCGGCAAGATCCGCTTCTACGGCGTGTCGGTCGAAAAAGTGGAAGAAGCACTGAAGGCGATCGAATATCCCAATGTGGTTTCGGTGCAGATTATCTACAACATGTTCCGTCAACGTCCCGCCGGTCTGTTCTTCGATCAGGCACAAAAGAAGAACATCGCGGTCATTGCGCGAGTACCGCTCGCGAGCGGCATGCTCACAGGCAAGATGTCCGCCGATTCCGTTTTCGCGCCCGACGACCATCGCGCCTTCAATCGCCATGGCGAGGCGTTCGACGTTGGCGAAACGTTCTCCGGCGTACCCTATGACGTCGCGTTGAAAGCGGTCGACGAACTGCGCGGCCTCGTACCGGTAGAGGCATCGATGGCACAACTGGCTCTGCGCTGGATTCTCATGGAAGAGGCCGTCTCGGTCATTATTCCGGGCAGCAAGAACGCAGCTCAGGCGGCGTCGAATGTCTCGGCGGCAAGCCTCGCTTCACTGTCCGAAGAGGCCATGCGACGTGCGCGGGAAGTCTACGAGCGCCATATTGCGCCTCATGTTCACCATCGCTGGTAAAGCGCCGAACACGCGACAGGGTTTCGCGTGGCCAAAGTGGGCGGCAGGTTGACTTCCTGCACTGAGACTTCTCGCATTCGCTGCATGCAGTCGCAAGCCGCCCCACTCGTTATGTCTCCGGTGCCAATTTGCGCGCCCTACTCCATCACGCCAGCGCGATAGACCGTGACCTGCCTATAAGGCTTCTCGCGCGTCACAATCATGCTCTCACGATCGGGCATATTGATCTGGTTCGGAAAGCCGCCGGCTTCGAGGCAGAGTCCGGAATTCCGCCTGTATGTCGAGCCGTCTCTCCCTCGTACTCCTTCGAGCCGGTTTCCGCTATAGAACTGCAGCCCTGGCTGGTCAGTCTCGACCGAAAGCACACGCCCGCTTTCGGGTTCGACCACCTTCGCCACGGTACGCGGTTTGCGGGTCCAGTCCGCTTGCTCGTTCCCCGCGCGATCAAGCACATAGCAATGGTCAAAACCGTAGGCGAGTTCCAGTTGCCGATTCGACACGTCCAGCCGCGAACCGATCGTCGCGCCCTCGCGAAAGTCGAACGGACTGCCTTCCACGAATGCACGCCGTTGCGGAATCAGTTCCTCGTCAATTTCAAAGTACTCACCGGAATCTATGGTCAGGCGATGATTGCGAATATCGCCATCATGCCGCCCCGACAGATTGAAATACGGATGACTGGTCAGGTTCAACGGAGTCGCGCGATCGGTATGGGCGGTGTATTCGATAGTCAGTGCGTGATCTTCACTCAACGTATAACGCACCTCGACCTGCACGTTTCCCGGAAAGCCTTCTTCTCCGTCACGCGATTCCAGCCGCATGACCAGGGATTGCCCCTCGTATTCGGCCATCCACAACCTGGCGTGAAACCCGCCGGCACCACCATGCAGCAGGTTCTGACCTTCGTTTGGCGTGAGCCTGTAGTCGATACCGTCAAGTGCGAATCTGGCACCTGCGATCCTGTTAGCCCAACGGCCCACGAGCGCGCCCATATAAGCACCCGCGGCCAGGTACTCCGCCGGCGTATCGTTCCCGAGCAGGATCTCCGCGCATCGGCCGGTCCTGTCCGGCGTGAGCCACGATACGAACGCCGCGCCAAGTTCGCTGATCCGTACACAACCTCCCTGCGAATTTGCAAGAAGATACGTTCGCACGTTTCGTCCATCGGGGAGTGTTCCCCAGAAGGCAGCCTTGTTCATGTTTTTCCCGCTTTTTTGCCCATTGATCTCACAACGACGCGTATGACGGGCGCGTGGTCCGGGTCAAGGACACAAGACGTTCGACCGTGAAACTGACCCGGCGCGTCAGCGTCTTTCCCGCGCCGAGAACCGTCAGCCCGCACACGTTATCGCCGTCCTGAATGCAGTTGTGTTCCGACTGGTCATTGACCACCTGAAACGAAAACGAATCTTCCTGCGGATGCGCGCGAAGCCGATAACAGTCCGTATTGCCCACGATCGCGAGAGAAAACTGGCGCGCAGGCCATTCAACCAGCGCTCTCCCGCCCCAGCGAGTAAACGTGTGATCGATCTTTGTCGCCGGCAAATGGTGCGTCACTCCGAACTGCCAGGCCACCGGCGTCGGCACGAGCCTCGGCGCATGGCCGCTTTCTCCGGCCAGCCAGATTCCGCCTGCTGGTGCGCTAATGCGCGTATCCAGATCCCGCGTCAGAACAGGCTTGATATCGATTCCGCACTGTAGCGGCGCACGGCCGCAATTCTCGAGTTCCACGGTGATGGCCAATGTCGGCCCATCAAGCTCGTAGGTCTGGATCGCCCGACAGGAACCGGCAACTTCAGTCTTGAGACGGGCGGTTCGCTCGTCGGCGGATTCGACGTTCCAGTCATCCGCGAGCACGACGTAGGCAAGCGGAAACGGTCGTCCGACACCGGTCAGCCGCACCCCCGACGACTTCCTCGAAGCCCCGAGTACCTTTCCCGGCTTCGTTATCCGAATCAACGGCTGACACGATAGCCCACGAGCCGGCATATGACCCGATCGTTCCGCCCGTCGAAAAACGGGTGTCCAGATGCCCCGGTCATGCCAGTCCAGTTGCGTGATGCCGCCGTGCGGCCCCGCCTCGATGCCGAGCCGCAGATAAGCGTTCGAAAGCATCGTTTGCCGGTGCATCCTCTCCGCTGCGCCGCAATCGGGGCCACCGAGGCTCGCGGCCTTCACGAAGACAGGTTCTCGTAAATCCGCTTCCCATGTATCGAGCACGTTCCTCTCCCCGATCAGACAGACTGGATGGCAACCGGAAACGCTCAGACCATCGTGACAGGATCGCCGCCGCCATGCTGCTCCGGCCTGCGCTGCCCGCCGTTCGACGGCTCTTTCGAGCGGGGCCCCAGACCGGCGCCGCCCGTGCGGCGGCGTCCCGCCTGTCGCTCGATCATCCGTTGCAGAAGGCAGAACACGCAGAGCAGTGCGCCGATGACAATGCGCGTCCACCACGAACTCAGCGTTCCGTCGAAAGTAATCAGCGTCTGAATCGTGCCGAGAATGCCGACGCCGAAAAGCGAACCGATGACGTAGCCGACGCCCCCCGTCAATAGCGTTCCGCCGATCACCGTCGCGGCAATAGCGTCGAGTTCCATGCCCTGCGCCTGAAGCCCGTAGCCCGAGAGCACGTACAGCGTAAAGATCACGCCGCCGAGCGCCGCGCAGAAACCGCTCAACGCATAGACGGCGATCTTCGTTCGCGCGACCGGCAAGCCCATCAGCAACGCGGAACGCTCATTGCCGCCGATCGCATAGACGTTGCGCCCGAAGCGCGTAAAGTGCGCGATAAAAATCGCGACGACGAGCGCCGCGATGCCGATCAGCGCCCCCGCATTCAGGGAACCGCCGCCCAGCGGCAGGCTCAATGACGCAACCGCATGGAAAGTCGGCTCGTTGATCGTGATGGACTGTGTCGTAATCAGAAAGCACGCGCCGCGCGCAAGAAACATCCCGGCCAGTGTGATGATGAACGGCTGCAGACGGAAGAAGTGAATCAGCACTCCCATCGCCGCGCCATACAGCGTGCCGAATACGAGCACGATCGGCACGACGATCCAGATGGGCCAATGCAGCCACTCCGCGCCCACCGCGCACAGTATCGTGGTCAACGCGACCACCGCCCCGACCGACAGGTCGATGCCCCCCGACAGGATCACGAACGTCATGCCGATAGCCACGACGAGCAGGAACGCGTTGTCGACGAGCAGGCCCGTGAGTACCTGCATCGAAAAGAATCCGGTGTACATGACGGAGCCAAAGCCGAACAGCGCGACGAACAGCACGATCGTGGCGACAATGGGCAAGGTTCTCGGATCGGCCAGCCGGCCAGTCAACTTTCTCATGATGTGCTCGTTCCGGTGGATGCGCGCTGACGCGCCGGGGAAAAAAGATTTTTCATCGGTTTGAGCAGCATCGCCCGCGCGGCTTCCGACTGGATCACGCTGACCACGATCACCACGACCGCCTTGACGACGAGCGTGGCCTCGGGCGGCACGCCGATCGAATAGGTCGTATACGTCAGCGTCTGGATAATCAGGGCCCCGAGCACCGTGCCGCCCAGGCTGAAGCGCCCGCCCAGCAGCGACGTGCCGCCGAGCGTCACGGCCAGGATCGCATCGAGTTCGAGCAGCAACCCGGCATTGTTTCCATCAGCACTCCGCACGTTCGAGCTGATGATGATCCCGGCCACCGCCGCCATCAACCCGCAGATCACATACACGCCGAACACGATCGCGCTGGAGCGCAGCCCGACCAGCCGCGTTGCAACGGGGTTGATGCCGATGGCGCGCACGAAAAGTCCGAGCGCCGTGCGGTTCACGAGCAGCGTGAGCACCACGCTGACGACGAGCGCGATCCAGACCGAGCACGGCACCATCGCCAGATAGCCGTCGCCGAGCCTGAGGTAGCCTTCCGCGCCGATGGGAATGATCTGCCCGCCGGTCAGCAGTTGCGCCACGCCTCGCCCGGCCACCATCAGGATGAGCGTGGCGATGATCGGCTGCATGCCGACGAACGCGACCAGCAGGCCGTTCCACATCCCGGCCAGCAGCCCGACGGCGAGCGCCGCGCCAAGCGCCATGCCGACGCGCGACGGGTCCGCTTCGAGAATGACCGCGGCAGCCGCGCCGGCCATCGCCACCGTCGCCCCGACCGAGATGTCGATGCCGCGCGTCGCGATGACCAGCGTCATGCCGAGCGAGACGATCACGAGCGGGGCGGCACGATTGAGGATGTCGATCGGTGCGCCGAAAAGATGGCCGTCGAGAATCGTCAGGGAAAGGAAACTCGCGCGATGCGCAACGTCGAGAAGAATCAGCAGGATCAGCGTGAGGGCGGGCCAGAGCAACTGATGCCGCGCCAGCGCGTGGAGCCGTTTCATGACTGACCTCCTGCAATGAGTTGATACACCTGGTCCTCCGAAAGATGTTCGCCGGCAATCTCGGCGACCTTGCGCCGGTCGCGCAAAACGGCGATCTTGTGGCTGACGCGCACCACTTCGCTCATTTCGGAGGAGATGAACAGAATCGCGAGGCCTTTCGCGCACAGCGAGCGCACGCGGTCCATGATCTCGAACTTCGCGGCCACGTCGATGCCGCGTGTCGGCTCGTCCAGAATCAGGAGTTTGGGCTCCGTGGCAAGCCAGCGCGCCAGCAGTACTTTCTGCTGATTGCCGCCCGACAGCAGCCCGATCGGCTGCTCGGCGTCGTGTGCCTTGATGCCGAGTTGCGCGATGTACTGCTCGGCCATTTTCCGCTGGCGGGCGTAGCTCAGCGGACGCCACCAGCCGCGTCGCGCCTGCAATGCCAGGATGATGTTCTCCCGGATCGACAATGCGGCGACGATGCCTTCCTTCTTGCGGTCCTCGGGACAACAGGCGATGCCGTGGCGCACCGCGTCGCGCGGTGAAGCGAGCTTCACGCTGTGCCCGTCGATCCGCATCGTTCCGGTGTCCGCGCGTTCGGCGCCGAACACCAGCCGCGCAGTCTCGGTGCGGCCCGAGCCGAGCAGTCCCGCAAGGCCGACGATCTGGCCGGGGCATACGTCGAGATCGACGGGACTCATCAGCCCGCGCCGCCCTACTCCCTGCATGGAAAGGAAAGGCGCAGCCGCGCTCGCCGAACGTGCAGCGTCCGACGCATCGGCCTTGAGCGCCTCGTTCGCGCCTTCGCGGCCGGTCATCTTGGCCACCAGTACGTCGACGGGCAAGTCTTTGGCCAGATACTCGCCTTCGCGCGTGCCATTGCGCATCACGGTAATGCGGTCCGATACCGCATAGGTCTGTTCGAGAAAGTGCGTCACGAACAGAATCGCCATGCCCGCTTCCCTCAAGCGGCGCAGCACGGCGAAAAGCCGCGCGACTTCGCCGTCGTCGAGACTCGAAGTGGGTTCGTCGAGAATCAGCACGCTCGCGTCAACCGACACGGCGCGCGCAATCGCCACCATCTGCTGAACCGCAATCGGATAGGAGTCCAGCGAACGCGTGACGTCGACGAACAGATCCAGCGCGGCCAGGGCCTCGCGCGCTTTGGTATTGATCGCCTTCCAGTCGATCGTTCCGCGCTTCTTCGGATGCCGGCCGGCAAAGATGTTTTCGGCCACCGACAGGTTCGGACAAAGATTCACTTCCTGGTAGAGCGTCTGGATGCCGGCCGCTTCGGCTTCGAGCGGCGCGGCGAAGCGGACCGGCCGCCCGCCAAGGCGAATCTCGCCGAGATCATGCGGAAACACGCCCGTCAGCACATTGATGAGCGTGGATTTTCCCGCGCCGTTCTGGCCCATCAGCGTATGAATCTCACCGGAGAAAAGCCGGAAATCGACCTGCTGCAACGCCTTGACGCCCGGGAACGTCTTGTCGATGCCGGTCATTTCGAGAATGGGTAGGTCGCTCATGATCTTCTCGAATAATCTTCGCGAGACCCGCGCAAGGCCGCGCCGAAATGGTTAGGGAACCGTAGTGAATCACCCGGGCGCTTCATGCGCGCCGTCGCAGTTAACTCGGACCGCGCTTGCCGCACCGGAATCGGCCGCACCGCATGGTAGCGCACGGCAAGCGTTCAGTGACCGAAGGCCTCGACCTCGACGTGCCTGCCGAGCAGGAACGCGTCGGCGACGAGGCGCAACGGACGCACGTCCACGTCGTCGATGCCCTGCGCGATAAGCTCGTGAAAGCGCTCGTAGAGCGCCGCGTATTCGCGCTCGGCTTCGAGCTCGACCGGCTCGCCCGCGATAGCGAGGCGCTTGCCGCCCGCCGCGATCGAGAGCAAACCGTCGGTCGTTTCGACATCGATTTCCCATTGCTCGACAGGGCCGTGGCGCCAGTCGAATTCGGCGCGCACCGGCACGCCGTCGGTATCGATGCAATCGAGTTCGGCGGCGATCGGCGTCGAGCAGTCGCGCGGCACATGCAGCGTCGCGCCGCGCAGCAGCACCTCGCGCGGCAAGATGCGCGTGACGATCGAGAGCGCGTTGATGCCCGGATCGAACACGCCGAGCCCGCCCGGCTCCCAGATCCATTGCTGGCCCGGATGCCAGCGGCGCACGTCTTCCTTCCAGCGCACGTGCACGGCGCGAAGCGTTCTCCCGGCGAGCCACGCGCGCGCCGGTTCGACGGCGCTCGCACAGCGCGAATGCCACGTCGCGAACAGCGTACGGCCGCGTTTTTGCGCAAGCTCGCGCAATGCCTCGACTTCGCTCACGCTCGCGCCCGGCGGTTTTTCGAGCATCACATGCTTGCCTGCTTCGAGCACGGCGCGCGCCTGCGCATAACGCACCTGGGGTGGCGCGCAGAGCGAGACGGCGTCGAGGTCGGGCTCGGCGGCCAGCAGCGCGCCGATATCGGTGTAGTTGCGCACGCGCTCCACCTGCGCATTGCGGCTCGCGCTGGCCACGAGCTCGAAGCCCGCATTGCCGGCGATGGCGGGCAGGTGCTGGTCGCGCGCGATCTTGCCGACGCCGACGATACCCAGCTTGTACGACGCATTCATGAGTGTCTCCGTCACCTTGTTATTCTGACTGGAACTGGATCGCTACCGGGCTATTTCGCCCAGCGCAGCACGAGCGGGTCGAGCCGGCGAGCGATATCGACCAGTTCCTTGCGCGTCTCGGGATGCATCGAGGGTAGCGGATGACGCGGCAGTTCGCAGTCGATCACGCCGCCTTCCTTCATCAGCGACTTGCAGGCGAGCAGACCCGCCTGGCGGTTTTCGTGATTGATCAGCGGGAGCCACTTCTGATAGAGCGCGAAGGCTTCGTCGGTGCGGCCCTGACGATGCGCTTCGATAATCGGGCGAATGCCGTCCGGAAAGCCGCCGCCCGTCATCGAGCCGGTTGCGCCCGCGTTGAGGTCCGCGAGCAGCGTGATGCCTTCTTCGCCGTCCCATGGTCCTTCGGCCGCCTCGCCCGCGAGCCTGATGAGTTCGCGCAGTTTGTTCGCCGCGCCTGGCGTTTCGATCTTGAAGTACGAGACCTGCTCGATCTCGCGCGCCATGCGCGCGAGGAACGCGGCGCTCAGCACCGTGCCGCTCGCGGGCGCGTCCTGGATCATGATCGGAATGTCGATCGCGTCGGACACGCGCGCGTAGAAGTCGTAAATCTGCGGCTCGGGCACGCGAAAGGTCGCGCCGTGATACGGCGGCATCAGCATGACCATCGCCGCGCCCTGCTCCTGCGCGCGCCTGCTGCGCGCGGCGGCCACGTTCGTGCCATAGTGCGTGGTCGTGACGATCACGGGCACGCGGCCCGCCACGTGTTCGAGCACGCTGCGCGTGATGATCTCGCGCTCGTCGTCCGAGAGCGAGAACTGCTCCGAGAAATTCGCGAGAATGCACAACCCGTCCGAGCCCGTGTCGATCATGAAGTCGACGGCGCGCTTCTGGCTGCGCAAATCGAGTTCGCCGGTTTCGGTAAAGGTTGTCGGCACGACGGGGAAAATGCCCTGATAACGGGGCGTACGGCTCGTAGTCATATCGTCAGTCCTGCTTGAGAAAGAATCAGCGTCCACGCTTTCACGACCCGCTCGCGGCACGCGGCGGCGTGCGCAACGCCGCGCGCACGGCGAACGTCACGAGCACCGCGAACACGAGCGTGGCCGCGAGAAAGTATAGGCCGGCCGCGAGGCTGCCCGTTGCGTCCTTGATGAGCCCGATGCCATAGGGGCCGAAATAGCCGCCGAGATTGGCAAGCGAATTGATCGTCGCGATCCCGACGGCCGCGCTCGCGCCCGTCAGAAACTCGCCGGGCAGCGCCCAGACCACGGCCTGAATCGAATAGATCGAGAAAGCGGTCAGGCAGATAAACAGCAGTTGCAGCGCCGGCGCGCGGAACCATGCGCTTGCGGCCATCGTCAGCGCCGCGGCGGCAGAGACCACGACGATATGGCCGTAGCGTTCGCGATGCCTGTCCGAATGACGCGGCACGACGAGCAGCCCCACCACCGCGAACAGATACGGCACGGCGGAAAGCAGGCCCGCCGTCGAATCGCTCACGCCGAACGCCTTGATGATGGTCGGCAACCAGAGCGACAAACCATAGATGCACAGCGGAAACGGCAGGAACAGCAGCGCGAGCAGCAGCACGCGGTGATCCTTGAGCGCACTGAACGGATTGCGATGCGTGTCGAGCTGGTAGGCGCGCTGGTCGGCGGCAAGCTCGCGCTCGATCCAGCGGCGCTCGGTTTCGCCGAGCCAATGCGCGTGCGCGGGCGACTCCGGCAACAGACGCAGCGTGGGAATGCACAGCAGCACGGCCGGCAAGCCGCTCACGACGAACAGCGTCTGCCAGTTCGACATGCCGAGAAAGCCGTGCGTTTCGAGCAGCGCGCCGGCGATCGGGCCGGTAACGATGCCCGCGATGGGCTGAGCGAGTACCAGCAGACCGATCACGCGCGCGCGGTGGCGCATCGGAAACCAGTGTGTGAGGAAATACAGAATGCCGGGATAGAGCCCGGCCTCGGCCGCGCCCAACAGAAAGCGCAGCGCATAGAAACTGGTCGGGCCGCTCACGAGCGCCATCGCCATCGTGATCACGCCCCACGTGAAGAGAATTCGCGCGAACCATACGCGCGCGCCGAAGCGCGCGAGCGCGAGATTGCTCGGCACTTCGCAGAGGAAATAGCCGATAAAGAAGAGGCCCGCGCCGAGTCCATAGGCGGCATCGGACAGGCCCACGGCCGCGTTCATATGCAGCTTCGCGAAGCCGACCACCGTGCGATCGACATACGCGACCACGTAGATCAGCGCGAGAAACGGCACGAGCCGGCGCGCGATATGGCCGACGATCTGCTTTTCCTCTCCGCTTTCAGCGGCCGCCGGCGCGACCGCCTCACCGGATTGCAACGCGTTCGTCATACTGTCTCCTTGATTGCGCTCGCCAGCCGACGTCGTGCCGCGCCGCCGGCTGGCGCGTCGGGCACGCGGATGGCCGCGTCGCGCACGGCCATCGAGCGGGCGTCAGCCGGCGAGCCGGATCGCCCTGATTAGTTTTTTAAATCCGTCAATGCGAGTGACGCGGCACGGCCGACCCGCGCTTGCCGACGAGAAAGTCGAGATCGCAGCCCTCATCGGCTTGCAGCACATGATCGACATAGAGGCGCGCGTAACCGCCCTTGCCCATCTGCTCCGCCACGCCGGGCGCGGCGGCGGGATCGACGTCGCTCAAGCGGCGCTTCAGTTCTTCGTCGCTGATGTCGAGATGCAGGCGCCCCGCTTCGCAGTCCAGTTCGATCCAGTCGCCGTTGCGCACCGCCGCCAGCGGTCCGCCCGCCGCCGCTTCGGGCGCGACGTGCAGCACCACCGTGCCGTAGGCCGTGCCGCTCATGCGTGCATCGGAAATCCGCACCATGTCCTTCACGCCCTGGCGCAGCAGCTTGGGCGGCAGGCCCATGTTGCCGACCTCGGCCATGCCGGGGTAGCCGCGCGGACCGCAGTTCTTCATCACGAGAATCGAGTCCTTGTCGACGTCGAGCGATTCGTCGCCGATCGTCGCCTTGTAGTGATCGAAGTTCTCGAACACGACGGCACGGCCGCGATGCTTCAAAAGCTCGGGGGTAGCCGCCGACGGCTTCAACACCGCGCCGCGCGGCGCGAGATTACCGCGCAGGATGCAGATGCCGCCGTCCGCGATAAGCGGATTGTCGATCTGGCGAATCACCTCGTCGTTATAGTTGGGCGCTTCGCGCACGTTGTCCCAGAGGGATTTGCCGTTGACCGTCAACGCGCCCGGATGCGGCAGCAGGTTCGCTTCGCCGAGCCGGCGCAGCACCGCCGGCAGGCCGCCCGCGTAATAGAACTCTTCCATCAGGAAGCGGCCAGAAGGCTGAAGATCGACGATGGTCGGCGTATTGCGGCCAATGCGCTGCCAGTCTTCGAGTTCGAGATGCACGCCGATGCGGCCCGCAATCGCCTTCAGGTGAATCACCGCATTGGTCGAGCCGCCGATCGCCGCATTGGTGCGAATCGCGTTCTCGAACGCTTCGCGCGTGAGGATCTTCGAGAGCGTCAGGTCTTCGAGCGCCATCTGCACGATGCGGATGCCCGACATATGCGCGAGCACGTAACGGCGCGCATCGACGGCGGGAATCGCGGCGTTGTGCGGCAGCGAAACGCCGAGCGATTCGGCCATGCAGGCCATCGTCGAGGCCGTGCCCATCGTGTTGCAGGTGCCCGCCGAGCGCGACATGCCCGCTTCGGCCGCGAGGAAATGATGCAGGTCGATCTCGCCCGCCTTCAGCGATTCGTGCAGCCGCCACACCGCCGTGCCCGAGCCGATGTCCTGGCCTTCGAGCTTGCCGTTCAGCATCGGGCCGCCCGTCACGACGATGGCCGGCACGTCCACGCTCGCCGCGCCCATCAGCAGCGCGGGCGTGGTCTTGTCGCAGCCGCACAGCAGCACGACGGCGTCGATCGGGTTGCCGCGAATCGCCTCTTCCACGTCCATCGCGGCGAGATTGCGCGTGAGCATGGCCGAGGGGCGCAGGTTCGATTCGCCGTTCGAGAACACCGGGAATTCGACCGGAAAGCCGCCCGCCTCGTAGATGCCGCGCTTCACGTGTTCGGCGAGCTTGCGGAAATGCGAGTTGCAGGGCGTCAGCTCCGACCACGTATTGCAGATGCCGACGATCGGCCTGCCGTCGAATTCGTGCTCGGGAATGCCCTGGTTCTTCATCCAGCTTCGGTACATGAAGCCGTTTTTATCCGTGGTGCCGAACCACTGTTGGGAGCGTAGTTTGGGTTTGGTTGCCGACATGGGTGCGTGGTGTGGGATTCAATGTTCGGCTTAGTCTAGGGATAAACGCGATATCCTTCTAATGAAATATTCGCTCTTTCTCATATCAAAACCGGCATTGGTATAAACACCTAAGGCCATGGGAAGCCCGGCGGGCCCACGATTTCCGCCTGCTACACCCCCGATGATCGGCACATTAAGGCGTGCGAGCCGCGCAAGTGACGGGCCGCCGCATCGAGATCGAGCCGCTGCTCACGCACGAGCCGTGCAGCGAGTGAAACCGATATGCGGAGTACTGCTTAGGTATGTTGCCGGCTCGTGGAACGATCCGCGGCGCGCGGACGGATTCCGCGCGCCGGCCACGTCGTCTAAACGAAAACGTCCAGCCGTTCGGCAAGCTCGCCGAATCCTTCGAGCACCATGTCCGGCGACATTCGCTGGCACTGCTCGCGATCGCCGTAACCGTAAGCGGCCCAGCACGCGTGAGCGCCGATATTGCGCGCGAGCCCCAGATCGGCATGCGTGTCGCCGACCACGACGATCTGCTCCGGCAAGACATCGGGAAACGCCGGCGCGATCAAGGTGCTATAACACGCCGGATCGGGCTTCTTCGCGATGCCCGGTGGATCGCAAACGAGCAGATCGATAAAGCGGCCAATACCGAAATGATCGATGGCCTGTTGCACCGCGGCTTCCGATTTGTTACTGGCGATCACCATCGCCACGCCCTTCTGCTTCAAAGCCGCCAAAGTCCGCTCGACGTCCGGAAAGATAAACGAGTGAGCGAGACCATGCTGCAGATAGAGCGCGCGATACGTCGCCGCCCACTGCCCGGCGCCGTCCGTGCCGAGGCGCCCGTCCGTCAGCATCGACATCGCTTCGCTCATCACCACACCGGCTGCGATCGCGGCTTCGAGGCGATCGGGTGCGGGCCGCTCGACGCCATAGTGATCGAAAGTCAGATTGATGCAGTGACGAATGGCGTCATGACTGCCGCACAGCGTACCGTCGAAATCGAGGATGCAAAGTCTGATCATAAAAACCCGCAAAATAATGAAAACGTCGTCACTGACAGAGTGATGAGCGTAGCCGCCCGCATACGCTATCGTGTTACCCTTCAACAGGTCAGTGCCCGAGTGTCGGCGTACCCAGGTACGAGCGGCAATTCACAACGCGACACTCAATAATTCAGATAACGATTGCAAGCTCCATGGCTCCGGTTAGTTTAAACGACGTCGCTCGCGCGGCCGGTTGTTCCGCCTCTACGGTTTCGCGCGTACTGCGCACGCCGCACGTCGTGCGCGATGAAGTCGTGCAGCGCGTGCTCGCGGCCGTGCGCAAGCTCGGCTACACCCCGAACAACGCGGCGCGGGCGCTGCGCTCGCGCCGCACGCGAATGATCGGCGCCGTGCTGCCCACGCTTGAACATGCGATCTACGCTCGCCTCGCCAATGCGCTCGAAAGCGATCTCGCGGCCGACGGCTACTCGCTGATCGTCACGACCTCGGGATTCGACGCGCACAAGGAACTGGAGCAGACGCAACTGATGATCGAGCGCGGCGCGGAAGGCGTGGTGCTCGTGGGCGATGCGCACGAGCGCGCGCTCTACGAATTCCTGAGCCTGCGCAACGTGCCGTATATCAACACCTATGTCTATACGCGGCAAGCGGCGCATCCGTGCGTCGGCTTCGACAACCGGCGCGCGGCGCGGCAGGCCACCGACTATCTGCTGAGCCTCGGCCATACCGGGATCGCGATGCTCACCGGCGTACGCAAGGACAACGACCGCGTTCGCGCGCGCATCCAGGGTGTCGAGGAAGCATTGAAGGAACGCGGCCTGACGATCGCGCAGGAACGCATCATCGAAGGGCCTTATTCGATTACGGCCGGACGCAACGGCATGCGCCGGCTGCTGAATCTTGCCGTGCGGCCCGAGGCCGTCATCTGCACGAGCGACATTCTCGCGTTCGGCTGTCTCGCGGAATGCGTGAGCGCGGGCATTGCCGTGCCGCGCGAACTGTCGATCACCGGCTTCGACGACCTCGACTTCGCCGCGCATCTGAACCCGCCGCTCACGACGATGCAGGTTCCCGCGATTGAAATGGGCACCCAGGCCGGGCGCTTTCTGATCGATACGCTGGAGGGCAAGTCGCCGCTCGACCGCGTCGAGCTCGAAGCACGGCTCATCATTCGCGGCACCACGGGACAGCCGGCCGCTTCGAAGAAACGCCGCGCCTGAGCAAGCGCGCGGCTGCGCGGCGCGCGGACCATACGGCCCGCGAGGCTGCCTTATAGTCCGCTGCGCCGGACCATCATCGTCGTCGTCCTGCCTTGTTGCACGCACTCGCCGCGCTGATTGAACACGTCGATCGCGAGCACCACGATGCCACGGTCGGCGCGCTTCGTCTCGCGCTTCGATTCCACGCGCATCACGGCCGTGATACGGTCGCCGCTCAGCACGGCCTGCTTGTAGTCCCACGTCAGCGAAAGCGTGGCGACCGCCTGCAAGCGCCACGCACAACGCATTTTCATCGCATCGACGAGCGAGACGATCAACAGGCCATGCGCGATGCGCCGCTCGAAGCCGAGCGCGCGGGCCGCCTCGTCGTCGGTATGAACCTCGTAGAAATCGCCGCCGACGCCCGCGAAGGCGACGATGTTCGCATCGGTGATCGTGAAGCCGCCCAGCTCGACCGAGTCGCCCACATTCAGGCCGTCGAAGTCGCGCCCTGCCATGCTCATGTCCTGATTCGCTGCGTTCACGGCGTCACCACCCATTTGAGAATATGCTCGGCCACGCTCACCAGTTCGCCCTCCTGATTGACGATGCGAATCTCGGCCACCGTGCGGCGGCGTTCGGGATCGACATCGCGAATCGTATAGTCGAGCCTGAGCGTATCGCCCGCGAAAACGGGCTTCAGAAAGCGCACGCGGTCGTAGCCGAGCGACACCGGCGTCTCGCGCTCGCGCACGCCTTGCACGCGCTCCACGATCGCCGTCGAGCAGGCCGACATATAGGCCACCATCAGTGCGCCGTGCGCGATCACGCGGCCATACGCGCTGGCGGCCATGGCCTGTTCGTCGACGTGGTTCGGCGAGTGGTCGCCGCTGACATCGGCAAATGCGCGAATTGCCTCGGCACTGACGTGTTGTTCGAGCGAAACGGTATCGCCCGGCTTCAGATAGAAATCGCTCATTGGCCTCTCCGATGGCATCAGGCCGGCGCGTTCGTGTTCGCGAGACCGCGTCCGGACACGACGCCCTCGTTGGCGAGCGTCTGGATCCGGTCGGCGCCATAGCCGAGTTCTTGCAGAATCTGCTGCGTATCGTGTCCGATCTCGATGGCGAGGTGCCGTACCGCGGGCACTTCTCCGTCGTAACGCAGAGGATGATTGATGAGCGTCGCCGTGCCGCCCTTGATATCGACCGTTTCGAACACGCGGTTGTGCTGCGCCTGAGGGTTGTCGCGCAAGTCGCTATAGTCCTGCACGGGCGCCCACCACATGGCCTTGGCATCGAGCGCTTCGGCCAGCGCATCGAGACGGTAGCGCTTCACCGCGTTCGCCGTGGCACGCGCGTAGGCATCGCGCTCCTCGTAGGGGTTGCAGTTCGCGAGCGCGCGCAGCCCATCGTCGTCGAGCGCTTCGGCAAACACCGCGGGATTGTTCAGCGAGATCGCCACCGCGCGATCGTCCGCCGTGCGATAGATGCCATACGGCGCCTGATGGAACCACGTCGACAGATGCGCGTCGCGCTCGAATACGGCCGCGCTTTTCTCCGCGGTCAGATAGTTGGTGATCGCTTCGGCCTGCAAATCGATGCCCGCGTTGAACAGGTTGCCTTCCACGCGCGTGCCCTCGCCGGTCTTCATGCGCTTCACGTAAGCGCCGAGAATGCCCATTGCGAGCAACGCGCCGCCATGCTGGTCGCAGATCGCCGCACCGACCGCCGTCGCGCCGCCGCCCGAGGCGGCCACGAGCCCGGTGCGTGCCTGAATCATCAGGTCCTGGCCGGGCATGTCGCGCATCGGGCCGGAACCGCCGAAGCCGCTCGCCGACGCGTAGATGATGCCGGGCTTGCGCGCCTTCACCGCGTCATAGCCGAGGCCGAGGCGATCGAGCACGCCGGGCCGGAAGTTCTCGACCACGGCGTCGGCCTCGTCGATCAGCTTCAACGCAATCTCGCGGCCTTCCTGCGACTTCAGGTTCAGCGCGATGACACGCTTGTTGCGGTTCGCGCAGAGAAAGAACGCGCTGACGTCCTCGACGAACACGCCCGCGCCGGACCAGTGCCGCTCGTAGGCACCGCCGATCGCCTCGATCTTGACGACGTCCGCACCCATGTCGGCGAGATATTGAGTCGATGCCGGCCCTTGCAGATAGTGGCAAAAGCTGACGATGCGCATACCTTCGAGCATTGTTTTCTCCAGAAAACGATAGATTGAAATCCGCTTGTTGAAATCGGCCTAGCGCGCGGAGTTGGCCGCGAGCGGCAGCGACGCCGCCGCGTGAGCACGCTTCACGCTGCTCGCCAGCAACACGGCCACGATCAGCGCGCCGCCCATGAACAGATACGACGAGGCCGGGTCGCCCGTGAGCCCCGTCAGATAACCGACCGCGTAGGAGCCGAGGAACGAGCCGAGTGCGCCCACGCTATTGATCAATGCTAACGCACCGCCTGCCACGGTCCGCGGCAGGACTTCGGGCGCAATCGAGAAGAACGGCGGAAAGACGACGTACATGGCGATACCGGCAACGGTCAGCAGAGCGAACGACAGCCAGAAATTCGACGCGCCCACGAAGTACAGCGCGAAGAACGCCAGCGAGGCGATCGCGAGCGGCACCGCGACGAAGAGCTTGCGGTTCTGCAGGCGATCCGACATCCACGCGACCGGCAGCATGCAGACCACGGCGCCGAAGTACGGCACGGCCGACAGCCATCCCGTGTTGACCATGCTGAGCGTCGCGCCGTGCCGCAGGATCGACGGCAGCCACAACAGGAAACCGTAGAAACCGAGGCTCTGGAAGAACAGCACGCCCGCCAGCTTCCACACCGCGGCCGTGCGGAACGCTTCGCGATAGTTCTTCACCGGCGCGAGGTCCTTCTGCTCTTCGGCCAGCGAGTTCTCGATCGCGGCCTTTTCCTCGGCGCTCAACCAGCCCACTTGCGAAGGCCGGTCGCGCACGACGGCAATCCAGACGAACGCCCACAGCACCGCCGGCAGACCTTGCGCAATGAACATCACGCGCCAGCCCCACGACTGCACGAGATAGCCCGACACGACCGACATCCACAGGATGGTCGCCGGATTGCCGAGCAGGAAGATCGTGTTGGCCCGCGAGCGCTCGCGCCTCACGAACCAGTTGGACACGTACACGAGCATGCACGGCATCACGGCCGCCTCGACGATCCCGAGCGCGAAGCGCACGGCCATCAGCATCGGCACGCTGGTGACGACGCCCGTCAGCGCGGCGAGGCCGCCCCACGCGATCAGGCTGAAGAAGATCAGGCGCCGCACGCTGCGTCGTTCCGCGTACATGCCGCCCGGAATCTGGAAGAAGAAATAGCCGAGAAAGAACAGCGAGCCGAGTAGCGAAGAGGTCGAGCGGCTGATGCCGAGATCGTGGTCGATGCCCGCGGCGGCCGCGAAACCGTAGTTCGCGCGATCGAGATACGCGAGGCTGTAGGTGATAAACGCGACGGGCAGGATGATCCACCATCGCTTGATGGGAAGGGTTGTTCCGGCCATCTCCGGTCTCCTTGTGTTCTGGTTTGCTGTCGATTCGGCCGCGATGCGCGGTCCGTTGCTCGCGTCCTGATCCATCTCTGACAACGATTGCAAGAACAATAGGCCCGATTTGGCATCGTTGTCAATCCACTCTTTTTCATTTCGATCACCCTGTAAACCCTGGCATTTCTCTGAATAGCCTTATATCAAGGGCCTTTAGGAGATTTTCACGTTGCCGTCTCTTGCCACTGGGTCTTGCCTTCGCAGGCAAATTGACGCACAGTGACAACGTTGTCAAATTCCTGCCTGGCTCTGTCATTACGCCGGGCATATCCATGACAGGAGAAAACATGAGCAGCTGGTTGAACGACGGCATCGAAGCGGCCGTAAACAAGGTACGCGCCCAGGCGAGCCGCGGCGGCGACTTTCCGCATATCACCGAGGCCGGGCAATGGTGCACGACGCCCGACGGCGTATGGACCGGCGGCTTCTGGGCGGGCCTGCTCTGGCTCAGCTACGAAGAACAGAAGAGCGACGCACTGCTCGCGGCCGCGGTGTCGTTCACCGAGCGCCTGCTGCCGCGCGCGTCGGACCCCGTCAACCACGATCTCGGCTTCATGTTCTATCCGAGCGCGATCAAGGGCTGGCGTCTCACCGGCGACGAGCGCTATTTCCAGGCCGCGCTCACCGCCGCCAACAGCCTCGCCGGGCAGTTCAATCCGCAAGGCGGCTTCATTCCGGGCTGGGGCTTCTTCGGCAGCGAAGACTGGTCGGGCTCGGTCCTGATCGACACGCTGATGAATCTTCCGCTGCTCGTCTGGGCCGTCAATCATGGCGCCGACGCGCAGTTGCTCAAGGTCGTGCAGCGCCATACGAAAACGGCGCTCGCCAACCATCAGCGCGAGGACGGCTCGGTCTTTCATGTGTACAAGTTCAATACCGCCGACGGCACGCCGATTGCCGGCGACACCTACCAGGGTCTCGACGCATCGAGCGCATGGTCGCGCGGCCAGGGCTGGGCGCTCGCCGGCCTCGCGATGCTCGCGGACATGACCGGCTCGCAGGAGTACTTCGCGGCGGCCCAGCGCGTTGCCGACTACGTGGAAAAGCACTTGCCGGAAGATCGCGTTCCGCCGTGGGATTACTCGGCGGACGGCGTACCGGTCAAGGATTCGTCGGCGGGCGCGATCACCGCGTATGGCCTCATCCGGCTCTGGGAACTCAGTTCCGATGCGCGCCATCTTGCCCTCGCCGAAGCGATGCTCAAAGCGCTGTGCGAAGATTGCCTCGCGAGCGACGACCGCGCGCCGATTCTCGCGCACGCCACGGCGGATTTGCCGCACGGCCTCGGCATCGATGAATCGGTCATCTATGGCGACTACTATTTCCTCAAGGCACTGCTGACGTTGCGCGGCATCAAGGAACAGAATGGGCAACGCGGAAGCGGCGCGCAAGGCTCGCTCGCACAGACCTCGAACGGATAGAACACGACAAGACTCGACGCGAGTGAATCATCATGGAAACGATCACGCAGGAACGCTTTGACGCCGTCGCCGTACTCACGCTGAACCGGCCCGAGCGCATGAACGCGCTCAGCAAGCCTTTGCTGCAAAGTCTCGACGACGCGCTGACACGCCTTGCCGACGATGCGCAAACGCGCGTCGTCGTGCTGACGGGCGCGGGCACGAAGGCTTTCTCCGCGGGCGCGGATATCAACGAGCAGCGCGACTTCTCGCCCACGGACGCCTACGAGCATATGCGTTGGGGGCAGGCGATTTTCGATCGCATCGAGACGTTTGCCAAACCGACGATCGCCGCCATCAACGGCGTCGCCTTCGGTGGCGGCCTCGAGCTGGCGCTGGCGTGCGACCTGCGGATCGTCGCCGACACCGCGCGGCTCGGCCTGCCCGAAATCACGCTGGCGAGTTTCCCGGGATGGGGCGGAACTCAGCGCCTGCCCGCGCTGATCGGCGCATCGCGCGCCATGCGAATGATGCTCACGGGCGATCCCGTATCGGCACAGTGGGCACTCGATGCGGGTTTGGCGAACGAGGTGGCCAACGCGGACACGCTGCGCGATCAGGCGCTGACGCTTGCGAACGCGATCGCGCGGCATGCCGGCGAAGCGCTGGCCGAGTTGAAATCGGTAGTGCGCACCGGATTGCGCGAGGGTCGCGCAACCGGCCTCGAAGCGGAAGCTCGCGGAGTGGGCCGGCTGTGGGGCTCGGCCGCGCAGAAGGAAGCACAAGCGGCTTTCTTTGCCAGAAGAAAGCGCGCTGCGCCGGATGCGGGATGAGGCGCCTGTACATAGAGAAGAAGACACCATAAAGCTTCCGCCTGGAAGTTTTATGGTGAATCGAGCCTGAGAAAAATATCGGCAGCACTCCGGAAGCATTGATCTGAAGAAATGCGGCGGACGCCAGCCGTTGCCTCCCAAACACCCGCCAAACCACACCCAGTCCATTCGCAGTACTTCGAAGCGACTGTTCTCGCCCGCCACCCATGCAACCTCGCGCCGGTTGCGATAAAAGTGGCCGCCCCGTCAAAGCCCCGCAGCATCCCTCAAAGCCACCTGCAATTTGCACTCGACCCGCCGTGCGGGACGATCCACGCCGGCAAAAAACGGAGCGAACCTCATCACGCTCCGGATCGTCTACCGCGCTTCGCGGCCGACCAGCTCGTCATGCCGAAGCGAACTGCCGTTGACATTGACCGACCTCTGAGCCGTGATGCCGGTGCCGTCGAACAGAACTTCAACGGTATCGCGGAATGCGGTCTCGGGGAAAATCCAGACCATCTGCAAACGCTTGTCGTCGATCCACGTCGCGCGCGCGACCACCGCGCTGTTATTCATCTCGTAACCGTGGTGCAGATCGCTGCCCGGCATATCGGTTCGACCTTCGATCCAATGCCCGATTCCGGCCACGATCGTGTGTGCCCCGCGCGCATCGAACTGCGTGAAGGAGCATCGATCGTCCGAGCATGCGAACTGGACCGCTTCGACACCATACCGATTCGCTTCGATCTCGAAGCGTCGCGCGCCGGTCCATGCCGCCGTCGCGGATTTCCTGAGCGGCTCCTTCCAGAGAGTCGGCGCCTCTTCGTGCTGCCAGTGCGCGAGCTTTTCGATAAGCCGCTTATCGGCCGAGGCGGAAGCAGAAGCCGCGGTATCGCCATTCGTGAATGCCGCGGGAAAATGCTGTTCGATATGAGGAAAGAGCCTGAAACTGCCCTGGATCGCCCCCATCACGGCAAGCGCCGCGTTGTGCTCCGGAAATACCGTCACCATCTGCACGAATCGTCCGATTGCGCTATAGCTGCCGTCCGGCCGGGTCCACCAGTGATAACCATATTTGAAGGGCTCGCCATGCGGCTGGGTCGCCACGCGCACCCAATCTTCCGGCAGCACGCGCTGCCCGTTCCACACGCCGTCCTGAGCATGCAGCATGCCGAGCTTGAGCAGATCGACCAGCCTGGCCGAGAATCCGTTGCCGCCGGGATTGATGCCGTCCGGGCTGACGTCCCACGTTTCGCCCGTCACGCCTAGCGGTTCGAGCAGACGCGGCTTCAGATAGTCGTGCGCCAATTGACCGGTCACACGGCTCAGGATCGCCGAAAGCATGTAGCTGGCCGCGCTCGTGTACACGAAGGTCGAACCCGGTTCATGAGCGAGCGGAATCTTGAAGAATTCGGCGATCCAGCTGGTATTCAGAACGCGCCACACCGCGCCCGATGTTTCGCTTTCATGCCCGGCGCGCATGGTCAGCAAATCTTCGACCGTCATCTGCGCGAGCCAGCCTTCCACGGGACCGGCATAAAGCTCCGGAAAGAACGAGACGACTTTGTCGGTCAGCTTGAGTCGGCCCTCTGCAAGCGCGAACGCGATTGCCGACGCGACAAAGCTCTTGGTCGCCGAGTGCATGATGCGCGTGCGATCGGCCCGATAAGGCCAGCGAAACCCTTCCGCCACGACGCGGCCATCACGGCTCAGCATGAAACCGTGCAGATCGAGACCCGCGGCCTCGACATCGTCGAGAAACGAGACCACGGCATCGGCATTCACGCCGGTCATGGATGGCACGGCACGCTCCAGCCCGTCGCTGAAAACATTCGACGGCGACGCTGAAGGCAGCCCATTGGAAACAGCGGTCGACTCTGGCATAGGCACCCTGATTCAATGACAAACAGACATGACACGGTCTCCCTCATCGGGGCTGACCACACGAAAAGACTGTAGCGGCGCGAACCGGATTGAGGAAGTCGCTACAGCCGATCACTATGTGTAATTCCGATCACCCCGCCGCCGCCCGGCCTGTACGCTCACGGGCATGCGATCGCGGCATCGCATCAGTCGCCGGCCTTTTCCCGGGCCGCGTTGTGAAGGTGCATCTTGAGAAAATTGGCCGCGGCCTCGCGCTGGTCGGACAGCAGAAGATCGATCAAGGTCAGGTGCTCGCGGCAACGTCTCTCCGCCTGATTGCGATCGACGGCTTTCCGATACTCCATCAGGCGACGCAACCGGTCGAGACGCCGCAGGCCATCGAGAATGAACGCATTGCCCGAGCAGGCGGCAATGGTTTCGTGCAGCCGGCTATTCGCGTCGAACAGCGCGGCGGGCGAAGCCGTGCGCACCTCACCGTTGACGAGCGCCTCCTGCTCCGCCCGGCATTGCAGCAGCGCCTCGCGATCGAGCTGAAAAGTCGGCTCCAGAATGCCGGCCGATTCGATCAGCAACCGGTAGCGATAGCCCTGCCGATAGGTTTCGGCCGAAGTCAGCATCGGCAGGAACATCCAGCCGTGCCCGGGCCGCCGTTCGATCCAGCCCTCCTGCGCCATGCGGCGCAGGATCGCATTCAGTTGCGCGCGGGTCACGCCGTAACTGCGCATCAACGCGTTTTCCGTGAAGCGGTCGGCCAGCTTGCCGGCCAGCCGGTCTTCGGCGATCGCGAGATAGACCGCTTCGTCATCGCCGGCGGCGGCCATCTCACCGGCGTCGGCCGACCTGCGGAATGCCGCTTCCGAGACGGCATAGCCGCCGTCGGGATGCGCCATGACGATCTCCTGCACCGCAAGGCGCTTCAAGGCTTCCCGCACCGGCGAGCGCGACACGTTGAACTGCTCCGCGAGGGTCCGCTCGGGCAGGCGTGTCCCGGGTTCGATGCCGGCAACGCGAATGTGCTGATGAATATGTGCCGCGAGCGCATCGGCTAATGGGCGGCTCATTCTGTCGTCCAGAGTAATAGATTTGCCGGGGATTGTAGCATGCCACTATCAGGTATTTTGATTGATAAATATACCTCTCTCACCGCTTTGCCGACCGAACAGGCTTTCAATACACCTCCATGCCACTGCATATTTCTCGGGATATTCTGCGCGATAGCACCGTAGCGACCATAGAACGGGTATACCCCAGTGGTACAAATCATCTTCAAAAGACCAATCGAATGGTATATTGAAAAAACAAAATACCAAACAGATTTCATGTGCGGCAACCCGCGGCACGCACGGAAACGGAACCCTCATCGAAAGGCAAACCTTCATGTTTCGCACCTTGAATCCGGCCACCGAATCCGTCGTGGCAATGTTCGACGCCGCTTCGCCGGCCCGCATCGAACAGGCGCTCGACGACGCCGTCGCCACTCAGCGGCCGTGGTCGCAAGTGCCGATCGCGCAGCGCGCGGCAGTCGTCGCGCGCATCGGCGAAGTACTGCTGCGTCGCAAGGAAACGTTGTCGCAACTGATTACGCTGGAGATGGGCAAGCCCATCGTCGAGGCCGAAGCCGAGATCGAGAAGTCGGCCGCGACCTGCGGGTTCTATGCCGCCAACGCGGCGCAGTTCCTCGCCGACGAACCGGTCGCCAGTGCCACGGGCAGCCAGATCGTCTACGACCCGCTGGGTGTCGTGCTCGCGGTCATGCCGTGGAATTACCCGATATGGCAGTTCATCCGCTTCGCCGCGCCCGCGCTCTGCGCCGGCAACGGGATCATCCTCAAACACGCCGGCAACGTGCCGCAATGCGCG
This sequence comes from Burkholderia sp. Ax-1724, assembly GCF_011752995.1. GTDB lineage: Bacteria > Pseudomonadota > Gammaproteobacteria > Burkholderiales > Burkholderiaceae > Paraburkholderia. The sequence continues at coordinate 26,861 of NZ_VWWL01000028.1, forward strand.
CTGGCGATCAACTCAGTATTCGCCGATGCCGGTGTGCCGCCAGGACTCGCTGCGTCCCTGCTGATCCAGCCCGAGAACGTGGCGGCACTGATTAGCGACTCGCGAATCGCCGCGGTCACGCTGACCGGCTCGACCGCAGTCGGCAAGCTCGTCGCCTCGCAAGCGGGCGCCGCCATGAAAAAGCAGGTACTCGAACTCGGCGGCTCCGATCCCTTCATCGTGCTGGCGGACGCGGATGTGGAGCGCGCCGCGCAAGCGGCCGTCAAGGCACGCTTTTCGAACACCGGTCAAAGCTGCATTTCCTCGAAGCGCTTCATCGTCGACGCAGCCGTCGCGGACCGCTTCGTCGAGTTGTTCTGTGCCGGTGTGGCTCAACTGAAAGTCGGCGCCCCCACCGATCGCAGCGTAACCATCGGGCCGCTCGCGCGCGCCAATCTTCGCGACGAGCTGCATCGCCAGGTTGAACTGAGCGTTGCCGCCGGTGCCGTGCTGAAGACCGGCGGACAGCCGCTGCCGGGCCAGGGCTTTTTCTACGCGCCGACCGTTCTCGACCACGTGACGCCCGACATGGCCGCCGCTCGCGAGGAAACCTTCGGCCCCGTTGCGGCGGTCATGCGGGTCAAGGATACCGATGCGGCCATCGCGCTGGCGAACGATACGGAGTTCGGTCTCGGCGCCGCGCTCTGGACCACCGACCTGACGCGGGCACAGCAACTCGTGCGGAAGATCGAGGCGGGCGCCGTTTTCGTCAACAGCGTGGTGGCGTCCGACGCGCGGCTGCCGTTCGGCGGCATCAAGCAGTCCGGTTACGGGCGCGAACTCGGCGCCGTCGGCATGCGTGAATTCACCAACATCAAGACCGTCTGGATCAATCCGGCTCGCTGAGCCCGATCCACCTTCAGGAGAACATCATGACGATCAAAACACCATCGGGCGCGGCCCTGCTGCGCCCCGAAGACCTGCCGCGCTACGATCGCGGCGGCGGCGCGAGCACGACGCCGCTCGTCGGCAAGAACGTCGGGTCCGCGAGCTTCATCACCGGGTACACGTCGTTCGAGCCGGGCATGGAAATCCCGTTTCACAGCCATAACTGCGAGGAAAGCGTGGTGCTGGTCGAGGGCGATGCGATCCTCGACATCGACGGGCTCGAATACCGTTTGAAGCCACTCGATACGACCTTTATTCCGCCGAACGTGCCGCATCGCTTTCGCAACATGTCGAAGACGAATCCCATGAAGATCCTCTGGATCTACGCGCGGCTCGATGCCACCCGCACGCTCGTCGCCAGCGGCGAAACGCGCCCCGTCTCGGCCGAACATCAGACTCCCTCTCCCTGAGCGTCAACATCCGCCATGCGTATTCTCGTTTGTCCCGGCGACGGTATCGGTCCCGAAATCATCGCCGCCTCCATGACCGTTCTCGCCCAGGCCGATCGCGTGTTCGATCTGCGTTTGCAGTACGACGTCGAAGACATCGGCTTCGCGAGCCTCGCAAAATACGGCACGACCCTCAGGCCGGAAGTACTCGAAAAAGCCGCCGGCTACGACGGCCTGATTCTCGGCACCATCTCGCACGCCGACTACCCGCCGCCGGACCAGGGCGGCCGCAATGTCTCGGCGGCATTCCGCTGCGATCTCGATCTGTACGCGAATATCCGCCCGGCCCGTACGCGCCCGTTTCTCAGCTCGAACCTTCGCGAAGGCAGGCAGATGGATCTCGTCATCATGCGCGAAGCGACGGAGGGGTTCTATCCCGATCGCAACATGCATCTCGGCTGGGGCGAAATGATGCCGTCGAAAGATATGGCGCTGTCGGTCCGCAAGATTACGCGCCATTGCAGCGAGCGCATCGCGCGGCGCGCTTTCGAACTGGCCATGAAGCGCAAGCGGCGCGTCACCGCGATTCATAAGGCCAACAGCTTCCACATGACCGACGGCCTGTTTCTCGAATGCGTGCGCAACGTGAGCAAGGATTTTCCGGAAGTCGAATTCGACGATCTTCTGATCGACGCCTCGACCGCGCACCTGGTGCGCTCGCCGGAACGCTTCGACGTGATCGTCGCGACGAATTTCTACGGCGACATCCTGAGCGACCTCGCGGCCGAATTGTCCGGCAGTCTCGGGCTGGCCGGCTCGGTCATGGCCGGAGAAACGCTCTGCTGCGCACAGGCCCAGCACGGTTCCGCACCCGACCTCGAAGGCAAGGACACCGCCAACCCGACCTCGATGATGCTGTCGGTCGGCATGCTGATGCGCTGGATCGGCGAACGACGCCGGCTGGCGAACTTCGTGGCAGCCGCAACGGCCATCGAAGCCGCCGTGGACGCCACGCTCGAAAACCCGCTGACTCGCACGGCGGACCTGGGCGGCACGATGGGTTGCAGCGCTTTCGGCAAGCAGGTCGCGCAAGCGCTCGCTGGCGCGTAATCAGGCCGGAGAACGTCGCTCGCCACTCGTACAGGACTGCATCAAGCAGGCAAGCGGGAGAGCCTTTCATCGGGAGCGCACGGCAACGCAAGCGGTCGTGTGCCTCGCCAGGAAAAAGACGCAGCAATAGCGGAGAACGGAAGATGCAAGTCGAATCGATCGGGCGAAACGGCGTTCACACGGCCCAGGAAGCAAGAACCGAGATACAGCGAAGTGCGCTGCGCAAGAATACGTGGCGCTTCATGCCATTGCTTCTGGTCGCGTTCATCATCAACTATCTGGACCGCACCAGCGTCGGTTACGCGGCCCTGACGATGAACTCAGACCTGCGCCTGACGCCCGCGCAGTTCGGATGGGGCGCCGGCATCCTGTTTGCCGGCTATTGTTTTTTTGAAATCCCGAGCAACCTGGCCTTGCATCACTACGGGGCCCGGCGCTGGCTCGCCCGCATCATGATTACGTGGGGACTCGCCGAAGCGGCGACCTCGCTCGTGCAAGGCCCGACCAGTTTCTACATCATGCGCTTCCTGCTCGGTGTCGCCGAGGCCGGTTTCTTTCCCGGGGTCACGCTGTTTCTTTCGTGCTGGTTCCCGCCACGGGAGCGAGTACGCGTGCAGGCGCTGTTCGCGCTCGGCATTCCGCTGTCGGCGATCATCGGCGCGCCGCTGTCGACCTCCATTCTGCGGTGGGGCGGATTCGCGGGGATGCATGGCTGGCAGGCCATGTTTATCATCGAGGGCTTGCCGGCCGTGCTCGTCGGCTTCGTCGTGTACGCCGTCCTGCGGAACAAGCCGGAAGACGCCCACTGGCTGACACCGGACGAGCGGACCGAACTCGCCCAGATGCTCAATGAAGGCACGGGTCAGCACATCAAGAAAGACCTGACCTCCGCCTTGAAGGACCCGCGCGTTCTCATGCTGGCGGCCATTCAGTGCGGCTTCGTGCTGGGCGGCTATGGGGTGGGAGTGTGGCTGCCGCAAATCCTGCGGGGCCACGGCCTGCGGCTGTCGGAAATCGGCCTGCTCGCCACCATCCCGCCGCTCGCCTCCGCCTGCGTCCTGTTGACCTGGTCGTATGTCGTCACGCTCAGGGGGAGGCCCGTGACGAACCTCGCGATCATGTGCCTGATCGGCGGCATCGGCCTCGCACTGGCGGCGCACTTCAACTCGCTGGGGGTCGTCATGCTGGGCATCACCCTGACCTCCGCGTCAACCATCTCGGCCGTCGGTATTCTCTGGACGATCCCCACCACCTTCCTGAGCGAGCGGGCCGCGGCGGGCGGACTCGCATTCATCAATTCGATCGGGACACTCGGCGGCTTTGCGGGGCCGTACATCATCGGCATACTCAAAGAGACGACTGGTGCTTTCTCGGCCGGCATATGGGCAATGTCGGGTTTCCTGTTCGTCTCGGCGATTCTCGCCGCCGTCCTCGTGCGCCTCGTCGAGAGCAAGTAAATCGCGCCCGCTCCGATCGGCCTGATGATTCCCTACCCATTCCCATGCGCCTCGCCTACGACTTCAGAACCAGTAGTTTTCGAACAGCGGCAGAACTCGACGCATGGCATCGGCAAAGTTCCGAGCCGGCTCTCGACCCCGATCTGCCGATCGTCGATTGTCATCATCATCTTTGGCAGCGCAAGAACGGAGACTATCTCGTCGACGACTTTCTCGCGGACCTGACGACCGGCCACCATATTCGAGCGACCGTTTTCGTGGAAGGCGGCACCTCCTATTGCGAGCATGCAAGTCCGGCGTTGCGCCCCGTCGGAGAAACGCGGTTTGCGGTGGCATCCGCGCTCGCGGCGCCCGCGCGATGGCGTAACGCAATCTGCGCCGGCATTGTCGCGAGAGCCGACCTGATGCTGGGCGACCAGGTGGTGCCGGTGCTGGAAGCGCAGCATGAAGCGGCGGCAGGCCGCTTGCGGGGCATCCGTTTCCCGATCCGCTGGGATGCAGCCGGCATCGGCATGTGGGGGCACACGTACGCGCAAGGACGCAGCGCCGACCGATCCTTTCGCGCGGCATTCCGCCACCTTCGCGCGTTCGACCTGAGTTTCGATGCGTTCGTCTACCACCATCAGTTGAACGAAATCGCCGCTCTGGCGGGAAGTTTTCCCGAGACCCGCATCATCGTGAACCACGTCGGCGGTCCCTTGGGCGTCGGTCCTTACGAGGGCCAACGCGATGCCGTCTTTGCCGAATGGAAGTCGGGGCTCGCACAAGTCGCCGCGCATTCGAACGTGTATATGAAGCTGGGCGGACTCGGCATGCTATACACCGGCTTTCCATTCCATCTGAACGCGGTGCCCCCCGGCTCGGAAGTACTCGCACGCTCATGGGCCCCGTATGTTCACGAATGTCTGGAAGCGTTCGGTGTGACTCGCTGCATGTTCGAAAGCAATTTCCCCGTGGACCAGCAGAGCGCGAGCTACAGTGTCGTCTGGAATGCATTCAAGCGCTTGACCGCGCGATGCTCGCCTGACGAGAAACGCGCGTTGTTTAGCGCAACGGCGGCCCACGCCTACCGTCTTGCGCTGAGTTGATTCGATTCATGCACTCAGAATTTATAGGAACTGGTCAAGAAAACCAAGCGGCCCGGATTGAGCGTGACGAAATCTACGTAGTACACAGCGTCCTGGTAAAGCGTGCGATTAAAGACGTTCTTGATGCCAAGAATGGTCGACCAGTTTTTGGTTTGATAATGCACATTCAGATCGGTCTGCATCTGCCCGGGAATCTTGTACACCAGCGGTTGCACCGGTATCTCGTAGCTGCTGCGCGCCTGCAGGCCGATGCCGGCTCCCCATCCCCGCAGATGCTCGGACTGCAGGTCGTAGCTCAGCCACAGGCCGCCCATATGACGCACGGGTGGAGTATTGTTTGTCGGTAACTGCTGCCCAGTGGTGTACGTATAGTTGAACGTCAGGTTCAAGCCGGGCAGTACCTGGCCCGCCACATTTATTTCGGCACCCCGATAGGCTTCATTTTCCGCCGGAAGGTATCCGCTGGGAGATCCCGGCGCCGGATAGAACGTATTTGACATTGCGGTCCGAAATACGTCGGCCGTGACACTCAGTTGATCGTCGAGCAGATTGAGCTTGACGCCGGCCTCTACCGAACGCCCCAGTGCCGGCGGCACGAGCACGCCCTGAATCAGAGGACTGAATGTATTGGGAACGAAACTCCGGAAGGTGTTGGCGAAGACGGACACATCATCACTCAACTGATACAGCACACCGATATTAGGCAACCAGGCCGATTGCGCCGGCTGACTGTTCGACCAGGAGGTTCCGCGCGCGAGACTCGCCAATACGCGCAGTCGCCCCCAGCTCATCTGGTCTTGCAGATACAGGTTGTTGAAGTACTGCCTTGAACTGATGTTGTAGAAATCCCCTGCGACCGGCGGGAGTGTCGGCGAAGGAAAAGGGGCGAGGACCCCGGAGGCGATTTCATTGATATTCGTCCGGTAAATCTGGTACTCCCCCCCGAACATCAGGCTATTCTTGACGGCGCCGATCTGGAATGCCGTTTTTATATGATTATCAGTTTCAATCGAAGATGAACTGGTGGTGTATGTCCCGCCCGAATAGGGCATTGATGTCAGGTCGTATCCGAAGGGGAAATAATTATTTTCACTCCAGTCATTGATATTCTGATACTGCGTCCGGCTCTCGACTTCCCAGTCATGCCCCAGTTTCTGTTTGATGTCATAAAACAGCGTGTCGGATTTAATGAACTGGTTGTCCGGAGGGGTAGCACGCGCGTCGAGTCGAAGCGGCCCATCCGGGCCGACAAAAGTAATGGCCGTGGCCGGGAGGTTCTGGGCCTGATGCTGATAGCCGACCACGATGTCCGTCCCCCCCGATTTCCAGCCCAGCGTCGGCGCCACATAGAACGTCCGGTTACCATCGTATCCGCCATAGCTTTCACCAGAACGCTCACCTGACACCACCAGCCGGTAGGTCAGATGGTTATCCGGCGTCAGTGGCCCGCCCAGATCGACTGCGCCCAGCCAGTCCCCATACGATCCCGTCTGAACGGTTAATTCGCGAACCGGGTCCGCGGTCGGCTGCTTCGTCACGATATTGACCACGCCGCCCGGATACATGACGCCGGCCACGATCGAATCCGCGCCCTTGATCACCTCGATCCGCTCGATACCGGCCATGGGAATCGAAAGCGCGGTCTGGTTCCCGCTGACGTCATTGATTCCGTTTCTCATGACATTGGCCGTGAAACCTCTGGAAATAATGGCCGCACTATTTCCCTGAGACTGGCTCACGATCGGCAAGCCGGCCATCTCGAGTGCGTCCAGAACCGATTGCGTCTGGTGGCTTTTGAGTTGATCCGCCGTAATCACCTGGATCGACTGCGGCGTTTCGCTAATCGGCGTGTCGGTACGCGTAGCGGTATTGCTCGAATACGCGAGGAAGCCCGTGTTATCCGAGAGGACATTGCCCGTTACCGTAATCGCCGGCAACACCGTAGCGGCATCCGTGGCACCCGTTGCCGCCTGTTTTGACGACGCCGAGATGACCCATGTCCCCTCCTGCTTCTGTTCGGCTTTGAGATTCGTGCCTTTGAGCAGTTGATCCAGCGCGTCATGGATACTCAGCGTGCCCGAGACCGCCGGCGCCATGCGATTTGCCACCGATGCGTCCGACGCAAGAATGTTAACTTTGCCTTGCAGGGAGAGCTTCGCCAGTGCTTCCGACAAGGGCAATGCCGGCAAATCTATTTTCACCGTTTGCGCATTCGCATATCCACTCGCAACCGACAGACAAGCCACGGCGACATAGTGCTTCCATGTTGTTTTTCTCGACGTCTGTTGCTTCATGGTTTTCTTGTAGCGTGTTTGAAAATTCACCACCTCAGCGACGAACCCGAGCGTTGCCGCCTTTGTCCGTCAACGCCAGGCGATCGTATCCCCCTCGACAAACACCTGCCTCCCTTGCGGCCGGTACCGTCTGACGATCCCGAGGTTCTTTTTCCACGTCCCGCATTTAAACCACATCCGGGAACAATTTTCAAATGCGCTACAGGAAAAATGGCGCCTTGATTCGCATCAAGGCGCCATTTTTATCGGCTTCGGCGGCCACGCGCTAAAGCCGATGCATCTTGCCGGTCTATCTATTTGCTGGAAGGAACGGCGCCTGCCGCACCGGCCTCGTCGCGCGCAGCGGCTGCCTGCCGCCGCTCCTCGCTCTCGAGCCTGAACGCGCGCCGCCCCGTGCGCGTGCCCACGACCAGCACGAACGACAGTACGGTCGTACCGACCAGATAAGCCGGCGGAACGAACCGGGCATCGGTAAAGCGCGAGACCACCGAGATATAGAATGGCGCGAGCCCGCCGAACAGCATCACGCCGATGTTGTAGGAGATCGCCACGCCCGTCGAGCGGCCCTGCACCGTGAAGAGCCTCACCAGCATGCCCGGATGCGCGGCGCCTTGCAGCGTCACGAACAGAATGCCGACCAGTTGCACGAGTATCAGCCGCGTCGCCGTGGGCGTGGCCAGCAGGAACCAGAACAGCGGGAACACGCAGATCAGCCAGCTGCCGATAAAGAAGCAGAACACCCGGTACGGTCCGACACGATCGGCCAGCGCGCCGAATACCGGCGACAGCACGCACGAGATGATGCTCGTGACGAACACCGCCTGCAGCGAGGAACTGATCGGCAGATGCAGCTGGCTTTGCGCGTAGTGCGGCAGGTACGCATGCCACACATAGAGCAGCGACGTGCCGCCCATGATGATGCCGATCGCGCAAACGAGCGCGTCGCCATTCTCGCCGACGAAGTCGCGTATGCGGCGACCGAGCGGCAGACGCGCGACGGCATTCGCCTGCATCTGACGGAACTCCGCCGACTCCCCGACGCTATGCCGGATGTAGAAACCGAACGGCCCGACCAGCGCGCCGACCAGGAACGGCAGGCGCCAGCCCCAGGCCAGCATGGCCTCGTGCGACAGATGCCGCGACAGCAGATAGCTGCACCCCGAAGACAGGATGGCTGCGATTCCCCACGTCAGCATGTTGAAACTGCCGTAGAACATCTTCTTGCCCGGCGGCGCCATTTCGTAAATCGTCACCGACGAAAGCGCGAACTGCGCGCCGACCGCGAAGCCCTGCACCAGCCGTCCGGCCACCACCAGCAGCGGCGCGGCGATGCCGATCGCGGCATAGCCCGGCGTCAAACCGAGCAGCAGCGAACCGACCGACATCGCCACCATGATCATCGACAGGGCCTTGACCCGGCCGGCCCGGTCCGCGTACATGCCCATCACGGCGCCGCCGATGGGCCGCACCAGAAAGCCGACGGCAAACGTCGCGAACGTGAGCAACAAGGATTCGGCGCGACTGACGCCGACGAAGAACGTCTGTGCGATCAGCGTCGAAAAGTAGCCGTACACCATGAAGTCGAACCATTCGAGCATGCCGCCGACTATGGTCGATACGATGACTTTCCGGAGCTTGCTGGTTTCGCTGTTTTTATCATTGGTCATATGACGGGCCTCCACCGTGCATCGTGCGAAATACCTTATAAAGAATGAGAAAACGCCTAGAAGCCCGCGGCGAGTCCGTCACGCCGCGAATCGCTCGCGGCCACGTAGCCGCGCTCCGGGTCGTTGCGATCGAGCCTCCAGATGAACTGGCCCGAACCGAAGTCCATATACGGGTCGTTCATGCTCTTGATCTGATGGCCGCGTTCGCGCAGCCCCTGCACGGTCGCGGGATCGAGCGTCGCTTCGAGGTCGAGCGTGAAGTCGCGGTTGATCTTCCAGCGCGGCGCATCGCATGCGGCCTGCGGCTGCTGGCCGTAGTCGAGCATGCGCACCACCGTTTGCAGATGGCCTTGCGGCTGCATGTCGCCGCCCATCACGCCGAAGCTCATCACCGCTTCCTGCCGGCCATCGACCTGCTGCGTGAGGAACGCCGGAATGATGGTATGAAACGGCCGTTTGCCGCCCGCCACCACGTTCGGCGATTTCGGGTCCATCGAAAAGCCCCAGCCGCGGTTATGCAGCGCGATACCGGTGCCGGGCACCACCACACCGGAGCCGAAGCCCATGTAGTTCGACTGGATGAAGCTGACCATCATGCCGCGCTCGTCCACGGCCGACATATAGATCGTGCCGCCCGAGGCGGGCATGCCGAAGCCGAAATGCGTCGCGCGCTTCGGGTCGATCAGCTTCGCGCGCGATTCGAGGTAAGCGTCGTCGAGCATCTGTTCGGGCGTGACTTCCATCGAACGCGGGTCGGCCACATAGCGATAGATGTCCGCGAACGCGAGCTTCATCGCTTCGATCTGCAGATGCTGCGACTCGACGCTGTCCACCTTCAGCGATTTCACGTCGAACTGCTTGAGAATGCCGAGCGCGATCAGCGCGGCAATGCCCTGCCCGTTCGGCGGAATCTCGTGCACGGTATGGCCGCGATACTCCTTGCCGATCGGCTCGACCCAGTCCGCGCGACAGTTGCGCAGATCGTCCAGCGTCATCGCACCGCCGCACTCGCGCGAAAACGCGGCGATGCGCTCGGCAATCTCGCCTTCGTAATAGGCGCGCGGACCCTGCTCCGCGAGCAGGCGCAAGGTCGCCGCGTGGCCCGGAAAGCACACGCGCTCGCTGACCTCGGGAGCGCGTCCATGCGGCATGAACGTGCCGGCAAAACCGGGCTGATTCTGCAATTCGGGAATCGCGGCATTCCACTTGCGCGCCACCACCCCGGCCACCGCGTGGCCGCGTTCGGCGATTTCGATGGCCGGCTCCATCAGATCGGCGAACGGCAGCGAACCGAACTTCGCATGCAAGGCTTCCCAACCGGCGATCACGCCCGGCACTGTCGCCACGTCCCAGCCGCGTCGGGGCCGTTTCGCGATGCCGTTTTCCTCGCCGTAGCGGCTGCGGAAATAGTCGAGGTTCCACGCGGCGGGCGCCGCGCCCGACGCGTTCAGGCCATGCAGCTTCTGGCCGTCCCACACGAGCGCGAACGCGTCGCCGCCCAGGCCGCACGAGACCGGCTCGACCACGGTGATGGCCGCCGCCGCGGCGATGGCCGCGTCGACGGCGTTGCCGCCCTTCCACAGCATGCGCAGGCCGGCCTGCGCGGCGAGCGGATGCGAGGTCGAAACGATATTGCGGGCGAACACGGGCGAGCGCGGTGTCGGATACGGGTTTTGCCAGTTGAAGCGCGTCATGGAGAAGAAAACCGGTTGGCGATAAAGCAATGACGAACGGCCAGAAGGGTCAGAAAGGCCGGATGATGCAACGCTGCCGTCGGGCTCAGGCGGCTCTCGCCGCCGGAGCATGCGCCGGAGTCAGCGCCGGCGCGTCGAGCGGCGCCGCCACGAACTGGTAGAGATCCTTAGGATTCTCGGGCGCCGGAATCAGATCGATATCGCGGCCGATACCGTACTGGTTCGCGGCATCGCGCAGATAGCGCAGCGCCGAGAAATCTTCGAGCGCGAAGCCCACCGAATCGAACACCGTCACTTCCGAGGCGCTCGTGCGCCCCGCCACCTCGCCCGACAGCACGCGCCACAGCTCGATCACCGGGAATTCCGGCGGCAGTTGCTGGATATCCCCTTCGATGCGCGTTTGTGGTTCGAACTCGACCACCACGCGCGCGTCGGTCAGCACGTCCGCATGCAGTTCGGTCTTGCCCGGGCAGTCGCCGCCGACGGCGTTAACGTGCATGCCCGGCTCGATCATGTCGGGTGTGAGAATGGTCGCGTTGGTCTTGTCGGCCGTCACGGTGGAGACGATGTCGGCGCCGCGCACGGCCTCGGCCGCGCTCGCCGCGCGCACGAGCTTCAGCCCCGGCACGTCGGCGAGATTGCGCATCAGCTTGTCGGTGGCCGCCGGGTCCACGTCGAAGAGACGCACTTCCTCGATGCCGAGCATCGCGCGAAACGCGAGGATCTGGAATTCGCTTTGCGCGCCGTTGCCGATCAGCGCCATCGTGCGCGAGTCGGGTCTTGCCAGCGCCTTCGCGACGAGCGCGGAGGTTGCCGCCGTGCGCAGCGCCGTCATGATGGTGAATTCGCTGAAGAGCACGGGGAAACCCGTCTCCACTTCCGCCAGCACGCCGAACGCCATGACGGTCAGCATGTTGATGCGGGTGTTCTTCGGATGGCCGTTCACGTACTTGAAGCCGTAGAGCGTCGAGTCCGACGCCGGCATCAGCTCGATCACGCCGCCCGGCACATGGTTCGCCACCCGGGCGGACTTCTCGAATTCGTTCCAGCGCAGGTAGTCCGCGCGAATGTACTCGGCCATCTCCGTGATGAGCCGTTGCGTGCCGACCGATGCGGCCAGATGGCGCATGTCGCTTACGTCGATATATCTAGTCATGTTCTCACTCGTCAGTCTGGTGCGATGGTTCAGGATCAGGCGCCCAGCAGATAGCCGCTGCGCAGGGTCTTTTCTCCGGTCACGCGGCCAAGCGGATCGCCCGCCCGCACGTAGCGCACGTCGCGCCGCATGTAGAACACGCCGCTCGTGCTGCTATGCACGGCCGTGCGCGTGCCCTCGACCGGATCGACGACCACGAACATCTCGTCGCCGGCCTGCACGTGCGCGCCCTCTTCCACGCGATGCAGCAGCACGCCCGTGGCCGGCGCGTAGAACTGCTCGCTGCCGGCGAGCGGCGTGGCGGGATGCGGCAAGGGCGGCAGCGGTTCGACCGCTGCGTCGATCATGCCCGCATAGGTCAGGTACGAAATAATTGCTTCGGCATCCTGCCGAGCCAGTTCGTCGCTGACGTCGCGTTGGCCGCGATGCTCGACCGTCACCGAAACGCATCCGTTGGGAATCGGATAGCGCCCGCGAAAGCGCTCCTGCAATTGCCACCATGTGAGGCTGTGCGCCTCGTCGAACGACTGGCCGCCGGAATCGAACGCCAGCAGCGAGGCCCGCGCGCCGAGATAGCGCGCGAGCGGCTCGGCCTCGTTCCAGATGGCCTCGCCCGTGTAGATGTGCATGGCCGCCTCGCGCGAGCAATGCAGGTCGAGCACGATGTCGGCGTCGATCGAGAGCTGCATGAGCGTGCGCTGCAGGTCGTCCACGGGGTGGCGCGGCGCGGCCTTGTCGAGCAGCTCGCGCCAGGCTTCGTGCACCACTGCGCGGTTGTGGAGCGCGTCGCCGTTCAGCCGGCCTTCGATGGCGTCGCCGATCTGCGCCGCGAGCATCGGAAAACCGCGATTGAAGTTGCGGCCGCTCGCCAGGTCGAAACGGCCAAGCGGGTAGCCGAGCACGGCCTGGCCGAGCCCGATCGGGTTGGCCACGCTCAGCACCACGCACTCGGCGCGCAGGCTGCCCGCTTCCTCGAGTGCCCGCAGGCGCGTCTTCAGCCACGCGGCGACCAGCATGCCGGGCACTTCGTCCGCATGCAGGCCGGCCTGCACGTAAACCTTCCTGCCGGTGCCCGACGGGCCGAAGCGATCAACATACAAATGATGCGCCGTACCGTCGGCGCCCGGCAGCAGCCGGTGAGTGTCGCGAATTGACATGGACCTGGAGTTCCTCGGTTGCGATGCACGGCTGAAAAGGCAGCGCATCATGGATGACACCATCTTAAGTACGCGCGGCAAGCTCAGGAAGCCAGCTCCGGGCTATCGCGATCCACGATTCAGATCACTAGTATCCAGTTCGCATCTGGTTCGCATTGGGTTCGCGCCCGGTTCGCAAGCAGTTGGCATTTCGCTTGCATTCCGCGCGGGGCGCGCGCCCGCTGCGCTACGTCTTCGCGCCGCTCGTCACGCCGCGCCGCAGGCGCGCGTAGGACGCGAGCATGCTCGCCAGCAGTTGTGCCGAGGTGGTGAGCGGCGACGCGCTGCGACGGGTCAGACAAATGTCGCCGGGGCTAAAGGTTTCGCGAACCGGAATCCGGATCAGCGAGCCGGAGAACAGCTTGAAATCGACCAGCACGCCGGGGTCCATCGTCAGATAGTCGGTTTCGCTCACGAAATAGAGCGATTCGAGCAGCGTCTCGGCCGTGATGACGATCTTCGGCACGCCGAGCCCGCGCTCCGAAAATATGCCGACGAGCCGGTTGGCGGCGAATCCGGTAATACCTTCGCGTTTGAAGCCGATCCACTCGCAGTCGGCCAGCTCGTCGATCGAGGTGGCATTCGCCTTGGGATGCCCCGCGCGCGCGATCACGGCGGGCGACGAACGATAGAGCCGGTCGATCTCGAGATCGGCATCGTCGATATCGGGCGAGAGCGGACAGAGCGCGAAGTCCAGACGGCCGTCGCGGATACGCTCCAGCAGCATCAGCGACGGGCCGCTCGAGATATGCACGAGCACGTTCGGATAGTCGGCCATGAAGCGCTTGAGCACCGGCATCAACAGATCGGCGAGCGGTTCCGAGGTCACGCCGAGCGCGATTCGCCCCGACGGCATGCCCTCGACCTCGCGGATGTCCTGCTCGATCCGTTCGCAGTTCTTGAGGATCGCGGTTGCGCGCATGAGCAGCATTTCGCCGAACGACGTGAGGCTGATGCCGAGATGCGAGCGCGTCAGCAGCGACACCGAGAGCTCGGCTTCGAGGCTCTGGATCGCATGCGTCAACGCGCTCTGCGCGATGCCGAGCGAACGGGCCGCGGCCCGGAAACTGCCCTGCTCGACCACGGTGCAAAATGCCTTCAGCTGGCCTAAGGTCATCTGAACTTCTCCATTGAGCGGATCGGCGGGCGCGCTGCCGGGTGCGGGCGCAGCACCGCCTTGCCGTGGCCGCGCACCGGCACCGGCACAAACGCCGCCGCAAACCGGGCGCGCGGCCCGCAGGTCCGGCATCGGCCACGCACGGCGTCCTGGCCCGCCTTCAACGCAGCGCGACCGTGTGCGCCGCCGCGCCGTCCACGCGGGTCATCCGCGGCAGCGCGCCCTGCGCGCGATCCGGGTCGAAATAGGCGTCGTCGGGCTGGCGCGGCGGCGGCACCTCGCGCACCTGCACGCGAAATCCGCTCTCGCGGTCGCCCCGCAGTTCCGGCACGGCTCGCAGCAGGCGTCGCGTGTACGGATGACACGGGTCGTCGAACACGGCATCGCGGGTGCCCGCCTCGACGATATGGCCGCGCAGCATCACCAACACATGCGAGGCGATCTGCTCGACCACGCCGAGATCGTGCGAGATCAGCAGGCACGCGAAGCCGTAGCGCGCCTGCAGCGACGTGAGCATGTCGAGCACCTGCTTCTGCACGGTCACGTCGAGCGCCGACACGGGCTCGTCCGCGATGATGACGGCGGGACGGCTCACCAGGGCGCGCGCGATGGCGACACGCTGCCGCTGGCCGCCGGATAGCTCGTGCACGAAGCGCTGCGCATGCTCGGCAAGCCCCACGTCGGCCAGTGCCGAGCGCACCCGTTCGTCGCGCTGCGCCGCGTCGAGCGTCCGGTCCGCGCGCAGCCCTTCGGCGACGAGTTCGCCCACGCGCATGCGCGGATCGAGCGACGAGTACGGGTCCTGAAACACGATCTGGATGGCACGCCGCGCCGCCTGCAACGACTTCGGCCCGCCGTCGAGATAGGTCGCGCCATTCAGCAGCACGTTGCCCTCGGCCGGGTTCACGAGGCCGAGCACCGCCTTCGCGAGAGTCGTCTTGCCGCTGCCGGATTCGCCGACGATCGCGAGTGTTTCGCCGGCGCGCAGCCGCAACGACGTGGGAAAAACGGTGCGTACGCGCGCGGGCGCACCACCGTGCGGTTGCAGTTTCGCGCGCAGCCAGTTCGCGAGAGTCGCGCGCGGCGCGGCGTAGTCGATCGCGACGTCGCGCATTTCGAGCACGGGTGGCACGCTCTCGCCTGGCGCTTCACCTGGCGCCTCACTTGGCTCATCACCTGGCGCTTCACGCGACGTGTCGGCAAGCAATGCAGTACGGCGCGGCAACGCATCGAGCAGCGCCAGCGTATAAGGATGCGAAGGTCGCGACAGCACGCGCGCGGCCGGCCCCGTTTCGACCGCGACGCCTGCGCGCATGACCAGCACGCTCTCGGTATAGGCGGCGACAAGCGCGAGATTGTGGCTGATGAAGATCAGCGCCGTTCCTTCCTCGCGCGTGAGTTCCGTCATCACGTCGAGCACTTCCTTCTGAACCACGCAATCGAGCGCGGTGGTCGGCTCGTCCGCCACTAGCAGCTTCGGGCGCAGCAGCATCGCCGAGGCGAGCATGATCCGCTGCCGCATGCCGCCCGAAAATTCGTGCGGATAGCGCTTCATGCAGTCTTGCGGATTGCGCACGCGCACCCGTTCGAGCATGACTTCCGCGCGGCGCACCGCTTCGTCGCGCACGAGTCCGCGCCTGCGCACCAGCGCCTCGGTCAGTTGCACGCCGATCCTGAATGCCGGATTGAGCGACACCATCGGCTCCTGAAACACCATGCCGATACCGACGCCGCGCGCCTCGCACCATTGCGCGCGCGTCTGCTCGCGCAACGAATGGCCGTCGAAGCGAACGTCGCCGCCCGCGATCCGCGCGGAGTCGGGCAGCAGCCCCAGCAGCGTCTTGCCGATCATCGTCTTGCCGCTGCCCGATTCGCCGACGATCGCGAGCGAACGGCCCACGTCGAGATCGAAGCTGACGGCATCCACGACTTTCTTCGGCGCGCCGCCCGGCACGTTGAAGGCGAGCGTCAGGTCGCGTACGCTCAGCAGCGGCGCGCCGGACCCGGGCAACGCGGACACGTCGGGCCGCGCCGTGTTCGAAACAGGCGCGCTCATCGCGTCACTCCTTTCATGCGTGGGTCGAGCAGATCGCGCAGCGCATCGCCGAGCATGTTGATGCCGAGCAGCGCGAGCGAAATCGCCACGCCCGGAAAGATGGCAAGCCAGATCGCGCGGTCGATCGCATCGCGGCTGTCGGCCAGCATGCCGCCCCAGGTCGGCGCGGGCGGCGGCACGCCGAGACCGAGAAAGCTCAGTGCGCTTTCCGCGAGCAGCGCCGAGCCGAACAGCGAGGTCGCGAAGACCAGTAACGGCGCGACCGTATTCGGCAGGACATGCCGCCACAAGGTCCACGCGCCGCCATTGCCCATCGCCTGAGAAGCGACGACGAAGTCGCGGCTGCGCAGCGAAAGCGTGCCGCTATGGGCGAGCCGCGTGACCGAGGGCGTGTAGGCCAGTCCGAGCGCCAGCACGACCGCGCCTTCCGAAGCGCCGAGCACGGTCATGATGCCGAGCGCGAGCAGCAGGCCGGGAAACGCCATCAGCGCATCGGTCAGCATCAGCACCAGCCGGTCAAACCAGCCGCCGACATAGCCCGACACGGTGCCGAGCGTCGTGCCGACGACGAGCGCGAACAGCACCGAGCCGATGCTGACCGTCACGCTGACGGCGGCGCCCGCCATCACGCGCGAGAGAACGTCGCGGCCGAATTCGTCGGTGCCGAACCAGTGGTGCAGGCTCGGGGCCGCATAGCGCGTAACGAGATCGACCGCGGTCGGATCGTAGGGCGTATAGACGAGACCGAGCAGCGCGGTCAGCACGAGCCAGCCCACCAGTACCGTGCCGATCGCGAGATTGAGCCGTTTGAACAGGGAGAGTTTCATTTACATTTTCAGGCGCGGATCGAAAACCGGATGCAGCAGGTCGACGATCAGATTGACGAGCACGTAGAGCAGCGCGATCACGAGCAGACAGCCTTGCACCACCGGATAGTCGCGCGCGTAGATGCTGTCGACGAGCAGACGGCCCATGCCCGGCAGCGTGAAGACCGTTTCGATCACGGCCCCGCCCGCCAGCAGATGGCCGAGCACAAGCCCGATCACGGTGAGCGCCGGACCGAACGCATTCGGCAGCGCGTGGCGCATCAGCACGCGCGGCTCGGAAAGGCCCTTGGCGCGCGCGTGCGCGATGTATTCGAGCCGCAACACTTCGAGGCTGCTCGCGCGCATGATGCGGATGATTACCGCGATCTCGCCGAGCGCGACCGCCACCACGGGCAGCACGAGATAGCGCACGGTGCCCCAGCCCGCATCGCCGAAGCTCTGGTAGCCGAAGGTCGGCAGCCAGTGCAGCTTCACGCCGAACACCCACATCAGCAGAATGCCGACCCAGAAGCTCGGCAGCGACACGAACAGGATCGCGGTGAAGACGATCGCGGGGTCCGCGCGCCGGTTCTGCGACCATGCCGCGATAAGACCTGCCGGAATCGCGATCAGGCTGGCCATGAACGTCGCGGCCAGCACGATCTCGGCGGTCACCGGAAAGGTGGTGGCGATCAGTTCGGAAACCGGCTGATGCCGCACGATCGACATGCCGAGGTCGCCATGCATCAGATGCGAGAGCCACAGCAGAAACTGATCGGCGACGGAGCGGTCGAGCCCGAACTGGTGACGCATCTGCGCGAGCAACGCCGGGTCGTTGATGTCGCCGAGCATCAGCGTGGCGGGGTCGCCGGGAATGGCGCGCATCATGCCGAACACGAGCACGGTGACGATCGCCACGGTCGGCACCGCCATTGCAATGCGCTTGAGTAGATAGGACACCATGCTGATCCTTAGTGCTTGATGATGTTGAATACGCGGATGCGCCGCATCGGCCACGAAGCCACGCCTTCGAGGCGGCTGCTCACGAGCAGCAGGTCCGGCGTGTAATACAGCATGATCATCGGCACATCGGCGATCATCATGGCGTGCAGCTGCTCGAAAACCTTCCTGCGCACGGTTTCGTCCGTCTCGCCTTGCAGGCTGCGCAACAGCGCGCGCGCCGCGGGGTTCTCCCATTGCGCCATCGGAATCTTGGTCTTGTCGCCGAGCACGTCGCTATACATCAAGGCCGGATCGAGACGCGCGGAGTAGTCGAACGCCATCATCTGAAAATGACCCGAATGAAAGTCCGCTTCCTGCTTGCCCCATTCGACGATGTCGAGTTTCGTCGGAATGCCGGCCTGGGTCAGCAGCGATTGCACATACACCGCCAGCGTGTACATGGACTCGAAACTGCGGTTCGTCTCCAGCGTCAGCGGTTGTCCCTTGTAGCCCGCGGCCGCAAGCAGCTGCTTCACCTGCGCGAGATTCTTCGTGTAGCCCACCGCATCGGCCCGCGTGAACAGCGTGTTCGCGTCGGGCACGAGCGACGGGTTGTAGCGTGCGTGCCCGTCGGTCACCGCGTTGACGATGCCCGGCAGATCGAGTGCGAGGGCAATCGCGCGCCGGATGCGTACGTCGGAGAGCAGCGGGTCGCGCGTCTGCATCAGCAGCGCGGCCGGATCGGTGCCGGGCCCGGTGACGAGACGCCAGCGCGGGTCCGGAGGCAGCACGCCGTTCTCGCCGACCGATGTCAGATCGATCTGGCCCGCGACCAGCGCCGACTTCTGCGCGGCCGCATCGGGAATCACGACGAAACGCACGTCGCCGTGCGCGAGCTTCGCGCCGGCGTAACCGCTGGACGGTTCCGGGCGCGGACGATAGCCGGCAAACGGCTTGAGCAGCACATACTGTCCGCGCTTCCACTCCGAAAACACGAACGGCCCGGTGGCTACCGGCTTGAGCCAGTGGCCGTCGGCATCGACGCTCGACGGACTCAGCACGGCGAGCGGACAGCGCGGATCGACCATGCGCGTCAGAAACAGCGCGTAGGGCCGATCGAGTTCGAACACCACCGTATGGGGGTCCGGCGTGCGGACCTCGACGACGCGCACGCCTCGGCTGCCGTCGTAGGCATTACGGCACTCGAAGCCGGAGCTGCGCTTCATCAGGAATTCAAAACTCCACTTGACCTCTTTCGAGGTCATCGGCGTGCCGTCATGAAACAGCACACCGTGGCGCAGATGGAACGTATAGGTCCGGCCATCGGGCGAAATGTCCCAGCTATCCGCGAGCATCGGCCCCACGCTCTGGTCGGCCCGCAAGGCGACCAGCGATTCGACGACGTTGCCGAGGATATTGTCGGTCGTGGTGTTGCGGGCGACGTTGCCGGGCATCGAGGTCGGCGTGTCCGCGACCTGGGCCACGCGAATCTCGCTTTGCGCCGCCGTGTTCGTCTCGGCCATGG
The DNA here is from genome assembly GCF_011752995.1 of Burkholderia sp. Ax-1724. Lineage (GTDB taxonomy): Bacteria > Pseudomonadota > Gammaproteobacteria > Burkholderiales > Burkholderiaceae > Paraburkholderia. Next base: position 46,285 of record NZ_VWWL01000028.1, read on the forward strand.
CGAGGGCCGGCAGCAGTCCGATATGCGCGCACGCGAGCACGCCGAGCATCGCCACGGCGCGCCCTGCCGCAGTCAGACCCGCGAGGCGGCCGGCGCGGAAGCGGCGCGATGTCATAACGGTATCCCGAGCGATGTCCTGAGCAGGTGCCCTGCGCAAGCAAAAGAAAGCGGCCATGGCGCTGGCGTGCTGACATTCGAATCTGACATCCGGTCTCCTGATCGATATCCCTGTCGCGCCGGGCAAACCTGAGTGCCACGGTGTACGGTGCGCGAGCGCGTTTATCGCGCCGCTGACGACGATGCTAAGCACACGGATAGGCGCAAGGAAGTCTGGTCAAAATATCGCGATCCATATTTCCGATCACCGGATGAAGCACACGCGTACCGCGAAGCCCAAAGCGGCAACGGCAAACGGAGGTCGGGAAAACTGCCGGGAAAGCCGGCGCGCTATGGCCGCGTTATGGTGGCGCCGGCAGCCTGCGTCGAGGCGACGACGGCTACGGGACCGGGTGCGAAAGAACGAGCACGAGCACGCTCGCGGCGCGGAATCGACGCTGCGCCGGTCGAGCCGTCGAGTGAGCGGACTGGCGTGTCAGAGAATCTGCCGATGCGCCATGCGCGAGTACGAAATCATCATGGTGATGAGTTCCTGCATGACCGGCGTGGATGGCGCATTGCGCCTGCGAACGAGGCAGACTTCGCGCGGATCGAAACCTTCCTTGATCGGTATGGAAATCAGCGAGGATTTATACAGTTTGAAATCGACCAGCGCGCGCGGCTCAAGCGTCAGATAGTCCGTTTCCGAAACCATGTGCAGTGTTTCGAGCAGCGACTCCGCGGTAATGACGACCTTCGGAACCCCCAGGCCCTGCGACCTGAACAGGCTGACGAGCCGGCTCTCGGCTCCGCCGATGATATTGCGCGTCAGCAAGCCAATCCATTCGCAGTTAGCCAGTTCCCGGATCGACGTTGCGGATGCCTTCGGATGCCCTTTGCGCGCGATGATGCCGGCCGTCGATTCGTAAAGACGCTCGATGTTCATGTCCGCATCGGTGACCTGCGGCGAGATGGGGAAGATCGCGAAATCGAGCCGGCCGTCGCGAATCCGTTCGAGCAATTGCAATGACGATCCGCTCGAAACATGCACGCGTACACGCGGGTAGCTCGCCATGAATCGCTTGAGCACCGGCAGCAGCACTTCCCCGAGCGGCTCCGATGTCATGCCGAGCGAGATCGTGCCGGTCGGTTCCCCGCTCAACTGCTGCATATCTTCGGAAACGCGATCGCAGTCGCTGATGATCGCCCGGGCGCGCGCCAGCAAACGCTCTCCATGCGGAGTCAGGCTAACGCCCTGATGCGAGCGGCTGAGCAGCGTAACGCCGAGTTCGGTTTCAAGACTCTGGATGGACTGAGTCAGCGTGCTCTGCGAGATGTCGAGAGAGCGTGAGGCCGCGCGAAATCCACCTTGATCGAATACCGTGCAAAAGACCCGAAGCTGATTCAACGTCATACGGAAGCCTGTTCAACCGAAGAGCGCCACTGAAGGGAGGACGTGCGATCGTAGCACATCGATCCGCGCCATCCGAGGTCCCGATCCGCTCGACGGCCGCGGCACTCCGCGTTCGCACCCACCCTCCCCGCGCGCCGCGATGGCGGCTCGCCAGGCGGACGATCAGGCCTATCGCGATCTCCAAAAGCAATCGTTATCGCCAATATGGCGTGGCAGACTCCATCCCAATACAAAGCCGGATGAGCGAACCGACAGAACCATCGCTCAGAACAGGCTGTCATCTTGGAGGCTGACAACGTCATGGTTCATCTCGTCGGACGAATTGCGAAAGCGATCTTCATGGATCGCCCCAAACAGGTACGCAGGTTCGCAATGGACTGCTCCGTGAATCGTGCGGGATTATCAAACCGGACCGCGTTTTTGACGAGAGGCAATCCGACCGGCTGCCTTTCGCCTGTCTCGCCGCAACGTTCCTAAGCAGGAAACGCCGCGTGGCGTAGCGTCCTGCGCCGGACACACCCGCGCTCATTCCGATTCCCCGACCGGGAATCCAGCGTGCCCGGCCCCCCTTTAACCTGCGTTCATGCGGACCTGGCATGCTCGCGCCTCGCAACGGCCGCCTCACAACGGTCATTACTTAGCCATACGAATCAATCAAGGCATTCCTGAATCACCACGACGATAGTCCATATTAAACTTGAGAAAAATCGCAATGAAAAAGACCCTACTTTCCGCATTGATCGGTGCGACCTTAAGCGGCAGTGCCTTTGCACAGAGTTCGGTAACGCTCTATGGCTTGATCGATAGCGGGTTCGTCATCAACAGCAATGCGGGCGGCAAGCGGCAGTTCGAGATGACGTCCGGCAATCTTCAGGGCTCGCGCTGGGGGATGACCGGCACGGAAGACCTGGGCGGCGGTCTGCAGGTGCTCTTCAAGCTCGAGAGCGGTTATACCGTCAACAACGGTGCATTGGGCCAGGGCGGCGACCTGTTCGGCCGGGCCGCCTGGGTTGGCTTGCACAACGATCAATACGGCGCACTGCTGCTCGGCCGCCAGTACGACCCCGTCACCGTCAGCCTCGCCCAGTTCACGTCGGCCGGCGCCGCGGGCAACGGCGAAGTCACGGAATGGGCCGGCCCCTTCGGCGCTCACCCGGCCGACCTCGATAACCTCGGCGGCACCAATCGCACGAACAACTCGATCAAATACAATTCGCCGGACTTTCATGGCCTGACGTTCAGCGCGTTCTACAGCCTCGGCGGCGTGGCCGGCAATTTCACGCAGAATCAGATCTATAGCTTCGCATCCGTCTACCGGCACGGCGGCTTCGCAGCCGGCGTCGGCTATATGAATCAGCGCGATCCGAACTATTCGTACTGGGGCGACAAGCCGAGCAGCGCGACGGCAACGTCCGCCAGTTCCCTCAATATGTCCAGTCCGGTGATCAGCGGTCTCGCTTCGGCGGGACTCATGCAGGGGATCGTGGCCGGTGCGCTGTATAACTTCGGCAGCGTGACGCTCAAAGGCGCCTATAGCAATGTTCGATATCAGGATCTCGGCCATGAGCCGGGCAATGGCCTGAATCCGCAGCACCTGAGCGGGGAAAGCATCTTCAATATCGGCGAAATTTCCGCGTCGTACCACCTTACGCCGGCATTCCAGCTCGGCGCCTCATACGCGCTGACGAACCGTTCATCGGTGGGCGCTCTGGAGAACGCGACCTATAACCAGGTCAATCTGGCCGCCGACTATGCGCTGTCCAAGCGCACCGATCTTTATCTCGTCGCTATCTATCAGCACGCGAGCGGCCAGGACACGACCGGCAAGAGCGCGGTGGCGGCGATCGACGGGCTGACGGCGTCGTCGAATGATCGCCAGTTCGCCACCACGTTCGGTATTCGCCACCGCTTCTAAGCACTGCAACGTCGAGGCATGCCGGGCACCTGACGGCATGCGCCCGGTGCCCGGCATGGCCGGATGCCGGGGCTCAACACATCACGCGGCGATCACGTCACGGGTGCGTCGCGGACCACCCGCCGCGCCCGTTCAATCGCAGGGCAAGCGGAAAATCACGCAATAGTTCGCAAGCGCATAGCGATTGCCGTGCATGTCGCTCAGATCGCTTGCCGATCGATCCGAATCGCACAGCGTACCGCGCACACCCGAGGCCGGCCCCGCGTTCCAGGCGAGAAACCGCCCCGTGTCATCGCAGTTCATCTGATTGACCGGCGTCAGGCCATAGCCGACCATTACGGCACCACTCAGCGCACGAGCAGCAACCAGTTCGACCTGTGTCCCATCGACGATCCGCGTGTGCGAGATCGGGACGCGGCCCGTCTGGTCATACAGTTCGAAGCCGTTCATCCCGTCGTCGAGTTGCCGGACCAGCGACGTATCGAAGCGCAGCGGCGGCACCGGCGCGTGAAAGTCGACGCCAACGCGAACGCTGTCCCGTTGCCGTGCACGCGTCGGCTCGAGCGGCCGCCATTTCTCGCCCGTCGTCAGCCAATGGGCGATGCTTTTTGCCAGATAGTGCCCGTACCAGCGATAGCCGTGATTGGTCAGATGCAGCCCGTCCGCATACGGGAACGGGTACATGGGCGCCACGAGATGCAGGTTCGGGTTGTCGCGTGCTTCCTGCCAATGCGCGAGCGGAATTTCAACCGAGGGATGCAGAGCGGTTCCCGCATAGCGCCCATGGCTGGCGGTCTGATAGAGAAACATCGGAATCGGACAGGTCACGCCGGTCACCGCTTGCAGGTCCGCTTCGAGCGTGCGTTGCAGCAAGGCGACCTGAGCGCGATATCCGACGAGTCCCGTGCCGAGCAACGCATCGGCTTCACCCTGCATCAGCGCCAGCGCCGATACGCGGTAGGTCAGTCCGCGGCGCTGCGCTTCCGCGCGCGCCCACCGTACCTGCTCGACGATGTCGCGATAGGGCGGCGTGTCGCGTTGCAGGTTGGCGATTTCTTCGCCGCCCACGCCGACCGCACTGACGATAGTCCGATGCGCCGGCCGGCTCACCGGCCGCAGACGGCCAAGCCAATGGGCAAATCCGGACAGACAGGTTTCGACTTCCGCTTCGAACGCATCGACCAATGCTTGAGGCTGCTTGCCGAGCGCCCGGATACCGGTGTCGTACATGAGCGTGCGCTGGAGCGGCGTGGCGAGCGCAGGCGCACCCTGCGCGCCGATCGCAAGCGATTGCCCCGTGGCAATGAAATGTTCCAGATCGTATTCCGGTACAGGCGGGTGTGAAGTCGTCATGGGGCGGTGGCACACGTTGTCGCGATTCGATGACATGGCAATGTCGGCCGACCATCCTATGTGCGCGGAATGCGGCGCACAAGCCAGATCAGGGTTATCGCGATCAACGATTCCGATCACCCCATGGCAACCCTCACGCGCGCAGCGGAACCGGCGCCGCCTTGCGACGGGTCACGAGCAGCAATACCGCGCACGCCGACAGGAGTTCGAACGCGGCGGCCACGAGAAAGATCGGCGTGAAGTCCCATTGCGCCCGGACCATCGCGCCGCCAATCGCCGGACCGATCATGCCCGCCACCTTGGAAGCGCCATGCGCCCACGCCACGCTGGTCGCGCGCATCTCAGCGGGAGAGATCGTCGCGCAAAAGGCATTCAGCGCGCCCCAACTGCTGTTGTACAGAAAGCCGAGCGCCGCGAACGCGAACGGTGCCCATTGCGAATACACGTCCATGGTCGCAATGACCGCGACGATCAGCGCGGACGCCGTCAGATAGCTCGGCAACACGCGCGCCGCGCCGAAGCGGTCCATCACGAAGCCGCTGCTCGCCGTGCCGATCACGCCCGCAATCGCGCTGACGGCAAGCAGTCCTGCGATGTGCGCCATGGGCATGTGACGCGTGAGGTGCAGCAGCGTCGTGGTCCACGAGTTGTTGATGTAGCTGAAAATGCCGGTCGCGAGGTAAGCCCCCCAGAGCAGCAGCGTAACGGCCGCACGGCCGTTCGTGAACAACACCTTCGGCGAAAGCTTGTACACGCGCTGATGCTTGTCGTGCACGGCATAGCGTTGCCCGGGCGCCGCCACGAACGCCGGATCGAGGCGGCGCAGCGTGTTGCCGATCGCCGGGTTCGCGGGGTCGCGCATCGCCAGGAATTGCAGCGACTCGGGCAGCCATAGCCACAGGCAGCCCGCCAGCACGAGCGGCAGCAGGCCGCCCACCCAGAACGCCGCCTGCCAGCCGAACGGCAGTATCCACGCCTGCACGCTCGCGCCGATGAGGTTGCCGCCCGCATAGCCGCAAAACACCACCGAAACCGCCGCCGAGCGATACTTCGCGGGCGCGAACTCGTTGGCGAGCGTAATGGCGGCGGGAATCACGGCACTGAAGAACAGCGCCGCCGCGAAGCGCATGACGTCGAGTTCCAGCACGCTGCGAACCTGCGAGGTGGCGATCGTCAGCACGGCAAACACGGGCATGGCGACGAGCAGCACGCGCCGTCTGCCGAAGCGGTCCAGCATCGGGCCGGAAACCAGCGTGCCGATCAATAGCGCCAGTTGCTGAAGGACGAAGACCTGGGTCAGCGCGGCCGGATGTACGTTCAGCCCGTGCGAAAGCGCGGGCAGAATCAGCCCCACCATGAAGATGTCATAGCCGTCGACGACCATCGTCGCCGCCAGCAGCGCAACGATCAGGATATGCAGCCACCGCAGCGGCTGATTGCCCAGTAACGTCCCGACGTTGAGCGTCGTCGTTTCGTTCATGCTGTTGTCTCCATTGTCTTTATGTCGTGATGACGGTGACCGCGATCCGGCCCGCGCAAGCAGGCCGCGGCGGACGCGAACACGTTAGCGAATCGGTTCCGGCCGAAGCAAGCGGCCATTGGGCTATGCCTCTATAGCCCGAACACTATGAGCCCGGCAGATCATGCCAAAACCGCGCGCACAACGCATCGAGTTGCGCAGGCTCCGTCGCGGCGCGACGGGCCGTGTCGACGAGGTCCGCCGCCGGGTGCGCGCCGAGCATCCGCGTCGCCTTGCCGGCGAGTTCGTCCATGCCGAAACGCAGGGCCGGATCGCCGGCGCTGTCTGCAACGGTAAGCTCGTGCGTGCGCGCACCCGCCCGCACACTCACGCGTGCCGGCCATTTGGCGGGGTACAGGCCGTCGAGCGACGGGTCGGCCGTCACTCGCACACGCGCCGCAAAGTCGGCGAGATCGGCCGTCCATCGCAAGCCGTCGCGCGCGACGTCGTCGAGCGACGCCGGCTGCAACGCCGTGAGCGCGAGTTGCCCGCGCACGCTGACGAGGCTCGCGAGCCGGCCGGCCTCGGGCGGCTCGCGATCGAGCATCGCCGCGTAGGCGGACGGCACACGCACCTCTACCGCTTCGATCGCTGCGGGATCAAGGCCATCGGCAAGCAGCGCCTGCAAACCGTGCACCGCCGCCAACGCCTGCTTGGCCGCGCAGTGAGGCTTGACGCTGATCGACTCGCGCGCGGGCGCATCGCTGTCTTTGCGCGCCAGCCACGCAGCATTCGCCGCTTCGCCGCCGATGCGCCCGAGCCACGCATCGTTGAGCAAAGCGACGTCGCCGTCGATGCCGTCGGCCGCCGCCAACGCCGCGACGCAACCGGCACGGACCGCCTGGCCGAACAGCAGCCAGCGGCCCGGACGCTGTCCCGTGGCACGGCCGATCGGCGGCGGCGTTTGCGCCGCCGCCAGCGCGAGCGCATGACGCATCCGCTCCGGCGTCAGGCCGAGTAGCCGGCCCGCCGTCGCCGCCGCGCCGAACGGCGCCACCATGTAGCTCGGCCATCCGCCGCGCGTGAGCAACGACACGCCGCCCAGCGCGAGCGCAAGGCGAATCGACAGTTCCTCGCCGACGAACAGTGCATCGGCAAAGCGCGACGGCGCAGCCTCCCGCGCGAACGACATACGCAGCGTCAGCGCCGCGGGCAGCACGATCGCGCTCGGCGTGACGGCGCTAGACCGGTGAATGTCATCGACTTCGGTCAGCCGCATCGTCGCGGCGAGGCTCGCGCAGGCGGCGAGCGGCCCGCCGTCGGTATCGGCGACGAAGCGCCGCACGGCCTGGCCTTCCGCGCTCGCCGCGCCCGCGAGCAAAGCAATGGCCGAATCGGCGAGTTGCAGGCCGATCGCCTCGCGATGCGGCTCGCTCGACGCCGACGCCGCGAACCCGGCGAGTTCCTCGATGAACGTGGACACAGGCGTGCCGCTCATGAGGCGAGCGAGATGCTCTCGCGGCCGTCGGCGGCGACCGCGAGCGGCACGCTGCCGCGCCACGGGCCGTCCGGCAACGCGAGTTCGACCGAGAGCACCGCGAGGCCGCCGGCGGACAACGCCGCGACCGGTGGCCGGTCATGCGCGGCCACGACCGACAGCGGATACACGCCCACGCTGGTCTCGAGCGTCCACGCGTTCAGCGCGCCGCCGCCCGGCACGTCGGCGAAGCGCGGCGCCGCCCGCGCGACGGAGAGCGACGCAGCGGCATCCGTCAGCCAGCGGCTCGAGGTTTGCCACGACAACGGCTCGCCACCCGACGCGACACAGCGGTTCACCCGCACCCAGCTGCCCTTGTAGGCGACCGACAGCTCCACCGCGTAGCGTTCGCCGAGCGGCGCGTCGCCCTCCATGCGCGAGAGCGTGGCGTTGCGCGTGAAATCCGGCGCGATCCGCAGCAGCACTTCTTCCGCGCCCGCGCGGCGTGCCGACGCTTCGATCGCCGCCAGCACCTCGGCGGCACGCGTCGCGCCGGCCGGGATCGCGAGCAGCGCGGCCTCGCCGATCGCCGTGGCGCGTTTCGCGAGATCGAGTTCGGCGCGATCCGCGGTCTGCCGCAATTGCGCGTAGAGCGCACTGGCGTCGACGAGACTGTCTTCACCGAATGCCTTCACGAGCGGCTCGCCCACGGACCACGGCAGCCCATCCAGACCAATCACGCCGATGCGCGCCTTGCCGCCAGAACTATCTCCGAGTCCCTGCTCGCGCAGAAACTCCCCTGTCTTCTCGCCAAGACGCGGCGCCGACACGACCTCGCCCAGATGCGAAACCTCGCGAATCCACGGATGCACGCGCGGCGTCAGCGCGGCGAGCAGCGTCGGCGCGCCGTGCGGCAACACCACCGCGAGCGCCTCGCTCCAGTACGGCACGAAGTGCGTGAGCCACTGCACGGGCGCGGGCTGCGCGAACGACGTATAGGCCAGCACCGCATCCAGGCGCGCCTCCCGCATCGCCTGCTGCAACCGCGCCACGCGGGCTTCCAGTATCGCTTGCGGGACTTCCTCCCGCGACCAGCTGATCAAACCTCGACGCATAGTCAGGACTCCTTTTACGCAGGCGGTCAGGCCGGTACACTGATGAGATCGCGCGTCGTTCCCGTGAGAACGTCGCAGCCGCTCGCCGTCACGCGCACCGTATCGCCGAGCACCATATAGCCGGCCTCGGGGTGATACGTGTTGGGGTGCACGATCAGCGTCATATCGGGCTCGAGCACGAGTTCGACGTTTTCCAGCACGTGCGGCCCGTCGACGAAAAGGCCCACGCCGTGGCCGCGCACCCGCGTATACGCCGACGTCACGTAGTCCCCGAGACCGTGGCGGCGGAACACGTCGTTCTGCGCGCGCGCCACGTCGCCGTGCGTCGCGCCGGGTCGCACCGCCGCGATCCCCGCTTCGAGCGCCTCCCGGTAGACCGCATAGGCGCGCAGCTGCGTGTCGGTCGGCTCGCCGACCACGAGCGTGCGGCAGATCTGCGCGTAGTAGCCGTCGACGCACGGCGTGAGTTCGGTGGTCACGAGATCGCCCGCCGCGATGCGCCTGTCGCCGGGCGGATGCATGCCGCGCACTTCGCGACCGCCCGTGCCGAGAATCACGAAGTTCTCGGGGCATCCCTGGCTGCGGAACCACGCTTCGACTTCGGCGATCAGTTCGTATTCGCTGCAGCCCACGCGCGCCGCGTCCCGGAACACCGCGTAACCGGCGTCGGCCAGCGCGGTGGCGCGCGCCACCGCATCGGCTTCCGCCGCGCTCTTCCTGACCATCAGCCGGTCGAACCACGCGGTGGCCGCCGTCATGCCCGCGCCCAGTGGCCCCCGGGCAAGACGCGTGGGCGCCACGCCGGGTGCCACCAGCGCGGCCTGCGCCGCGCCGCGCGCGGCAATCCAGGCTTCGGCTTGCGCGAGCGGATCGGCCGAGCACGACACCTGCACCGCGGGCTGCTCGGCGGCGAACCGCGCGGCCTCGGCGTGGCTGGCGACGAACACCCGCGCGGCGCCGTCGCGTTCGATGCAGGCGATGGCCTCGCCTTCCATCGGCGTGAGGTCGAGCGCGTAACGCAGATAGTCGCTGTGCCACGCGTCGCCCGGCACCACCAGCAGATCGAGCCCGGCGTCGGCCATCGCGCGCCGCAGACGGCCCGAACGCTCCTGATGAAGTTGCGCGCTCATGGTGTCGCCTCCTCTTCGTCGAGCCGCACGCCGTAGTCGCGCAGTGCCCCCGCGACGCTGACATAGCCCTTTTGCAGATCGTCCTCGATACGCTCGCGCGCGCGCTCGCGTGCCTCGCCGTAACCGCCGCCGCCCGCGGTCCAGAACGTGATCGTGTCGCCGGCGGCCAGCGCGATATTGCTTTCCTTCGTCACCGAGCGTTCCGCGCCGTCGTGGCGCCGGATCATGGCCGCGTTGCTCGCGCCCGGATTGCCGCCCTTCGCGCCCCACGGCGGTTCGATGATGCGTTCGAGGTTGACGTTGACGGTGCTCTTTTGCAGCGCCTTGTAGCGCAGCACGACGCCCAGACCGCCGCGATGCTCGCCCGCGCCGCCGCTGTCCTCGCGCAGCTGGTGGCATTCGACGAGGAACGGATAGCGGATTTCCTGCAGCTCCACCGGCGTGTTGCGCACGTCGCCCTGACAGATCGACACCGAGGCCGATGCGCCGTCTTCCTTCGCGCGCCCGCCCCAGCCGCCGCCGAAAATATTCATCAGCACGTAGCGCTCGCCGTTTTCCTCGCGCTGCCCGTAGAAGGAGCAGCCGCCCATGTCGCCCTTGTGAGCGGCCGGCACGAAGTCGGGCAGCGCTTGCGAGAGCGCGCGCAGCAGCGTGTCGATCACGGTCGGCAAGGCGATGCTCCACAGGCCGAGCGCCGCGGGCGGGCGCGCGTTGAGCATGGTGCCTTCCGGCGAAATCAGCGTGAGCGCGCGGAAGCAGCCCTCGTTGACGGGCGCGTGCGGCATCGTGATGCATTTGAACGCGACGCGCGCCGCCGACAGGCCGCCCGAGTAGCCGGAGTTGAGCGGCCCCGGCACCTGCTCGTTCATGCCGGAATAGTCGATGGTGAGATTCGAGCCGTCCACGATCACGGTGACCTTCACGCGCAGCGGCACATCGAGCCGGCGCCCGTCGCTGTCGAGCCGCGATTCGGCGGTATGGACGCCGTCGGGAATGCTCGCCACCACCGCGCGCGCCTCGGCTTCCGCCTGGTCCCACGAGGCCTCGATGCAATCGCTCACGGTCTGCACCGTGTAGCGCCCATAGAGTTCGGCAAGCCGGCGGCCGCCGAGCTGGCAGGCCGCGATCTGCGCGCGCAGGTCGCCGAGCGACGCCTCGGGAAAGCGGATGTTGTCGGAAATCATCTGCCACACGCCTTCGTTGCGGCGGCCGGCCTCGTAGATCTTGATCGAGCGCATCTGGATGCCCTCGTGGAAGATCTCGTAGGTCTGCACGTTGCCGAAGCCCGTGCGCAGGCCACCCACGTCGGCCCAGTGCGCGCGGTTGGCCGCGAACGCCACCACCTTGCCTTCGAAGAAGCACGGCGTGTACACGACGACGTTGTTCAGATGCTGGCCGCACACGCCGGCGTGATTCATGATGATCACGTCGCCGGGCGCGAAGCCGTCCAGGCCGAAGCGGTCGATACCGTCCTTGACGGCGATCCCGAGGTCCGCGAGAAAGATCGGCAGGCCGCCTTCGTTCTGGCAGATCATCCGGCCTTCGGTATCGATGAGCCCGCAGCAGAAGTCGCGCACCTCGTAAATCATCATGTTGTACGCGGACTTGCACAGCGCGAGCGCCATTTCCTCGGCGTAGGCGATCAGGGAATTGCCGACCACTTCCAGCGTGATCGGGTCCACGGCGGGACGACGCGCCGCGGCAACCGCTTGAGAGGTTTGCTGGGTCTTCATGGCTGATTTCCTTCGGGCAGTTTGATGGACACGACCATGTGTCCGTGTTCGGTGATGCGGGCGACGTCGCCGGGGAAGATGACGGTGGTCGAATGCGGCTCCTCGATCACGGCTGGTCCTTCCACCGTGAAGCCGGGCGCGAGCGCCGGGCGCCACAGAATGCGCGCCGTGAGCGGACGCTCGGGATCGTCGAAGATCACCTCGCGCACCTGCTCTTCGCGCGCGGCTTCGGCTTCGAACGGCGCGCTGATGAAACTATCGATGGCGTCGCCGCGCGACACGGTCGCGGTGAGCCGCAGATTGACGACCTCGATGATCTCGCCCGCCGCCGAATGCCCGTAGCGCTGATCGTGCAGTTCGTCGAAGCGCTCGCGCATCGCGGTGTTCGTATGCGACAGCGCATCGGGCCCGGCGAGCGGAACCGTGATGCTGTGCTCCTGGCCGCGATAGCGCAGGTCCACGGCAAAATCGAACTGCGCCTTGTCCGCGTCGAGCTCGTCTTCGGCAAGCTGACGCTTCGCCGCCGCCGTCAGTTCGTCGAAGGCCGCGAGCACGGCCTGCTGATCGAGCTGGCCGAGCACGCCCACGAGCGTGCGCACGAGGTCCTGGCGCCACGGCGCGAGCAGCATGCCCATCGCCGAGAAGTTGCCCGGCAGCTTCGGGATCACGAGCGTCGGAATATAGATTTCCTTGCACAGCGCGGCTGCGTGCACCGGCCCCGCACCGCCGAAGGCGATCATCGCCGTATCGCGCGGGTCGACGCCCTTGCGCACCGACACGGCGCGCACCGCGAGCGCCATCGCCGAGTCCGCGATGCGCACCACGCCCATCGCTGCCTCGTTCACGGAGAGATCGAGCCCTTCGCCGACGTATTTCGCCAGTGCGCCCTTCGCGCCTTCGACATCGAGCGCCATGCCGCCGCCGAGGAAGCGGCCCGGGTTGAGACGCCCGAGCACGACGTTGGCGTCGGTGATCGTGGGCTCGACGCCGCCGCGGCTGTAGCACACCGGGCCCGGCGCCGCGCCCGCGCTCTGCGGCCCGACGTGCAGACCGCCCGCCTTGTCGCGCCACGCGATGCTGCCGCCGCCCGTGCCCACCTCGACGATCGACACGACGGGCAACTGCATCGGCTGGCCGGTCGCATAACCGCCGATGTAATAGCCGTCCTCGATCGCCGGAATGCCTTCGGTGATGAGCGTGGCCTTCGCGGTCGTGCCGCCCATGTCGAAGCCGATCGCCTGACGAATGCCGAGCAGCTTCGCGACGTGCCCGGCGCCGATCATGCCCGCCACCGGGCCCGACTCCATCATCGAGACCGGCTCCACGGCCGCATGCGAGAGCGACATGCTGCCGCCGTTCGAGCGCATGATCTGAATCCCGCCGCGAAAGCCGCGCTCGTCCAGATGCGACTTCAGCGTCTGCAGATAGCGCCGCACACGCGGGCCGACATAGGCGTTGAGCGCCGTGGTCGAGGTGCGTTCGTACTCGCGGAACTCGCGCAGGATTTCATGCGAGAGCGTCACGAACAGGTCCGGGTAAGCCTCGCGCAGAATGCGGCCGGCCGCCAGTTCGTGCTGCGGGTTCGCATAGGCGTGCAAGAAGCAGATCGCCACCGACTCGATGCCTTGCGCGACCAGTTCGGCACCCAGCCCGCGCACGGCATCTTCGTCGAGGCGCGTCAGCACTTCGCCCTTCGCATTCAGACGCTCGCGCACTTCGAAGCGCAGGTCGCGCGGAATCAGCGGCTGCGGACGCTGGAAATGAATGTCGAACGCGTCGGGCCGGTTGCCGCGGCCGATCTCGTAGACGTCACGGAAACCTTCGGTCGTGATCAGCGCGGTTGCCGCGCCCTTGCGTTCGAGCACCGTATTGATCGCCATGGTCGAGCCGTGCAGGAACTCGTCGAGCTCGGCCAGCTGCGTGCCGGCCAGCTCCAGCGCCGTCGCCACACCCTGCGTGGGATTGGCCGGCGTGGTCAGGGTCTTGGCCAGCAGAAGCTCCCCCGCCCGATACCCCACGAGGTCCGTGAATGTCCCGCCTATGTCCACACCAACTTGATTCATCGCATATTCCACATAGTCAGATTTGATCAGTAGTGCGATGCGCTCACGCATCGGCACCGCTCATGCAGCAGAACAGGAATGGCCAACGGTGTAGTTGTCTCCTTTTCCTTTTTGTCGTTCTGTGACCCAACCTTAAGTGACCCCGGGGCACGCAGGCAATCCGCCATCAGGCTATGGATCCATAGTAAGATAGCTATGGGTTATTCGCGGAGCGGAGAGGAACAGATGTTGCCGGTTACATTGCGTGGGCTGCAGGTCTTCGTCGCCGTTGTCGACTCGGGTGGTTTCGGCGCGGCAGCCTTAGCGCTCGACATCGCGCAGCCTTCCGTCAGCGTTCATATCCGCGAGCTGGAAGCCAAGATCGGCGGCGCCCTGTTCGAACGCCGCCCGGGCGTGAGCCCGCAACTCACGGCCGCCGGCCGGGCCTTCTACACCTACGCGCTCGAAACGCTCGAGCGCACGACGGCGATCTCCGCCAATCTCAAGAAAAGCAAACGTAAGCTGCGCTTCGCGGCACAGCGCTTCGTCGCCGATTCCGTGCTGTCGAAATCGCTGGGCGAATTTTCCACCGAGTTTCCGCAAATCGAATTAGTCGCGCTGGCCGGCACGTTCGAGGAAGTGCATTCGTTGTGTTCACGCGGCCAGGTCGACCTCGGGTTTCTGCTCAGCAACGGCGAGGTTCCCGGCTTGCCTGCCGAGCCGCTGAGCCGCTACAGGCTTGCGTTCATCGCCGCGCCGGACCATCCGCTCGCGAACGAGACCGACATCAGCATCGACACGCTGGCGCAGTACCCGTTCATCGTGGCCTACGACACTTCGTACTTCGGCCGCACGATCGCCGACATGCTGCGCGCCGCAGGTCTCGCCGAGCCGATCGTGGCCTCGCAGGCGCAGGAAATGAGCATGGTGCGCAATATGGTGATCGCGGGAATCGGCATCTCGTGTTCGCTGCGGCGCTCGGTGCAAAAGGACATTGCCGCCGGCAGCATCGTGGAACTCGACGTGGACGTCCCGCCGATGCACCTCACGCTGCACTACCTGCGCAACGCGAAATCCGACATGCCGGAGATCGACCGGCTCGTCGAGATCGTGCGGGACGCAGAGAGAATGCGCGTTTGATGCAGCTTGGGCTGTGTCTCGCGCGCGGGTAATCACAGATAAGCGTGCAGGTAAGCGCCGATGAGTGCAGATAAGCGCGGGGCATTGCAGATAAGCGCGCCGCATTCGCGGCGCGAGGCCGCGGGCCTAGAAGCCGCGCAGCGAAGGCGTGGTCCGCGCGACGTTGCGCGAGTCCGCATGCACGACGAATGCGGCGGCGGCCGCGCCGAGCATCGGCAGCGCGCCGATCGCGAAGAAGCTCGCGGCGCTCGATCCCATCGTCAACGCGAAGCCGCCCAGCGTGGGCCCGATCACCGCGCCGAAACGGCCCACGCCGATCGCCCAGCCAAGACCCGTCACGCGCATCCCGGTCGGATAGCAGGTCGCCACCAGTGCATCCGAGGCGCCGACTCCACCTATCACGCAGAATCCCACCACGAATATCAGCGCGGTAAGCAACGCGACGTGCGTGCCGGCGAGCCCGAGACTCACGATGCCCGCGAACGCGATCACGAAGGTGACGACCAGCACGAGGAACGGCGCGTAACGGTCGACAAAACGGCCCAGCAGCAGATTGCCGAACGCGCCGCCCACCTGATAGCCGATCGTCACCGCCGCCGCGGTTTCGATGGACAGTCCGGAATCGTGCAGCATGATCGGCACCCAGCTCGACAGCAGATTGAGATCGAGCAGAACCATGAACGTAATGGCCCATAGCAGCAGCGTCATGCGCGTGCGGCCTTCCGTGAACAGCTCGCGCACCACGAAGCCCGCCGCCTTTTTCTCCGTCACGACATAGGCGGCCCGGCCTTCGGGATCGGCCTCGGGCGCAATGCGGCGCACGCAGCGTGCGAGACGCCGCGGATGTTTCCCCGTCGCCGCCAGAAAGCGCAAGGACTCGGGCAACAGCAGCGCCAGCACCACGGCGAGCACGAGCGGAATCACGCCGCCGATCAGGAACACGACCTGCCAGCCGTGCCG
Source organism: Burkholderia sp. Ax-1724 (assembly GCF_011752995.1). Taxonomy (GTDB): domain Bacteria; phylum Pseudomonadota; class Gammaproteobacteria; order Burkholderiales; family Burkholderiaceae; genus Paraburkholderia. Next base: position 62,119 of record NZ_VWWL01000028.1, read on the forward strand.
CACGATGAGATGCGCGACGGCCCAGCCGCCCAGCGCCGCGCCGATCGAGAAACCGCAGAACATGATCATCGTGGCCGTCACGCGCACGCGCGACGGCATGTACTCGCTCGTCAACGCGAGCGCATTGGGCATGCCGCCGCCCAGCCCGAAGCCGATCAGGAAACGCAGCACGGCCAGTTCGCCGACGGACGTGACCCGCATGGTGGCGAGCGAAAGCAGACCGAAGGCCACGCAACTGAACACCATCACGGGCCGCCGGCCGAACCGGTCCGCGAGCGGGCCGACGACCATCGAGCCGAGCATCAGGCCGATCTGGCCCGCCGCGAAGGCGGGTGTCATCGCGGCCCGATCGATGCCCCATGCCTTGATCAGCGCCGGCGCGACATAGCCGATCGCCATCGTGTCGAAACCGTCCACGAGTAACGCGGCCGCACAGAGCACCGCGACGAAAATCTGGAAACCGCCCAGCTTGCGCTGGTCGATCAGCGCTTCGAGATCGATAGAGTGGCGTTCGGGCATGGCGGTGCTCAGGCGGCGTCCGGCAAGCCGAACAGGCGTCGTGCGTTGCCGTGGAAAATCTTCTGCTGGTCCTCTTTCGACACGCCGACTTCCTCGAACAGCCGCACCGCGGTAGCCGGGTCCCAGCAGGGATAGTCGCTGCCGTACATCACATGCTCCGCGCCGTAAAACTCGATCGCGAAACGGATGCCCAGCTCATGCGGCGACACCGTATCGGTATACATGCGCTTGATGTAGGTGCTCGGCGGAGACGGCAGCTTCGCGGCTTTCGCGTTCTTGTCCATGCGTCCCGCCTGATACGGGAGCGCGCCGCCCGTATGCGACATGATCACCTTCAGGTCCGGATGACGCTCCATGATCCCGGAAAGCACGAGCCGGCAGGCCGACACGCTGACGTCGATGACGCGCCCAAGGCTCAGATACAGCGCGCCGTCGTAGCCGTCGAGAATGTCCGGGAAAATCGAGTCGGTCGGATGCAGGAAGAGCGGCACGCCGAGTTTCGCGACGTGCGCATAGAACGGTTCGAGCCGCGCGGCGTCGATGCGGTCGAGCGAGCCGACGCTGCCGGGCAGATTGACGCCCACGAGCCCGAGCTTGCCGATGGCATGATCCACCACTTCGAGCGCCACGTCGGTATCGCGCAGCGGCACGGCGGCGGTGGCCCACAACCGGCCCGGATAGCGGCGCTGCGCGCCGGCCATTTCCTCGTTCCACATCATGGCCGCCTCGCGGCCCTCGTCCACCGGCAGATCGGAGAAATGCAGCGAGAACGGACCGATCGAGGCAATCACGTCGACCTCGTAGCCGAGCGTGTCCATATGCGCCATTTGCCGGTCGAGATCGAACCACTCCGCGCCGAGATTGAAGCGCGCCACGCTGCCTTCCTGCCGCCAATAGGTATAGCCGCCTTTGCCGTTGCTCTGCGCACGCGGAAAACCTTCACGCTTGCACAACGCCTCGAAGATCGAGCGCGGCCACCAGTGAAAATGAGAGTCGAGAATACGCATGTTCCATGCTCCGTCTGGTCACGCCCACCATGGCCGTGACGTCGTGTAACTGTCCGCGATCCGTTTCAGAACCGCTTGCTGATACCGCACCCGACACCGAACTGGTTGCCCTGTCCGTTCGTGATCGCCGTACCGGTAAACCGGGTGTTGTCGATTTCCGCATACAGCAGCGTCTCTTTCGACAGCGAATAGGTGATGCCCGCCATCAGAAGCGTTTTCGAGCCCTTCTTGCCGCGCGCATCGTAATCGGTGCGATAGATCGCATCGGTCAGGGCGAATGCCGGGGTGAACGTATAGACCGTGCCGAGCCAGAGATCGCGCGAAAGACTGTCGCCGGCGAGGCCGTCCTGCCGATCGCCAATATAGCCTCCGGTGACGCGGAACGCGCCGATACGATAGTCCGCGCCTGCCGACAACTGATTGCGATTGAGCCCGGGACCGCCGAAATCGTTCCACTCCGTGTAGGCCGCACCGAAGCGCACGCCGCCAATGCGATAGGTGGCGCCGGCCGCCAGCGCCGTCCCGGTCTTGATGCTGCCGGCCACACCGCCCGGCACGTATTCGGCGCGCGCGATCAGGTTGCCGAATTCGCCGGTGTACTGAATGTCGTTGTCGAAGCGATCCGACGAGGTGCCGACGATATCCTTCGACAACGGCGTGATACTCAGGTAGTGAAACGTGAACGGGTCGAACGCGGACACCGTGCGCGCGCTGACCGAGAATTGCCGCCCGAGGTTTACGCCGCCCCAGGGGCCGCTCAGGCCGACCGTCGCTTCACGGGTGAACAATGCGCCGGGCGTGCCGAGCGCACCCGTGCCGCTGTCGAATGCCGACTCCAGTTTGAAGTGAGCCTTGAGTCCGCCGCCAAGATCTTCCTCGCCGGTAACGCCAAAGCGATTCGACTCGTACAAGCCCTTGCCTCCGGTGAGAAATTGTCCATCTCCGGCGCTATCCGCATGCGTAAGGTAGCGCAGACTGCCGTCGATGGAACCGTAAAGCGTGACCGCCGATTGGGCACAGGCCACGCCAGGCGCGATTGCTAACATCGTTAGCGTCGCGACATGGGTCGAGAGGCGCACTTCGTTGTCTCCATTCGTTGTATGTAATCTCCGTACCCGTTGCATGGCACAGCGCCACTGTCGGAGCCTTGCCTTGTCACCGGTACGGAGTCCTGCGATGACAACGCCTGGTGTCGTCTGTCGCGAGGCACTCGTGGCGTTGCTGTGAAGCTTGCTGTGAAGCTTGCTGTGAAGCTTGCTGTGAAGCTTGCTGTGAAGCTTGCTGTGAAGCTTGCTTTGAAGCTTGCTTTGAAGCTTGCTTTGAAGCTTGCTTTGAAGCTTGCTTTGAAGCAATGTAACGACCGGAGAGCGGTCAAACAATTGCCGGGTGGGCTATGACTTCATAGCACCGAGGCTATGAGTTGAAGGGAAGCGACGGTGGGAGCAAACGTCGAGAGGCCGCGTTGCGGCGTCGACGCTGTCAGGCAGGGAAAGAGACGTCTTGTGTGAGCGACGGGCGCAGGGCGCCCGATCTGACGACGTGCGTCGAAGGCATGCGCAGCAGCAAGAGCGCAATGCAGGTGGAGCTTGCGTACGATCTCAAGGCCGTCAAGCTCCACGGCCCGTACAGGTACACGAAGAACGGCTTCGACAAGCCGCCGAGCAGCGCGACATTCGCCGCGGACATCCGGACGACGTGCTCAATCGATCCGCCGGAATCATCGGGATCGCGGGGATCGCGATTCGCCTTCTCCACGCCCCCGCCCACCCGATTCACGCCGCGGCTGCGCGAACGCAATCCGTTCGCGCAGATTCATCGGCCCGGGCCGAAACAGGCAGGCCTCCATCGTCGTGAGCGAGGGGCTGACTTCGACGGGAAATCCAATGCGGGCGAGCACGTCTTCCTGCAAACGCGCGCCCGGTGCAATCTCCGTCATGACGAGACCGTGCTCGCGCAATTCGAACACGGCACGGTCCGTGATATAGGTCACCTGCTGCCCGCGCTCTCGCGCCAACTGGCCGGAAAAACTGATCTGGTCGACGCGCTCGACGAATTTGTCGAATGCCCCGTCGCGGCGAATATGCAGCATGCCTTCGTGCAGATCGAGGTCCGACTCTCCGCCCGTCAGCGATCCGCTGAATACGAGGCGGCGAGTATTCTGCGTCAGGTTGATGAAGCCGCCCGAACCGTCGTAGCGTTTGCCGAAGCGCGTCACGTTGACATTGCCGTCCCGGTCCACCTGGGCAAACGACAGGAACGCGCAGGTCAAGCCGCCGCCGTCGTAAAAGTCGAACTGATAACCCTGGTCGAGAATGACGCGCGGATTGACCGCCGTGCCGAATTCGCGCGTATGGCCGGGCACGCCGCCGACGACGCCCGATTCGACGGTCATCGTCACGAGATCCGCTATGCCTTCCTCGGCCGCGATGTTCGGGATCATCGCGGACAAGCCGGCGCCGAGATTGATGATGTCGCCGCGGCGCAGTTCGAGCGCCGCGCGCCGCGCGATCACACGGCGCACGGTGAGCGGATCGGGCTCGATCATCGCCACCGGCAGGCGCGTCTCGCCGCAGCGTGCCGGATCGTAGCGGGTCGTATAGGTCTGGATCTGCTCGGGATCGACGACGAAATAGTCGATGAGAAAGCCCGGAATCTTGACCATCTGCGGATGCAGGCTGCCACGCTGCACGATGCGCTTGACCTGGCAGATCACGATACCGCCGGCGTTATGAGCGGCCTGGGCAATCGACAGGTCCTCGCGCGTGGTCGCCTCGTGCTCCATGCTCACATAGCCGTCTTCGTCGGCCGAGGTGCCGCGAATGATCGCGATGTCCGGCACACCCGGCGCACGATAGAAAAGACACGCCTCGCCGGCGAGGGTCAGCAGCTCGACCATCGGCTCGGTCGTGCGCGCGTTCATCCGGCCGCCATCCTGGCGTGGATCGATATAGGTCTGCAATCCGGTGCGCGAAATCAGACCGGGCTGCCGCCCCGCCATCGCGCGGCATAGCTGCGTCATCACCCCTTGCGGGAAGTTGTATCCCTCGATCCGGTTTTCGCGGATCAGCTTCATGAACGGCACCTGCATGCCGAAGTTTCCGCCGATCACCCGCCTGACGAGCGTTGCATGGGCGAGCCGGCACAGGCCCTTCTCGTGAACGGCACCGACCCCGGTCACATGGAACAGCGTCAGGTCGTGCGGACCCTCGCCGCGCAGATGGCGACGCTCGAGTGCTTCGAGAATCGATTCGGCCACGCCCGAGCCGGTATTGCCGCCCACCATCAGGAAATCCCGGTCGGATACCAGGGCGGCCGCTTCGTCGGCGGAAATGCATTGAATCACGTCAACTCCCGAAAGAACCTCGTCGAAACATCGGCCTAATCCACGGCACGCCGCATCAGGCGATACTGTTCAGGAAAGCACGCGCGCGCAAATCCTGCGGCCGCGAGAAGAACACGTCCGGCGGCGCGACCTCGAGAATTTCGCCCTTGTCCATGAACACGACGCGATCGGCCACCATGCGGGCAAAGCTCATCTCGTGCGTGACGCAGATCATCGTCATGCCGTCGCGAGCAAGGCCGACCATCACGTCGAGCACTTCCTTGATCATCTCCGGGTCGAGCGCCGAGGTCGGCTCGTCGAACAGCATCACGCGCGGCTTCAGGCACAACGCACGCGCGATCGCCACACGTTGCTGCTGGCCGCCCGACAATTGCCCCGGATACTTGGCCGCGTGCTCCTGAATCCGCACGCGTTCGAGGTAGTGCATCGCAAGCGCGGTGGCGTCCTTGCGCGACAATTTTCTGATCCACATCGGCGCGAGAATCAGGTTGTCGAGCACCGTCATATGCGGGAACAGATTGAACTGCTGAAACACCATCCCGACTTCCTGGCGAACCGCTGCCAGATTGTGCCGCTGCGCGTCGAGCGCGTGTCCGTCCACGACGAGCCGGCCTTGCTGGCAGGCTTCGAGACCGTTGACGCAGCGGATCAGGGTCGATTTGCCGGAACCCGACGGCCCGCAGATCACGATCCGCTCACCCTGCCGCACGGCGAGGTTGATGTCCTTCAGCGCGTGATAACTGCCGTACCACGCATTCACGCCGACGAATTCGACGATGAGCGGTTTAGCGACGTCGCTCATCGCTATCCCCCCGCGAGCAGCGAGCGGTTCGTCTGCGCGAGCGCGAGGTCGATCGCGCGCGCCGCCGTGGCATCGATGGGCTGGAACGGCGACCTCGTCCGCGCCGACGCGATCACGTCGAGACGCTGCAGCGCGTACTTGATGCGGGCATACATTTCGTTGCGCGGCGCCATATAGATCGCGGAGACGAGCGGTTGCAGGCTCGCGCTGACCGCGCGCATCGCGGCGATGTCCCCCCGTTGCGACGCGCGCCACAATTCGACGAGCGGCCGCGGCGCGAGGCTGGCCAAACCGGACAGGATGCCGTCCGCACCGCTCGCGAGCTGCGCGAGAAACCAGTCGAAGTTCGAAGCGAGAATCGCGAATTCCGGGCGCGCCGCTTTCAGCGCGCGAACATTGTCCTCGTAGGCCCGCATCGAATCGCTGCCTTCCTTGACCGCGACCACCGAGGGCAGCGCGGCGAGCCGCACGAGCGTCTCGGTCGAGTACCCATAGCCGGACGCAAGCGGATACTGGAATACGATCACCGGCCGCTCGACCGCCTCAGCAATTGCGCGCACATAGGCAACCACCATCTCGGGCCGCGCGCCCGCGAAGGTCGCGGGCGGAAACACGGTCAGCAGGTCCGCGCCGGCCTGCGCAGCCGCGCAAGCCTCCACGACGGCTTCGCGCGTCGATTGCGCGAGAATGCCGGCGATCAGCAGACGCGCCGCGCCGAGCCGCTCGCGCGTGCAACGGATCACGTCTTCGCGCTCGCCGCGGGACAGCGCCCCGCCCTCGCCGGCGTGCCCGTTGACGAACACAGCTTCGATGCCGTCGGGCGAGGCCGCATGCGCGAGCGCGCGCTCGTAGCTGGTCCAGTCGATCGACTCGTCGTCGTTGAACGGCAGCACCGTCGCGACGACGACGCCCGTCAAAGCGTTATTCGATGTCATGTTGCGCGTTTCCCTATCAGGTCGAAAGTCGAAGGTCCAGGAGTCGAGTGTCCGGAAGCCGGACGTCAGCCGCGCAACGCCTCGTGCGCCGCGCCGAAATGCCGTTCGAGGCGTTGCTGGAGCACGCCCCATGCGGTCGTCATCAGCAGGTAGAAGATGGCCGCGGCGCAGAACACTTCGAGGACCTCGAACTTCTCCTGCATCAGCATCTGGCTGCGCCGCATCAGTTCTTCCATCGAAATCACCGACGTGATCGACGTCGACTTCAGCAAGCCGTTGACCGAGTTGCCGAGCGACGGCAGCATCAGCCGGAACGCCTGCGGCAGCGTGACCTTCCAGAGCACGAGCCATTTAGGCAGGCCGAGCGCCCCGGCCGCCTCGTACTGGCCGCGCGGCACGCCCATGAAGCCGCTGCGGATGATTTCCGCGAGATACGCGGCCTCGTTGAGGATCAGCGCGAGCAGCGCCGAGCCGACCACGCCGAAGCGCAGCCCGAGCTGCGGCAGTCCCGTATAGATGATGACGAGCTGGATCAGCAGCGGCGTGCCGCGAAAGATCCAGATATAGCCGCGCACGGCTGCGACGACGATCCGCTGGCGCGCCATGCGCAGCAGCGCGAGCAGCATCCCGAGCACGAGCCCGCCCACGATCGTGACCATCGTGAGCGCGAGCGTGACGAGCACGCCGCGCAACAGGAATCCGTTCGTCAGGTAACCGAAGAAGTCCGGCAGATTGAACAGGGGCATGGGAGCGCGATCCTCACACCGGACCCGGGCCGCGCACCGTGATCTTCGCGTCGGGCAACGGCGTCATACCGAAGCGCGTCAGCAGCTTCGCATAGCTGCCGTCCGCGCGCATGGCGTCGAGCGCGCCCGCCACGGCCTCGGCCACCGCGCGCGTGCGGAACGCGAGCGTGGTCTGCGTGGCGCCCTGTCCCGTCAGCGCCATCACCGCCTGCTTGCGGTTCACGATGTCGACCGCCGTGTAGCTCGGCAATACCGCCATGTCGATCTGCCCGGCGCGCAGCGCGGCGATCACGTCGCTCGCGGTAGTGTAGGCATGCACCTCGATCGCGGTGCCCTTCTCGTCCGTGGCTTCCTTCGCGCGGTCGCGCAGCCAGCGCTCCTGGTACGAGTCGGACTCCACGCCCACCGCGTGACCGCGCAGCGCCTTGACGTCGGCAACGGCGAGCGGGTGCTGCGGCGAGACGACGACGTCCAGCGTCGAGATCGCGTAGGGCACCGTGTACATCATCTTCGAGCGCTCTTCGGTCCAGAACATGCCGGTGTTGATGCCGTCGATGCGAGCCGCCTTCAGCGCGGGAATCATCGCCGGGAAGTCCATCCGCACGAAATCCACCTGCAGGCACAGGCGCTGGCCGATCGACTCGCCCAGTTCGACGTTCATACCCATCAGCTTGCCCTCGGCGTCGACATACTGGAGCGGCGGCAAGGTCGGGTTCGTCGACATCGACAGATGGCCCGCCGCCACGAGCTGGTTCGACGGAACGCTGCCGACGCAGGTGGCACCGGCGGGCACTGCGTGCGCGAGCGACAGCAGTCCGGCCGTCAGCCACACCGGACAAAAAGAAAGCAGACGCGAGGCAAACATGGAACCTCCTGGGTCGGGTATCAGCGCGTCCGCCCATGCGAACGCCATCCATCCAGACGTTACCGGCTTCTGCGCATCGCGTACCAGTAGAAAAAAATGGCCGACTATAAACCGCTGTTATAGGCGACGGCCGAAGCACGCCGGCAGGGCCCGGCAAACGGCGCGCGAACTCGCGGCCGCGGGCCGGAACGACGGCCGCGGTAGGGCAAAAGCCCATATCACGCCATTTTTGGCTGGCTACAATGGTTCGTCCCGCAGACGTAGACAGGTAGAGCATGCAGATGAATTCCGGCGCGTCGGCCCGGGTGCTGATCAACCTCCGGCAACTCGAAGTGCTGCGCGCCGTGATGCGCTATCGCACGACCATCGGCGCCGCCGACGAACTCGGCATGTCGCAGCCGGCCGTCAGCAACGCGATCCGGCTCGCGGAAGCCAAGCTCGGCTTTCCGCTGTTCGATCGCGTCAGCAACCGCCTGATCCCGACCGTCGAGGCGAAGATGCTGCTCGACGACGCCGAGCCGCTCTTTCTGGTGCACCAGGCGATCCAGCAGAAGGCTTGGGACCTGCGCACCGGCCGCGCCGGCGTGCTGCGCATCTTCGCGACCGCCGAACTGTCCGAATGGCTTGTGCCGAAGGTGCTGACGCGCTTCGCGGTCGATCACCCGCTCGCGAAGATCAATCTGGAAACGCTGCGCGTCGACAGCATGATCGAAAACCTCGATTCGGGCATGGCCGATATCGGCCTCGCGATGATGGCGCCGTCCCCCGCGAGCCTCGACAAGGAATTGCTCGCGGAATTCGAGGTAATGTGCGTGGCGCCCGTCGGCGATCCGATCGAGGGTCTCACGCACGTGACGCCAGCCGACCTGGAAGGGCGGCGGCTGATCGGTCCGCCGGCCGGCAGCCCGCTCGGGCGGTTGATCGAGCGCGGCCAGGAAGCGAACGGCAGCTGGTTCGCGGCCGATATCGAGGTGCGCTTCTCGAACGTCGCGTGCCGGCTCGTCCGGGAAGGACTCGGCACGGCGTTGGTCGACGAGTTGTCGATCTGCGCTCAGCCGCCCGGCTCGCTCGTCGTACGGCCGTTCCGTCCGCAACTGCCGGTTCCGCTCTCCGTGTTACTGCCGGGAAACCGGCCTCGCCAGCGGCTCGCCGAGAGCTTTATCCAGCATGCGCGCGCGGTCGTCGGCGAACTCGTGCGTGCGCGTTCGAACCCGGGCTGACCGCGCCGCTCTCGCTGGTCTCGCTGGTCTCGCTGGTCTCGCTGGTCTCGCTGGTCTCGCTGGTCTCGCTGGTCTCGCTGGTCTCGCTGGTCTCGCTGGTCTCGCTGGTCTCGCTGGTCTCGCTGGTCTCGCTGGTCTCGCACAAGCGCCGCTTATGGCAGCGCCCGCAGCGTGTCGCGCCGGTTTATGTCCACGACTTATAGTTGCCGGGCGGCAATTAATAGCTGCCATCGCGTTATCGCCAGGGTGTCCTTGATATTCTGAATGGGCTGATCCGTTGCGCGCCGATGCCGTGCCGCGACGGAAGACTTCCTGCTTCCGGAGTGTTCATGGCCGCTTTGCTCGACGGTATTCGCGTAATCAGTTTCAACCACTTCCATGCGGGGCCGATGGCCGCGCAAACGCTCGCCGATCTCGGCGCCGACGTGATCGCGGTGGAGCCGCTGCAGGGCGCGTTCCATCGCAACTGGGCCGTTGCCGACCGCTTCGTCGGCGGGCAGAGCGTGAATCTGCTGACGACGGGGCGCAACAAGCGCAGCGTCGCACTCGACATCAAGCATCCGCAGGGACGCGCGCTGGCCAGGCAGTTGCTGGAGCACGCCGACGTCGTGATGGAAAACTTCCGCCCCGGCGCAATGGCGCGCCTCGGGCTCGGTTACGAAGACATCCGCGTGCTCAATCCGCGCGTGATCTATGCGAGCGCGAGCGGTTACGGTTCGAGCGGCCCATATGTCGATCGGCCGGGCCAGGACCTGCTGCTGCAAGCGCTCTCAGGGCTCGCGGCCCGCACCGGGTCTCGCGCGAGCGGGCCGACGCCGGTCGGTGCCGTCGTCGTGGACCAGCACGCCTCGACGTTGTACGCGATGAGCATTCTCGCCGCGCTCGTGAACCGCGAACGCACCGGCGAGGGACGCCTTGTGGAAGTCAATCTGCTGCAGGCGGCGATCGACCTGCAGGCGGAATCGCTGACCGCTTGGCTGAACGGCGCGCGCGGCGCCGAATCGCGTGCCGAACACGGTCTTGCCGCATGGTTCAGCGCCGGCGCGTATGGCATTCACCCCACCTCCGACGGTCATCTCGCGATTGCGATGGCCTCGCCCCGCGCGCTGGCCGCCGCGCTCGATCTGCCGGCACTCGCCTCGATCGCCGATGCCGATGCGTACCGCGAGCGCGACACGATCGGACGCGCGGTTCACGAGCGTCTGCACACGCAGGACACCGCGCACTGGCTCGCGGTGCTCGGCGAGCACGGCATCTGGCACGCGCCGGTTCAGGACTACGACGATCTGCTCGCCGATCCGCAACTGGATCACCTCGATGCGTTTCGCACCGTCCGCGGCGCAACGGGCGAGGACGTGACGCTGCTCGGCAACCCGATGCGCTTCGACGGCGACACGCTACCGGTACGGCTCGCGCCGCAGCCGCTCGGCGCACAGACGGCCGAGGTCCTGCGCGAGCTCGGCTATCGCGACGACGACATCGCGGCACTGGTGTCGCAGCGGGTCGTCGCGCTCGCCGAGCCCCCGTCCGCCACGGCCTGATCCGCCGGCATGCCCCTTCCAACGCCCTCTCTATCCGACCACGATGATTGATTTCTCCATTCCCTACGAGACCCAGCAACTGATCGATACCGTCCGGCGCTTCGTCACGAACGAGGTTCAACCGCTCGAAGCCGACACCGAGCGCGATGGCCGGATTCCAGCCGAACCACTGCAACGCGTGCGCGAGCAGGCGAAGGCGCTCGGCCTGTTCGCGATGAACATGCCGGATTCGGTCGGCGGTGGCGGCCTGTCGAACGTCGATATGTGCTTCGTCGAAGAAGAGCTCGGCAAGACCTCGGACGCGCTGATCCGGCGCATCTTCGGGCAGGTCTATCCGATGCTGCTCGCCTGCGAGGGCGCGCAGCGCGACGACTACCTGTTGCCGACCGTGCGCGGCGAGCGCATCTGCGCGATGGCGATCACCGAGCCCGGCGCGGGCTCCGACGCGGCCGCGATCGCGACCTCGGCGCAGCTCGACGGCAACGAGTGGGTCATCAACGGCCGCAAGCACTTCATCAGCGACGGCGACATCGCCGACTACGTGATCGTGATGGCCGTGACCGACAAGGACAAACGCGCGCGCGGGGGCATCACGCTGTTCCTCGTCGACAAGGGCACGCCGGGTTTCTCGATCACGGGCGTCCAGCCGATGATGGGCCACCGCGGATACGGCCACGCTGAACTCGTGTTCGAGAATTGCCGCGTGCCGGCGGCGAAGGTTCTCGGCGGCGTCGGCGAGGGCTTCCGGCTGATCATGTCGAGCGTCTCGTCGATCCGCCTCGCGCATATCGGCGCGCGCGCGTGCGGCATGGCGCAGCGCGTGCTCGAACTGATGCGCCAGTACGCGGCGGAGCGCCGCCAGTTCGGCCAGCCGATCGGCGAGTTCCAGATGGTCCAGCAAATGATCGCCGATTCGGCCACCGAGATCTTCGCCACCCGCACGATGGTGCAGAACACCGCGTGGGAACTCGACCAGGGGCACGACGTGCGCGACAAGGTGTCGATGGTGAAGCTCTACGCGTCGGAGATGATCGGCCGCGTCGCCGATCGCGGCATCCAGGTGTTCGGCGGCATGGGCTTCACGAAGGAGATGCCGCTCGAACGCATCTACCGCGACAGCCGCGTGACCCGCATCTACGACGGCACGTCCGAAATTCACCGCATGCTGATCGCGCGCAGCGTCATCAAGCACGGCCTGACCCTGTGACCTTGGGCCACCCTCACTCTCTTTTCGAACGGACACCCACCATGACGACCCCAGCGCCGGTCAGTACCGGCACCGAAACGAGCTTTCGCAAAACCATGAGCGTCGCCGAACAGGCGCTGTTTACCGGCATCAGCGGTAATCTCGCGACGCTGCATGTCGACGCGCGTGCCGCGCGCGCGGCCGGCTTCGCTGCGCCGCTGTGCTTCGAGCTGGCACTCGCGTCGCTCGCGACGACCTGCCTGAACCGCATCGGCGGCGCCGGCTGGCGGATCGGCGCGCTGGCACTGGACTTTGCCGCGCCCGTGACGGTCGGCACCACGATCGCGGCCTCGGCGCGCGTGATCGAGGCGACGGAACACAGCATCGTCTGCGAGGTGTCCTGCGCGGCGGATAACGGCGGCTCCGTGATCGCCGGCCGCGCGACGCTCGTGCCGGCGGTGCGCTGACTACGCGACGGGAGCCGATCATGTATGAAGTGAAAACGTTCGACAGCCTGCACGTCGGCGACGAAGTCAGAGTCGACAAGACGATCACGGAAGCGGACGGTACGCTGTATATCGCGGCGACCGGAGACTTCGGCCCGATCCATATCGACGACGGCTATGCGGCCGGCACGCGCTTCGGCCAGCGGCTCGCACCGGGCATCATGGTTGCCGGAATCTGCACCAGCGTATTGACGTCGGATCTCGTCGGCACGCTCGGCGTGTCGATCGAGGACCGCTTCTGGTTCACCGGCGCGGTGTGCTACGGCGATACGCTGAGCTTCCGCGTCTGGATCGACGCGATGGACGAAGCCACCCGCACGGTCGCCTGGCGCGCGAGCGCGACGAACGAAGACGGACGCGAAGTGCTGAAGGCCGAAGCGACGCTGAAGTTTCCAAAGCCGCGGCCTGCCGCCTGACCGCTCATCCGGCCCGTGCCCTAGGCCGGTTCGTCCCTTCTCTTATCCCCCTCTTCCCTCATCCGATTCCGCCCATGCGATTTCCCGAAGGCAGCATTCCGGCCGGCTGCGACGGCCCGTTCATTCATATCGTCCGCGTCGACATCGATCCCGAATACGCGGATGCGTTCAACCGCTGGTACGACGAAGTGCATCTGCCCGCGATTCTCGGCTGCCCCGGCTGGCTTTCGGCCCAGCGCTTCGTCGCGATCGAGGGCTCCCCCGTCTATACGGCGATGTACACGATTGCCGGCGACTGGGTGTACGACACGCCGGAATTTCACGCCGTCAAGGGATTCGGGGAATTCACGCCCCATGTGCGGAATTTCACGCGCCTGCGGCTGGCGCCTCTGCCGGCGCGAGGCGATTCGCAGCAGACGTAAGGCCGCGGCACAGAACGCAAGCCCGCACCCCTCCGCATTTGTTTTTGTTCGCGAGCACAGTCGGCAATCGGTGACTAAACTCGAAGCGTCACTTTCGCGAGATACGGCATTCATCATGCGCCGAGCGATCTGCACGTTCCTCTGGCTCGCGAACATGCTCGGCACGAGCACGGCCGCATCGGCCCAATCCATACGCGTCGAATCCGGCACCTACGGCGCAAATTGCGGTGCCCGCGAGAACAACATCACGCGCGATCTCGCTTGGCGCTGCAATACCCTCGACACGTGCCGATACCCCATCGCCCCACCGGCGTCCTATCGAGCCCGGCGTCTTTGCCAAGCCGACCTGAGCGCCGCATGGTCCTGCGGATCGGGAGAGCGTCACGATGCGATCGTCCGCGCCGCTGCAAATCATGGCGGAACTCTGGTGCTGACCTGCGTGCCATCCACGGGAGCGGGCAAGTAACCGCGCACCGGCTCTTCATAAGAAAAGGGCTTTAACCGGGCTGCTTCGACACGGCCTGTTTGTTATCGCCCTAAAAGCCTAAAGGTTTGGATAACCCTACCGTTAACAAGGACAAAAGATCGGTAGCGCGCGTCGTGTTGCGTGCCGAATAAAACATTCCAGAGGGCTTTGTATTCATGCGAAATAATCAACCGGTCACGCAGCACGAATTCGAGTTTCCCGACAACGCGACGCTGATGTCGACCACGGACACGCAGAGCTACATCACCTACGCAAACGCGGCCTTTGTCGAAGTCAGCGGCTTCAGTCCCGAGGAAATCCACGGTCAGCCGCACAACATGGTGCGGCATCCGGACATGCCCAAAGAAGCCTTCGCCGATATGTGGGCCACGCTCAAAAGCGGCGAACCCTGGACCGCTTTGGTAAAGAACCGGCGCAAGAACGGCGACCATTACTGGGTCCGCGCCAACGCGACACCCGTCGTGAGAGACGGCCGGCCGGCGGGTTATATGTCCGTGCGGACCAAAGCCTCGCGCGAAGAGATTGCAGCCGCCGAAGCGCTCTATAAGGATTTCCGCGAAGGCAAGGCCGGCAAGCGCCGCTTTCACAAGGGCTTGATCGTGCGCACCGGTCTGATGGGCTGGACTTCGATCCTGCAAACGATGCCCGTGCGCTGGCGCATCCGCTCGACCCTGCTGGCGCTCGTGCCGCTGCTTATCGCCGGAGTCTGGGCGCTCGGCCTGAGCGGCGTCGCGCTCGGTTCCTTTGCCGGAATCGCCGCGCTCGCCTCGGCATGGGCCTCGTGGTGCCTGGAAGCGCAGATTTCGCGGCCACTCGAACAGATGCGCAAGCAGGCGTTGCGCGTGGCCTCGGGCGAAAGCCAATCGGTCGTGCATATGAACCGCGTCGACGAAATCGGCATGACGCTGCGCACGATCGGCCAGCTCGGCCTGATGTTTCGCTGGCTGATCGACGACGTCAGCGGGCAGGTTCTCAATGTTCAGACCGCGAGCAACGAAATCGCGCAGGGCAACCATGATTTGAGCGCGCGCACCGAGCAGGCCGCCACGAACGTGCAGGAAACGGCAACCTCGATGACGCAGATGACCGCCACGGTAAAGAGCAATGCCGAAACGGCCACCCAGGCCAACCAGCTTTCGGGCTCGGCAAGCGAGGCGGCGGCGAGAGGCGGACAGGCGGTGTCGGAAGTCGTGACCACGATGAACGAGATCACCGACAGCTCGAAGAGAATCGCCGACATCATCGGCGTCATCGACGGCATCGCGTTTCAGACCAACATCCTGGCGCTCAATGCAGCGGTCGAGGCGGCGCGTGCCGGCGAGCAGGGACGCGGGTTTGCGGTGGTCGCGGCCGAGGTCCGCGCGCTCGCGCAGCGCAGTGCGAGCGCGGCCAAGGAGATCAAAAACCTGATTAGCGCGAGCGTCGAGAAAGTCGAGTCCGGCTCCCGGCTGGTCGACGACGCCGGCAAGACCATGGACGAGATCGTCGTCCAGGTGAAACGGGTCTCGGACCTGATTGCCGAGATCAGCTCCGCAACCCTCGAACAGAGCAGCGGCATTACGCAGGTGAGTCAGGCGGTCGGCGACCTCGACCACATCACCCAGCAGAACGCCGCGCTGGTCGAGCAAAGCGCGGCGGCATCGGAAAGCCTGAAGCAGCAGACGACGCGCCTTGCCGAAGCGGTCAGCGTTTTTCGCTGACGGTGCCGGACGAGGCGTGCGGGTGATGGATTCTCCAGGACTGTGCATGAGTCGGGATGCCGGGTGCTATTCTCCAATAGCCACCCACTCCCTTCTCTATCGCGGCAAGATGAAAGCCTCTGCCCTTCCCGACTTTTATCAAATCACACCTGAACCGATTGACCCGCCGCATTTCGACACGTTTCTTCGGCAACTGGCCGCTACGCTCGAAGCGGGAATCCAGCTCGTTCAACTCCGGGCCAAACATCTGGAGAAGCACGATCACCTGAATCTCGCGCGACGCACACGCGATCTGTGCCGTCAGCATGGAGCCATGCTGATGCTCAATGGTCCTATCGAAATGGCGGTGGAGATCGGCTGCGATGGCGTGCATCTGAACAGCCATGCACTCATGTCGCTGAAAGAGCCTCCGGCGCATGATGCCATGCTCGTTTCGGCCGCTTGCCATAGTGCCGGGCAGCTTGCGCAGGCGAACAAAATAGGCGCGGATTTCGTCACGCTTTCGCCGGTTCTTCCGACACGCACGCACCCGGACGCCACGCCGCTCGGCTGGCAACATTTCGGCCAACTCGTTGCCGGTTCACGCGTCCCCGTGTTCGCGCTGGGCGGGATGACCCCAGCCCTGCTGGACGAAGCGAGAAAAGCGGGGGCCTGGGGAATCGCCGCCATTTCGGCGGGCTGGCGCGGTGATGCCTGATGTCGTTGGCGCGCTGAGGGTTTCGCTATTGCGTTTGCACCGGATCGGCGCGCAGTAGTCCCGACAAATGCCCGCTACGGCCATCCCTCTATAGCGCGATCGGTCATCGCCGCACGCGCCTCGACGCCCCAACCACTCATCGTCGCGCAGATAACCGAGCCAGATCGCCGCCGGCTATAGCGACACCCGCGCGCCACCATCGAACGGCATCACGAGCGCGGCCAGCGACAACCCGTTCCACCTGGCGCAGTATTACGTCCTGTCCAGGCGTACCGGCCTGTATGCTCTGGAAGCGTATCAGCACGCGGACGGCAAGACCATCATCAACGCGACGGCGGATGTCGGCGACGCCCAGAACGGCTCGCCGGCTTCGTCGCGTAGCATGGTCGCCATCGGCGTCGGCATCGTTCACCGCTTCTAATGACCTGAGCAGACCCGGCTGCGCGCCGCCGCAGCCCATCCATAAACAGAGACGGAGACAACAACATGGAACCCACCCCCGCGTCCGAGCAGGCTCCGCGCTGCGTGCGCCGCGCCCAGACCGTGGCGCTGACGCTGCTGATGGTGAGCGGCGTCGTGAACTATCTCGATCGCGGCACGCTCGCGGTCGCCAATTCGCTGATCCGCAACGACCTGGGTCTCTCGCTCGGCGAAATGGGTGTGCTGCTCTCGGCATTCGCCTGGAGCTATGCGCTCTTCCAATTGCCGATCGGCGGTCTCGTCGATCGCGTCGGCCCGCGCAAGCTGCTGGGCCTCGGCCTGATCGTCTGGTCGGCGGCTCAGATCGCGGGCGGTCTCGTGTCCACGTTCGGCTGGTTCGTCGTCGCGCGCATCGTGCTCGGCATCGGCGAGTCGCCTCAGTATCCGTCGGCGGCGCGCGTCGTCAGCAACTGGTTTCCGCTGCGCGCACGCGGCAAGCCGACCGGCATCTACAACTCGGCGTCGCCGCTCGGCTCGGCGCTCGCACCGCTCTGCCTGTCGCCGCTCGTCGTGGCCTTTCACTGGCGCTCGGCGTTCATTCTCACGGGCGTGCTCGGGCTCGTGGTCGCGGTGATCTGGCTCGCGAGTTATCGCGACCCGGACCCGGCGACGCTGACGCCGGAAGAAACGCGCTACCTGAAGGGCGATGCCGTCGCGACGAAACCCGCCGAGATGCTGAGCTTCGCGGACTGGCGCGCGCTGTTCTCGAACATGACGACGTGGGGCATGCTGATCGGCTTTTTCGGCTCGGCGTATCTGAACTGGGTCTATCTGACCTGGCTGCCCGGCTATCTGACGATCGAGCGTCACATGACCATGACGCGCACCGGCATCGCGGCATCCGTGCCGTTCTTCTGCGGCTTTTTCGGCGCGATCATCGCGGGATGGTTCTCCGACCTCATCACGCGCAACAGCGCCTCGCCCGTGACGAGCCGGCGCAACGCGGTCGTCATCACGATGCTCGGCATGGTGGCGTTCACCGTGCCGGCCGCGCTCGTCGAAAGCAACACGCTCGCCATTGTCTGCATCTCGGTCGTGATCTTTTTCGCCAACGCGGCGTCCGCCTGTTCATGGTCGCTCGCGACCGCCGCCGCGCCCGCGAACCGGGTCGGCTCGCTCGGCGCGATCCAGAACTTCGGCGCGTTTCTCGGCAGTGCGCTGGCGCCTATTTTCACGGGCTATATCGCCCAAGCGTGGTCGTTCGTGCCGGCGCTGCTGACCGGCGCCGCGATCGCCTTCGTCGGCGCGATGAGCTACCTGTTCCTCGTGCGCAAACCGATCGAAAGTGAAACGGCTTCGGGCGGCGCGGCACGCGCGCCCGCCTGACGAGCGGCCCGTTCAACCCGCTCCGGCAATTCGTTCAACCCTACTCGCGAGGACAACCCCGACATGTCCCTCTCTACTTCTTCGGCACGCCCGTCGCAATCGATCGAAGGTATCGTGCCCGTCATGCTGACGCCCTTCGACGACACCGGCGCTATCGACTACCCCGGGCTCGAACGGTTGATCGAGTGGTATCTCGCCCACGGCTCAGACGCGCTCTTCGCCGTGGCGCAATCGAGCGAGATGCAGTTCCTGAGTCTCGCGGAGCGCGCCGCGCTCGGCCGCTTCGTCGTCGAGCGGGTGGCGGGCCGCGTACCGGTGGTGGTCTCGGGCCACATCAGCGACGATCCCGACGCGCAGGCCGAGGAACTCAATGCCGCCGCGGCCACCGGCGCCGACGGCATCGTGCTGGTGACGAATCACCTCGATCCGCGCCGCGAAGGCACGGAAGCGTTCTCGGCCAATCTGCGCCGGCTGATGAGCCGCCTGCCTTCCGACATTCCGCTCGGACTATACGAATGTCCGGCGCCCTACCGGCGCCTGCTCTCCGACGACGAACTCAGGCTGTGCATCGACACCGGCCGCTTCGTGATGCTAAAGGACGTGAGCTGCGATCTCGACACGGTGAAGCGCCGCGTCGCCCTGGCAAAGGGATCGCCGATGAAGATCCTGAATGCGAATGCCGCGATTGCCTGGGATGCGATGAAAGCCGGATCGGCGGGATTCAACGGTGTGTTCGCGAACTTTCACCCGGACCTCTACAACTGGCTGCGCAACCGCGCCGACGAGAACCCCGCGCTCGCCCGCGAGCTCTCGGTCTTTCTCGCGCTCGCGGCGGTATCCGAGGCACTCGGCCATCCCGCGCTCTCCAAGATGTACCACCAGCGCATCGGTACGTTCCAGTCGATTCGCTGCCGCGTGATCGACTACGACGTGCGCGAGCGCTTCTGGGGGCTCGACGCGGTGCTCGACAAGATCGTCGAAGGAACCGAGCATTTCCGTTCGCGCATTGCAGCCGGCCGCTGACAGGAGGCGAAAGCATGCGTTGAAGAATGAGCTGCGCCATACGCCAGAAACTGGCGTATGGATAAAACCGCTGACGCTCAGTTCGATTGCCCGATCTTGATCATCGGAATCGAGTTGCCGAGCATGGTCGACGGATAGTGGCCGTCCCACTTTTCGATACGCATTTTTTCGAGCAGCGACGGGTTGTCCACGAGCGACTTGCCGAGAATGTCGTTGGCCTTCGCCGTGTTCTCCGCGACCTGTAGCGCCGCTTCGCTTTCCACCACGCGCTTCTGGGCTTCCCATCGGGTCTGGGCGATTTCGTTCTCGACGCGCTGCGCGTTCTGCTGCGCCGTGATCTTGGCTTCGATCGCGTCGTTGAACTGCTTGCTGAACTGGAAATCGACGATGTTCACTGCACTGACATTCACGCCGATGTTCTGAAAACGGTTCAGCAAGGCCTCGCGCATCTCCTGGCTGACCTGGTCTCGCTTCTGGATCAGATCGGTCGCATCGTAGCGTGCCGTGACGGCTTTCGCGATGTCGTGCACGGCCGGGTCCATCACCGTGGTCCACGGATCGCTGCTATAGGTCACGAAGATCGAAGTAGCCGATGCCGGCAAGATGTTGAAGTTGATCGAAACCTTCATGTCGACCTGCTGCAGGTCTTTCGACGAACCCGCGACATCCGATGTCGCCTTGTTGACGCCGACATAGACGTTATTCATGCTCTGCGCGATCGGAATACGGAAGTGAATGCCGGGCGAGTACATGCTGCTCGACGGAGAACCGAACGTGGTCTTCACGCCGACATAGCCGGCGGGCACCGTGGCGGAAAATGAGGAGGCGGCGACAAGAACGACCAGAACACCCACGCCGATAATAATGCCGCGCATCAATCCCGGCTTTGCGGGGTTTTCGTTTTTCGGCGTGGCGCCGCTCGACTTGAAAATGTTCATGTCATTCTCCAGGTTTAAAAAAATAAGAGACGCTGAGTTCTCGCGGCTGGACTGATGCCACTCGCCGGTTTCTTTCCGGTCATCCCTGCTTCGTCGCGGATACGGACTCGGGCCGCACTGACTGCCGGCCGCCCCGAAACCCGCTTTGCTTGCGCATCCTGCCCGCGCGTTTTGCATGTCCGTTTTGCATGTCCGTTTTACCTGCGCATCCGCGTCCCGCGACATCGATCAAGGTAGGTCGTGCAGCGCTACCGCATGGAATGTAGGCGACATAGTAGGCATGCCCGCACTGTTCGTCCAGACTGCGCCGCACCGGCAGGTCATACGCGAAGCCCCGCTCTCGGGCGGCGATCTGTCATGAGCGTCATGCTCGCCCGGCCTCTCGCGGCGACCGGTTCTGAAAATCGAAAAAAACGCGCCGGCAGCAATATTTTTTTATGAATCGAATGGTCCATTCCGCCGGCTCGTTCGCCTTGGTTATCAGAAGAGTGCCGGCGTAAAGATCATGCAACCGGATACGTATCGTGCAATGGGCTTCGTCCCGTTTGCACGGTCGTATCTCGCGCATTTTCTCCGCAAGGCAGAGGCCGTATACTGGAATCCGAACCGTTAGCCTGGAGGAAGAGAGAAGCTCTTTTCCATCGGCGCTGACATCATGGCGGCGGGCCGCACGGCGCCGCGCCCGGCACTCACTCCCACTCGTCGAGCCCGTCACATCATGAGAAGAACCAAGCCGCGCGCCCCCCTGCGAGTCAGCGCCGCCCCCACCCTCATGGCCGTCGTCGCGCCGGTGCTGCCGCTCGCCGGCTGCGCATCGCATGGCGCACCGTCCTATGCGCTATTCGGCGCCTATTTCCCGCTCTGGCTCGTGAGCGCGATCGCCGGCGTCGTCGGCGCGATCGTCGCGCATCGCGTATTCGTCGCGACGGGCTGGGCCGCCATCGTGCCGTACCAGCTCGCCGTCTGCACGGCCATCGGGCTCGTGGTGGCCGTCATCGCCTGGCTCGCCGGCACGGGGCCGTTCGCATGAAGACCGCCGGACTCCCCCGCCACGCCCTGAAAGGCCGCGTGATCGCGCTGGCGATCGTCGCGCTCGGCATCGCCGCGCTCGCCTATGCGTACTACCGCGCGACGGCCTACCCCTCCACCGACGACGCCTCGATCGACGCGGACGTGGTGCACGTCGCCTCGCCTGTCGGCGGACGCATCGTGCAGCTCGCGGTACACGAGAACCAGCGCGTCGCCAGGGGCGACCTGCTGTATGAAATCGATCCGGTGCCGTACCAGTTGACGGTCGCACAGGCGCAAGCCGACCTCGAACTCGCGCGCGCCTCGCTCGACACGCGGCGCCGCGCGCTGATCGGCGAGCACTCGAACGCGGCGGTCGCCGTCGAACAGGTCAAGCGCGCGGAGCAGAATTACGATCTCGCGGCACGCGACGTGCAGCGGCTCGCCCCGCTCGCCGCACAGGGCTACGTCAGCGCGCAGCAGTTCGACCAGGTGAAGACCCGACAACACGACGCGGCCGTGTCGCTCGCGCAGGCACAGGAGCAGCAGCGCGCCTCCGCGCAGACGATCGGCACCGACGCCGACGCGATCGCCACGCTGCATGCGCGCGAAGCCGCGCTCGCCCGCGCGCGGCACGCGCTCGACGATACCGTCGTGCGCGCGCCGCATGACGGGCTCGTGACAGGCCTGACGGTGCTGGCCGGCGAAACCGTCGCACCGAGCCAGGCGATCTTCACGCTGATCGACACGAGCGAATGGTTCGCGGTCGGCAATTTCCGCGAGACCGCGCTCGGGCAGATCGAGGTCGGCGACTGCGCCACCGTCTATTCGATGATCGACCGCAAGCGCCCGCTGACCGGCAAGGTCGTCGGCATCGGCGCGGGCGTCGCGGACAGCGATCGCATCAATCTGCCGCGCACGCTGCCGATCGTGCAGCGCTCGGTGAACTGGGTCCACGTCGCGCAGCGCTTCCCGGTGCGCGTGAAGCTCGACGAACCCGACGGCAAGCTCGTGCGCGTCGGCGCCAGCGCCATCGTCGAGGTCCGGCATGGCTCGGCCTGCCGCTGACGTCCGCGCGCCGGGTCCGCGCGAAATCCTGCGGCTGCTCGCGCCGTTTCCGGGGCGCGCGGCAATCGCCGTGCGCGTCGCGCTGATCTGCGCGCTGACCCTGCTCGTGACGAGCGGCTACAGCACGCCGAACGCCGCGAACTCCGTGTACATCGTGTTCTTCCTGAACCGGACCGACCGCGTGACGAGCGCCCTGCTCGCGGCCGCGATGCTGGTGCTGGTCACGTTCGTGATCGCGCTCGTGCTCGGCGTGGCGATCTTCAGCATCGACTATCCGGTGCTGCGCGTCGCCTGCATGGCAGTGCTGTCGGTCGGCCTGCTCTACCTGACGTCGGCGAGCAAGCTGCGGCCGGTCGGCGCAACCGTCGCGATGATCACGGGCTTCGGGCTCGACGAACTCGGCCTCGCGCCGCTCGGCGAAGCCGCGACGCGCGGCCTGCTGTATGCCTGGCTGATGGTGGCGATCCCGGTCGGCATCACGCTCGTCGTCAGCCTGCTGATCGCGCCGTCGCCACGCCGGCTCGCACTCGCGCAACTCGCGCGGCGGCTGCGGCTCGCGGCACAGCGGCTGCGCAACGGCGATCACGCAAACGGCGAGGCGCGCGCCGGGCTCGACGCATGCCTGCGCGAAGGCGACGGGCAACTGCTCACATGGCTCAAGCTGTCGAAGCTCGAAGGCACCTCGTCCGCCGCCGATGTCGCCGCGCTGCGGCAGGCCGTCGCGTCGAGCACGGCGCTGCTCGTCGCGCTTGCGCTCGCCGACCGCGAACCGGATGCGCGGCTGCCCGACGCATTCGCGGCGCCGCTCGCGGCCACGCTCGACGAGATGGCCGGCATTCTCGAACAGGGCGGCTATCCGGTCGACGTGACGCTCGCGCTACCGCCCATCGAAACGCTGCCGCCGCTTGCGCGCATCGCCGCGACGGACCTGTACGCGGCAATCGTGCATTTCGCGCAGCCATGCGCAACGAGCGGCGCATCGGGCGATGCGGCAACGGCCACTCCTGCCGCCACCACAACCACCGCAGCCACGCCCTCGCCCGGCCCCGAACCCAAACCCGCCGCGCCACGCGGCGGCTTCTTCCTGCCCGACGCCCGTAGCAATCCCGACCATATCCGCTACGCGCTGAAAACGACTGCCGCGGCGATGTTCTGCTACCTGCTGTACTCGCAACTCGACTGGCAGGGCATTCATACCTGCGTCATCACCTGCTACATGGTGTCGCTCGGCTCGACCGCCGAAACGGTCGAAAAGCTCACGCTGCGGATCGCCGGCTGTATCGTCGGCGCGCTGATCGGCACGGCGATGATCGTGTTCGTCGTGCCGTCGCTCTCGTCGATCGGCCATCTGATGGCGCTGGTGTTCGTCGGCGCGGCGCTGTCCGCATGGGTCGCGTTCGGCTCGCCGCGCATCGCCTACGCAGGCTTCCAGGTGGCATTCGCGTTCTTCCTGTGCGTGATCCAGGGCGCCGGTCCCGGTTTCGACCTGACGCTCGCGCGCGACCGCACGATCGGCATCCTGCTCGGCAATCTCGTCGTCTATCTCGTGTTCACGCGCATCTGGCCCGTCAGCATCGGCAAGCAGATCGACGTCGCGCTTGCGGCTCTGCTCGACCAGTGGCGAGGTCTCGCGCGAATCGCGCAACCGGCCGAGCGACGCGTGCAAGCCGCCGATGCGTTGGCGCGCCGCGGCGCGATCGCGCAGCAGCTCGGCCTGATCCACTACGAACCGTCGTGGGTACGGCCGGCCGCGACGTGGCTCGCCGCGCGGCGGCGCGCGCTGGCCGCGCTCGATGCGCTCGAAGGCCCGTTGTTCCTGCTCGCCGAACGCGCGCCGGGCGACCCGGCGATCGGCACGCGGCTCGCCCGCGTGGCCGAACTGCGCGACGCAGCCTCCGCGTCGGACTCGCACGAAGCGCGTCGCACCGCCAGCATGCCGGCCGCGCCGTCGGCCGACGAGCGCGCCGACCCCGCGCGCGACGCGCTGCTGCACCTGATCGATACACGGCTCGCCGCTCTCGCCGATGCCGACCGTCAAGCCACCTCGAAGGAGTCCGCCGCTCATGCGCCGACCTGAAACGCCGGCCGCGCCGCTCGTCGCCGCCGCCTTCGCGAGCGCCGTGGCGCTCGCCGGCTGCGCGACGGCCTCGCTCGATCTCGCGCCCGAGGCGCCCGACCGTCCGTGGCAGCCGCCAACCTCGGCGACGGGCGAGATCGTACCGGGCCCGGCGCGCGCCGCTGCCGCAGGCGCGCCGCACGACTACACGCTGCCGGCCACGCCCACGCTCGCGTCGGTGCCGCCGCCCGCCGGGCTCGATACCGCGCATGCGTATACGCTGCCCGAGCTGATCGACCTCGCCGAATCGACGAACCCGCTGACGCGCATCGCGTGGAACGATGCGCGCAACGCGGCGCTCGCGGTCGGCATCGCCAAGGCCGCGTATCTGCCGCAACTGTCGGCGACGGCGATGGGCGCCTACCAAACCGGCCACGGCTCGACGTCGACGCCGCTCGGAGACGCGTCGAGCGACACTACCGTGCACGGCACGATCTCGGCGCTGTCGCTGCAATGGCTGCTGTTCGACTTCGGCGGACGCGCGGCGCGCGTCGAGGCGGCCGAGCAGGTATCGATCGCGTCGAACGTTGCGTTCACGGCCGTGCATCAGCAGGTGATCCACGACGTGACCGTCGCGTACTACCGCTACGCCGCCGCGCGAGCGCACGCCGAGAGCGCGCAGCAGGGGCTCGCGAACGCGGACACGATTCTTGCGGCGGCGCGTGCGCGCTTCAAACAGGGCGTCGGCACGGTCGTCGAAGTCGCGCAGGCGACGCAGAACCGCGAGCAGGCCAACCTCGCGCTCGTACAGGCGCGCGGCGCGGCCAGCGACGGCTACCTCGACCTCGTCTCCGCGCTCGGCATCTCGCCGTTGTCGAAGCCGGCGATCGCCGCGTTGCCGCAACGGCCGCTGCCGCCTGCGCTCGGCTCGTCGATCGACACGATCGTCGCGGACGCGATCGCGCGCCGCCCCGATCTGCAAAACGCCTATGCACTCGAAAAGGCCGATCGCGCGAAGATCAAGGCCGCCGAAGCGGCGTTCATGCCGAAGGTGTTCCTGTCCGCATCGACCTCGTATGCGAGCGGGCACACGGCCCTCTCCGCGCTGCCCGCGGTCGGCGATCAGGCGCCGACCGTCAACCTGAACGGCAGCCGCTACGGCGGCGGCGTGTTTCTCGGCATCTCGATTCCGCTATATGACGGCGGCCTGCGCTCGGC
The DNA here is from genome assembly GCF_011752995.1 of Burkholderia sp. Ax-1724. GTDB lineage: Bacteria > Pseudomonadota > Gammaproteobacteria > Burkholderiales > Burkholderiaceae > Paraburkholderia. Next base: position 87,628 of record NZ_VWWL01000028.1, read on the forward strand.
CGTGCTGATGCAGGCGCGCAACGATGCGCAGAGCGCATCCGCGCGCCTCACGCGCACGAAAGAGGAAGCCGTCCGCCAGGTTGTCGCCGCACAGAACGCGGTGCAGACGAGCCTCGCCTCGCACGATGCCGCGAAGGCGCTCGTCGCTGCCGCCCAGACCAGCTACGACGCGGCGTTCAGCGCGTACCGGCATGGCGTCGGCTCGATCACCGAGGCGACGATCGCGCAGAGCCAGTTGCTGGCGGCGCGCAATGCCGAAGTGGACAGCTATTGCGGCGCGCTGTCGGCCGCGGCCGCGCTCGCCCTGGCGACGGGGACGATCGGCGCGCAGTGATGGCATCCGCGAGCGTGTGGTTAGCACGCCATCCCGGCCGGAAATAAAAGTCGGACCGCCGCGCAAGGTATCTTGCCGGCGCGCCAGAGCGTCGACTTACATCCTCTTACAGACTCGCGCGACGGATTCATACGTCTCGGGCGTTCAACGAAGACGCGGCCACAAGCCGTGTCCGTACGTGTCCGTATCCGAACAAAAGAGGAATCGACGATATGAAAACCAAAGCGTCTCTGATCATGGCCAGCGCACTGGCTGCGGGCGTTCTTCTTTCCGGCTGTGTCGTGGAGCCCGTGCGTCCGCCTCAACCCGCGCCGGTGGCCGAAATCGTACCGGCTGCGCCCGCACCGGGCTATGTCTGGGTCAAGGGTCACTACCGCTGGGAAGGCAATCACTGGCAGTGGGTGCCGGGTCACTGGCGGCCGGTCTGATCCTGCGCGATCGATGCGAAGCCGGCCGCCTTCAGTGCTTCGCAAGCGTGATTCGAACCGCGCGTGCCGCACCGCCAGCCGCGCCGGTTCGACTACTCGACTACTGCGACGCCCCGCCCGATATCGCACTGTCCGGCAGAGCATACGCCACGAGTGCATCGCTGGCCGGCGTGCGCATGAAGTGATGCCCCCCCGCCATGATGACCAGATACTGCTTGCCGTTGACCGAATAGGTCATCGGCGTCGCCTGTCCGCCGCCCGGCAGCAGATCGCTCCACAGCATCTTGCCCGATTTCAGGTCGAACGCATGGATCAGGTTATCCGTTGCGGCGCCGGCGAATATCAGGTTGCCGCCCGTGACGATCGGCCCGCCGTTGTTCGGCGTGCCGACTTCGATCGGCATATAGGTTGGCAATCCAAACGGACCGTTCGCCCGTGCGGTGCCGAACGGATGCTGCCAGATGACCTTCTGCGTATGCATGTCGATCGCGGTCATCATGCCGTACGGCGGTTCGTTGCACAGGACCTGCGTGAGCGGCATCAGGAACGGCTGCACGTCCACGCCGTACGGCGTATCGGCCATCGCCCCAGGGCCTTCCGCGCCGGATTTGTCGGTATGGCGCGGATCGTCGATCGAATACAGCCCCATGGCGTCGGACTGCTTGCGGGACAGCAGCCGGTCGTACATCGGCGTGTTGTTCCAGTTGGCGATCAGGACGCCCCTCGTCCGGTCGTAGGCGACGCTACCCCAGTCGACGCCGCCGTTGTATCCCGGATACTCGATCCACGACTGGCCGACCATCGGCGGCGTAAACTCGCCGACATAGTGCGCCTGGCGGAATTTGATCCGGCAGTACAACTGATCGAATGGCGTCATGCCCCACATCGTCCTTTCCTGCAGATCGGCAAACCCGAGGCGCGGCATCCCGGTCGACCACGGCTGCGTCGGCGTACGCGGATCGTTCGGCACGTTGCCCTGCGGCGCCGGCCGCTCCTCGACGGGCAGCAGCGGCTGGCCGTTGCGACGGTCCACCACGAACAGCTGGCCGCGCTTGGTCGGGATGACCATCGCCGGCACCGGGCCACCCGGCCCCGGAAAATCGAACAGCGTCGGCTGCGAACCGATGTCGTAGTCCCACACGTCCTTGTGAGCGGTCTGAAATACCCAGCGCTCCTCGCCCGTTGCCGCATCGAGCGCCACGATCGACGACGCGACGCGATTCTCGGCGGGCGTGCGCATGGCGCTGTAGTAGTCGGCCGCCGAGTTCCCGGTCGGCACATAGACGAGACCGAGCTTGTCGTCGCCCGCCATCGGCCCCCACGAATTCGGCGTGCCGCGGCTGAATTCCTGCCCGACGCCAGGCTCGCCATGCTGGCCCGGACGATTGACGTCCCACGCCCATTTGAAGGCGCCCGTATCGGCGTCGAAGCCGCGAATCACGCCCGACGGCGCCCAGCGGCGCTGGCCGTCCAGCACCTCGTGATTGGCCACGATGGTGTCGTTGACGATAACGGGCGGCGACGTCATCGCGACGAAGCCCGGCACGGTCTTGCCGAGTCCGTCGAGCAGACTGACCTGGCCATGCTCGCCGAAGCCTTCGCACGAGGCCCCCGTGGATGCGTCGACGGCGATCAGACGGCCGTCGATCGTCCCCTCGATGATTTTCTCGTGACACGGCTGGCCCGTGGAAATCGTCTGCGATACATAGTGTTCGAGGCCGCGGCAGGCGGCGGTATAGGGCACGCTCTTATACTGCGTCCCGACGTCGTGAGTCCAGATTGCCTTGCCGGTGGTCGGGTCGAGCTTCGCCAGATTGTTGGTCGCGGTGCACAGATAAAGGCCGTCGCCCACCTTGATCGGCGTCATTTCGGCCGCCCACTTGTTGACCTTGCCCTTGGGCGGCAGATCGCCGGTGTGGTAGACCCAGGCAACCTGAAGCTGTTTCACATTGCCGGGGTTGATCTGGTCGAGCGGAGAATAACGGGTGGCGTCGGTATCGCGGCCGTAGTGAGTCCAGTCGGCATCCGGTTGCGGCGCATGTAACTCGTCCCCGGCGACGAGCGGCGTATCCGGCATTGCCGTCGCGGACAGATAGCTCTGCTGCGGAATGAACGACAGCGCAAATGCGGTGCCCGCAAACACAATGCAGATGCCTGCAAGGATCTTGGCCAAACCACGGTAATGCCCGCTTTGTCCCGCTCGGTCGGCCAGCCGCGGCAGCATCAGCGCGACGAAGAACGCAAGGCCCGTGAGGAAGCCCATGCGCGGCACCCATCCCCATAAGCGCAGTGCGGTTTCGTAGAGCGTCCAGAGCAGCGTAATCAGATAGACGATGCCGAATATCCCTGCGCCTTTCAGGCTTCGAAACCACAGCAGCACACCGGACCAGATGAGCAGAATGCCGGCGAACACATAGTACGGACTGCCATGCAGCGCGAGAAGCCAGCCGCCGCCGAGAGCCATCGCGAGTCCGCTGACCACGATGATGACGGCGATGATGCGATCCCAGATGAATGGGAATCTGTTGGGTTCAGGCCTTGTGTTATTCATCGTATTCTCCAGATTCATACCACGTCGCTCCGTGCTTCAGTACGGCATCGGAGTATGAGCACACGCTACGGATCGGTTACCACGACACCTCTCTACTGTTTTCCAACTGCGAAACGGGACGCTCCCCTATGCTTGCCTGTTGCTTCCCGGTTATTTCCCGGTTATTTCCCGGTTATTTCCCGGTTATTTCCCGGTTATTTCCCGGTTATTTCCCGGTTATTTCCCGGTTATTTCCCGGTTATTTCCCGGTTATTTCCCGGTTATTTCCCGGCTGCTTCCCGGTTGTTTCCAGTCCATTTCCGATGTCCAGCGCCAACACCGGCGTCATACGCGCAGCAGGTGCGCACGAGCACGCGCCTGCGTGAGAATTGCTGCGGAACCGCGTGAGCCAACAATTGGCCGAGAAGAGACATACCGATGTCCCGGAAGAGTGTTGGAACCCGCGTCATTTCTCCTGTCGTTGCGAATCACGCACGAGACGCCGGGCTTCGTCGTACGCCATGACGAGCGTGCGCATCTCCGTCCACATGCCGTAGTAGTGCGCGATAAAACTGTCCGGACCGACCATGAACCACGGCGTATTGATGACGAGCGGACTCAGAATGTCCGCCTCGTCGAGCAAGCCCGACTGTTTCATCGCTTCGATGAAGTAGAACTGGTCGCCGTTGTGCGCATACACGGACGACCGATCGGCCAGGCCGCGAATGCGCGCCTTTAGCCCGCGCAGCATCGCCGCGTTTCCCTCGGTACGGCGGAATCCCATCACGCCCGAATTGAACGGCCATTGCCCGATGTCGCGCGCGAGCAGACGATCGCGGCCGCGCAGCAGATCGTCGATGGGCCGCTCGTGATCGAGGATCAACACATCCGCATCGACCCAGATGACCCATTCGTGGTGCGGCAGATAAGCGTCGAGAAGCCACGGCTTGAACCAGTTCCCGGTTCCCGACAGGCCGATTTCAGCCGGCGTGTCGCGATACACGTAAAACGTGTAGCCATGCCGCTCGCAGTACTGCCGCAGATTGCTTTCCGCGATGCCGCCATAGCCGGCAATGCCCGGCGTATAAAGCATGACGAACGCGACGTCCTTGGCGGACACATTGCCGGGCGCGTTTTGAGGCGCGTTGTGAGGCGCATAGGTGCTGCGATCGGCCGAGGCATCGACAGCCGGCGTCTCGAACGAGAAAGGCGCAAGCCCCCGGAGCCCCGACATTTCCAGGTGAGCGCACAGAATCTCGCGAATGCGCGGCGCGGCACTCGCTTCGGATGGCGAATCATGCAGATCGCCCAGACTGAGCGCAAACGTCGCCGCGCGCCGCCAGTACGGATCGATGTTGGCGCCCGCGTGCATCACCGCATACAGGTCGTCGATCCGCTCGTGCCACGGATGTACCGGTTCATCTCCCAGCACGGTCGCGGCATCGACGAACGGCTCACCGCCGAGCCTGCAACGCTGCATGATCCGGTAGATGCGCTCGCGCGTCGCGGGTGTGTTGCGCCAGAACTGCACGTCGGTCTGCGGCCGGCCTTTCTCGACGCCGACCAGCAGCGCGTCCCGCCCCGCCATCAGCCGGTCGAGCGCATGCGGCTCGACGACGAGCCCATCCTCGCCCAGCAACAGAACGATCCCGTCTGCCGGACAGCCGTCGAGCGCATGCAGCAGCGCTTCGTAGCAATGCAAGGTCTGGACCTGGGCGCTGCGCGGCCCGTCCGACGCATCGACGCATACGCGGCGATAGCCGTGCGTGTCGGCATAGCGCGCGTGATTGGCAAACGCCGTCGGCGCATGGCCGGTCAAGAAACTCAGAACACAATGCGATCGCATCTGGCACTCTCCAAATTGTCGATCGTGACGGGATGGCCTATGTGGTGATCCTTGCCGGCTCACGCATCGACGGGCGCCACGTCGGACAGGCCGGCCGCGACTCGCGTCAGATCGACGGCCACCCGTTCCACGACAGGTTCCCACTGCCGGTACGCGCTCTGCCGATAAAGCTTCAGGCCCGGATACCACGCGCTGTCGGTACGCTCCGTCGACCAGACCCAGTGCGGATTGACGTCCAGCAACAGCCATGTCGGCACGCCGAGCGCGTCGGCGAGATGCGCCACCGACGTACAGACCGTCACCACGAGATCGAGCGTCGACAGCGCCGAGGCGGTGTCGTCATACGATCCCCATGCCACGGTGGGGTCTTCGATGGACAGCCCCGCATGCCGCATCGCCGCGACATCGTCGGCGGCATCGACCTGCAGACACATGAACTCGACGCCTTCGACGCCATGAAATGCACGCGCATAAAGCAACGGATCGATCGCACGCAGCGGATTGCGCTGATGCGTACGGCTGCCGCTCCAGACGAGCCCGACGCGCAGAGGCCGTTGTGCGCGCGGCCCCGCGCTCCGGCGCGCGACGGGATCGGAAGCGGGCTTCAGATAATGCGCGGCATCGGCGAGACGATCCTCTGTTACGCCAAGCACGAGCGGCAGGCTGCCGAGCGGCAAATGAAAATCGTGCGCCGGAAGAACCGCCGTATCGTGCGGCACGATCTCGTCGACACTCTCCACGAAGCTGCGCGCGAACAACGGCAGCAGTTGCGAGAAACAGCAGTAGACGAGCCGTCCTCCTTCCTCGTGAACGCGTGCCGCGATCCGTGGCAGGAAGCGCGCGAACTGGATCGCATCGCCATTCCCCTGCTCGCCCCACACGAACAATGTGCGGCCCTTGAACGATTCGCCATTCCAGCGCGGCGACGGCAGGTTCGGCACCGCGTCGCGCAACTCGCGCGAGCCGAACCAGCGTGATTCGTGGTTCGCCCAGCCGTTCGCGTAATCGCCCTGTGCCAGTTGCAGCATGGCCAACGCCCAGATGACCAACGGATTGGCCGGGTCCAGTTGCCCGGCGCGCTGCGCGACAGCCAGCGCGGCATTCCATTGCTGCCGTTCCTTCAGGACCTGCACGCGGGTCACAAGCGCCACCGGGTAATCGGGCGCCAGCGTGCAGGCGCGTTCGGACGCGACTTCCGCGCCGGCGAGATCGCGCAGGCCGAGCAGGACGACCGACAGATTGTTCCAGGCCAGCGCATTCGCCGGCTCGCGCACCAGAAGCGGTTCGAGAATCGCTTTCGCCCGCGGCAGATTGCCGAGTTCGATATGGGCCGCCGCGGTGTTGTTCTGCAGCATCGATACAGCCGGGTCGAGCCGGTCGGCCTTCGCATACGCCGCGAGAGCGGCATCGTGCCGGCCCACGCGCTGATACAGCAGGCCAAGCTGGAACCAGCCCAGTGCATTGGCGGGCTGTGCCGCGCAGAAGCGGGTCGCCACGTCGAGCATGTTCGGGCCGTCCGGCTGCCCCATCTGCAACTCGATCCATTCGAGCACCCACGTCTCGCCATCCGGCATGTTTCGATAGGCGCGCGCATACCAGCCGTTCGCGGCAAGCGGATCGCCCGCCGCTGTGGCCTGCCTCGCGCGCTCCAGCAACGCGAGGCCGTTGTTCGCGTCGAGCGCGAGCGCCCGGTCCGCGAGCGCGGCCGCCCTGGACGGGTGACCACGCATGCGCATGATGCGGCTCGTGATCGCCAGCAGCGAAGCATCCGTCGACTCCAGCGTGCCGTGGCCGTCGATCAGTTTCGCCGCACCGATCAGGTCGCCGCGATCGAGCAGGCGTTGTGCCTGTACGGAAACAGGCTGTTGAACCGTCATGGCTCGCCCCTCGCGTCTTCGATCATGATGTCCGGGCTGGAGCGGATTCCAGCTGCAGCAGCAACCCGTCATAGCGCGCCACGACTTCGGCGTTCGTCGACAGATAGCGCGCGATGATGCGGCGCTGACGGTCCCGATACCCTTCCCAGTCGGCATCGTGATGGCGGATCGCCTGC
>NZ_VWWL01000029.1 GCF_011752995.1 Burkholderia sp. Ax-1724
AGCACGACACAGCCAAAGAAGGAGAGAAAGAAGACCCAAATACCCACTGAATAACACGAAAAGCTGGTCCAACGGGTGGGTCAGAATTCAATGCAAATCGTGGGTCAGGATTCCGTGCAAATCAACAGGATATTCCTTCGAGGAAATCGCCGACGTGATCTCCAAAGCGGGAGTCCGTGTGAGTGTCGGCACGCTGAAGTACGCCCTGCGCGTAGTCGCCGAAGAAAAAAAGCATTCGCAGATATCAGGTGGACCCACGCGGACGGGAAATGCTCAGTCTTCGAGAAAAAAATCACGACTGGCTAGTCCGGTACGCAATGGTCAATCGCACGTCGCGCCACAACTGCGAGAGAGCGAGAAAATGAACAAACCGAGCATCACACCGATACGAGGTACGTTTGGATTTCCGATCAGCCCAGACACCGAAAATCTCTAGGAGGCAGCGCCTCACGCAGTCCTGCTCACCAAGCGCAGCGTCCTAGCAGGCTTCGGAACGTTCCCCGCCGCTAGTTCATCGAGAAAATCGGCCCAGTTCTGAACCATTTCACGACGTTGCTCAAGAAACGTTGCGCGATCATAGCTATCACCCAGCTCTTCGCTCGATGCGTGAGCGAGATACGCTCGATCACCTCCCTGTCCCATCCGAGATATTCCCGGATCAACGTACGGGCCGTCGCCCGGAAACCATGGCCGGTGATCTGTTCTTTAGTGTCGTAGCCCAGCGTACGTAGCGCACTATTGACCGTGTTTTCGCTCATGTAACGCGTCGCCTCCGAGCGCTTGGCGACGCTGCGAAAAATCGGCCCCTTCGGCCCGGTTAGCGGATGAAGGTCTCTCAGGATCTCCATGGCCTGTGACGGAAGCGGCACCACATGCGCCGGCGTGCGGCTAATGACGGCTGCGGACTGCCGGGAGCCCGCCTGTACGACCATTCACAAAATTCTTGGCTGGTTCCAGAACCCCGGTATCGACCGCGTACTGATACACATGTTGAATCGTCTCGCGCACCCGCATCGCGGTTTCAAGATTGCCGCGCTCTTTGATGCGGTGCAGGCAACGCACAACCTCGGTCGGCTTGATCTCCTCCACCGAAAGTCGCCCCACCCAGGGAAACACGTGCAGCTCCAGATAACGGATGATTTTCTCGGCGTAATTGGCAGACCACTGGCGATCCTTTTCCGACGCCTTGTGCCATTCTCGTGCCACCAATTCAAACGTATTGAGCCGAGCTGCCTTCTCTTGCTCCCGCTTCTCGCGCCGAGCTTTTTGGGGGTCGATCCCGTCTTCTCGCCGCTTCATTTCCTCACGGGCCTTTCGGCGAGCCGCTGCAAGCGAAACTTCCGTCGCGCTTGTAGCGGTAGATCCAGACCTTCCGCGTCTGTCGAATCCGAAGGTACAGCCCATCGCCATCAGGCAGGAAATATTCCTTCTCGCGAGGCTCCGCATGCTTGATCTGCAACTCGGTGAGCTGGCCCATGGTGTACCCCACAATCGAAATCGAGGAAAAACCATTTTGGGGTACACCGACGGGCATATGCAAACACCAGCTTTAGGCGGATTTCCCCGGCTTTCCCCGGACGCAAATATCCTGCAACGCCTTATCCAGCGTGGCTTTTCAGGATTTCAGGGGATTTCTTCGGAAAACTAGATGGCGCGCCCGGCTGGGATCGAACCAGCAACCCCTGCCTTCGGAGGGCAGTACTCTATCCATTGAGCTACGGGCGCTTCACCACGGGGGAAACTACGCGAAAGCACTGCAACCAGAACGGCCGCAACGCCAAAGCGAGAGACCGCAAGGATACCCGGTTTCATCCGAACCGTCCACCGGACGGCCGGCGAGGCGCACCGCGAAGCCATCCGGGTGGCCGCCCCGCTTCGGGTAAACGCCTGCTGAACACCGTTCGGGCCGCTCGCCGCCGCCGAAATCTTGCGTCTATAATCGTCCGTGGCTGATAAAGAACAAGAAGTTGCCGTCGCGCTGTACCGCTCACATACCCACGGAGACGAGACAAGCATGAGCGAAGCACCACACGGAGCCCCGATCAAAACCCCTGCACAGCTCATCGCCGCGGTCATCGCCGGGTTTGCTGTGCCGATCGCCATCATCGTTCTGCTCGCGGTCTACGTCGATAACTCGACGCGCACGGGCGCCGGCACCGACTCCCTCTCCGACGCCGAAGTCGCCGCCCGCATCCATCCGCTGGCGCAGGTCGAAATTCGCGACGCCAACGCGCCGCGCGTCTACAAGAGCGGCGAGGAAGTCTATAAGGCCGTCTGCTCCGCGTGTCACGCGTCGGGTGCGGCCGGCGCGCCGAAATTCACCAATACCGCCGACTGGGCGCCGCGTATCTCGCAAGGTTTCGACACGCTCTGGCATACCGCCTTGAGCGGCAAAGGCGCGATGCCGCCGCGCGGCGGCACGAGCCCCGACGATTACAGCGACTTCGAAATCGCCCGCGCGGTGGTCTATATGGCGAACAACTCGGGCGCGAGCTTTCCCGAGCCGGCGCAACCGGCGGCCGGCGCGGCAGCGGCTTCCGGTGCGGCGGCCACGCCGGGCGCGGCGGCAGGCGCTTCGGATGCGGGTGCGGCCCAGGCCGCCGCGGCCATGGCGGCAATGGCCAACGTGCCGCAAACGCCCGCCCCGGCAGCGGGCGGCGCGCAAAGCGCGGACGCCTCGCAGGCCGGCAAGGCGCTGTATCAGGCGGTTTGCCAGGCCTGTCACGCAGCCGGCGTACTGAACGCACCGAAATTCGGCGACAAGGAAGCGTGGGCGCCGCGTCTCAAGGACCCGATGGACACCGTCTACAACTACGCGCTGCACGGCAAGGGCGCGATGCCGCCGAAGGGCGGCTCGAACGCGTCGGACGCGGACGTGAAAGCCGCCGTGGACTATATGGTCAGCGCGGCGAAGTAAGCGCCTGGCAAAGCGCGCCGCTGGCGGCATACACAAGCCGCGAAACGAAAAATCCCTGCCTTGCGGTAACGCACGGCAGGGACTTTTTATGTGCTGAGCGTTCCGACACGAGCCGCCCCGGAAAACCACCAATAACGAAGGCACGCGGAGTAACTCACACGCATCCGGCGCCATCGCCTGAAAAGCCGCGCAATCGCCGAAGCAGCAGGCAGCGGACCACACCGCCAACACCCGCTCAAGCCTTCTGCAACAACGCCTTCAAACTCGCGAGCCGATCCTTCGGCGACATCGGCGCTTCCTCGGGCGTCGGCGGCGGCGCATCGTCGAGCAGCATTTCGTTGATAAAGCGCGACGGCTCGCAGACGATCGTCTCTCTCGCCCGCTTGCGCTTCTTGCACCAGTTCAGATGCAGGCTGCGCTGCGCGCGCGTGATCGCGACGTACATCAGGCGGCGTTCTTCCTCGATGCGCGCGTCGTCGATCGGTTCGTCGTCGGGGCCGCCGCGATGCGGCATGATGCCTTCCTCGACGCCGACCAGAAACACATGCGGATACTCGAGCCCCTTCGACGCATGCACGGTCGACAGGCGCACCGCATCGGGATCTTCCTCGCGGCCTTCGAGCATCGACATCAGCGCGACCGTCTGGATCAGGCCGAGCAGGTTCTTGCCGGTGTCGCCAAAGCCGTCGGCGCTGTCGTAGCCGGTCGCCTGGCTCTCGCTGCCGTGCCCGGGTTCTTCCTTCGTACCCTTGCGCTTGAGCCACTCCATGAATTCGAGCACGTTCTGCCACTTCGCCTGCGCCTGGCGTTCGTCGAACGCGTCGTACAGATACGCCTCGTAATGGATCGCCTCCATCAGTTCGTCGAGCAGCGTGCCCGCCGCGTCCTTTTCCGCGCGCTCGGTCAGGCGCTGCATGAAGTCGCAGAACGCGCGCATCGGCTCGATCTGGCGCGGCGACAGGCGCGCCTCGATGCCGCCCATATAAACCGCCTCGAACAGCGACACCTTCGCCTGCCCCGCGAACGCGCCAAGCGCTTCGAGCGTCGTATTGCCGACGCCGCGGCGCGGCGTCGTGATCGCGCGGATGAACGCAGGGTCATCGTTCGCGTTGGCGATCAGGCGCAGGTACGCGCAGATGTCCTTGATCTCGGCCTTGTCGAAGAACGACTGGCCGCCCGACAGCACGTACGGAATCCGCTCGCGGCGCAGCACCTGCTCGAAGATGCGCGCCTGGAAGTTGCCGCGATAGAGGATCGCGTAGTCGCGGAAATTCGTGCGCCGCTCGAACTTGTGCGCGGACAGGCGAAACACCACCGATTCGGCCTCGTGCTCCTCGTCGTTGCAGCCCGTCACGGTGATCGTGTCGCCCATGCCGTGCTCGGACCACAGCTTCTTCTCGAACAGCTTCGGGTTGTTCGCGATCACGTTGTTCGCGGCGGTCAGGATGCGCACCGTCGAACGGTAGTTCTGCTCGAGCTTGATCAGATGCAGGTTCGGGAAATCCTTGCCGAGCTGGCCGAGGTTTTCGAGGGTCGCGCCGCGCCAGCCGTAGATCGCCTGATCGTCGTCGCCGACCGCCGTGAACGCCGCGCGCTTGCCGGCCAGCAGCTTCACCAGTTCGTACTGGCACGCGTTGGTGTCCTGATACTCGTCGATCAGCAGATAGCGCAGCTTGTTCTGCCAGCGGTCGCGCACCGGCTCGTTGTTCGCGAACAGTTCGGCGGGCAGGCGGATCAGATCGTCGAAATCGACCGCCTGATACGCGTGCAGCGTCGCCACATAGTTGCGATAGACGATCGCCGCCTGATGCTCGTCCTCGGTCGAGGCCGTCGCGATCGCCTGCTCGGGCATGATCAGGCCGTTCTTCCACAGCGAGATGATCGACTGGATCTTGCGGATGAAGCCCTTGTCCGTCGAGCCGACCTGCTCCTGGATCATACCGAAGCAGTCGTCGGAATCCATGATCGAGAACTGCGGCTTCAGGCCGACGTGCTCCGCTTCCTGCCGCAGAATCTGCACACCGAGCGAGTGGAAGGTACACACCGTCAGCTGGTTCACGGGCACCTTGCGGCCTTCCTTGCCGGGCGTGGTCAACGTCTTGCCTTCGAGCAGCTTGCCGACGCGCTCGCGCATTTCCGCCGCCGCCTTGTTCGTGAACGTGACGGCCGCGATGTGGCGCGGCTCGAAGCCCTTCGCTTCGATCAGGTGCGCGATTTTCTGCGTAATCACGCGCGTCTTGCCGCTGCCCGCGCCAGCGAGCACGAGACAGGGGCCGTCGAGATAACGGACCGCTTCACTTTGGGCGGGGTTCAGGCCTGCGGACATCGTCTGTGGATGGGTAATACGGTTGAGGGCTGTCGAGAATCGCCGCGGCGCGAGACGCCGGCCGAAGGCCCCAGGAGATGCTGCGCGGCGCGACGCCGCCGCCTGCAACCGGCGTCCTGCGCGGCGCGCTTCGCGCGAGAGCAGCGATGTTAACACGGTTGACCCGACGGCTGACCTCGACGGTTATCCACGACAGTTATCCGCGATCGATGCCTTCGCGAACTACCGCCGCGCGCCGCCGCGGCAATCTCGCCGCGGCTCCCCAGTCCATCCGACAAATGCCACAATGAGGACGTTGCGCGCCGTCGCCGCGGTGGCAAAGCGGCGCGCCGTTTTTGCAGGAAGACACGCATGTCCGCATCGCTGAAGATTGGATTGATGGGCTACGGCTTCGCCGGCGCGACGTTTCACTCACCGGTGATCGAACATTGCGGGCGCGCGAGCGTCGCCGCCATCGCGACCGGGCAGCCCGAGCGCGCGCGGGCCGACTATCCGCACGCGAAGATCGTCGCGGACCTCGACGCGCTGCTCGCGCTCGACGAAATCGACTGCGTGGTGATCGCGACGCCCAACGACACGCACTTCGACCTCGCGCGCCGCACGCTAGAAGCCGGCAAGCACGTGGTGGTCGACAAGCCGGTCACGCTGTCCGCCGCCGACGCCCACACGCTCGCCAATATCGCGCTCGCGCGCGGCAAGCTGTTCGCGCCCTTTCACAACCGCCGTTGGGACGGCGACTTCCTGACCGTGCGCGATCTGCTCGCGCGCGTGGAACTGGGCCGCGTCACGCAGTACGAATCGCATTTCGACCGCTTTCGCCCGGGCGTGCGTCAGCGCTGGCGCGAAGACGTCACGCGCGGCGGCGGCCTGCTGTTCGATCTCGGCCCGCATCTGATCGACCAGGCACTCGCGCTGTTCGGCGCACCGCAGACGGTCTCGGCAACCGTGCGCACGCATCGCGACGCCGCGAGCGCGCCCGACTACGTGCATATCCAGCTCGGCTACGGCGAGTTCGAAGTCGTGCTGCACGCGAGCGCGCTGACCTCGCTGCCGGGCCCGCGCTTTGCCATCCACGGAACGCGCGGCAGTTACGTGAAGTACTGTCTCGACACGCAGGAAGATCAGCTGAAGGCGGGGCTGCGTCCCGGCGACGAAGGCTTCGGCGCCGGCAATACGCCCGGCGTGCTGCGCGTGCTGGAAGGCGACCAGGAAGTCGAGCGCGAATGGCCGACCCGCAACGGCGAATACGTGGGCTTCTATATTGCGCTCGCCGACGCGATCCAGAACGGCGTGGCGTTCCCGGTCAGCGCACAGGACGCGGTCGACGTCATGACGCTCGTCGAACTGGCGGAACGCAGCTCCGAACAGGGCGTGCGCCTGCCGTTCGAGCGCGTGCGCTGACGCGCCCGGCTGCGCACGCGCCGTTTTGTGTACCCCAAACGGCGTGGCGGATCGGGTCGCGAAGCCCGTCGGATCGGGCTTCGCTGACAGTCCAGAAAGGAACATAACGTTACAAATTTGCCCGCCGGCGGGTCAGCGAGCACCCGCCATCATCCGTTGCTAGCGGAGTAGCACCCAAATCACGACAACGACCTACGGAGAATCCATGCCTCGTACCATCCGAGCCCTGGCCGCATGCGCCCTGCTCAGTTCCCTCGCCGCCTGCGTGGTGCCGCCTCCGCCCGCGCCGCACCCTGGTCCTAGCCCGCAGCAGATCGCGGATCAACGCCTGCGTCAGGTCGATGGCCGGATCGACAATCTCTCGCACCGGATCGACGCCCATGTGAACCAGGGCTACTACCCGCCGCCGCAAGGTGGCGCGCTGCATCATCGTCTGGACACGATCCGCCAGGAAGCGCACGACATGGCCGCGCAACACGGCGGCGGTTTGTCCGCCGACGAGCAGCGCGTGTTGAATCAGGAGCTGGACAACGCGGCGCACGCGATCGGCGAATAAACGCGAGAAGGCGCCGCCGGCAGCCAGCCGGGCAAACCGGGCCAGCGCCGGTCGCCTGCCCGTTACCTGCCGCCGGCTACCGGTCATGAACCGGTAGCCGCGTAGCAGCGGAAGCAGTGGCAATCGAAAGCGCGAGCATCACGTCCCGCGCTTTTTTTGCGCCGCGAAGCCGCCGCCGCAGTCGCCATCACGGTCACGAGCCTTGATTTGACAAGCCCCGGCCCGTCGCGTAAATTCGCCGCACGCGTCGGGAGAGCGCGCCGGCAAGCGAAAAATCGCAGGCCGCGCCGCCGAAGGGGCACACCCGCAAACTCTCAGGCAAAAGGACCGACCGCGTCGAAAAAACCCGCCTTCCGGCGGTTTTTTCGCACTCTGGAGAGCGGCAGTAGCCATCCGCGTCGCACGTCGTGCACAGCAGGCAGGCTGCCCACCGAAGGGGCGCGCGTTTCACCGTGACGAATCGGGCTCATCGAGCCGGCCGCGGCAGCGCAATCTCTCAGGTATCGAGGACAGAGGGGTCATGCAGGATCACGCTCGCAGGCACACGGCCGCGAGGCGTTGCGCCGCATGGCCTTTTTTGTTTCGCGAGACGCCCGAGGCCCCATGACCGAACTCAAACACACCCCGCTCCACGCCGCTCACCGCGCGCTCAACGCCCGCATGGTCGACTTCGGCGGCTGGGACATGCCCGTCAACTACGGCTCGCAGATCGAGGAACATCGCGCGGTGCGCACCGACGCCGGCATGTTCGACGTCTCCCACATGTGCGTGGTCGACTTCACCGGCGAACGCGTGCGCGCGTTCTTCGAATACGCACTCGCGAACAACGTCGCGAAGCTGCAAACGCCGGGCCGTGCGCTCTACTCCTGCATGCTGAACCCGAACGGCGGCGTGATCGACGATCTGATCGTCTATTACTTCGGCGAAGACCACTTCCGCGTGGTCGTCAACGCCGGCACCGCCGACAAAGACCTCGCCTGGTTCGGCCAGCTCAATGCCGAAGGCGGCTTCGGCCTCGCCATCACGCCGCGCCGCGACCTCGCGATCGTCGCGGTGCAAGGCCCGAACGCGCGCGAAAAAACCTGGCAAACCGTGCCGGCCGCGCGCGCCGCCACCGAAGCGCTGAAGCCGTTCAACGCCGCGCGCGTCGACGGCACGCCGTTCGGCGAACTGACCGTCGCGCGCACCGGCTACACCGGCGAAGACGGCTTCGAGATCATCGTGCCGGCCGCGCACGTCGAAGCGCTGTGGAATGCGCTCGCCGCCCAGGGCGTACGCCCGGCCGGTCTCGGCGCGCGCGACACGCTGCGCCTCGAAGCCGGCATGAACCTGTACGGTCAGGACATGGACGACACCGTCTCGCCGCTCGACGCCGGCCTCGCCTGGACCGTCGACCTCGCCGCGCCGCGCGACTTCGTCGGCAAGAGCCGGCTCGAAGCCGACGGCTCGCGCGCCGCGTTTGTCGGCCTGATCCTGCTGAAGGAAAACGGCAAGGCCGCGGGCGTGCTGCGCGCGCATCAGAAAGTCGTCACGCCGCACGGCGAAGGCGAAATCACGAGCGGCACGTTTTCCCCGACCATGCAGGAATCGATCGCCTTCGCGCGTGTGCCGCAAGGCGTGCAGCCGGGCGACACCGTGCAGGTCCAGATTCGCGACAAAGCCTGCCCCGCAAGCGTGGTAAAACTGCCATTCGTGCGCAACGGCAAGGTGCTGGCGGTTTAAGCAGCCGGCGCACGCCCCCCATTCAAGTCACTACCGAACACACGCATAGGAGCATCCGATGAGCATCCCGGCCGATCTGAAATACACCGAATCGCACGAATGGGTCCGTACCGAAGCGGACGGCACGCTGACGGTCGGCATCACCGACCACGCGCAGGAAGCGCTCGGCGACATCGTCTTCTTCGAAGTCCAGGAACTGGGCAAAAGCTTGAACGCCGGCGACACCGTCGCCGTCATCGAATCGGTGAAGGCCGCTTCCGACATCTACTTGCCGGTCGCGGGCGAGATCATCGAAGCGAACACGGCCGTCGCCGACTCGCCCGACTCGGTCAACAGCGCGCCGTACGACAGCTGGCTCTTCAAGATCAAGCCGGCCGACGGCGCGGCACTCGACCGCCTGATCGACGCCGACGCCTACGCGAAGTCGATCGGCGCCTGACTCGCAGTCCGTTTTAACCGTCCGGCGCGGCGCACGCAACCCGGCGTGCGCCGCGCCACCAGGAACACCCATGAAGCTCGAACACCCGGATCGTCTGATGAACCGCACTCCTCTCTCGCTTGCCGCACTCGAAGTGCACGACGCCTTCGCCGAACGGCATATCGGCCCGGATGCGGCCGACCAGCAAGCGATGCTCGAAGCACTCGGCTTCGCGTCGCGCGCGGCATTGATCGACGCCGTCATCCCGCAGACGATCCGCCGCACCGAAGCGCTGCCGCTCGGCCCCTTCGCGCAGCCCAAGAGCGAAGCCGAGGCGCTCGCCGCACTGCGCGAGCTCGCGGACAGGAACCAGGTGTTCCGCTCCTACATCGGCCAGGGCTATTACAACGCCCATACGCCGACGGTGATCCTGCGCAACGTGCTCGAAAATCCGGCGTGGTACACCGCGTACACGCCGTATCAGCCTGAAATTTCCCAAGGCCGTCTGGAAGCGCTGCTGAACTTCCAGCAGATGGTCACCGACCTGACCGGCCTCGCGATCTCGAACGCCTCGCTGCTCGACGAAGCGACCGCCGCCGCCGAAGCGATGACGCTGCTGCAACGCGTCGGCAAGCCGAAGTCGAACGTGTTCTTCGTCGCCGACGACGTGCTGCCGCAAACCATCGAAGTCGTGAAGACGCGCGCGACGCCGGTCGGCATCGAAGTAAAGGTGGGCCCGGCCGCCGAAGCCGCGAATGCGAACGCATTCGGCGTGCTGCTGCAATACCCGGGCGTGAACGGCGACGTGCGCGACTACCGCGCGCTGACCGAAGCGATCCACGCGGCGGGCGGCCACGTGGTCGCCGCCGCCGACCTGCTCGCGCTGACGCTGCTCACGCCGCCGGGCGAATGGGGCGCGGACGTGGCGGTCGGCAACACGCAGCGTTTCGGCGTGCCGGTCGGCTTCGGCGGCCCGCATGCCGCGTACCTCGCAGTGCGCGACGAATTCAAGCGGCAGATGCCGGGGCGCCTCGTCGGCGTGACCGTGGACGCGCAAGGCAATCCCGCGCTGCGTCTCGCGCTGCAAACGCGCGAACAGCACATCCGCCGCGAGAAGGCGACCTCGAACGTGTGTACCGCGCAGGCGCTGCTCGCGATCATGGCGAGCATGTATGCGGTCTATCACGGCCCGCGCGGCCTGAAGACGATCGCGCTGCGCGTGAACCGCGTCGCCGCGCTGCTCGCCGCAGGCGCGCAGCAACTCGGCTACACGCTCGCGAACGAGACCTTCTTCGACACGCTCACGTTCAACAGCGGCGCGCGCACGCAAGCGCTGCACGACGCCGCGAAGGCGCAGCGCATCAACCTGCGCCGCGTCAGCGACACGCAAGTCGGTGTGTCCGTCGACGAAACCACCACGCGCGGCGATCTCGCCGATCTGCTCGCGGTGTTCGCACAGGCCGCAGGAGCGAAGGACGTGCCGCAAGTCGACGCGCTCGACTCGGCGCTGACCGCGGCGAACACCGCGTCGGTGCCGGCCGCGCTCGAACGCACGAGCGCGTACCTCACGCACCACGTGTTCAACCGTCATCATTCGGAAACGGAAATGCTGCGCTATCTGCGCAGCCTGTCGGACAAGGACCTCGCGCTCGACCGCTCGATGATCCCGCTCGGCTCCTGCACGATGAAGCTCAATGCGACCTCGGAAATGCTGCCGGTCACGTGGCCCGAGTTCGGTCAGATTCACCCGTTCGCGCCGGCCGAGCAAACCGTCGGCTACCGCGAGATGATCGATCAGCTCGAACAGATGCTGGTCGCAGCCACCGGTTATGCGGCCGTGTCGCTGCAACCGAACGCGGGCTCGCAAGGCGAGTACGCGGGTCTGCTCATCATCCACGCATATCACGCGTCGCGCGGCGAAGCGCATCGCAACGTCTGCCTGATTCCCGCCTCGGCGCACGGCACGAACCCGGCGTCGGCGCAGATGGCCGGCATGCAGGTCGTGGTCGTGGCATGCGACGCGCAGGGCAACGTCGATATCGAAGACCTGAAGAAGAAAGCCGCGCAGCACGCCGATAAGCTCGCCGCGATCATGATTACGTATCCGTCGACGCACGGCGTGTTCGAGGCGAACGTGCGCGAAATCTGCGAGATCGTGCATGCGCACGGCGGCCAGGTGTACGTGGACGGCGCGAACATGAACGCGATGGTCGGCCTGTGCGCGCCGGGTCAGTTCGGCGGCGACGTCTCGCACCTGAACCTGCACAAGACCTTCTGCATTCCGCACGGCGGCGGCGGTCCGGGCGTCGGCCCGGTCGCGGTCGGCGCGCACCTCGCGCAGTTCCTGCCGAACCAGACTGCCTCCGGTTACGAACGCGCGCCGCAAGGCATCGGCGCGGTGTCGGGCGCGCCGTACGGCTCGGCCTCGATCCTGCCAATCTCGTGGATGTACATCGCGATGATGGGCGCGAAAAACCTGACCGCCGCGACCGAAACCGCGATTCTCAACGCGAACTATGTCGCCAACAAACTCGCGCCGCACTATCCGGTGCTGTACTCGGGCCCCGGCGGCCTCGTCGCGCACGAGTGCATTCTCGATCTGCGTCCCATCAAGGACACGAGCGGCATCACCGTCGACGACGTCGCCAAGCGCCTCGCCGACTACGGCTTCCACGCGCCGACCATGAGCTTCCCGGTGCCGGGCACGCTGATGGTCGAGCCGACCGAGTCGGAGTCGAAGGAAGAGCTCGATCGCTTCATCGAGGCGATGATCGCGATCCGCGAGGAAATCCGCGCGGTCGAGGAAGGCCGTTCGGACCGCGAGGACAATCCGCTCAAACACGCGCCGCACACGGCGGCGGTCGTGATCGCCGACGACTGGAAGCATGCGTATGCGCGCGAAACCGCCGCCTATCCGCTGAAGACGCTGATCGCGAAGAAGTACTGGCCGCCGGTCGGCCGCGCGGACAACGTGTACGGCGACCGCAACCTGTTCTGCTCGTGCGTGCCGATCGCGGATTACGAGTAAGTCGCGCGCCCACCGCCTGCCGTGCGCATAGCACGCGCGAGCAGGCGGCGCGACGCGGTGAAGCCTGCTCGGCGTCGGCATCGGCGTCCATGAGCGGACGCGGCGCGGCCCACGCGCAGTCCTGTCGTTGAGGGCCGCAAACGGCTAACATCACACACCGAATCAGCCTAACGAGGAGTTCCGCATGGCGCGAAAGGTGCGATCGATGCAAAGCCGGGCCGCCGCCGCCCGTTCGTGGCGGGCCGCCTACGTCATGCTGCTGGCCGGCGCGGCCGCACTGCTGCCGCTGCGCGAGGCACAGGCCGCGATGAATTTCTGCGCGGCGCCCGCGCTGCAAACCAGCGAGCGCACCCATGCCGATCCCGGCGTCAAGGCACTCGTCAGCAATGTGCAGGCGCATCTGAACGAGCAGCCGCATGCGCTCGCGAAACTGCACACCGAGGGCACGTTGCCGCACGAGGGCATCTACGATCAGAGCGTCGAAGCGGAACAGGACCTCGACCTGCTGCGCGACGCCGCGCTGGCGTGGCGCGCAACCAGCGACGACCGCTTCCTCAAGCTCGTCGACCGTCTGCTCTATGCCTGGGTCACGACCTATCAGCCGAGCTTCAATCCGATCGACGAGACGCATTTCGAAGGGCTGATCCTCGCGTACGACATGACCGCGAGCGCGCTGCCCGTCAAAACCCGCAACGCGGCAATGGCCTTCCTGACGAAACTCGCGAGCGGCTACATCGCGCAGATCGACGCGCAGCCGCGGCCGCTTACGGGCACGTTCCGCAACAATTGGCAGAGCCACCGCATCAAGCTGATCGCGATGGCCGCGTTCACGCTCGACAATCGCAAGATGATCAACGCCGCGCAACGGCTGTTCGTCGAGCATATCGGCGACAACGTCGCGCCGGACGGCTCGACGATCGATTTCGGCGAGCGCGACGCGCTGCGCTACGTGGCCTACGATCTGCAACCGCTCGTGACGGCCGCGCTCGCCGCGCGCCGCCACAACCGCAACTGGCTGCAGGAGAAGGGCGCGAACGGCGCGACGCTGCTCGCCGCGCTGAACTGGCTCGTGCCGTTCGCCATGGGCACCCAGACGCATGAGGAATTCGTGCATTCGAACATTCCGTTCGACACGAAACGTCGCGAGGCCGGCTTGCCCGGCTACGCGGGCCCATGGGACCCGAAAAGCGCGACGGAACTGTTTCACCTGGCGGCGCGTCTCGACGGGCGCTTTACGCCCATCGCGCTGCAGCTCGCACCGACGCCGCCCGCGTGGCTCGCCGTGTGTTTGCCGCTGCCGGCGCGCTAAACTATTTATCTACGCAGCAGGAGCAGTACATGGCAGTCAGCGTCTTCGATCTCTTCAAAATCGGCATTGGTCCGTCCAGCTCGCACACCGTCGGGCCGATGCGCGCGGCGCTGATGTTCGTCCAGGGACTCGAGCGCGACGGGCTGCTCGACGCCACCGCGTCGGTGAAAGCCGAGCTGTACGGCTCGCTCGGCGCGACCGGCAAAGGGCACGGCACCGATCGCGGCGTCATGCTCGGCCTGATGGGCGATGCGCCCGACACCGTCGATCCGGAAACGATCACGCAGCGGCTCGAAGCGGTGCGCGTGTCGCGCAAGCTCGCGCTGCTCGGCACGCATGACGTGCCGTTCGTGCTGAAGGAGCACATCGCGTTCTATCGTCAGGCGCTGCCCGAGCATCCGAACGGCCTGAAACTGCACGCATTCGACGCGCAAGGCGCGACGCTGCGCGAATCGACTTATCTGTCGGTCGGCGGCGGCTTCGTGGTGACGGCCGGCGCGCCGAACACGAAGGTGCTGAGCGCCGTCGATCAATTGCCGTATTCGTTCCGCACCGCCAACGAGTTGCTCGCGCTGTGCGCGTCGAGCGGCAAGAGCATCGCGCAACTGATGCGGGAAAACGAGCGCGCCTGGCACACCGAAGAAGAAACGCGCGCGGGCCTGCTGAAAATCTGGGACGTGATGCAGGCATGCGTCGCACGCGGCTGCGGCATCAACAATCCCGATGCCGACGGCCACTTGCCCGGTCCGTTCCAGGTGAAGCGGCGCGCGCCGCAGCTGTATCGCGCGTTGACGGGCCATCCCGAACGCGCGTTGCAGGATCCGCTGTCGATGGTCGACTGGATCAACCTCTATGCGATCGCCGTCAACGAGGAAAACGCCGCGGGCGGGCGCGTCGTCACCGCGCCGACCAACGGCGCGGCCGGCATCATCCCGGCCGTGCTGCATTACTACACGCGCTTCATGCCGAACGCGAACGAGCAGGGCGTGATCGACTTCCTGATGACGGCTGCCGCGATCGGCATTCTCTACAAGCTCAACGCGTCGATCTCGGGCGCTGAAGTGGGCTGCCAGGGCGAAGTGGGCGTGGCCTGCTCGATGGCGGCCGGCGCGCTCGCCGCGGTGATGGGCGGCACGCCGCAGCAGGTCGAGAATGCGGCCGAAATCGGCATGGAACACAACCTCGGGCTCACCTGCGATCCGGTCGGCGGCATGGTGCAGATTCCGTGCATCGAGCGCAATGCGATGGCGTCGGTGAAAGCCGTCAATGCGGCGCGCATGGCGTTGCGCGGCGACGGCAGCCACTACGTATCGCTCGATTCGGTCATCAAGACGATGCGCGAAACCGGCGCGGACATGAAGACCAAGTACAAGGAAACGTCGCGCGGCGGCCTGGCGGTAAATATCGTCGAGTGTTGAACGCGGCGGTGCCTGCCGCGTTCCCGCCGCGCCGTGACAGCGCACGCGCGCCCGGCGTAAGCTGTCGAACCGCCCATCAGCCGCGCTCGCACATTGCGTCGGTGCGGCCTCATTCCATTGCGCTCACGCGCTGCCAGGAGGCTTCCTCGCCATGTCGCTGCCGAATGCTCCCGCTTCCAACGTTTCCGTTTCCCCCCTCGCGCGCACGACCGGCGCGCGTCTCGTCGTCGATGCGTTGCTCACGCATGGCGTCGAACGCGTATTTTGCGTGCCCGGCGAAAGCTTCCTCGCCATGCTCGATTCGCTGCACGACGAAACCGCGCGCATCCAGACGGTCGTCTGCCGTCACGAGGCGGCCGCCGCGAACATGGCCGAAGCGGTCGGCAAGCTGACCGGCCGGCCCGGCGTTGCGCTCGTTACGCGCGGGCCGGGCGCGACGCATGCATCGATCGGCGTGCACACCGCGTTTCAGGACTCGACGCCGATGATCCTGCTGATCGGCCAGTGCGCGCGCGAGCATCTCGAACGCGAGGCGTTCCAGGAGATCGACTATCGGCGCATGTTCGGCCAGATGGCGAAGTGGGTCGCGCAGATCGACGACCCGAAGCGCATTCCCGAATACCTGAGCCACGCGTTTCACACGGCCACCTCGGGCCGGCCGGGACCGGTCGTGCTGTCGTTGCCCGAAGACGTGTTGAGCGAGGCATGCGACGCGGTGCCCGGCGCGCCCGCTTATCAGCGCGTGGCGGCGTCGCCGTCCGCCGCGCAGATGGAGACGCTGCGCCAGTTGCTCGACGGCGCGCAACGGCCGATGGTGATCGCGGGCGGCAGCGGCTGGACGCCGGCCGCCTGCGCGGACCTGCGCCGTTTCATCGAAAACTGGCAGTTGCCGATCGGCCTCGCGTTCCGCTTCCAGGACACCTTCGATAACGAGCATCCGAACTATGCGGGCGACGTCGGCCTCGGCATCAATCCCGCGCTCGCGCAGCGCATCCGCGACGCCGACGTGCTGCTCGCGCTCGGTCCGCGTCTCGGCGAAGCCACCACGAACGGCTACACGCTGCTCGACATTCCGAAGACGAAGCAGACGCTCGTGCACGTGCATCAGGGCGCAGAAGAACTCGGGCGTGTGTATGCGGCCGATCTGCCGATCGTGTCCGGCATGCCCGAGCTGGCCGCGATGCTGGCGGAGCTGAAGCCGTCGTCGTCCGGCACGCCCGCCTGGGCGGGCGCCGCCGCGGAAGCGCATCGCGCGTATCTGGAATGGCGCAAGCCGCGGCCGATTCCCGGCGACGTGCAGATGGGCGAAGTGATCCAGCAATTACGCGCGCACCTGCCCGACGACGCGATCCTCACGAACGGCGCCGGCAATTACGCGACGTGGCTGCATCGGCATTTCTCGTATCGGCACTTCCGCTCGCAGCTTGCGCCGACGAGCGGCGCGATGGGCTACGGCGTGCCGGCGGCGCTCGCGGCGAAGTCGCTGTATCCGCAACGCGCGGTGGTCGCGCTCGCCGGCGACGGCTGCTTCATGATGGCGGCCCAGGAACTCGCGACGGCGATGCAGTACGACCTGCGCGTGCTGTTCATCGTCGTCAACAACAGCCACTTCGGCACGATCCGCATGCATCAGGAGCGGCACTATCCGCATCGCGTGCATGGCACCGGCCTCACGAACCCGGACTTCGCGGCATTCGCGCGCTCGTTCGGCGCGCATGGCGAGACCGTCGAGCGTACCGAAGATTTTCTGCCGGCATTGCAACGCGCGATCGAATCGCAGTTGCCGGCGGTGATCGAGATTCGCATGCCGCAGGAGGCGAGCACGCCTGCGGCGACGCTGGAGATGATTCGTGAGCAGGGGAGGAAGATGCGGGGGGAATGAACGGCTGCACACTCTAAAAGCACCTCGACCGCATAGCCAATAAAAAACCCCGCCGAAGCGGGGTTTTTTCACCATCAACCGCAGCCGGCAAAAAACTTACTTGCCGCCTACGCTTTGCAGCGTCGTCCACTTGCCGTCGACGACCTTGTACAGCGTGATGCCGCCGTTCTTCAGATCGCCGCGTTCGTCGTATGCGAGGTTGGCCGACGTCACGGCCGGCATCGAGGTCTTCGCGAGCACCGGCAGGTACTTCGCCGGATCGGTCGAGTTCGCGCTCTTCATCGCGGCGAACATCGCCATCGCGCCGTCGTAGGCGTACGGCGAGTACGTCTGCACGTCTTCGTTGAAGCGCTTCTTGTACTTCTCGACGTAGGCCTTGCCGCCCGGCATTTCGTCGAGCGGCAGACCGGCGAGCGAAGCCACCGTGCCGTTCGCCGCGTCGCCCGCGAGCTTGATGAAGGTCGGCGTGTGGACCATTTCGCCGCCCATCAGCGGCGCCTTCACGCCGAGCTGCTTCATCTGCTTGACCATCGGTGCTGCTTGCGAGTCCGCGCCGCCGTAGTAGATCAGGTCCGGGTTGGTCGACTTCAGCTTGGTCAGGATCGACTTGAAGTCAACGGCCTTGTCGTTCGTATATTCACGATCGACGATCGTCGCGCCCGCCGCCTTCGCCGCCTTCTCGAACTGATCGGCCAGACCCTGGCCGTAAGCGGTGCGATCGTCGACGATCGCAATCTTCTTCATGCCGAGGTTCTTCACCGCGAACGCGCCGGCCACCGAGCCTTGCTGCGTGTCCGACGTCATCATGCGGAAGGTGGTCTTGAAGCCCTGCTGCGTGTATTCCGGCGCGGTCGCCATCGCGATCTGCGGAATGCCCGCGTTCGCGTAGATGCGCGAAGCCGGGATCGTCGTGCCCGAGTTGAAGTGGCCGAGCATGCCCTTGATGCCATCATCCACGAGCTTCTGCGCAACCGTCGTGCCGGTGCGCGGGTCGGCCTGGTCGTCGGCGGAGTCGAGCACGATGCGAACCTGCTTGCCGCCGATCATCGGCTTGGTCGCGTTGAACTCTTCGACCGCGAGCGTGATGCCGTTCTGGAAGTCTTTGCCGTAGTGCGCCTGCGCACCCGTCATCGGACCGGCGAAACCGATCTTCACGTCTTCCGTCGATTGAGCGTTGGCTGTCCCCGCCAGCGACATTGCGGCAACCAGAGCTGCGCCTGCCAGCTGTTTCATTGTGTGTTGCATAGCATCTCCTTGATACCAGGTGTGGATGAAGCGGTTTCGGGGTCGCCGTGCCGCTTCGTTCTATTGAAGAAATCGCCGAGGTTCGCTCAACCGATCGTCATCAAATTCGCATTGCCGCCCGCTGCCGCGGTGTTCACGCTGACCGAGCGCTCGGTGAGCAGACGCTCGAGCGCGTAGTCTTCGTCCCCGCTCGCGAGCGCACGGGCTGCGACGCCCTGCACCGAAACGATCGGCCCCGCGCGTTTCGCAACTTCCTTCACGAGTGCGAGCAGCTCGTCGCTGTCGCCCTCGAACAGCACCGCGTCGAACGACGCATCGGCGTTCTTCTTCACGCTTGCATGCGCCTTCAGCGATGCAGGCAGCTGCGCCACTAATTGTTCACCTGCCGCGCCTTCAAACAAGGCTCGATTTCCCGTAGCCAGCGCCGCCGCCAACTGCACGCGCGCGCCGCTCGCGGTCGACGCGATGCACAGCACCGTGCCGCGCGGGCCCAGCGTGTACGTATTGCGCTCGCCGGTCGGCCCGGAGAGCACCGCGGTCGCGCCCGCCGGCACATGCGACAGATAACCGTCGCAGCGCGCGGCAAGCTGCGGTTCGCGCTCGGCGATCAACCAGTCGCGCAGCACGGTCAGTGCCGCGGCAGGATTGTCGCCGTTTTCCGCCGTTCGCGGTACTTCCGCGACGAGCGCCTGCGCGAGCGACTTCGGCAGACCGGCCGGGCGCGTCGCCAGCAGACGCTGCAGATACAGCGCGCCGCCCGCCTTCGGCCCCGTGCCCGACAGGCCTTCGCCGCCGAACGGCTGGACGCCCACCACCGCGCCGATCACGTTGCGGTTCACGTAGATGTTGCCGACGTGCGCGCGGCCGATCACATGGGCGATCGTCTCGTCGATCCGCGTATGGATGCCGAGCGTCAGGCCGTAGCCGGTCGCGCGGATCTGTTCGAGCAGCTTGTCGAGCTGGCTGCGGCGATAGCGCACGACGTGCAGCACCGGGCCGAACACTTCGCGCTTCAGCTCGTCGATGCTGTCGAGCTCGATCAGCGTCGGCGGCACGAACGTGCCTTGCGCCGTGCTCTCGGGCAACGGCAACTGCTCGACCTTGCGGCCCTTGTCGCGCATCGCCGCGACGTGCGCGTCGATGCCGCGCTTCGCGTCGAGGTCGATCACCGGGCCGACGTCGATCGACAGGCGATCCGGATTGCCCACCGCCAGCTCGCGCATCGCGCCCGTCAGCATTTCGAGCGTGCGCTCCGCGACGTCTTCCTGCAGACAAAGAACGCGCAGCGCCGAACACCGTTGACCGGCGGAGTCGAACGACGACTGCAGCACGTCCGCGACCACCTGCTCGGCGAGCGCCGACGAATCGACGATCATCGCGTTCTGGCCGCCCGTTTCGGCGATCAGCGGAATCGGCTTGCCGTCCGGGTCGAGGCGGCCCGACAACGTCCTGTTGATGAGGCGCGCGACTTCGGTCGAGCCCGTGAACATCACGGCGCGCGTGCGCGGATCGGCCACCAGCGCGGCACCGACCGTCTCGCCGTCGCCCGGCAGCAGTTGCACCGCACCCGCCGGCACGCCGGCTTCGCGCAGGATGCGCACCGCCTGCGCGGCGATCAGCGGCGTCTGTTCGGCCGGCTTCGCGAGTACCGTGTTGCCGGCCGCGAGCGCGGCAGCCACCTGGCCCATGAAGATCGCGAGCGGGAAGTTCCACGGGCTGATGCAGACCACCGGACCGAGCGGGCGATGCGTATCGTTCGAGAACTCGCTGCGGATCTGCGTCGAGTAGTAGCGCAGGAAGTCGATCGCCTCGCGAATTTCCGCGACCGCGTTCGGCAGCGACTTGCCCGCTTCGCGCACCACGAGGCCCATCAGCGTGTGCATCTGCGCTTCGAGCAGATCGGCGGCCCGCGCGAGGCAGTCGGCGCGCGCTTCGACCGGCGTTGCCTGCCAGATCGGCGCGGCGGCGACCGCATGCGCGAGCGCGGCGCTCACGTGTTCGGCGCTCGCTTCGACGACCGTGCCGACGAGATCGCGCTGGTCGGCTGGGTTACGCACGTCGCGCGCGGTGCCGCCGGCGCCGTCGTTGTCTTCGAGCATCGGCGCGGCGCGCCACGGATGATGCGCGCTCGCGAGCAGCGCCGACGACAGCGACGCGAGCCGGTGCTCGTTCGACAGATCGAGGCCCATCGAATTGAAGCGCTCGGCGCCGTACAGGTTGCGCGGCAGCGGAATCTTCGCGTGCGGTGCGCCGAGCGGCGCGATCTTCGAGGCTTCCTCGACCGGATCGGCGATCAGGTCCTTGATCGCAACGCTTTCGTCGGCGATACGGTTCACGAACGACGTGTTCGCGCCGTTTTCGAGCAGACGGCGCACGAGGTACGCGAGCAGCGTCTCATGCGTGCCGACCGGCGCGTACACGCGGCAGGGACGGTTCAGCTTGTCGCGGCCTGTGACCTCTTCGTAGAGCGGCTCGCCCATGCCGTGCAGGCACTGGAACTCGTACTGGCCAGGGTAGTAGTTGTTGCCGGCGAGGTAGTAGATCGCCGAGAGCGTGTGCGCGTTGTGCGTCGCGAACTGCGGATAGACCGCATCGGGCGCGCCCAGCAGCTTCTTCGCGCACGCAAGGTACGACACGTCGGTGTAGACCTTGCGCGTGTAGACCGGATAGCCTTCGAGGCCGTCCACCTGGGCGCGCTTGATTTCGGTGTCCCAGTACGCGCCCTTCACGAGCCGCACCATGATGCGGTGACGGCTGCGGCGCGCGAGATCGACCAGGTAGTCGATCACGAACGGGCAGCGCTTCTGGTACGCCTGCACCACGAAGCCGATGCCGTTCCAGCCGGCCAGTTCGGGATCGAAACACAGCGCTTCGAGCAGGTCGAGCGACAGTTCGAGGCGGTCGGCCTCTTCGGCGTCGATGTTCAGGCCGATGTCGTAGCGGCGCGCGAGGATCGCGAGCGAGCGCACGCGCGGCAGCAGTTCGCCCATCGTGCGCTCCTGCTGCGAGCGCGAGTAGCGCGGATGCAGCGCCGAGAGCTTGATGGAAATGCCCGGGCCTTCATAGATACCGCGCCCGCCGGCCGCCTTGCCGATCGCGTGGATCGCCTGCTCGTACGACGCGTAGTAGCGCTGCGCGTCGGCCTCGGTGGTGGCCGCCTCGCCGAGCATGTCGTACGAGTAGCGGAAACCGCGCGCTTCGTATTTGCGGCTGTTCGCGAGCGCTTCGGAGATGTTCTCGCCGGTCACGAACTGCTCGCCCATCAGGCGCATCGCCATGTCGACGCCCTTGCGGATCAGCGGCTCGCCGCCCTTGCCGATCAGACGCGTGAGCGCCGACGACAGGCTCGTCTCGCTATTGGTCGTCACGAGCTTGCCCGTGAGCATGAGGCCCCAGGTCGCCGCGTTGACGAACAGCGACGGCGCCTGGCCGACGTGTGATTTCCAGTCGCCCTTGCTGATCTTGTCGCGGATCAGCGCATCGCGCGTCGCGCGGTCGGGGATGCGCAGCAGCGCTTCGGCGAGACACATCAGCGCCACGCCTTCCTGGCTCGACAGCGAGAATTCGTGGATCAGCCCTTCGACGCCGCCGCCCTTGCTCTTCGAGCGCAGCGTTTCGACCAGCTTGCCAGCCAGCGCCTGCACGTCGCCCGCGAGATTGGCCGGCAGACGCGCCTGGCCAAGCAGGAACGGCACGCACTCCGGCTCGGGGCGGCGATACGCGGCCGTGATCGCCGCGCGCAGCACCGATTGCGGTTGCACGTTCTGCGCGAAATCGAGGAACGGATGCGATGCGCCGTCTTCCTCGCTCTCGACCGCGGAGCCGTCGGCGAGATCGGCCGAGCCTGTCGCGCCCGACAGTTCGGCGGGCAGCTGACCGTGCTCGATTTTTTCGAGATAGGCGAAAATTGCCTGTTTGATCAACCAGTGCGGGGTGCGTTCGAGACGGGTCGCGGCATCTTTGAGCCGGGAACGCAGGAGGTCGTCGACCTTAACGCCAAGGGTGGTGCTTGCCATGTTTCCTTCTTCAGTACCAGGTGCGAGCCCGGCAAAAGACCAAATGTTCGGCGAATCGTACGCCTCCCAATAAAAAGGTGCAACCAACCTTCGATTGCGGTTGCACCCCTCGAGAAGCCTTATGCGGCTTGAGTTTTCGGCCGAAGAGGCGAATTCGGGCCAGCGTGGTTGCGATCGGTATTTTCCCTGGCGTGATTCTTTTCGCAATTAGCCTTATCAAACGACTGCACGCGCCGATATATAGAGATACGGTGACGGGCGGCCCCAAACCTGCGGTTTGCGGGCACGCAAAGAAGACAAACGGGGCCTTCGAGGGCAGTGAGATGGAAAAGTGGTGGGTGATACTGGGCATCTGGGCGCTGTGTGCGACCTGTGCGGTGCTCTTCATTCGAGGCGCGACCGGGCGCCCGAACAGGCAGGAAGAGGATGAGAATCAGACACAGGCGGCCTCGCGCGCATCGGCGAGCAACACGACGCGGACCGCCTTGAACGATTGAGCATGCGGGCGCGACGGCCCACGCGAAGTGGCAAGAAAACGACGTCTTGCGGGGCGTCTGGATCGACGCGGCGCACGGCCATGCCGATTGCATCAGTTGTACGACAGGCGCGTCGAACCAGGTGCCGACATTGCGCGGCGACCCGAGCGGGTCAGGCGGGCGACACGCCCCGCCACCGGAAGCGCTCCCGCCCAAACCCGAGCTGACGACGACGAATCCCGGAATGCGCAGTTCGAGCGCCTCCCGGCTCTCCACATGACGGCAACTCGCCGGTGCGACGCCGCAGCGATCCAGCCGCGAGCGTCAGATGTCGAGCGGATCGACTTCGAGATTCCAGCGCAGCACACCCTTGAGCCCGCGTAGCAGCGGTTGCCACGCGCGCAGCGTCGCCTGCAGCGCGGCGCGCGAAGCGCTCTCGATCAGCAGTTGCGCGCGATGCACGTGCATGACCTTGACGATCGTGAGCGGCACCGCATCGTAGACGGTCACCCGCTCGGCGGCGGGGATGTGGACAAGTTCGGCGGCGGCCTGCTGCAGGAACGCGAGCGCGGCCTCGAGCGTGCGCCCTTCGGCGCGCAGCAGCGCCTGGTAGACGAACGGCGGCAGGTGAGCATCGCGCCGTTCGGCGAGCGTCGAGTTGGCAAAACCGACGTAATCGTGACGGCCCAGCGCGTGATACAGCGCGTGACGCGGATAACGCGTCTGCACGAGCACTTCGCCCGGCAAGCCGGCGCGGCCCGCGCGCCCGCTCACCTGCATCAGCTGCGCGAACAGGCGCTCGCTCGCGCGGAAGTCGTGGGAAAAAAGCGCGGTATCGGCATTCAGCACGCCGACCAGCGAGACGCGCTGAAAATCGTGCCCCTTCGCGATCATCTGCGTGCCGACCAGAATGTCGACCTCGCCCGCGTGAACGTCCGAGAACAGCGCCTGCGCGCTGCCTTTGCGGCGCGTGCTGTCGGCGTCGATACGCAGCACGCGGGCGCCCGGCACCGCGCTCGCGAGCGTTTCCTCGACGCGCTGCGTGCCGCGCCCGAGCGGCGCGATATCGACGTTGCCGCACTCCGGACACGAGCGCGGAATGCGCGCTTCCCAGCCGCAGTGGTGACAACGCAGCGCGCGCTCGGGCTTGTGCAGCACGACATAGGCGCTGCAACGCGGACAACCGGCGACCCAGCCGCACGCGTCGCACGCGAGCTGCGGCGCGTAGCCGCGGCGGTTCAGGAACACGAGGCTTTGCTCGCCGCGCTCGAGGCGCGTCTTCAGCGCCGCGATCAGCGGTCCCGACAGGCCTTCGACCGAGGCACGCCCGCGCCGGCGCTCGTCTTCGAGATCGATGAGCCGCACGGTCGGCAGCACGGCATCGGCGACCGCGCGGCGCGACAGCGTGAGCCGCTTGTAGCGCCCCTGGTCGGCCTGCCACCAGCTTTCGAGCGACGGCGTCGCCGAGCCGAGCACGACCGGCACGCCGAGTTGCTTCGCGCGGTAGATCGCCAGATCGCGCGCCGAATAGCGCAAACCTTCCTGCTGCTTGTAGGCCGGATCGTGCTCCTCGTCGACGACGATGATCGCGAGCCGCGGCAGCGATGCGAGCACCGCGAGGCGCGTGCCGAGCACGATGCGCGCGCGGCCCGTGTGCGCGGCGAACCAGTTGCGGGCGCGCTCGCCCTCCGCGAGACCGCTGTGCAGCGTGACGATCGCCGTGCCGTCGAGCGCGGCGAAGCGCGCGCGGAAAGCCGCCTCGAACTGCGGCGTCAAGTTGATTTCCGGCACGAGCACGAGCGCCTGAGCGTCGGGCTTCGCGGCCAGCATTTCAGCAAGCGCGCGCAGATACACCTCGGTCTTACCGCTGCCGGTCACGCCGTGCAGCAGGAACGGCGCGAAGCCGTCCGCATCGCGGATCGCTTCGACGGCAGCGGCCTGCTCGTCCGTCAGCGTGGGAAGCGGGGGCGCGGGCACGTCCGGCGCTGGGGCGGCCGCCGGCACCGCCGCGGCTTCGATCACGTCGAGCGCGACCCAACCGGCCGCCAGCCAGCTCTCCAGCGTGGCCAGCGCCTTGGGATGGAGCGCGCGGGCGTCGGCGGCAAGCAGGAAGTCGGTTTCGGCAAGCGCCTGCGCGAGCTTTCGCAGCGCCGTCGCGCGGGCCGGCAAGGTATCGGGCAAGGCCGCGCGACCCTCGGGCATCAGCCGATAGCGCTCTTCCGGTGCGAACAGCCGCGACCAGCGTGACGCATCGCGCAAAGCCTGCGGCAGCGCGGGCAATGCGACTTCGCCGAGACCGCGCTGGTAGTAATCCGCGGCGAACGCGGCGAGCCCCAGCCATTGCGCCGAGACTGGCGGACAGGCGGCGCAGACTTTATCCACAGCCTTGAGACGCTCGGCCGGCACGTCGCTGTGAGCGGTCACTTCGCAGACAAGCCCCACCACATGGCGCTTGCCGAACGGCACGCTAACGAGCGTGCCCGGCACGGCCGCTTCCGGCGTGTCGCAGCGATAGTCGAACAGAGTCGGCAGCGGATGGTCGAGCGCGACGCGGACGAACATGTCGCTCACGCGGTGCAGGGAAGCCGAAAACATTACACGGACGCAAGCCACGCCGCAGAGTCAATTGGACGCGAAGCGAGGCCCTCGAAGTTAAAGTAAAACTTCAATTTCGCCGCTAAGTTTTGGATTCGGCTGAATAATTGCACTCGACTCGCTGCCCTGTGGATAACTTTGTTAAGAACTTCACTCCGATGGGCCGGAAATGGCGTCGCGACGGCCTTCTGTGGGGTTGCGCACATTTTGCCGGATTCCCCGCAAACCCTTACCAGACAAGGCTTAGATCAAATGCGCCGGCAAATTGCAAGGGGTGGGGCACGATTAAAGCCTCTACCGCGCCGCAGCGTGACGAATGTGCATAAGTCAAGTCTTGACAATCACAAGACCGCCATCTGACGGCCTCTGCGCCGCACATTCGTCCTTAGGCCGAGAGCCCACCTCGCTGCACTGCAACAAAATCAGCGTCGATGACGGCATTACGCCGGCGTATGCGCACCGCTTCGAATCGCGCGGCTATGGCGATGCACTTCGTCGACCAGCTCGGCGACGTGCTCCGGCGGCGTGAACTGCGAAATGCCGTGTCCGAGATTGAAAACGTGCCCCGGATGATTGCCGAAGCTGTCGAGCACCGCGCGCGCTTCCCTACGAATCGCGGAAGGCGGCGCAAACAGCACGGACGGGTCGATATTGCCCTGAAGCGCAACCTTGCCGCCGACGCGCTCGCGCGCCTTGCCGAGGTTGACGGTCCAGTCGAGGCCGACCGCGTCGACGCCGCTTGCGGCGATGTCTTCGAGCCACAGGCCACCGCCCTTCGTGAACGCGATCACGGGAATCTTCTCGCCGTCATGCTCGCGCTTGAGCTGGCTCACCACCTGTTCGATGTAGTGCAACGAAAACCGCTGATAAATGCTGTCTGCGAGCGTGCCGCCCCACGTGTCGAAAATCATCACGGCCTGTGCGCCAGCTTCGATCTGCGCGTTCAGGTATGCCGCAACCGAGCGCGCGTTGACGTCGAGAATCCGGTGCAGCAGATCGGGACGCGCGTAGAGCATCGACTTGACGGTGCGGAAATCCGCCGAGCCGCCGCCTTCGACCATGTAGCACGCGAGCGTCCACGGGCTGCCGGAGAAGCCGATCAGCGGCACGCGCTGGCAGCCTTGCGCATCGTTGAGCGCCACGCGGATTTCGCGCACGGCGTCGGTCACGTAGCGCAGCGTCGCATCGATGTCCGGCACGGCAAGCCGTGCGACATCGTCTTCGGTGCGCACCGGGCGGGCAAATTTCGGCCCCTCGCCGTTGACGAACTCGAGACCCAGCCCCATCGCGTCGGGCACGGTCAGGATGTCGGAAAACAGGATGGCGGCGTCGAGCGGATAGCGGTCGAGCGGCTGCAGCGTGACTTCCGTCGCATAGGCCGGGTTCTTCGCGAGCCCGAGGAAACTGCCCGCGCGGCCGCGCGTGGCGTTGTATTCGGGCAGATAGCGGCCCGCCTGGCGCATCAGCCAGATCGGCGTGTAGTCGGTTGGCTGGCGCAGCAGCGCGCGCAGGAAAGTGTCGTTCAGAAGTTGATGGGCCACGTTGCGTACGACCAGAAAGCTGAAGGCAAGGCGGCATTTTACCGGACCCGGCTCGCCGCATTACGCGTGATCGGACCAATAACTGTTGCGCTCGCGGCTCATAAAGCCCGCTCTTTGGGGTTGCGGCCGTGGCAAAGGCGCGCGTGGCGGGCGATTCGCGGCAGGCTGTCATTGTCGGCCCGGCTGGACCTGGCTGAACGGCCGATGTTCAAGCTCGCGTTGGCGGGCTACTATCCGTCAGCCTTACCAGCCAATTACACACGACAAGGAGACTCGATGAACAAGGCAGCTCTCGCAATGCTCGGCGCGCTCGCCGGCGTCTTGATGCAGGTGGGCGTGGCCAGCGCGCAGACCGCCACCGCGCCTTCCCGGCTCGACGACATCATGAGCCGCGGCACGCTGCGCGCCTGTACGACCGGCGACTACAAGCCGTACTCGTTCTACAAGGGGGATGGGCAGTTCGAAGGCATCGACATCGACATGGCGGAGTCGCTCGCCAGGTCGCTCGGCGTGAAGGTAGAGTTCGTCAAGACGTCGTGGTCGAACCTGATGACCGACTTCGTCGCGAAATGCGATATCGGTATCGGTGGCGTTTCGCCGACGCTCGAGCGGCAAAAGCATGCGTTTTTCACGCAGGCGTACATGATCGACGGCAAGACGCCGATCGTCCGCTGCGACGACGTCAACAAATACCAGACCGTCGCGCAGATCGACCAGCCGGCCACGCGGGTGATCGTCAATCCGGGCGGCACGAACGAGAAGTTCGCAAAGCAATACTTTCCGCATGCGAACGTGACCGTTTATCCGGACAACGTGACGATCTTCAAGCAGATCCTCGCCGGAAAAGCCGACGTGATGGTGACCGATGCCTCGGAGACGCTGTTGCAGCAGAAGCTGAATCCGGGTCTGTGCTCGGTGCACCCCGACAAACCGTTCCAGTACGGCGAGAAGGCGTGGCTGCTGCCGCGCGGCGACGTGGCGTTCCAACAGTATGTCGACCAGTGGCTGCATCTCGCGCGCGCAACGGGCGAATATCAGGCTATTTCGGATAAGTGGCTGAAGTAAGGCCGCCATTTACCCGTGTTTTTGTGTGTGCTGTTTCGGGCCGCCTGTCGTGAACTGCTCTTGCTCGGGCAGGCAGCCAGTCTCATAAGACGGTTTCGTTTCGCAAGGAGACGATCGTGTAACGAGCCACGACGTTTCTGAGCGTATCCACGCCATGGCCGCAGCGTCACAAGATGTTCAATCCGCCCCTGTTTTCTACGCGAGGAATCGGAAATAAAAGTTTTGCGACGCAGCACGTACCGTGCATTTCACCAGATGAATTTTCCGGGGCGGACCAAGCTCTTGTAATACGGGGAACTCGCCGTGCAAAAGATGCATATGCAACTACTTCATGCGCAATCGACCGAATAGTTTATGCGGCGATATGCGTCGCGAATGGCATCAATCATGCGTATGAAATTGCGCGGCAGTCATCGGTAAATACTACGTTTGAAACGATTTATTTTGGCAATAAATCCCGCAGCGCCTTATCTGGCGGGCGTTACAACCTGAAACACTTTGTTACCGCGCTCATAAGTTAATTCGCCCACAATGCCCTCAACGGTTTCAACACGGATGTGGCTGGGTGCGTGGTGTGAGCGGATACGATGCACTTGCCGGTCGGCTTTGCCGAAGCCCTGTGAAGGGGCATCCCTGTTGGGGCCGTAATCGGCACAGGGTCGCCGTGATAGCCGGTCCCATCTTTGGTCTCCTCGCGCTAACCCCGTAGCGTGTGGTTTTTAGCGGGCTCCAGGCCCGCTTTTTTTTCGTCTTCCCAAACGTTTGCGCGAGACGAAACCTCTCACGCAACCCGCGTTTCCTTCCCTATTCGAATCCTGTATCACGAGTGCTCGTGAGGCATCACGCGGTCTTGTCTACGCTCAGCTTCAATTCGCCGATCATCCGCTCACGCATGATGAATTTTTGTACCTTGCCGGTTACGGTCATCGGCAATTCGTCGACGAAACGGATGTATCGCGGCACCTTGTAGTGCGCAATCTGCCCTTGGCAGAACTGCTGGATCTCTTCGGCGGTCGCATGTTCGCCCGCGCGCAGCACGACCCACGCGCAAACCTCTTCGCCATACTTCGCGTCGGGCACGCCAAACACCTGCACGCTCTGAATCTTCGGGTGGCGAAACAGAAACTCCTCAATCTCGCGCGGATAGATGTTTTCTCCGCCGCGAATCAGCATGTCCTTCAGGCGGCCGACGATGTTGCAGTAGCCCTCGCTATCGAGCGTCGCCAGATCGCCGGTATGCATCCAGCCGTCGACAATGCTCTCGCGCGTCTTCGCCTCATCGCCCCAATAACCGAGCATCACCGAGTAGCCGCGCGTGCAGAGCTCGCCGGTCTCGCCGACCGGCACGACATTGCCGAGCGGATCGATGATTTTCACTTCCAGATGCGGCTGGATACGGCCGACCGTCGTAGTGCGCTTGTCGAGCGGATCGGTCGTCGAGCTCTGGAACGACACCGGGCTCGTTTCCGTCATGCCGTAGGCGATGGTGATCTCGGCCAGGTGCATCTTCGAGACGACCTTCTTCATCGTTTCGATCGGGCATGGCGAACCCGCCATGATGCCGGTACGCAGGCGCGAGAAGTCGTGGGATGCGAACGTCGGGTGATCGAGTTCGGCGATGAACATCGTCGGCACGCCATGCAGCGCGGTGCATTTTTCGTCCGCGGCCGCGGACAGCGTCGCGGCCGGGTCGAAGCCTTCGCCCGGAAACACCATGTTCGTGCCCACCGAGACGCACGCGAGCACCGCCAGCACCATCCCGAAGCAGTGATAGAGCGGCACGGGAATGCACAAGCCGTCGTGTTCGCTCAACCGCATCGCCATCGCGATATAGCGTGCGTTGTTGACCACGTTGCTATGCGTCAGCGTCGCGCCCTTCGGGTTGCCGGTCGTGCCGCTCGTGAACTGGATGTTGATCGGTTCGTGACACGACAGCGTGGCGCCGATCGCATCGAGCCTGGCCGTGTCGAGCGTCGCGCGCCCCCGCTCGATCAGCTCGGAAAAGCTCAGCATGCCCGGCGTTTCCGTGTCGCCCATGCGGATCACGTAGCGCAACTCCGGCAGCCGCGCGGCGTGGAGTTCGCCGGGTGCCTGCGTTGCCAGTTCGGGAGCCAGTTCCTGCAGCATCTCGAGATACATCGACGCCTTGAAGCGCTCGGCGGCAATAATCGCCTTGCAGCCGACCTTGTTCAGCGCGTATTCGAGTTCGGCGAGCCGGTAAGCCGGATTGATATTGACGAGGATCGCGCCGATGCGCGCCGTCGCGAACTGCGTCAGCAGCCACTCGACGCGATTCGGCGACCAGATACCGACGCGATCGCCCTTCGCGATACCGAGCGCGAGCAGCCCTGACGCGAGCACATCCACCTCGTCCGCGAACGCCTTCCACGTCCAGCGGATGCCCTGCTCGCGAAACACCACGGCTGGCCGATCGGGAAAGCGAGCCGCCGTTTCTCGCAGAAACTCGCCGACGGTCGCTTCGCTCAACGGAATTTCAGTCGACCCGCGCACATACGACAGTCCGTCCCTAGGTTCGATGAGCGCACCTTCGCCCGACATATGCGTTGCCATGGTGTTGTCTCCGTGAGCGAAAGCTCGCTCGACTGAAATACATTTGAAATCGATTGTGCCATCGGCTTAGGGCCAACCGGCATCAAGTCTTACCCGCAGCGCATTGCGCGGATGGCGACCGCTGGTCTTCTCTCTCCCAACTACGCGGATTTTTACCTTTACGTAAACGTCAATTTAATGCCGAAAAAAAGCAGCCGCGAAGGCTGCTCTTTTCTACCGCGTGTCTTAGTGCTGACCGCGCAGCTTGCGCAGACGCTGGATAGCCGCGAGCTGAGCCGTCGCATACGCGAGTTCCGCCTGCGCGGTTGCGTATTCGAGGTTCGAACCCGTGTTCTGCAGCGCCTCTTCCGCGCGCTTGCGCGCGTCTTCGGCCTTGGCCTCGTCGAGATCCTTACCGCGGATTGCCGTGTCGGCGAGAACCGTCACAGCGCCCGGCTGGATTTCGAGGATGCCGCCGGCGACGAACACAAACTCTTCTTCGCCGTTTTCAGCTTCGATACGCACCGCACCCGGACGAATCCGCGTGATGAGCGGCGTGTGGCCCGGCAGAATGCCGAGTTCACCCGCTTCGCCCGGCAGCGCGACGAACTTCGCCTGGCCCGAGAAGATCTGCTCTTCCGCGCTGACGACGTCTACTTTAATGGTTGCCATAAGTGTCGACTCCTGTCGACGAAAGTAAGCACTTTGGTGCGCTCACTTTCGTCTCATGCAAGGCTGGGTTAAGCGTAGTGAAGGCGAGATAAGTCAGTAGTGACTTATTCAGTCGGTACGACTTTGCTGCGCCCGCTTCGTTACACCCGACCTTTACTGGATCTTCTTGGCCTTTTCGAAGGCTTCGTCGATCGTGCCGACCATGTAGAACGCCTGCTCCGGCAGATGGTCGCACTCGCCTTCGACGATCATCTTGAAGCCACGGATCGTTTCCTTCAGCGGCACGTACTTGCCCGGCGAGCCCGTGAACACTTCAGCGACGTGGAACGGCTGCGACAGGAAACGCTGGATCTTACGAGCGCGCGCAACGGCGAGCTTGTCTTCCGGTGCGAGTTCGTCCATGCCCAGAATCGCGATGATGTCGCGCAGTTCCTTGTAGCGCTGCAGCGTTTGCTGCACGCCGCGCGTGATCGAGTAGTGCTCTTCGCCGATCACGTTCGGGTCGATCTGGCGCGAGGTCGAATCGAGCGGGTCCACTGCGGGGTAGATACCGAGCGAAGCGATGTCACGCGACAGCACGACGGTTGCGTCCAGGTGGCCGAAGGTCGTAGCCGGCGACGGGTCGGTCAAGTCGTCCGCAGGGACATACACGGCCTGCACCGAGGTGATCGAGCCGGTCTTGGTCGACGTAATACGCTCTTGCAGCTTACCCATTTCTTCAGCCAGCGTCGGCTGATAGCCCACCGCCGACGGCATACGGCCGAGCAGTGCCGACACTTCGGTACCGGCCAGCGTGAAACGGTAGATGTTGTCGACGAAGAACAGCACGTCGAGGCCTTCGTCACGGAAGTGCTCGGCCATCGTCAGGCCGGTCAGCGCGACGCGCAGACGGTTGCCCGGCGGCTCGTTCATCTGGCCGTACACGAGCGCGACCTTGTCGAGAACGTTCGAGTCCTTCATTTCATGATAGAAGTCGTTCCCTTCGCGGGTCCGCTCGCCCACACCGGCGAACACGGAGTAACCGCCGTGCTCCTTCGCGATGTTGTTGATCAGTTCCATCATGTTCACGGTCTTGCCCACGCCGGCGCCACCGAACAGACCCACCTTGCCGCCCTTCGCGAACGGGCAGATCAGGTCGATCACCTTGATGCCGGTTTCGAGCAGTTCCGTCGACGGCGACAGTTCGTCGAACGCCGGCGCCTTCTGGTGGATCGAGCGCATGTTTTCGCTCGCGATCGGACCGGCTTCGTCGATCGGACGGCCCAGCACGTCCATGATGCGGCCGAGGGTCGGCTTGCCGACCGGCACGCTGATCGGGTTACCGGTGTTCTTCACGATCGTGCCGCGGCGCAGACCGTCCGAAGCACCCAGACAGATGGTGCGGACCACGCCGTCGCCCAGCTGCTGCTGGACTTCGAGCGTCAGTTCCGAACCTTCGAGAATGAGCGCGTCGTAAATCTTCGGCATGGTTTCACGCGGAAATTCCACGTCGATCACCGCGCCGATGCACTGTACGATCTTGCCTTCTACCAAAGCAGTAGTACTCATCGCTTTTCCTTTAGATACTCAATTCTTCACTCGCGCAAAGGCGCAGTTTCGATGGGTGCGCCACTACGGGCGCACATGAGCGGCTGCCGACCGTTACGGTCAGACCGCCGCCGCACCACCGACGATTTCCGACAGTTCTTTCGTGATCGCGGCCTGACGGCTCTTGTTGTACACGAGTTGCAGTTCGTTGATGACCGTCTTCGCGTTGTCCGAAGCGGCCTTCATCGCCACCATCCGGGCCGATTGCTCCGATGCCATGTTTTCCGCGACGGCCTGATAGACCAGCGCTTCGACATAACGCACCAGCAGCTCGTCCACCACGGCCTGCGCATCCGGCTCGTAGATGTAGTCCCACTGCGTGCGCGGCGTCGTGCCGTCTTCTTCCGTGCGCTCGAACTGCTCCGCCGACAGCGGCAGCAGCTGCTCGATCACCGGCTCCTGCTTCATCGTGTTGACGAAGCGCGTGTACGCGAGGTACACCGCCGAAATCTTGCCTTCCGAGAACAGGTCGAGTTGCACCTTGACTGCGCCGATCAGCTTTTCCAGATGCGGCGTATCGCCCAGATGCACGACGTTCGACACGACCTTGGCGCGCAAACGGTTCAGGAAACCGAGCCCCTTGCTGCCGATCGCGGTTGCTTCGATCGTCTTGCCCTGGCCTTCCAGTTCCTTGAACTTCTGCACCGACGCGCGCAGCACGTTGGTGTTCATCCCACCGCACAGACCCTTATCGGTCGTGACGAGGATGATGCCGGCCGCCTTCGCGCCGTCGTTCGACACCATGAACGGGTGACGATACTCCGGGTTCGCACGGCTCATGTGCGCAGCGATGTCGCGGACCTTGTCGGCATACGGGCGAGCAGCGCGCATGCGCTCCTGAGCGCGGCGCATCTTCGATGCGGCCACCATCTCCATCGCTTTCGTGATCTTGCGCGTGTTTTGCACGCTCTTGATCTTGCCGCGAATTTCCTTCATTCCAGCCATTGCTTGCTCCTTTGTCGGCCCGAGTTAGCGCTTCAGCGCTTACTCGGGTCCCATGCAAAGCGGTCGAAGCAGCACGGGAGCATTCGCATGCGGCCCGCGCCGCTTCAAGGTCCGTTTATGCCTTGCGGATCACTCGCGGATCAATAAGCGCCGGACTTCTTGAAGTCTTTGACGGCCGTATGCAGCAGGCCTTCGTCGTCCTTCGAGAGTTCCTTGGTATCTTCGATACGCTTGACCAGGTCAGCATGGCTCGCCTTCAGGTGGTCGCGCAGGCCCTTTTCGAACGGCAGAACCTGACCGACTTCGAGGTCGTCGAGGTAACCGTTGTTCGCCGCGAACAGCGACACAGCCAGTTCCCACACCTGCAGCGGCTGATACTGCGGCTGCTTGAGCAGTTCCGTCACGCGGCGGCCGCGCTCGAGCTGCTTGCGGGTCGCTTCGTCGAGGTCCGATGCGAACTGCGCGAACGCTGCGAGTTCACGGTACTGCGCGAGGTCGGTACGGATACCGCCCGACAGCTTCTTCACGACCTTCGTCTGTGCCGCGCCACCCACACGCGACACCGACACGCCGGCGTTAATTGCCGGGCGGATACCTGCGTTGAAGAGGTCGGTTTCAAGGAAGATCTGGCCGTCGGTAATCGAGATCACGTTCGTCGGAACGAATGCGGTCACGTCGCCTGCCTGCGTTTCGATGACCGGCAGTGCCGTCAGCGAGCCGCTCTTGCCCTTCACTTCGCCGTTGGTGAACTTCTCGACGTACTCTTCCGAGACGCGAGCAGCACGCTCAAGCAGACGCGAGTGCAGATAGAACACGTCACCCGGGTAAGCTTCACGGCCCGGCGGGCGGCGCAGCAGCAGCGAGATCTGACGGTATGCCCAGGCCTGCTTGGTCAAGTCGTCATAAACGATCAGCGCGTCCTGGCCGCGATCGCGGAAGTATTCGCCCATCGTGCAGCCGGCGTACGGCGCGAGGTACTGCATCGCTGCCGAATCCGAAGCCGAAGCGGCCACGACGATCGTGTATTCGAGCGCGCCCGATTCTTCGAGCTTGCGCACCACGTTCATGATCGACGAAGCCTTCTGGCCGATCGCGACGTAGATACAGACGAGGTTCTTGCCCTTCTGGTTGATGATCGCGTCGACTGCGACTGCGGTCTTGCCGCACTGGCGGTCGCCGATGATCAGCTCGCGCTGGCCACGGCCGATCGGCACCATCGCGTCGATCGACTTCAGGCCGGTCTGGACCGGCTCCGAAACCGACTTACGCCAGATCACGCCCGGTGCAATCTTTTCGATTGCGTCGGTCATCTTCGCGTTGAGCGGGCCCTTGCCGTCGATCGGGTTGCCGAGT
The DNA here is from genome assembly GCF_011752995.1 of Burkholderia sp. Ax-1724. Taxonomy (GTDB): domain Bacteria; phylum Pseudomonadota; class Gammaproteobacteria; order Burkholderiales; family Burkholderiaceae; genus Paraburkholderia. The sequence goes on from NZ_VWWL01000029.1 coordinate 35,023, forward strand.
GCGTCGACCACGCGGCCGAGCAGTTCCGGACCCACCGGCACTTCGAGAATGCGGCCCGTCGTCTTGACGATGTCGCCTTCCGAAATGTGTTCGTACTCACCCAGAATCACGGCACCGACCGAGTCGCGCTCGAGGTTCAATGCGAGACCGAAGGTGTTGCCCGGAAATTCGAGCATTTCGCCCTGCATCACTTCCGACAGGCCGTGGATACGCACGATACCGTCGGTCACGGAGATCACGGTGCCCTGGTTGCGAACGTCTGCGCTCGCGTCAAGGCCCTGGATCCGGCTCTTGATCAGCTCGCTGATCTCAGAGGGATTGAGTTGCATTATTCGCTCCTGATAGTCAATTCTGTTGCGTGCCAGCCGCTAAAGCGCAAGGCGCTTCAGGCCGTCAGGGCCGTCTGCATGCTGGCAAGCCGCGCGCGGACCGAGGTATCGAGCACTTCGTCGCCGACCGTCACGCGCACGCCGCCGATCAACGACGGGTCGACTTCGACCGTCGGCTTCAGCTTGCGCTTGAACTTGCGTTCGAGGCTTGCGACGAGTTCGTTCAACTGCGCACCTTCGAGCGGGAATGCGCTGACGATCAGCACATCTGCCGCCCCTTCGCGGGCGTTCTTCAACTCTTCGAACTGCGAGGCGATTTCCGGCAGCAATTGCAGGCGATGGTTGTCCACCAGCATCTGCACCAGATTCTTCGCTTGCGCGTTGTCCTTGAGCGGCGACTTGACCGCAGCCAGCAGCAGATCGCTGACCTGGGTGCGGCTCACTTTCGGGCTCGAGGCGATCGACAGCACTTCGGGCAGACGCGCAACCTGTGCCAGCTCCTGCACGAGCGTGGACCAGGCGGCGATGTCACCAGCTTCGGCCACGCCAAACAGCGCTTCCGCGTACGGACGGGCGATGGTTGCAAGTTCGGCCATGATCAGAGCTCGGCTTTCAGTTGATTCAGCAGGTCAGCGTGAGCGGCCTGGTCGACTTCGCGCTTCAGGATCTGCTCAGCGCCCTTCACGGCGAGTGCGGCGACTTCGCCGCGCAGCGTTTCGCGCGCCTTCACGACTTGCTGCTCCGCGTCGGCCTTCGCCTGCGCGATGATGCGGGCGGCTTCAGCCTGTGCCTGTGCCTTGATTTCGTCGGCGACTGCCACGGCGCGCTTTTCCGCGTCGGCAATACGCTGCTGGCCGGCATTGCGTGCCTGGGAGAGTTCCTGGTCGACGCGCTTGTGAGCGGCTTCGAGTTCCTGCTTGCCCTTTTCCGCGGCGGAGAGGCCGTCAGCGATCTTCTTCGAGCGCTCGTCGAGGGCGTTGATCAGCGGCGGCCACACGAACTTCATCGTGAACCACGCGAGGATCAGGAACACGACCATTTGCGCAAACAGGGTTGCGTTGAGATTCACGGTGTTTCCTTAAACGTTGCTTGTTCGGAAAGTGAAACGGCAAGGCGCTCATCGATTCTGTGTTCGATCAGCGCCCCAGTACCCGTTCCGCCCTGCGCCTTTACCAGTTATAGCTCAGACGCAAACCTCCGAGGAACCTCAGCCTGCCAGCTTCGACAGCAGCGGGTTCGCGAACGCAAACAGCATTGCCACACCAACGCCAATCAGGAACGCCGCGTCGATCAGACCAGCCAGCAGGAACATCTTGGTTTGCAGCGGGTTCATCAGTTCCGGCTGACGGGCGCATGCTTCGATGTACTTGCCGCCCATCAGACCGATACCGATACAGGCGCCGATTGCACCCAGGCCGATGATGATGCCGATACCGATGGCGGTCAGACCCTGGATGTTGGCGATGAAAGCTTGCATGATCACTCCTTTGTGAAAAGTCTTTTAGAACTGGTTGGAACTGGGATTTGAAAAACTACGATTCTTTTACCGACCGCGCAGGTTAGTGCGTGTCGTGTGCCTGGCCGATGTACACCAGCGTCAGCATCATGAAAATGAACGCCTGCAGCAGAACGATCAGGATGTGGAAAATTGCCCACACGCTGCCGGCGATCACGTGGCCGATGAAGCCAAGCACCGTCGTGTCCGCGCCGAAGCTCCAGATGCTGCCGAGCAGGGCAATCAGCAGGAACAACAGTTCGCCCGCATACATGTTGCCGAACAGCCGCATGCCGAGCGAGACCGTCTTCGCGACGAACTCGATGATGTTCAGTGCAAGGTTCGGGATCCACAGGAGCGGATGCGCGCCGAACGGAGCAGACAGCAGTTCATGCACGAAGCCGCCGACGCCCTTGATCTTGAAGTTGTAGTAAATCATCAGCACGAACACGCCGAGTGCGATGCCGATGGTGCCGTTCAGGTCGGCGGTCGGCACGATGCGGTGGTGCGGAATCACTTCGGACAGACCCAGCCAGCCGATCACGCGGCCCGGCAGGTCGACGGGAATAAAGTCGAGGGAGTTCATCAGCGCGACCCAGACGAACACGGTCAGCGCGAGCGGAGCGATGAAAGTACGCGAGCCGTGGATCATCGCCTTCGATTGATCCTCGACCATTTCGACGAGCATTTCGATCGCGCACTGGAAACGGCCCGGCACGCCGGACGTTGCCTTGCGGGCAGCGAGATGCAGCACGAAGATGGTGACCAGGCCGCAAACGATCGACCAGAAGAGGGTGTCCAGATTCCACACGTGGATGTCGAAAATCGACGTCTGGTGCGCGGTGGAAAAGTTCTGCAAGTGGTGCGCAATGTACTCGGACGGGTCCATTGCTCGCGTGCCTTCGCTAGCTGCCATATCGTTAAAGCCACCCAAATTGTCGAAAATCGTTTGAGGCCGTTCCCGCCGAAATACTCTATTGCGGGAACGCGCCGGGTGCAGGCCCTGTCTCATCCGCACACCCGTGCCGACGCCACGCGCCGGCCTTAAATTCTTCGTGCTGCTATTTTTGGTACTGCTACCTTAGCGCCACGCCAAGGCAATCCAGTAAGTCTTCAGCGCGATGAGGTAGGTCACGAGCAGCGGAATCCAGCGCACATCGTGATACCAGAAGGCGATGCCTACAAACATCGCGATCGTTGTCCCCATCTTGAGCGCTTCGCCGATCATCCAGCTCATCACTGTCTCGACGCCGCGCTGCTTTATCAAACGTGCCGCGAACAACGCGCCCGGCACCCAACAGATCGCTCCCCCCAGGAACGCGGACAGCGCAGCAGCGCCCGGCGGCTTATAAAACAGCCACCACGCCAGCGTAGCAACCAGGGACAAAACCACTTGCGCCGCAACGACCCTGAAAGGCGTCACCCGCGATGGACGACCCACGTCAGGACCAAACAGCTTTTCTGCCTCGGCCCGCGTGAGCGGAACGATGTTGTTATCTTCCTGCCCGTCATCCCATGCTTCGGCCGGGTCGAACTGCCGGCTGGAGGACGCATCGGAAGCGGAGCGTTCTGCGCGGTGTTCGTCGTGCCCATTCTTCGGCGACAGATTCGACGTTTTGACCGCCATCGCAATGTTCCGAAAGTCTCTTTCCAGCCCGCGAGCTTACGCAGCGCTTACGGGGTTGCCGTGCAATTAAATCCGGGCGATTGTAAGCGATAGTTGCAGGCAATTCAAGACTTTAGGCCGCGCTATAACGGCGTGAAACTTGGGCCCACGATACGGTAAAACGCTTGCTGGCAGCGCGAAACACGTCAAATGTAAGGCAGGCGTGGGACGACAAAACCATGGCTCCCGATCGCATGGATCGAAGCTTGCCGGCAGGCTGTTTCGACGTTATGGCAGACGTCTCGGAAATGCAACAAATGCGGTTTTTTTCGGGGAGAACTGGCGCCGTTTCGTGCTGGCAGCGTCTATGCGGGGAACATGTTTACGCGAGTGTATCTGCCCGCTTGCGATAGCAGGCCGTAAGGATTGCCGTGGCCGTCGATCTACCATTGCAGCCCACTCAAACCTGGCATGGCTGATTATTTGGCCGATACTATTCAGGAATCCATGATAATTGGAAAGCATGTTCGTTAGTCAAAAAACGATTCACGAGGCAAGGTTCGAGGGCGCCCGGAACCGCAGCGCCCTACCCTCATTGATCGTCGGTCAGACGTTGGCATTGCCGCGCAAGCGGACAAGAATGCCTTCTAGGGCGTCGAGATCGCCGAAGTCCACGAGCACCTGGCCACGGCCACGCCGGCCGAGTTTGATTTTCACGGTCGACGCCAGCAGGTCCGAGAGTTCCTCTTCGAGACGCCGCGTATCGCGCCCGCCATCCGGATTCGCGCGGGCCTTGACCGTGGGCGTCGTCTTCGTCGTCATCGCGACGAGCTTTTCGGTCTCGCGCACCGAGAGGCGTTTGTTGACGACCTGGTTGGCCAGCGTGATCTGCGTCGCGGCATCGACGGCGAGCAACGCGCGAGCGTGGCCCATGTCGAGATCTCCGGCGAGCAGCATCGTTTGCACCGGCGCCGCGAGATTGAGCAGACGCAGCAGATTCGACACCGCGCTGCGCGAGCGGCCAACCGATTCCGCCGCCTGCTCGTGCGTGAAGTGGAATTCGTCGAGCAAACGCTGGATGCCCTGCGCTTCTTCGAGCGGATTCAGATCTTCGCGCTGAATGTTCTCGATCAGCGCCATCGCGGCGGCGGCCTGGTCCGGCACGTCCTTCACGAGCACCGGCACCTCTTCAAGGCCGGCAAGGCGTGCGGCACGGAAACGTCGTTCACCGGCGATGATCTCGTATTTGTCCGCGGAGATCGGGCGCACCAGAATCGGCTGCATCAGCCCCTGCGCGCGGATGCTGGCCGCGAGTTCCTGCAGCGCGCCCTCGTCCATGCGCGTGCGCGGCTGGTATTTGCCGGCCTGCATCTTGCTGAGCGGTAGCACGTTCGGCGCACCCTCGATCGCCACCGCCTCGGTGATATCCGCGGTGCCGCCGAGCAATGCCTCCAGACCGCGGCCCAATCCTTTCTTTCTTGCTACTGCGTTCATCGTGCTTCCTCGATCCACTTAGGATGCTTGGGGCGCGTCGTTCAATGCGCGCACCCGCTCAATCATTTCCGCGCCGAACTGCACGTAGGCCTGCGCGCCACGCGACGCCCTGTCGAACACCACGCCGGGCAGCCCATAGCTGGGCGCCTCGGCAAGCCGTACGTTGCGCGGGATCACCGCGTCGAACACCTTGTCGCCGAAATGCTCTTTCAGTTGATCCGAAACCTGCTGTTGCAATGTGATGCGCGGATCGAACATCACGCGCAGCAAACCGATCACCTTCAGGTCACGGTTCAGATTGGCGTGAACCTGCTTGATCGTATTGACGAGGTCGGACAGGCCTTCGAGCGCGAAGTATTCGCACTGCATCGGGATCACGACGCCATGCGCGGAGCACAGCCCGTTGAGCGTGAGCAGCGACAATGCGGGTGGGCAATCGATCAACACGAAGTCGTATTCGCTCTCGACCGCCGCAAGCGCCACCTTCAACTGACGCTCGCGATTTTGCATGCTGACCAGTTCCACCTCGGCGCCCGCGAGTTCGCGATTCGCGGGCAACACATCGTAGCCGACCGCTTCCGGCCGCACGCGCGCATCGGCCACGGACACGTTATCCACGAGCACTTCGTAGACAGTGTTCGTACATTCGGCCTTATCGATGCCGCTCCCCATCGTGGCATTGCCCTGCGGGTCCAGATCGATGAGAAGAACTCGCTGTCCCTGCGCTGCCAGGCTCGCGGCCAGATTGACTGTGGTGGTGGTCTTGCCGACACCACCCTTCTGGTTCGCAACGCAGAAGATTTTTGCCATCGTTGGTGTGTCCCTTTTGCTGCTTGATGAAGTGAAGATCGTTGAGGATGCGGGTCGCCGTGGGAGTGGCCGTCAGCTTTCCGCGCCCAGCCGAACCTTGATCAGGTGCCGTTCGGCGTCGAGCGACGGCACGTTCAGCCGGATGATCCGTTCCACGTGGGCGCCCGCCGGCAGACGCCCGATTTCACCGTCCGGCTGCACGCCCTTCATCGCCCAGATCGCGCCCTGCTCCGCAACCAGGTGACGGGCCAGTGTAACGAAATCCGTGAGTTCTGCGAATGCGCGCGAAACGATTACGTCGAACTTTGCCGGTACTTCGGCGCCGGGCCGCAATGTCTCGACGCGTCCCGTCACGACCGACAGATTCGCGAGACCCAGCTCGGCCTTCGCCTGAGCCTGGAAAGCCGTCTTTTTATGAACAATATCGTTCGTGGTGACGGTCCATTCGGGCAGTACGATTGCCAGCACGATCCCGGGCAAGCCGCCGCCCGAACCGACGTCGAGCACAGAAGACGGGCCGAGCGGCGCGAGATGCGGCACGATCGAAAGAGAATCGAGAATATGCTGGACCAGCATTTGCCGCGGATCGCGAATCGCCGTCAGGTTGTAGACGTTATTCCACTTCGCCAACAGGGCGACGTAATCAAGCAGCTTGCGTTGCTGAACGTCGCTCAGGTCGAGGCCCAGCTCACGGACACCATCCGCCAGCAGCGACGCCAGGGCCTGCTGATCGATACCCCTCTGCCCTGCCGTCATTGCACCACCGGCTTGCTGTCGGTGCCGGGTTCGGCGGGCTTCGCCGGACGCCGCCCAAGGCCTCGCTTCAGATGAACCATCAGCAACGAGATAGCCGCCGGCGTGATGCCCGAGATACGGGATGCCTGGCCAATCGTTTCCGGCCGGAACTGCGTCAGCTTCTGGCGTGCCTCGAACGACAGCCCGCGAACCTCTGCGTAGTCGAGCCCTTCCGGCAGACGCGTGTTTTCGTGCGCCTCGTTGCGTTCGATTTCATCGGCCTGGCGATCGATGTAGCCCTGATATTTGATGCCGATCTCGATCTGCTCCTTGATCTGAGCGAGCAGTACGTCGTCTTCGGCGAGCACTTCGGGCGCACCGCACGTGCCGCTACGCAAGCCGCAGACGCCGTCGTAGCTCACGCCCGGTCGACGGAGCAAGTCCGCGAGGCTGTATTCGTGGTCGATCGGCTTGCCGAGCAGTGCCGTCGCTTCGTCGGCAGATAACGTCTTAGGATTGACCCACGTCGTACGAAGGCGCTCTGTTTCACGTGAAACAGCGTCGCGCTTGCGGCTGAACGCGTCCCAACGGGCGTCATCGATCACGCCCAACTCGCGGCCGATCTCGGTCAGGCGCATGTCGGCGTTGTCTTCGCGCAGGCTCAGGCGGTATTCGGCACGGCTTGTGAACATCCGGTACGGCTCGGACACCCCGCGCGTGACCAGATCGTCGACCAGCACGCCCAGATAGGCCTGATCGCGACGCGGGCACCATGCGTCCTTGCCCTGAACGTGCAAACCGGCATTGATACCGGCCAGCATGCCCTGCGCCGCCGCCTCTTCATAGCCAGTCGTCCCGTTGATCTGCCCTGCGAAGAACAGCCCGCTAATCACCTTGGTTTCCAGCGATGCCTTCAATCCGCGAGGATCGAAATAGTCGTACTCGATTGCATAACCGGGTCGCAGGATATGCGCATGCTCCAAACCGCGCATCGAACGCACCAGTTCGAGCTGCACGTCGAACGGCAGGCTCGTGGAAATCCCGTTCGGGTAGAACTCGTTGGTCGTCAGCCCTTCCGGTTCCAGGAAAATCTGATGCGATTCCTTCGACGCGAAACGGTGAATCTTGTCCTCAATCGACGGGCAATAGCGCGGCCCGACCCCTTCGATCACGCCCGTGTACATCGGCGAACGGTCGAGGCCGCTACGAATAATGTCGTGGGTGTGCTGATTCGTATGCGTGACCCAGCACGGCACTTGCCGCGGATGCTGCTCGACGCGCCCGAGGAACGAAAACACCGGCACCGGGTCCAGATCGCCCGGCTGCTCTTCGAGTTGCGAGAAATCGATCGTACGGCCGTCGATACGCGGCGGCGTACCAGTCTTGAGCCGTCCCTGCGGCAGCTTCAGCTCCTTCAGGCGTGCGGACAGCGAAACCGCAGCCGGATCACCCGCGCGGCCACCGGTGTAGTTGTTCAGACCGACGTGAATCTTGCCGTCGAGGAACGTACCCGCAGTCAGCACCACGGCGCGCGAGCGGAAACGGATGCCCACTTGCGTAACGGCGCCGGCCACGCGGTCGCCCTCGACCATCAGGTCGTCGACGGCCTGCTGGAACAGCCACAGATTCGGCTGATTTTCCAGACGATGACGGATCGCCGCCTTATAGAGCACGCGGTCGGCCTGAGCGCGCGTCGCACGCACCGCCGGCCCCTTCGACGAGTTCAGGATACGGAACTGGATGCCGCTTTCGTCGGTGGCGGCCGCCATGGCGCCGCCGAGCGCGTCGACTTCCTTGACCAGATGGCCTTTGCCAATGCCGCCGATCGACGGATTGCAGCTCATCTGCCCAAGGGTTTCGATGTTGTGGGTCAAGAGCAGTGTCTTATTACCCATGCGCGCCGATGCCAAAGCGGCTTCGGTGCCGGCATGACCGCCGCCAACGACGATTACGTCAAATTCTGTGGGAAAAAGCATCGCGGGATCTCACGCCAGATCGTCGCGTGAGCCTCAAAGGAAAATGTATGGGCGAATTATAACGGGTTCAGTTTCGGCCCGAATTTCGTCCGAATGGCTAACGAATAAAAAAAGCGGTGTGTTTCACGTGAAACACACCGCTTAAAAGACCGCCATCAGCAGAAAAGGTGCTGTGCTACGCCACTTTTTTCGCCAGGCCAAGATAGGTTTCGATCACGCGCGGATTCTGTGCGAGATCCGCTGCCGGTCCTTCGAGTGCCAACTCGCCGGTTTCGAGTACATAGCCGTAGTCGGAAATTTGCAGCGCGGCGCGTGCGTTCTGCTCGATCAGCAGCGTGGCAACACCCGTCTGCCGCAGCGCACTGATGATGTGGAAAATCTCCTTCACGATCAGCGGTGCGAGACCGAGGCTCGGCTCGTCGAGCATCAGCAGATCGGGCTTGCCCATCAGCGCGCGACCGACCGCCAGCATCTGCCGCTCGCCACCTGACAGCGTGCCAGCTTCCTGCTTGCGGCGCTCCTTCAGTCGTGGAAACAGCTCGAACACCGGTTCAAGCTGATCGAGGAAATTCCGCTCCCCTGCCCGCTTGCGCCGGTAAGCGCCGAGCACGAGGTTATCTTCGACCGTCATCGACGCAAATAGCTCGCGCTTTTCCGGCACCAGACACATGCCGCGTGCGACCCGCTTCTCGACCGGTATCGCGCTGACGTCCTCGCCGCGATAGTTGATCGCGCCCTTCGCATGGCCGGTGCCCGGCAACGCGCCCATGATTGCGTTCAGCAGCGTGGACTTGCCCGCGCCATTCGGACCGATCACCGAAACGATTTGTCCTGCCCGCACCCGGATCGCCGCGCCGTGCAGCGCCTCGACCTTGCCGTAACGGACCGATAGACCGTCCACGTCGAGAATCGGCGCCGCGGCCGCTACACCCGTCGTCATTGTGTTCTCCATCACTCCACCCCGCCCAGATACGCTTCAAGCACCGCCGGGTCCTGCTGCACGTCCTGCGGCAAACCTTCCGCGATCCGCGTCCCGAACTCCATGACCACAAGCCGGTCGGTGAGATTCATCACGAAATCCATATCGTGCTCGACCAGCAACACACTCATTCCTTCCGCTTTCAGGCGACGCAGCAGATCGGCGAGTTGCAGTTTTTCCTGATACCGCAGACCGGCGGCCGGTTCGTCGAGCAACAGCAGCGTCGGATCACAGCACAGCGCGCGAGAGATTTCGAGAATCCGCTGCTGTCCGAGCGCGAGGCTACCCGCCTCGTCATACATATGCTGCTCGAGACCGACGCGGCGAATCTGCCGGGCCGCCTCGGCCATCAAGCGCGCCTCTTCCGCGCGATTCAAGCGCACGATGCTGCGCCACACGCCCGCATGACCACGCAGATGCGCGCCGATCGCGACGTTCTCCAGCACCGTCATGCCCGGCAGCAGCTTGACGTGCTGGAACGTACGGCCGATCCCGCGTTTGACGATTTCACGTGAACTGAGCGCATCGATACGCTCGCCGCGAAACGTGATCTCGCCGCTCGTCGCCTGAAGCACGCCGGTCACGAGATTGAAGGTGGTCGATTTGCCGGCGCCGTTCGGCCCGATCAGTCCGATGATCTGCCCGGCTTTGACTTCGAAGCTCACGTCGTTCACCGCGACGAGGCCGCCGAACTGCTTGCGCGCCTTGTTCACCGTCAGCAGGTTTTCGCCGGCTTGCGGTTTGTTGCGCTGCGGTAGAGGCTCCGCGTGATCGGCGAGATGCGCATGCGACCCGCGTGGGAAAAAGCGCGCGACGAACGGCCACACGCCCTGTCGCGCGTACTGCAACAGCAGCACCATCAGAATGCCGAACACGATCACTTCGAAATTGCCGTTCTCGCCGAGCAGCTTCGGCAGCAGCGTTTGCAGATAATCCTGCAGCACGGTCAGGATCGCTGCGCCGAGCACCGCGCCCCACACATGCGAAACGCCGCCCACCACCGCCATGAACAGAAACTCGATGCCGTGGTTGAGGCCGAACGGCGTCGGATTCACCGCGCGTTGCAGATGCGCATACAGAAAGCCCGACACCGACGCGAGCACCGCCGCATAAACGAAGATCACGACGCGCATCCAGCCGGTATTGACGCCCATCGCCTCGGCCATCAGACCGCCGCCGCGCAGCGCACGGATCGCGCGGCCCGGCCGGCTATTAAGCAGATTCTGAACAGAGACGACCGCGCCGAGCACGACCGCCCAGATCAGGTAGTAGATATGGCGGCCGGACTCGAGGTTTATCCCAAAAACATTGAGCACCGGGATGCCGTTGATGCCGTCGTACTTGCCGAGCATATCGAGATTGCCGAACAGGTAGAACAGCGCGAGCCCCCAGGCGATCGTGCCGAGCGGCAGGAAGTGGCCGGACAAGCGCATCGTCACGAGACCGAGCATCAGCGCGACCAGGGCGGTCACGATGATGCCGGCGATCAACGCAAGCCACGGCGACACGCCGTAGCTCGTCGTCAGATACGCGGTCGCATAGGCGCCGATGCCGACGAACGCGGCCTGCCCGAAGCTCGTCATGCCGCCGATGCCAGTCAGCAGCACGAGGCCGATGGCGACGATCGCATACAGCCCGATGTAGTTGAGCAGCGTGACCCAGTACTCGGGCACGTGGATCGGATGCGGCAGCACGGGCAACGCGAACAGCACCACGAGGAACAACCAGAAGAACTTCTTTTGCATGATCCGTTTCATCGCGTCACTCCTCTTCCTCTTCGGCATGCGGGCTCGCAAGACTGCGCCACAGCAGCACCGGGATGATGAGCGTGAACACGATCACTTCCTTATAAGCACTCGCCCAGAACGACGAATACGACTCCAGCAAACCCACGAGAATCGAGCCCGCTGCCGCGAGCGGATAGCTGACGAGACCGCCGATGATCGCGCCCACGAAGCCCTTCAGACCGATCAGGAAGCCCGAGTCGTAGTAGATCGTCGTGAGCGGCGCGACGAGGATGCCGCACAAGGCGCCGAGCCCCGCCGCGAGCGTGAACGCGAGGCGCCCCGCCTGCGTCGTGCCGATGCCGACGAGGCGCGCGCCGAGCCGGTTCACCGAGGTCGCGCGCAGCGCCTTGCCCGAGATCGAGCGATCGAAGTACAGATACAGCGCGCCGATCAGCACGACCGCCGTGCCGATCACCCACAGGCTTTGCCCGGAGATCGACAGGCTGCCGACGTTGAACGTCGCATCGGAAAACGCGTTGGTGCGCGAGCCTTCCGCGCCGAACATCACGAGGCCGAGACCGACCATCGCGAAATGCACGGCCACTGCGACAATCAGCAGCAGCAGCGTGGTCGCTTCCGCGATCGGCTCATAGGCGAGCCGATAAACGAACGGCCCCATCGGAATCACGATCAAGAGCGTCAGCGCGATCTGCACGATCATCGGCAGCGGCTGCATGAAGAGGCCACGCGTGAGCGCATAGACGGCGATCGGGAACAGCAGATACTTCCCTGCCAGCACGGGCAGCGTGCGCGCCGCATGACGGCGCCGCTCGGCATGCCGCAACGTCGCCGCCGTCTCGACGACAAAACACGCCGCGCCCATCGCCATCAGCAGCCAGCAGGTGGCCGGAAACTTCTGCGTCTGCAATGCGGCGAGCGTCAGCGCGCCATACGAAACAAACTCCCCCTGCGGTATGAAGATCACCCGCGTCACGGAAAACACCAACACCAGCGCAAGCGCAAGCAGCGCGTAGATTGCGCCGGTGGTAATGCCGTCCTGCGCGAGGATCGCCGCAATTGATAGATCCATACTTCCTCGTCCTGAAGCGTCAAAATCGAAAAACCGGAAAACAGTCGTGATAGCACGGCGCGTGGCCGTCCATCAACCTGCATGCCATGTCTGAAAAGACAACCGCCGCGCCGGGATGCGGCGCGGCGGTCGTTGCCATTGTCGTCGAACACATGGCAATGCGGTGCCATGCACCGCAGATTGCGCGAGAGGCGCGTACCGCTTTTTATCCTGATGGATTATTTTCAGTCGTTCTGCAGCTTCCATTTGCCGTCGACGATCTGCACGATCACGCGTGCGCGCTGGTCGAGGCCGTTGTGGTCGGTCGGCGTGGTGTTCATGATGCCGTGCGACACCGGCAGTTCCTTGAGGTTTTCGAGCGCGCTGCGCAGCGCCGAGCGAAACTCGGGCGTGCCCGGCTGAGCGGTCTTCAGCGCGACCGGAATCGCGGCCTGCAGCATCTGGCCCGCATCCCATGCGTGACCGCCGAAGGTGGCGACCGAACCCGCGCCATACGCCTTCTCGTACGCGTTCTTATAGGCTTCCGACGACTTCTTCACCGGGTTCGAATCGGGCAGCTGATCGACGACGAGAATCGGACCGGCCGGCAGCAACTCGCCGTCGCAATCCTTGCCGCACACGCGCAGGAAGTCGTTGTTCGCAACACCGTGCGTCTGATAGATCTTGCCCTTGTAGCCACGCTCCTTGAGCGTCTTGGCCGGCAGCGCCGACGGCGTGCCCGAGCCCGCGATCAGCACCGCGTCGGGATTCGCGCTCATCGTCTTCAGCACCTGGCCCGTCACCGATGCATCGGTGCGGTTAAAACGCTCGTTGGAGACGACCTTCAGATTGTGGGCTTTCGCGGCGGCGTCGAAGGTCGTGTTCCAGCTATCGCCGTAGGCATCCGAAAAGCCGATGAAGCCGACCGTCTTCACGCCGTGGCGCTGCATGTAATCGGCGATGGCGTCGGCCATCAGGCTGTCGTTCTGCGGCGGCTTGAAGGCCCACGCGCGCTTCGCGTCCATCGGCGCGATGATCGCCGCCGATGCCGCGAGCGAGATCACCGGCGTCTTGCCTTCGGCGGCGGGATCGAGCATCGCGAGCGCATTCGGCGTGACAGTCGAGCCGATGATCGCGTCGACATGGTCTTCGTCGATCAGCTTGTGCGTGTTCTGCACGGCTTCGCTGGTGTCCGAGCCGTCGTCGAGAACGATGTACTGCACGCTCTTGCCGCCGATCTCCTTCGGCAGCAATGCAATCGTGTTCTTCTCGGGAATCCCGAGCGATGCGGCCGGCCCCGTAGTGGACAGCGTCACGCCGATCTTCACCTGCGCGAACGCCGCACCCGCGCCGCACATCAGCGCCATTGCGATGCCCGTGCGTACCCATTGCCTTGTCTTCTTCATTACGAGTCTCCAAACGCCTTGAAGCGCGTATCTATGAGCCGGCTCGACGGGCCCGGTGCGTGATCAAGTTATCGGGCCTGGGTGCGCGCGTGCCAAGCATGGTTTTCCCTGCTCGATGCGAATACCTTGCCCGTTCTGTTCGATGCCGCTCCTCTCACCTGCACGATCCTGCTGCCTCGGACTGTCGCACTTTCTGCGGCGCGATTTCCTCTTTTTTAACCACTAATATGCTAGTAGATTGCGTTCTGCATGATCGACGGTCAATAGCGCATGGGCCGAATGCGGGTTTGTCCTGAAGCAACGGAACCACACTTCTCTCGCGATGCGCGCCACCGCACGGGCAATAAAAAAAGACGCGTCAACTGCACGCGTCTTTTCGATGAGGCTTCGTGGCGTTTTGCCTTCGCTCAGTCGCCGGCCAGCTTCCACTTGCCGTCGACGATCTGCACCATCACACGCGCTCGCTGATCGAGACCGGCGTGATCGTTCGCGCTCATGTTGAAGATGCCGTGCGATGCGGGCATGTCTTTGGTGCCTTCGAGCGCCGCGCGCAGCGCTTCGCGGAACGCCGGCGTGCCCGGCTGCCCTTTCTTCAGCGCGAGCGGAATCGCCTGTTGCAACAGCAGGCCCGCGTCCCACGCATGGCCGCCGAACGTCGACACGGAGCCCACGCCATAAGCGGCTTCATACGCGTGTTTGTACGCGAGCGAGGTCTTCTTCACCGGGTTCGAATCGGGCAGTTGATCCGCGACGAGCAGCGGACCGGCCGGCAGCCACGTGCCCTCGCAATCCTTGCTGCACACGCGCAGGAAGTCGTTGTTCGCGACACCGTGCGTCTGATAGTACTTGCCCTTGTAGCCGCGCTCCCTGAGCGTTTTCTGCGGCAGCGCGGCCGGCGTGCCGGCGCCGGCGATCAGCACCGCGTCCGGGTTCTGCGACATCATCTTCAGCACCTGGCCCGTGACCGACGCGTCGTTGCGCGCAAAACGCTCGTTCGCGACGACCTTGATCTTCTGGAGATCGGCGGCCTTGCTGAACTCCTTGAACCAGCTCTCGCCGTATGCGTCGGCAAAACCGATGAACGCGACCGTCTTCACGCCGTGATTCGCCATGTGCTGCGCGATCGCGGTCGCCATCAGGATGTCGTTCTGCGGCGTCTTGAAGACCCAGGCGCGCTTCGCGTCCATCGGCTCGACGATGCCCGCGGCGGCGGCCATCGAGATCATCGGCGTGGACGTTTCGGCGGCGACGTCGATCATGGCGAGCGAGTTCGGCACGACGGTCGAGCCGATCAGCGCGTCGACGTGATCTTCGCTGGTGAGCTTGCGGGCGTTCTTGACCGCTTGGGTGGAATCGGTCGCGTCGTCGAGCACGATGTAATCGATTTTCTGGCCCGCGACCTCCTTGGGCAGCAGCGCGATCGTGTTCTTCTCCGGAATGCCGAGCGAAGCGGCCGGCCCCGTAGCCGACACGGTGACGCCGATTTTCACATCTGCGAATGCATGGCCGCTCCAGGCAGCCGATACTCCGGTGGCGACCAATGCCGCGCTGATCCAACGTAATGCCGACTTCATCCTGCTCCTCTATTAACCCCGTTATTCAACTGAATTTAAATCCGCGGATTTAAATGCCAACCCAGTGGTCGGTGAAAAGCGAGTTTAGCGGACGCGCGCGCCGTGCCGCAAGCGTTTTGCAGGGTTGTAGCGCTTAAATGCGGTGTTCTCGCAGAACAAAAATAACGGCCCGATTCAACGATTATCCCGGCGCGGCTTGTCGAAAGCGCGTTCGAAAAGCACAAATAAAAAGCGCTGTTGGATATCAATCCAACAGCGCTTTCGTCTGGGCACTGAGTGCCTCAATTGTCTCCTCGTTCTCCACCTGCAAATTCGTGGTGCATCAGAACTGCGTAAAGATTAAACGACGCCTCTACCGGTAACAACTAGCAATTACCCTAGTGGTGCACTGCGGCACCGAATTGACGCACGTCGGCGCGTTTCGTCTGCACATTATGCGACCTGCTTATGAAAGCCGTTGTTTCATTGGATTTTTAGCCTGCCCGAATTAGATCGGATGTCGAAGCAATCTCATATCGCACTGCATCAAGCCAGGCTCGATTATGCACGCAACGGCCGCACGCGCGCGACGATTTCGCCGACGATACCGCGCCGGAACGCCAGCACGCACGCAATGAAAATCAGCCCCGTGACGATCGTCACCGATTCGCCGAGCGAGCGGAACCAGTCGACGCCCGTCATCGAGGCAAGCGCGGCACCGATATCGCCGAGCCGGTCTTCGAGCGACACGATCAGCGCGGCGCCGAGCAACGGCCCGAACAGCGTACCCATACCACCCACGAGCGTCATCAGGATGACGAGACCGGACATGGTCCAATAGGCATCGCTCAAGGTCTCGAAACCTTGTACCAACACTTTCAGCGAGCCGGCAAGACCCGCGAGGCCGGCCGACAGAATGAACGCCAGCAGCTTGAAGCGATCGGTATCGTAGCCGAGCGACACCGCGCGCGGCTCGTTCTCCTTGATCGCGACGAGCACCTGCCCGAACGGCGAATGGACGATCCGCACGATCAACAGGAATGCCGCCACGACCACCGCGAGCACGACGAAATAGAGCGCGACGTCCGACGAAAGACCGAGCACGCCGAACAGCTTGCCGCGCGGCACGCCTTGCAGACCGTCTTCGCCATGCGTGAACGGCGCCTGCAGGAACACGAAGTACACCATCTGCGCGAGCGCGAGCGTCACCATCGCGAAGTAGATGCCCTGGCGGCGAATCGCGAAGAAGCCGACGACGAGCCCGAGCAGCGTCGCCGTCGCGGTGCCGGTCAGCACCCCGAGCTCCGGCGAAAACCCGAGCGTCTGCATCGCATAGCCGGTCGCGTAGCCGGCCGAGGCGAGAAACATCGCATGTCCGAACGACAGCAGCCCCGTATAGCCGATCAACAGATTGAAGGCGGCCGCGAACAGCGCGAAGCACAGCACCTTCATCACGAAGAGCGGATAGATGCCAAGCACCGGCACCGCGAGCAGCACGATCAGCAGCAGACCGTAGAGGACTTTTCTCTGCATCATTTTTCCCTGCCGAAGAGGCCCGCCGGGCGCACGAGCAACACGAGCGCCATGATCACGAAGACGACGGTCGCCGACGCCTCGGGGTAATACACGCGCGTGAGCCCTTCGATCACACCGAGCATGAGGCCGGTCAGAATCGAGCCCATGATCGACCCCATCCCGCCGATCACGACCACCGCAAACACGGTGATGATCATCGGCTGGCCCATCAGCGGCGAGACCTGGATGACCGGCGCGGCGAGCACGCCGGCAAACGCCGCGAGCGCGACGCCGAAGCCGTAGGTCAGCGTAATCATCAGCGGCACGTTGACGCCGAACGCCTCGACGAGCTTCGGGTTTTCGGTGCCCGCGCGCAGATACGCGCCAAGCCGCGTCTTCTCGATCACGAACCACGTCGCGAAGCACACGACGAGCGACGCGACGACAACCCACGCGCGATAGTTCGGCAGGAACATGAAGCCGAGATTGGTCGCGCCGGTAAGCGCCGAAGGCACGTCGTACGGCTGGCCCGACGACCCGTAGATCGAATGGAAGATGCCTTCGATCGCAAGCGTGAGCCCGAACGTCAGCAGCAGGCCGTATAGATGATCGAGCTTATAGAGCCAGCGCAGCATCGTGCGCTCGATCGCAATGCCGAACAGCCCGACGATCAGCGGCGCGAGCACGAGCATCACCCAGTACGGCAGATTGAAATACGACAGCCCCATCCACGCGAGCATCGCGCCGAGCATGAACAGCGCGCCATGCGCGAAGTTGATCACGTTGAGCAGGCCGAAAATCACCGCCAGCCCAAGGCTCAGAATCGCGTAGAACGAGCCGTTCACGAGCCCGAGCAGAAGCTGGCTCAGCATCGCCGGAAGCGGAACGCCAAAGATATCCATTGAAGCCCTTCGCCCTTCAAACCATCGTCAAGTGAGACCGGTCGCGCGCACGATGCGGCAAACAGCGCCCGCTGCGCGGCACGCAAAACGTCCGGGCCGTTTGAGCCGCCGTTGCTCATGCTCACGAAAACGCCGCACGTACGCGCCGCGCTGCCATTCAACGCAACAGCAACACGCACGGCGTTTCGTTCACGAACAACGGAAGGCCCCCGCGAGCGTCTCAGGTGCCGCTATCCGCGACTTCTTTCTTCTGGCCCGCGCTTACTTCCACAACGCGCAGCGCGTTTGCGCCTTGGTCGTGAACGCCTGCTCGCCCGGGATCGTCGCCATGATCTTGTAGTAGTCCCACGGTTCTTTCGATTCGGCCGGCGTCTTCACCTGCATCAGGTACATGTCGTGGATCATGCTGCCGTCCTGGCGGATGTAGCCCTTCGCGTAGAAGTCGTCGATCTTCGTCTTGCGCAGCTGCGCCATCACCTTGTCCGGGTCGGTCGAGCCGACCGCCTGCACCGCCTTCAGGTAGTTCATCGTCGCCGAGTAGTCGGCGGCCTGCAGGCTCGACGGCATCTTCTTCATCTTGTCGAAGTAGCGCTGCGACCACTTGCGTGTCTCGGCATCCTTGTTCCAGTACCAGCTGTCGGTCAGCACGAGACCTTGCGTGGTTTCGAGACCGAGGCTGTGCACGTCGTCGATGAACATCAGCAGCGCGGCGATCTTCATTGTCTTCGGAATGCCGAATTCCTTCGCGGCCTTGATCGCGTTGACCGTATCGCCGCCGGCATTCGCGAGGCCGAGAATCTGCGCCTTCGAGGCCTGCGCCTGCAACAGGAACGACGAGAAGTCCGACGCCGAGAGCGGATGCCGCACCGAACCGAGCACCTGGCCGCCGTTCGCCTTCACGACGTCCGAGGTGGCCTTTTCGAGCGCCTTGCCGAACGCGTAGTCGGCCGTCAGGAAGTACCACGTCTTGCCGCCCTGCTTCGTCACGGCCGAGCCCGTGCCGTTGGCGAGCGCCGTCGTGTCGTAGGCGTAGTGAACCGTGTACGGCGTGCATTGCTCGTTGGTCAGCGTATCGGCGCCGGCGCCGATGTTGATGTAGACCTTGTGCTTCTCGCCCGCGACGGTGTTCATCGACAACCCGGTCGCCGAGTTCGTGCCGCCGATCAGCATGTCGACGCCATCGCGGTCGAACCATTCGCGCGCACGCGACGCGGCGATGTCCGCCTTGTTCTGGTGATCCGCGTACAGCACCGTGATCGGCTTGCCGTTGACCTTGCCGCCGAAGTCGGCCACCGCCATGCGGATCGCCTCAAGACCGCCCTGCCCGTCGATATCGGCGTACAGGCCCGACATGTCGGTGATGAAGCCGATCTTCACGGCATCGTCGGCCGCTTGCGCGCCCCCGAACGTTAGCGCAGTGCCGGCGGCAACCGCGAAACAGAATGAGGCAAGCCGTGCGAGTGGGTTCTTTTTCATGCGTGTCTCCAGGTTGTTCGCTTGTGGTTATCAGAGGCAAGCGGACGCATGCGGAAGATTTCCGCGAGTACGCCCGCATGGGGGTCTATACACCGAGTAAATCGTGCAGCACCGGCATCTTGCCTTCGAGTTCGCGGGCCGCGAAATGCTCGACGATCGTGCCGTGCTCCATCACATAGAAACGATCGGCGAGCGGCGCGGCAAAACGGAAGTTCTGTTCGACCATCACGACCGTGTAGCCACGCGCCTTCAGCGTGACGATCATGCGCGCGAGCGCCTGCACGATCACGGGTGCGAGCCCTTCCGAGATTTCGTCGAGCAGCAGCAGATTCGCACCCGTGCGCAGAATCCGCGCGACCGCGAGCATCTGCTGTTCGCCGCCCGAGAGCCGCGTGCCCTGGCTCATGCGCCGCTCGTACAGATTCGGGAACATCGCATAGATTTCCTCGAGCGACATCATGTGCGCCTTGTCGCCGACGGGCGGCGGCAACAGCAGATTTTCCTCGCACGACAGGCTCGAAAAAATGCCGCGCTCTTCGGGGCAGTAACCGATGCCGCAGTGCGCGATGCGATGCGTGGGCAGATCGATCGTTTCGCGTCCGCCGATCCGGATCGAACCCGTGCGGCGCCCCGTGAGGCCCATGATCGCGCGCAGCGTCGTGGTGCGGCCCGCGCCGTTGCGCCCGAGCAGCGTGACGACCTCGCCGCGGCCGACCGTCAGATCGACGCCGTGCAGAATGTGGGATTCCCCGTACCAGGTTTGCAGTCCCGCGATTTCCAGCGCGGCTGCGCCGTTTTTCGTTGTGCTCGCTTCGAGCCCTTCGCGCTCGACCGTCGTATTCATGCGTGGGCTCCGGCGAGCGCCGCGTCGGCGCTGCCCATGTAGGCTTGCATCACGAGCGGATTCTTCGACACTTCCGCGTAGCTGCCTTCGGCCAGCACCTCGCCCCGTTGCAGCACGGTGATCGTATCGGAGATGCCGGCGATCACGTTCATGTTGTGCTCGACCATCAGGATCGTGCGGCCGGCCGATACTTTCTTGATGAGCGCGGTCACGCGGTCCACGTCTTCGTGGCCCATGCCTTGGGTCGGCTCGTCGAGCAGCATCAATTCCGGTTCCATCGCGAGCGTGGTGGCGATTTCGAGCGCGCGCTTGCGGCCGTAGGCAAGTTCGACCGTCAGCACGTCGGCGAAATCGGTCAGACCGACCTGGGTCAGCAGGTCCATCGCGCGATCGTTCAGGCGCCGCAGCGTGCGCTCGCTCTTCCAGAAGTGAAATGCGGTGCCGAGCGAGCGCTGCAAACCGACGCGCACGTTCTGCAATGCCGTCAGATGCGGAAATACCGCAGAAATCTGGAATGAACGGATGATGCCGCGCCGCGCGATCTGCGCGGGACGTTCGCTGGTGATATCGACACCGTTGAAAACGATCTGACCCGCGGTGGGTTCGAGAAATTTGGTGAGCAGATTGAAGCAGGTGGTCTTGCCTGCTCCGTTGGGGCCGATCAGCGCATGGATCGAACCACGGCGCACGCGCAGGTTCACGCCGTTCACGGCAACAAAGCCTTTGAACTCACGGGTGAGGCCGCGCGTTTCGAGAATCGTATCGCCGAGAATCATGTTCCCTTCCATACGGAGTTAGGCGAAGCACTACGATCTTTTCGCGCGAAGCTCCGCGCGACGTTTTATGAACGACGGCACCCCCTTGCCGATCGTTGGCGTACTGCACCAATCCGGACGGTAATCCATGGCACAGCACGCAGCATGGCTATCATTGTCGCGCCAATGATGCAGCGCATTCATTGGGATTTGCACTTAGTGAAAGTGGACCGAGCGGTCGCCGTGCGCAAGCGACACGTCCATCACAGCGCCGACAGAGGCGCAGACATGCTGTTTTGCGCGGACATGCTGCCGCTTGCGCGTGCGCGGCGATCTTCGCGAATCATCGCACTCGCGCGCTCGGCGATCATCAGCGTCGGCGAATTCGTGTTGCCCGACGTGATGTTCGGCATCACCGACGCATCGACGACACGCAAGCCCTCGACGCCGATAACCCGCAGGCGGTTGTCGACGACCGCGGCGGGATCGTCGCTCGTGCCCATACGGCAGGTGCCGACCGGATGGAAGATCGTCGTGCCGACCGCGCCCGCGGCCTGCTGCAACTCGGCTTCGCTTTGATACTGGATGCCCGGCAGAATCTCCTGCGGCCGATAGCGCGCAAGCGCGGGCGCCGCGGCGATGCGGCGCGTGAGACGCAATGCGTTCGCGGCGACGTGGCG
Organism: Burkholderia sp. Ax-1724; assembly: GCF_011752995.1. Classification (GTDB taxonomy): domain Bacteria; phylum Pseudomonadota; class Gammaproteobacteria; order Burkholderiales; family Burkholderiaceae; genus Paraburkholderia. The sequence goes on from NZ_VWWL01000029.1 coordinate 56,374, forward strand.
GTCGTAATCGGTGGAGAGATAGTTCGGCGCGATCAACGGCGGCGCCGATGCGTCGGCCGATCCAATATGGATACTGCCGCGCGACGTGGGACGCAATTGGCACACCGACGCCGTGAATGCATTGAAGCGATGCAGCGGCTCGCCGAAGCGATCGAGCGAAAGCGGCTGCACGTGGTACTCGAGATCGGGGCGTGTGAGCGAACGATCGTCGGGATCGGACCTGGCGAACGCACCGAGTTGCGACGGCGACATCGACATCGGCCCGCTTTGGAACAACGCGTACTGCATGCCGATCATGAGCTTGCCCCACCAGTGCGCGGTCATCGTGTTGAGCGTGCGCACGCCTTCGACTTTATAAGCCATACGCAGCTGCAAATGATCCTGCAGATTTTCGCCAACGCCGCGCAGATCGTGAACGACCTCGATGCCGAGCTTCTGAAGACGCGCGCCATCGCCGACGCCGGACAGTTCGAGCAGTTGCGGCGAGTTGACCGCGCCCGCGGCAAGAATGACTTCGCAACGCGCCCGGGCGAGATAGTCGACCTCGCCGCCACGATATTCGACGCCCGTGCAGCGGCGTCCCTCGAACACGACCCGCTGCGTATGCGCGCCGGTCATGACCGTGAGATTCGGCCGCTTCACGGCGGGCCGCAGAAACGCCTTCGACGCATTCCAGCGAATGCCGCGCTTCTGGTTGACGTCGAAATAGCCGACACCGGTGTTGTCGCCGCGATTGAAGTCGTCCGTTGCGGGAATGCCGGTTTGCTGCGCGGCTTGCGCGAACTCTTCGAGAATCTGCCACTTCAGGCGCTGCTTTTCGACACGCCACGGGCCACCCGCGCCGTGCGATTCGTTGGCGCCGCCGTGGTGATCTTCGCTGCGTTTGAAGACCGGCAGCACCGCATCCCACGACCACGAACGGTCATTGGTCACGCGCGCCCACTCGTCGTAGTCCTCGCGCTGGCCGCGCATATAGATCATGCCGTTGATCGACGAACTGCCGCCCAACACGCGCCCGCGCGGATACGACAGCGCGCGGCCATTGAGTCCCGCTTCCGCCTGCGTCTTGTAGAGCCAGTCCGTGCGCGGATTGCCGATGCAATACAGGTAGCCGACCGGCACGTGAATCCAGTGGTAATCGTCCTTGCCGCCCGCTTCGAGCAGCAGCACGCTGACGTCGGGATCTCCGGTGAGCCGGTTCGCCAGCACGCAGCCCGCAGTGCCGGCGCCGACAATGATGTAGTCGAATTCGCCTTCGAGCCGCCGCGAGGCCGTGGACGTACTTTCGCTATGACTCATCATTCAGTCTCCTAAGCATTTTTATGTTCATTTTTATGCTTACGACAGACTACTTCGCGACCGGCATCGTGAATTCAGCGCCCTTCGCGATGCTGTCGGGCCAGCGCTGCATGATGCTCTTATAGCGCGTATAGAAGCGCACGCCCTCTTCGCCATAGGCGTGATGATCGCCGAACAGCGACTTCTTCCAGCCGCCGAACGAATGCCAGGCCATCGGCACCGGAATCGGCACGTTGATGCCCACCATGCCGATCTCGATCTGCCGCGAGAACGCGCGCGCAATGCCGCCATCGGACGTAAACAGCGACACGCCGTTCGCGAACTGGTTGGCGTTGATCAGTTTGACTGCGGAGGCGAAGTCCGGCACGCGCACCACGCACAGCACCGGCCCGAAAATTTCCTCGCGATAGATCTTCATCCCGGTCGTCACGTCGTCGAATAGCGTACCGCCAAGGAAGAAGCCGTTCTCGTGGCCCGCCACCTGATGACCGCGCCCATCGACGACGAGCTTCGCGCCCGCCGCCACGCCGGCATCGATATAGCCGGCCACCTTGTCGCGATGCGCGCCGGTCACGAGCGGCCCCATCTCAGCAGCCGCTTCCATGCCGTTGAGGATCTTCAGGCTCTTCACGCGCGGCGTCAGGCGCTCGATCAGTTGATCGGCGATATGGCCCACCGCGACCGCCACCGAAATCGCCATGCAGCGCTCGCCCGCCGAACCGTACGCAGCGCCGATCAACGCATCGACGGCTTGATCGAGATCGGCGTCGGGCATCACGACGAGGTGGTTCTTCGCACCGCCCAACGCCTGCACGCGCTTGCCGTACTTCGTGCCTTCCGTGTAGATGTATTCGGCGATCGGCGTCGAGCCGACGAACGACAGCGCGCTCACTTCGGGATGCACGAGCAACGCATCGACCGCGACCTTGTCGCCATGCACGACGTTGAACACGCCGTCCGGCAGACCCGCTTCCTTCAGCAGTTCGGCAAGCCGGATCGAGGCCGACGGATCGCGTTCGGACGGCTTCAGCACGAAGGTGTTGCCGCACGCGATCGCGACCGGGAACATCCAGCTCGGCACCATCATCGGGAAATTGAACGGCGTGATGCCGGCGACCACACCGAGCGGCTGACGCAGATTCCAGTTGTCGATACCACCGCCGATCTGGTCGGTGAAGTCGGTCTTCAGCAGATTCGGAATGCCGCACGCGAATTCGACGATCTCGATGCCGCGCATCACCTCGCCCTTCGCATCGGAAAACACCTTGCCGTGTTCGCGCGTAATCAACTCGGCGAGTTCATCGTGGTGACGGTCGAGCAATTCCTTGAACCTGAACAGCACGCGTGCCCGTTTGATCGGCGCGGTTTCGCTCCACGCGGGGAAAGCGGCTTTGGCGGCGGCGACCGCCGCATCCACCTCGGCGACGCTCGCGAGCGGCACGCGGGCACTCACGCTGCCGAGCGCCGGATTGAAGACATCGCCGAAACGGCCGCTCGTGCCGTCCACCGCCCGGCCGTTGATGAAATGGCCCAGCACACGGGCGCCGGCCGCGCCGCGCCCGGTCCCGTCCTGCGCGGTTTGTACATATGTCTCGCTCATCTCTTTCCTCTTCCTGTGGTGTTCCGGTGACGTCGTTTAGCCCGGCGTGGATAACGCGCGTGGCGCATGCAGCGCCTCTGCGAGCGTGCTGAACGCCAAGCGTACGGCGCTTTGGCGAGACAAATCCAATGAATATTGCTCAAATGAGCTATAAGCCGCGCTAATATCAGGCTATGGATCTGACTCTGCTCCGGGCCTTCGTCACCGTCGCACGCGAGGGCAATCTCACGCGCGCCGCGGTGCAACTGCATCTGACCCAACCCGCCGTCAGCCTGCAAATCAAGCACCTGCAGGAGGCGCTCGGCGTGACGCTGTTCACGCGGACCTCGCACGGACTAACGCTCACGCGCGACGGCCAGGCGCTGCTGCCGCATGCCGAACGCGCACTTGGAGCCGCCGCCGACGTGCAACGCGCCGCGCAGTCGCTGCGCCAGGAAGTGCGCGGACGTCTGCGCATCGGCACGATTCTCGACCCCGAATTCCTGCGCCTCGGCGGCTTTCTGAAGCAGCTCGTCGAAACCTGGCCGCGGATCGAAACCGCGCTGCGCCACGGCATGTCGGGCTGGGTGCTCGAACAGATTCGCGCGGGCGAGCTGGACGTCGGCTATTACATCGGCCTGCCGTCCGACGACGAGCCGCGCGACGGCCCCGCGTGTCACGCGGTGACGCTCACGCATTTCCAGTACCGCGTGCTCGCGCCGGCCGGCTGGAAAGACCGCGTGAAGGGCGCGCGCGACTGGCGCTCGCTCTCCGCGCTGCCGTGGATCTGGACGCCGCCCGCGTCGGCGCACAACCGCCTGTTGTCGCGCTGCTTCGGCGAGGCCGGCGTGAAGCCGCTCAAGGTGGCCGAGGTGGACCAGGAGCCGTCGATGCTCGATCTCGTCAAGTCGGGCGTCGGCCTCACGCTGGCGCGCGACGCGACCGCGATTGCCGAAGCCCATGCGCACGCGCTGACGATCGTCGAGGGAATCACCGTGCCGACCCAGCTCAGCTTCATCACGCTCGACGAGCGCAAGGACGAACCGGCGATTGCGGCCGCGCTGAAGCTGATCGAGCAGCAGTGGGCAAATTGAATTTCGCAGCTAAAACGGCCTGAACGGCCCGAGGTCCGCGCCCGCGAGGTTGCGTGGCGCCGATCCGGCATTGCGCGAGCACTTCGCCATCCCTCGCGATATGAGGCGCGCTAATGCCATAAGGGATGCTGCAAGCGGCGTAACCGGCGAAAAGACGGAAAACACGTCGGTGCAAAATGCGCCACATCACGGTCATGTCGACCTGTCTCGACCGCCACGCCGCTGCCCTACTTTGCTTGCGGGCTGAAACCATACCGTCACACAGTTTTTGCTAGATTGAACGTTTGTGCCTGCTCACCCGCCTCATACGATTTCCCGTTCCGCCCGACTTCGTTTTTCCCGGCGGCTTCTCTGCGGCAACCACGGCAACCCGGGGAAGCCGCCGGCCATTCCATCCATCGACAGGAGCCTGACATGGCACGCAACATCGAAATCAAAGCCCGCGCCCAGCATTTCGAGCAACTGCGCGAGCGCGCCGCGCAACTCGCGACAGAGGCTCCGCTGATCTTCCGCCAGCAGGATTTTTTCTACGACGTGCCGCGCGGCCGCCTGAAGCTGCGCCAGTTCGACGACGGCACGCCGGCCGAGCTGATCTTCTATCAGCGTGACGACCGCGACGGCCCGAAGGCCTCGTACTACACGCGCAGTCCCGTGACGAACCCCGAAGCGATGCATGCATTGCTCGCGACCGCGCTGACCACGCGCGGCATCGTCACGAAGGAACGGCATGTGTACCTGAGCGGGCGCACGCGGATTCACCTGGACCGCGTCGACGGTCTCGGCGATTTCATCGAACTCGAAGTGGTGCTCGCGCAGGACGACGACGAGGAAAGCGGTCACGCCGAAGCGCAGGAGATGTTCAGAAGCCTCGGCGTAGCGGAAGCGGATCTGGTGCCGGTCGCCTACGTCGATCTGCTGAACGACGCGGAACAGGCTGCATAAGTTTCCAGCGATGTCATGGGCCGCAGCGTGCCACGCGTCGCGGCCCGCCCGGGTATCGCTCCTCGGACGGCAAGCGAGGCGAAACGGCCGCAAAACGACCGCGAACTTACCACCGCCCCTTCCACATCATCAAACCGCGGCCGCTCCCGGCGCCAGATGCCCGAGCGGTAACGGCCCATTGCGCTTGAACGTGGTCAGCACGATGTTCGAGCGCACGCTGTCGACACCGGGCACGCGCATGAGCTTCTTCATCACGAACGTCGACAGGTAGTTCAGGTCCGGTGCAACGATGCGCAGCAGATAATCGGCATCCCCAACCACCGCATGACATTCGAGCACTTCCGGCAGCGCGTCGATCTGCTGCTGAAACTGCTCGATGATCGAATCGCCGTGGTGCTTCAGTTTGAGGCTCGTAAACGCGGTGACGCCGAGCCCGAGTTTTTCCGGACGCAGCACGACGCGGTAGCCGTCGACGACGCCCACCTGCTCCAGCCGCTGCAAACGCCGCCCGATCTGCGACGGCGACAGCGGCACCTGCTCGGCCAGTTGCTGATGCGTAGCCCGCCCAAAGCGCTGCAATACGTCCAGCAGCGCGAGATCGAAGTGATCGAGTTCCAGCATGTGAATATTCCGCATTGAATCGTTATTTAACGCGAAATTATTGCATATTTATACAAAATAACGACAGTTTCGTGCCATTTAGATGCACCGCCCGCTCTACATTCGCACCCGTCTTTTTCACGCGGATCGCGATGCAATTCGAGTCGCCGCGTTTATCAAAGGTATTACCGCGCAATACAAAAAATTCGCGGTGTCTCACGCACGTTTATACGCCGCGCATCAAACAATCGGATCGAAATGAAAGGACAATGCAGGCTATCCCCTGGTCAAACCTTCAGTTCTACAGGCTATTATTAAGTCGAACGTAAGATTCCCATGCCTGCTTTGCAATCGGGTCGAAACGATCCAGTGATAGCGACTGCTGACGCTGTACAATCAGCAGCGCATACGGCTTGGAGAGCGCGCTTGCCTCCTTGCACAGAACGAGTTCGTCGCCGCTTGAAGGCGAGCGGGCACGCCAGAAGTTGATCGCGGCTTCCAGTTCGTGAATGGTGATCTCGGACATGACTTCGTGATGGCTAGCAAGGCGTTCCAGGGCGGCTCGGCAGCTGCTTCGCGGCGCGCTTTCCGCCGCTTCGCACGCTGCCTGTGCAGCAGGCGCCCCGGCGAACCGCTTGCCCAAACGCCTAAACCCATTGTACTTGAGCGAAATCCATGCGACTCCTTCTGATTGAAGATGACCGTCCCATCGCACGCGGCATCCAAAGCAGTCTCGAACAAGCCGGTTTCACCGTCGACATGGTCCATGACGGCATCTTCGCCGAACAGGCCCTCACGCAAAACCGCCACGAACTCGTGATCCTCGATCTCGGTCTGCCGGGCATCGACGGCATGACGCTGCTCGCGCGTTTCCGCCAGAGCAATCGCCATACGCCGGTCATCATCCTCACCGCGCGCGACGAGCTGAACGACCGCGTGCAAGGTCTCAATTCCGGCGCCGACGACTACATGCTGAAGCCGTTCGAACCCGCCGAGCTCGAAGCACGCATTCGCGCGGTGATGCGCCGCAGCGGTCCGCACGGCGACATGCCGCGTCCGGAAGTGTCGCTCGGCGGCGTGCGCCTGTCGGGCGTCGATCGCCGCATCTTCAACGACGACAAGCCGCTCGAACTGTCGCCGCGCGAATTCGCGGTGCTCGAAATGCTGCTGCTGCGTCATGGCCGCGTGGTCAGCAAGGCGCAATTGCAGGATCACCTCACGCACTTCGGCGGCGATCTCGGCGACACCGCGATCGAAGTCTACGTGCACCGGGTGCGCAAGAAACTCGAGAACTGCCGTGTCGAAATCGTCACCGTGCGTGGCTTCGGCTACCTGTTGCAGGAAATCCGCCAGGCGGCATAATCGTCGTATGGGCCGCGCATTGCGTCGCGGCCCGACGGCGCCGGACCGGTGCGGCACACACCTCGTGCCGGGTGTGCGGCCTGCCGGCCTCCGGAAACATTTCAGGGCGCCTCGCGCCGTTGTCCCTACCCCGCGCGTACGACCATGCCCCAGCCGGCCGCTAATAGTCTGCGCCGCACGCTGCTGCGGCGCCTCGCTGCTCCCCTTTCGCTGCTCGCGCTGATGAGCGGCCTGATCGCTTACTGGCTGGCTTGGCAGTACACGCAGCATGTCGTCGACCGCTCGCTCGCCGACCTCGCCACCGCGATCTCCAAACAGATCCAGATTGCCGGACCCGAAGCGCCGATCACGGTGCCGCCGCTCGCGCAGGCGATGTTCTCCGATCCGGTCGAGCATCTCGTCTACCGGATCAGCAACGGCGACACCGAAATCGCCGGCGACAGCAATCTGCCGCTGCAAGGCATCAACGTGCGCCGTATGCACTATGCGTATGTATTCGAAACCCAGCATGAAGGCGTGACGGTACGGGTCGCGCAAGTGCGGGTCGACCAGCCGAAGGGCAATCCGATCATCATCGAAGTCGGTCAGGCCGTGCATCACCGGTTCCGCATCGCCGCCGAGTTTCTGGTCGCGATCATGATGCCGCTGCTGTTGCTGCTGCTGGCCGGCTGGGTCATCGTCTGGCGCGTCGTCAATCAGCAGCTCAATCCGCTCACCGCCCTCGCCGATTCGCTGAACCGGCAGACGCACACGTCGCTCGAACCGGTCGACGAAACCTATGTGCCCGTCGAAATCCGTCCGCTTACCGGCGCACTGAACGCGCTGCTCGACCGCCTGAAAACCGCGCTCGACGCGCAGCGCAAATTCATCGCCGACGCCGCGCATCAGCTGCGCACGCCGCTCACCGCCGTAAAGCTGCATGCGGAACAGGCGGCGGTCGCGCGCGATCCGCAGCAGACGCTCGCCGCCGTACGAGAGTTGCGCGCCGCGGCCGACCGCGCGGTGCGGCTGTCGAATCAGTTGCTGTCGCTCGCGCGGGCCGAGCCGGGCGAACAGGCGGCACGCTTCGTCAATGTCGATATGGCCGCGCTCGCGTTCGACACAGGTGCGGAATGGGTGCCGCGCGCGCTTGCCGTGCAGGTTGACCTCGGCTTCCAGCGTCTCGACGATCCCTCGAACGATCATCCGCTGACGGCGCGCGGCAACCCGGTGCTGCTGCATGAAGTGATCGCGAATCTGCTCGATAACGCGCTGAAGTACGTGCCGCCGTCGCGCATCGACGGCGCTCGTATCACCGTGACCGTTTCGCAGACGCTGATCGACGAGCTGCGCATGGCGGAGATCGTCGTCGAAGACAATGGGCCGGGCGTGCCCCGCGCGCAGCAGGCCGATCTGTTCAAGCGGTTTTTCCGCGGCGACGGCCAGAGCGAAGCCGGCGTGGATAGCGGCGCGGGCCTGGGTCTGGCGATCGTCCACGACATCATGGTGCTGCATCACGGCAGCGTGCATTACGAGGACGCCCCCGAAGGCGGCGCACGTTTCATCGTGCGGGTGCCGCTGATGCGCACTGAGGCGCCTGCCGGCGTCGCGGACGCCGACGCGCGGCGCGTGGCGAAAAAAACGGCGCCCTCGGCGCCGGTGGATATCTGACTATCCGACAGCAGCAGGACGTGAACGCCCGGTTCGACCGAGGTGCTCACGCCTTGCCTCATTTCTTCTTCGATTTCTTCGTCGTCTTGCCGGACTTGCCGGACTTGCCGGACTTGCCGGACTTGCCTGGCTTGTCGGCCTTGGCACCGCCGCTCTTGCCCTTCGCCGGCGGCGCCAGCATCGTGCCGCGGCACTTGCGCGCGCCGCAACGGCATTCGTATTCCTTCTTGAGCTTTTTCGTCTGACGCGCGTCGATCACGAGCCCGTAGTCGTAAAAGACTTCCTCGCCTTCCGCGATATCGCGCAGCGCATGCACGTACACGTGACCGTCGATTTCCTCGGCCTCGCAGTTCGGCGCGCACGAGTGATTGATCCAGCGCGCGCTATTGCCGTTCACCTTGCCGTCGATCACCTTGCCGTTGTCCAGCGCGAAGTAGAACGTATGATTCGGCTCAGCCGGATTGTGCGGATGACGGCGCAGCGCTTCTTTCCAGGAGATCCGCTCGCCCTTGTATTCGATGAGCCGCTCGCCGGCCGCAATCGGTTCGAGTGCAAACACGCCCTTGCCGTGCACACCCGAACGGCGCACGGCGATCCTGCGTGAATTCATTGAATGAATCCTTGTGAAGAACTGGGATGAAGTCCGGCAATCGTCAGAGACACGTTTTGCACGCAGCTTTTCTGACGCGGATAGCAAACGCGGCGCCCTGCGAGCGCCGCGTCGACTTGCGACGCCGAAGCGCCACAACCGGCATCCTACACGCTGACTGCGGCTTCGTTCAACCGTCGCCGGCGCGTTCGTTTCAAGCTGCGCTACGTTAGCGTTGACCGAACGATATGTCGCCGAACAGGGCCTTCTGATCGCGCGGTTGCGAACGCCAGTACTGCGGCGGCGCATCGACCGTAGCGCCGAGTTGCGCGGCGGCATGCCACGGCCAGCGCGGGTTGTACAGCAGACCGCGAGCGATGGCGATCAGGTCGGCGTCGCCCGCTTCGATCAGTTGCTCGGCATGCAGCGGATCGGTGATGAGCCCGACGCCGATCGTCGCAAGACCGGTCGCATGCCGGACGGCCTTCGCGAACGGAATCTGATAACCGGGTTCGAGCGGAATTCTCTGCAATGGCGACACCCCGCCCGATGACACATCGATCCAGTCGCAGCCGCGCTTTTGCAGTTCGTGCGCAAAGGCGATCGTGTCTTCGAGCGTCCAGCCGCCTTCGACCCAGTCGGTTGCCGACACGCGCACGCCAACGGGTTTGTCGGCCGGGAATGCGGCGCGCACGATGTCGAAGATTTCGAGCGGGAAACGCATGCGGTTTTCGAGCGAGCCGCCGTATTCGTCGCTGCGCTGATTGGCGACCGGCGAGAGGAACTGATGCAGCAGATAACCATGCGCCGCATGCACTTCGAGTGCGTCGATGCCGAGGCGCGCGGCACGCCGCGCCGAAGCCGCAAAGGCTTCGCGAATCCGCCTCAGACCGCCGACGTCGAGCGCCAGCGGCGGCTCTTCACCGGCCTTGTGCGGCAACGCCGACGGCGCATGCGGCAGCCAGCCGCCTTGCGACACCGGAATCAGTTGACCGCCGTCCCACGGCACATGGCTCGACGCCTTGCGGCCCGCATGCGACAGCTGCATCGTCACGCTGATGGACGAATGCTTGCGAATCGCGGCCAGCACCGGCACCAGCGCTTCTTCGGTTGCGTCGTCCCACAAGCCGAGATCGCCGGGCGTGATGCGGCCATCGGGCTCGACCGCGGTCGCTTCGATGCACAGCATCGCCGCGCCGGACAAGGCGAGACTGCCGAGGTGGATCATGTGCCATGCGGTCGCTTCGCCGCGTTCGGCGGAGTACTGGCACATCGGGGAAACAACGATACGGTTGGGAAGCGTCACGCTACGCAGCGTGAGCGGAGAGAAAAGCGCGCTCATGGATTTGCCCAGTGAAAACCCGAGAGCAACCGAGCATAGCACCGCAAGCGGTTTACTGCATGAATCTGGGCTCAGGCTTGGGTTTCGACCTGATCGAGCCATTCGCCAAACATGCGGCAGGCGGCGGCTTCGAGGGCCGGGCCGAATTGCGCGGTATCGGCACGCAACTGGCGCGCATCGATGCCATGCCCGATCAGTTCGCCCGCATTGCCGATCAGCCATGGTTCGAAGCGATCGCTGCGGATTTCCGGATGACATTGCAAACCCAGCACGTGATCGCCCCAGGTGAACGCCTGGTTTTCGCAGGCGGGTGTCGAAGCAAGACGCGTCGCGTTGGCGGGCAGATCGAAGGTATCGCCATGCCAATGCAGCATCGACGTCTGCGCGCCATCCAGATGACGCAGCGGCGAAGCGCGGCCGGCGTCGGTCAACGTGAGCGGCGTCCAGCCGAGTTCGGTATGGCCTGCGGGATAAACGCGCGCACCGAGCGCACGCGCGATCAGTTGCGCGCCGAGACAGATGCCGAGCGTCGGCAGACCGGCCGCGATGCGCTTTTCGATCATCGCGAGCAGCGGCACGAGTGTGGGATAAAGCGCGTCGCCGGTTGCGCTGATCGGGCCGCCGAGCACGACCATCAACGAAGCGGAGACGGGATTCGGCGCCTCGATACGGGCAAGTCCCACGTCGAGATAACGGACCGGACGCCCGCGCTCGCCGAGCACCAGCTCGAGACTGCCCAGATCCTCGAAGTGCACATGACGAATGGCCAGTACTTCGCGATTCATCGCCCTGTCCCACCTTCAGGTTAACTAACGACTTGCCGTGCAACGACATGCCGCCGGCCTGTCATTGCGCGACCGCCAGCCGTCCGACAGCCGGCTTACGCCGGCCGCCGGACCCGCGAGGCCATGATAGCGAATGGTCCCAATCGCCCCGAAAGACGCCGCGTTAGACCGCGAAAATCTTCCAGTTCTTCTTCTGGGTAGCGACGTCCGCCTTTTCGTGCACGGAGCAGTCGAGACGCAGATCGGTGTCCGCCATGTTCAGGTCGAGCAGCGCGCAGTGATGCGGCGTCTTCTTCGGATTCTTGCTCGGCTGGAAATGCGAGCAGCTCAGGCACATGCGGTGCGCCGGAATCGTGTCCTGCGCCTCGAGCTGATGGATGGTCTTGAGCAGCGTGCGATAGAACACGGCCTGCTCTTCTTCACGCAGCGTGCCCACTGCCTTGCTCAGGAAGTCGGGCCACTGGGCCGCGCGCTTCGCGGCCGTGCGGCCACGCGAAGTCAGACGGACAGCAAGGGCACGGCCATCGTCGAGGGCGCGGCGCTTTTCGACAAGACCCTTGGTCTCGAGCGTGCTGACCGCATCGCTGGTGGTCGCGGCGGTCAGCGCCGTTTCGCGGGCAATCTCGCCGAGACGCATCGGCCCTTTGCGCTGCATCAACAGCACGAGGATTTCGCCCTGGGTCGGCGTGAGGCCTGCGCCTTCCGCCCATTCCCAAGCCTGGCTGCGCATCGCCGTGCTCAATCGCAAGAGGCTGTGGGTCACACGCCCAGCTGCCTGTTCTCCGTATACACCTTCGCTCATAATCTTCGATTCGTTTATTTACCGCTTTTGTGCGATGCCGGCAAACTGCTTGCCGACCGCGCCCGTTGCGTGTGTGGGGTAGCTTCGACTGACTGCTGACGAAACCGGTGGTTCAACTATCTCAAAAATTTACCGCCCGGCAAACCGCTAGCGGTTGAAAACGACATTCTATGCGAGGTCGGCAAATCGTACAGCTAACTTATCCAACCCACTCTGTGGATAACCAGGGGAAAACGTTTGGATAGCCTGTGCAACATTTCCCGATAACGCCCCGGACAATACCTGACCGCTTCCTGTCCGTCCTTGTCCGACAAGGTCGAAGCCCATTTCGCGATACCTCGTTATCATTTCCGCAGCGCGTTGACTTTGCAAGGAATTATTCAGTTGTCCACAGCCTCAGGCAATGCTTGTTAACGACTACTACGCTTGTATACGTAAACTTTGGAAAAACCTGAAGGGGGTCACGGGCAAAAATTTTTTAAAAGACATTACGAAAAAAAACCCGCACGAGGCGGGTTTCCCTGAAACGTTACGTAAATGACACTCGCGAGCGCGATTTTGTGAATGACCTCGCGACTAGGCGCGCCATTGCAGACACTGCTGCCGCACCGCTTCGTGCAAGGACTTTTCCCGCGCAAACACGCTGCGCAGCCAGGTTGCATCGTTGATCTGGCCGCGCGCAATCGCGCCGATTTCAGTCAGCGCATTGGTCGAGCCCAGCGTTTCGGCATGCGCGCCGATCAGTTCGAGCGTTTCGAGGATGTCCTCGGAAATCGTCTTGCGTTCGCCCGTTTGCGGATTGATGCAGGTGCCGCCGAGACCGAAACGGCAGGCCTCGAAGCGGTTGAAGGTATAGACAAGGTAGTCGTCCTCCTTCGGCGCGATCGGCTTGTCGAGCAGCAGATGCCGCGCGAGCGTCTGGATGTAGCAGGCGATCGCCGCAGCGCGGTCGACCGAAAACGGCGTATCCATCACACGTACTTCGATCGTGCCGAAGCCCGGCTTCGGACGGATGTCCCAGTAAAAGTCCTTCATGCTGTTGACCACGCCGGTATGGACCATCTTCGAGAAATATTCCTCGAAGCTGTCCCACGTGAGCACGAACGGCGCGCGGCCCGACAACGGAAACGCGAACACCGAATTGAGCCGCGCCGAATGGAAACCGGTATCGACGCCCTGCACGAACGGCGACGAAGCGGACAAGGCGATGAAATGCGGGATGAAACGCGACATCGAATGCAGCAGATACAGCGCGCTGTTCGCATCCGGGCAACCGATGTGCACGTGCTGGCCGAACACCGTGAACTGCTTCGCCAGATAGCCGTATAGCTCGGAAAGATACTGAAAACGCGGCGTATCGACGATCTGCCGCTCGCTCCATTGCTGGAAAGCATGCGTGCCGCCGCCGCACAGGCCGACATTGAGATGATCGGCCGCGGAGACAAGCGTGTCGCGAATCTGGCGCAGATCGGCCACGGCCTGCTCATGCGACGTACAGATGCCGGTCGACAGCTCGATCATGCTTTCGGTGATTTCCGGCGTGATGTTGCCGGGGATTTTTTCGTCCTTGATAAGACGCAGCAGATCCGAGCCGGCCTTGGTCAGATCATAGTCATGCGTATTGACGATCTGCATTTCGAGTTCGATGCCGAATGTGAACGGCTTCGAATCGATGAAGGGTTCGAGTGACATGGCGTCCCCTGAGTCAGGTCGTTTGAAACGGATGAGTTTAAAACGGCTTCGCGAGTCCGGCGCCGCCGTCTTCCCACGCCGCGCTCATGTTGGGTTCCCGCTTACTCTTCGCGCCGTTCGGCGACGAGCGCGAGACTGCGATACACGAGCCACGGCCCGAGAATCTGCAGCACGAAAATCGAACACATCACGATGGCGCGCAATTGCGGATCGAAGTTCGGATAAAGGTTGTAGGTGTCGTCGACGAGCAGATAAGCCAGCGCCGACATGGGCGACAACGACAGGCCGAGCGCCACGCCCTGCTTCCAGTTCAGGCCGCTCGGCTTGGCGAACGCGAGCACGCCGACCAGCTTCGCCACCAGCCGCGCCACGATCAGCCCCAGCGCCGCAACACCGCCGAGCGCGATGTGCCGCCATTCGAACGCGGTCAGCGTCAGCACGAACAGGATCACGGTCAGCAGCCAGCCGGCCGTGCCGAAATGCTGCGGCCACAACTGCGGACGAGCCTCATGATTTTTCACGATGATGCCCGCGGCGAGCAACGCGAGAATCGTCGACAGCTTGAACAGATGCGCAACCGCGATCGCGAGCAGCACGAGACCGAACAGCGCGACGAACGAATGCTCGTCGTGCATGTTCAGGCGCCGATAGAAGAACGTGCAGGTGCGCGCAAGCAGATACGCGAGCACGAGCGAGCCGATCAGCAGATATAGCGGCTGCAGGATGGTCGCGAAGACATTGCCGTATACCTCCTGATGCAGCCAGCTCGAGACGAGCTTTTCGATCACCACCGCATACATGCTGTTCAGCGCGGTCAGCGTCAGCAGACGCTGCGTGACCTGCCCTTCCGCGCGCAATTCCGTTTTCAGCTGGATCACCATCGCCGGCGACGTCGCCATTGCGATCGCGGCCAGCACGGTCGCCACCATCAGCGGCACGTTCAGGAACAGCAGAACCGGCAGGACCAGCACGAAAGTCAGCGTGGCTTCGGCGACGCTCGACAGGATCAGCCACGGATTACGGCGGATCCAGCGCAGATCGAGCCGGCTGCCGAGTTCGAATAGCAGCAGGCCGAGCGCGACGTCGAGCAACGGCCGCGCGGCGCGCGCGGCATCGGCGTCGATCACGCCGAAACCGGCCGCGCCGGCAACGAGACCGATCACCGCATAACCGGAAATGCGCGGTAAACGCCATGCGCGATAACACAACTCGCCGCACAGACCGGCGGCAAGCAAGGCAAGTCCGGCCCAAAAGATGGCGTCGGGAGAAAGCGGCCACGCTGGAAGAAACGAAAACGCCGAATTCATCGTGATGGGTTCTCCTTGTCAGCAACGGCAGACGACACGAACCGGCGCAGACGCCGGCGAGCGAGCGGTCAACGCCCACTGTCGCAATCTCGCTTCGCGAAGTCAGCGTTGCGAGTTTCAATGATCGGATGATCGGCATGCGCCGCGGCCGGAAAAGAACCGCGAAGAATCCGGCACGTTCACGGATGCGGCTATAGCAACCGGTACGGTGAAAGAACGCCGTCGACTTTGAATCAGATTCTGTTTGACCGGCACCGTTCCGTTGCAATGCGTGCCGCCAGATACGGGGGGCACAACGCGGAAAAGAACGGCGATTGTGCCATAGCTTTTTCTGTCTCAACCGAAAAGGAACCAACTCGCAGGCAAAACGGTAAAAACGTACGCGATCTTCGTGACAAACGGTGACAAGAGGAAAAAGCGACCGTTTTACTCATGAAAAATAGCCGGCGCGGATTGCGAGCTTGAGCGCTGCCTGTGTGTTTTTCATGTGCGTTTCCGCATAGAACCGGTGAAGTCCAGCGATGTTTTGACGGAATTGCGCCCGTCGATGGGCGGGGCGTCAGCCTCTGCCTTCGTTGTTTACTGGTTTACCGTATGTATACGTAGTAACAGTTAACAAGCTGCCTCGCTTTCTGTGGATAACTCGGGTTTACCGAAACGAATCAGCCAATTACCGGCCGCATAACCGGATGCACAGCGTGTGCGGCAGCGGCAGGTATACGCGGGCAACTTTTTGCGCTTTTCGGCGACGCGCGAGTTACCCCGTTTACGTCCACAACGGTTCCACACGACTTGCGCCGGTTAACCGCGCGGTTATCCACAGGGGCTGGTGGATAACCTGCGTTGCGAGTTAACCGGGTTAACCGTCGGGATGAACCGCAGCGGCGTATACGGCAACAGCATGCGACGATCACGCAGCGTGCGGTTGCGACCGCGACCGTTAACGAGGGAGGGCGGTTAACCGACCGTTCCCTGCCGCAATCCACGCAGCAGGAACCGGGCCGGGTCGATGTCTTCCGCGAGGTCGCGTTCGAGCGGCCACGGCTCGCCTTCGATCTGCGAGGCGATCAGTTCCGCGCCAAGCGCCGCCCATACGAGACCGCGAGACCCATACGCGAATGCGCCGTACAGGCCGTCCACGCGCGGCAGATCGAGCGGCCATGCGCCGCGCAGGCGGGCGGCATCGCGGGTGGCCGCGGCTTCGTCGGCGAGCTGGCCGATCATCGGCATGCGGTCGCTCGTGACGCAGCGAAACGCCACGCGTCCCGCGAGTTCGGCGATTGCCGCCGGTTGTGCGACGTCGAGCTCGCTCGCGAACGCGGGCAGCATCTGCGCGACGCGCTCGATGTTCTCACGATGACCGTCCGTTCGCAGCGACGTATCGGGATCGTCGAGTTCGTAAGTGGCGCCGGCCAGCGTGACGCCGTTCGCGAGCGGCACCGCGTAACCCTCGCCGATCACCGGCAGCGCGAGCGGCGCGACCGTGCCCGGCGGCAGTAAGCTCAACTGACCGCGAATGCTGCGGGTCGGCGCATGACGCAAGCCGGCGATTCGCGCGGCCTCGTGCGCACCGGCGACGATCACGACCGGCGCGCGTACTACCGCATTGCCCGCGATATCGAAGACGGTCCACTGGTCGCCGGTTCGTTCGAGCCGCGCGACCTCGACGCCGAAGCGTCGTTCTAGCCGCTCGCCCGCCGCGGCGAACTGCGCGGCGCATAACGAGGCCGGATTGATCCAGCCGCCGTGCGCAAAGAACCAGCCGCCGCGCGCGAGCGGCATGCCGGCGAGCGCCGAAGCCTCGCTGGCGGAAACCGGCCTCACGTAGTCGGACGGATAGCGGAACGTCGCGATTGCAGCGCCGATCGAGCGGGCTTCGTCGTCATCGGCGGCGATTTGCAGCAGGCCCTCGCCGCCGCGCGCGAGCCGATGACCGGCCGCTTCGAGCGCGGCCCAGCGATTGAGCGTATAGAGGAAACCGGCGCGCGTGACGCGCGAGGCGACGCTGTCGTCGCGCGAGATCATCGGATGGAAAACGCCCGCGGGATTGCCCGACGCATCCTGCGCCACCGACGCGTGCCGTTCGAGCGACGTGACGCGCCAGCCGCGCGCCGCAAGCCGTTCGATCACGGCGCAGCCGGCGAGCCCCGCGCCGATCACGACCGCATGCCGCTCGGCATGCGCGAACGGCGCGGGCGGTTCATAACGGCGCACCCGCCAGCGCGGCGCGAAGTGACCGACCAGCATCGCGCGCTTCCAGCCGAAGCCGTCGACCTTGCGATACTCGAAGCCGCATTGTGTCAACGCGCGTTTGACGTCGCCGGCGCTGCTGTAGGTGGAGAAGGTCGCGCCCTCGCCCGCCACGCGTGCGAGAGACTTGAAGATCACCGGGCTCCACAGCTCGGGATTTTTCGCGGGCGCGAAACCGTCGAGATAAAACGCGTCGGCGCGCAGGCGCAACGCAGGCAGGCTGTCGGCCGCATCGGCGAAGACCAGCGTGAGCACGACACGGCCGCCTTCGAATTCGAGCCGGTGCGTGCCTAGCACGAGCATCGGCCATGCGTGCGCGAGCGTATCGGCAAGGCTCGCAATCAGCGGCTCGGAGAGCGTCTTCGCATAGACGCGGCGCAGATCGTCGGCGCTGAACGGATGCTTTTCGATCGACACGAAATGCAGCCGCTCGCAACGCGACGGATCGGCGCGCCACGCGGCCCACGTCACGAGAAAGTTGATGCCCATGCCGAAGCCGGTTTCGAGCACGGTGAACGTGCGGCGGTTCTGCCATCGCCCGGGCAGCGCATTGCCGCGCAGAAAAACGTATTCGGCCTGTTCGAGCGCGCCGACGGCGCTGTGATAGATGTCGTCGTAGAGCGGCGAAAACGGGTTGCCGTTGTCGCGAAAAGCGAGGACGGCGGGGATCAGCGGATCGGTCATGCGCAGCGGGAAAACACGCTCAAATGGATGCTCGAAGGAGCGGTCCGGTCGTTGTGGCCGGCGCGCGCGGCTCGCGGAGCGCCGGAAAAAGGCGGATGCGCATCTGTGCTGCGTTGGCAAAAACCAACGCCAAGCCCCGTCAGCACTGGGTTTCAGCCTCGTTTTAAGGGTTAACCAAGGTGAAAACTCCGGTTTCCTTGCTGGATCGGCCCGAGAACCGCGCAAATCTTCGAAACCCTTATCCTGATTGGGTTTGCGCTGCGCTATCATAGCAAGCGCCGCGAAGGGAGCGGCAGCACGGCCGGCGAACAGTCACCTGTCCGCTGCGAGAGATTCTCGGGGATCAGGGCCGCAGCTGCTCGACGGCGCGGTGCGCGCACGTATAATCGGCGCGTTCGCGCTGTTCGTATCAACCTAAACTCAGAAAGGAACCTTAATGAACAAACAGGAATTGATCGACGCTGTCGCAGGACAGACGGGCGCCAGCAAGGCTCAAACCGGCGAAACGCTGGACACGTTGCTCGAAGTGATCAAGAAGGCTGTGTCGAAGGGTGAAGCGGTCCAGTTGATCG
This sequence comes from Burkholderia sp. Ax-1724, assembly GCF_011752995.1. Lineage (GTDB taxonomy): Bacteria > Pseudomonadota > Gammaproteobacteria > Burkholderiales > Burkholderiaceae > Paraburkholderia. Next base: position 74,923 of record NZ_VWWL01000029.1, read on the forward strand.
GCTTCGGCAGCTTCGGTTCGGGTAAGCGCGCAGCGCGTACGGGTCGCAATCCTAAGACCGGCGAAACCATCAAGATTCCGGCAGCCAAGACCGTCAAGTTCACCGCCGGCAAAGCGTTCAAGGACGCAGTCAACAAGCGCTAAGCAGATCGATCTGCCGGGCAGTTGACACCCGCTAGAAACCCGCCCATGGCGGGTTTTTTTTCGTCCGCGATTTCGTTTCCGGCCAGCGGGAAAATGCCGGGCGCTGTGCCTGGTGCGCCCGGTGCTCAGTCGTGACGATGCACGATTTCGCCGTGGCCATCTCCGCAGTGCTCGCAATCGTGGCCGTGATCGTGATGGGTGTGACCCTGTGCGCCGTCATGATCGTGATTGTCTTCGTCGAAGTCCCATGCGGGGAACGGATCGTCGAACTGCCGCCAGGCCTCTGACCCGAGCGCGTATTCGGCGTCGCTGAGCAGGCACGCGTCGAATTTCGCGCGCCACGCGGCCGGATCGATATCGATGCCGATCAACACCAGCTCCTGGCGACGGTCGCCGATGCTCGTATCGTCCAGATCGCCATACCAGTCGGCGGCGATTTCGGCGCTCAGTTCGTCGTCTCCGCCGGGCCATTCGCTGCGATCCTGCGCGGCCCACCACATGCCCGCCGGACCATGCCGGCAGGCACCGCCCGCTTGCGACAGCGAACCGGCAATGTCATTGCGCGTCGCGAGCCAGAAGAAGCCCTTGCTGCGCAGCACGCCCTTCCATTCCTGATGCAGCAATTCCCACAGCCGCTGCGGATGAAACGGCCGGCGCGCGCGATAAATGAAATTGCCGATGCCGTATTCGTCCGCTTCGCCGTGATGCGCGTGGCCGTGCTCATCGTCGTGACCGTGATCGAGCGAGGCGAGCCAGCCCGGCGCGCTCGACGCCTCGTCGAAATCGAAGCGCCCCGTGTTCAGCACCTGGTCGAGCGGCACGCAGCCGAAGCGGCTTACCACCTGCACCGCGCGCGGGTTGATGCGCGTGAGGATGCCTTGCAGGCGCGCGAGTTCGTCCGTGCTGACGAGGTCCGCCTTGTTCACGACGAGCACGTCACAGAATTCGATCTGCTCGATCAGCAGTTCGACGATCGTGCGGTCGTCTTCTTCGCTGACGGCGACGCCGCGTTCGGCGAGCGCCTCGGCCGAGGCATAGTCGCGCAGGAAGTTGAACGCATCGACGACCGTCACCATCGTGTCGAGCCGCGCGATATCGGATAGCGATGCGCCGTCATCGTCGACGAACGCGAAGGTTTCGGCGATCGGCATCGGTTCGGCGACGCCGGTCGATTCGATCAGCAGCGCATCGAAGCGCTTTTCTTCCGCGAGGCGGCGGATCTCGTTCAGCAGATCGTCGCGCAACGTGCAGCAGATGCAGCCGTTCGACAACTCGACGAGCTGTTCCTCGACACGCGACAACTCGGCGGCGTGACGCACGAGCGTCGAATCGATATTGACGGCGGCGAGATCGTTGACGATCACCGCGACGCGCAGACCGGCGCGATTCGCGAGGATGTGGTTCAGGAGCGTGGTCTTGCCGGCGCCCAGAAAACCGGAGAGCACGGTGACGGGCAATAGCGGCTGGTTCATCGCGGTACGGAGAAAACAGGAAGATGGGAAGGCATGCCGGGCCCGGCCTTGCATGAACCGCTTGGCCGTTTTGCCGCGCGAGCCCGAACGGATCGTCGCGGCAGCATGAAGCCGCATTGTGCATCAAAACGGCCATGGGCCGCGCGCGAGCATCGTGGCGGCGAGAGGCACGGCCGTATTCGTGGGGAAAATCACGAGGAAAAAACGGAAGAAAGCACGCCAGCGAACGAGAAACCCGGCAAACCGCTTTAGTTCTCGTACTAGCGCGCAGCCGGCATCAACTTCCAGCTACGCAGAATCGCGACGATCTGCTGCGAGTACTTGTCGCGCAATGCCGGCGTTTCGGAGTGGTACGCGCCGACCGCCTGCCACGTATTGCCGTACTTGTTCATCTGCCGGCGCAGATGCCACGCGGCGATATAGACGTTCTTGCACGGCTCCATCAGCGTGCCCTGCGAGATGCCGTATTGCGCGAGCACAGGCAGATGGATCGAGTTGATCTGCATCACGCCGTAGTCGGTCGAGCCGTTCGCGTTCTTGTGCTGCGCGTCCGGCCGGTTGTGCGATTCCTGCCAGGCGATGGCCCGCAGAATCAGCGGATTAACCTTCTGATATTTGGCCGCCTCGTCGAAACAGTCGGCGCGCGCCGACCCCGCTGCCGCGAGCAGGGTCAGGGTGACAACGACAGTAACGAACGGACATTTCATCGCTAAAGACAGCCAGAAAATCTCGGAGTAAGGATCAGTAAGGCGTTTTCCCGGCCGCGTTTTTGCCGCGAGAGGCAGGCTGGCCGGGTGTTTATCGCGCGTCGGGGAAAACCCGCGTGAGCAAACCCATAACGGCGAGTCGAACGGCTCGTATCATACCGGCAGTCTGAACATCGTCAAGTTGGCCAACCGACATAAGGCAGCACAAATCCGCGTGCTGAGATTCGCCCCTGAAGCCGGTTTGCTTTCAATTGAATAACAACCCAGCGATCTTTTAAAGGAATCGCGCGAGGTCGTCTGTTTTGTTTCAAATCCGACATGAAAAGCTGGTACTGTTCGTTTTTTTCGGACATTGGCGAGCTGGTGTTCCACGCGGAAATCGTTTTCGCAACCGGCTCGTAAGCCGATCGGGCAATGGCTTGCCGCCGGGTCCGCATCGCATGACCGTCGGTGGCAGCGGCTGCCGGCATCGATATCACATTCCATGAGAAGAAATTGTATGGCTTTGCGTCGCGTGGCAACGGCGCTGCTGGTGGCTGGGTTGATCACCGCGCAGACAGCACAGGCAGAGGTGACACTGAATTTCGTGAACGCCGACATCGATCAGGTCGCGAAGGCGATCGGCGCCGCAACCGGCAAAACGATCATTGTCGACCCACGGGTGAAGGGACAGCTGAACCTCGTTTCCGAAAACGCTGTACCTGAAGATCAGGCGCTGAAAACCCTGCAGTCGGCACTGCGCATGCAGGGCTTCGCGCTGGTGCAGGATCACGGCGTGCTGAAGGTCGTGCCCGAGGCCGACGCCAAGCTGCAGGGCGTGCCGACCTACGTCGGCAATACGCCGAGCGCGCGCGGCGACCAGGTGGTCACGCAGGTCTTCACGCTGAAGAACGAATCGGCCAATAACCTGCTGCCGGTGCTGCGTCCGCTGATCTCGCCGAACAATACCGTCGCGGCCTATCCGGCCAACAATACGATTGTCGTCACCGATTACGCCGACAACGTGCGGCGCATCGCGCAGATCATTGCGGGCGTCGACAGCGCGGCGGGCCAGTCGGTCGCGGTCGTGCAGCTGAAGAACGCGAACGCGATCGACATCGCCCAGCAGATGAACAAGATGCTCGACCCGGGCTCGATCGGCAGCACGGACGCGACGCTGAAGGTATCGATTTCGTCTGACCCGCGCACCAACTCGCTGCTGATCCGCGCCTCGAACAGCGCGCGCCTTGCCGCCGCGCGGGAACTCGCGAAGCAGCTCGACACGCCGACCACGATGCCAGGCAACATGCACGTCGTGCCGCTGCGCAACGCGGATGCGACGAAGCTCGCGCGCACGCTGCGCAGCATGCTCGGCAAGAGCGGCGGCGGCGAAGGCGGTTCGTCGGGCGGCTCGAACGAAGCGAACTCGTTCAACCAGAATAGCAGCGGCGGCCTGTCGGGCAGCAACTCGACGGGCACGTCCGGCACGCCGCCGTTGCCGTCGGGCGGCCTCGGCAGCAGCTCGATGGCCTCGCCGATGGGCGGCGGCGCCTCGGGCTCGAATAACAACGGCGATTTTCTCGGCGGCGACAAGAACAAGAGCGACGACAACCAGGGCGGCGGCATGATTACGGCCGACTCCGCGACCAACTCGCTGATCATCACCGCGCCGGACCCGGTCTACCGCAATCTGCGCGCCGTGATCGACCAGCTCGACGCGCGCCGCGCGCAGGTCTACATCGAGGCGCTGATCGTCGAGCTGAACTCGAATACGAGCGGCAATCTCGGCATCCAGTGGCAGGTCGCGAACAATTCGCTGTTCGCGGGCACGAACCTGGCGGCCGGCTCCGGCAACAGCATCGTCAACCTGACGGCCGCGGCCGTAACGGCCGGCGCGACAGCCGGCGCGACCAGCGGTCTCGGGCTTGCCTCGGCGCTCGGCAACGGCACGCTTCAGCAAGGCCTGAACGTCGGCTGGATTCACAACCTCTTCGGCGTACAGGGTCTCGGCGCGCTGCTGCAGGCGCTCTCGCAGACCGCCGACGCGAACGTGCTGTCCACGCCTAACCTGATTACACTCGACAACGAGGAAGCGAAGATCGTCGTCGGTACGAACGTGCCGATCCAGACCGGTTCGTACTCGAACCTGACGAGCGGCACGACGAGCGCGGCATTCAACACGTTCGACCGCGTCGACATCGGTCTCACGCTGCACGTGAAGCCGCAGATCACCGAAGGCGGCATCCTCAAGCTGCAGCTTTACACCGAAGATTCGGCGATCGTGAACGGCACGAACAACTCGACGACGAACCCGGCGGGCCCAGAGTTCACGAAGCGCTCGATCCAGTCGACGGTGCTGTGCGATAACGGCGAGATCATCGTGCTCGGCGGCCTGATGCAGGACAACTACCAGGTCAGCAACAGCAAGGTGCCGCTGCTCGGCGACATTCCGTGGCTCGGCCAGCTGTTCCGCTCGGAGCAGAAGACGCGCGACAAGACCAACCTGATGGTGTTCCTGCGTCCCGTCATCATCAGCGATCGCGATACCGCGCAGGCTGTCACGGCGAACCGCTACGACTACATCCAGGGCGTGCAGGGCGCGTACCGCTCGGACAACAACATCATGAAGGATCGCGACGATCCGGTCGTGCCGCCGATGCCGATTGGCCCGAGCCAGGGTGGCGTGCCCGCTATGAACCTGTTCGATCTGAACCAGATGCGCCGTCAGCAGATGATGCCGCAGCAAGCCCCCCAACAAACGCCGCAACAGGCCGTGCCGCAAGCGGCGCAGCCCGCGACGACGCAACCCATGCAGCAGCCCGCCGTCATCGCCCCGGCGAGCAGCGTCGAGCCGAGCACGATGTCGCCGGGAGCGCGTCCGTGACGCAGACGCCCGCGCAATCGCAGCATACGCACCACGGCGAGGCCGTCGGCGAGCACGCGGCGCCCTCGCCGCTCGCGGCCCGGCTCGTGCCGTACGGCTTCGCGCGCGGCGGCCAGATTCTCGTCGCGCATCAGCACCCCGACAGCCTCGAAGTCTGGATCAGCGAACGCACGAGCGACGCGGCGCTTGCCGAGGTCGCACGCAATTTCGGCGCGGTCTCGGTCGTGCGCATGCCGGCCGACGAACTCGCGCAGGCAATCAACCAGGCCTACGCGCGCCAGGACGGCAGCGCCGCGCAGGTGGTCGGCGAGGTGGAAGGCGAAGTCGATCTGTCGCGTCTGATGCAGGACATTCCCGAGGTCGAGGATCTGCTCGAATCGGAAGACGACGCGCCGATCATCCGCATGATCAACGCGCTGCTCACGCAGGCCGCGCGCGAACAGGCTTCCGACATTCACATCGAGCCGTTCGAGAACGCGTCGGTCGTGCGCTTTCGCGTCGACGGCACGTTGCGCGATGTGGTTAGGCCGAAAAAAGCGCTGCACGGCGCGCTGATTTCGCGGATCAAGATCATGGCGCAGCTCGACATCGCCGAGAAGCGTTTGCCGCAGGACGGCCGCATCACGCTGCGCGTGGGCGGCCGCCCGGTCGACGTGCGCGTCTCGACGCTGCCGACCGGACACGGCGAGCGCGCGGTGCTGCGTCTGCTGGAGAAGGATGCCTCGCGCCTGAATCTCGAAGCGCTCGGCATGGCCTCGGACACGCTCGGCCAGTTCGACAAGCTGATCGGCAAGCCGCACGGCATCGTGCTCGTGACGGGCCCGACCGGCTCGGGCAAGACCACGACGCTGTATGCGTCGATGTCGCGGCTGGAGACGGCGACCACCAACATCATGACGGTGGAAGACCCGATCGAATACGACCTGTCGGGCATCGGTCAGACCCAGGTCAACGAGCGGATCGGCATGAGCTTCGCGCGCGCGTTGCGCTCGATTCTGCGGCAGGACCCGGACGTCATCATGATCGGCGAAATCCGCGACCTCGAAACGGCGCAGATCGCGGTGCAGGCATCGCTCACGGGCCACCTCGTGCTCGCGACGCTGCACACGAACGACGCGGCCTCGGCCGTGACGCGTCTCACGGACATGGGCGTCGAGCCGTATCTGCTCGCCTCGTCGCTGCTCGGCGTGCTGGCGCAGCGGCTCGTGCGGCGGCTGTGCCCGGTATGCCGCGAAGAGCGCACCGAAGAGGATGGCAGCAAGCGCTGGCATCCGGTCGGCTGCGACCGGTGCGGGCACTCCGGTTATGCGGGACGGCGCGGCGTGTACGAGTTGCTGCTGATCGACGAATCGATCCGCACGCTGATTCATCGCAACGCGGCCGATGCGGAAATTCTCGAAGCGGGCCGCGCGCAGGGCATGCGTACGCTGCGCGAGGATTCGGAGCGCTGGCTCGAATCGGGGCTCACCTCGCTCGAGGAAGTGATTCGCGTGACGGGCGGAGCATAAGCGCATGCCGGCATTTCGTTTTGAAGCGATCGACGCCGCGGGCAAGGCGCAAAAAGGCGTGCTCGACGCGGACAGCGCGCGCAGTGCCCGCACGAACCTGCGCTCGCAAGGGCTCACGCCGCTCGTCGTCGAACCGGCCGCCTCGCGCACGCGCGGCGAGCGCGATCAACGGCTCGCGCTCGGGCGTCGTCTGTCGCAACGCGAGCAGGCCATTCTCACGCGGCAACTCGCGAGTCTGCTGATCGCGGGGCTGCCGCTCGACGAAGCGCTCGCGGTGCTGACCGAGCAGTCGGAGCGCGATTACATCCGCGAGCTGATGGCGTCGATTCGCGCCGAAGTGCTCGGCGGTCATTCGCTGGCCAATGCGCTCACGCAGCATCCGAAGGATTTCCCCGAGATTTACCGGGCGCTCGTCGCGGCCGGCGAACATACGGGCAAGCTCGGTCTCGTGCTGTCGCGGCTCGCCGACTACATCGAACAGCGCAATGCATTGAAACAGAAGATCGTGCTTGCGTTCACCTATCCGGCGGTCGTCACGCTGATCGCGTTCGGCATCGTGACGTTCCTGCTCAGCTATGTGGTGCCGCAGGTCGTGAACGTGTTCGCGAGCACGAAGCAGCAGCTGCCGATTCTCACCGTGCTGATGATGGCGCTGTCGGGCTTCGTGCGGCACTGGTGGTGGGCGATGCTGATCGGCGTCGTCGTGGTCGCGTATCTGGTGCGCTCGACGTTGAAGCAGCCCGGCCCGCGTCTCGCGTTCGACCGCTGGCTGCTGACCGCGCCGCTGCTCGGCAAGCTCGTGCGCGGCTACAACACCGTGCGCTTCGCAAGCACGCTCGGCATTCTGACCGCGGCGGGCGTGCCGATTCTGCGCGCGTTGCAGGCCGCCGCCGAAACGCTCAGCAACAACGCGATGCGCGAGAACATCGACGATGCGATCGTGCGCGTGCGCGAAGGCACCTCGCTGTCGCGCGCGCTCGGCAACACGAAGACGTTTCCGCCGGTGCTCGTGCACCTGATCCGTTCGGGCGAGGCGACCGGCGACGTGACGACGATGCTCGATCGCGCGTCCGAAGGCGAAGCGCGCGAACTCGAACGGCGCACGATGTTCCTCACGAGCCTGCTCGAGCCGCTGCTGATTCTGGCGATGGGGGGCGTGGTGCTCGTGATCGTGCTGGCGGTGATGATGCCGATCATCGAGTTGAACAACCTCGTGCAGTAACGGGCAGCCGCAGCGCGAGGAAGAACTGAAAGGCGAGGAAGAAACGGAAAGGATGGCGCGGCGGGCCGCAGCGGCCGCGCAACCGTTTCTGGTTTAGCGTACGTAGATGGTGGGGCCGCTCGCGTTGGGAGGCAGGAAGACTTCGGAGTGCGCGCCGTTGCGGTCGATGATGATCGAGCGGGCGCGGACTTCGGAGAGTTTGGTGCCTTGCATGAGCGTGCTGCCGAGCGACACCGCATGAGGCGGTTCGCCGCCGACGCTGACGATTGCCGCCGCGCCTTCGCGTAATGCGAGGATGCCGAACAGATGGATGTCCTGATTGACGTTGCGCTGCAGCTGTCCGCCGAACAGCGTCGCGGCCTGCTCGGTCGAGACCTGCGCATGCGCGGCGGCAGCCGGCAACGGCGCGCCGGATATCGTGGTGAGGGTGATGACCCAGTAGGTCAGCGTCGCGCAGAAAGCGGCGAACAGCGCGAGCGACAGGAGGCGGATTTGGATGGCGTTCATGCGCACATTGTACGGACTATTGTGAAAATTTCGGTGGGTTGAAACCCTTCAACTCCATGACATTAAAATGACCGACCCGGCGTGTTCAATATGCGCCCAAGTCGAAAATTTCACCTGAAAAGAGGTAGCAAGCTATGCAACTGTCGACCATTCGCCGCGCTGACAACGCGGGTTCGCGCAGCCGTCGCCAGCGCGGTTTTACGCTGATCGAAATCATGGTCGTGATCGCGATTCTCGGCATTCTCGCCGCGTTGATCGTGCCGAAGATCATGAGCCGTCCGGACGAAGCGCGGCGCGTCGCCGCGAAGCAGGACATCGGCACCGTGATGCAGGCATTGAAGCTCTATCGCCTCGACAACGGCCGCTATCCGACCCAGGAGCAGGGCCTGCGCGCGCTGATCGAAAAGCCGAGCACCGACCCCGTGCCGAACAACTGGAAGGACGGCGGCTACCTCGAGCGTCTGCCGAACGATCCGTGGGGCAATGCGTACCAGTATCTGAATCCGGGCGTGCACGGCGAGATCGACGTGTTCAGCTACGGGGCCGATGGCAAGGCCGGCGGCGAAGGCAACGATGCCGACGTCGGTTCGTGGCAATAGTCCGTATCGGTATTCCGAGAGTTACATGATGTCCACGCACGCGAGCCGGCGCCGCGCGGCCGGCTTCACGCTGCTCGAAATGATGGTCGTGCTCGTGATCGCGGGCCTGCTCGTGTCGCTGACCGCCGTGACGATGACGCGCAATCCGCGCACCGACCTGAACGAGGAAGCACAGCGTCTCGCGCTGCTGTTCGAATCGGCCGGCGACGAAGCGCAGGTGCGCGCGCGGCCGATCGCATGGCAGCCGTACGACGGCGGTTTCCGTTTCGATCTGCGTACCGAGGACGGCTGGCGTCCGTTGCGCGACGACCTGCTCGGGCCGCGTCGATGGGAAGGCGGCGTGACCAGTGTCTCGATCAGCTATCCCGGTTCGGATTCGCAGGCCGATCGCATCGTCTTCGGCACCGAGGCGATCGACGTGCCGGTGCAGGTCACGCTGTTTTCGGCGGCCGGACAGGCGACGATCGTCGGCACCGGCAATGGCCGCTACGAGGTGCGTTGACATGTTTCGCCGCAGCAGGAACACCTGCGCCCTTCCCCGCCGCACGAACCGCAAGCCGCGCGGCCATGTTTCGCGTCGCGCCGCGCGCGGCTTCACGATGATCGAAGTGCTCGTCGCGCTCGCGATCATCGCGGTCGCGCTCGCCGCGTCGCTGCGCGCGGTCGGCAGTCTCGCGAGCGGCGAGGCCGATCTGCATCAGCGTCTGCTCGCCGGCTGGAGCGCCGACAACGCGCTCGCGCAACTGCATCTGACGCACGGCTGGCCGAACGTCGGCGAAACGCGCTTCGATTGCTCGCAGGGCAATCTGCAACTGGTCTGTACCGAACATGTGACGGCGACGCCGAATCCGGTGTTTCGCCGTGTCGAAGTCATGGTGACGATGCCTGGGCGCTCCGGCAATCTCGCTCAGATGGTCACGGTGGTCGCGAATGAAAACAACCGCTCGCTCTGAGCGCCGCCGCCGGGTCGGCGCGCGTGGCTTCACGCTGATCGAACTGCTGGTCGCGATTGCGATCCTCGCGGTGATCGCGGTGCTGTCGTGGCGCGGGCTCGACCAGATCATCCGCGGCCGCACGACGATTACGAACGCGATGGAAAACGAGCGCGTGTTCGCGCAACTCTTCGACCAGATGCGCATCGACGCGCGCCAGGCCGCCAGCGACGATGAAGCCGGTCAGGCCGCGGTCTCGATCTCCGGCAACACGCTGCAGATCGTGCGGTACATGGTTTTGCCGGGCAAGGCGCCGCGTCTGCAGGTCGTGCGCTATCGGATCGTCAATGGACGCGTGGTGCGCTCGGCGTCGCCGCCGCTTGGCAACGTCGGCGAGTTGCGGCGCGCGCTGAACGGCGGCGACAGCGAGGGCTGGAACGCGATCCCGCTGATGGGCGGGGTCGGCTCGATCTCGGCGCGCCTGTACGTGCCGAAGCTCGGCTGGACCACGCAGATGAACGACGTGCAGGCCGCGATCGGCGAAGCCGCCAACAATCTGAGGGTGCCGCAGCTCGGCAATGCGCCGATGCCGCGTTCGGCGACGGGACTCGAGGTGCGCATCGGCGCGACCTCGCTTGCGCGGCCCGTCACGCGTGTTTTTCTGATCGGAGAATGAAATGACGTTCTCCCCGTTATCGCGGCGGCGGTGTGCATCGGGTGCGCGAGTGCGCGCTCGCGTTCAGGGGCGTCGCGCGCGCGAGCGTGGCGTCGCGATCATCAGCGCGCTGCTCGTCGTCTCGCTCTCGGCGATTCTCGTCGCCGGCATGCTGTGGCGTCAGCAGGTGCAGGTCCGGCGCATCGAAAACCAGCGGCTGCTCTCGCAGGCGCAATGGGTCGCGCGCGGCGCGCTCGACTGGACGCGGCTGATTTTGCGCTCGGAAGGCGACACGTCGGCGGGCGTCACGTATCTGGGCGGCTTGTGGGGTGTGCCGATCGCGCGCACGCGCCTGTCCGATTTCCTCGGACAGATCGGCGAGGTGCGCGCCGAGGAAGGCGCGGCCACGTATCTGTCCGGTTCGATCGAGGACGCGCAGGCCAAATTCAATCTGCGCAATCTTGTGGCGAGTCCCGCGCCCGGCGTGATGCAGCTGAACGCGGAGCAGACCGCCGCGTATCAGCGCCTGCTGATCTCGCTCGGCCTGAGCGGCCAGCTCGCCAAGGCCACCGCGTTGCAGATGCGCGCCGCGCTCTCGCAATCGGCGACGCGCTTCCAGACCGGCACGCCGACGAGCAGCGCGACGCCGGTCGGCGGCGGTGGGGGCGGGGGGGGCACAGGCGGTGGCAGCTTCACGAGCCAGCCCGGCATCGAAGACGCCGACGAGAACCCGGCGGTCGCGCCGCTGCAGATGATCAGCGTCGACTCGCTGCTCGACATTCCCGGCTACACGCCCGAAATCGTCGAGCGTCTGCGCCCGTTCGTCACCGTGTTGCCAACGATTACGGCGCTCAATATGAATACCGCGTCGGCCGAAGTGATCGCGGCCGTCGTCACAGGCATGACGGTGTCGCAGGCGCAGACGCTCGTTGCGCGCCGGCAGACCGTGTTTTTCCGCAACACCGGCGACGTGCAGCTCGCGCTGACCGCCTCAGGCGTGCAGTCGGCGTCGATCGATGCGAGCGAGTTCGACGTCAATTCGAGCT
>NZ_VWWL01000030.1 GCF_011752995.1 Burkholderia sp. Ax-1724
CGTTCGACGCATGGCGCAAGCGCGTCGCCGGGCCGCTCGTCGCGCCGCTCGCGGCCGGCGAAGCGCGCCTCGTGCGCGTCGGCGGACAGGCCGCGATCGCGGTCGGCGACAGCCAGGCCATCGGCGTGCTTGCGCAGGCCTGGCGCACGATCAACGTATCGAACCAGCTCGTCGTGCACGGCATCGACAGCAGCATCAACGGCCGGGCCGACGTCGTCGCGCTTTCCGCGCTCGGCGGCGAACCGGCGACACTCGACGTGTACGCCCAGGCGTCGTGGAGCGCCGCCTTCGACCTCGGCGCGGTGGCGGGCGCGGGCCGTCTGCCCGACGCCGTGGTGCTGGATCTCGCGGGCGCGCCCAATAGCGACGGCGCGAGGCCGGTCGCATCGATCTATTTCAACGACGTGCTGATCGGCGCACAGCTGCTGGACGCCGGCGGCCGCGCACAGCGCGTCACCGCTCACATTCCGCGCGCCGCGCTCGCGGCCCGCAACGTGCTGCGCGTGACGTTCCAGCGCCAGCCCGGCAGCGGCTGCGCGATGGCGCAGGGCTATCCGGCCGCGGTTCTGCCCGGCAGTCATCTGACGCTCGCGCGCGCCGACGGCGACGACACCTTCACCGGCATGGTGGGGCGTTTCGCGCAAGGCGCGACGCTGGTCGTGCCGGCGTCGTATCTCGCCGACGCGACGGCGACGCTGCCGCGCGTGGCGCGTCTGGCCAACGCGGCCGGCGTCGCGCCGCAACGCGCGGCGCTGAATGTGAGCCCGGACGGACAAGCAGCGGCGCCCGCCGGCGCGTTTCTCGCCATCGACGTGCCGCTGGCCGATCCGAAGTCGCACGTGCGCATCGCGGACGGCCGCCTGACCATTACCGGCCCGCGCGGTGCGATGCTTTACGACGTGAGCGGCGTCGCCAACCTGGCCGAAGTCGGCGTGATCGACGTCGAGCATGCGGGCGGCACGGCAGGCGTGGTCTACCGCAGCGTCGGCGCCCATGCGCCGCCGCTGCCGACGGCCTTCCAGCTTTCGCACGGCGACGTCGCCGTGATCGACCGCAGCGGCGTGCTCAAGCAGCTCGATACCATCCACGAAGGCGATCTGGCGCCGCAGACGGGCAGCGCCGCCACGCCGTGGACGCGCCAGTGGCTCATCTGGTTCGTGCCCGCCGTCGTGGTGGCCGGGTTCGTCGCGCTGCTGCTGCTGGCCGCCTTCGTGCGCCGCCGCAAGGCGCGCCGGCCCGCCGGCGAGTGAGTCCGCGCGCCATGGGTCTGTATTCCGGGTACTACGCCGCGCAGTATTTCGAACTGCTGCAGTACTGCGCGGGCTTCGTCGCGGTGCTGATCCTGCTGTCCGCGCTCGACGACCTGTTCATCGATCTGTGGTACTGGGCGCGCGAGGCGTGGCGCGCCGCGACGGTCAAGCGCGCCTACCGGCCGCTCACGGTCGGGCAGTTGCAGGCGCGCGAGGAGCAGCCGCTCGCGATCATGGTGCCGGCATGGCTCGAATACGACGTGATCGCCGCCATGATCGAGGACATGGTGCGCGTGCTCGACTACCGCAACTACATGGTGTTCGTCGGCACCTATCGCAACGACGCGCAGACCATTGCGGAAGTGGAGCGCATGCGCCGCCGCTACCGGCAACTGCACCGCGTCGAGGTGCCGCACGACGGACCCACCTGCAAGGCCGACTGCCTGAACTGGGTGATCCAGGCGATCTTTCGCCACGAGCGCGAGGCGGGGATCGAATTCGCGGGCGTCGTGCTGCACGACAGCGAGGACGTGCTGCATCCGGTCGAGCTGAAGTTCTTCAATTACCTGCTGCCGCGCAAGGACATGATCCAGCTGCCGGTTGCCTCGCTGGAGCGGCACTGGTACGAACTCGTGGCCGGCACCTACATGGACGAGTTCGCCGAGTGGCACGCGAAGGACCTCGTGGTGCGCGAGAGTCTCGCGGGCGCGGTGCCGTCGGCGGGCGTGGGCACCTGTTTTTCGCGGCGCGCGCTGCTCGCGCTGGCCGAGAGCACGCAGAACCAGCCCTTCAACACCGACAGCCTGACCGAGGACTATGACGTCGGCGCGCGGCTTGCCAGGCTCGGCATGCAGTCGATCTTCGCGCGCTTTCCGGTGCAGTTCCGCTCCCGCCGCGCGACGTGGTTCGGTTTGGGCAAGCCGCGCGAGGTCACCATCACGATGCCGCTGTGCGTGCGCGAGTTCTTCCCCGACACGCTGCGCACCGCCTACCGCCAGCGCGCGCGCTGGGCCCTCGGCATCGGCTTGCAGGGCTGGCAGCACACCGGCTGGAGCGGCTCGCTCGCCCACCGCTACCTGCTGTTTCGCGACCGCAAGGGGATCGTGACCGCGTTCGTCAGCATGGCCGCCTATGCGCTGCTGATCCAGTTCCTGCTGTTCATGGGCGCCAGCGCGCTGGGGCTACCCGTGGCGCTGCTGCCGTCGCCGTTCGTCAATTCCACGTGGATGCACGTCGTGCTCGGGCTCAATGCCGTGGCGCTGCTGCTGCGCGTCGTGCAGCGCGTCTACTTCGTGACGCGGCTGTACGGCTGGGAGCACGGCGCGATGTCGATTCCGCGCATGGTGGTCGGCAACTTCGTCAATTTTCTGGCCGTGTCGCGTGCGTGGCGGCTGTTTCTCGTCCACCTCGCGACGGGCAAGCGGCTCGCGTGGGACAAGACCATGCACGATTTTCCGACCGCGGACGGCCTGACGGGCGGCCGCCGCCAGCGGCTCGGCGAGCTGCTGCTGTCGTGGCGGGCGATCGACGAGCAGCAGCTCGCGCATGCGCTCGACGACTGGTACGCGCGCGAAGCGCCGCTCGGCCGCGTGCTGATGGCCAAAGGCTGGCTCGACGAGGAAACGCTCGCCGAAGCGATCGCGTTCCAGGCCGACCTGCCGCATGCGGCGCTCGATTTGCGCCAGCTCGACGCCGATCGCGCGCGTCTGCCAGTTGATGCGTCGATCCGTCATCGCGTGCTGGTGCAGGGCACCGACGCGGCCGGCCGCGCGATCCTCCTTACCGCGAGCCCGCTGCCCGAGCCGACGCTGGCGGAGCTTGCCGAGGCGCTCGGGCAGCCGGTCACGCAGCACATCGCGCGCGAAAGCGACGTCGTGACGGGCCTGCGCCTGCTGCGCGGCACGCCCGAAGCGCTGGAGCCGGCCGCCGCGCGTGTTCCGCTGCTCGGCGATCTGCTGATCGAACTCGGCCACGTAACGCGCGAGCGCTTCAACGCGGCGCTGAACCTCTATCGCCCGGACCGCGACGGCCGTATCGGCGACTTCATGGTGGCGCGCGGCGTAATCAGCAGCCGCGCGCTCAACGATGCGATCGCGGCGCAGGTCCGCGCGCGCGAGGCGGGGGTGCCCGTCACATGAGCCCTGTCGCGATTCGCGCGCGCGCCGCCGGCCGGCGGCTGCGCCGTGCCTGGGCCGCAGCCGCGGTGCTCGGCGCCTGCCTGCTCGCCGGCTGCGAGGCCCCGCCGGCCGTGTATGCCGACGGCATCGCGTGGCAGCCCGACAACGCGCACGTGAACCCGCACGGCGACTGGGAACGGCTGGGGGTCACCGATCTGCTGATCCAGTGGACCGCGGTGGACGACACGGCCTTCGTCGGCGGCACCGGTTTGCGCGAAGCGCCGAGCCTGCCCGACTGGCCGCGCATCGCGCGCGAACCGTGGGCGAGCCATGTGCTGGTCGGCCTCGCGGGCCGCTTCGACGAGCGCGCGGCGCGCGCCGACGCGGCGGAACTCGCGGAGCAATCGCTGAAGCTCGCCGCCGCCGTGCCGCCGCTGCACGTCGAGGGCTGGTACTTCCCGGTCGAAGTCGATCCGGGCTGGCGCGACGCGCCACAACTCGCGCCGTTGCTGATGCGTTTGCCGAGGCCGTTGTGGATCAGCGTCTACGACCGCTCGAACATCGGCGGGCCGGCGCTCGCGGCCTGGCTCGACAGCTGGCTGCCGCCCGACGTCGGCGTGCTGTTCCAGGACGGCGTCGGCGTGTATGCCCGCGAACCCCGCGTGGCCCGCGACTATGCCGACGCGCTGGCGGCCAGGCTCGGCGCGGCCCGCGTGCGGATCATCGCCGAAGCGTTCCGGCCCGACGTGGGCCGTCCTTTTCGCGCCGCGACGGCCGCCGAGCTCAAGCCTCAATTGGCGGCCTATCGCGGTTTTCGTACTTATGTCTTCGACGGACCTCACTATGTGTCGCCCGAACTGGTGGAGAGCGTGCTGAAGTGATCGTGCGCTTTCCTCGACCAACGGCTGTTTCCATCCTGTGCGCCGCGCTGTTCGCGGCATGCGCGGAGTCCCGCGCCGACGAGACCTTGCCGCTGCCGCTCGCGGGCAGCGCCTATCGGATCGCGCAGCAGGCTTACGACGAATACGCGCGCGGCGACTATGACGCGGCGGCGCGCGACGCTCGCGAAGCGGTCCGCCTGCGTCCGGACGTGGCGCGGCTGCACACGCTGCTCGCGCAGGCCGAGGCCGCGCGGAAAGCGCGGCGAGTCCAGCCGCGCGTCGCATCGGGCGAGGCCACCGGCCGTGCCCGTCCCGCCGCGCCCGGCAAGACGGAACCTCGGCGCGCCGTCGATCTTGCGGCTCGCGCGCTCGATCTGCTTGCGAGCGGCGACGTGGCGGGTGCCTCGCGCGCCGCTGGCGACGCTGTGGAGTTGGCACCGGGCGCGTCGTCATACCGGCTGTTGCAGATCGACTTGCTGCTGCGCCTGCGCGACGACGCGGCGGCCTCGCGCGCAAGCCGCGACGCGCTGGCGAGCGCCGGCGCCGCGGCTTCGATGATCCATCTGCAGCATGGCTATCTGCTGCAGCGTGACGGCCGTTACGACGAAGCGCGGGCGGACTACGACGAGGCGCTGGCGAGCGTGGCGGACCTGACGGACGTGGTGGACGACTCGCACGGCGTTGAACAACTGCGCGCGCTGCGTCTGCTCGTGGCCCGCGCCGAACTGAGCGCCGGCGACACGGCTGCCGCGCTCAAGGTTCTCGAAGCGTTTCCCGACAGCGACGCCGAGGCGCAACAATGGCGCCGGTTCGCGCAATGGCTCGCAACAGGAGACGCGTCCGCGCGGCCCGCGCTCGAACCGCCGCTTCTGCATTGCGGAGTCAACGGCACCGAACCAGCGTGCTCGCCGATCGCGCCGGAAAAGCCGGCAAGAACGCTGGCCGAGGCGGCCTATCGCGCCGCCGCGAACGCCCATCCGCGCGAGGCGCTCGGCCTGTTCGACGCGGCCCTGCAGGTCGGTGGACCCGACCGGGAACTGGAAGGCCGGCGCGACGCCGTGCGCCGCCAGCTTGCGCAGGAGCCCGCGCGCGAAGCCTACGCCGCGCTGGCCGACAACGATCCCCAACGGGCGGAAAAAGCGATCGCCGAGGCGATTGCGAATGCGCCCGATGTAATGTCCTACCGGCTCCTGCTGATCGACGCGTTGACGCGCGAGCAGCGTTACGCCGAAGCGGAAGCCGCCGCGAGCGCGGCGATCCAGGTCGACGACGAGGACGCGGTGCCGCTGCTGCTGCGCGGCCACTTGCGCCAGATGCAGGGCCACTACCGCGCAGCGCGCGACGACTACACGAAAGCCGTCAAGAACGGTGCACTCGGCGACGACGATCTGCGCAACGTCCGGCTCTACGTCGCCGATGCGGCGCTGGCCGAGGGCGATGCGGCATTCGCCAGCGGCGCGTTGCAGCCGCTGCCGGCCGGCGACGCCGAAGCGGCCTGGCGGCGCAGCCTGATCGCGTACTACCGGCATCGCGCGGACCGCCCGCGGTTGCAGGCGCCGTTCCTCGATTGCCGGCTCACGCCTTACGGCACGGTGTGTACCGCGCGTCCCGCCGACAATGCGGCCGATGCGATGGTCCCGGCCATTTTCGCGGCGCTCGCAAAGGGCGACGACGCGACGGCTTTGACGCTCGCGCGCCAACTGGTCGCTGCCGCGCCGAAGCGCGACATGTACCGGCGCGTGCTGGCCGACGCGCTCGACGCGGCCGGCCGCCACGACGAGGCGAAGCAGGCGCGCGCGGCGCTCAAGGATGCCGCGCCCGAACTGGACTACGCGTATCTGCTCGCGGTGTCGGGCGCGTCCTCACAAGCGGCCCAAGCGTTCGGCGCGCTCGACGCGGCCGGCAAGCTGCCCGCAACGGCGCTGCGCGATGCGGCCTTCACGGCCGTCAATGCCGACCAGCGTCCGCTCGCGGCCGGCTATTTCCGGCGCGCCATCGACGCCGCCGATGCTGGCGCGCTCGACCTCACGCCGCAAAGCCTCTACGAGACGCGCCGCGCGGTGTCCGAGCTGGAGCGCCGCTGGGGCGCCTATGTGGCGCTGACCTATCGCGGCAGCAACAACATGCAGGCGGGCCAGAACCAGTCGGCGCTGGTCGGCGACAACCTGCAGATCGGCGCCGAGGCCTGGTGGCGGCCGGCCGCGCTCGAGCGCAACGGCACCTGGGTCGATCTCTATGCGCGGCTCATCGGCACGCCGTATAGCGCGCCGACCACGTCCACCGACACGGTGACGGGCGACAGCTTCACCGGCACCTCGCCGACCGGCTGGCCGAGCCTGCTCTCCGCCTTCGGCGTGCGCTGGAAGCCGTTTGCCTCGCAAAACATCGTGGCCGCCTTCGAGCGGCAGCAGGCGATCGGCTCGGCGGCGCAAAGCGACTGGCTCGCGCGGCTCGGCTACTCGTGGGGCACGGGCGGCGACCTGCGCGTCGACAAGCCGAGCTGGAACAACGTCCAGCTCTATGCCGAGACCGGCTACTACCTCGTGGCGAACACGCGCTACCTCACGTCGGAACTCGACGCGGGCCGCAGCTTCCGCCTGCCCGATACGTGGCTCGGCCACACGATGCTGACGCCGCACGCCGTGGCCGCGGCGGACTACAACAACGTCTACACGAGACCGTGGGCCGTCGGCGCGGGCGTCGGCCTCAACCTGCGCACCTGGCTGCGCGAGGACCGCTATCATGCGCCGCGCTCGTACCTGGACCTGTCGGTGCAATACCGCCTGCGCGTGGCCGGCGACGAACGCGCGAAGGGCTGGTTCATTCGCAGCGTCTTCAACTACTGAACGAAACGGGGATAACTCGATGATGGTCAAGAACCCTACATTGTCCGCGGGCGCACGCCGCCCGAAGACTGGCGCCGCCATGGCCGTCATGGCCGCGGCGCTTTTCGCAGGCGCACTCGCGCTGGCCTGGGGGCCGGCCGCGTCCGCCCAGGAGATCGCGCGGCTCTATGCGCCGCAGGCGCCGGCCGGCTCCAGCTACCTGCGCGTGGTGAATCCGTCGGCGAAGGCCGTCAGCGTCGAGTTCGCGGGCAAGCGCGACACGCTCGATCCGAAGCGCAGGGTGAGCACCGATTACCGGGTCGTCGATGCCGCCGCCGGCGTCGAGATCAAGGCCGACGGGCACGCGCTCGGGCGCTTCGACGTCAAGCCGGGCACCTTCAACACGGTGGTGCTGACGGCGGCGGGCCAGCCGAAGCTGATCGCCGACGCCAGCGACGGGCGCGACGACCTGAAGGCGGAACTGCGCTTCTACAACCTCGCGCCGGACTGCAACGGCGCGCTCGAGATCGAGAACGGCGCGACGGTGTTCGATCGCGTGACGAGCGGCGACACCCGCAAGCGCGTCATCAATCCCGTGCAGGCTCGGCTGCAAGGGCGCTGCGAGGCGAGCGGAAGCACGGCGCCGGTGGCGCTGCCCACGCTGAAGTCGGGCGATCATGCGAGCGTGTTTCTGCTCGGCGCGGCCGCCGCGCCGCGCCTCGTGATCCAGACCGACGCCACCGAGCCGTACTCGGCCTGCCACTGAGCGCCGGCCCGCACGCCTATGGTCTTCGCGAGCATCAGCTTCCTGTTCGTTTTCCTGCCGCTCTTCCTGCTGGCCTATGCGCTCGTCGGTGCGCGCTGGCGCAATCTGACGCTGCTCGGATTCAGCTGGATTTTCTATGCGTGGTGGCGTCCCGACTTCCTGCCGCTGATCGTCTCGATCGCGCTCTGGTCGTGGGGCACGGGCTTGCTGATACAGCGCGCCGGGGCACGGCAACGGCGCTGGGCGCTGCTCGCCGGCATCGCGTGGCCGCTGCTCGCGCTGGTCTGGTTCAAGTACGCGAACCTGCTGCATGACACGGCACGCTCGATCGGCGTGCCGACCGGCGCATGGCAGGCCGTCGTGCTGCCGATCGGACTCTCGTTCTTCGTGTTCGGCGCGATTTCGTATGCGGTCGATGTCTATCGCGGCACCGTCGCCGCCGAGCCGAGCTTCGTTAGCTATGCGACCTATCAGTCGATGTTCGGCCACCTCGTGGCGGGACCCGTCGTCCGCTACGAATGGGTGGCCGAGCGGTTGCGCCGGCGCGCGTTTCATGCCGCGGAGTTCGCGGTCGGCGTCGAGCGGTTCATGCTCGGCTTCGCGCAGAAGATCCTGCTCGCGGACACGCTGGCGCCGCTCGTGACGAGCGGTTATCAGCTGACGTCGCCGAGCGCGGCCGACGCCGCGCTGACGGTGCTCGCCTATGCGTTGCAGCTGTATTTCGACTTCTGCGCCTACAGCAGCATGGCGATCGGCCTCGGCCTGATGGTGGGGCTGCGCTTTCCCGAGAATTTCGACGCGCCTTATCTGGCCGGCTCGCTCTCGGCGTTCTGGCGGCGCTGGCATATCAGCCTGTCGAGCTGGCTGCGCGACTATCTGTACATTCCGCTCGGTGGCAGTCGCCAAAGCCTGCCGCGCGGCTGCGTGAATCTGCTGGTTACGATGGCGCTCGGCGGCCTGTGGCATGGCGCGAGCTGGACCTTCATGGTGTGGGGCCTGTGGCATGGCGCGGGTCT
The DNA here is from genome assembly GCF_011752995.1 of Burkholderia sp. Ax-1724. GTDB lineage: Bacteria > Pseudomonadota > Gammaproteobacteria > Burkholderiales > Burkholderiaceae > Paraburkholderia. The sequence goes on from NZ_VWWL01000030.1 coordinate 8,856, forward strand.
CGCGGCCGAACGGCTGTGGCGCGCGCGCCGCGGGCCGGCGCTGCCGTTCTGGGCGGGCCATGCCGTCACGCTGCTGTTCGTGATGGCGGGCTGGCTGCTGTTTCGCGCCGACAGTTGGGGCGAAGTGTCGACGATGCTGGCGGCGCTCGGCGGCGCGCATGGCTGGGCGATGTCGAGCGCGTTCGCCGCCGCGCTGCGGCCCAACCAGCTCGCCTGTCTGCTGGGCGGCATCGCGCTCGTCTATCTGCCCGCCGCCTGGCCGGCGGGGCACGCGCGCGGCCAGGCGCTGCTGCGCTATCTGGCGGTGCCGCTGTGGCTGGTCTCGGTGTGCGTGCTGCAAGGACGCACCGTGGTCCCGTTTCTCTATTTCCAGTTCTGACCGCGATGCGCAAGTTCAACACGATGGCCTTTCTGATCGTCGTCATGGGCGGCGCTCTCCTGCTCGCCTGGCGCCTGAGCGGCGAGGCCGACGCGCTTGGGCGGCTGCTGCGGCAAGCATCGTGGCGCGACGGCGCCGCAACGCAGGCGCTGGACCGGCGCGTGGAAGAGCTCGCCGCGCCGGCGCCCGCCGTGCGGCGCGTCTTCAACGGCGTGCTTTACGCGGTGACGGGCGATGCCGATCCGCAGGTGCGCAGCGGCTGCCCCGGCTGGCTGTTTCTGACCGAGGAACTGGTCGAAACGCCCGGCGGCGAGCACAACCTCGAACGGCGCGTGGCGCTCGCGCGCAAGCTCGCGGCCGATCTCGCACGGCGCGGCATCGCCGTCGTGAGCGTGCCGGTGCCGGACAAGGCCGAGCAGGCGGCAAGCGGGCTGTGCGGGCTGCCGGTGTCGCGCCAGGCGCGCGGCCGAAGGCTCGCCTGGCAGCAGGCGAGCGCGGGCCTGGCACTGCGCCAGGTCGATCTGCATGACGGCTGGGTCGCGCCCGGTTACTGGCGCACCGACACGCACTGGAATCGCGACGGCGCGAAGTTCGCCGCCCACCGCGTGGCGGCCGCGGCGCTGGCGTACGTGCCGGCCGGCGACGTCACGATGCGCCTGAGCGTGGCGGCTCGTTCCGGGGCGCGCATCGGCGATCTGACGCGTCTCGCCGGGCTGGCCGGCAACGTGCCGCCGTTCGCGCCGCGGCCCGACCTCGACCACGACGAAACGCTCGACATACACCACGGCGGCGGGCTGCTCGACGACGTGGCCGCGCCGACGGTCGTGCTGGCCGGCTCGTCGTATTCGCTCAATTCCGGCTTTGCCGACTATCTGCAACTCGCGATGAAACAGGAGATCGCGCAGCAAAGCCGCGTGGGCAGCGGCTTTGCCGGCAGCGCGATCGAACTGCTGCGGCATCACCCCGAGCGGCTCCAGGGTGTGCGGCTGCTGATCTGGGAGTGGCCGCTGCGCTCGCTCTACCAACCGCTTACCGACGATGAAAACGCCTATCTGGCGCAACCATGACAACCCGACAGGATTTCCGATGAAAAATCGTGCTTCACCGAACCGGGCCACGCCGCGCGGCTGGACCGCCGTGCTGGCCTTCGCGGCGCTCGCCGCGTCGATTCACTGCGGCGCGGCGCGGGCTGCGGCGTCGGTGATCGAGGGGCAGGACGGCTGGCTTTTCCCGGGCTGGGAAAGCACCGACAAGGTCGACCGTCCGCAGATCGAGGCTAACGTCAAGCTGATCCGCGAGGCGAAGGATGCGCTGGCGGCGAAGCACGTCGAACTCGTCGTGATGGTGGTGCCGGCCAAGTCGGTGTTCTACCCGCAGCGTCTTCCGGCCGACGTCAGGTTGTCGCCGCAGGTTCAGTCGCGCTACGGCGACCTGCTCGGCATGTTCGCGGCAGCCGGCATCGTCACGTTCGACGATCGGCCCGCGCTGCAATCCGTCGAGCACGACCGCCAGAGCGCGTTCTATCGCGCCGACTACCACTGGACCGCGTGGGCGGCGGAAGCCTCGGCCGATGCGACGGCCGCGCTGATCCGCGGCAAGTTCGCCGTGCCAGCCACCGGCGGCGGCAGCGTGCTCGGCGACTGGACCAACGAGCGGCGCTATGGCGATCTCGCGACGAACTTCATGTCGCCCGAGGACCGCAAGCGCATCGGGCGCGACATCTACACCGTGCGCAAGCAGCCGGAAGCGGCCGACGGCCTGCTCGACAGCGGACCGGCGCAGGTCGAGGTGATCGGCAACAGCTTCGTGCAGCCGTATCTCGGCTATCCGCAGAAGCTCTCGAATGCGCTCGGCGTGCCGGTGGGGCTGGCCTGGAATCCCGGCAACATCGGGCCGTGGAAGACGTTCCTCGATACGGTGGCGAACCCCTCGTTCGCGCAGCACGCGCCCAAGGTCGTGGTGTGGCAGTTCAACGAGGATCAATTGCAGACGCGCCTGGATGCGCCCGATAGCTGGGACCCGAAGAGCGTGATGCCGGCCGCGACCTGGCTGGCCGGCGTGTCGGCGGCGCTGGGCAAGTAGGGCCGATCTGGTTCGGTGGGGCGGGGGTGATTCGGGGGCCTTGGGCGGCCCCGTGGTTCCGGGCAATGCTGGCGGCCTTGGGCAACTCCGCTGGCCCTCTGCGGCCTTACCCGCAGGCCCCCACCTCGCCGCACGCCGTGCAGAAATCGCAGCCGTCCTTGCGAATCACCGCATTCGCGCCGCACGAACCGCATTTGCGTCCGAGCATCGTCTGCAGCCCTTGGGCGCTGGCCGGTTGCAGCAGCGCGTCCGCGCCGTCTTCGGGATGGGCGCGCATGCCGAAATCGGCCGATAACGCCGTGTCCGTTTTCATCTGCCCGCGCGGCAAGCGCGCGAGCAGCCGCGACGGCACCTGATTGCCTTCGGCGTCGAGAAAGCCGCGCCGATACAGAATCTGCTGGATCGCAAACGCGAGCGCGGCCACTTCCGAATCGTGCCAGCGCGGCGCGCGATGGCCGTCGAGACGCTGCACGTCGCCCAGCCGCACCTGGCCGCGATCCCACGACACCTTGCGCATGTCCTGCAGATTGCGCGCGACGAAGCCGCCGCGCGCGGCGAGCGACAGCGAGCGCATCGTCGCCGTGATCCATTGCTGCGACTCGTCGCGCTGACCGGTCGGGATGAAGAACTCGATCGGCCGCTCGATCGTCACGTCCTCGCCGCCGAGGCGTCCCGTCACCTCGATGAACGACACCGCGACGTACAGCGACTTCTTGCCCGCCTGGGTCAGATACTCGACCTTCTCGATGACTGCCGGCAACTCGCCCTTCGGCCGGTGATCCATCGCGATCCGCAGCGGGTCGAGATCACTGTCGGCGAGCGTGTCGTCGGCCTGCACGGGCGCGACGCTCAGCACCGCGCCGAGCGTGTCGTTCGGGCGATAGGTGGCGAGGCCCTTCAGGCCGCTTTTCCATGCGTCGAAATAGAGGCTTTCGAACGCGTCGAACGGATAGTCGGCGGGCACGTTGACGGTCTTCGAGATCGACGTGTCGACGTACGGCTGCACCGCCGCCATCATCTCGAGATGGTCGCGCGCCGACATCTGCAATGCGCTGACGAAGTAGTCGGGCAGCCGGTTCACGTCGCCGCCGAGCTCGCGGTAGAGCCGGTACGCGTAGTCCTCGACGTCGAACGATTCGCGGCCGCCGTCGGCCATCACCTTCATGCGCTTGTAGGTCCACGAGAAGGCCGGCTCGATGCCGTTCGAGGCGTTGTCCGCGAATGCGAGGCTCACGGTGCCGGTCGGCGCGATCGACAGCAGATGGCTGTTGCGGATGCCGTCGCGGCGGATCGCCTGCTGGACGTCGTCGGGCAGGCGCGACGCGAAGGTGCCCGCTTCGAGATAGCGCGCGGCGTCGAACAACGGGAACGCACCGCGCTCCTTCGCGAGTTCGACCGACGCGCGGTACGCCTCGTCGCGCATGAGCCGTGCGATGCGCGCCGCGAAGTCGCGGCCCTCCTGCGCGTTGTAGCGCAGCCCGAGCATCACGAGCGTGTCGCCGAGCCCGGTGAAGCCGACGCCGATGCGCCGTTTCGCGCGCGATTCGTCGTATTGCTGCGGCAGCGGCCAGAGCGTGACGTCGAGCACGTCGTCGAGAAAACGCACCTGGGTGCGCGTGCGTTGCGCGAGGCCGTCCCAGTCGAACGACGGCTCACGGCCCTGCAACTGCGCGAACGGATCGACGACGAAGCGCGTCAGGTTGAGCGGCCCGAGGTTGCAGCAGCCGTAGGCGGGCAGCGGCTGCTCGCCGCACGGATTGGTCGCGCGGATCGTTTCGACGGCGCGCAGATTGTTGTCCTCGTTCATGCGCGAGATGAACACGATGCCGGGCTCGGCGACGTCGTAGGTCGAGCGCATGATGCGCTCCCAGATCGCGCGCGCCGGGTGCTCGCCGTAGACCCACAGGCCGTCCTCGCGCCGCCGCACGTCGCCGGCCGCGCGCAGTGCCGGCGACGGCTCCGCGCGATGGACCAGCTGCCACGGCTCGTCGTTTTCGACCGCGCGCATGAATGCGTCGGTCACGCCGACCGACACGTTGAAGTTGTTCCAGCGCCCCTTCGAATGCTTGGCCTCGATGAATTCGAGCAGGTCGGGGTGGTCGCAGTCGAGCACGGCCATCTGCGCGCCGCGCCGCGAGCCCGCGCTTTCGACCGTGCGGCACGAGGCGTCGAACACGTCCATGTAGCTGCACGGGCCCGATGCCGACGAACTGGTCGTATGAACGCGCGCGCCCTTGGGCCGGATCGCCGAGAAGTTGTAGCCGACGCCGCCGCCGCGCCGCATCGTTTCGGCCGCCTGCAGCAGCGCCACGTAGATGCCCGGCAGTCCCTGCTCGTCGACGCCCTGAATCGAGTCGCCGACCGGCTGCACGAAGCAGTTGATCAGCGTCGCGGCGATACCGCTGCCCGCCGCGCTCATGATGCGGCCCGCGCCGAGCGCGCCGTGCCGCAGGTTGTCCACGAACAGCGCCTCGACCGGCGCGCGCAGTTCCGGCGGCTCGGCCTCGGCGACGCCGCGCGCGACGCGGCGAAAGACGTCGTCGGCCGATTGTTCGTCGCCTTTCGCGTATTTTTCGAGCAGCACGTCGAGCGAGAACTGCTGCGGGGCGATCGGCGTGCCCGCGATCGGCGATGGCGTGGGCGAGGCGGACGCTGCCGGGATCGTGGGGGTGTGCGGCGTGTCTTCTGCCATGATCGGCCCTCAAACGGCGTCGCGGCGGGCGCGGCGCGGTGGGTGGACGGCGCGCACTCAGGTGCCGGGCAGCAGGCCGGCGTGCGGGAGCGGGCGCAACGAGTCCACCTTAACGCACGGGGCGCGGGGCTGCAATCGACGGGGAGCGACCCGGGGCTGCGGCGCGTTCGGCGCTGCCGGGCGTCGTGGGCCGCGCTTGCGCGTGCCGTGCGCGCAAGGACAGCAAAGGCAGTCGGGGCAGGCTGGAAGCCGAGGTGCGCAAGTCGCGCAAATCGCAGCGGGCGAGCGCACCCCGGCGCTCGCGCCAAACCGCAACGGGCATGTATCGGCACAGGCGGCAAAAAGCGGCACTAGCCGCGCTAGCGTCACAAGCGGCACAAAAGCCGCGCAAGCGTCAAACAAGCGGCGCGGCCGCCGCGCCAGCCCGGTCGTCAGGCGGCTTCGAGAATCGGTTCGAGGATTTCGGCGCAGATCATCGCGGCCGCATTCGACGGTGCCGGCCGCTCGGCGGGCTTGAATACCGCGTCGCCGCGGCGAATCTTGCGATGCGACACCGCGCAAGTCCCCGAGGTATGCGCCGACCTGCGCCGCCAGCGTTGCTCGCCATAGTGGCAGCGTCCAGGCTCAACCCAGCGGATGACCAGCGTCGTGTCGGAGCTCTCGAGAATTTCGATGCGCACGCCATTGGTAGCGTCAAGAAGGATGGACTCTACGGTCATCATCGGCTCCGTATTGTGGAGTGCCGAATGTAGACTGGTGCGCGCCCAAGAGCCATTGTGCCGCGGTTGAAACTCTGTTCTCTAAACAGAAATAATCGTAAGCCAGTCGTACGATTGGTTGAAATGACGGACGTTGGGCGCTTTTTTATGTAATTTTTTAATAGTGTGAATTTTTGCAACGCTGTATTGCCGTCAATGCGACGATGCGGCCACCCGCAAGGAGCGCCGGCGCTTCCTTTAAGATGTGAGGGTCGATGGGGGACCGAGCCGCCAGTTTAGCGGGTTTGAAATTTTCGGGTCGGCTCGCGCGCACCCCCTCAGGAAAACCAGAGTTCACATGATTTCAAGGCCACCCGCAGTACCTCCTCCTGCTCCCGATGCGTCGTCGCCCACTCCGGAGCGTCTGAAAAAACAGAAGGCCGCCTCGCTCGTGCTGTATAGCGGGCTCGTGCTGCTCGCGCTGTGGGTCGTGCGCGATTTCATCGTGGCGGTCGCGTGGGCGGGCGTCGTCGCGATCGCGCTGTGGCCGCTGCTGCACCGGGTGGCGGGCAGCCGCTGGTTCAAGGGGCGCATGACGCTGCTCGCCGCCGTATTTACCGTCGTGATCGCGCTGCTCGTGCTGCTGCCGGTCGGGCTCGGCGTCGCCCAGGCGCTGCACGAGGCGCGCGAACTGAGCGACTGGTTCCGCGGCGTCCAGGAGCGCGGCATCGCGCTGCCGGGCTTCGTCGAGCGTCTGCCGTTCGGCGCGCAGCAGATCGCCGCGTGGTGGCAGGCCAATCTCGCGCAGCCGCTGCGCGATTCCGCCGCGATCAAGGGGCTGCACAGCGGCACGGTGATGACGCTCGGCCGCCATTTCGGCGCGCGCGCCGTGCATGCGGCGATGGTGTTCGGCTTCACGCTCGTTACGCTGTTCGTGATTGTCCAGGCGGGGCCGCGTCTGTCGGGCTCGCTGCTGAAGGCCGTGCGGCGCGGTTTCGGCGAGAGCGGCGCGAACCTCGTCCAGCACATGGCGACCGCCGTGCGCGGCACGGTGGCGGGGCTGGTCGTGGTGGGGCTTGGCGAGGGCCTGCTGCTCGGCGTCGCCTATTTCGTGACCGGCCTGCCGCATGCGGCGCTGCTCGGCTTCGTCACGGCGATCGCCGCGATGCTGCCGTTCTGCGCGCCGATCACGTTCGGCCTCGCGGCGCTGTGGCTGCTCGCGCAAGGCTCGGTTGCCGGCGCGATCGGGCTCGCCGTATTCGGCTCGATCGTCGTGTTCGTCGCCGAGCATTTCGTGCGGCCGGTGCTGATCGGCAACTCGACGCGCCTGCCGTTCCTGCTCGTGCTGTTCGGCATCCTCGGCGGGGCGGAGACGTTCGGGCTGCTCGGCATTTTCATCGGCCCCGCGCTGATGACGGTGCTGATGGTGCTGTGGACCGATCTCGTGCAGTAGCGCGTGTTTTGCGCGCCGTGCCGCCCGCGAACCGGACGGCACGGCGCGCGGTCCGCTGTTCGCGCCGTGCCGGCGCGCGGCTCAAGGCCGATGCATCGATGGGTGATCGAGCGGACGCTCGACCGGCGGCGGTTTCACGCTCACGCAGCCGAGCGTGTATTTGAGCGCGGCGGGCAGCAGTGCGCTCCATACGTCCCACGTATGCCCGCCGTCGATGATGCGCAGCGCCGCCGGATTGCCCGCGAGCCGCAGATGGGTGTACAGCACCGAGGCGTCGGCCTGGATGTCGAGGTCGTCGTCGCCGGATGCGATGAACATCGGCAGGCGGTACGGCCGGCTCATATAGCGGTCCCACTGCGCCGGATAGTTGAGCTCGTGCCAGATGCGCGGATCGAACTGCCGCTCGCCGAACACGCCGACGCGCCGCGCCGCCGACGCGCGCGGCGGCTCGTTGGCATAGATCGCGGGGCTCAGCAGCAGCGCGCCGCAGAACAGCTCCGGCTGCGTGAGCGCGTAGCGTAGCGCGCCGAAGCCGCCCATCGAGACGCCGCCGATCATCCGGCCGCTACGCTGCGTCGCGACCGCGTAGTGCGTTTCGATCTCGGGCAGCAGATCGTCGAAGAACGCGGTCTCCATTTTTTCCTTGCGGTCGACGTACCAGTCCGTGCCGCCTTGCGGCATCACGATCACGACGGGCGGGATGTCCTTGCGCTCGATCAGCGTGTCGGCCGTGCCTTGCAGATGGCCTTGGGTGAGCCAGTCGTTGGCGTCGCCGTTATTGCCGTGCAGCAGGTAGAGCACCGGCAGGCGCGGGCCGTCCGAGCGATAGGCGCCAGGCAGATAGATCGTGTAGTTCCAGTCGCGGCCGAGCGTATTCGAATGGAAGCTGCGGTTCGCGACCGTGCTCGCGAACGCCGGCGTGCCGACAGCGACGGAAAGCACAACGAGGGCGAGGCTAAAGAGTCGACGCATGTCAGGGTGGGAGACCGGCGCGCGGTTCGCGCGCCGGCCGTCATGCTATCAGCATTGGTACCGGATTTGAGGCGGATGCGAGGCGTGTCGATCTACGTCCGACGCGGCTGGCGCGCTCAGGACGGCGTGCCGAGCCGCGTCGCGACGAGCCGGCCGACATAGCGCTTGAGCGGCTCGACGCCAAGCCCGACCGCGAACAGCGCGCCGACGGCCGCCGCATCGGCGAGCAGGCCGAGCGGATAGTTCAGATAGCCGTCGGTGGCGGCATACAGCACCGAGTCGATCACGAGCGAAATCACCGCGCCGGCGATAAAGCACAGCAAGCCCTGACGTCCGATCAGGCCGATCCACGGCAGCCGGCGGGCGAGCTTTTTCGCCCAGCCGAGCTGGATCAGATTCGCGGTGAGCCACGCGATCGCGAGGAAGTTGCCGGCGCGCAGGTAGGACAGGTTCTGCTTGAGGCTGCCGGGCAGCGGCGCATGCTCGAGAACGAGCTTGTAGTAGGCGGCGCCCGCGACCACCGCGAGCGCGCACAGGCTGACGAGCCAGCCGAGCCGGTGCGCGCTCACGCGCTGATAAACCGGCTGGCAGCGCGCGAGCACGCCGAGCACGAACATCAGCTGCCACGCGAACGGGTTGAAGTCCCAGTGCATGTCGGGTGCCGAGGGCAGGTATTGGCCGATCGCCGGGGCGCCGGCCCACAGCGCGACGCTGCCGGCGAGCAGCAGCCACGGCTGGCGGCGCGCGAGCGGCAGGATGGCCGGTACGAGCAGCGCGAAGAACGCATACATCGGCAGCACCGAGGCGAGATACGGCTGGCGGCGCAGCAGCAGGATGTCGCGCAGCGCGGCGAGCGGGGTGTCGATGAGGTCGTCGAGGTCGGTGGTGGCGAGATTCGGCCCGTCGATGCTGAATGCGGTGAGCACCGCGCTCACGAGCAGCATGAGCCCGGCGGTGACGAGAAACGCGCGGTAGATCTCGAACGAGCGCCGCAGGAAGCGGCCGCGCGCGATCGTTTCGCTGCGCCGCTCGGCGAGTGCGGCATAGGCCGTGGCGGTCGCGAAGCCGCCGAGGAACACGAACACTTCGGCGGCATCGCACAGCGCATACGCATGCAGCGTGACGCGCGACAGAATGCTGCCGCCAATATGATCGACGACGATGATCAGCAGCACGAGTCCGCGGAAAAAATCGAGTTCGATCAGACGGGACGAGGATTGTTGCATTGTTTGCGTCAAAAGCAGCCCCGTGAGACGGCCACGCTGATCCAGCGGGGCGGGTGTCTCACACGGCGTTTTTAGTATGGGGTGGGGTGTCGCGGCGGGCTGCGCTCTTCATGCGCCCAGTCCGCGCCCCGCGTTGCCGCGCTCGACCGGCGGCGGAGCGCCGTGTCAACGGACTGTAAACCTGACCCCCGGTGCGGCGCGGAGTTCCGCTGCGTCGCAGCAAAGGCGCCCGATTATATTTCTTTCTGTGACAAAGCTGTTGGGAACGGTACGGCGCCATGCGGATTACCGCATCGGCGGCCCCTTATCGGCGACTCATCTTCGCCGTGCTCACGCGCCACGCGCGCCGTCGCTTACCCGAACCCCGCTGACGAAAAAAGGGGCAAGCACACCGAGTGGAGAATTAGCAACATTCTCGATCATCGGCGCTTCCTCTCATGGACGGCCAGCCGCCGTCGTGTGACGATTTCCGGAACGCGCAGGTGAACGGAGCAGTCGGCAGAACTGCCCGGGGCATCGAGAACAAGCATCAATCAAGAACAAAGCGACCGGATCGAGTTGTCCTGTTACTCGAAGTGCAGGGAGATCATCATGAACAGGCAAGTGTTCGCGCTGGCTGTCTCCATTGCTGCGTCCGCCGCTTTCGTCGTGCCTGCGCGCGCGCAAACCAGCGTCACGCTCTATGGCGTGATCGACGAAGGCATCAACTACACCAACAATGCCGGCCGCGGCCATGTCTACGAACTGGCGAGCGGGCTGGCGCAGGGCAGCCGCTGGGGCCTCAGGGGTTTCGAGGAACTGGGCGGCGGTCTCAAGGCAATCTTCCAGCTTGAAAACGGCTTCGACCTGAATTCCGGACGGCTCGAACAGGGCGGCCGCCTGTTCGGCCGCCAGGCGTTCGTCGGCCTGAGTTCGGTGCCGTACGGCACGTTGACGTTCGGCCGTCAGTACGATTCGGTCGTCGACTATCTGGCGCAGACCACGGCCAACGGCAGCTGGGCCGGCGAGCTGTTCTCGCACCCGTACGACAACGACAACACCGACAACACGTTCCGCCTCGACAACACGGTCAAGTACACGAGCCCGTCGATTGGCGGCTTCCAGTTCGGCGGCACCTACAGCTTCAGCAACGACACCGGCTTCGCGAACAATCGCGCCTACAGTTTCGGCGGGCAGTACGCGTATGGCGGCCTGCTCGTCGCGGCGGCGTATCTGCAGGCCGACAACCCGGGCAACGGCTCGAACGGCGCGATCACCGCCAACGACGCCGGTTTCGTCGCGACGCGCATGCGCGTGTTCGGCGGCGGCATGACCTATACGTTCGGCCCGGCGACGGCTGGCTTCGTCTACAGCAACTCGAACTATCTCGATCCGACCGGCAATGGCTATCTCGGCATCGCGCCGCTCGTGCCGCTGGTTCCCGTGACGCCGCCGGGCGTGCTGCTGAACTCGCTCAAGTATCAGAACTTCGAGGTGAACGGCAAGTATCAGATTTCGCCGATGCTGTTCGTCGGCGCGCAGTACGTCTACACGATGGAAACCTACGACGCGTCGAACGGCGGCGTGAAGCCGCGCATCCATACGTTCGGGCTGATGGCGGATTACAACCTGTCCAAGCGCACTGACGTTTATCTGCAGGGCGAGTATCAGCAACTGACGGGCGACTCCACGCTGTCGATTCTCGACTACGCGTTTATTCCGGGCACGCAGTCGCCCTCGTCGACGTCGAAGCAGGTCGTCGTGCGCGCGGCTATCCGGCATAAGTTCTAGCGTTTTCACGCTGCGCGTTATTGGTTGGTGTAACGCGGTTTTTTCTTCTGCCTTTTCCGCCAGGGCGCGAGGTTGCCGGAGCCTGGCGGTTTTGTTTGCGGCGAGCAGGCGCAGCGAAATCTCTATTTCTGTCTTGTCTTTATCTCCTTATTCCTTATTTCTATCCCTGGACCGGGCGTGGGTCCGCTCTTTTAACGGCGCGTATTCCACCCCGGTCCGCAGCCGCGATGCCCGGCAATTCAAGTTCCGGGCATGCCTGCCGATATGACAAATGTTAAATAAACGCGAATCGTTCACCGGACGGCGGCGTTTCCGCTTCCAGCCGCGTCGGCTATCCGCTTCCGCCGAATCGGTAGGCCATGGGCGGGAATCCGGCTGGTAACGGTTGTATCAGAGTGTTCGAAGCGGGGCGTTTTCGTTAAAAGTCACTTTACAATTTCGCCGGAATTTTGATCGGCAATCCGGTCCCGATCCGATCTGTTTCGCTGGAGTTGCGCGGTTTTGATGTCTGGAGTCCGGACATGACCGGCCTTCGGCAGCGATTGGAACGGGCCGGCCGGGCATGGGATGAACGCCGTACGAGGCGGTCTCGCCGTGCCGCAGATGAGGCCGCGCGGCACGAGATCGCGCGCAGCGCTGCGGCATGGCGACATCCGGTCCGTCCATGAACAAGGCAGGAGTCGAACAGGATGAAAAAACGTTTCGACAGAACGAGACTGGCCAGTCTCGCCGGCGTGTGGGTTGCGCTGGCAGTCAGCGGTTGTGCGAACGTCGGGCAGCAGAACGCGCAGAACGGCGCGGCGTCGGGTGCGACGGCCGCCTCCGGCGTGCCGGCGGCGAATACGGCGGTAACGGGCGTGGCGGCCGATGGCGCGGCGTCTGCGGCGCTGACCATCGACGCCAACCAGAGCACGTCGCTGAAAAAAGCGCCGCCGCTCGTTTATCGCGTCAAGCATGGCGACACGCTCGCGCGCATCGCGCAGCATCATCATGTGAGCGTCAGGCAGTTGCAGGCGTGGAATGGCATGAAGCCGTCGTCGCGGTTGAGGCCGGGGCAGGTGCTGCATGTCGCGTCGCCGGAAACGGTGGGGGCGGTGAAGCAGGCTAATGCGGCGGCTGCGAGGTCCGCGGCGGGTGTGGCGTCGGCGGGGGCGGCGCTGCCGCAAACGTCGGCGCAGGCTTCGGCGCCAGCCTCTGCTCAGGCGCTAGCGCAGTCCGCAGCGCCGGTTCCCGATGCCGCCGAGGTCCGCGAAGTCACGCAGGAGACGCGCCGGCACGCGAGCAGCGTGACGCTCGCATGGCCTGCGTCGGGCAGCGTCGTCGAAGCGTTCCAGCCGGGCGAAACGCGCGGTATCGAAATCGGCGGCAAGCCCGGCGACCCGGTGCGCGCTGCCGCCGACGGCAAGGTCATGTATGCGGGCACGGGACTGAACGGCTACGGCAGTCTCATCATCGTGCAGCACAACAAGGACTTTCTGACGGCGTACTCGCATAACCGCAAGCTGCTGGTCAAGATGGGCGACGTCGTGCGCAAGGGACAGCAGATTGCCGAAATGGGCGACGAAAGCAACTCGCGGGTGTCGGTGGGTTTCGAGGTGCGCCACGACGGCAAGCCGGTCGATCCGTTGCCGTATCTGCCGCAGGCGCGCGGTTAGCGTCGAGTCTGTTGTTGTATCGGCTTTCGCTATGCCAGACATGGCGAAAGCCTGTTAGCCGCTCGCCGCAACCGGCTTCGAACGCTTCCCGCAAAAGCTCACCCTGGTTTTAGTCAGCAAAGCCAGGTAATTTCCTTGCACGGCGCAGGCACGAAAGCGTTTGATCGAGCGAACCGTGGTGGCGCGCGCCCGCATTCTTGCGAATCGAACGAGGAATGCCTTCGAGCAAGGTGTATTTGTGCCGGAGATAGAAGGCAATCCAGGCTATTCGCCACCCAGACATCATTCGCGTGCAACCGTCATGCGGCGAATGAAACACGTATTCACGACCCGACGCCGCTCCTGCAACGGTGAGGAAATACAGGAGCCGGCCGTGCGTTCGTCATCAGGTCATTCGCGATCACGCACCATCGCGCGAATCGACAGGTGAAGCAACGGGCAAAGCAACGCGCCGATCAAACCCGTCAAACGCGTGCCTCAAACACACGACTCCCGTCCGATACGCTGCCGGGAACAACCCGGCAATCACACGGCCGCAGCCGCACCTACTTCGCCTGCACGCCGCGCAGCAATTGCGCCACCTGGCCGTGGTAATGCAGGATCGCCGGATCGGCCTGCAACAACGGCAGATAACGCGGCAGAAACGCATTGTTCGGCTGATCGGGCGAGAACAGGCCGACCAGGGCTTCCGCGGCCGCAAGGCGGTCGCCCGCATCGGCTTCCTCGTCGTCGAGAATTTCGTCGACGCTCGCGATCACCGTCGAAAGCGGCGTGAGCCAGCGAAACCCCGAGCCGTTGATGAGCACCTGCAGAAACGCCGCCGGCGTCACCGGGCCGAATTCTTTTTCGTACGCCGCGCGCTCGTGATCGAGAATCGCCTTGTGCAGCGCAAGCAGCGGCTTGCGAATGTCCGCGAGGAATTGAGTGCATTGCGGGTCGTTCATCGGCGGCTCCTTCGGATCGGTTGGCTCGACGCAATAGCGCGTCGCAATACGCATCACGGGCGGCGTCACGATACCGCGCGCCGCTTCCCGCTCTAACGCTAGCAGGTAGATGCGTCGATGGTAACGCATTGATTGCATCCCGTTGCCGGGCGTGGGTCCGTGCATCGGCATGGGCTTCGAGACAGGCATCGGGACAAGCATCGGCATGGGCTTCGATATAGGCATCGGGACATGTATCGCAGCCTATATCGAGATACGTCTCGGAATTGATGCGCGATACTTGCGCACGAGGCGCGCTGCACACCTGCGAAGCAAACTTCGTTTCTCACGACTACAATCAGCCGGACTGTTAGCGGCACATGCTTCATCAGGACCGACCAGCATCGCGTGATTAGCCCGGCGTGTCGAACAAACGCGGCGAGTCTTTGCGTTCCGATGCGGTGCCGCTGTCTAAACAGTATGAATAAGCAGCCTGAATAAACAGCCTGAATCCCACACTATAAATTCCACCGGAGCCGCGCATGACAACGTTCAATATCAACGGCCAAACCCATACCGTCGACGCACCCCCCGACATGCCCCTGCTGTGGGTCTTGCGCGATCTCGTCGGCCTGACCGGCACCAAGTTCGGTTGCGGCATCGCTCAATGCGGCGCATGCACCGTGCATCTCGACGGCGTCGCGGTGCGCTCGTGCGTGTTCCCGGCGGCCGCCGTCGGCGAGCGCAAGGTCGTCACGATCGAAGCGGTCGGCGCCACGCCGGCAGGACAGAAAGTGCAGGAGGCCTGGCGCGAACTCGACGTCGTGCAATGCGGCTACTGTCAGTCGGGGCAGGTGATGTCGGCCGCCTCGCTGCTCGCGAGCAATCCCAACCCGAGCGACGCCGACATCGACGCCGCGATGGCCGGCAACATCTGCCGCTGCGGGACCTACAACCGCATCCGCGCGGCGATCAAGCATGCCGCGAAGGGAGCCTGACATGTCCCAGGGATTGCTCGATGCACAGAACGGCGCGCAGCCGTCGAACGACGATACGCAGCCCGCGCGCGGCATCTCGCGGCGCAGCTTCCTCAAATTCGGCGTGACGGTCGGCGCCGCGGCCGGCGGCGGTCTGCTACTCGGCTTCAGCATGCCGGCTTCGAGCCAGGATCAGAAGACCGGCAGGAGCGTGATCGGCGGCGACGCGAACGAGGCGCCGCAAAGCGGCGTGTTCGCGCCGAACGCGTTCATCCAGATCGACACCGCGGGCAAGGTCACGCTCGTGATGCCGAAGGTCGAGATGGGCCAGGGCGTCTATACGTCGATTCCGATGCTGATCGCCGAAGAACTCGAAGTGCCGCTCGACGCGGTCACGCTCGATCACGCGCCGCCCAACGAAAAGCTCTTCGGCGACCCGCTGCTCGGCGGCCAGCTCACGGGCGGCTCCACGTCGATCCGTTTCGCGTGGGAGCCGATGCGCCGCGCGGGCGCGACCGCGCGCGTGATGCTCGTCAACGCGGCCGCGCGGCAATGGCAGGTCGATCCGGCCAGTTGCCACGCGCAGGCGGGCCATGTGATTCACGCGGCCAGCAAGCGCAGCGCGAGCTATGGTCAGCTTGCGCAGGCCGCGTCCGCGCTGCCGGTTCCGCAGAACGTGCCGCTCAAGGAGCCGAAGGATTTCAGGCTGATCGGCACGCCCGCGAAGCGGCTCGATTCGCCCGAGAAAGTGGACGGCACCGCGCTGTTCGGGCTCGACGTGCGCCTGCCCGGCATGGTCTACGCGGCGATCGCGAATTGCCCGGTGTTCGGCGGCACGCTCGCGAGCGTTGACGATACGCATGCGAAGACGATCCCCGGCGTGCGCGAGATCATCAAGGTTGACAACGCGGTGGCGGTGATCGGCGACCACACATGGGCTGCCAAGCGCGGCGTGCAGGCGCTCGACATCAAGTGGAACGAGGGCGCGGGCGCACAGGTGTCGATGAAGACGATCGTCGACGATCTCGCGGCGGCCTCGCAACGCAGCGGCGCGGTCGCGCGCAAGGACGGCGACGTGGGCCGCGCGTTCGGCGATGCGAAGTCGCGCGTCGATGCGGTCTACCAGCAGCCGTTTCTCGCGCACGCGACGATGGAGCCGGTCAACTGCACGGTCCACGTGCGCGCCGATGCGTGCGAAATCTGGCTCGGCTCGCAGGTGCCGACGCGCGTCGTCGATGCGGCGGTGGCCGTCACCGGTTTGCCCGCCGACAGGATCATCGTGCACAACCATCTGATCGGCGGCGGCTTCGGCCGGCGGCTCGAAACCGATATGGTCACGCAGGCGGTCAAGGTCGCCAAACAGGTGTCGGCGCCCGTGAAGGTGCTGTGGACGCGCGAGGAAGACATCCAGCACGACATGTACCGGCCGTACTACTACGACACGATCTCGGCCGGGCTCGACGCGAACGGCAAGCCGGTCGCGTGGCAGCATCGCATTGCCGGCTCGTCGATCATGGCGCGCTTCGCGCCGCCCGCGTTCAGGAACGGGCTCGATCCCGACGCGGTGGAAGTTGCCGCCGATCTGCCGTACGACCTGCCGAACCAGCTCGTCGATTACGTGCGCGAGGAACCGCAAGCGGTGCCCACTGCGTTCTGGCGCGGCGTCGGGCCGACGCGCGGCACGTTCGTGGTGGAGAGCTTCATCGACGAACTCGCCGCGCACGCGAAGATCGATCCGGTGCAGTACCGGCGCAGCCTGCTCGGCAAATCGCCGCGCGCGCTGAACGTGCTCAATACCGCCGCGCAGGCCGCGAACTGGGGCAGCGCGCTGCCGCAAGGGCAGGGGCGCGGCGTCTCGGTCATGCATGCGTTCGGCAGCTTCTTCTCGATCGTCGTCGACGTCGCCGTCGACCAGGGCGAGGTGTCCGTC
This sequence comes from Burkholderia sp. Ax-1724, assembly GCF_011752995.1. Classification (GTDB taxonomy): domain Bacteria; phylum Pseudomonadota; class Gammaproteobacteria; order Burkholderiales; family Burkholderiaceae; genus Paraburkholderia. Next base: position 25,613 of record NZ_VWWL01000030.1, read on the forward strand.
AAGCGCATCACGTGTGCGGTCGATTGCGGCATGGTCGTCAATCCGAACACGATCGAGGCGCAGGTGCAGGGTGGCATCATCTTCGGCATCACGGCGGCGCTTTATAGCGAGATCACGATCAAGGACGGCCGCGTCGAGCAGAACAACTTCACCGACTACCGGATGCTGCGCATCAACGAGACACCGCCAATCGACGTGCATATCGTGAAGAGCGGCGAGGCGCCCGGCGGCATCGGCGAGCCGGGCACGGCGGCGCTCGCGCCCGCGCTGGCCAATGCGATCTACGCGGCCACCGGCAAGCGGCTGCGGCAGTTGCCGGTGGGCCGTCAACTGCAAAGCGCGTGACGCCAAGGAGCCCGACATGAAAATCACTTTGAAGGGTCTTGGCGCGGCGTTGTGCGTCGCGTTGCCGTTGCTCGCGCAGGTGCCGGCCAATGCGGCAACGGCGGCGGTAACGTCAATGGCAGCTACGTCATCGGCCGATCAGGCGCTCGTGCAGCGCGGCGCCTATCTCGCGCAGCTCGGCGATTGCGCGGCCTGCCACACGGCGCCGAAGGGCAAGCCGTTCGCGGGCGGTCTGCCGATGAACACGCCGATGGGCCGCATCTACACCACCAACATCACGCCCGACGCGCAGACCGGCATCGGTGGCTACACGGAAGGCGACTTCGTGCGGGCGCTGCGCGAAGGCGTCGCGCAGGACGGCCACAACCTGTATCCGGCGATGCCGTATCCGTCCTATGCGAAGGTCAACGACGACGACGCGAAGGCGCTTTACGCGTTCTTCATGCACGGCGTCGCACCGGTGCAACAGGCGAACCGGGAGCCAGACATCAAGTGGCCGTTGAACATGCGCTGGCCGCTGAAGCTCTGGAACATGGTGTTTCTGGAAAAGAGCGCCTATCGCGACAAGCCGGGCAAGGACGTAGCGTGGAATCGCGGCGCGTATCTCGTGCAGGGGCTCGGGCATTGCGGCTCCTGCCATACGCCGCGCGGCGTCGCGTTCCAGGAGAGCGCGCTCGACGAAAGCGGCAGCGGCTTCCTGAGCGGCGCGCTGCTCGACGGCTGGTTCGCGTCGAACCTGACCGGCGAGCACAACGAGGGGCTCGGGCGCTGGAGCGACGAGGATCTGCGCACCTTTCTGAAGACCGGTGCGAATCGCCATGCGACGGCGTTCGGCGCGATGACGAGCGTAATCAACAACAGCACGCAAGGCATGACCGACACCGATATCGCGGCGGTTTCGACGTATCTGAAGTCGTTGCCGCCGGCGGGCGGCAGCGGCGCGCCGCTTTATACGTACGATGCCCAAGCGACCAAAGTATCGCTCGATCGTCCCGCCAACGATGCCGGCGCGCGCGTCTATACGGCATATTGCATGCACTGCCACGGCGTCGACGGACAGGGCTTCGCGCCGATGCTCGCGCCGCTCGCGGGCAATCCGAACGTGCTCGCGAAGGACGCGTCGTCGCTCATCAACGTAACGTTGAACGGTACCGGCGATCTGGTGATCGACGGCGTGCCGTCGCCGTTCCCGATGCCCAGTTTCGCGGCGGTGCTGAACGACCAGCAGATCGCCGACGTCCTGAGCTTCGTGCGCGCGGGCTGGAACAACGGCGCACCGGCGGTGGGCGCGGCCGAGGTCGCGAAGCTGCGCAAGTCGACGCAGGCGGCGCGCTGATCGCCAGAGTGAGGGACGTGGCGGTCAGGTGAGGCGGGCCGCTTCACATGCCGCCCGCTCCCGACTCATGGCGCGCGTGGCGCCGCTGGCGCACTCGACGGGCGCAACGTGCCTGATGCACCGCACGGTGCACCCCGCAGCGCACGCCACGGCGCACCCCGCACCGATCAAGGCGCGAACGACAGAAACAGATACGCAGCGAACAGCGACAAATGCACGGCGCCTTGCAGGATCGTCGTGCGTCCGGTGCTGAGCGTCAGCGTGCCGACCACGAGCGTGAGCGCGAGCAGCACCATTTCCTTGCCGTTGATGCCGAGCACGATAGGCTGGCCGATGTACAGGAACACGCCGGCCACGGTCGGAATGGTCAGGCCGATGCTCGCGAGCGCCGAGCCGAGCGCGAGGTTCAGACTGGTCTGCAGACGATCGCCGCGCGCCGCGCGCAGCGCCGCAAGCCCTTCGGGCAACAGCACCAGCGCTGCGATCACGATCCCGACCACGGCCGGCGGCGCGCCCGCGTTGAGCACCGCGGATTCGACGACCGGCGACAACACCTTCGCGAGCAGCACCACGGCGACGAGGCTCACGACCAGCAGCGCGCCGCTGATCGCCGCGAGGCGCGCGCTCGGCGGCTCGGCGTGAACGTCTTCGTCGGGCACGCCGGCGAGGAAGTAATCGCGATGGCGCACGGTCTGCACGAACACGAACACGCCATACAGCACGAGCGACGAAGCGCCCGCGAACGCCAGTTGCGACGGCGACAGGACCGGACCCGCGCTCGTGGTCGTGAAGTTCGGCATGACGAGCGTCAGCACCGACAGCGACGCGAGCACCGCGAGCGCGGCCGCCGCGCCGCGGCTCTGGAAGTCCTGTTCGAGATGGCGAATGCCGCCCACCAGCAGACACAGTCCGACGATCCCGTTGCAGACGATCATCACGGCCGCGAACACGGTGTCGCGCGCAAGTCCTGCTTTTTCGGGACCGGACGTGAGCATGACCGAGACGATCAGCGCGACTTCGATCACGGTGACGGCAACGGCGAGCACGAGCGTGCCGAACGGCTCGCCGACGCGATGCGCGACCACTTCCGCATGGTGCACGGCGGCGAACACCGCCGCGCACAGCGCCACGCCGACCAGCGAGAGCAGCAGCGCATTGCCGGGAAGCGCATAGGCGGCGCCGAGCACGATCCAGCCGACGAATGGCACGACAACGGTCCAGCGCGGTAAAACGGTCGTGGGTGAGGTCATTCGGGCTTCCTTTTGACGCGGGTGGATGACGGGGCGAAGCGGCATCGCCGGATTTTCACTGTGCTCGGCAAAGCTGAAGCAATATCTTAATAAAGCGCTTCAAGCCATTAAATTATAAGGGATCGTGCTGCCTGGGCCGAGCATGGTCGCACGGCTGAGCGCGCAATGGAGCGGACGCGGCGCAGCCATGGACGCAGGGTGCCGCCCAGTGGGAAATCATTGTGCCGTGGAAGGACTGCTCGTGCGTTACAGCATGCGCCGGGCGTTGCAAACAGGATGGCGGACGCACCGTCGAAGCGCACCGCTGGACTCGAAAACGGCTGGAACAGGCGGGGCGGATATTAACCTTAGCCGGCAAGGCTGCCGCGAACGGCGTGCCGGGCCCGCGACAAACAGCAGGCCGGCGTCGATGCGGTTCGGACATCGGCGCCGGCGTGTTTGTCTACCTCTACGGCGACTTCTCTTACTGGCCGATTGCGCGGATCGTCAGCGCGTTGCGCACCGACGTCACGCCTGCCACGCTCTTCGCGGCCGTCGTCGCGAGATCGACCTGCGCTGCCTCGGGCACCGAGCCGGCCAGCGTGATGTCGCCACCGCGTGCGCGCACGGTGATGTTGCTGACCGTCAGGCCCTTGGTGTGCGCGAGCGCCGCACGGATCTTGCGCTGCATCGCGCGGTTAGCCTGGCGAGTCTGCTTGGCGGTCGGCGCCGAGGCCGCCGCTGCCGCGGGTGCTGCCGCCGAGGCCGCTGCGTCGTTGTTTTGCGCGTATGCATTGAGGGAGGCCAGAACGACCAGCGCGCCGCCGATCACCTTCATTGCCGGAAATGCTTTCATGCGAGTTCTCCTGTTGTCGTAGGTACATCGTTCCCGAATGGGGACACCGGTCACACCAATGGGTACAGCGGGATTCGATCCGGATGGAACGGGTACGGCCGCCGCGCAAATGCTTTGAGCCGGATGGCCGGGCTGGGCAGCCCGCGCGGCGCACGGGCCCGAACAGGCTGGATGCCAGCCCGAAGGCACACAATACAACAATTAGTGCCATGTTGACCTCGTGCGGCCCCGATGGGCCGAGAAAATGAGGCTTTGACACAACGGATCGGCCGGGCGGCGCGCCGCCATGGCGGCGGGGCGTTGGACCTGCGGGCGGTTTTCCCCCATGCTGCAAGCTCCTCGCGACACGTTTCAGGACGACGGCATCCATGCGAACCGCGCCTCTTCCGATCCGGCCGCTGCGCCGCGACGATCTGCCCGTCGACACGGTCGAACTCGCGCGCTTCATGGTCGGCAAATATCTCGTGCACGACCTGCCCGAGGGGCGTATGAGCGGCCGCATCGTCGAGACCGAGGCGTACCCGCTCGGCGATTCGACGAGTCATGCGTTTATCGGCCGCCGTCCGTACAACGGTTCGATGTTTCTCGCGCGCGGCCATGCGTATGTGCGGCTGACCTATGGTGTCTCCTACATGCTCAACATGTCCGCCGAGGCCGAGGAGGTTGGCGCTGGCATCTTGCTGCGCGCGATCGAGCCGCTCGAAGGACTCCCGCTGATGGAAGCGCGCCGCCCCGGCGTGCCGCTGCGCGATCTCGCGCGCGGACCCGGCCGGCTGACGACGGCGCTCGGCATCGGCCAGGCGTTCGACGGCCGCGATCTCTGCACGGGGCGAGGGTTGTGGATCGGTGTGATGGAGAGCGGCGACGCGCCGATCGGCGTGACGACGCGCATCGGACTGTCGCGCGAGATGCATCGGCCGCTGCGGTTTTTCGAACCGGGCAGCGCGTTCGTTAGCGGTCCGCGCAAGTTGCTGTTGATCCCGCATTCGGGCGCATGAAATTGCCGGACGCGCGGGCACCGGTTCCGGCCGATCAGGCGGCGCGCGCCGGCAAAACTTCCTCAGATCAGACGTATTGCGGAAACATCAGACGCAAACACCCGGTTTCCAGTCATTATTGCTACGCGGCTCATGTTCTCGCACAGGTTCCAGTCAATTCGAAATCATTGTTGCGACGAAAACAATTATCTATCTCGAAATTAAGGGTTTTCCCTCGAAAGCGTGATGACTAGACTGAAGTCAATCGCTTCCACGACAGCGTGGCGTGGCGAGGCAGACAAAACCAGATTGGAGGTAGGTCATCATGAAATCGCTCTTCAAGGCAGTTGCCATTGCAGCCCTTTTCGCCGCACCGGTCGTTTCGTTCGCTCAATCGGGCGACCAGCCCGTCACCCGCGCGCAAGTGCGCAGCGAACTGATCCAGCTGGAACACGCGGGCTATAACCCGGTGACGTCGAACGACTCGAACTATCCCCAAGACGTGCAAGCCGCCGAACAGCGCGTGCAAGCGCAAAACCCGGCTCTCGCGCAGACGCAGACCCAGCCGGTCGCCGATACGAGCGGCTATGGCGCGCCGGCGAGCGGTTCGTCGCAGTCGGGCGCCGCGCTTCAGACGACGGGTGGCCCGCACGGCATCTATTTCGGTAACTGATTGGGCAACTCATGGATTGGATGCGTGGCGGCGGGGCGCGCACGGGGCCGGCGAACATGGCCTGTCCTCGCGAATGATCCCTGCCGGAGTGTGTGCGACTCGTTTTTGAGCGCTGCGCCTCAAGCCTGGTCGTTGCCGTAGACCCGGCCCAAAGCCGGCGCTCCGTCGAGCGGACAGCACGACGCGTGCGCATCGCGACCCGCGCGGCGCACACAGTCTCGACCACGAAGTGTTCCAGTCCAGCGCAACGCACGTACGAGCTACCCGGCGTGCCGTTCGTGCGTTGTGTTCCTGTTTGAAGGAACCTCCGCTGCCGCAAGGTAGCTTGGCCCAGGCTTTTCGAGGTTTGGGCTTTTTTTGCGTTCGCGCCGAGGTTCGCTTCGGTGCCTGACTTCGTTATGACCTCAAGGCCGTTCGCCGTGAATATAGAACTCGAGCTGCTGAATCGTGAACTGCTGTTCCGCGATGATGTTCTTCACGAGGTCGCCGATCGACACCATGCCGATGAGGCGTTCGTTCTCGATCACCGGCAGATGGCGCATGCGCCGCTCGGTCATCAGCGCCATGCATTCCTCGGTCGTCTGGTTGGGGCGCACGAAGCGCACCGCCTTGCTCATGATGTCGCGCACCGGCGTCTCCTTCGACGAGCGATCCATCAGCACCACCTTGCGCGCATAGTCGCGCTCCGTGACGATGCCGGCGATGCTGTCGCCGTCCGTCACCACCAGCGCGCCGATGCCCTTTTCGGCCATCAGCCGGACCGCCTCGTAGACAGAATCGTCGGCGCCGATCGTATAGACGCCGGTGTTGTTCGGTTTCGTTTTAAGAAGTTGTGCAACGCTTGTCATGGAGCGGCTCCGTTTCGCAATGCAGCACGCCGAACTGGCGCGCCGTCGTGAGGGACAGGCCATTCCAGTATAGGCCCGACGCACCGTGGCGGTACACCGGGAATACATGTGGCGGGTCACACGATGCACGGCGGACCGGCGTGGCAAGCGCGTGCGCGGATGCAGGCGTGCGCGTCCCGCTGGCGGTCTCGCTGCCTCTTCTGCAGGCGCGCCGTCGTGCCGCCGCGCGATGCCGCTTCGGGTCGCGTCCCGCGGTTGCGAAGGGGCATCCGCGTATGTCATGCGGATTAGCGGTAAACTCGCAGTCCACACCTTATCCCCGGCTCGTTCGGGTTCATGTCAGCACCACTGTTTAACGCCATGCTCACGTCTCACGATCCATCGCCCGCAGCGGACGGCGTCATCACCAGCGAATGCGTCGTTCTCGACGCCACCGCCACGCTTCCCACGCGCTACGGCACGTTCACTTCCTATGTGTTTCGCGTGGTCGACAGCGGCGCCGAACATCTCGCGCTCGTGATGGGCGATGTCGCCAACAAGTCGTCCGTGTTGACGCGCCTGCATTCGGAGTGCCTCACCGGCGACGTGCTCGGCTCCTATCGCTGCGACTGCGGCGAGCAACTCGACCTCGCGCTGCGCTATATCGCGGCTGAAGGCTGCGGCGTGCTGCTCTATCTGCGCGGACATGAAGGGCGCGGCATCGGCCTGTCGAACAAGATTCGCGCGTATGCGCTGCAGGAGCAGGGACGCGATACGGTCGAAGCCAACCTCGATCTCGGCCTGCCCGACGATTCACGCGAATACGATTCGGCCGCGGGCATTCTGCGCACGCTCAAGGTCACGTCGGTGCGGCTCATGAGCAACAATCCGGAGAAGTTCCACACGCTGTCGAAGCACGGCATTCCGGTGTGCGAGCGTGTTGCGCTGGCGATTCCGATGCGCGAGGAGAACGAGCGTTATATTCGTACGAAGCAGGTTAAGTTTGGGCATTACTTCGAGGAGAACTGATGGCGCGTTGATCGATCCGCGCGCGGCATCTATCACGACGAAGCGCCAGCACTAATGTCGTTGTTCAGGCCACAAGTTCAGCGTTTTCCGATATCACGGCGCCGGTTGCCGTGTCGGCGGGAAGAGCGGCGAGTCGGATAAACCCGCATCTCTAGCAATCAGACAGTGTCTGGCTTTGTCGCAACCGGCGACCAGCTATGCGCTGGGACGGCTGCGCGCACTGTTCGACGCCCCGCTATTCGTTCGGACGTCAGACGGGATGATGGCCACCACGGCAGCCGAGCGGTTAGTTGAACCGGTCGGACGGGCACTCGCGGCAGCGCGAGAGGCGTTCCGTCACGGCGAGCCGTTTGACCCGGCGACGAGTTCACGCGAGTATCGTCTATCAATGTCCGATGTAAGGGCGCAGGTCTTTCTGCCGGTCATTTGCGAAAAGTTGCAGCAACTCGCGCCGCGCATGCGGATCGCGATGGAGCCTGCGCCGCTATCCAGCGTCGAAGAGAAAATGCGACTGCGTCAGCTGGATTTTGCAATTGGCAATTTGCCGACACTCAAGCCTGTGACGAAGTACGCTCTGCTGTTCAACGAGGAATACGCTTGCATGACGCGCAAACGGCGCGGGCTTCCGGTGCGTCGGATCACGCGTGATCAGTTTCAAGGGATGTCACACGTCGCGGTGGCGTCGATCGACAGCAGTCATCTCCTGATCGAAGAGACGTTGCGAGTCAACGGGCTGTACCACCGAATTGCGCTGCGGGTGCCCCATTTCACGGTCGTTCCGCAGATTCTGATGCGCACCGACTGGATGGTGACATTGCCACGGGGCGTCGCCGAGGTATTCAATGAGTCGGGGCAGTTTTCGATCTACCCTCTGCCCGTCGACATTCCTCATTTCGAGTCGACCATACATTGGCATGAGCTGTACGATGGCGACGAGGCAAACCGCTGGTTTCGGGATTGGGTCGTCAGTATCTTGCGTCGATAGTATTCAAGGGATGAGCGTCGCCATCGCCTGTGTATTTCAGACACCCATCGGTACGCGTCCACTGGCTGCTCAGGGTTGGTGAGACTCATTCATCGACAGCGATGGCAGACATTCACAGGCACCGGTTTGCGAATGACAGCAATATGACCCGCAGGGCCATACTATGCATCGCCCTCGACCACAGACAAACAGGTCTCGTTGCAAGTCGGCATTCGCCACACAATCCGATTGATCCATCAACCCTCGTCGCGGCGCCTCGCAGGTTCCTGATTCACTCAGCCGACCACGCCTTCCACGTGCGCGGCACGCGATGAAAATTCCGGTCGAAATAAATCAGGCTGTCGCCGTCGCTGCGCACCTTGATTTCCGTCGTTTCGACGAACATCACGGCGTGCGAGCCGACATCCTTTGCCTCGGCGATACGGCCTTTCAGGCTCGCGAGCGCGCCGCGCAGAACGGGCACGCCGCCTTCGTCCTGATCCCAGACAGGCAGCCGGAAACGTTCTTCCATTGGCATTCCCGTCATGCCCGCGAAGTGTCGCGCGATGCTCTCCAGGCTCGCGGGCAGCACGTTGATGCAGACCTGGCGATTGCCATCGAAGATGGAATGCATCGCGCTGGAACGGTTCAGGCAGACGAGCAGCGTCGGTGGCGTATCGGTGACGGAGCAGACTGCGCTCGCCGTGATGCCGCATCGGCCGTGTGGGCCGGCAGTCGTGATGACGTTGACGGCTGCGCCAAGATGCGCCATTGCCATTCGGAACTGCTGGCGCAGCGGATCGGGTTCGGTATGAACGGGCGTGGTTTGGGTGGACATGATAGAAGTGTCTCCAGCTTGATTCGTTTAAAAAGTACGTTGGCGTACGTCTTTTTGCTCGGTTATGATCGACCGTCGAAAGACCGATCTCCCATTTCCACAGCGCCTGGAATAACGCACGCAATGACTGATGCCACTCCACTCGTCTATATCGTCGATGACGACAACGGCATGCGTACCTCGCTTGCGTGGCTGCTGGAATCGGTCGGCATCCGGTCGCAAGGCTTCGTGAGCGCGGCGGACTTTCTGAATGCGTTCGACGTGAACGTGCCCGCCTGTCTCGTGCTCGACGTGCGCATGCCCGAGGCAAGCGGTTTCGACGTGCAGGACGCGCTCAATCGCCGTGGCGCAACCTTGCCGATCATCTTCGTCAGCGGCCACGGCGACATTCCGATGTCGGTACGCGCGTTGCAGCAGGGCGCGATCGACTTCGTCGAAAAACCATATAACTCGCAGCAGATGCTCGAACGCGTTCAGCGCGCGCTGAAGCTTGCGTCGCAGCGTCACGTGAAAGACGTGCGTCAGCGCGAACTGCGCGAACGTCTCGACTCGCTCACCGCGCGCGAGAAGGAAGTCTTGCGCGGCCTGATCGAAGGCAAGCCGAGCAAGGTGATTTCCACGGAACTGTCGATCAGCGTGAAGACGGTCGATGTGCATCGCGCGAGCATCAAGGAAAAACTGGGTGCGGCTTCGATCGCCACGCTCGTGCGCGACGTGCTCCAGGTGTGGAACGCGCCGGACGAGCGGGGCGATTGACCATCAACGCATGAAGAGCCCGCCGTTGACGTCCCAGCACGCGCCGTTGGCGAAATACGCATCGGCGGAAGCGAGGAGCACGGCGACATCCGCGATATAGCTCGCGGAACCCAGGCGTCCCACGGGAATCCCCGCGATGACCTTTTCCAGCCTGTCGGCGGGCACGCTCTCGTGCACGATGGGCAGGTCGAGCGGACCCGGAGAAATAGCGTTGACGGTCACGCCGTGCGCCGCGAGATCGCGCGCGAAAACCTTCGTGAGCGTGATCGCGCCGCCTTTCGCCGCCGCGTAATGCGCGCCCGTCGCCGAGCCGCCGTTTTGTCCCGCAAGCGATGCAATGTTCACGATACGTCCCGCACCTTGCGCCGCGAAGTGCTGGCCGAACACCTGACAGCCGAACAGCACGCTGCGCAGATTCACATCGATCACCTGATCGAACTGCTCGGCGGTGATCTCCATCACGGGCACCACTTTCGATGTGCCCGCATTATTCACGAGCGCATCGATTGCGCCCCAGCGGTCGAGCAAGGTATCGCGCGCGGCTTCGAAATCGGCCTTCGACGTGACATCAAGCCTGATCGCGTATGCGCTCGATCCGTCGCTGCTCAGTTCGCGCGCGAGCGCCTGCGCGGCGTCGAACGCGAAGTCGCCCAACGCGACCTTGTAGCCCGCGTGATGGAAGCGGCGCGCGACGGTTTCGCCAAGGCCTCGCGCGGCGCCCGTCACCAGCACGACTCTTTTCGACATGACGTGTGTCCTCTTTATGGGTTCGGTGCGCTGGGCGCGAGCATCGATTCGAGATGTGCGGCGACGGCGCATACCGTTTCGTCTTCGCCCTTGCGGCCGACGATCTGTAATCCGGCCTTCAGCTGTGTGCCTTCGATTTGCACCGGCAACGACAGCGCCGGATGCCCGCTCAGATTGAATGGCCGGATCAGCGACGACATTGCGATTACCGATGTGCCCGCGCGAGCCGCTTCGATCGTGATCGGCAGCGAAGGCATGGTCGGCAAAACGAGCACGTCCGCATCGTCCAGCGCGCGATCGACTTCGTCCGTGAACGCACGCCGGATGCGTTCGGCGGATTCGAGATCGGCGGTTGCCGTATTCGCGGCTGCGCGCAGACGCGCTTCGATATCCGCGCCGAGCTTGCCGCTCGCGACGAGATGGCCGAACGCGCGCCACGTCTCCGCATTGATCACGGCGAGTCCTGCCGTGAACGCGTCGTGCATCGATTCGAGCCGGACGCCATGCGAAGCTAGACCACTGCGGGTCACAGCCGTCGCGACCGCGCGCGTGATCTCGTCGTCGGCTTCGACATGGGACAACGCGATGCGCAGGTTTGCCGTATCGCGTCGCGCGTGGCCGGTCTGAAACGACAGATCGATCGCGAGCATCACGTCGATGATCGTCGTCATGTCGCGCGCGAACGGCCCGACGCAATCGAGCGTGGTTTCGCCCGGCGCGACGCCTTCGCGCGATACGCGCCCGAACGTGGGCTTCAGGCCGATCACGCCGCAACACGCAGCGGGACCGCGCACCGAGCCGCCCGTATCCGTGCCGAGCGCGGCATCGACGAGACCGAGGCCAACGGCCGACGCCGAACCGCTCGACGATCCGCCCGGAATGCGCGCCGCGTCCTGCGGATTGCGCGGCGTGCCGCAAAGATCGTTGATACCGGTCATGCCGAACGCAAGCTCGTGCATGTTGGTTTTCCCCGTGATGCGCCAGCCCGCATCAAGCAGCCGCTGTACGACGTCGGCGTGGCGCGCCGCGGGCGGCGCATCAGCGAGTGCGCGGCTGGCCGCCGTCGTCGGAAAACCGGCGATATCGATGCTGTCCTTGATCGCGATCGTCGGCGCATCGGGGCGCGCGTGCGCGATGAGATCGAACGTTTGCAGGAAGGCGCTCATGTGCGGACTCCTTGGGCGGGATTGACGTGCCACGGCGCGTCGAATAGACGCTCGGTGCGAAAGTGCCGGATGAGCCAGATGCTGTCGTCGTGTGGCGACGGCACGAAATCCACTTCGAGCCGCGCCGCGATGAGTTCCGCTTTCGCATCGACATAACCCGACGCTTGCAACATGATCCAGCGGCCTTTCGCGGTCTCGCCGTTCACGTCGATGTGTTCGCTCGTCAGGAAGTGCACATTGGTCGCGAAGTGCGGTGTGGGCGGCAGGTAGCGCTGTAGCATCGCGACGATATCCGCTGGCCTTTGCAGGCGGCCGAACTTGTCCGCGTACTGCGGGCCAATGCCTTCCCACACGGCGTCGTCGCTGAAGAGGGCCGCGAGCGATTCGCCTTCGAGTCCGCGAGCGGGCACGTCGCACAGCGCCATGTATCGCGCGATGGTCTTGCGCACCGCGTTCTGCGCTTCGAGCGCGCGCAGGCGTCCGATGATCGTGTCTGTCATCACGTCAGGCATGGTTCGCGACCGCAGGCGGAACAGTCAGCGCGCGGCCCACGCGCGCTTCGATCTTGCCGTAGCGCCACAGGTTGTATTCGCCCACGGGCGTCGTGCGAAACAGATTGCAGACGGCGACAGCCGTGTCGAAGTCCGCGACATCGGCCATGATGTAAAAAGTCCACGGCGCGCCGTCCGCATTGCCCACGACGAGCCGGTCGTCGTCCATCACGCCGAGCACGCGCACGTTGTCCATCGCTTCGACGGCATTGAGCATCTTGCCGTACGCTTGCCATACTTCATCGATCTGCTCGCGCGGCAGGTCGAAAAAATTCTGCGTGACGCCGCAGCAGAACAGCACGCGCAACGGCAGGTTTCGGGTATCGGTCATTTTTGTCCTTTCGGGTTCGATGAATGTGCCGGTAGCAATTACAGATAGCCGGGGATCGGCTGAACGCCGACGAATACCGCGCCCGCGCCGTCGTAGTTGCCTTCGCCGAGAAACGCGTGCTGCGTGACGACCATCGCGTCGCGCACTAGCCGCTGCAACGGATGATTGCGATAGATCGCCGTCGTGCCGCCGAGCCGGTACGCGCGGTTCACCACTTCGGCGCCGTCACGCGCGATCTGCGTTGCGGACAGGCGCAGCAGGCTGACCTGATCGGGCGTCACGTCGTTGCCGGCGAGAATGGATTGCCACACGCTATCGGTCGCTTCGTAGAAGAACGCGCGCGCCGAACGCAGCTGCGCTTCCGCCTTTGCGAGTTCGATGCGGTAGTACGCGCGGTCCGCGAGCTGCGGCGCGCCCGTCGTCGTCTTGCGGCCGCCCGCCATGTGGTTCGCGACATCGAGCGCCGCGCGCGCGAGTCCCAGGTTCACGACGGCAAGCACCTGCGCGGCATAGGCGACGGTCGGGTAGCGGTACAGCGGTTCATCGACAGTTGGTGCGCCGCCGCGCACGAAGGTCCAGTCTTCCGGCACGAACTGGTCCGTCACGCGCAGATCGTGACTGCCCGTGCCCTGCATGCCGACCACGTTCCAGTTCTCGACGATCTCGACCTGCCGCGGCCTGAACACTGCCGTACGCGGTTTGCCCGGTGCTTCGCCCGGTTTGCCCGTGCCGATGCCGACGCCGAGCCAGTCCGCGCCCTTGCAGCCGCTCGCGAATTTCCACGTCCCGTTGACGCGATAACCATTCGCTTCGGGCGTCGCGTTCTGTACGGGGAAGAGGCCGCCCGCGAAAACCTGATCGGGACCGTTCGCGTAGATTTCCGCTTGCGTCGCGAGCGGCAACGCGGCGAGATAAAGATTCGCCGAACCGAAGCTCGCGACCCACGCAGCGGAACCATCCGCGCTTGCGATACGTTCGATCAGCGCAAGAAATTCTCCCGGTGCGCGCGCATCGCCGCCGAAGCGTTTCGGCGTTGCCGCGCGATAGATGCCGGCCTGCTTGAGCTTCTCGACGACATCGCGCGGCACATGCGACAGGCGTTCGAATTCCTCGCGACGCTGTGCGATTTCGGAGATCACATCGTCGAGTGTGAGGGTGCTGTCTTGTGTCTCGATGGCGGCGGCAAGCGACATGAGCGTCTCCTTTTTTCTGTCGATGAGAGTAAGTGGGGCATGCCGTTCACAGGCAGTGATGCCAGTCTAGAAGCGCAAAGAAGCGGGAACAATTGGGAAGAAGCCACGCCGGAGTAAAGAAATCTTTAGCGATGCGCGCGGGCGGCGGTGTTATGGTTTGAGTCAACCGCTTTTCGTCCGATCTGCCATGACCTATCCTGCCGACGCCGACTTCCACTTGCTGCTGGATGCGCTGAACCAGTGCGTGCTGCTGCACGAGGCGCAGACGAAAACCATCGTCTGGGCCAATCGGGCGGCGTGCGCCGCGCTCGGCTATGCGCTCGAAGAACTGCTGCCGCTGAAGGCGCATCACATGACACGCGAAGACGCGCGGTATCGGCGGGACATCGCCGTCAGCGCGATGGATCGCTCGATCATGCAAGGGCCGCAGACATATGAATGGTGTTACCGCTCGCGCAGCGGCGTCGACATGCTGTCCGAAGCGGTCGCCACGTATGTGCCTTTGCCGCAGCATCCGGTGGTCATGGTGCAGTTTCGCGACATCAGCGAAGAAGAAGCGATGCGGCAAAAGCTGCGCAGCTATGAGACGCGTCTTCGCGAATACATGCAGGATCTCGGAGAGGGCGTGGCCGTCGTCACGCCGCGCGGCAGGCTCGCGTATATCAGCGAGTCGGGGCGGCGCGTGCTCGGCGTCGATGCCGGCGAGCCGCTCGGTGCCGCGTCGGACTACTGCACGCGTGAAGACCGCGACCGCCTGATTGCGCAACTGCGCGGCGCGACCCGGCATGAATCCACGTCGGCGCAGCGTTATCGGATCGCGCGCCGCGACGGCGCGGTGCGATGGCTGCGCATCACGAGCAGGCGCGTCGAGATCGATGACGAACTGAACGGCGTGCTCGTGCACTTTCGCGATGTCAGCGACGAAGTCGCGATGGAAGAAGCGCGCCGCGAGGAAGCGCGCACGCTCGAATACGCGGGACGCTACAACACAATGGGCGAAATGGCGATGTCGATCGCGCATGAGCTGAGTCAGCCGCTCGCGGCGGTGCGCAATTTCATCGAAGGCGCGATCCAGCGGATCGGCCAGAACGCAACCGACAGCGCGGTGTGGGGTTTGCGCGAGGCGGACCGGCAAGCGGAACACGCTGCGCACATCATCAAAAGCGTGCGCGAATTCGTCGTGAAGCGTGATCCGATCGAAACGCAGTCGGACCTGCGCGACGTGCTGGCGGAGGTCGCGTACTTTATCCAGTTGCGCGCGCGCGACGACGGCGTAACCGTGAACATCACGCAATGCGAGGAGGCGTTGCCCGTGCGTTGCGAGCGCGTGCTGATCGGGCAGGTGATACTCAATCTCGCGTTCAATGCGGTCGAAGCGCTGAACGCGACGACGCATGGCGTCATCACGCTCGCCACATCGCGCAACGGCGGCTTCGCGGAACTGCATGTGATCGACAACGGTCCGGGCGTGTCCGCCGATGCGCTTGGACGCCTGTTCGACGGCTTTTCGTCGTCGAAGGAAGGCGGCAACGGTATCGGCTTGTCGCTGTGCCGGAACATCGTGTCGCGGCACGACGGACGTATCTGGGCGCAGCGCGCGGAGGCGGGCGGGCTCGATTGCCGCTTCGCTCTGCCGCTGTCGCCGCGTGCCTGATTCCATGATCCCGTTATCGGCCTGACGCGCGGGCGGTCTTGCCGCCGAGGCCGAAATCCGTGTTCGGAATGTCCTTGATCATCACGCGTGTCGACGCCAAAAGGCACATCGAGCACGGCAGCGGCCGTCTCGCAGAGGTGCGCGATACGTGCGCCGACGCGCGCTGGAATGTCACAGCAGAAAGCCGATGGCGTTCAGCGCTTCCGTCGAATTGATCAGTCTGATGACTTTCTCGACGAGCCGTGGCTCGCCGTCCGCCATGCTGATCTTGTGCGTGAGATCGGCAGCGAAGATCGTCGACAGGCCGCGCTTGTACGCGATGATGATCTGCGACGACTTCACCTCGACGAGATTCGCGCTGTCCGACGAGCGCGTGAAGCGCGACACCGTGCGCACCGTGCGGGCGGCATCGGATGCCGACGCCGAATAGCCCGACGTCATGCGCTGCACGCGCAACTCGCGCATGTGCTGATCGTCGAACGCGTAGTTCAGCGTCGCTGCGTAGTCGGTCGTGTTCGGATCGATCGGTACCACGTAGAGGCCCTTCGGGTCCCACAGTTCCAGCCACGCGCGATAGTCGCGCTGGTCCAGAAGCTCGGCTTCGCGCCAGATGAACCCGATTGCGCGCGCGAAGGTCTGGTCGGAAAAGAGTGCGTTGCGGTCGTCCATCATGCTTGCTCCATCATGGCGCGCCATTGCCTGTAGGCTTCGCGCATGCCAGTTTCGTCGGTTGCGTGGGCGGTCTTTTCGCCGTTCGGCGCGGTCGTTTCGCGGTTGAGGCCGCGGTTCACGAGGATTGGCACGTCGGGGCCGGCATACGAGCCGCGCTGCACGCGTTCCCATGCTTCGGCGTCGTCGGGGCTGCCGAAGCCGAACGGGCCCTGGAAGTGTTCGTGGATGCGCAGGCGCACGCGGTTCGCTTCGTCGGGGCCGCCGTCCATCGCGAGCGCGACGTGGCGAATCTCCGTTTCTTCCGCCGAAATCGGGCGCAGCACGCGGAAGAAGGCCATCGACAACGCGAGATTCGGAAACAGGTTCAGGTTGAAGCCGACGCCCATCAGCGAGCGCACGATGCGGCGCACTTCCTCGGGTGTGTGCTTTTGCGCGAGTTGCGCGGCCAGTTCGTTGAAGCGCTCGGGCAGCGGCGCGCCGTCGTCCTCGTCGAGATCGACGATTTCGGGCACCAGCACCGCGAGGCTGTGACCGTTGCCGAGCGAGCGGCAGAACGCCTCTTCGCTCGTCATGAAGCTGGTGATGACGGCGGCTGTTTCATCGTCGATGGACTTCATCCACGACTTGTGCACGACGGGGAAGTGATACAGGTCCGTCGTATTCTCGAGCTGGATCTTCCAGTTGCCCTTGAACTTGAACTTGTGCTCGCCGTTGGCCTTGATCGGATAACCCGCACCCTGCTTCATGAACAGATCGATCCACGGCTTCGCGCCGCCGAGAAAGTCTTCGAGCGGCTCGATGATTTCGTTGAAGCTCGCGAAGATCAAACCCTGGTACACGCCGACGCGCAGCTTCTTCAACGGCAGATCGCCTTTCTCGCAAACGCCTTCGTAGCCGTCGCCATAGGGCAGCGCGCGCAGCGTGCCGTCGAGCGCATAGGACCAGCTGTGATACGGGCACGTGAAGCCCTTCGCGTTGCCCTTGTGCTCTTCGCACACGGTCGCGCCGCGATGACGGCAGCGGTTCTGCAACACGTTCACCGCCCCCGTCTTGTCGCGCACGACGATCACCGGCTGCCGGCCGATGGTCGTCGTCACGAAGTCGCCCGGCTTTGGCAACTCGCTGTCGTGCGCGACCCAGATCCACGTCTTGTAGAAGATGCGTTCGAGTTCTTCTTCGAACAGTTGCGGATCGTAGTAGAGGGAGGGGGAAATGCGATCGGCTTGCGCGCGCTTCGCCAGCGCGCTCGTGTCGATGGTTTGATAGGTCGGCGTACTCATCGTGATCGTAGGGAGAAGTTGAGTGGCTCAGATGAGGAAGGCAATGCTGCATCCGCGCATCCTCTCGTTGACATCAGTCTCGCTTTGCGCAGATCATGTGTCAAATCGATTAAAAACAGGTCGCCCGATAAGTGCGGCCGATATCACGCGAGTCCCCATGACCTCTATCGATCACATCGATCTCAACCTGTTGCGTGTGTTTCAGGCCATCGTGGAGGAGCGCAGCCTGACGCGCGCGGGCGAACGGCTGGCGTTGTCGCAGCCCGCCGTGAGCTACTCGCTCGGCAGGTTGCGCACGCTGTTCGACGACCCGCTTTTCATCCGCACGCGCGCGGGCATGCAGCCGACGCCCGTTGCGCTGGAACTCGCTGAAATCGTCGGGCGCGCGCTCGATACCGTGCGCCAGGCGCTGCGCTACGCCGAGCGATTCGATCCCGCGACGAGCACGCGCGCGTTCCGCCTCTCGCTGTCCGATGCCGGTGAAATGGCGTATCTGCCGGCCTTGTGCGCGGCATTGCAGGACACCGCGCCACGCGTGAAGCTGCTCGTCGAACCGATGCCGGTGGAAGAAATCGAAGAGGCGTTGCGTTCGAGCCGTCTGGACTTCGCGCTTGGCAATCTGCCTGCGTTGCTGCCGCGCACGCGTCATAGCCTGCTGTTCGAGGAATCGTATGTGTGCATGACGCGCAAACGCCGCGACCTGCCTGCGGGCAACACGCTGAAGCTGGAGCAGTTTCTCGCGGCGTCGCACGTGCAGGTGCGCTCGCTGGAGCACAGTCATAACGCACTCGACGACGCATTGCGCGCGCAGGGCGTGGGGCGCAATATCGCGCTGGCGTTGCCGCATTTCGTCGCCGTGCCCGGCGTGCTCGCGGCAACCGACCTGCTCGCCACGCTGCCCGAACGGCTCGCGCATATCCTCAATCGCGGCGACGCGTTCCGTATCTATGCACTGCCCGTTCGATTACCGAAAGCGGCCGTGACCATGCACTGGCACGAGCACTTTCACGACGACGAAGGCATCGCCTGGATGCGCGGACTCATCTCCGACATCCTGGCGAATTTCACGAAGTCCTAGAGATCGAGCACGAGCAGCGGCGAACGCGAACGCGACACGCAGCAGCAGACGACACTGTTGCTCGCACGTTCCGCCTTGCTCAGGCAATGATCGCGATGCTCGGGTTCGCCGCTCACGACATCGACCATGCATGTGCCGCACACGCCTTCGCCGCACGACGTATCCACTTCGATGCCGATCGCAGCGAGCGCGTCGACAATCGATGTTGTCGCATCGACATGCACGGTCTGACCGGTGCTGGCGAGTTGCACGTCGAAGCTGTCGAGCGACGCTTCCACGGCAGGCGCAGGCTCGGCCTTGAAGCGTTCCAGATGAATCGATTCGGCGGGCAGGTGTTGTTGCGCGGTTTCGACGACGATGTCCATGAAGGGTGCCGGACCGCACGTGTAGACATGCGCGTCGTTGCCCGCATCTCGCAGACAGGCATCGAGTTCGGCGGGAAGCGCATCGCGCTCCACGCCGAAATGCAGCTTGACATGCATGTCGAACGGCGCGCGCGTCAGCAGCGACATGAAGGCCGCGTGCGTTTCGCTACGTGCGAAATAGTGCAGCGTAAAGCGCGCGTTGCGTGCGGCAAGCCGGTACGCCATCGACAGGAGCGGCGTAATGCCGATACCCGCGCCGATCAGCACATGCTCGCCCGCGCTTTCGTCGAGCTTGAACAGATTTCTCGGCGCACCCACCGACAACTCGGTGCCGATGCGTACTTCCTCGTGCAGCGAACGAGACCCGCCGCGCGATTGCTCTTCTTTCTTCACGGCAAAAATCTGCGATTCGAGGCATTCTGGATCGCCGCACAGCGAGTATTGCCGCGTGATGCCTGACGGACTCGTCACGTCGATATGTGCGCCGGGTTCGTAGCGGTCGAAGGGCAGACCATCGAGACGGGAGATGCTGAAAGCGCGCACGCCATGCGCTTCCTCGCACAGCGCATCGACGCGGACCTTGAGAATGTGAGCTTGCATGATGCCTTCCAATGACTTTTACAGGGATGATGCGTCGAGATTAGCGCCGTGCTGCCGATAAGAGAAATTGATTAAAATTTCTTGATCCCATCAATGCGGTTTATTTCAGGTGTCGTGGACGATATCGTGGTCCATCGCGCCGGAATGGACCGACTCGCGTTCGAGACTCGCGCGGAAACGCCGGCATCCGGCTAAAAGCGGCACGCCCGCCAGCGCGATCGCAATCGCAATCGCAATCGCAATCGCAATCGCAATCGCATTGATGATCGACATCGAATGGCCGACCGCGAGCGGCGTTCCGAACAGGGTGGGGGATTTACCGCTGACGGGTTTCGTGCGTGAACTTCAGCGTGACGACCGTGACGAGACCCAGGATGATGAGGAACACGGCCACGGGCCAGTAAGCGTGATAGCGCGACAGCAGCGCGGTAGCGATGAGCGGCGACAGACCGCCAGCGAAAATCGACGCCACTTCATGCCCAAGCGCGACGCCCGAGTAACGCACTTCAGTGCTGAACAGCTCGCCGACGAGCGAGGGCAGCGTGCCGATCATCGCGCCATGGCAGACGGCTGTGCCGAGCACCAGCGCGAGCCAGATGAGCGGCGTCGAATGCGTGTCGAGCAGCCAGAAGAACGGGAACGCCATGACCACGAGCGAAACCGCGCCGATCATGTACACGGGTTTGCGGCCGATACGGTCGGAGAGTTTCCCCCACAGCACCATCGCAATCATTTCGATGATCATTGCTAGCATGACGCCGATGAGCATTGTCGAATTGGGAATGCCGGCGAACTTGCCGTAGACCAGCGAGAAAGCGAGGAAGATGTATGCGCCGCCGTTTTCCGCGACCCGCAGGCCCATCGCCATCAGAATCTCTTTCGGATGCCGCTTGATGACTTCGACAACGGGCATGTGCGAAGTTTTTCCCGCCTTGTCCGCGTTCTCGAAGTCGCGGCTTTCCGGCAGGCTGTGGCGAATGTACACGCCGATCGCGAAGATCAGGATGCTTGCCAGAAACGGCAGTCGCCAGCCCCACGCAATGAACTGGTCGTGCGGCAGGGACTGGGCACCGAGAAAAGCCGCCGCCGACAACACGAAGCCGCCGCCTACGCCGAGCTGGCTCCACGCCGCGTAATAGCCGCGCTTTTCGGGCGGTGCGCTCTCGCTGATTATCAGTACGCCACCGCCCCATTCGCCGCCCGATGCGATGCCCTGCAGCAGACGCAGCGCGACGAGTGCGGCGGGTGCCCACAAGCCCACGTGATCGTAGGTCGGCAACAGGCCGATGCCGAAGGTCGCGAAACCCATGATGAGCAGCGTCCACACGAGCGATGCACGGCGTCCGTAGCGATCGCCGATGTGGCCGAACACGATGCCGCCCAGCGGCCGCGCAACGAAGCCCATCGCAAATGCGGCGAACGCGCCGAGCGTGCCGATCAGCGGGTCGGCGTTGGCGGGGAAGAACAGTTGCCCGAAAACGAGCGCGGCAGCCGTGCCGTAGACGAAGAAGTCGTACCACTCCATCGCATTGCCCGCGACCGATGCCACGACAATACGTCTGAGCGCGCGATCCGGCATGGCGGTCTTGCGTTCGGCCGAGGTAGAAGATTGAACCGTGGACATGTCTGTTCGCCTGAATAAGCGTGGGGCGTGCCTTTCGGGAGGCTTCGCATGTCTGGCAGTGTCGATTCGACAGATAGCCGCGTCAAATCGGCCGAAAAGAGCAGGGGGTATCAGTGCGGCAAATAAGCGTGCGCGGCAGGCGGCATCAGTCGTCGGGCTGATGGAACATGGTGAACAGCGCCTCGCGCAGCCACGCGATACCGGGATCGGACGCAAACTGCGTATGCGAATGCACCTTGATTTCGATGGGCGGCAGCGCAAACGGCAGTGGCAGCACTCGGAACGCCTTGCCGCGGTTGAAGCGCCGCGCGATGCTCTTCGGGAAGATCACCGCGAGGTCTGTGTTCATCACGATTTCCGGCGCAACGACGAAATGCGGTAGCCGCAGCACGACATCGCGCTTGAGGTTGAGTTCGTCGAGCCATTGTTCGACCATGCGGTGACCCGTGGCATTGGTGCTTGCGTAGACGTAGCGCAGCGCGGCCAGATCTTCACGCGTCGGTTTCGCCTTGCGCAACGGATGGCCCGCGCGTACCACGCAGACATGCTGGTCGACGAACAGGGTCTGGCTCACGCAGCCCGCGTCGAGTCCCGGCACGTAGCCGAGTGCGAGATCGATCTCGCCGGCGCGCATCGCCGCGCTGACGGATTGGACGGGGAGGTTCACCACTTCGATGCGGATGCCACGCGCTTCGCGATCAAGCATCGCGGCGAGCGGCGGCAGGAAGTAGAACTCCGACATGTCGGACATCGACACGCGGAATACGCGTTGCGCCGTGGCGGCATCGAACCTGGCGAGTTGCTGCACGGCATCGTTGATGATCGCCACAGCCTGTGCGAGCGGCGGATAGAGGCGATACGCGGCATCGGTGGGCACCATACCGCCGGGCGTGCGCACGAAGAGCGGGTCGTCGAAGAGCGTGCGCAGGCGGCGCAGCGCGTGGCTGACCGCAGGCTGTGTCAGGCCAAGGCGGTCACCCGCGGACGTCAGGCTGCGCAGATCCCAGATGGCGAGGAACACGCGCAGCAGGTTCAGATCGGCGATGCCGGGATGCGGCTTGGTCATGCGCTTCGCTCGCGAACAAGGGCGCATCGCGCGGGGCGCGACTGCCGGTCAGTGTGACGCGAGATTACCGTAGATGCTGCGCATTGCAAAATGCGGCGTCGCACCGGTGAAGGGTGGAAAAGCATGGAAATCGCGGCGCATGGCATCGCGGACGGGCGACGCCAGGGCGTCGGCTAGCGCGGCTTCGTCGTCGAAAACGACCTTGTTGCGCTGCATGGCGTTGGCTCGTGCGAAGGGCAAGCCGCTCGTGCTATCGATGCGTGTGTAGATTTCCAGTTCGCGCAACGCGGGCAGTTGCAGCATCAACGGCGGATGATGCTTCAGATAGTGCATGAGCCACGCGTTGAAATCCTCCGCGATGCCTTCATAGGCGACGAGATAGCTGCACCGTTGCGTAACGTCTGGTTGCGATGTGCGGAGTGTGCGGACCGCCATGACCTGCTGTGCGAACGATTGCGCGGCGGGTATGACAGACGCCGCCTGCAGTGCGCGCTGAACGGGACCGTCACGCTCGCACGCGGCTTCGAGGCGCGCGAGGTCGTCGAAGTACCATTGCAGCATGCACGACGGCGTATCGTCGGCGGGCGCGATGCGCGGGTCGACCCGCGCGCCCGTCGGTTCGTGCACGATCAGCCTGTCCAGGCCTTCGATGGTCGCCGCGCCATGTCGGAGTGCAGGCTCGTCGAGCGGGGCCTGCTCGGCAGGTGCGCCAATGAGAAAAAGGCAAAGCTGCATCGTCATGCCGCCTCGCAGGCGAGCGGATGAAATCGCCTGCCGAAATAGACGAGGCCGGCTTCGTCGTCGCTCAGGCCGATATGCTCGATCTGGACGAAGATCACCGAATGCGACCCCACCGTCTTGGTGTCTGCGATCCGGCCTTCGAGCGTGACGATAGCGTCGCCGAGAAGCGGAACGTCGAGACGGCCCGCGCGCCACATACACTGCTCGAAGCGCTCATCCATCGTGCAGCCCGTCATGCCCGCGAATACGCGCGCCAGTTCCTGAGCGCGCGCCCCTAGCACGTTGATGCACACGTTGCCATTGCCGTGCAGCACGTCATGCACGTAACTCGACTGATTGATGCAGACAAGCATGGTCGGCGGCGAATCGGTTACCGAGCACACCGCGCTTGCTGTGATGCCGCAGCGCCCGCGCGGACCGTCGGTCGTGATGATGTTGACGGCTGCCGCGAGGCTAGCCATTGCGTTGCGGAAGTACGTGCGTTGCTCGTCCTGAGACATAGTCATGGCTGTCGGTCCTGGTCAGATCGATCACGGATAAGGTGTCACGGGCGGAATACCGACGAACACCGCGCCCGAAGCGTCGTACGTCCCTTCACCGAGGAACGCGTGCTGCGTTACGACGATCGAATCGCGCACCAGCCGTTGCATACGGTTCTCGCGATAGATCGCGCCGATGCCAGCAAGCTTGTACGCCTGCATCACGATGTCTGCGCAGGTGTGGGCTGCGTGCGTCGCCGAGAGGCGCAGCAGATTGGCTTCGGCGGGCATGACGGGGTCGCCTGCGAGCACCGTGTGCCACGACGCTTGCGCAGACTCGAAGAAGAACGCCCGCGCGCTGCGCAGTTGCGCTTCCGCCTGCGCGAGCCCCGAGCGATAGTAGGCACGATCGGCGAGACGCGGCGCGCCCGTGGTGGTTTTCGTCACGCCAGACATACCGGCGAGCAGGTCGAGCGCGGCGCGTGCCAGGCCGATGTTCACGGCCGCATGCACCTGCGCCTGATAAGCGACAGCAGGATAGCGATACAGCGGTTCCTCGATCAGTGCCGCACCGCCGCGCACGAAGGTCCATTGCTCATCGACGTATTTGTCTTTCAGCCGCAGGTCGTGACTGCCAGTGCCCTGCATGCCGACCACGTTCCAGTTGTCGACGATCTGGACTTCGCTCGCGGGAAACACCGCTGTGAATGGCTTGCCAGTGTTCTTGCCGTCGGCGCTGGCATATTCGCCGCCGATACCCACGCCGATCCAGTCGGCGCCTTTGCAGCCGCTCGCAAAGCGCCATTGGCCCGACACCAGAAAGCCACCTTGCGCGCGCTCCGCTTTTTGCAGCGGATAGAGGCCGCCCGCGAAAACCTGATCCGGACCAGACGCATAAATGCGCGACTGCGTTTCGACGGGTAGCGACGCAAGATAGGTATTCGCGGACCCGAACGCGGCAACCCACGCGGTCGATCCGTCAGCAATGGCGATGCGTTCGAGCATCTCCAGAAAGCGCGGCGGTGGCAGCGCGTCACCGCCAAAGCGCGTGGGTGTGCTTGCGCGGAAGATGCCCGCGCGCTTCATCTTCGCGATCATGTCTCGCGGCACGTGAGACAGCGTCTCGAACTCGTCGCGGCGCCTTTCGATTTCCTCGATCAGCGCGTCCAGCGACAACGGTCCAGCGTATTGGGGATAGTCGCTCTGTGATTCGACGATTGAATCGGCTTGAAGGGCTTGCATGTGTGATACCTCCAGATCAATGGTGTGTGGCGTTGTCATTCGGCATGCTGACGCGTGGCGATACGCATGGCTTTGGGATATGTTTCGCGTGCCAGCAAGGTGGCGATGACGGTGACGACTCCAAGCGCACAGAGATAGATCGCGACGGGCGTGGCGCTGCGATAGTGAGCGAGCAGTGCAGTGGCAATCATTGGCGAGAGGCCGCCGCCGAGCACCGACGACAGCTCGCGGCCAATGCCTAGACCAGAGAAGCGCAGATGCACCGGCAACAGTTCGCTGATGAACGCGGGCTGTGCGCCTTCAAGAATCCCGATCGTGAGGCTGTTCGCAAGCACCATTGCGCCGATGACTTTCCAGTATTCGCCCGACCTGAGTAGAGCAAAGTAAGGCCATGCGACCAGTACGATTGCGACCGAGCCGAGCAGGTACATCGGCTTGCGTCCGACCCTGTCTGTCAGGTGGCCGACGAAGAGTGAGACAGGGATCATGAGCAGCATCGAAATGGTGAGGCCGCTGAGAATCCAGCTGGACTTGATGCCAAGAAACTGTCCGTACACGATGGAAAACGCGAACAGGATGTACGACGCGCCGCCTTCGCCGAAACGCAGGCCGAATACGGTCAGCACTTCGCGCGGGCATTGCTTCAGCACTTCGATCACTGGCATGCGGCTTTCGTGATGCTTCGCTTTCACCTCGGCGAAGGCTGCACTCTCGCCGACCGAGCGACGCATCCACAGGCCAAGCGCGACGAGCGCAGCACTGCCGAGAAACGGCACTCGCCAGCCCCAGTTCTGGAAGTTAGTGGACGACAGGTTCTGCACGAGCAGGAACGCGCCGGTCGACAAGACGAAACCGAGCGCGGCGCCGCTTGGACTCCAGGCGGCGAGTGCCCCGCGCTTCGATTGCGGCGCGTTTTCATGGATCAGCAGAATGCTGCCGCTCCATTCACCGCCGGCCGCGAGTCCTTGCAGGATGCGCAGCAACACGAGCAGGACGGGCGCGGCGACGCCAATCTGTTGATACGTCGGCAGCACGCCCATCAGCACGGTGGCGGAACCCATGGTGAGCAGCGTGAGCATCATGACGGCCTTGCGGCCATAGCGATCTCCGATATGCCCGCATAGCACGCCGCCGATCGGCCGCGCGATGAAGCCTACGGTAAAGCCACCAAATGCGGCAATCGTGCCCGTTAGCGGATCGCTGCCGACGGGAAAAAACAGCTTGCCGAACACGAGGGCGGCTGCCGTGCCATAGAGAAAGAAGTCGTACCACTCGAGGATCTGACCCAGCACAGCAGTGGTGACTGCGCGACGCACGCCGCTTGCGGCGCGACGCGAGCGTCTCGTGGCGAGCGGCGGCGCGCCCAGTTCGGAATTCACGGCATCAGGGTTCATGGCATAGAGGTGCACAGAAGTTGATATCCCGCATCGACGGTGTCAGGGCAGCGGGGCGCGTTGAATCGATATCGGTACGACATGGCTTGAACGATATGTGCCACGAAAACTCGGGTCAAATTCGAGCCAAAAATGGCCGATATGAATTCCGTGCATGTGCGCCAGGTGCGGGGGGAACGGAACTGCAGCGTGCATGGCGCGCTTGATGAACCGTGGGAGTGGACGGATGGACGCCACGCGACCAACGGACAGGTCGAGCATGGACTATTGAAGTGCTTGGGCTGTGAAACCGTTTTCTATTGGCGAGGTAGCTTGGACTCTGAGGACTGCGACATTCGAGTAAGTGTCGACAGTGCTCAGGGGTACTATCATTTGAGCACCGCGACAACCTACCCGATGCCCGAGAAAACCGCTATGGTGTGTGGTCATCTGTGGACAATGCGAAGTCAACTTCTACAACGCCTCCATCGGCTGACACAGTTGTACTCTCTTCTGAATACCCACCAACACCTTGGCACGCGAGTCGCGATTTCTCGTCGGAAGGAGAGAATTCGACCGATTGCCGACAAACCCACGCAACCTTAACATTGCGCCTTCCTTGCGAGCGAATCCCTACCACACCGCTTTTTACTGTTGGCCCAAGACTAATGTCAGGTTCAAATTCCGCGTGGAGAATCGCCGACGGTTGCCAGCCGCATCGACTAGGAATATACCGGTCAAGAACCAGAGGCACTGAAAATTTGTCTGTCCTGCCGGCACCCGAACAGAGTCGTAAATCACCTGTGGGACTGTCGGTGCTCCCGCGATACGCGCAAGAAGGGTCTGGTTCTGACACGCCCCCGCTTGCGTGACATAAGTCATCTCAAACCAGATTTCCATGCGGCTATCCTTCGTACCAACAAGCAGCAGTTTCTTCTGGGGAGCCGGATTTATCCTTGGCCGATCGAGCAGCGTATTTTGTGGCTCCTCAACATGAGCGTGGAACGCCAAGACTGTCGGATGCAATTGTGCAAGACTTGCGTGCGCGCCTGGCATCGAAAGGGCAATCGCAATCAGTTTTTTCCGGTTGTCATGATTTTCCGCCAATCCCCATATTGGCTACGTCTTCTCGGCATGTAGGCTTCGTCGTGAGCCAGCATCGCCCACAGCATGCGGGCGTGTTTGTTGGCGATCGCGACAAGCGTCCTGTGATAGCCCTTGCGGTGAAACAGGTCGACGATCCAGCGCCCGAGACGGGAGAGCCTGTCGGGCAGGCAGCGCAGGGCCGACTGCAGGGCGCTGCGCGCTCCCTGCACCAGCAGGCTGCGCAGATAACCATCACCGTGCCGGGTCACCTTGCCCAGTCGGGACTTGCCACCGGAGCTGTGCTGCTGGGGCGTCAGGCCGAGCCAGGCACCAAACTGCCGGCCGTTCCTGAAGCTGGACGCATTGGAGACGGTGGCCACCAGCGCACTGGCGGTAAGCGGTCCGATGCCGAGCAGTTCCCGCAGGCGCCGGGCCGGGGCATTGTCGACGAGATGCGCGGCAATCTCGGCATCACAGCGCGTGACGCGGGCCTCGAGCGCTGCGAATTGCTCGCGTGCTTCCAGCAGAAGTGCCCGGATTGACGCGGGCAGTCGCGCATCGTCGGTGAGTCGGGGTAATGCAGCTCGCAGTGTCGATCGGGAGCGGCCGAGCGCGATGCCAAATTCGGCGAGTAGTCTCCGCAGGCGATTGATCAGTGCGGTGCGCTCCTCAATCCATCCCAGGCGGGCACGATGCCAGCTCAGGATGGCCTGCTGCTCGACCGTCTTGATGGTGACGAACCGCATCGTGGGTTGACGGGCTGCAACTGCGATAGCTTCGGCATCTGCGGCATCGTTCTTGCCGCCTTTGCGAAACGGGGCGACGAATTCGGGTGCGATCAGGCGTACGGTGTGGCCGCGTGCGGAGAACCAGCGCCCCCAGTGATGGGCGGAGCTGCACGATTCCATCGCGATGGTGCCACTGGGAGCCTGCGCGGCCCAGCGCTCGAATGCCGCCCGGCGCAAGACCCGTCGCTCGCGGACAGCACCGCGCTCGTCGAGCACACAGATCGCGAAGACTTCCTTGGCCAGATCGATGCCGATCGTGATGGGACTGTTCATGGTTCACCTCGTCGTTCGGGAGAAAACGGCACGCCGCGTTGCGCGCCGTTGTGCGCGCCAGTTTGCGCGTGCCACTACCGACTCGAAAGTCCCTGATATTCGATTCCTTGTTTTTATATCGTTTCTGATGTCCCTCGGTAAACGCTTTCGGCGAGCTTGATCAGATATGTCTGCACCGGGGAGTCCGGGTGTTCGCGAGCGACGCCACATAGTCTGTGAGATAGATGGATCGAGTCTGCACGCGGTATGGAACGATTCTGTGCGATGGTCCGGTCGTGGCGGATGGCTGACTGTCGGGAGTCGGCAAGGCTGGCCGATTCCGTTCGGTAATTTCATGTCCTGAGTCCATGAGACGCCTGCTGTTCCACCAGTCCTTCATGTTCGCGGAATCAGTGCGGTCGTTCTGGCGATGTGCGGGTGACCAGGTGCGAGTCTGCCGGATACGAAAAATATTCCGTGAGGGTATAAGGCACATCCGGCTGGCCCCGATGGCGATTTCTGATACGACCCGTGTCGGTGTGGCCGCGGTGACTGTCTGCTTCGGTTCGTCGGCTGTCTGCGGGACGTCCAGTCCTGATCGTTGCTCATGCACGACGCCCAAAACTATTTCTTCTATTCCGGGTCGATCTGCCGGATTCCGTACTGTTCCGATGAAGCGGCTTCGCTCAGGAGCGGGGTATTGACGGGCCTTTTCCGGATGCCCGTTTCGCATTCGCTGGAAGTGCTCTTTTGTTTGGCCTGCTGGGTGCGACCGTGTTGCGGCTAACGGTCGAATCTTTCGAAACATCGGGTCGCCGTGCGGTTTTGGCAAACTTGGGCATGGCTGCGACTCACCGCGGTTTATGGCGCTTGATTGTAGTTTCCTTTCCCTGGTTCTTTCTGTTCCCGCAGCTTTATGTCGCATTTCCCCTGTATGCCGGGCGTCTCGCGGGTCCGCACGCGGCATCGGCTGTCTACGTTGTGAATGGCGTAATCGGACTGGTATTCATGCTGTCCGCGAAACGCTGGCTTGTCCGGATAAATCCTGCAATCTCGACCACGTATGCCTATCTGGCGGCTGCAATTGCCTTCACCAGCGTAGCTGCGGTCGATAACCTCGCAGGGTTTCTTGTGTTCATCGCCGGATATACGGTTATTGAAACAGTCATGCTTCCGGCACTGGAAACGATGACGGGCTCGCTGGCTATTGAGGGAAGTCAGGCTACGTTCTTTGGCTTGTTCAGTGCCGCAGGGGCACTGGGTGGCGCAGCGGGATACTACGCGGGCAGTTGGCTGATTTTGAACGCAACATCGCTCGAAACGTGGGTTGCGTTCGGAGATGTCGGAGCGATAGGCTTCGCGGCGGCTGCACTTGTCCTTCCAAAGACTATCCCTCAGACTTCGCCGCCATAAAGCAGAGGCACAGTCCTGTGTCGTCAACGATCTTACTGCCCTCGGTTGAATCCACACCTCGTAGCAGTCATCCGATTCAGGAGTTTCAGTTCGCGACACAGTTCGACGAAACGTCGGCATACGTTGCAAATGGTCGGGCCGTGGAGTTGACCCTGTAATTCCGGTGCCAGACATCCTGTCAGCCGCACCAGTTCGATATTGCACTGGCATAAATCGGTGGAATAGGGATGTGTCGCTGTAGCGGTAGATTCGGTTTGCCACTGCGTCTGGCTCAGCATATATCGAAGCCACTCGCAGTTGACGCGAACGCGTAGTACCTGAAGAACCCGGGATGTGACTCGCCGAGTGTCGAAAAGTGAATTCTTGCGCAGACTAATACGCCTGTTGGCGAAGGCAACACAGTCGTCGAATTTGACATTCAGATCGTCCTCCGATTAATGAGGAGCCTTGCTCAACGCTTTCCACACTACTTTGGTGGCGGTGCGGAACGCCGCTGGCTCAGGTGCGTTTTCTTTGGCACGGCGCAGGAACACGATCAATCCTTGCCAGTGCGAATAGATTAGCGAACCTCGCAGATGACATTCTTCCTGAGACAACTCGGTGTTGATCTGTGCAACGAGTCCGCCGAATATGTTCAGAAACTCGCCGCTAACGTGCATCATCAACTCGCTGACCGACTCCATATGTTCCGCGAGACACCAGCATTCGAGTGCAAAAGAGCTGACTACATTTTTCGGATCGGTGAGCGCGGCGAAGGTCTCGTCCAGAATTGCCTCAAGCCGTGCCTCGGGAGCCATGCTTTTATCCGCGGCGAGCAAGCGGTAGCGTTGCAGATAACGCTTGGCCAGTTCCTCTATCGTCGAGTGCAGCAGCAACTCGCGGCTACCGAAGTAATGCTGCAGCGTGGCGAGCCGGATGCCGGCATCCGCCGCCACGCGTCGTTGCGTGAAGCCCGCATTGCCTTCTGCGGCAAATACCTTGATGGCAGTCTCGAGGATATCAGGGACGCGGGTGGTCCGATTGCCGCGTCGCTTCGGCGTGGTGTCGGCTTCCTTCGCACCAAGGTCCTCTGAACTAATTTTCAAATCTTTCATATTACAAATCCTCTTCAATTGCCGGCTACGCACGCATGCTGGTCGAGAGCGCGTTCGTATCGTTCCAGGGAGCGTCACTTTGTTGGTCAATAAACCAATTATAGATAGCACCGACAGGTCCGCTTTCATTTGCCAATGTCGCCGGCCTTACCGCTTGGATGCGGTGCAGCATGGCATTTTAAGGCGGTGATCCTATCGTTTACCCCTTCGCCGAAAATCTTGTTAATTGGTCTTTTGACCACTATTATTGGTCAATGGACCAAATAAAAAATAAGGCGAGCATCGCAGTGTGCCCGCGCCACACCGGAGAGTCGAGTCCCCGGCATGTGAGGCGCGTTCAGATGGACAACCGTCAAAGAGGTTTGCGTGGCTTGATCGATAACTGGATCGGATTGTCGCCTTTGGCGATTAGCCGTGTCTTGCGCGTGAGTCGCAGGGAAGCGCGCTGCGTATGTGCGGGAGTCCGGCGTGTATTGAAGGCACCTTCGTTCATGCTTTTCCAGCATGACGATGGATCCTGGCGCATTTTTCCGCCCGGCGTTAACCCGCCAACTTTGCGTTCCGGATAACACCTGTTCGCTTCATCATTCGTCAAGCACGCGGCGTGCTTGCGTTCACGGCGGCATCGCAGCGTATCCATCGGGTCGTGATGACGATGGATGCGATTCGGAATCCTATTGTTTTGAGGTGAGCGTATCGCCGCGTTGCAAGCATGAATCTAGCTTGCCTTACCCCGACTATTGTCCTGGTGAGTTCGGGCTGGAGATTGCTCGTCGTTCCAGCCTGGCATTGCCAGATAGCGTTCTACAAGCTCTTCGTCGGCGGAGAATCCTATGGAGTTCGCCAGATGGCAGGCTGCGGAAGTCCAGGCCAGACCGTCGAAGAGCCAGTCGCCGACCGCCTGGATCGTATGTGCGAGTGCAAACCGGGTTCTTGGATGCAGCAGATGATGTCGTTTATCGATGCTCATGTCTTCTCCATGGATCAACGGGCTGGTTTTGACGAACTGTGCCGTGAAGTGAGATGCCCCGCAGCAGGGATTTACCCATCCTTGACAGACAGAATCAAAGCGAGCAGTATTTGTCAAAGGTTCATCCAATGATAAATTGAAATGAACACATGATGAAGCGACCGGTTTTGAGCGGGATGGCATCCAGGGACACACGGAAAACAGGAGGGGAAGATGGGCAGTGCACTTGAGGGCATGAAAGTCCTCGACTTTACTCAGATGATGAATGGTCCTTTCGGCACGATGCTGCTCGCGGATTTCGGGGCGGACGTGATCAAGGTCGAGCCGCCGGTTGGCGATACGATGCGTCTGACCGGTGAAACTTTTCTCGGCGATGACGCGGTGTATTTCCTGACATTGAACCGCAACAAGCGCAGCGTGATCGTCGATCTGGCGACGCCGGAAGGTCAGCGCGTGGCGCAGGAAATGGCGAAGCAGGTCGACATCGTGGTGGAAAACTTCCGACCCGGCGTAGCCGAGAAACTCGGCATCAGCTACGAAACGCTGTCGGCGCTCAATCCACGCCTGATCTATTGTTCGACCTCGGCATTCGGCCGCACAGGCGAGGATAGCTATCGTCCGGGCATGGACCCGGTCGTGCAGGCCATGTCCGGCATCATGCAACTCACGGGTGATGAGAACACAGGTCCGCTAAAAACGGGCATGCCGTATTCCGATCTGATTACGCCGTTGCTGTCGACCATCGGTGTGCTCGCCGCCGTCCAGTCGCGTAACAAAACCGGGCGTGGCCAGCGTGTGGATCTGTCGATGATCGATGCGACCATTTTCAGCATGATCCCGCGCGACGCGTATTACTTCGCGACCGGCGAAACACCGGGACGCATTGGTAATGCGCATTGGCAGATCGTGCCGTACAACACCTATCGCACGTCCGACGATCGTCACATTATGGTGATCGCACATACCGACAAGTTCTGGCGTGTGCTTGCTTCGGCTGTCGGCGCAACGGAACTGCTTGACGACGAGCGTCTGAAAACCAAGGATGGCCGCCTTGCGCATCGCGATGTCGTTGATGAAGGTCTGGCGAAAGCGTTCGCCAGAGAATCGCTCGCTCACTGGAATGAGAAACTGCGGGAGGCGCACGCCATGTTCTCGCCAGTACTCAATTTCGAAGAGGTCTTTGAAGACCCGCGAGTTCAGGAGGACCTGGTCGTCGAACTCGATCATCCGAAAGCGGGCAAGTTCAAGGTCGTGACGAATCCGATCCGTCTGTCGGAGACGCCACCCTCGATCCGGCGCCCGCCGCCGGTACTCGGTCAACATACCGAAGAAATTCTGCGTGAGTTCGGCATCAAGACGGCACAAGCGCAACCGGCCTCCGCTTCGGCAGCGCTCGGAAACGAGTGAGCATGCTCATGACGGACACAATCAAAGCGGCCACGGCCGCGGAACTGCCGCCGCTTGGCCAGCATGAACCGCCATTGCAAGGCGTGCGCGTGCTCGATCTGTCGCGTGTCCTCGCCGCTCCGTTCTGCGCGATGATGCTAGCCGATCTGGGCGCCGAGGTAATCAAGGTCGAGCACCCCAAAGGGGGAGACCAGACGCGTCACTGGGGCACGGCGATTCAAGGCGGAGAGCGCACGTACTACCTCGCGATCAACCGCACCAAGCAATCGATCGCGATCGACTTCTCGAAGCCGGAAGGCGCCGAACTCGTCAAAGCGCTGGCGCGCGAAAGCGA
Organism: Burkholderia sp. Ax-1724; assembly: GCF_011752995.1. GTDB lineage: Bacteria > Pseudomonadota > Gammaproteobacteria > Burkholderiales > Burkholderiaceae > Paraburkholderia. Next base: position 58,949 of record NZ_VWWL01000030.1, read on the forward strand.
CGTGCTGGTTGAAAACTACATGCTGGGTGCGCTCGATCGCTACGGCTTGGGCTACGAGGCCTTGTGCGCGGAGAATCCCAGGTTGATCTATTGCTCGGTGAGTGGTTATGGTCGCACGGGCCCGAGTGCGCAGCGGCCTGGCTACGATTCGGTGATTCAGGCGGAAAGCGGCATCATGTCAATCACCGGTGAACCGGACGGCGAACCGTCGAAAGCGGGTGTGCCGATCTGCGATATCACGGCCGGCATGTATGCGACCCAGGCGATTCTCGCGGCGATTGTGCGCCGCTTGCGTAACGGCCACGGCGAAGCCATCGACATCGCTCTATTCGACTGCACGCTGGCAAATCACACCTCGGTGGCAGCCAACGCGCTGCTACTGGATCACGCGCCAGGGCGTTATGGCAATAGCCATGCGGACATCATTCCGCAGGGTATGTATCACGCGTCCGACGGTCCGATCATGTTCCACGTCGGCAGCGATGCGCAGTTCGCGCGTTTCTGTTCCGACGTGCTGGACATGCCAGCGCTCGCTGCAGACCCCCGATTTGTCGACAACGACGGACGCCGCGCAAATCGCGACGTGCTCGACGAACTGATGTCGAAACGCCTGAAGACGCGTTCGCGCCAAGACTGGATTCCGCTGTTTCGCCGCGCAGGTGTGCCAGCTGGTGTTGTCCAGAACGTGCTCGAAGCGCTCAGATCCGACGAATCGAAAGCGCGCGACATGGTCTGCGAAATTGACCATCCCACCGCCGGCCGCATCAATCTCGTGAACTCACCGCTGAAGATGCGGGAGAGCACGCTGGCACCGCCGGCCGCGCCACCGCTACTCGGCGAGCATACGGATCGAATCCTTGAGGGGCGCCTCAAGCTGGATGCCGCCGCGATTGCCGGTTTACGCGCGGCTGGCATCGTAGGTTGATATCAGGAGACACAGTCATGCATGACCACAATTCATCTGCACCGGCATTTCCGATGGGGCGCTGTCCATTTGCACCGCCGCCGGAATACGCGGAGATTCGCAAGAAAGAAGGGCTCTCGAAGGTCACCATGCCTGATGGCTCACTCGCGTGGATTGCTACGCGCTACGGCGATGTGCGCGCGATTCTCGGTGACAACCGCTTTTCCACCGTGCCGTCCACGCCGGGCTATCCCTTCATCGCACCCGCGCGAGCCTCGCTGCTGATGAATGAAAAGCCGCCCACCATCATTCGTATGGATGCTCCCGAGCACACCAGATACCGGCGCATGCTGACCAAGGAGTTCATGGTTCACCATATCGAGGCGATGCGCGGCGAGCTACAGCAAACGGTCGACACCTTGCTCGATGAACTCGTCGCCAAAGGGCCGCCTGCCGATCTGTTCGAGGATTTCGCTCTCGCGGTGCCGACTACCGTCATTTCGAGAATTCTCGGCGTTCCGTATGAAGACCGCGATTTTTTCCAGGAGCGCAGCAAGGCGAAGCTCGACTTGACCGCCGATCCGGAAGTGCCGGTTCGGGCCGGCGCCGAGATGCGCGAGTACCTCGATCGTTTGATTACCGAAAAGCTCGCGCGCCCCGGCAACCGCGACGACCTGATCAGCCGTCTCGTGACGAGCCAGGTGGTGCCGGGACATATGACACGCGAGGAGGCGCTTGCCACCATCGAATTGCTGTTGATGGGTGGTCATGAAACGACCGCCAACATGATCGCGCTCGGTACGCTTTCTCTGCTTATGCACCCGGATCAGAAGGACGCGCTGGTCGCAGACCCGTCGCTCGTGCGTAATGCCGTGGAGGAAATGCTGCGCTATCACACCATCGTGCATTACAACGGTCCGCGTGTGGCGCTCGAAGACGTCGATGTGAACGGCACCCTGATCCGCAAAGGCGAGGGCGTGCTGGCGTTGATCACCGCCGCGAACCGCGATCCGGATTCCTTCGAGGATCCCGACAGGTTCGACATTCGTCGCGAAGCGCTGCATCACGTGGCATTCAGCTACGGTGTGCACCAATGCCTTGGTCAGCCACTTGCTCGCGCGGAACTGCAAATCGTCTTCTCTACGCTGTTCCAGCGTTTGCCGAATCTACGCTTGACGGTGCCGGCCGACGAAATCAGGTTCCGCTACGACGCTTTTGTGTATGGCGTCGATGCCTTGCCGGTGGTGTGGTGAGCGACAGGTTGGAATGAGCGTCCGCTTGCGTGCATCTGGCGCGCGGGCGGAGACAACATCTGGAGACAAGCATGAAAATCAAGGTGGATGCCACGAAGTGTATCGGCGCAGGACTGTGTGTGGTCGCCGCTCCCGAAGTCTTTAGCCAGAACGAGGATGATGGTCTCGTCATCGTGTTGCAGGAGTGCCCGCCGCCCGAACTGCACGAGAAGGTGCGTGAAGCGGCGCGGCTGTGCCCGGCGCTGGTCATCACGCTGGACGAATAGGCGCCGCTATCGCGTCGGAACAAACCGGAATCTGGTGGCCGTCGTGCCTGGGTGTCGCAACGCGCGGCCTCGCTCACGTCGTTACCCGTCTGGAGGTCGAGAAATATGGATGCGGGAATCGTGATCGTCGGCGCGGGGCAGGCCGGCTATCAACTGGCGGTGTCACTGCGCGATGCGGGCTATATGAAACGCGTTGTGCTTCTGGGCGAAGAGCCTGATCTGCCTTATCAGCGGCCGCCGTTGTCGAAGGCGTTTCAGAGCGGTGCTTGCGATGCCGCACAGGTGACGTTTCAGTCCGACACTTTCTATCAGGAACGCAAGATCGAACTGATGCTCGGCGTTACTGCGCTGCATATCGATCGCGAACGCCATTGCGTGATGACTGGCGACGGTCGGCGCCTCGACTACGAACACCTGGTGCTTGCGACCGGGGCACGCAATCGTCTGCTGCCGGGTTGGAACAGCACAACCAAAGGGCTGATGACGCTGCGTACGCTGGACGATGCGCGCAAGCTGCGCGAAGCGCTCGGTGAGTCGAAACGCGTGTTGATTGTGGGCGCGGGTTTCCTGGGGCTCGAGTTCGCCGCAGTGGCGGCGGTGCGTGGCGTTGCCGTTCATGTGATCGAAGCGAGTTCGCATTTGATGAGCCGTGCCGTCAGCGCGCCCGTGGCCGACGCGTTTCGTATCCACCATGAATCGAATGGCACGACTTTCGGTTTTGGTCATGGCGTGAAAAGTATCTGTGCCGAGGCAGGCCGCGTGGTCGGCGCACAGACCATGGACGGTCGCATGCATGAAGCCGATCTGGTGGTCGTGAGTATCGGTGTGGTTCCCAATGTCGAGCTCGCTGAAAAGGCACAACTGGAAACCAGCAACGGCATCGTGGTCGATGCGAATCTGGCGACTGGCGATCCATCGATCTCCGCTCTCGGCGACTGCGCGGCTTTCCCGTCGCGCTTTGCGTTCGGCCAGTGCCGGATCGAGTCGGTGCAGAACGCGGTCGACCAGGCGCGCTATCTGGCGCAGCGGCTGACCGGGCAGAGCCATGCTTTCGAAGCGGTGCCCTGGTTCTGGAGCGATCAGGGCGGCGTCAAGCTGCAGATCGCGGGAATGGCCATGCATCGGGCCGACGAGGTCGTCGTGCGTGGAGACCCCGCCGGGCTGAAATTTTCCGCCTACGGATTCGTGAACGGCCGCCTCGTGGCGGTGGAGTCGGTCAACCGTCCGGCCGATCACATTGCGGCGCGCAAGCTGCTCGCTGCCGACGCGCCAGTGTTGCCAGTCCACGTTGCGGACGCGCAATTCGATCTGCGAACGTTGCTCCAGCCGCACATCACAACACATTGAGAGACTCAATCATGTCTACGATCTATGAGACCTTGGGCGCACGGAGCGCGAACTTCATTGGTGGCACGCATCGCCTGTTGATCGGTGGCCGCTGGGTCGATGCGCAATCGGGCAACACGTTCGAGGTCTTCGATCCGGGCACCGGCGAAGTGGTGGCGCGCGTGGCCGAAGGCGATGCCGCCGATATCGACCTGGCCGTGCGGGCCGCGCGCCGCGCGTTCGAAAGCGGCGACTGGGCAAAGATGAAGCCGTCGGACCGAACGCGTCTGATGTTTCGCTTCGCCGATCTTCTCGAACATTACGGCGACGAGCTGGCCGAGATAGAAGCGGTCGACAACGGCAAGCCGCTCGCCGTCGCCAAACGCGGCATTGCCGGCACGGCCGAAATGCTGCGTTATATGGCAGGTTGGGCGACCAAGAACAATGGCGAATCCGTCAATCTGTCGGTGCCGGGGGAATGGCACGCCTATACCGCGCGCGAACCGGTCGGCGTGGTCGGCCAGATCATTCCATGGAATTTTCCGCTGTCGATGGCGATCTGGAAACTCGCGCCCGCGCTCGCGACCGGCTGTACCGTCGTGTTGAAGCCCGCGGAGCAGACGCCGCTGAACGCCTTGCGGCTCGGTCAGATCATTCAGGAAGCCGGCATTCCGGACGGAGTAGTCAACATCATTACTGGCTTCGGTGCAACCGCGGGTGCGGCGCTGGCCGCGCACCCGGGTGTCGACAAGATCGCCTTCACGGGTTCGACGGAAACCGGCAAGCGCATCGTGCAGGCTGCGCTTGGCAACCTCAAGAAGGTATCGCTCGAACTGGGCGGCAAGTCGCCCGTATTCGTGTTTCCGGATGCGAAGCTCGATCTGGCGACGGCCGGTGCGGCCAACGCGATCTTCTTCAATAGTGGCCAGGTGTGCTCGGCGGGTTCGCGCCTGTTCGTTCACAAGAAGGTTTTCGATCAGGTGGTGGACGGTGTCGTGGCTTATGGCGACAGGCTGAAGGTCGGCCATGGTCTCGCTCCCGACAGTCAGATCGGCCCGCTGATATCGAGTCAGCAGAAACAGCGCGTCGAGTCCTATATCCGCAGCGGCGTTGAAGATGGCGCGCGTCGTGTCGGGCAGAATCCGTTGCGCGGCGACGAAGGCGGATACTTCGTGCCGCCGACCGTATTCGTGGACACGACGACGGACATGTCGATCTATCGCGAGGAAATCTTCGGGCCGGTGGTCTGTGCGATGCCCTTCGACGACGAGGACATCGAGCGCATTGCCGCTCAGGCGAACGACACCGAACTGGGGCTGTTCGCGGGCATCTGGACGCAGAATCTGAGCCTCGCGCACAAGCTCGCGCGACGCATCAAGGCGGGCTCGGTGTCGGTGAATGCGCACATGGTCAACGATCCGGCTTTGCCGTTCGGCGGCTACAAGCAATCCGGCTGGGGCCGCGAGCGGGGGCGCGAGGTGCTCGATCTGTACACGTCGGTCAAAAGCGTGGCGGTCAATCTGGACTGAGCGGCATGGGCCGCGCGGCCCGGTTCTGGAGACGGACCGTCGTGCAGGCGTTCGGGCAACCCAATGCATAGAACTACGATGACATCCTTTGACTACATTATCGTCGGTGGCGGCTCGGCAGGATCGGTGCTGGCCAACCGGCTGTCGGCCAATCCGGCGAAACGGGTGCTGCTATGCGAGGCGGGCGCCGATCTGCCCAACGAGAATCTGCCCGCCTCGATTCTCGACAGCTATCCGGGCACCGCTTACCTGAATCCGAACTACCTGTGGCCGAAGCTGCAGGTATGCACGGTCGCGCCGAAAGATGGCGAATCCGCGCCGCGCAAGCTGCGCAAATATGAGCAGGCACGCATTCTTGGCGGAGGCTCGTCGATCAACGGTCAATTTTTCAATCGCGGCGCGCCGAGTGATTACGACGATTGGGAAGCGCGCGGCGTCAAGGGGTGGAGCTGGAACGACGTGCTGCCGTATTTCCGCAAGATCGAGCACGATCTGGATTTCGACGGCCCATTGCATGGCAAGGACGGTCGTATTCCGGTGCGGCGGATTTTCCCCGAAACGTGGCCAAAACATGCGACGGCAATTGCCGCGGCGTTGAAGGAGTCGGGCTACGAATATCTGCCCGATCAGAACGGCGAGTTCAGGGACGGCTATTTTCCGATCGCCATTTCGAATCTGAACGAGCGGCGCGTATCGGCTTCGATGGCTTATCTGGATGCGGCGACACGGCAGCGCTCTAATCTGACGATCTGGACCGAGACCGAAGTCGCGGGTCTGCTGTTCGAGGGCACGCGGTGCTGTGGCATTCGGCTCGATGTGCCGGGCAAGCCTGCGGAAGTTCGCGCGGGCGAGGTGATTCTGTCAGCGGGCGCGCTGCAATCGCCGGTGATTCTGTTGCGCTCGGGAATCGGGCCACTTGCTCATCTACGTGAACACGCTATTCCTGTCGTCGCGGAATTGAATGGCGTCGGCCAGCATCTCATGGAGCATCCGTCGGTTGCTCTTGCCTCGTTCATTCGCAAGGGCGCGCGCGTGAACGGGACGACCCGGCGTCATATCATGCTCGGCTGGCGCTATTCGTCGGGCATTGGCGGCGCGCCTGCGGGCGATATGTTCGTCTCGGTGGTCACCAGGACGTCGTGGCATGCGGTTGGCGAGCGCATCGGCACGATGCTGATGTATGTGAACAAGCCGTTCTCGAATATGGGGCAGGTGCGCCTGAATTCGAAGGACTGGCGCGAAGCGCCTTCGGTGGATTTCAACTTTCTCTCCGACGAACGCGATCTCGATCGGCTCGTCGACGGGTTCCACAAAATGGCATCGGTGCAGGCGTTGGCGGCGGTCAAGGAAGTGACGGCAGAGCCGTTTCCGGCCAGTTACAGCGAAAAGGTGCGCCAGGTCGCGATGCTGAGCCGCCGCAACAAGCTGATTACCGACGTGCTGGCTACCTTGCTCGACGGCCCGGCGCCGTTGCGCAAGCTGCTCATGACGCGGGTGATCGCGGGCGGCGCAACGCTCGCGGAAGTCCTCGCGGATGAAGGCGCGTTGCGCGAATTCGTTCGCGGTGCCTGCGTGGGCGTGTGGCATCCGTCATGCACCTGCCGCATGGGAGCCGACGACGACCCGCTCGCGGTGACCGACGCACAGGCGCGCGTGCGCGGCGTGCAGGGTTTGCGAGTGGTGGATGCATCGATTTTTCCGCATATCCCGAGCGGCAACATCAATTTCCCGACCATGATGGCGGCGGAAAAAATCGCCGACATCATGGTTGGGCAGCCGTTCGCGGCGGCTGCGTCGGTAACGATGTAAATGGTGTGGACGGTGTCGATGGCGTGGTGCCGGACAGCACGCGTCCGGCACCACGACTCAGGCGGCGGATGTCGTGCCGGGAATCAGCACGGCGCGGCCGCGAATCTTGCCGGCGTGCAGCGCGTCGAATGCGCTCAGTGCGTCGCGCAGCGCGAAGCGGGTGACGAGCGGTTTGATCGCGCCACGTTGAGCGAGCGCGATCACCGCGGCCAGATCTCCATAGGTACCACCATATGGGCACATGAGCGATGCACCACGCGGTAGGGGATTGTTCGCCGAGCGTGCCACGAAAGGATAGGTCCCACCCGAAAGACCCACGACGCGAATCGCACCGGAGCGACAGACGAATGCCGCATCCAGTTGCAGCGTTGTATCGCTGCCGACGAAGTCGAGCACGACGTCTGCTCCGCATTCTTCGGTGAGCGCCATGACGCGCTCGGGCAGATCGTCGTCGGTCGCCAGCATCGCAATGTCGAGCCAAGGCCGCGCGGCATCGAGCGCCTCGCTGGAGATATCGATCGCGACGATTCTTGTGGCGCTTGTCGCGCGAAGAATCTGTGCGGCCAGATTGCCGAGCCCACCGAGCCCGATGATCACCGTGGTCGAGCCGGGATATAGCTGTTCTGAACACGTGCGAATGGCGTGATATGGCGTGAGTGCGGCATCGGTAAGCGTCGCGGCGACCGCTGGGTCCAGATCGCCAATCGACATTAGAGCACTCGCTGGCGTGCACACGTATTCGGCCATGCCGCCGTTGCGGGTCACACCGGGTGTCGGCGGTGGCGAAAGGCGGCTGCCGGTGCGGCGGCAAGCATTCTGACGGCCGGCGAGACACGCGGCGCAGACGCCGCACGACCAGCAGGGATGGACCACTACACGGTCGCCGCGGCGCCATTGTGTGACGCCCGCGCCGAGCTCGAGTACTTCGCCTGCGATTTCATGCCCGAGGGTCGTGCCATCGGGTGTACGCGAGTCGGTGGCGCAACGGATATGCACGTCGGTCTGGCACAGACCGGCGGCGAGCACGCGAAGCAGTACTTCGCCCGCTTTGACTTCGGGCCGGCGCAACGTCGCGAGTTGGACGTTGCCGGGTTCGAGCAGTTGTACAGCTTGCATCGAATGATTGCAGTGTTCGCTTTGCATATTTGTCTCCTGAATGTTCTGTTTCGAACGCGTGCCGGCCATGGCGTCAGTGTGCGCGACGCGCTGCCATTTGCATGGTCCTGCATACCGCTGATTGCGTCACATACGAGGTAAAACCCCGAGCCGGGCTTTCTTGACATCGTAAATCCGACACGCTTATGATAATTCAAAGGTTCATCCAATGAACAATTGATGGGGAATTTACAAACCATGGATCGGGAGACAGGCATGATTGAAGCGCGCTGCGCAGTACGTATAAAACAGGCAATCGGTTGGTCGAATGTCGCGAGGTTGACTTTGGCGGCACTGACTGTGATGGCGCCGATGCTCCCCGCGCGAGCTGCGGCGCCGATTGTGATCTGCTCGGTCGACGATCGTAGTGGCTCTGCTGCCGAGACGGGCATTCAGGGTTACCAGGGTCTGCAGATGGCGCTTGACGAAGCGAACGCTGCGGGCGGTATCGGTGGACACAAACTGCAACTGGTGGCCTATGACGGCAAGACCGATCCGCAATTGACGGCGACCTTTGCTTCGCGTTGCGCCGAAGACGACAAAGGACTGGTGATCATCGGGGGCAATCCTTCTGCGCCCGCTGCCGCGATGATTCCTGTTGCGACTGAAGAAAAGACTCCGTATTACATCCTGTCGGCGGGAACGGACTCGTTGATCGATTCGTCGGCAACCTATCATTTCCGCTTCGGTCCCGCCAATCGCCAGGATGCGGCCGCCATTGCCGACCTGCTTGCGCAGCAGGGCTTCAAGCGTCCGGCCATCATCAACAACTCCGTGCCGTTCGGCATCGACGGCGCACGTGCCACGACGGCGGCGCTGAAGAAAAAGAACATCAGTGTCATCGCGCAGCAAACCTACGACATCAACGCCACGGATCTGTCGCCGCAGGTGACGAACCTGCGCGACGCGAAGCCCGACGTGGTGATCGTGTTCCCGTACGCGGCCGACGGTGCGCGCGTCCTGCGCACCATGCAGCAACTGAACGTCAACGTGCCGATCGTCGTTTCGCGCAGTGCGCTGCTAGATACACTGCGCAAACTTGCGGGGCCCGCCAGCGACGGCGTGCTGATTCCGAATACGGTAGATCCAACGCGCCCCGATGTGCAGGCATTCTTCAAGACATTCGACGCACGCTTCGGCCCGCATCAGCCCACGCTCTATCCGGTACTCGGTTACGACGCGGGCAAGGCCGCCCTGCAGGTCATCGCGACTCCGGCCGTGCTCAAGGCGATCGATGCCGGCGATATCGCGCAGGCTCGCACCGCATTCCGGGACGCGACGGAGAAGCTCAACGGCTTCAAAGGCCTGCAAGGCGAACAGGGCGCGTCGTATCACTTTGGTCCGAAGCAGCATCACGGTTCGCCCGACGAGCACTGGTACGTCTTCATTCAGGTTGCAGACAACGGCACTCATCTGGTGAAACCGGACCTGAGCAAGTTCAAGCCTCATTGAGGCTTTGCAGAAGTTTTGTCGAAGAAGGCGGCGTTGTCGCCCAGCGTTCGCCTCGACGCTTCATCCTGGATTCGGACAGTTTCAACGAGAGCCATGCTCATGGACAAAATCAGTGTCTTGTTGCTCGCCGGTCTAACCAACGGCAGTGTCTACGGTTTGATCGGTCTGTCGTTATCGCTGATCTACGGCACGAACCGTGTCATTAATTTCGCTCAGGGCGATTTCGTGATGATTGGCACGATGTCCGCGGTGTTTTTCATGGTCACCTGCAATCTGCCGACACCGCTTGCTCTTGCCGCAGTGATCTCCGTCGTGCTCGTGTGCGGGCTGATACTCGAGTTCGCTGTGTATCGGCCGCTCGTCAAGCGCGGTGCGCCGCCTCTCACGATCATGATCGGCATGCTCGCGGCGGCAATTATCGCCAGCGGCGTCGCGTTGCTGATCTGGGGTGCCGATCAATTGTTCGTGCCCAGCATCCTGTCGATGCAACCGATTACGCTCGGGCCCCTCACGACCAACCAGCAGCAACTGGCGATCATCGTGGCCTTCGTCGTATTCCTGATCGTGACGTGGTTTCTGTTGTATCGCACGAGCTTTGGCCTGTGCGTGCGGGCGACTGGCGCGCAACCGCGCGTCGCGCAACTGATGGGTATCCGTTCATCGCGCATCGTGCGTTTCGGATTTCTCTTCAGTGCGCTCGTGAGCGGGGTGGCCGGCGTGCTGATCGGACCGCTGCTGGGTGGCCAGGCATCCATGGGCGTCGATCTTACCGTCAAGGGATTCATGGCTGCGATTCTCGGCGGCCTGGGCAGTCCGTTTGCCGCGGCGGCGGGCGGCATCGTCATCGGCATTCTGGAGGCGTTCGTGGCGGGTTATGGCAGCAGCCTCTATGCAGAACCCATCATCTTTGTGTTAATCCTGCTCGTCCTGTTGATCCGTCCGTATGGGCTTCTGGGCGACTTCGAGGCGATCCGGCGATGAAGACAGCATCCACTCCATCCACTTTCTGGTCAGTCAAGGCACCATTCGTTGCACTGCTCGCTGTTGCGCTGCTGGCGCCGGTGCTGCTGACCACCGGCTTCCAGCTACGGCTGATTTCGCTCATCTGCATCTACGCGATTCTGAGCGTCGGCTTCAATTTGCTCTACGGTTACGCCGGGCAGATCGCCATGGGGCATCAAGGCTTCTTTGCGATCGGCGCGTACGGGTATGCGCTGCTGCAGCTCAATGCGAAGTTTTCCGCGTTGAGCGCGTTGCCCGTGAGCCTCGTGATCTGTGCGCTTGTCGCGCTGGCGATCGGGATACCGCTGTTGCGGCTGCGCACACACTATCTGGCGATGGCGACATTGTGTTTCGGCATCGTGATCGCGGGCGTGGCGAATCGCTGGATCGAGGTAACGGGCGGCACCGCGGGGCTACTGATTCCCGCGCTTAGCATTGGCGATAAATCCGTTGACCGTTTGACGCTGTACTACGTGATCGTGATCGTCACCGCACTCGTGCTGATATTGCAGAACTTTATCGTTTCAAGTCATCTGGGACGTTCGTTGCAAGCCATCCGTGATGATGAAAGAGCCGCGGCCGCGCTGGGTGTCAACGTCTCCGTGCAGAAGTTGCGAGTGTTCGTATTGAGCGCGGTACTCGCGGGCCTGGCAGGTATTGGCTTTTCCGTCGTCAGCCAGCAGGTGAGTCCGAGCATGGGTGAATTTCCCGTGTTGGTGTCGATGCTGACGATCGCGGTGGTCGGCGGTCTCGGGACACGGTATGGGCCGGTACTCGGTTCGATCGTGGTCGTCGCCGCGCCGCAGCTGCTGACGCGTTTCGGCGAATTGCAGACGCTGGTGTATGGCCTGTGCCTGCTGTTGTTCCTGATCTTCCTGCCCAACGGACTCTCCGGCCTGCTGGGTTCGCGTAGTCGTCTGCAGCGCAGCAGGCTGCTCCGCCAGTCGCCGCCGCGCGTGCCGGCCAATCCGACGGTCAAGAAAGGAGTTGGACAATGAGAGGCCAGTTTTCGGAATCACGCACGCCTATCGTCGGCACGCCGCAATTGATGGAGATTCAAGGCTGCATGAAGCGCTTTGGCGGCTTGCTCGCGGTCGACCAGGTGTCGTTCGATGTTCGTCAGGGAGAGGCGATCGGCCTGATCGGACCGAACGGTGCCGGCAAGTCGACTACCTTCAATCTGATCACAGGTGTGGATACGCCTACTTCCGGCGACATCGTGTTCAAGCAGAAAAACATTACGCGCCAGCCCTTGCATCGGCGTAGCGCGATGGGCATGGCACGCACTTTCCAGATCGTGCGGCTATTCAGCGGGCTGACTGTGCTCGAGAACGTGATGCTCGGCTTTCATCCGCAACTGGTGGACGGTTTTTTGTTTTCGCTACTGCGTTTTCGTAAGGTCGCGGCTGACGAACGGCGTTGCGCGACGCGGGCAATGGAACTATTGGAGTTCGTAGGTCTGGCGCAGCGCGCGCATGACCTGATTTCGCACCTGCCGCATGGGCAGCAACGTCTGGTGGAAATCGCACGGGCATTGGCGAGCGAGCCCAGCATTCTGCTGCTTGACGAGCCTGCTGCCGGACTGAACGACCAGGAAACCGCGGGTCTCGGACGCATGTTGCGTCAACTGAACGACGACGGTTTGACGATTCTGATCGTCGAGCACGACATCGGCTTCATCATGGGCCTGTGCCATCGCATTGTGGTGCTCGATCATGGCGCGAAGATTGCCGAGGGCGATGCTGCGTCGATTCAGAGCAATCCGAAAGTGATCGAAGCCTATCTGGGAACCGGAGGCGCACATGCTAAAAATTGATGGCCTGCGTGCCGGATACAAGGGCACGGAAGCGTTGCACGGTCTCTCGCTGGAGATCAAGCAAGGGTCAATCGTGTCGGCGGTCGGTGCCAATGGCGCGGGCAAGTCCACACTCATCAACGCGATTTCGCGGCTGGTCGAAGTGAACGCCGGATCGATTACGTTTGACGGCGAGGACATCGTCGCGTTGTCGGCGCCGGAGGTGGTCGAGCTTGGCATCGTGCAGGTGCCGGAAGGGCGGCAGCTATTTACCGCACTGACCGTGACCGAGAACCTGCGCCTCGGCTTTCATCGGCTGCGCCATCGACGCGATGCATCACTTTATCGAGACCGGCTCGATTACGTCTACGACCTGTTTCCGAAACTCAAGGAGCGCGCCGATCAGCGAACGATCAGCCTGAGCGGCGGCGAGCAGCAGATGGTGGCGATGGGCCGCGCCTTGATGGCGGACCCCAAACTGCTTCTGCTCGACGAACCTTCGCTGGGCCTCGCGCCGCTAGTCGTCGAGCGGCTGTTCGGCGTCTTGCAGGTGTTGCGCAAGACGGGTCTCACGATCCTGCTCGTCGAGCAGCATGCGGACGAGGCGCTGGCGTTGTCAGACTACGGCTATGTGCTGTCGGTTGGTCATATCGCCGCACAGGGCACGGGAGAATCGTTGCGTGGCCACGAAGCGATCCATCAGTCCTATCTCGGCTAGGCAGCGGGAGTCAATGTCATGTCGGATGTATCGCTGAGCGTGGATTTTGCCATCGTAGGCGCGGGGCTCGCCGGGCTCGTCGCCGCCAACCGGGCCGCCGAAGCGGGTCTGTCGGTCGCGCTGCTGGAAGCCGGCCGCGAAGAATGCTATCCCGCGAATTCTCGCTATGCGGGCGGGGTGTTTCATCTGGCGTTTCTCGACGTGTCGTCGGACCCGGACGCGCTGCGGCGCGCGATTGTCGACGCGAGCGCGGGTTTGCGCGACGAAGCGCTCGCCGTCGCGCTGGCGGTGGATGGGCGGCGTGTCGTGGAATGGCTGAGCCGTCACGGCGCGGAGTTCGGCAAAGGCGGAGACTATGCCTTCATGGGCCATATGCTCAAGCCCTACAGTCTGCGTGAAACCGGCATTCAGAATCATTGGCGCGGCAAGGGAGGCGATCTGTTGCTGGCGCGACTTGAAGCATTGTTGATCGAGTCGGGAGGACGCTTCATACGCGGTGCGCGCGCTGAGGAGCTGCACATGGTCGATGGCCGTTGTATGGGCGTCCACATGAGGCAGGTGGACGGCTTGAGCCGCCTTGTCGAAGCGCGTGCCGTGCTGCTTGCCGACGGCGGTTTCGCGGGTAATGCGCAGATGGTTAAACAGTACATTTCGCCGCGTCCCGAACATCTCTGCAAGCGCGGTGCGGGCACCGGTATGGGTGACGGCATCAGGATGGCTCAGGCCGCAGGTGCGCTGCTAATGGGGATGGACAAGTTCTACGGCCACGTACAGCACGCGCAGGCGCTCGAGGACGAGTCGTTGTGGCCGTATCCGGTGCTGGATATCGTGGCTTCGTCGAGCATCGTGGTGGACGGCGCGGGTCGTCGTTTTACCGATGAGGGGCTCGGCGGCGTCGCGGTGGCAAACGCGATTGCCACACTGGACGAGCCGCTGTCCTCGTTTGTCATCGTCGATGAAGCAATCTGGGAGTGCGCGGGTCGCGCGTTTCTGCTGCCACCGAATCCGGCGCTCGAACGGCTCGGTGCGACGATACATCGGGCGCCGGATATCGCGAGCCTCGCGAATCAACTCGGAATGGACGCGGTCGTGCTGCGTGAAACGGTGCACGACTATAACGCGGCGCTTGCAGAGGGTCGTCTTGACCGCCTGTCGCCGCCGCGCACAGTCAGGCCGGCGACGCTGGCAACGGGTGCCTCGCCGGTCGAGGGGCCGGGTTTTCTGGCGATTCCGCTGTGCGCCGGCATGACGTACACGATGGGCGGCATTGCGATCAATGCGGATGGCGCGGCGCTGGATGCTGCGCGCCGTCCGATTCCAGGCTTGTACGCGGCGGGCGCGACGACTGGCGGCATCGAGGGCGGCTCGAATTCGGGCTATGTGGGTGGTTTGATGAAGGCTGCGGTATTTGGGCTGCGCTCGGCCGAAGCGGTTACGCGCGGGGCGATGGCACGAGGTGAGGGCAGCCTGACAGCAGCTTGACGTGGTCTGCTCCGCTGTTCCGGCCTTGACACCGCAAGCGTATCTTCAGCGCTTCAACTCGCTTTGCTGGGCCAGGTAGTGCTTTTGTAACGAACGCAGATGCGATTCCATTTCCGCACCGGCTTTTTCCTGGTCGCGTGCGGCGAAATACTTCAGCAGACGCCGGCGTGACGGCATGACCGCACTGTCAGGTGCGGGCGAGACCAGTTCGAGCATTTGCTCATGAATCTCGACCAGCGCATCCGTGAGGATGACAAGCACCGGATTGCGCGCAGCGCGCGCAACCAGCCGGTGGAATTCCAGATTGATGCGCAGCCGTTGTGGAACATCGCCGTTCGCTACCGCGAGTTCGCTTTCACGAACGTTCTCGCGCAACGCCGTGAAATCTTCTTCCGTGCCGCGTTCGCAGGCGAGGCGTGTGGCCGCGACGCCGACGATCAGGCGTGCTTCGGTCAGATCCGCGGGCTGAATTGCGCCGAGACGGAACAGGTCGGTAAAACCGGCAATGACCGCGTCGCCCCGGCCTTCCCGGACAAAAGCCCCGCCGGTTGCTCCCTTGCGGAACTCGAGCACGCCCGCCATTTCCAGTGAGCGCAACGCTTCCCGGACCGTGTTGCGGCTCAGGCTGAACTGTTCCGCCAGATCACGTTCCGGCGGCAGGCGGTCACCTGGTTGCAGCGCACCGCTTTGCAGTTGTTCGCGAATCTGGTCGGCGACGGCTTCGAATGCGCGCCGTGTCTGGACCGGCGCATAAGCGGGCGTGGGGCGCACGCGGGCAGGCGGCGCGTCAGCCTTGGCAGCGGCACTTTGCGCCTTCGTCACTCGAGCGGGGGAGGTAGCGTTTTTCAATGATTAATCCATTCACGGTTTGTCGGAATCCTAACCCCCGGCGACCAATTCTTCAAGTGAGCAATACCCGTGTCCGCCATCAGCGAAATTCCTGGCGATTTCCTGACTTGACATCGGCTTCGTTCTCGCTGAGTATATTTCAAAGGTTCATCCAATGGACCAAATGAAATGTGTAGTGTGCGATGACCGCTGGGTCTCCCCGGCATTCGTGAGATGGATGAGACAACCTGAGGACAGGAACGGGCGATGAGTGAAGATCTGAGAGATGCAGTCAAGTACGAGGCGAAGGACGGCCGTGCCTATATCACCTTTTGCCGCGACGAAAAGCGTAATGCGCTGACGTACGAAATGTTCGATCGGCTGATGGAGCACATGGAGCGTGCCGAGCGCGACGACGACGTGCGCGTGATCGTCTTCCGTGGCGAGGGCCGTGACTTTTCTACGGGCCACGATCTTGGCCAGGTGGGCGGTGCCGAATACGGCTTTTCCAAAGAACCCGGCGCACGGCGGCCCAGCCAGCGCGCGCGGCTGCATTTCGATAAGCGCCACGTCGAGCAATTCCGCCAGATGCTCTACTGCGTGAAGCCGACCTTGTCGCTCGTGCAGGGCTATTGTGTGGGCGCCGGGCTTTATATCGTCGAAGCCAGCGATCTGGCCATTGCTGCCGAAGACGCGAAGATCGGGCACCCGGAGCAGAAGATGGGGCTCGCGGGTGCGGCCTATCTGACCAGCTGGAACATTCTCGCCCTAGGGCCCAAGAAAGCGCGCGAACTGCTGTTGCTCGGCGAAGTCGTGAACGGTATCGAAGCGGAACGCATGGGGCTCGTGAACAAGGCCGTGCCCGCGGATCAACTCGCCGAGGCGGGCGAGGAATGGGCAGAGCGCATTGTACGTTTGCCTCGTGACGCGATCGCGATCGGCAAGGCGGCGAATCATCTCGCGCTGGACTCGCTCGGCATGACCTCGCAGTTCGTGCACGGCTATGTGATGCATGCGCTCGGCACCAACATCCGCTATGAAAGCGATGAACACAACTTCATGAAGGAGCGCCGCAACAAGGGCGTGACGAGCGCCGCGCATGCGCGCGAAACGCGCTACGGCGAAGAAGAATCCAGCAAGTGACAGCGGCGGAGCCATTTATGCGCCTGGGTGGTGGCGTTGGCGCCGGGCGTGTCTGAAAACGAATTGTTGGGAGACAGGTAGCACCATGCTTACGGATCTGAGAGGAGCATCCGCTGTCGTGCTGGGCGGAACAAAAGGAATTGGGCGCGCGAGCGTGCTGAAACTCGCGCAAAGCGGCGCGAGCGTCGTGATTCAAGGCCGCGACGAAGCGGCTGCGGCATCGTTGATCGACGAGTGCCGTGGGTTCGAGGGCGAACGGGTGTTTGTCAATAGCGATCTGCTGACTTACGACGGTATCGAGCACGCGGTTGCCGCCGCGGCACAGCGCTTCGGCAAGGTCGATATCGTGGTGGCGAGCGGCGGTCCGCGCGAGCCTAAGCCGAAATTGTTCGTCGATATGGCGCCGGATGAGGGGATTGCGTGTCTGACAAGCCGCCTGATGCCACGTTTGAACGCGGTGCATGCAGCCACCAGATTCATGCGTGACCGGCAATACGGAAAGATCGTTCTGATCACCACGGACGCAGCGCGCATTCCGACTCCCAGCGAATCGATGATCGGAGCAGCCGGCGCGTCAATCATGTTTTTGACCCGTGCGCTTGGCGCGGAACTCGCTCATCTGGGCATCCGCATCAATTCGGTGGCGACCACGCTCACCACAGGTACGCCGGCGCATGACCGCTTTCTTGCGGCGAAAGAGGCAGGCTCGCAGGAGGTGATCGTCAAGGCCTTTACTAAAGCTGAACAGCGTGTGAAGTTCAAGCTGAATTCTGCCGAGGATCTTGCGGAATACGTACTTTATCTGTCGAGCCGGGAGTCGGATCAGGTGTCGGGTTCCACGCTGAGCATCAACGGCGGCCTGTCGTTCCCAAGCTATTGAGAGCCCGACCCAACAGCATCGAGAGAGAGTGATTATGCGGCTAAATGAAGAGCTGGTTTCGATTCAGGATTCGACCCGGCGGATGGTTCAGAAGCATATCGTGCCGCTGGTGGCGGGGATGGAGGCGGAGGACCGCTTTCCAGAGGAACTGGTGCCGGTGATGGGCGATATGGGGCTGTTGCAGTTGTGGCTGCCGGAGGAGTACGGAGGGCCTGGCGGCAACCTGAAGACAGTCTGCATCGTCAAGGAGGAGATCGCGAAGGTCTCGCTCGCGGCGGCTACGCTGTGCGGCAACAATTCGATTTCGTTCGTGTTGCCGTTGCTGCATTTCGGTACCGAAGAGCAGAAAAAGCGCTGGTTGCCGCTCGCGGCGGAAGGGCGGCTCGTTTCCGCGATTGCGGTCACGGAGCCGCAGGCCGGCTCCGACGTTTCGTCGATTCGCACGCGTGCGAGGAAAGACGGCGACTCTTACGTAATCAACGGTCAGAAGAACTGGATTACATGGGGTGGCTATGCGCACTACGTGCTGTTGTTCGCACGTACCTCGGATGCGAGCGGTTCGGATGGCATCAGTGCATTTCTGGTCGACACGAAGACGCCGGGTTTTCGTCTGGGCCGTAAGGAACATAAGATGGGGCGGCACGGTGCACCCAATCATGAACTCTTCTTCGACGATATGCGTGTCGACGCCGACTGCATGATCGGTGCCGAAGGCGAAGGCTTTAAGGCCTGCATGAAGGTACTCGACCTGAACCGGCCGACGATTGCAGCAACCTCGCTTGGGCTTGCGCAAGGCGCGCTGGACGTGTCGGTGGCGTATGCGAAGGAACGCAAGCAGTTCGGCCGCGCGATCGCCGAGTTTCAGGGCATGCAGTTCAAGCTCGCCGACATGGCGATCAAGGTCGAAGCCGCTCGCAACCTGCTCTATAACTGCTGCGATGAAATCGATTCGGGCGATCATTCCCGACTGAACATGCTGGCGTCGATGACCAAGTGCTTCGTGACCGACATCGCGATGGACGTGACGACCGAAGCAGTGCAAGTGCTCGGCAGTTACGGCTATTCAAAAGAGTTTCCCGTCGAGCGGATGATGCGCGATGCAAAGCTGAATCAGATTATCGAAGGCACGAACGAGATTCATCGGCTGATTGTCGCGCGCCGCTTGCTCAGTGCATGAAGCGGCGTGAAGGGCCGCGCGAGTGCGGCTCGCAGTGGTCGGGAGCGGGATGAAAACAGAATCACGATGGAGACGCAATACATGAAGGTGATGGTCGCGGTGAAGCGGGTGCTCGACTACAACATTAAACCGCGCGTGAAGGGCGATGGCAGCGGGCTCGATCTGACTAGCGTGAAGATGTCGATGAATCCGTTCGACGAAATCGCGGTGGAAGAGGCGGTGCGCCTGAAGGAAGCGGGCGTGGCGACCGAGGTGATCGCGGTGTCGGCGGGTGTGGCGCAGTCGCAGGAAACGCTGCGCACGGCGCTGGCGATTGGAGCTGACCGTGCGATCCTGATCGAATCGAACGAGGAGTTGCAGCCGCTGGCCGTTGCAAAGCTGCTCAAGGCACTGGTCGACAGGGAGCAGCCGCAACTGGTGATCCTCGGCAAGCAGGCCATCGACGACGATTCGAACCAGACCGGCCAGATGCTCGCCGCGCTCGCGAATCTGCCGCAGGCCACGTTCGCCTCGAAGGTTGTCGTGGCAGACGGCAAGGCCACCGTGTCGCGTGAAGTGGACGGCGGCGCGGAAACGCTGTCGCTGACGCTGCCGGCCGTCGTGACGACCGATCTGCGCCTGAACGAGCCGCGCTACGTGACGCTGCCGAACATCATGAAGGCGAAGAAAAAGCCGCTGGAAACCGTGAAGCCCGAAGACCTCGGCGTCGATGTC